>JAHCAI010000001.1 GCA_019634975.1 Burkholderiales bacterium
CGAGAAGATGACGGTCGCGCGAACCATTACGGCTGCTTGTTCGGGAGCCCTTCGCGCGCCAGCCGTTCGCGTCCGCGCCGCTTGGTATCTTCAAAGTCGAGCGGTCGCGCAGGGCCGCTGTCGATGCCTTCCTGCCAGAGCCTGCGCAGGCGTTCGATTTCGAGCTGGCGCAGCGATTGGCGCTGCTTCCATTCGCGCAGCGCCTCGCGCACCACCTCGCTCGCCGAACCGTATTGGCCGCTGTCGACCGCCTCGTGGACCGATTCCAGAAGCTCGTGCGGCAGCGAGATGCTGACCTTTTCGATATTCGCCACGACCGTATCTCCCAGGGCGAATGGTAGCAAAATTTCCTACCGCCGGCAACGCAACGGCCCGCTAAGGCGTGAACCGCGCCAGCGCTTCGATGTCGGAATTGGCCGAGACCGGGTCGGGCGACAGGATCGTCTCGGCCGGGCCGCCCTTGACCGGGAAGGACGCGTAGACCGTGCGGCCGCCTTCCATCCTGACCTTGCCTTCCGCCAGAAGTGCGAGCGCGGCCGGGTAGAGCCGGTGCTCGGCCTTGAGCACGCGCGCGGCCAGCGCCTCCTCGCCGTCCTCGGGGAAGACCGGCACGGCCGCCTGCGCGATGATCGGCCCGGCGTCCACCTGCGCGGTGACGAAGTGCACCGTGCAGCCGTGGATGCGCACCCCGGCGGACAGCGCCTGGCGGTGGGTATGCAGTCCGGGAAAAGACGGCAGCAGCGAGGGATGGATGTTGACCATGCGTCCGGCGTAGCGGCCGACGAAGGCCGGGGTGAGGATGCGCATGAAACCGGCGAGCACGACGAGGTCGGGCCGGCAGGCATCAAGCGCGGCGGCAAGCGCGGCGTCGAAGGCTTCGCGGGAGGAGTGCGCCCTGTGATCCACCGCCGCGGTGGCGATGCCCCGCGCCGAGGCAGTGGCAAGCCCGCGGGCCGCGGGATTGTTGCTGACCACCGCGCAGATCTCGGCCGGCAGCCCGGCCCCGAGCAGGGCCTCCATGTTGCTGCCGCGCCCGGAAATGAGTATCGCGATGCGCTTCAGGGCCGCGCTCCTAGACGACGACGGTTTGCGCTTCGCCGCGCCGCCGGCGGCGCACCTCGCCGATGCACCAGACCCGCTCGCCGTTTTTCTCGAGCAGCTTCTGCGCGCGCGGTGCATCCTTTGCCGCAACCACCACGACCATGCCGATGCCGCAGTTGAACACGCGGTGCATTTCATCGTCGGCGACGTTGCCCTGCTCCTGCAGCCAGCGGAACA
Source organism: Burkholderiales bacterium (assembly GCA_019634975.1). Taxonomy (GTDB): domain Bacteria; phylum Pseudomonadota; class Gammaproteobacteria; order Burkholderiales; family SG8-41. The sequence continues at coordinate 1,279 of JAHCAI010000001.1, forward strand.
GCGGCGGCAGCGGCCAGGCGTCGCCGCGGATTTCGGCGGTGAGGCCTTCGCCGAGCACCCGCGGCACGTTGTCGACCAGCCCGCCGCCGGTGATGTGGGCGAGGCCCTTGAGCTGCACTTTTTTCATCAGCTGCAGCACGGGTTTCACGTAGATGCGCGTCGGCGCGAGGATTGCATCCTTCAACGCGCGGCCGCCGACTTTGGCCGACAGCTTCACGCCGGGTTGTGCGAGGATGCGCCGGATCAGCGAGTAGCCGTTGGAGTGGGCGCCGTTGCTGGCGAGTCCCAGCACGACGTCGCCGGGGCGGATGCCGCGGCCGTCGATGATGCGTTTCTTTTCCACGACGCCGACGGCAAAACCGGCGAGGTCGTATTCGCCGGCGGGATACATGCCCGGCATTTCCGCGGTCTCGCCGCCGATCAGCGCGCAACCGGCCATTTCGCAGCCGGCGGCGATGCCTTTCACCACGTCGGTCGCCGCGTCGACATCTAGTTTGCCGCAGGCATAGTAGTCGAGGAAAAACAGCGGTTCGGCGCCCAGCGTCAGGATGTCGTTGACGCTCATCGCGACGAGGTCGATGCCGATCGTGTCGTGGCGTTTCCACTCGAAGGCGAGCTTCAGCTTGGTGCCGACACCGTCGGTGCCGGACACCAGCACCGGTTCGCGGTACCCCCGGGGCACCGCGAACAGCGCGCCGAAGCCGCCGATGCCGGCCATCACGCCGGGGCGCAGCGTGCGTTTCGCGTGGGGCTTGATGCGGTCGACGAGCGCGTCGCCGGCATCGATGTCGACGCCGGCATCGCGGTAGGTCAGCGGCTTGCGGGCTGGTTTTTTGCGGTTCAAGACGGTCCTCGGAGGGTATGCAGTGTCTGGGCGGGGCGCGCTTCCATCGCCCTGATAAGATAGGCGCCGGCATCACACCTGAACGACGCGAATTTTATCTTAAATGGATAACCCGGGCCGCACTCCGCAGCATCTTTGGCAATGGCTGGCCGCAGCCGCGATCGCCGTCGCTGCGATCTACCTGCTGAGCCCGATCCTGACGCCATTCCTGCTGGCGGCGATCCTTGCCTACATCTGCAATCCGCTGGTGGGGCGCATGACCCGCCGCCGAGTGCCGCGCACGCTGGCCACGGCGCTGGTGCTGCTGCTGCTGCTGCTTTCCATGCTGGTGCTGCTGGTGGTTCTGCTCCCGTTGCTGATCCGCCAGGTGCGCGCGATTGCCGACCAGGCGCCGGTCTTTATCGACTGGCTGCGTGCCGCCGCCGCACCGCGGCTGGAAGAGCTGCTGGGTGTGCAGCTGGAGATCGCGATGGTTCGCGACTGGGTGACCGCGCACCTTGCGGACATCCGCGATTTCGCACTGAAGCTGCTGCCCAAGCTGACCAGCGGCGGCCTGGCTGTCGTCGGTTTTCTGGTCAATCTGGTGTTGGTCCCGTTGGTGCTGTTCTATTTTCTGCGCGATTGGGACCGTATCATTGCCGGCATCGATGCGATGATCCCGCGGCGCTACTACGGCCGCATCAGCCAGCTTGCCCGCGAAATCGACGAAGTGCTCGGCCAGTTCCTGCGCGGGCAGCTGCTGGTGATGCTGGGCATGGCGCTGTTCTACACGGTCGGCCTGTGGCTGGTTGGCCTTGACTATGCGCTGTCGGTGGGCATATTCGCCGGACTGGTGACCTTCGTGCCCTACCTGGGGATCATCGTCGGCGTGGTGCTGGCAACGCTGACCAGCCTGCTGCAGTTCCAGGAACTCGCGCCCCTGCTGTGGATCTGGGGCGTGTTCATCCTGGCCAACATGGTCGAGGGGTACCTGCTGGTGCCCTGGCTGGTCGGTGAGCGCATCGGACTGCACCCGGTCGCGGTGATTTTCGCGCTGCTCGCCTTCGGCAGCCTGTTCGGGTTTTTTGGCGTGCTGCTGGCATTGCCGGTCAGCGCGGCATTGCTGGTCTGGGCGCGCCACCTGCGCCGCGATTACCTCGAGAGCGGCATGTACCGTGAATGAGTCGCGGTGCGGCGCATTCTGCGCATGAGGCCGCGGGTATGAGGCAGCTGGTGCTGGAACTGGCGTCGGCACCGGCGCCGACTCTGGACAATTTCGTCGCCGGGGACAACGCGGAAGTGGTGGCTGCGCTGCGCGCGCTGGCAGGCGGCGCGCAGCCGGAACGCTTCATCTATCTCTGGGGCGGCAGCGGCAGCGGCCGCAGCCACCTGCTGCAGGCGACGGCGCGGGCGCTGCGCGAGCGCGGCTGCACGGTGCGGCTGTTCGACGGGCGCGCCGCGGAGACGGGATCTGACGATGCCTGTATTGCGGATGACGTGCAGCAGCTCGACGCCGCCGCGCAGGTCGCCCTGTTCAACATCTGCAATACCCTGCGCGAGGGATGCGGCGTGCTGCTCGCCGCCGGCGACCGGCCGCCGGCGCGGCTTCCGCTGCGCCCGGACCTGCTGACCCGGCTGGCCTGGGGACTGGTCTACGAGGTGCGCGCGCTGAGCGAGGATGACCGCCGCGCGGCGCTGCATGATTACGCGGCGGCCCGCGGATTCGCGCTGCCGCCGGAAGTCGCCGATTACCTGCTCGCGCGTGCGCCGCGCGACCTGAGTTCGCTGCGCGCGCTGGTCGACACGCTGGACCGCCTGTCGCTGCAGCAGAAGCGCGCGATCACGGTGCCTCTTGCGCGCGAGCTGCTGCAGTCCCTGCAGCCGGCCCGGCCGTGAACCTGAAGCACAAGGCGTGCAACACTGAAAAGCGGAGAACGGAAACACACATGGCCCTGGCATTGTTCGACCTCGACAACACGCTGCTTGCCGGAGACAGCGATTTTGAATGGGCGCAGTTCCTGATCGACCGCGGCGTGCTCGACCGCGAGGTCTACGAGGCGCGCAACCAGCAGTTCTACGACCAGTACAAGGCGGGCACGCTGGACATCAGGGAGTTCCTTGATTTCCAGCTCAAGCCGCTGTCGCGCCACCCGCGGCGCGTGCTCGACGCCTGGCATGACGAATACATGCGCGAACGCATCCAGCCGATGATCCGCAGCTCGGCACGCAGGCTGGTGGAGCGCCACCGCGGCGACCTCTGCGTGATCATCACGGCGACCAACAGTTTCGTCACCGCGCCGATCGCGCGCGCCTTCGGCATCGAGCACCTGATCGCGACCGAGCCCGAGGTCCGCGACGGCGAATTCACCGGCGGTGTCAGCGGCACGCCGAGTTTTCGTGAAGGCAAGGTGGAGCGTCTCGAATCGTGGCTGGCTTCACGCGGAGAAACCATAAAAAGTCATTTAAAATCAATATTTTACAGCGACTCCCACAATGACTTGCCGCTGCTGCAGAAGGTCACCGATCCGGTCGCGGTGGATCCCGATGCGGCACTGCGCGCGCATGCCGAATCCCGCGGCTGGCCCATCATCAGCCTCGGCTGACATGCGTCGGTGCGCAGGGGGAGCCATGTATAATCGCGCCGGTTTTCCCAAGCGCGGCAGACGGACGGCGTGGACCGTCATTCACCGGCGTGCCGCCTCCCGTTTCCGCAAGATTCCTGCATGATCAAGAAGCTGCTCGGCCGGGTCTTTTCCGGCCGCATGTTCCGACCCGCCAGGCCGCGCATCATCGCGGTGGCCGAGCACGGCATCACCCGCGACCGCATCGGCAGCTGCGCGCTGCGCACCTGTGACGCACTGCAGGAGGCGGGGTACAGCGCCTTTGTCGTCGGCGGCGCGGTGCGCGACCTGATCCTCGGCCGCGATCCCAAGGATTTCGACGTCGCGACGAACGCGACGCCGGAGCAGGTGCGCGGCATTTTCCGCCGCTCGCGCATCATCGGCCGGCGTTTCCGCATCGTCCATGTGCTGTGCGGCCGCGACCTCGTCGAAGTCACCACCTTCCGCGGCCCGGCGGCCGAAGCTGACGCCGACCTGCAGGTCGAGGACGAACACGGCCGCCTGCTGCGCGACAACGTCTGGGGCGACCAAGCCCAGGATGCGGCGCGCCGCGATTTCACGATCAACGCGCTGTTCTACGACCCGGCGAAGCAGGAAGTCTGGGATTACCACGGTGGCGTCGCCGACCTCCGGCGCAAGCGGCTGCGCATGATCGGCGATCCGGCGCAGCGCTACCGCGAGGATCCGGTACGCATGCTGCGCGCTGTGCGCTTTGCCGCAGCCTGCGGGCTGGAGATCGACGCACCCACGCGCAAGCCGGTGAAGTTGCTGGCGGAGCTGCTGGCCAATGTGCCGGCGGCGCGCCTGTTCGACGAAATGCTGAAACTGCTGCTGTCGGGGCATGCCGCCGAGTGCGTGAAGCGGCTGCGCAAGGAAGGCCTGCACCATGGCCTGCTGCCGCTGCTCGACGTGATCCTCGAGCAGCCGCTGGGCGAGCGCTTCGTGATGCTCGCGCTGAAGAACACCGACGCGCGCGTCCGCGACGGCAAGCCGGTGTCGCCGGCCTTCCTCTTTGCCGCACTGATGTGGCACGAGGTGCTCGCGGCCTGGAGGAAAATCGAGGCGCGCGGCGTGCCGCCGATTCCCGCGCTCTACGAGGCGATGGACGAGATGCTCGACAGGCAGACCGAGCAGCTGGCGATACCGCGGCGATACACCTCGGACATGAAGGAGCTGTGGGCGCTGCAGCCGCGTTTCGAGCAGCGCTCGGGGCAGCGGCCGTTCCGCCTGCTCGAACATCCGCGCTTCCGCGCCGCCTATGATTTCCTGCTGCTGCGCTGCGAGAGCGGCGAGGTCGACAAGTCGCTGGGCGACTGGTGGACAAGCTTCCAGGATGCCGATGCCGACGCACGCGCGGGCATGCTGGTCGCCGACAGCGGCCAGGCGAAAAAGCGCCGCAAGCGCCGACGCCGCAAGCCGGCTGCGGAAGCGCCGGCTGCCGGGTGAGCCGGGTGACCGCGACACACCCGGCCTGCATCGCCCTCGGCGCGAACATCGGCGAACCGCTGCGCCAGATCGAAGCGGGGTTCTCGGCACTCGCCGCATTGCCCCGCACGCGGCTGCTCGCGAGATCCTCGCTTTATCGCAGCGCGCCCGTCGGTTATGCCGACCAGCCGGATTTCATCAATGCGGTGGCGATGATCGAAACCGCGCTGGATCCGCATGCGCTGCTTGCCGCCCTGCTCGCCATAGAGCGCGCGCAGGGCAGGGTCCGCGACTTTCCCAACGCGCCGCGCACCCTCGACCTCGACATCGTGCTCTACGGAGATCTGGTATTGCATGAACCGGGGCTGACGATACCCCATGCGCGCATGCTCGAGCGGGCCTTCGTGATGGTGCCGCTGGCGGAGATTGCGCCCGATGCGCGGGTGCCGGGGCAGGGCCGGGTCAGCGAGCTCGCGGCACGGCTGGACGCCGGCGGCGTCGCGCAGCTGCGGCGGATGCCCGCATGACACTGAACGCGAGATACCGCTACATCGTGGTCGAGGGGCCGATCGGTTCCGGCAAGACCACGCTGGCGCGGCGCCTTGCCGGGCATCTCGGGGCGGCAACGCTGTTCGAGGATCCGGACGCCAATCCCTTCCTGCCCGGCTTTTACCAGGATCCCGCGCGCCATGCGCTCCCGGTGCAGCTGTTCTTCCTGTTCCAGCGCATGAACCAGGTGCGCGATCTTGTGCAGTCCGACCTGTTCTCCGGCGTCACCGTCGCCGATTTCATGCTCGAGAAGGATCCCCTGTTCGCGCGCCTGAACCTCAACGACGACGAACTCGCGCTCTACCGCCAGATCTACGACCACCTGAAGCCGCAGGCGCCGCAGCCCGACCTCGTGATCTACCTGCAGGCGGGCGCGGAAACACTGGTCGAGCGCGTGCGGCGGCGCGCGACGGTTTATGAAAAAAGCATACCGGACGAATACCTGCTGCGCCTGGCCGACGCCTACGCGCGGTTTTTCCACCATTACACCGCGGCGCCGCTGCTGATCGTCAATTCGGAGAATCTCAACTTCGTTGATTCGGCCGCGGATTTTGATTTATTGTTGCAGCGAATCAACGCCATGCGCGGTCCGCGCGAATTCTTCAGTCTCGGCGGCTAGCCAGGAGAACCCCATGCGTATCACCCTTAGCAATTTGCACAAGATGATGCGGGACGGCGAGAAGATCACGATGCTGACCTGCTACGACGCGAGCTTTGCCGCGCTGCTCGACGGCGCCGGACTCGACACGCTGCTGATCGGCGACTCGCTGGGCAACGTGCTGCAGGGACACGAGTCGACGCTGCCGGTGTCCCTGCGCGACATGGTTTACCACACCGCCTGCGTCGCGCGCGGCGCGAAGCGCGCCTTCATCATCGGCGACATGCCCTTCGGCACCTTCCAGGTGAGCCCGCAGGAGGCCTTCCGCAATGCCGCGGAGATCATGGCGGCCGGCGCGCAGATGGTGAAGATCGAAGGTGGCCGCCCGATGCTGGAGACCATCGCCTTCCTGACCGAGCGCGGCGTACCGGTCTGCGGGCATCTCGGGCTGACGCCGCAGTCGGTGCACCAGCTCGGCGGCTACCGCGTGCAGGGCAAGGCCGAGGATGACGCGCAGCGCCTGCTCGACGACGCGCGCATCCTCGAGCAGGCGGGCGCCGGCATGATCGTGCTCGAGGCGATCCCCGCCGCGCTGGCCAGCCAGGTCACCGCCGCGGCCGGCGTGCCGACGATCGGCATCGGCGCCGGCGCCGACTGCCACGGCCAGGTGCTGGTGCTGCATGACATGCTCGATGTCTACCCTGGGAAAAAGGCGAAATTCGTCAAGAATTACATGAAGGCGGCGGCCGGCTCGATCCAGGATGCGGTCGCGCTTTACGTCGAGGAAGTGCGGGCGGGGAAGTTTCCGGGCAAGGAACACTCGTTCTGAAGCAGTGATGAATGACGAGCGATGAGTGATGAGCGCCGCCCGCTTCCTTTATCGAGTATGATGCGGCGGTTTTCGCTCATTGCTCACCATTCCTAGCTCATCGCTGTCCATGGACGTCATCCATTCCGTAGCCGAACTGCGCGAGCGCCTGCGCCGCGAGCCGGACAACGTGTTCGTGCCCACGATGGGCAACCTGCACGAAGGGCACATCGAGCTGATGCGCATCGCCAAGCCGCGCGCGGCCTGCACCGTGGTCAGCATTTTCGTCAACCGCCTGCAGTTCGGCCCGCGCGAGGATTTCGACCGCTATCCGCGCACTTTCGAGGCCGACTGCGAGAGGCTGCGCAAGGCCGGTGTCGATGTGGTGTTCGCGCCCGACGAGAGGGAAATCTATCCCGAGCCGCAGACCTTCGTCGTCGAACCCTCGGACCTGCAGCACATCCTCGACGGCGGCGCGCGCCCGGGACATTTCCGCGGCGTCGCCACCGTGGTGCTGAAGCTGTTCAACATGGTGTCGCCGCATGCCGCGATTTTCGGCAAGAAGGACTACCAGCAATGCCTGGTGCTGACCAACATGGTGCGCCAGTTCGCGCTGCCGATCGAAATCATCCTTGCCGAGACGGTGCGCGCGGAGGATGGCCTCGCGCTGTCCTCGCGCAATTCCTATCTGAGCCCGGCGGAGCGCCAGGAGGCGCCGCGGCTCTACCGCGTGCTGCGCAATGCCCGCGGCGAGATCGCGCTGGGTGCGCGTGACTACCAGCGCATCGAGCTGGCGGCGATGGCCGAGCTGGCGAAGCATGGCTGGAAGCCCGACTACGTGGCGGTGCGCCGGCGCAGCGACCTGCAACCGCCGCTCAACGGCGACCAGGAGCTGGTGATCCTGGCGGCGGCGCGGCTGGGCAAGACACGCCTGATCGACAACATCGAGGTCCTTGCCAAAAGCGCCTGACAGGCCGGGAAGGGCGCGCGCTTTTTAACTTCAGGTCGTGGTCACGCGCACGGCCGCCCGGCCCAGCTTTTCGTACATGCGTCTGCGGTTGGCCAGCGGCCACCAGTCGTAGAGGAAGATTTCCAGCGGCCGCCACATGGCGACCCAGCCGCCGATGATCACGCTCTCGCGCAGTATGGTTGCGTAAGGACCGGCCGCATGCTGTCCGACCTGTTCGGCGACGAGCAGGCAGCTGGCAAGGAAGCCGAGGCCGATCACCAGGCTCTGCCGGCCGCGCTGCATCAGGTGGCGGAACTCGCGCTGCGCGTGCAGCGCGCGATAGCTGAAATAATTCCCCAGTGCTTCGCGCGCCACCCCCTCCGCGTCGGGCGGAGTGTTGCCGCCGGTGAGATGAATCAGGATTTCGAATTCGCCTTCGCGCGGCAGTTCCTGGGCCCAGCTGGTGATGAATTCCTCGGCGTCCGGATCGAGGTCCTTGTGGTGGAAGGGCGTCGGATCCATCGAGTTGAACAGCTGCGACAGTTCCTGGAGGCGCACCTCGATGCGGTCCGGGGCTGTTACGGCGGTCATCGTGGTTCCCCCGCTGGTCTGGAGCCGGCGGCGCATCCGGGGAGCGCTGCAGCTGGTGGTGCCGGGAGCCGGAATCGAACCGGCACGCTGTCGCCAGCGCGGGATTTTGAGTCCCGTGCGTCTACCAATTCCGCCATCCCGGCACGGGCCGCGATTATCCCTTAAATGCTCCGGGCCGGGCAAACCCGCCTGCGGAGGCGGGGCGGCGGCGCCTATATAATCCGCGCGATGCGTCTGGACGACTTCCATTACGACCTGCCGCCGGAACTGATCGCGCAGGCACCGGCCGAAACGCGCAGTGCCAGCCGCCTGCTGCACCTCGATGGGGCCACCGGCGCGCTGCGCGACGGATTGTTTCCGGACATCGTTGAACTGCTGGATGCCGGCGACCTGCTGGTGGTCAACGACACCCGCGTGATCAAGGCGCGGCTGCTCGGACGCAAGGGTTCGGGCGGCCGGGTCGAGGTGCTGGTGGAGCGTGTCACCGGCCTGCAGGAGGCCGACGTCCAGTTGCGCTCGAGTAAAGCGCCGAAGGCGGGCAGCCGCCTGCTGCTCGGCGACGGCGCCGAGGCCGAGGTGCTCGGACGCCGTGGCGAACTCTGGCAGCTGCGTTTTGCCGGGGACGATGACCTGTGGACGCTGCTCGATCGCCACGGCGCGGTGCCGCTGCCGCCGTACATCGGACACAAGCCGGATGCCGGGGACGAGGCGCGCTACCAGACCGTTTACGCGAAAAACCCCGGCGCCGTCGCTGCGCCGACCGCAGGCCTGCATTTCGACGAGGGCATCCTCGCCGCACTGCGCGCGAAAGGCGTCGGCATCGCGACGCTGACGCTGCATGTCGGCGCCGGCACCTTCCAGCCGGTGCGGGTGCAGGACCTTTCTGAACACCGCATGCACAGCGAGTGGTACAGCCTGCCGCAGGCGACCGTCGATGCGCTGCGCGCGACCCGCGCCGGCGGCGGCCGCGTGGTCGCCGTCGGCACCACCAGCCTGCGCGCGCTGGAGAGTGCCGCCGCGGCCGGCGATCCCGTTGCGGGCGCGGCCGAGACCGCGCTGTTCGTGCTGCCCGGCTACCGCTTCCGCATCGTCGACCGCCTGGTCACCAATTTCCACCTGTCGCGCTCGACGCTGCTGATGCTGGTGTCGGCTTTCGGCGGCATCGACAACATCCGCCGCGCCTATCGGCATGCCATTGCGCAGCGCTACCGTTTTTTCAGTTATGGTGACGCGATGCTGATCGATCGCGCGCCGGAGAAGTGAATCCCATGCAATTCAGGGTCACCGCCACCGACGGCGCGGCGCGCTGCGGCCTGCTCGAAACCGCGCACGGCGCCGTCGAAACCCCGGTGTTCATGCCGGTCGGCACCTACGGCGCGGTCAAGGGCATGGCGCCCGACGAGTTGCACGGTATCGGCGCGCGCATCGTGCTCGGCAACACCTTCCACCTGTGGCTGCGGCCCGGCCTCGAGGTCATTGCCGCCCATGGCGGCCTGCATCGCTTCATGGGCTGGGACGGCCCGATCCTGACCGACTCCGGCGGCTTCCAGGTGTTCAGCCTCGGCGAGCTGAGAAAAATCAGCGAAGAGGGCGTGAAGTTCCAGTCGCCGGTCAACGGTGATGCCTGCTTCCTGACGCCGGAGGAGTCGATGAGCATCCAGCGCGTGCTCAATTCCGATATCGTGATGGCCTTCGACGAATGCACGCCGTACCCGGCCGACCGCGCGCAGGCGCGGACTTCCATGGAGCTGTCGATGCGCTGGGCGGCGCGCAGCAAGGCGGCGCACGCCGGCAATCCCAATGCGCTGTTCGGCATCGTCCAGGGCGGCATGCACGAGGACCTGCGCGACGAGTCGCTGGCGGCACTGACGGGCATCGGCTTCGACGGCTATGCCATCGGCGGCCTGTCGGTGGGCGAACCCAAGGACGACATGCTGCGCATCCTGCGCCACACCGCGCCGCGGCTGCCGGCGGAGCGGCCGCGCTACCTGATGGGCGTCGGCACGCCGGCCGACATCGTCGCCGCGGTCAGTGCCGGCGTCGACATGTTCGACTGCGTGCTGCCCACCCGCAACGCCCGCAACGGCTGGCTCTACACCCGCCGCGGCGTGATCAAGCTGCGTAATGCGCGCTACCGCGGCGACCTGTCGCCGCTCGATGCGGACTGCGGCTGCCATACCTGCCGCCATTTCACCCGCGCCTATCTCCACCACCTGCAGCGTGTGAACGAAATGCTCGGCGCGCGCCTGAACACCCTCCACAACCTGTATTACTACCAGGAGCTGATGCGCGGTCTGCGGGGGGCGATTGCCGCGGGGAGACTGGCCGCCTTTGCTGCTGACGTGGCTGAAATGAGCGGTCAAATCGAAGCGGAATGATGTTAAAATACAATGCCTTGAATAAGCGTCCAGGCACCGGCACAGCCCGACCCGAGGCGCCCCGATCCCCTGACGGAGGTACACCGTGTTAATCAGTCCCGCTTGGGCACAGTCCCCGGCCGCCGCGCCCCAGGGCGGCGGCATCGAAAGCATGCTGCTGATCCTGGCGATGTTCGCCGTGCTCTATTTCCTGATGATCCGGCCGCAGATGAAGCGCGCCAAGGAACACAAGACCATGGTCGACGGCCTGCAGAAGGGTGATGAAGTGATCACCGCAGGCGGCATCCTCGGCCGCATCACCAGGGTCGATGACCAGTATGTCACCGTCAGCATCGCCGAGGGTGTCGAGGTGCAGCTGCAGCGCCATGCCGTGCAGACCGTGCTGCCCAAGGGCACGATCAAGACCATCCAGTGAATCACTGAGCCGGCGGGAACCCGACGGCGCGCCGGGGCGGATCACCCCGCCCTGCGGCCCCGGCCAGGTTCCGCAGATCCGGCACCACAGCCCACACCCCGTACGGCACCACCACCATGAACCGTTATCCGCTCTGGAAATACCTGCTGATCCTCGCAGCCGTGATCGTCGGACTTGTCTACACCCTGCCCAATTTCTACGGCGAAGTTCCGGCCGTGCAGGTCTCGCCGCTGCGCAGCAATCTGAAGGTCGACACGGCCTTGATGGAACGAGTGGACGATGCCCTGAAGAAGGCGGGGCTTGTGCCCGAGGGCCTTGCGCTGGATGCAACCAGCGTCAAGGCGCGGTTTCCCTCGACCGAGGACCAGCTCAAGGCCAAGGATGCCGTTCAGGCCGCGCTCGGGGACGATTACGTCGTCGCGCTCAATCTGCTGTCGCGTAGCCCGGAGTGGCTGACTTCGATCGGCGCACTGCCGATGTACCTGGGGCTCGACCTGCGTGGCGGCGTGCATTTCCTGATGCAGGTCGACATGAAATCGGCGCTGACCAAGCGGCTGGATGCATACGGCAACGACATCCGCACCCTGCTGCGCGACCAGCGCATCCAGTATTCCGGCGTCTCGCGTGACGGCCAGTCGCTGACGGTGCGCTTCCGCGAAGCCGCGCTGCGCGAGCGGGCGCTGGCGCGCATCGCCAAGGACATCCCCGATCTCGACCTGAAAACCGCCGAAGATGCCGGCGAGTACCGCATCTCGGCGGTGCTCAAGCTCGAGGCGCAGCGCCGCATCCAGGAGTTCGCACTGCAGCAGAACATCAACACGCTGCGCAACCGCGTCAACGAACTCGGCGTCGCCGAGCCGATCATCCAGCAGCAGGGCGCCGACCGCGTGGTCGTGCAGCTGCCGGGCGTGCAGGATACCGCCAAGGCCAAGGACATCCTCGGCCGCACGGCGACCCTTGAAGTGCGCATGGTCGATGACGAGAAAATGCTCGATCTCGCGGCCATGCAGCAGGCCAAGGCCGGCCAGGTGCCCTTCGGCACCGAACTCTATTACGAGCGCAATGGCCAGCCGGTGCTGGTCAAGCGGCAGGTGGTGCTGACCGGCGAACGCATCAACGATGCGCAGCCCGGTTTTGACGGCCAGACCGGCGAGCCGGCGGTGCACATCAATCTTGACGGCACAGGCGCGCGGATATTCCAGCAGTACACCCGGGAAAATGTCGGCAAGCGCATGGCAATCCTGCTCTTCGAGCGCGGCAAGGGCGAGGTGGTCACGGCGCCGGTGATCCGCACCGAGATCGGCGGCGGCCGCGTGCAGATCAGCGGCCGCATGACCACCCAGGAGGCGCGGGACGTGTCGCTGCTGCTGCGCGCCGGCGCGCTGGCGGCACCGATGGAGATCGTCGAGGAGCGCACGGTCGGCCCGTCGCTGGGCGCGGAGAACATCCAGATCGGCTTCAACTCGGCGCTCTACGGCTTCGCCGCGATCGCCGTATTCATGATCATCTACTACACGATGGTCGGCGTCTTCTCGGTGGTCGCGCTGGCGGCCAACGTGCTGTTCCTGGTGGCGCTGCTGTCGATGCTGCAGGCGACGCTGACCCTGCCCGGCATGGCCGGCATCGCGCTCACGATCGGCATGGCGATCGACGCCAACGTGCTGATCAACGAACGCATCCGCGAGGAGCTTCGCAACGGCAACACGCCGCATGCGGCGATCTATGCCGGCTACGACCGCGCCTGGGGCACGATTCTCGACTCCAACATCACCACGCTGATCGCGGGCCTGGCGCTGTTTGCCTTCGGTTCCGGTCCGGTCAAGGGCTTCGCGGTGGTGCTGTGCCTGGGCATCCTGACCTCGATATTCAGCGCGGTGATGGTGTCGCGCGCAATGGTGAACCTCTATTACGGCGGCCGGCGCAAGCTCGACCGCATCAGCATCGGCTGACGGGACGGCAAAGTCATGGAAATCTTCCGCATCAAGAAGGACATCCCGTTCATGCGCTATGCGCGCATGTTCAACGTGATTTCCCTGATCACCTTTTTCGTTGCCGTGGGCTCGCTGGCGACCAAGGGCCTCAATTTCGGCGTCGACTTCACCGGCGGCACGGTGATGGAGGTGTCCTACCCGCAGCCGGCCCAGCTCGACCGCATCCGCGCGTCGGTGGCGACGCTCGGCTTCACCGAGGCCGCGGTGCAGAACTTCGGCACCTCGCGCGACGTGCTGATCCGGCTGCCGGTCAAGGAGGGCGTGACCAGCGCCAAGCTTTCGGAGCAGGTGCTGGAAGTGCTGCGCAAGGACGAGGCGGGCGTGGAGATGCGCCGCGTCGAGTTCGTCGGGCCGCAGGTCGGCAGGGAGCTGTTCGAAAGCGGCGCTTTGGCTCTGCTGTTCGTATGTCTCGGCATCGTCGCCTATCTTGCGCTGCGTTTCGAGTGGAAGTTCGGCCTCGCGGCTATCATCGCCAACCTGCACGACGTGATCATCATCGTCGGCGTGTTCTCGATTTTCCAGTGGGAGTTCTCGCTGCCGGTGCTTGCCGCGGTGCTGGCAATCCTCGGCTATTCAGTCAACGAGTCGGTGGTGGTGTTCGACCGCGTGCGCGAATGCTTCCGCAGCCGCAAGTACCGCCATGCCAAGGTGCCGGAGGTGCTCGATGCGGCGATCACCCAGACCATGTCGCGCACCGTCATCACCCATTTCTCGACCCAGCTGATGGTGCTGGCGATGCTCCTCTTCGGCGGCGAGACGCTGTTCCATTTCGCGCTGGCGCTGACCATCGGCATCCTGTTCGGCATCTACTCCTCGGTGCTGGTCGCGAGCCCTATCGTGATGTATCTCGGCGTGTCGCGCGATGACCTGGTGCGGCCGGAGGCGGCGCAGAAGGCGGGCGAAGACGGCGCCGTAGTCTAGGCCGGCGGCCGCCTTGGAACTGCTCGCGCTGTTCATCGACCTGGTCGTCCATCTCGACGACCACCTGCAGGCGCTGGTCGCAGCCTACGGCGCCTGGATCTACCTGATCCTGTTCGTCATCGTGTTCTGCGAGACCGGGCTGGTGGTAACCCCTTTCCTGCCCGGAGATTCGCTGCTGTTCGTGGCCGGCGCGATTGCCGCCGCCGGCGGCATGAACATCCACCTGATGGTGGTGCTGCTGATCATCGCGGCGATACTGGGGGACGCGGTGAACTACAGCATCGGGCATTACATCGGCCCGAGGGTGCTGAAGGACCGCAATTCGCGCTGGCTCAACCCGAAGCACCTGGAACGCGCGCACGCCTTCTACGAGCGCCACGGCGGCAAGACCATCATCATCGCGCGCTTCGTGCCCATCGTGCGCACCTATGCGCCCTTCGTGGCCGGAGCGGCCAGCATGCCTTACCCCCGCTTTGCGCTCTACAACGTCACCGGGGCGATCGTCTGGGTGGTGTCCCTGGGATACGCAGGCTATTTCTTCGGCAACATCCCGCTGATCAAGGACAACCTGACGGTGGTGATCATCGTGATCATCATCCTGTCGATCATGCCCGGTGTCGTCGAGTACCTGCGCCATCGCAGGCAGGCCTGAGCGCAGGCCCGAGGCCGGCGCCGGTGATCAGATGCGCTTGGCCAGCGCGACAGCCTTGCCGATATAGTTTGCCGGCGTCAGCGAGAGCAGGCGCTGCTTCTCGGCTTCGGGTATGCCCTGCAGTCCCTTGATGAAAGCCTGCAGCGTGTCGCGGTTGATGCCCTTGCCGCGGGTCAGTTCCTTCAGCTGCTCGTAGGCGCCGGCCACGTTGTAGCGGCGCATCACGGTCTGGATCGGTTCGGCCAGCACCTCCCAGTTGGCGTCGAGGTCGGCTGCGAGTTTCTCGCGGTTCGCTTCCAGCTTGTTGAGCCCCTTCAGGCAGGAATCCCAGGCGAGCAGGGCGTAGCCCAGCGCGACGCCCATGTTGCGCAGCACTGTCGAGTCGGTCAGGTCGCGCTGCCAGCGCGACACCGGCAGCTTGTCCGAGAGGTGGCGCAGCAGCGCGTTCGACAGGCCGAGGTTGCCTTCGGAATTCTCGAAGTCGATCGGGTTCACCTTGTGCGGCATGGTCGAGGAGCCGATCTCGCCCGCCTTCGTTTTCTGCTTGAAGTAGCCGACCGAGATGTAGCCCCAGATGTCGCGGTCGAGGTCGAGCAGGATGGTGTTGGCGCGGGCGACCGCGTCGAACAGCTCGGCGATGGCGTCATGCGGCTCGATCTGGATGGTATAGGGATTGAATTCCAGGTCCAGCGACTCGACGAAGCGTTTGGCGAAGCTTTCCCAGTCGATGTCCGGATAGGCCGCGAGATGGGCGTTGTAGTTGCCGACCGCGCCGTTGATCTTGCCGAGCAGCGACACGCCGGCGATGCGGCTGCGGGCGCGCACGAGGCGGGCGACCACGTTGGCCATTTCCTTGCCGAGCGTGGTCGGCGAAGCCGGCTGGCCGTGGGTGCGCGACAGCATCGGTGCATCCGCCAGTTCGTGCGCCAGTGCGCGCAGCTTGGCAATGATCGCGTCCAGCGCCGGCAGCAATGCACTGGCGCGGGCTTCCTGCAGCATCAGCGCATGGCAGAGATTGTTGATGTCCTCCGAGGTGCAGGCGAAATGGATGAACTCGGCGACCTTCGTCACCTCGGCGTTTCTGGCGAGGCGCTCCTTGAGCAGGTATTCCACCGCCTTGACGTCGTGATTGGTGGTGGACTCGATGGCCTTGACCCGTTCGCCGTCGGATTCGGAGAAATTCCTCACCAGCGCGTCGAGCTCGGCGACGGTGGCTTGCGAGAACGGCGCCACTTCCTTCAGCGCCGGTTCCGCGGCCAGTGCCTTCAGCCATTCGACCTCGACGCGCACCCGCTGGCGGATCAGCGCCTGCTCGCTGAAGCAGCCGCGCAGGACGCCGAGTTTGCCGTGGTAGCGGCCGTCGAGCGGAGATAGGGCGGAGAGGGCGGTCAGGGTCATCGGCGGCACCTTGTCATGGGGCCGCGATTTTATCATGGGCCACTCACCCGGCCTCCCTGCGCAGCGGCGGTAAGATGCGATACATGCCGCTGCCGGAGAGCCCTACATGACCATCACCCGCCGCCGCTTCATCGCTGCCGCTTCAGCCTGTGCCGCGCTGCCCGCGTTGCGCTGCGGTGCTGCGGGAGCGGCACCGCAAGTGCAGGTGTTGCGAGCCGGTGTCAGCCGCCAGCAGCTGGTGCCGGCGCAGTTTCCCGACACCGAGGTCTGGAGCTTCAACGGCGCGGTGCCCGGCCCGCTGCTGCGCGCGCGCCAGGGCGACACGCTGCGGGTGACGCTGCGCAACGCGCTGCCGCAGCCGACCACCGTGCACTGGCACGGCATCCGCCTGCCCAATGCGATGGATGGCGTGCCCCACCTGACCCAGCCCCCGGTCGCACCCGGACAGGACTTTGTCTACGAATTCGCGCTGCCCGACGCGGGCACCTACTGGTACCACCCGCACGAGCGTTCCCAGGAACAGGTCGCGCGCGGGCTTTACGGCGCGCTGATCGTCGACGAACGCGATCCCCCGCCCTTCGACCGCGACGAGACCTGGGTGCTGTCGGACTGGCGGCTTAACCGCGACGCGACGCCGGTCGATGATTACGACAGCAATCTCTTCGACCTGACCCATGCCGGGCGCATCGGCAACACCGTCACCGTCAACGGCCGTTTCACGCCGGTCGGCGGGGAATTTCCGCTGCGTGCCGGCGAACGCCTCCGGCTGCGGCTGGTCAATGCCGCCAGTGCGCGCATATTCCGGCTGAAGTTTGACGGCCATGCGCCGCAGGTGATCGCGCTTGACGGTCATCCGGTCGCGCCGCACCCGGCGGGCGAGGGCGTCGTGCTCGGTCCGGGCATGCGTGCCGACCTGGCCATCGACTGCATGGGCAGGCCCGGCGAACGTTTCGTTGTGTCCGACGTGTTTTACCCGCGCGAGCTGCAGGTGATGGAATTCGTCTACCGCGACGAGGCGCCGCTGCGCCGGGAACCGCTGGATGCGCCGCTTGCGCTGCCGCCCAACCCGCTGGCCGAGCCCGAGATCGCGCGGGCGCAGCGCCACGAATTCGTCTTTGCCGGCGGCGCGATGGGCGGCCTGCGCGAGGCCGAACTGCAGGGCGAACGCCTCGGCATCCGCGAACTCGTGCGCGAGCACCGCATCGCCTGGACCATCAACGGTGTCGCCCGGAAACATCATGTGCACGAGCCGCTGCTGACGCTGAAGCGCGGCAGCCATCATGTGTTCGCGCTGCACAACGACACGGCCTGGCATCATCCGATCCACATCCACGGCATTGCCTTCCGCATCATCTCGCGCAACGGCCGGCCGGCCCCGCATCGGGAATGGGCCGACACCGCGCTGCTGGCGCCGCGCGAGCGCGTTGACATCGCCTTCGTCGCCGACAATCCCGGAGACTGGATGTTCCATTGCCATGTGCTGAGCCACCAGAGCGGCGGCATGATGGCGGCGATCAGAATACAATGATGAGCGATGAACGATGAATGATGAGCGACAACCGGGGGTGCCTGCGTCCATTGCTCATCATTCATCGTTCATCGCATTCAAATAAACAGAATAAAAAGCATATCGCCCGATGTCTGCGCACCGTACCCCGAAAGACTGGCTGCTGCTGCTCGCGCTGGTCTCGATGTGGGGCTCCTCCTTCATGTTCAACCGCATCGCGGTGGCGACGCTGCCGCCGTGGACCGTCGTTGCCGGCCGCATCGGCATTGCCGCGCTGGTGCTGGTCGTGATCGTCCATGCGCTGGGCAAGCGCCTGCCGCCGCCAGGGCGTGCATGGGCACCGTTCGTGGTGATCGCGCTGATCGGCAACGCGCTGCCCTTCTACCTGATCACCTGGGGCCAGCAGGTGGTCGAGAGCGCGCTGGCCGGCATCCTGATGGCGGTGATGCCGCTGGCCACCATCGTGCTGGCACATTTCCTGATTGCCGGCGAGCACCTGACGCGGCAGCGTGCCGCGGGCTTTGCCCTCGGTTTCGGCGGCATCGTGCTGCTGATGGGGCCGGCAGCACTGGCCGGCATCGGCGGCGAAGCGGTGCGCATCATTTCCCAGCTCGCCGTGCTCGGCGGCGCGCTGTGTTACGCGCTGCAAAGCGTGCTGACGCGGCTGATCGTCAGGGGCGACGTGATGGTCGCGGCTGCGGGGACCTTGCTCGTGGCCAGTGTGATCGTGGTGCCGGTCGCGCTGTGGCTCGACCGGCCGTGGCAGCTTGCGCCGTCGCCGGGTTCCGCCGCGGCGGTGATCTGGCTGGGTGTCGGCCCGACCGCGGTGGCGACCATCCTCTATTTCATGCTGATCCGCTCCGCCGGCCCTTCATTCATGTCACTGGTGAATTACCTCAGCCCCGGCGTCGCGGTGATGCTGGGACTGTGGGTGATGGGCGAGGCGCCCAGCGCGAATGCCTACTTCGGACTGGCGCTGATCCTCTGCGGCATCGCCGTGACCCAGCTGCGCCGCCGCACCCCTTGAAAACCGTCAGCGGCTCCCCATATCCTCATTGTGTCCCTGTTTTATTGAAATATACAATAAAAACAAGGACTTATGATAAAGGAGTCCGCGATGCGCATCGTCTACAACAGTGAGCATTACTATGTTGCCGAGTATCCCGGCCAGCAGGGGCTGGAACTGGTCGACAAGCGCAGCTCGCGCGGCACCTTTTTCCACGGGGATGTCGCGGAAAAATTCGCCAACGCGATGAACGCGGCCGCGGGCGAGGAGGCGTCGACGGAGCACATCGACGAGTTCCTCGACAATTTCCGGCTGTTGCTGAACTTCCCCGTCGTCTACCACTGAATCGCGTTCAGCCGAGCCGGTCCCAGCCCGGCTCGTCGCGGTCGAGCAGACGCTTCAGAGCGCTGAAATGCAGCCGCGCCTGGGTGTCGTCGCCCATCTGGGACGCGGTCTGGCGGGCGATTTCCTCCGGCACCACGCGCAGCGGCCTGCCGGTGCCCGCGCCCAGAACCTGCAGCATGCAGGCGCGTTCCAGGTAATAGAGGTCGTCGAAGGCGAGATCCACCGAGGGGCCGGTGACAATGACCCCGTGGTTGGCGAGGAACAGCACGTCGGCATTCTTCAGTCCGGCCACGATGCGCTCGCCTTCCGCCGCGTCGAGCGCGAGTCCGTTGTAGGCCTCGTCGTAGGCGCAGCGTCCGTAAAACTTCAGCGCCACCTGGCTTGCCGCTTCCAGCCGGCCGCCTTCGATCACGGTCAGGCTGGTGGCATAGGGCATGTGGGTGTGCAGCACGCATTTTGCGCCGGGCTTGCTGCGATGCGCGGCGCCGTGGATGAAGAAGGCCGTCGGCTCGACCTCGTATTTTCCGGCGACCTTGCGGCCCTGCGCGTCGACCAGCACCAGGTCGGCCGGCGTCACTTCCGACCAGTGCAGGCCCTGGGGGTTGATCAGGAAATGCCCGGGGCGGCCTGGCACTTCGACGCTGAAGTGATTGCAGATGCCTTCACCGAGCCCCATCCGCGACGCGGTGCGCAGCGCCGCGGCGAGGTCGACGCGCGCCTGCTGCTCTTCATTGCGCGCCGTCATTGCTCAGTCGATGGTGATGTTGGCTGCCCGGGCGATCTTGGTCCAGCGCGCGATCTCGGCCTTCAGGTAAGCCGAAAACTCCTCCGGCGAATTGGCCGACACCAGGCCGCCGCGCTTGAGCAGCTGCTCGCGCATGGCCGGGGTTTTCAGCTCGGTGACGAGCAGGGTGTTGAGGCGGCGGATGATGTCCGCCGGCGTGCCCGCAGGCGCGCCCACGCCCTGCCACGATCCGCCGTCGAAGCCCTTGACCCCGCCTTCCTCGACGGTGGGCAGATTGGGCATCGGCGGAAAGCGGTCTTTCGATGAGATCGCCACTGCCCGCAGGCGGCCGGCCTCGACCTGCGGCATCACGCTGATCGCGGTGTTGAAGGCGAGCTGGACCTGGCCGGAGAGCTGGTCGACCACCGCCGGTGCCTGGCCCTTGTACGGCACATGGACCATTTTCGTGCCGGTCATGAACTTGAACATTTCCATCAGCATGTGCGGGCTGCTGCCGTTGCCGGTGGAGGCATAGCTCAGCGCGCCGGGTTTGGATTTGGCCAGCGCCAGCAGGTCGCCGACGGTCTTCACCGGCAGCGCGGGGTGCACGGTGAGCAGGCTGGGCAGGTTTGCCATCAGCGTGATGGTCGCAAGATCCCGTGCCGGGTCATAGGACATCTTGCGGTAGATCGCCGGCGATACGCCCTGCGCCGCGGTGATCATGCATATCGTATAGCCGTCGGGCGGCGCCTTCGCGCACAGCTCGGCACCGATATTGCCGCCGGCGCCGCCGCGGTTGTCGGGCACGAACTGCTGGCCCGTGCCCTTGGCGAGGATGTCGGCGGCCAGGCGGCCCATGATGTCGGTCGGACCGCCGGGCGGGAAGGGGATGATGAACCGCACGGGCTTGTTCGGATACTGCTGGGCCGTGGCGGCGCCCGGCGCGAGCACCAGCAGCGTGGCGGCAGCCAGCATGGACAGCCCGGCAATCGGCAACTTCAGGATCGGCGACTTCTGGGTCATGACATCCTCCTCCGGATGATGGTGTTATGGTTGCGGGACGATTATGCCGCAGGTCCGGCGTGCAGCGGAACGATTTGCGGGCGGTGCTTTCCGCCGAGCAGGTAGCGGGTGAGTATCTTGTAGGTATCGAGGTCGAACAGCGGCCGCGGTGCGCCTTCCTCCAGTTCGCGCAGCTCCTCTTCGCTCTTCACGGTGCCGAGGTGGCACCACTGGTCGAGGACATGCAGTTCGCAGCGCTCGCCACCCGCTGCGGTTTCGCGGATGCCGATGCGGCCGGGAAAGGGCCAGGCGCGCACGCGCAGCTTCGCCAGCGCCGCCGCGAGCCGCAGCGCGTGGGCTTCCGCGGTTTCTACGCCGGCGCAGGCGCCCCGGCAGCGCCTGATCTGGTAGGCGAAGCAGGGGCCGCTGCGCTTCTCGAGACCGAGCAGTCCGTGGCAGAGCTGGTGTTCGGTGGCGAGTTCGCGCAATGCCTCGATCGCCGCACGGCGCGAGCGGAACAGGCCGTAGAGATCGCGGAATTCGCCGCAGGCGAGTTCGCGCGCCGATACCAGCTGCGGCGGCAGGGCTGCGGCATGCGCCGGCCAGTGCCAGGCGCAGAGTTCGGACGCCCGGCGCAGCTGGCGGTTGTGCACCGGTGACAGTTTTTTGACCAGCCGCGCTTCCTCGATCAGCGCGCCGAGCTCGCCGGCGGTCTCGATCCAGTCGATGCGCTTGACCTCGGCGGCGATGCGCATGTCCTTGGCCACGCGATGGTCGCCGGAGAAATGCGACATCACCCGCGTGCGCAGGCTGACGCTTTTGCCGACGTACAGCGGCACGTCGCGCTCCCCGTAGAACAGGTAGACGCCCGGACCTTCCGGAATGTGCGCGAAGGCATCGTCGGGCAGTCCCGCCGGCACCGTGGCGGTCTTCAGCAGCCTTGCCGTTGCCTCCAGCACCGCGGCCTCCCCCGGGTCCTCGCGCCAGCACTGCGCCAGCTGCCACAGCACCCGCGCATCACCCAGCGCGCGGTGGCGCGCGTCACAGGCAATGCCGTGGCGCGTCATCAGGCTGTCGAGGTTGTGTCGGGGGTGCTGCGGAAAAAGCCTGCGCGACAGCTTCACCGTGCACAGCACCGGCGCGCTGAAGGTCTTGCCCAGCCGCCTGAATTCGTTCTTGAGGAAGCCGTAGTCGAAGCGCGCGTTGTGCGCGACCAGCACGCGGCCGTCGACTGCCTCCCAGATCCCGCGCGCGATGTCCTCGAAGCGCGGCGCGGCAGCGACCATGTCGTTGCTGATGCCGGTCAGCGACTGGATCGCCGGCGGGATGCTCATGCCGGGATTGACCAGCGACGACCACTCGCGCACGAAGCGGCCGTTCTCGACCTCGACGATGCCGACCTCGGTGATGCGGTCGTGCGTCGCATTGGCGCCGGTGGTTTCGAGATCGAGGAAGACGAGGGGGCGGTCGTACATCGGGTGACTGGTGATGGGTAAGTGGGAATTGGTATCAGTGGTCAGTCCGGCTTGCGGGTTCTTGTCGAATCACCTTTCACCAATCACCAATCACCGGTTCTGGTAGCCAATCGCCCGCGAAATGCGCTCCGCCGCCTGGCGCACCGGCTCGGCCCAGTTCTTGCGGAAGCGCTCGGTGGGGGCGGACACGGACAGGCCGGCGACCAGCTGGCCTTCGTCGTTGCGGATGCCGGCGCCGACGCAGCAGACACCGCGTTCGGCTTCCTCGTTGTCGTAGGCATAGCGGCGGCTGCGGATTTCGTCGAGCTCGCGGCTGAGTTTCGCGAGCTCGGTCAGCGTGTGCTCGGTGTAGCGCGGCAGTCCGCTGCGTTTGGCGTATTCCGCGACGCGCTGCGGCGTGTCTGCGGCGAGGAAGATCTTGCCCACCGCGGTGATGTGCAGGGGCGCACGGGCGCCGATGATCTGCACCACGCGCATCATGGTGTTGCCTTCGGCGGTGCGTTCGATGTAGACCACCTCGTCGTCGCGACGCACCGACAGGTTGACCGTCTCGCCGAGCTGCTGGTGCAGGGCCTGCATGTGCGGCAGGGCCTCCTGGCGCACGCTGATCCGCGATTTCACCAGGCTGCCGAGCTCGACGAGACGGATGCCCAGGCGGTACATGCCGGGTTCGATGCGGTCGACCAGCCGGTTGTCGACCATCACGCCGAGGATGCGGTGGGCGGTTGAAGGATGCAGCTGCGTCGCCTGCGCCAGCTGCTTCAGCGTCGCGGGGGTCGCATGCTGCGACAGCACGTCGAGGAGCTGCATCATGCGTTCGATGACCTGTATCGAGGGCTTGGAACTTTTTTCGGCCACGGTCGGTTGCCGTGCGGAGGGGGCACGGGGTGATGGGGAATGGTGCGGATTTTACAATATGAAAAGAGGCGCCTGAAAAGAGTGGCCGCGCCCCGTGCCGGCCGCAGTTTTCGCTAAACTGCAGATGCCATGCCCAAGCCCCAACGCAAGCCCGGCGCCGAAGCCGCGCCGGTGAAGAATTACATGACGCCAGCGGGTTATGCGCGACTGAAGCGCGAATTGATGCACCTGCTCGACGTCGAGCGCCCGGAACTGGTGAAGATCGTGTCCTGGGCGGCTTCCAACGGCGACCGCTCGGAAAACGGCGATTATCTTTACGGCAAGAAGCGCCTGCGCGAGATCGACCGCCGTATCCATTACCTCAACAGGCGGCTGGACCGGCCCGAGGTTGTCGATCCGGCTGCGCGCGGCGACACCGACCAGGTGTTTTTCGGGGCCACCGTCGACTACATCGACGGCCGCGGCATGGAGCACACGGTGACCATTGTCGGAGTCGATGAAGTTGACCCGGCGCGCGGCCATGTCAGCTGGATATCGCCCATCGCGAAGGCCCTGCTCAAGCGCCGCGCCGGCGACACGGTCAGCCTGATGACGCCGGCCGGCCCCGAGGAAATTGACATCGTCGACGTGCGCTATGAAACGCTGGCGGAGACGGAGTCCGCGCCATGACCGCCTCGCTGTTCATGGCCGCGGTTGCAGCCTGGCGCGCGACCCAGGGCATTCCGCATCCGGCCGAGCCGCCGCTGGATGCCGTGGTCAAGCTGTCGATCCGCGCGGTCGAAGGCGCGCGCACGGCCGATACGCTGGGCGCCGAGCGCGAGGGCACCGGCATCCTGATCGATGGCAACGGCCTGATCCTGACCATAGGCTACCTGGTGCTGGAGGCCGCTTCAGTGCTGGTGATGACCGCGGACAACCGCATCTATCCGGCGAGCGTCGTCGGCTTCGACCATGCCAGCGGCTTCGGCCTGCTGCGCGCGGTGCCGGCCCCGCCCTGCGCGCCGGTGGAGCTGGGCGATTCGGACAGGCTGGCCGAACTGGAGTCCCTGGTGGTGGCCTGCCATGAGGGTGCTGGCGGCATCACCGGCGCGGCGCTGGTGTCGCGCCGGCGCTTCACCGGCTGGTGGGAATACATGATCGATGGTGCGCTGTTCACCGCGCCGCCCCGCTACGACCACAGCGGTGCGGCGCTGTTCGATGGCGAAGGGCGGCTGGTCGGCGTAGCCTCGCTGTGGGTCAGCGACGTGCTGGGCAGCGGCGCCGCGTTTCCCGGCAACATGTTCGTGCCGATCAACCTGCTGAAGGATGTGCTCGATGACCTGGTGCGCGATGGCCGCCGGCGCGGTGCCGCCCGGCCCTGGCTGGGCCTCAATACCGAGCAGGTCGATGGCCATGTCGTGGTCTCCCGCGTGCTGCCGGATTCGCCGGCGGAACATGCCGGGCTGCAACGCGGCGACATCATTCTCGGCGTGGGCGGCGACTCGGTCGGCGGCCAGAGCGAGTTTTACGAAAGCCTGTGGGGAAGCGGGGGTGCCGGGATCGACGTCACGCTGCACATCGTGCGCGACAAGGCGGTCAGGCACCTGATCGTGCAGACCGGTGACCGGCTGTCCTACCTGCTGCCCTGGCGTCGTTCATGACGCCGGCATGCTTGCGCCGGATTTTATAAGTAACTGTTTTTAAAAGAAATTTAATTTTTCTGCAAAAGCGCAGCAAATCCCTGCCGGCGACGGTCTGTTGTGCGCCCCTGCAAACACTGCCAAGTGAGAGATTGTTCACGCTGTTCCGGCATGCGGGCGTGGAATAATCATTCCGTCAGATTGATGGCACGCATACCCGCCTGTTCATCCGGCAGCGGCCGGCGTGGATGTCGATGAGGCGAAGACCGCAACAGGGGATACCATGAACAAGAACAGAACCTCCTTTACGCAACCGGCACGCGCACCGGCCAGGCTGCATCCGAAGGCCGCGGCCCTCGCCGTTGCCGCCTGCTTCGGCGGCGCCGCGCTGGCCAATCCCACCAATCCGACGGTGGTCCACGGCACGGCGACCTTCCAGCAGGCCGGCAACATTCTCAACATCACCAACAGCCCCAGCGCCATCATCAACTGGGGCTCGTTCTCGATCAGCGCCGGTGAGCTGACCCGCTTCATCCAGCAGTCGGCCAGCTCGGCGGTGCTCAACCGCGTGATCGGCCAGGACCCCTCGGCGATCCTGGGCGCGCTGCAGTCCAACGGCCGCGTGTTCCTGCTCAACCCCAACGGCATCGTCTTCGGCGCCGGCGCGCAGATCGACGTTGCCGGCCTGGTGGCCTCGACGCTGAACCTGAGCAACGAAGACTTCCTCAACAACCGCCTGCGCTTCACCGACGGCGCCGGTGCCGGCAGCGTCATCAACCAGGGCCAGATCACCGGCGGCAGCGTCTACCTGGTGGGCAAAGCCGTCACCAACGACGGCCTGATCACCAGCCCCAACGGCGAAGTCATCCTCGCCGCGGGCAACAGCGTCGAACTGGTCAACCCGGGCACCCCCAACCTGCGGGTGGAAGTCACTGCCCCGGACAACGAAGCGAAGAACCTCGGCACCATCAGCGCGGAGGCCGGGCGCATCGGCATCTACGCCGGGCTGATCGGCAACAGCGGCACGATCAATGCCAGCAGCGCGATGGTTGAAGGCGGCCGCATCCTGCTGAAGGCGGCGAAGAACGTGAATGTGGCTGCCGCCGGGAAGATCACTGCCAGCGGTACCGGCGGTGGCGTCATCGACATCCAGGCCGGCGACACCACGCTGGTCGAGGGCGAAATCGCGGCGACCGGCAGCAGCGGCACCGGCGGCACGGTGCATGTCCTCGGCGACAAGGTCGGCCTGATCGGCCATGCCCGCATCGATGCCTCCGGCGAAACCGGCGGCGGCACGGTGCTGGTCGGCGGCGATTACCAGGGCGCCAATCCCGGCATCGACAATGCTTTCCGCAGCCATGTCGGGAAAGACGTCAAGATCCATGCCGACGCGATCACCGAGGGTGACGGCGGCAAGGTCATCGTCTGGGCGGACGACATCACGCGTTTCTACGGCAACATCTCGGCGCGCGGGGGCGCGCAGGGCGGCGACGGCGGATTCGCCGAGGTGTCTGGCAAACGCATGCTGGATTTCCAGGGCGCCGCCAATCTCGGCGCAGCGCGGGGTGCAACGGGAACGTTGCTGCTCGATCCGGAGAACATCGACATCGACGCCACGAGCGGACTGCTGTCGGGGCTGCTGGAAACCCTGCTCGGCACACTCGGCGCGGGGACGCTGACTGACGGCGAACTGCTGTTCACCGAGGCGCCGGGCGCGACCATCGCCATCCACCCCTCAGTGCTCAACGCCTCGACGGCGAACATCGTCCTTCAGGCCAATGACACGATCAATGTCAATGATCCGGTGTTTCTTGCCAATAACGGCGTCGGCATCACGCTGGAGGCGGGCGGTTACCTGAACGTGAATGGAAGCATCACAACCCGCAGCGGCGCTATCACGCTGGTGTCCGGCGCCGGCAGTCCAACGCCACAAAACGAGGGTTCGCTGAACATCAATGCCGGCCTTGATTCGACGGGTGCCGGCGCCAATCCGGGTGGCGCAGATATCCGGCTGACCGCGAATCTCAGCGATGTTGGTGGCAACAGCGTATACATCAACGCACCGGTCAATGCGGGCAGTGCCGGCAACGTCATCATCAACGACTCCAATGCCAACATTGAGCAAACTGTCCTCGGTGCAATCACTGCCCACGGCCTGGCCGCAAATGCCACGAACGGCAATGTAATTCTCAATACCGCCAACAACCAGGTCGACCATTTCGCAGCCTTCGCCGGCCATGCGGTGATCGATCAGAACCGTCAGGTGTTGTTCAAAAATACGCGCAACCTGTCGCTGGAGACGGTCGGCAGCCTCAGTGGCATCGTCGCCAGCGCGAGCACCAGCTACGGCGGCACGGTCAATCTCGATCTCGGCAGCAATGCCCTGACGCGCAGCGGCGCCGCGCCGATCCGCGTCGAGGGTGATTCGACCAGCAACATCACCATCAGTGCCGGATCAATCGGGCAGAGCGGTGCCGGCAACTTTATGGACATTGATCCCGCGGCAGGTGCCGGCACGGTGAACCTCACGGTCACCGCAGGAGGTATCCACGTCAACCAGATGGCGGGTTCCGGCAACCTGCGGCTCAACCGCTACGCGGCCTCTGCACCAGCCGGGCAGATGGTCGCACTGGCCTCGAGCGGCGGGCATCTCAATGTCGGTGACGGTTCTGCCGGCTCCGCGTTCAATTTCAGTGTCGGCAGTGCGGAGCTGATGCTCGCCACCGTCGGCGCCCACGATATCGTTTTTGCGAATGCCTACGGCGGATCGATCTCCGCAGCGAAGCTGTACCTGGCCCCGGAGCCCGGCGAGATGGTGTTGTTCCCCGCAATCACCTCCGGCAGCTGGACCATCAACCCGCTGACCGAGTTGTTTGACCAGAACCGTAGCATGCACATCAACGGTGCCACCGTGACCTTTGCCGGCGGTCTCGATGCAAGCAGCAACGTGCTGCTGAACTCGGGGGGGCTCAGCTTTGGCGCGGCCTCGAACTTTACCGGGCTCTCGGTGTCGAGTGGTGCGCTGGGCGGCAGCGGGGCACTCGATATTGACAATTTTTCAATCAGCGGCGGCACGACCAACAACGGCGGCAACATTGTCGTCAACGACCTGTTGAACTGGAGCGGCGGCACCATCGGGGGCAGCGGGACTCTCAGCACACCCGGCACGGCGACAACCGACATCACCGCGCTGGTGGGGCTTGCCCCCGGCAAGACCTGGAACAACGCCGGTACGGTGAATATCGGCGGCACGGGCACGCTAGACCTTGGTGACAGCACTGCGGCGATCTTCAACAACCAGGCCGGCGGCGTCGTCAACATCACCTCGACCGCAGGCTGGTCGTTCATCAGCGACTCGTTCAGCCAGGCCGGCCAAATCAACAATGCCGGCACGATCAATGTCAATAACGGCACCTCCTGGGAGGCCGCATTCAACAATGCGGCAGGTGCCACGCTGAACATCGCCGCAGGCCAGTACCTGTCGATGCAGAACGGCAAGACCATCAACGGCACCGTCAACATCGGTGCCGGCGGCACGCTGTGGGTTTCCGAGTTCCATGCCAGCCCGACGGTTTTCAGCGGCACGACCATCGGTGGCACCGGCACCCTGCAGGTGCTGGGCAGCGGCCCGAACGTCAAGTTCACCAGCGTCAGCGCGCCGGGCGTGGCGCTGCGTCTGGGCGGTGGCGGCAATATCGAGATTCTCAACGGCACCTCGACTTTCGCCGCGCTGAACCTCGATGCTCCGTCCTATGGCGGCGCCTTCGCGATCAGCAACGGCCTGTTCGCGCAATCCGCGGGTGACCTGACCGTGCCGACGGGATCGGATTACAGCGGCAACGCCGGTTACTGGGCACAGGGCGGCAATGTCATCGTCGGCGGTGTTGTCGATGCGGCTTATGGCGGCGCGACCATCGAGTTCCGGGCCTCCGGCGATGTCAAGATACTCGGCGGCGCCGATGTCAGCGGCGTGCAGGTCAAGCTGCAGGGCGCCAATATCTTCGTCGGCGACAGCGCGGCGACTTCCGCCGCCTCGGTCTATGCCTCCTCGCAACTGGATGTCATCACCGGCGGACTGGTCCTCCAGGGCGGCAGCGGCGCGAATGCCTCCGCGCTGGTCAGCAGCAGCGGTGCGCTGACGGTGTCCGCCAGCGGCGATGTGGTGCTCGCAGGCGGCGCCGGCGCCGATTCGTGGGCGAAACTGTCGGGCAATCCGGACGCGGTGCTGTCCCCGGTCGGCGGTGCGGTGCGCATGACCGCGGGCACGGGTGCCAATGCCTACGCGATCATCGAATCGGTGTCGCCGACGACGATCTACCTGACCTTCCCCAATGCCGGCAGCGGCGGGTTTTTCGTCAACGGCGTCGAGGGTGTGGTCTACGATGCGGGCACCCATACCGGCTTTGTCGCCGGTGGCAACCCCGCGGTGCTGGGCCAGAATCTGAAAGTGACTTACGGCGGCAGTTCCACCACGCTTCCGTCGGGGACCCTCGAACTGCCGGTGCAGACTCTCATAGTCGCTACCGGCCAATCGAAGGATCCCCCGGACGCCGAGAAGGACAAGGACGTGTTCAGGGAGACGGAAGAGGAAAAGAAAAAGGACGTGCCGGTCTGCCGCTGAACGGCTGCAGCCTCGCCACAAACCCCGGCCGCGGCCGGGGTTTGTTTTTGGGCGTATGATCAATCGAATGAAAGTCGGCCTCTTCGTGACCTGCCTCGTCGACCTGATGCGTCCGCGCATCGGCTTTGCCGCGCTGCAGCTGTTGCAGGAGGCCGGCTGCGAAGTCGTGGTGCCGAAAACCCAGACCTGCTGCGGCCAGCCCGGCTACAACTCCGGCGACCGCGCATCGGCGGTCGCGCTGGCGCGCAAGCTGTGGCGCGAGTTCGCTGACTGCGAATACGTCGTCGTGCCCTCGGGCTCCTGTGCGGGCATGATCCGCGCGCATTATCCCGATCTGCTGAAGGATCTGCCGGAAGAGGAGCGCGCGCCGCTGAAGGCGCTCGCCGAACGCACTCACGAACTGACCGATTTCCTGGTCAACGTCGCGGGGTTTGCGCCGAAATCAAAAATATCAATAAAATCAATTACTTATCATGACTCATGCTCAGGGCTGCGGGAACTGGGCATCAAACAGCAACCGCGCGCGCTACTCGCGCAAGTCGAAGGCGTGGTCCTGAGGGAAATGGACGAGTGCGAGCAGTGCTGCGGTTTCGGCGGCACCTTCGCCATCAAGTACGGCGAGATCTCCGCGCATATCGCCGAGCGCAAATGCGAGAACATTGCCGCATCCGGTGCCGACGCCGTGGTGCTCGGTGATCTCGGCTGCATGCTCAACATCGAGGGTCGCCTGTGCCGCAGGGGGGATGCGAAGACGCGGGTACTGCATATTGCCGAGGTGCTCGCAGGAAAAGCACCTGACTGAACGGCTCATTGGGCCGCTTGCGGGTTCCGTTTCGCAGGTTGTGGACTTTTGCGGCTCAAACTTATCATTTTGTTAGATTTGTCACGCCGCTGCGCCGGCTTTATTCTCGCCGGGTGTCTTACCAGCGATGCACACTTGGCGGAGCCGCGACCGAAGCCAGCAGCTGAGGCGCGATCCGCTCCCGCAACAAGAACAACAAACCTTCCGGACGCGCGCTGAGCCGTTGCTCCCCGGCAGGCAGGGGAAGCGTAATGGACCAAAGCCCGCTGTTGCGCCATCTGCGCGACGCGAGAGGATGGAGCCACATCGACAGCGGGACCTTCCGGGTGGCTGCGGCGGTGCTGCTCGCGGTGCTGATTGCCGGTGTCGGCATGCTGGTGTACGCGACGGGCGGCATCAAGTATGTCTATTCTCATGCCATGTACCTCGCGCTGGTGCTCGCGGGGCTGCTGTTCGGCTTGCCCGGCGGGATCGCCGCCGGCATCGCCGGCGGGCTGGTGCTGGGGCCGTGGATGCCGATCGACACCGCGACCGGCGAACTGCAGCGGACGATCAACTGGATTTACAGGATGTTCTTCTTCTGCCTGGTCGGCGGGCTGTCGGGTTATCTGTTCTCGATCATGCGCGCGCACATGTCGCGCATGCAGTGGGTATCGGAGCGCAATGTCCATACCGGACTGCCCAACCGCATGTACCTCGAGCGCGCGCTGCGCGATGCGCTGCGCCGGGGAACGCTGTCGCCGAAGTTCCTTGTCGTCGTGGTCAACATCGACAATTACCTCGAGATCATCAATACCCTGGGGCCGAATTTCAGCAAGCCGCTGATGACCGCCGTTCATGACCGTATCGCCGGCTGCCTGCCGAAGCCCTTCCTGCTCTGCCAGTACCATACCGACCGCTTCGTCGCGGTGACCCGTGCCGACGGGGCCGCGGACACGATGCGCAGCGTCACGGCCGTGCTGCGGCGCTCCTTCGCGGTGGAAGACATCCATGTCTATGTCGACACCAGCATCGGCATGGCCGAGTTCCCCCAGCACGGCAACGAGCCGGAAGAGCTGATCCAGAAGGCGAGCATCGCGATGCATGCGGCGATGAAGAAAGGCCAGGCCTGGTCGATCTACGACCGCAGCGCCGATGCAGCCAATCGCGAGACGCTGACGCTGCTCGGCCTGATTCCCGAGGCCATTGCCGCCGGCGAGTTCCGGCTCTGGTGCCAGCCCAAGCTGCGCCTCGCCGACCGGCGCTACACCGGCATCGAGATGCTGATGCGCTGGCATTCCCCGCAGCGGGGCAACATTCCGCCGGCGACCTTCATCCCCCATGCCGAGCGCACCTCGCTGATCCACCTGCTGACGCGCTGGGCGCTGGAGACCTCCTTTGGCCAGATGAAGGTCTGGCTGGCGGCGATGCCCGGACTGCAGATGTCGGTCAACCTGACTGCGCGCGACCTCGGCGATCCCGATTTGCCGCGGTTCATTGACGAGCTTGCCGCGCGCCATGCCATTGATCCGCGGCAGATCGAATTCGAGATCACCGAATCCGGCATTCTCAGCGACCAGGGCAGCGCGGCCCAGCTGCTGCAGACCGTCAAGCAGCGCGGATTCCGCGTGGCGATTGATGACTTCGGCACCGGCCAGTCGTCGCTGCAGTACCTGAAGAATCTGCCGGTGGACCATCTCAAGATCGACCAGGCCTTCGTGCGCAACCTGCTGGCCGACCGCCGCGACCAGTCCATCGTGCAGACCGTCATTGCGATGGCGCAGGGCCTGGGGATGGAGGTGACCGCCGAAGGCGTCGAGAACGTGGCTGCCGTTGATTATCTTGCCGCGCAGGGCTGCGGGCATGCACAGGGCTATGCCATCGCGCGGCCGTTTCCGGCGGAGGAGTTGCTGGCCTGGATCGGGAGTCGCCAGGGCGGCAGGGTTCAATGATATCGATCCGGCGGCGACCTGCCGCTGACGGATCCGCTCAGGCCGCCGCTGCAGCCGGCTCGCGCCGGTGGCGCGGCAGCCAGAGTGCCAGCGGCAGCGCGAGAAATCCGATGCCCGAGGCAACGAGTATGGCGAGGGTGTAGTCCCCGCTGTGGTCGAAGAGCACGCCGCCGAGCCAGCCGCCCAGTGCCATGCCGGTGCTCGCGCCGATCATCTCGAAGGAGAAGATCGAGCTGAGCGGCGCCTTGGGGCCGAACATCTGCCGGTTGATGATCGGGAAGCCGACCATCTCGCCGCCGTAGCAGATGCCGAAAATGACCGCGAACACATAGAAGTGCCAGGCTTCGGTGGCGAAGAGCAGCATCAGGATCGACAGGCTCTGGCCGAAGATTGCCCACGACAGGATGGTGCGGCCGCCAAAGCGCTCGGTCAGCAGCGAGAAGGTGAAGCGGCTGAAAATCGACACGCCGGCGATCGTGCTCAGCACGCCCGCGGCCTGCAATCCCGGTATGCCGTGGTGGGTGGCCATGGATACGCCATGCGCGAGTATCACCGCATGGCCCGCGCAGCCGAGGTGGTGGCATCCGGTGAGCAGCCAGACCGGCCGGCGCGCGAGCACTGAACTCAGGCTGATCGCGGGACCTGCGCTGCCGGCGGCCGGCTTTTCCTGCGATGCCCCGCCCGCGCCGTACGCCGACAATCCCATTTCGGCGGGGCTGGTGCGGATCAGCCAGGAAAACACCAGCAGTATCACGCCGAAGGAGAGCCCGATCACGAAGAACGCCGACTCCCAGCCGCGGGTCTCGATCAGCCAGCGGAACAGCGGCGCGAAGATCACCGGTCCCGCACCCAGCGCGGCCCAGTAGATGCCGAGCGCAAGCCCCATTTTCCGGTCGAACCAGCGGGTCACCAGCACCGGCAGCAGCACCATGAACGCCGCATTGCCGAGCGCGCCTACGAACACGCCGTAGAGCACGTAGAGATGCCACAGTTCCTGGATCATGCCGAGCATCACCGTGCCGGCGGAGATCATCAGGGATGCGCCGATCATCAGCGTGCGCGCACTGCAGCGGTCGCCGAGCCAGCCGAAGACCAGCATTGCCGGCATGCTGCACAGGAAGGCGAGCGAGTAGGCGAGGCCGATGTCGCCGCGCTTCCAGTCGAATTTCTCGACCAGCGGATCGACGAACACGGCGAACGAGGCCGAGTCGGCGCGGCTGACGATGCTGACGACGCAGGTCGCAGCGAGGACGATCCAGGCGTAGTGGATTTTTGGCAGGCGCGAGGAAAGCAGGGTCATGGATGGGCGGTGGAGGCGGGAAGGGGGTGGCGTGGGCGTGCCGGTTGCAGGTTCAGGATGTGGAGTCGCTCATGCCGTATGCGCCGGCATTTTCGCACGCCCGATGTGCTGCGCATCCTTGCTGTCGGCGGAATTTTTCTTGCCGGGTGGCGCCGGAGGAGGGTGCTTGCGGCCGCGGGACCAGGGCACAATCCGGACTTCCGTTGAGGCCGGAATATTTGCCGGGAGCGCCTGGAAGAACCGGGCGCTCCGGGCTAGTTGCCGTATGCGCTCTTGCCGGCCGCCACCGGGTTCGGGGGATGCCGTTCCTTGCGCGCCTTCTTGAGCAGGTACATCGCCTCGTCGGCATGGCGCAGCAGTTGCTTTTCGTCGTCCCCGTGCTGCGGGCAGTGGGCGACTCCGAAGCTTGCCGTGATGCTGACGGCTTTTCCTGCCAGTTCAAAAGGCCGGTGCAATGCCTCCCGGAATTTGGCAACGAGCATCTGGGCGTTTTCCGGTGCGGCAATGTTTTCCAGCAGCACCACGAATTCGTCACCGCCAAAGCGCGCCACCGTGTCGCCCGCCCGCACGCACTGCCCAAGGCGCCGGGCGACCTGCTGCAGCAGATGGTCGCCGGTCGCGTGGCCCAGGCTGTCGTTGACCTCCTTGAATCCGTCGAGGTCGATGAAAATCAGCGACAGCTGCATCTGGCCGCGCCGGGTCCTGGCCAGGGCGAGCCGCATGCGGTCATGGAAAAGCTGGCGGTTGGGCAGGCCGGTGAGGCTGTCGTAGAGCGCCATCTGCTGCAGGCTGGCAATCAGGCTTTTGCGTTCGATCGCGGTGGCGATCTGGGCGGATACAAACTGCAGCAGTTCCTGGTCCCTGCCGGTGTAGTGGGCATTGCGGTCGTCGTTCTGCACCACCAGCGCGCCGATGCTGCCTTTGCCGGAGCTCAGCGGCACACCCAGCCAGCTGCGCGAATGACCGTCAACCAGGTCGCGGGCAGTCCGTCGCAGATCCGCCGGCAGCCCGGGGTCGCGGCCCGGGGTCAGCAGCAGTCCTTCACCGCTGCGGATGATCTGGCCACATAGCGCGTCCAGTCCGGATTCCGGCGGGTCGGCGGCGGGGGCCGTTTTGTCGTCGTGGTAGGCGAAGTTCATCCCGCCGCTGCGCTCATCGACGAGCGCGATCGAAAGAACGGAAACCGGCAACAGCTCACCGATGATGTGGTGGATCCGGCGGTAGAGGGCCTGCAGGTCTTCGGCGGCATGGGCGGCTTCCGAGATGGCATAGAGCGCCGCCTGCACCTTCTCGGCGTGTTTGCGCCGGGTGATGTCCCTCGCCACCGCAATCCGCAGCTGGTGGTCCTCCGACCAGCGCGCCGACCACATGATGTCGACGACCTGTCCGTCCTTGCGCAGGTAGCGGTTCTCGAAATGAAACTGCGGATTGCCGGCCATGATGCCGTTGGCGGTCTGCAGCGTCCGCTCCCGGTCGTCGGGGTGCACCAGTTCAATCATGCGCCGGCCGAGCACCTCCTGCGGGGTATAGCCGAAAATGGTCTCGAAGCTCGCGCTGACGTAGACATAGCGCCCTTCCCTGTCCACCACGCAAATGGCATCGAGCAGCAGGTCGATGTATTCGCTCAATGCGGGATGGGCATTCTGATTCATGGGTGTAGTGTCAGGCATCGGCCTGATTCTAAGGTCAAATGATCGACCTTGTCCGTTTCTGCACAAGGCATGCCATGCCTTGCGCTCCCCCCGGCCTGAGCCGCAATCCGGCGGCGCGAATCGTGCCGCCTGCTGATTCTCGTCAAAACCCGGTGGACGCCCGTCTGCGCAACGGTATGCAGGCGCGGGTCGAGTGCAGCGGAAAAACCGGCCGGGTCGCGCCGCGCTAGGGCGCCGGCCTGTTGTCCGCGGCACGCGCTGCGCAGCGGAGCTGATGCGTGATTGCCGCCGGCACCGGCCGTTTGCCGGCCAGAGCTTCGCGGATCCAGCTTGCGGTCACTGCCGGCTCGCGGCTGTCCGGCAGTTCCGGGTTTTCCTCCGCCGCGGCGCGCCAGGTTTCCGCAGTCCCGCCATCCAGCCATTCGACGGCCGGTTCCCGCCGCGGATGCGCGACGGCTTCACCCTCGGCGCCGCGCAGCAGCAGCGCATGCGAGCCGTAACCCGTGAAGAAGACCCGCATCCGTTCCAGGTATTCGGGATGGGTCACGCTGACCAGCCGGATCGCCTTCGACGTGAAGGGCTGGATCATCTTGACCAGCGTATGTGCCGAGCTGCGCAGGCCGATCTCGCGGCGAAGTTTCAGCACGCGGGCCAGTTGGGGCGCGAGGGTGTCGATGGTGAGGAGGGCGAGCTGGCGTTCGGCGAGTTGTTGTTCTGCTTCGGCGACGTCCCGCGCCGGCTCGACGCCCATGGCCCTGAAGATTTCAATCGTGGTGACGCGGCCGGGGTCGTCGGACACGCCATGCACCAGCACTGGCACGCCTTCGCGCGCGACAAGGGTGGCGAGCAGCGGCGTCAGGTTGGGCAATTGCCGCGCGCCGTTGTAGGCGGGGATCACCAGCGGTACCTTGCCGGTCGGGGCCTCGAGGTGCGGGTAGCTCGCTTCGCAGGCTTCGAGGAAGCCAGCGAGTTCGTCCAGAGACTCGCCCTTGATGCGCAGCGCGATCAGGATCGCGCCGAGCTGCAGCGGCGGGATTGCGTCGTTGAGGATGGCGCTGAACAGTGCTTTCGCGTCTTCGCGCGACAGGTCGCGGGCGGCGTTTTTGCCGCGGCCGATTTCCTTGATGATGGGGATGAGGTGTTTGGGGTCCATGTCTCAATGATGACATGGGGCGGGGGATGGATGGTGTGGGCGCGTCCGCCAATGGTGGGTGGCGCCGCTGCGCGGCTGACCCGCCCTACGAAATCTTTGGTGAATCAGAGTCCGAGTTCGGAGAGGCCGGGGTGCTCGTCGGGCCTGCGGCCCTGGGGCCAGAAGTACTTGCGGTCGGCCGCCTTGATCGGCAGATCGTTGATGCTGGCATGGCGGCGGTGCATCAGGCCGTTTTCGGCGAATTCCCAGTTTTCGTTGCCGTAGGAGCGGTACCACTGGCCGGAGTCGTCGTGCCATTCGTAGGCGAAGCGCACGGCAATGCGGTTGTCGGTGAAGGCCCACAGTTCCTTGATCAGGCGGTATTCGAGTTCCTTCGCCCATTTGCGGGTCAGGAATTCGACTACCGCGGCGCGGCCGACGGGGAATTCGGCGCGGTTGCGCCAGACCGTGTCGGGCGTGTAGGCCAGCGATACCGCGACCGGGTCACGCGTGTTCCAGGCATCCTCCGCCTTGCGCACCTTTTGCATCGCGGTGTCCCGCGTGAACGGCGGAAAGGGCGGGCGGCTCTCCGGGGTATTCAAGCGGCAGCCTCCTGATGTTTGTGTAAGGTCTGTGCGGCGAGCCGGGCGGCGTTGGCCACTTCGCCGATGACGAGGATCGCCGGACTGCCGATGCCATGGGCACGGATGTCCGCGGGCAGGCGTGCCAGCGTGGTGGCGACCACGCGCTGCTGCGGCAGTGTCGCGTGCTGGATCACCGCGGCGGGCAGGTCGGCGCGCAGGCCGCCGGCGCGCAGGGCGGCGACGATGTCTTCGCAGCGCGCAATGCCCATGTAGATCACCAGCGTCAGGCCCGAGCGCGCCAGTGCTTGCCAGTCGACGGCCGCGTCTTCCTTGGTATGGCCGGTGACGAAGGCGACGCCGCGGCCGGCTTCGCGGTGGGTCACCGGGATGCCGGCGGCGGCCGGGGCGGCGATGCCGGCGGTGATGCCGCTGACGATTTGCCAGGGAATGCCGGCGGCGTCGAGCGCGGCGGTTTCCTCGCCGCCGCGGCCGAAGACGAAGGGATCGCCGCCCTTGAGGCGCACGACGGCGTGGCCGGCCTGGGCTTCGGCGACCAGCAGCTTTTCGATGAAGGCCTGCGGCGTCGATTTGCAGCCGCCGCGCTTGCCGACGTGGATCACGCGCGCGCCGGGTTTCAGGTGCGCGAGCACCGCCGGGTTGACCAGGTCGTCGACCAGCGCGACGTCGGCCCCGTTCATCACGCGCACGGCTTTCAGAGTCAGCAGTTCCGGATCGCCGGGGCCCGCGCCGACCAGCCAGACTGTACCGGGGTTCGCCATGGTCAGGCCGCCTGCACGGCCGCGGCCGCGAGCTTGCGCAGCTCGGGCAGGCAGGAGCCGCATTGGGTGCCACAGCGCAGGGCCTGCTGCACGCTGTCGAGTTTGGTCGCGGCGTCGCCGGCGGCCGCCTGCAGGGCATCGACGATCGTGGTTTCGCCGACGCCGTGGCAACTGCAGACGATGCGGCCGCGCGACACCATGCCGGCCGGGGGCTGTGCGGTGGGGGCCAGCAGCAGCGTGCCGAGCTGCGCCGCGGGCAGGCCTTGCGCGTGGAATTCGCGCAGCCAGGATTCGCCGCTGCCGTCGCCGCTGAGGCACACCCCGGCGATCTTCTCGCCGGCGAGGCGCACGCGGCGGGTGCGGCCGCGGCGCGGATCCTCGTAACGCAGCACGTCGTCGCCGTCGAGTTCGAACAGCGCATGCAGCGCGGCGAGCATTTCGGTGTTCGGCGCGGCGTCGGCTGCGGCGCGCAGCAGCACACCGCCGGCCTCAGGTGTCAGCGCGCAGGAGGCGAAGGCGAACTGCGGCAGCCAGGCCTGCACGCGCGCGAGCAGCGCCAGCGCGTCGCCGTCGCGCGGCGTGCCGAAGGCAACCAGTTGCCAGGGCAGCGCGGCCTTGCTGATACGGATCGCGCAGTGTTTCAGTTCCGGCTGGAAGGATTTCGGATCGGTCGCCGGCAGCGTCAGCGCATTGCTGCCGGTGCCGCCGAGAAAGCGGCTGCCCCAGTGCATCGGCAGGAAAGCCTGGCCGGGGGCGATGCCGGCGTCGGCGGCAGCGACCAGCGTCAGCGCGCCGCGCCGCGATTCGAGTCGCACCAGTTCGCCGGGGGTGATGCCGCGCCGCGCGAGGTCTGCGGGATGCAGTGCCACCGCCGGTTCCGGCGCATGGCCCCACAGCCGCGCGACGCGGCCACTGCGTGTCATGCCGTGCCACTGGTCGCGCAGGCGGCCGGTGTTGAGGCGGAAGGGGAAACGCGCGTCGACGTTTTCGGCGACCGGCCGGTAGGGCACGGCGACGAAGCGCGCGCGGCGGCTGGCGGTCGGGAAGCGGCCGTCCTCGTAGAGCCGCGCCTGGCCCTGGCGCGCGCCGATGCGGTAGGGCCACTGCTGCGGGCCCTTGGCGTCGAGCGTGGCATAGCCAAGGCCGCTGATGTCGGTGTTGCGGCCACGCGTGAGTTCACTGTACTCATTGAAGATCTGTCGCGGGCTGTCGAAGGCGAAACGCGCCGACGTGCGGCCGTGGAGTTTGCGTTCGAGCCGCATCGCGAAATCGCAGGCGATGCGCCAGTCGGGACGTGCCTCGCCCGGCGGCGGTACCGCGGCGCGCACGCGCGAAATGCGGCGTTCCGAATTGGTGACCGTGCCTTCCTTTTCGCCCCAGCCGGCGGCGGGAAGCAGCACGTCGGCGTAGGGTGCGGTCTCGGTGTCGGCGTAGGTTTCCTGCAGCACCACCAGTTCGGCGCGCTCCAGCGCTTCGCGCACGGCGCCCTGCGCCGGCAGCGACTGCGCGGGATTGGTGCAGGCGATCCACAGTGCCTTGATTTCGCCACGGCGCACCGCGTCGAACATCTCGACCGCGGTTTTGCCGGGACGGCCGGGTATCGACGGCACGTCCCACAGTTTCGCGACTTCGGCGCGGTCGCCGGCGTCGGTCAGGTCGCGGTGGCCGATCAGCAGATTGGCCATGCTGCCGGTCTCGCGGCCGCCCATCGCGTTGGGCTGGCCGGTCAGCGAGAACGGCCCGGCACCGGGGCGGCCGATGTGGCCGGTGGCGAGGTGGAGGTTGATCAGCGCGGCGTTCTTGTCGGTGCCGCTGGCGGACTGGTTGAGTCCCATGCAGTACAGCGACAGCGCGGCGCGGGCGGTGCCGAACCAGCGCGCGGCGGTCAGCAGTTCGTCGCTGGTGATGCCGCAGAGTTCGGCGGCGAATTCCGGCGAGTAGTCGCGTACCAGCGCTCTCAGCGCCTCGTAGCCTTCGGTGTGAGCCTCGATGTAGGCGGCATTGGCCAGGTTCTCCCACAGCAGCGCGTTGAGCAGACCGTTGAACAGCGCGACATCGGTGCCGGGCTGAATCGCGAGATGGAGGTCTGCGATCTCCGCGGTGGCGGTTCGGCGCGGGTCGACGACGATGATTTTCAGGTCCGGGTTTTTTGCCTTGGCGTCCTCGATGCGGCGGAACAGCACCGGATGCGCCCAGGCGGCGTTGGAGCCGGCGATCAGGATGCAGTCGGCGTGGTCGATGTCCTCGTAGCAGGTCGGCGGCGCGTCGGCGCCGAGGGTCGCCTTGTAGCCGGCGACGGCGGAGGACATGCACAGCCGCGAGTTGGAGTCGATGTTGTTGGTGCCGACCAGCGCGCGGGCGAGCTTGTTGAAGACATAGTAGTCCTCGGTCAGCAGCTGTCCCGAGACGTAGAAGGCCACTGCATCCGGCCCGTGCTCGCGGATGATTGCGGCAAAGCGCTCGGCGACATGGTCGAGCGCGGCATCCCAGCTGACCGGCCGTCGTGGCTGGCTGCGCTCCCTGCGCAGTTCGGGCTGCAGCGCACGGCCGTGGCCGGCGACGGTTTCGTGCAGCGCCTGGCCCTTGCCGCACAGCCGGCCGAAGTTGGCCGGATGTTTCGGATCGCCGCGCACGCCGGTGATGCGGCCGTCCTTGTGGGTAATGACAACGCCGCAGCCGACGCCGCAATAGCAGCAGGTGGAGTGGACTTCAGACATGGCGTGTCAGTACCCGGCTGCGGCGTTCCACACCTCCCGCGCAGCGGTCAGCGGCGCGCAGCGACGACTGACCGCATCCAACTCCGCAGTAGCAGCAGGTGGAGTGGACTTCAGACATGGGCCGGCTGTTCCAGGGCCAGCAGCACGATGCCGGCCTCGACTTTGACCGGGAAGGTTTTCGTGCTGCCCTCGTCGGGTGCGATCGCGCAGCCGGTTTCGAGCGCGATGTTCCAGTTGTGCAGCGGGCAGGCGACCTTGTTGCCGCAGACAATGCCCTGCGACAATGCACCGCCCTTGTGCGGGCAGCGGTCCTCGAGCGCGAACACCGTATCCTCGGCAGTGCGGAACACGGCGATGTCGGGCGCGCCCTCGCGACGCAGCACGCGCGAGCCCAGGCGCGGGATGTCATCAAGCGCGCAGATTTTCAGCCAGTTGCTCATGCCGTCGCCCCTTCGCGGCTCGCGGCCGGCTGCAGCGGCTGGAACTGGGCGCGGTCGGCGCCGGCGACCCGTTCGGCCCAGGGATCGGGCTCGTCCTTGAGGGCGTAGAGCAAACGCTCGTAGAGCGCCTTGCGCCCCGCCGCGTCGTCGAGGATGCGCTGCTTCACATAGTCGAGGCCGACGCGGTGGACATAGTGCACCGTGCGCTCGAGGTACCAGCCCTCTTCGCGGTAGAGCTGGAGGAAGGCGCTGGAGTATTCGAGCACTTCCTCCGCGGTTTTGACCTTGACCAGGAACTGCGCGACCTCGGTCTTGATGCCGCCGTTGCCGGCGACGTAGATTTCCCAGCCCGAGTCGACGCCGATGACGCCGACGTCCTTGATGCCGGATTCGGCGCAGTTGCGCGGACAGCCGGAGACCGCGAGCTTGACCTTATGCGGCGCGTACATGCGCCACAGGCCGCGCTCGAGATCCTGGCCCATCTTCGTCGAGTCCTGCACGCCGAAGCGGCACCACTCGGCGCCGACGCAGGTCTTCACGGTGCGCAGCGCCTTGGCGTAGGCGTGACCGGACGGCATGTCGAGGTCGCGCCACACCGCGGGCAGGTCCTCCTTTTTCACGCCGAGCAGGTCGATGCGCTGGCCGCCGGTGACCTTGACCGTCGGGATGCGGTATTTGTCGACCACATCGGCGATGCGCCGCAGTTCGTCGGCGGTGGTGACGCCGCCCCACATCCGCGGGATCACCGAGTAGGTGGAGTCCTTCTGGATGTTGGCGTGGGCGCGTTCGTTGATGAAGCGCG
The DNA here is from genome assembly GCA_019634975.1 of Burkholderiales bacterium. Classification (GTDB taxonomy): domain Bacteria; phylum Pseudomonadota; class Gammaproteobacteria; order Burkholderiales; family SG8-41. Next base: position 42,694 of record JAHCAI010000001.1, read on the forward strand.
ACTGCGGATCGTCCTTGGCGCGGTGCGGCCAGGTCGAGATCAGGTAGTAGTTCAGCGCCGGGCGGCAGCTGGCGCAGCCGTTGGGCGTGCGCCACTCGAGGAACTTCATGACCTCCGGAATCGTCAGCAGCTCGTGGTCGCGGATCGCCGCGCGTGTCTCGGCGTGGGTGCGGTCGGTGCAGCCGCACATCGGCTTGACTGCGGGCGCGGCGGAGTAGTCGCCGCCCGCGGTGAACATCAGGATCTGCTCGACCAGGCCGGTGCAGGAGCCGCAGGAGCTGGAGGCCTTGGTGTGCTTGCGCACGTCGTCGAGCGTGAACAGGCCTTTTTCCTTGATCGCCTTGACGATGCTGCCCTTGCACACGCCGTTGCAGCCGCAGACTTCCATGTCGTCCGACATCGCGGCGGCCCTGTTCTGGCCCTGGTGCCCGGTGTCGCCGAGGTTGGATTCGCCGAACATCAGCTTGTCGCGGATGTCGGCGACCTTGCGGCCGTCGCGCAGCAGCTTGAAGTACCAGGCGCCGTCGACGGTGTCGCCGTAGAGCACGCTGCCGACCAGCCTGTCGTCCTTGATCACGAGGCGCTTGTAGACGCCGCGGATCGGATCCGACAGCACGATGTCCTCGGTGCCGTCGCCGCCCTGGAAGTTGCCCGCGCTGAAGAGGTCGATGCCGGTGACCTTGAGCTTGGTCGAGGTCAGCGAGCCGGTGTAGCGGCCGATGCCCATCTGCGCGAGATGGTTGGCGCAGACCTTGGCCATGTCGAACAGCGGCGCGACCAGGCCGTAGGCGATGCCGCGGTGGTTGGCGCACTCGCCGACGGCGTAAATGCGCGGATCATAGGTCTGCATGGTGTCGCTGACGACGACGCCACGGTTGCAGTGCAGGCCCGCCTTCTCGGCGAGTTCGGTGTTGGGACGGATGCCGATGGCGACCACCACCAGGTCGGCGGCGACCGTACTGCCGTCCCTGAATTTCACCGCGGCGACGCGGCCTGATTCGCCGGCGATGAGTTCCTGGGTCTGCGTGGCAAGGCGGAACTTGAGGCCCTTGGCTTCCAGCGACTTCTGCAGCAGGCCGGCCGCGGTGCGGTCGAGCTGGCGCTCCATCAGCCACTCGGCGAGGTGGATCACGGTGACGTCCATGCCGCGCAGCTTGAGGCCGTTGGCGGCCTCGAGGCCGAGCAGGCCGCCGCCGATGACCACGGCGTTTTTGTACTGTGCCGCTGCGGCGATCATGCCTTCGGTGTCGGCGATGTCGCGGTAGGTCAGCACGCCCGGCAGCTTCATGCCGGGAATCGGCAGCAGGATCGGGTTGGAGCCGGTGGCGAGCAGCAGCCGGTCGTAGGGCGCCTCGCTGCCGTCGTCGGCGCGCACGACGCGCTTCACGCGGTCGATCTCGGTGATTTTCTTGCCGAGGTGCAGCGTGATGTTGTGGTTTTTGTACCAGTCGAGGTCGTTGAGCACGATCTCCGGCAGCGTCTGTTCGCCGGCGAGCACCGGCGAGAGCAGGATGCGGTTGTAGTTCGGATGCGGTTCTGCGCCGAACACCGTGATCTCGTAAAGCTCCGGCGCCAGTTTCAGCAACTCCTCCAGCGCGCGCATTCCGGCCATGCCGTTGCCGACGCACACCAATTTCAACTTGTTGTTTTTATTCATTTTTATATCATGCCGCCTTGAGCTGCTTCTGGTAGAGGAACTCGAGCACCGCCTTGCGTGCGGCGAGGTAGCGCGCGTCGGTGGCGAGCGCGAGGCGGTCGCGCGGACGCGCGAGCTTGACGTCGAGGATCTCGCCGATGGTCGCCGCCGGGCCGTTGGTCATCATCACCACGCGGTCGGACAGCAGCACCGCCTCGTCGACGTCGTGGGTGACCATGACCACGGTGCTGCCGGTATTGGCGACGATGCGCAGCAGTTCGTCCTGCAGCCTTGCGCGGGTCAGCGCGTCGAGCGCGCCGAAGGGTTCGTCCATCAGCAGCACTTTCGGCTCCATCGCCAGCGCGCGGGCGATGCCGACACGCTGCTTCATGCCGCCCGAGAGTTCTTCGGGCCGCTTGTTCATCGCATGCTCCATCTGCACCAGCTTCAGGTTGTGCAGAACCCACTCGCGGATCTGTGCCTTGCTGCGTTTGCCCTGCGAGGTCTTTTTCACCGCGAGCTCGATGTTTTCGTAGGCGGTGAGCCAGGGCAGCAGCGAGTGGTTCTGGAACACCACGGCGCGGTCGGGGCCGGGCTGGTCGACCTCGCGGCCTTCGAGCAGCACGCCGCCTGCGGTGCAGCGGTAGAGCCCGGCGATGATGTTGAGCAGCGTCGACTTGCCGCAGCCGGAATGGCCGATCAGCGAGACGAATTCGCCCTTTTCGACGCGCAGGTTGACGCCGGACAGTGCCTGGAACAGGCCCTGCCGGGTCTTGAAGGCCATCGAGACGAGGCTGAGTTCGAGGAAGGACTGGCTCATGCGGGGCTCCCGGTTGTGGGTCTGGTTGGCGGTCGATATCAGTTTCATGGCGGTGCTCAGCTGACGCTGGTGCCGCGGGCGACCCAGCGGCCGATCCAGGACACGATGCGGTCGAGTGCGAAGCCGACGAGGCCGACGTAGAACAGCGCGAGCACGATGTCGCTGATGCGCGAGGAGTTCCAGGCATCCCAGATGAAAAATCCGACGCCGACGCCGCCGATCAGCATTTCCGCGGCAACGATGGCGAGCCACGACAGGCCGACGCCGATGCGCAGCCCGGAAAAGATGTACGGTGCCGCCGCCGGCAGCATGATCTTCAGGAAGTACTCGACCCCGTTCAGCCGCACTACCCGCGCGACGTTGCGGTAGTCGTTGGGAATGTTGCGGATGCCGATCGAGGTGTTGATGATGATCGGCCACACCGCGGTGATGAAGATCACGAAAATCGCCGACGGATTGCCGTCGCGGAAGCCGGCCAGCGCGATCGGCAGCCAGGCGAGCGGGGGCACCGTGCGCAGCACCTGGAATACCGGGTCGAGGCCGCGCATGGCGATCGCGAACTGGCCGACCAGGACGCCCAGGGAGATGCCCACCACCACCGCGATCGAATAGCCGTAGAGCACGCGCTCGAGGCTCGCTGCCAGCTGCCAGGCCATGCCGACGTCGTTGCCGCCGTTGTTGAAGAAGGGATCGAGGATCAGGTCCTTGGTGTCGGCGATGACCTTGCTCGGCGGCGGCAGCGCGGCGCCGGCCTGGCTCGACGCCAGCTCCCAGATGCCCAGCAGCAGGGCGACGGTGATGACCGGCGGCAGTATTTTCGCCGCGTAGTCGCTCAGGGTGTCGAGCCAGGCGGCACGCCGCCTGGCGGTCGGCGCGGGCGGCATGGCGGCAGCTGCGGACACCTTGACCGCCGGCGTGCTGGTGGCGGCCGCGGCGACCGCCCCGAGCTCGGTCACAATCTCGTCCTTGCGGGCGGGTTCCGTATCCTTCGGGGCTGCTGCAAGGCTTGCGGTGGTGGTCATGTCGGGCTCCTGTCAGAGGGTGCGGTCGGCCGCGGCGGGTCAGGCCTTCATCGCCTTGATGGCGAGGCTGTTGAGGTAGGCGGCGGGATTCTTTGGGTCGAACACCTTGCCGTCGAAGAATTTCTCGGGGCCGCGCGAGGTCGAGGTCGGGATCTGGGCCTTCGGTATCCCGAGCTCGGCGGCGGCCTTGCGCCACAGGTCCTCGCGGTTGACCTTCTTGATCAGTGCGGCGGTGTCGGTCTTCTGCGGCAGGTAGCCCCAGCGGATGTTCTCGGTGAGGAACCACAGGTCGTGGCTCTGGAACGGGTAGGAGGCAAAATCGTTCCAGTAGCGCATCTGCTGCGGGCTGTTCTTGACCACGCGGCCGGTGCCGTAGTCGAAGTCGCCGCGCATGCGGTCGGTGATGTCGGCGACCGGGGCATTGATCCAGCGGCGGCGCGAACAGATTTCCGCCACCTCGGCACGGTTTTTCGGTTCCTCGCAGTACATCTGCGCTTCCATCACCGCCTTCAGCAGCGCCATCGACGCGTTCGGATTCTTGTCGACGTACGCTGCGCGCATCGCGAAGGCCTTCTCCGGATGGTTGTGCCAGAGCTCGCCGGTGGTGAGCGCGGTGTAGCCGATTTTCTGGTTGATCAGCTGGTGGTTCCAGGGTTCGCAGACGCAGAAGGTGTCCATGGTGCCGACTTTCATGTTGGCGACCATTTGCGCCGGCGGCACCACGATGGTGTTGATGTCGGTGTTGGGGTCGATGCCGCCGGCGGCGAGCCAGTAGCGGATCCACATGTCGTGGGTGCCGCCGGGGAAGGTCATCGCCGCGTTGATCGCCTTGCCGCTGGCCTTTTTCGCCATCAGCGCCGGCTTGAAGGGTTTGGTGTCGGTGCCGATCTTGAGGCTGGCGAATTCATTGGACACGGAGATGCACTGGCCCGCGAGGTTCAGCCGCGCCAGGATGTACATGGGGGTCGGCACGTTGTTGGCGGTCATCGCGCCGGAGGAGATCAGGTAGGGCATGGGCGTCAGGATGTGCGCGCCGTCGATGCCGTTTTTCTCGGAGCCGAGCACGATGTTGTCGCGGGTCGCGCCCCAGGAGGCCTGCTTGACCACTTCGACACTGGTCATGCCGTGTTTCTTGAAAAAGCCTTTTTCGTCGGCGACGAACAGCGGCGCGGCATCGGTCAGCGCGATGAAGCCGAGCTTGGCGGCGGTGGTTTCCAGTTTGCCCTGGGCCCTGACGATGGCCGGGAAACCGGCGGGTATCAGGCTGGCCGCGGCCACGCCTGCAACGCTTTTGATCATCGAACGCCGTGAAGAATTGATAAGGCCGTCTTTGCTGTCCATGTGTTGATCCCCGTTGATGTGTGACCGTTGAAAATCGCGTAACTGCAACCCGAACCTGTGCCTTGCTCCATGTGCTGCAACAAACAAAAAAGGGTGTCAGGGCGGCGCATGAACACGCGCCATCCCGAACACCCTTGTCCTGAAGCCGACCGCCATTGGCCGGCTTGCGGTTCTCTTTAACGCAAGCCGCATGCCATGCCATACCGATGGCGGGGATTTTTTATAAGTATTTGTTTTTAAACATTATTTTAAATTTGTTCGAGAAAACCATTGTTCTGGACAATGCGCTTTTGCGGTGCACCATCACAGCGCCATGCACCAAGCGGGTACGGCGGGGGGTCAGCCGAGCAGTTTGGAGAAGGTAATGACCTGCTCGGCTACCGTGCCGAGCGTGGCATTGCGGTCCATCGCCAGCTTGCGCAGCAGGCGGTACGCCTCGTCCTCGGAAATTTTCTTCTCCTTCATCAGGATGCCCTTGGCGCGATCGACGAGTTTGCGCTCCGAGAGTTTGTTGCGGGTGAGGGCCAGTTCGGCCTGCACCGACTGGAAGGCTTCGAAGCGGGCGACCGCAGTCTCGATGATCGGCTCGATGCGTTCCGCGGCCAGCCCGTCGACGATATAGGCGGTGACCCCGGCGCGCACCGCTTCGCGGATCGACTCGCGTTTGGCATCCTGGGTGAACATGACGATCGGCCGCGGACAGCTTTCCGTGATCAGGCAGAGGTGCTCCAGCGTGTCGCGGCTCGGCGAGTCGGTGTCGATGATGATGGCATCGGGTGACAGTTTGCGCACGGCGTCGTAGAGCTGGCCGGCGTTGGCGATCTCGGCGACGACCTGGTGGCCCAGGCGCTCCAGCGTCATGCGCAGGAACAGCGAGCGCTCCGGGTTTTCGTCGTAGAGCATGATTTTCATGCCCGGAGTTCTCGCAAAATGTGTACCAAGCAGCGGCTGGACAGGTCGGGCGCTATATACTTGTAGTCATGCACGTCAATTCCATGCACTTCAAGGCCCGCGCCGGCGCCAAGCTGGCCGATGTGCGTCTGCAGACGGCGCTGAAGAAGCTGCAGGGCAATTTCGTCAAGGGCCGCGCCGACCGCATTGCCGAGCTCGACAACTTTCCGGACATCCGCGATGCCGCGGCGGCGATCCGCGACCGCGCGCTGCAGAGCCTGGACGTCTGGCTGGAGACTTTCGAGCGCAATGCCGCGGCCCGCGGTACCGTGGTGCATTGGGCGGAAACCCACGAGGACGTCAACCGCATCGTGCGCGAGATCGCCGCGCAGCACGGCGTGCGCAAGATCATCAAGTCAAAGTCGATGGTCACCGAGGAGTGCGGGCTCAACGACGCGCTGGAGGCGGCCGGGCTGGAGGTCGTCGAAACCGACCTCGGTGAATACATCCTGCAGCTTGCCAGGGAGCCGCCCTCGCATATTGTCGCGCCGGTGGTGCACAAGACCCGCGACGAGGTCTCCGACCTGTTCGCCGAAAAGCACAAGTCGCCGCGGCTGACCGACATCCCGGCGCTGTGCCGCGAGGCGCGCGAGAAGCTGCGGCCGCATTTCCTGTCAGCGGACATGGGCATCTCGGGCGCCAATTTCATCATTGCCGAGACCGGCTCGACGCTGATTGTCACCAACGAAGGCAATGGCCGCATGGTCACCACGCTGCCGAAGGTGCATGTCGCGATCACCGGCATCGAAAAGGTGGTGCCGACGCTGGAGGATGTCAGCACGCTGCTGCGGCTGCTGCCGCGCCACGGCACCGGGCAGAGCATCACCAACTACATTTCGGTGACCACCGGGCCGAAGCGAGACGGCGACGCCGACGGGCCGGAGCATTTCCATGTGATCCTGGTCGACGCCGGGCGCACGCAGCTGATCGGCGGCGACATGCAGCAGATGCTGCGCTGCATCCGCTGCGGCGCCTGCATGAACCACTGCCCGGTCTACCAGAGCGTCGGCGGCCATGCCTACGGCTGGGTCTATCCGGGGCCGATGGGCTCGGTGCTGACGCCGACCTATGTCGGACTGGAAAACGCCCGCGATTTGCCCAATGCGGCGACGCTGTGCAGGCAGTGCGAGGTCGCCTGCCCGGTGAAGATTCCGCTGCCCGAACTGCTGCGCAAGCTGCGCGAGCGCCAGTTCGAGCAGGGCCTGAAGCCTTGGCATGAGGTCGCTGCGCTGCGGCTGTGGGGCTGGCTCGCGCAGCGCCCGATGCTGTACGGGCTGGCGACGCGGATCAAGGTGCGGATGCTGAAGGCAATGGCCAACCCGCAGGGCATGATCCGCAGCCTGCCCTTCGGCGGCGGCTGGACCGACCGGCGCGATTTCCCGGCGCCGGAGGGGAGGACCTTCAGGGAGTTGTACGGAAAGTCAAAGGCATAGCCACATAGGGCGCAGAGATCGCAGAGCACGACAGAATCAATTAACAGGATGTGCAGGATGAACAGGATTAAAAACAGGGCGCGATTGTCCGGCATATCGAACATAGGGGTTTATCCTGAAAATCCTGTCTGTCCTGTTAAATCGTTTTTGGTTTTCCTCTGTGATCTCTGTGTCCTCTGTGGCTGAAAGTTTTAAGTTTTTTAAAGTTTTTTTGAGACCATCATGAACAAACCGAACGACATCAACACCACCATCCCCCTCTGGATCGACGGAAAGGCGCATCCTGCGACTTCGACCCGCACGGCGGGCGTCACCAATCCGGCGACCGGCAAGGTCACGCGCCAGGTGCCGCTGGCGAACGCGCAGGATGTCGACGCCGCAGTGCAGTCGGCACGGCGCGCCTTTCCGGCCTGGCGCGACACGCCGCCGCTGCGCCGAGCGCGCATCCTGATGCGCTACCGCGAACTGCTCGATGCCCACCGCGACGAGCTGGCGCGGCTGGTCACCGACGAGCACGGCAAGACCCTGGCCGACGCCGCGGGCTCGGTGCAGCGCGGCATCGAGGTCGTCGAGTTCGCGATGGGCATCCCGCACCTGCTGAAAGGAGAGCACAGCGAGGACGTCGGCACCGGCGTCGACACCCATTCGCTGCGTCAGCCCCTGGGAGTCTGCGCCGGCATCACGCCCTTCAATTTTCCGGTGATGGTGCCGCTGTGGATGTTTCCGGTGGCGATCGCCTGCGGCAACACCTTCGTGCTGAAGCCCTCGGAGAAGGTGCCGTCGGCATCGATGCGGATGGCCGAGCTGTTCAAGGAGGCCGGGCTGCCGGATGGCGTGCTCAATGTCGTGCATGGCGACAAGGAGGCGGTCGATGCGTTGCTTCACCATGGCGAGGTCAAGGCGGTGTCCTTCGTCGGGTCGACCCCCATTGCAAAGTACATCTACGAAACCTGCGCGAAGGAAGGCAAGCGCGTGCAGGCGCTGGGCGGGGCGAAGAACCATGCGGTGGTGCTCGCTGATGCCGACCTCGACTTCGCGGCCGACGCACTGATCGGTGCGGCCTATGGTTCGGCGGGCGAGCGCTGCATGGCGATATCCGCGGTGGTGGCGGTCGAGGACGTGGCCGACGCTCTGGTGGCGAAACTGCAGGCGGCAGCCGGTCGGCTGAAGATCGGACCGGGCCAGCAGAAGGATGCCGACATGGGGCCGGTGATCAGCCGCGCCCACCGCGACAAGATTGCGTCCTACGTCGACCAGGGCGTTGCGGCCGGCGCGAAACTGCTGCTCGATGGCCGCGGCCTCAAGGTGCCCGGCCACGAGGACGGCTTTTTCATCGGCGCCACGCTGTTCGACCACGTGAAGCCGGACATGACCATCTACCGCGACGAGATTTTCGGTCCGGTGCTGGTCGTGCTGCGGGTGAAATCGCTCGACGAGGCGATCCGGCTGATCAACGCCAATCCCTATGCCAACGGCACGGCCGTGTTCACCCGCTCGGGCGGGGCCGCGCGGCGCTTCGAGCGCGAGATCGAGGTCGGCATGGTCGGCATCAACGTGCCGATCCCGGTGCCCATCGCCTATTACTCCTTCGGCGGCTGGCGCAACTCGCTGTTCGGCGACCAGCACGTGCACGGTCCGGAAGGCGTGCGCTTTTACACCCGCGGCAAGGTGGTGACCACGCGCTGGCCCGACGACAAGGCGATTCCCGGCGGTTTCAACATGCCGACGCTGTGAAAGGCAGCGATGAGCGATGAACGACGAGTGATGAGCGGGTGCCCGACTCTCACTCCTCAATCCTGAACTGAATACAAATGTCCGCCCGCGCCAACATCCTCTCCCGCATCCGCACCCGCCAGGGCAAGGCGGTGACGGTGCGTGCGTCCGAACGTGAGGCGGTGGCGCAGTACCTGGCGGCGCATCCGCAGGGGCCGCGGCCGCAGACGGGGAATGATGCCGTCGCCCGCTTCCGCGAGCGGGCGCTGGGGCTCTCCACGACCATCGGCGAACTGTCCTCGGCCGGGGAAATTCCGGCTGCGGTGGCGCGTTACCTGCAGAGCGCGGGCTTGGCGCCGGCAGCAGTGTGCTGGCCGCAATTTGCGGCGCTGGACTGGCGGGCGCAGGGCATCGCCGTGGAGGCGCGCGCGGCGCACGGCGATGACCTTGTCGGGATCACCGGCGCCTTCTGCGCGATCGCCGAGACCGGCACGCTGATGATGTGCTCCGGTCCGGACACGCCGCCGGCGACGAGCCTGCTGCCGGAGACCCACATCGCCGTGCTGCGGCGCGACCGCATCGTCGCCGGCATGGAGGACGCGTGGGCGCTATTGCGCAGCGAGAGTGCCGGGTTGCCGCGGGCGGTGAATTTCATCTCGGGCCCTTCGCGCACCGCCGACATCGAGCAGACCGTGACGCTGGGTGCACACGGTCCCTACCGGGTGCATATCCTGCTGTTGTGATGTGTGCCGCCGCTCAGCGGCCGGAGGCGGGGTCTTCGGGCAGAGGGGCGCGCGATTTCATGCGCAGGCGCAGCGCGGCCTTGGCGAGCAGGCCGGCGCTGACCGGGGCCGTGACGAACAGGAACAGCGTGATCAGCAGCTCGTGCAGCGTGGGGCCGTGGTTCAGCGAATAGGCGATCGAGGCAAGCAGCATGCCGCCCACGCCCAGAGTCGTCGCCTTGGTCGGTGCATGCAGGCGCATGAAGAAGTCCGGCAGGCGCACCAGGCCGATGGCGCCGACCAGCGTGAAGAAGCTGCCGACCAGCAGCATCAGGGCGACCAGCCATTCGAGCAGGGTTGCGGCGTCCATCGCGGCCTCAGTCCATGACGTCGCCGCGCTCGAGGTAGCGGGCGAGGGCGACGGTGGCGACAAAACCCATCAACGCGATCAGCAGCGCGGCCTCGAAGTAAACCGGGCTCGCCATGCGGATGCCGAGGACGATCAGCAGGGCGATGGCGTTGATGTACAGCGTGTCGAGCGCGAGTATCCGGTCGGCAGCATCGGGGCCGCGCACCAGCCTGACCAGGCAGAGCAGCATCGCCAGCCCGATGGCGCAGAAAGCAATGTTGATGGCGAAGTTCAGCATCCGAAGATCTCCAGCAGGGGCTTCTCGTAACGTTTCTTGATGTCTGCGATCAGCGCGTCGGGGGATTCGCAGTCCAGCGCGTGCACCAGCAGCTCGCGGTTTTCGGTATCGATCACTGCGGACACGGTTCCCGGCGTCATGGTGATGATGCTGGCAAACAGCGCGGTGGACTGGGTATTGCTCAATTCCAGCGGCACCCGCAGGAAAACCGGCGACAGCCTTCCGGTGGGGCCGAGCACGAGGCGCGACACGGCGATATTGGCGATCACAATATCCCAGGTGACCGTCAGCAGCAGGCGCAGCGCGGCGGCCGGTGAGCGCACCCGCGGCAGGTGCTCGAGAAAGGGCGCGCTGACGAGCGGAATGGCCACGCCGAGCGTTGCGGCCAGCAGCAGGTGTCCGGCGGAAAGATCGCCGGTCAGCGCCAGCCACCCGGCGGCGAGCGCGGCGGACAGCAGCGGGAATGGCAGCCAGCGCCGGATCATCGCGGCAGCTCCCGGCCCAGCGGCCGCGGCGCGCGCTCGGTATTGCCGCCAACCACCGACTGCACATACTGCGCGGGCTCCAGCAGTTGCGCCGCAGTCGCTTCGGCATGCCGGTGCAGCGGTCCGGCAAAGGCCACCAGCAGCAGGCTCACGGCCATCAGCGCGCCCAGCGACAGCCACTCTCCGCCGCGCGCCGGCAGGGCTTCCGGCGCGGGTTCGGCACCGACCTTCCACAGCAGCACGCTGCCCGCGCGGGAGCAGGCGACCAGTGCGGCGAGGCTGGAGGCCAGTATCGTGGCCCAGATCCAGGGCGAGGCGCCGGCACCCGCAGTGCCCTGCAGGATCATCACCTTGCCGAGGAATCCGGCCGAGGGCGGCGCGCCGGCCACCGTGGCCGCACCCAGCAGGAAGGCAATGCCCAGCAGCACCGGCTGGCGCAGTGCACCGGCCGCGACCAGTGCATCGGCGGCCGCGCCGCGCTGGCGGGCGATCAGATCGGTCAGCAGGAACAGTGCGGCAACGATGACCGTGCTGTGCACCAGGTAATACAGGGCGCCGGCCAGTGCGGCGCTGCCGCCCGCAGCCACGGTGGTCAGCAAGGTGCCGACCGAAGCAATGGTCAGGTGGGCCACCAGTTCGCCGAGCCGCTTCGCGCCGAGTGCGCCGATCACGCCAAGCGCCAGCGTCAGCAGGGCCAGCGGCAGCAGCCAGGGGGAGACGAGATTAGACGCAGCGCCGCTGTCGCCGCCGAACATCAGGGTGGTCACCCGCAGGATCGAGTAGACGCCGACCTTGGTCATGATCGCGAACAGCGCGGCGACCGGAGCCGAGGCGCTGGCATAGGTTGCCGGCAGCCAGAAGTACAGCGGGAACAGCGCGGCCTTGACCGCAAAAACACCGAGCAGCATCAGGCCGGCTGCGCGCACCAGCGCGATGTCGGCCTCGGGTGCCTGCGCGATGCGCTCGGCGAGCTGCGCCATGTTGAGCGTTCCGGTGACGCCGTAGAGCAGGCTGACGGCGATCAGGAAAACGCCCGAGCCGGTGAGGTTGACCGCAACGTAGTGCACCGCGGCGCGCAAGCGCTGCTGGCCGAGGCCATGCAGCAGCAGGCAGTAGGAGGCAATCAGCAGGACCTCGAAGAACACGAACAGGTTGAACAGGTCGCCGGTGAGGAAGGCGCCGTTGATGCCCATCAGCTGGAACTGGAACAGGGCATGAAAATGACGGCCGCGGAGATCCCAGCCGTTTGCGGCATAGGCGAGCGCGGCCATCGCGATGACCGAGGTCAGCAGGACCAGCAGTGCCGACAGGCGATCGGCGACGAGCACGATGCCGAAGGGCGCCGCCCAGTTGCCCAGCGCGTAGACCCGGTATTCGCCGGACAGGGAGTCTGCCGCGAGCATTGCCGCGGCGGCTGCACCCAGCGCGGTGGCGGCAAGTCCGAGCGCACGCGCCAGCAGCGGACGGTTGCCGCCGAAGATCAGCAGCAGGGCGCCGGCCAGCGCCGGTATGGCCAGGGGCAACACGGCGAGATGATTCATCGCGGTTCCTCCGGCCGGTCGGCGGCTTCCGTGCCGTCGACATGATCGGAGCCCGACTCACCGTAGGCACGCACGGCGAGCCCGAGGAAAAACGCGGTCATGCCGAAACCGATGACGATGGCGGTCAGCACCAGTGCCTGCGGCAGGGGATCGGTGTAAGCCGCGGCACCTTCCGTGACCACCGGCGGCGCACCCGCAGTGACGCGCCCCATCGTGAAAATGAACAGGTTGACGGCATAGGACAGCAGCGACAGGCCGAGCACCACCGAGAAGGTGCGTCCGCGCAACAGCAGGAACACGCCGCAGGCGGTGACCACGCCGAGACCCGAGGAGAGCAGGAGTTCCATCAGGCGCGGCCTCCGGCGGTTACCGCGGCCTGGCTGCGCACTGCGCCAATCCGCGACAGGATCACCAGCGTCGAGCCGACCACGGTGAGATAGACCCCGACATCAAACGCGACCGCGCTGGCGAGCGGCAGCTTGCCGATCAGCGGCAGTTCCGGATAGCCATGGGCGCTGGTCAGGAAGGGCGCTCCGAACAGCCAGCTTGCGGCGCCCGTCAGCCCGGCGATCAGGACGCCGGCGCCGATCAGCGCGGCGCCCCCGGTGCCGATGCGCCGGCGGGTGGCCTCGATGCCGTCAGCCATGCACTGGATCACCAGCGCCACCGCGGTGACCAGGCCGGCAATGAAGCCGCCGCCCGGCAGGTTGTGGCCGCGCAGGAAAATGAATACCGAGACCAGTAGCGCAAAGGGCAGCAGTGCGCGCGCTGCCACCGACAGCAGTAGGGAGTTGCCCCGCCGCGCGCCCGCGGCGGGCGGCGGGCGCATGCCGTCCATCAGCAGCAGCACGCCGATCGCAGCGATGCCGAGGACGATGATTTCGCCGAAGGTATCGAAGCCGCGGAAATCGACCAGGATCACGTTGACGACATTGCTTCCGCCGCCGCCGGGGATGCTCTCGCGCAGGAAATACCAGGCAATCGATTCGTGGGGACGGGTCAGCACGGCCCAGGTGAGGCCGGCGACCCCGGCTCCCGCGCCGATGGCCAGCAGCGCGTCCCGCGTCTGGTGGGTGGGCAGGGATTTCGCGGGACTTTCCTGGGGCATCAGCGACAGCGCGAGCAGCATCAGCACCGTGGTGACGACTTCGACGGACAACTGGGTCAGTGCCAGGTCCGGCGCCGAAAAGTAGGCAAAGGTCAGGCAGGCGGCGAGCCCGACCACGCCGACCAGGATGACCGCGGCAAAGCGCCGGCGGTGCAGGGCCACGGTGGCGAGCGCCGCGGCGAGCGCGACGATCCAGACCACGACGGCAAGCGGTGCCGGTGCCGTGGGTGCGAGTTCGCCGGCGGAATAGCCATGCTGCAGGAAGGCCGACAGGCCGAGCAGCGCGATGGTGGCCACCAGCAGGGCGAGGTAGCGCTGCAGGGAGCCGTTGATCAGGAAGCCGGTGATCCGTCCCGCGAGCTTAACCGCGCCGTCGTAGGCGCGATGGAACAGCTGCGGCGCTGTCCAGCTTTCCGGCGCGCTCATGTGCAGCCGGTACTGGTGCTGCAGCAGCCAGTACATCACGCTGCCGCCGATGATTGCGATGACGCTCATCAGCAGCGGCATGGTCAGGCCGTGCCAGATCGCAATGTCGTAGGCCGGCAGTTCCGCGCCGAAGACGTCGCGCGCCGCGACGGCCAGCAGCGGCGCCACCGTGAGTCCCGGCAGCATGCCGACCGCCACGCAGATCACCACCAGGATTTCCACCGGCACCTTCATGTAGCGCGGCGGCTCGTGTGGCTTGCGGTCGAGGCCGCGCGGTTCGCCGTTGAAGAACACGTCATGGATGAAGCGCAGCGAATAGGCGACGCTGAACACGCCTCCGAGCGTCACCGCCACCGGGGCGATCTGTCCGAGCAGGCCCAGGTTGTGCAGTTCCAGCGCCTCGGCGAAGAACATTTCCTTGGACAGGAAGCCGTTGAACAGCGGCACGCCGGCCATGGAGGCTGCGGCCACCATCGCCAGCGTCGCCGTGTGCGGCATGTATTTCCACAGGCCGGCGAGGCGGCGCATGTCGCGGGTGCCGCACTCGTGGTCGATGATACCCGCAGCCATGAACAGCGAGGCTTTGAAAGTCGCATGGTTGATGATGTGGAACACGGCAGCGACCGCGGAAAGCGGCGAATCGAGGCCGAGCAGGAAGGTGATCAGGCCGAGATGGCTGATCGTCGAGTAGGCGAGCAGGCCCTTCAGGTCGTGCTTGAATACCGCGGTGTAGGCGGCGAAGACCATGGTGATCAGGCCGGCGGAGGTGACCACGACCTCGAACTCGATGCTGCCGCCGAGCACCGGATACATCCTCGCCAGCAGGAATACCCCGGCCTTGACCATGGTCGCGGAATGCAGGTACGCCGACACCGGCGTCGGCGCCGCCATCGCCTCCGGCAGCCAGAAATGGAAGGGGAACTGCGCGGACTTGGTGAACACGCCCAGAAGAACCAGGCCGAGTGCCAGCGTGTAGAGGGGGTGGTCGTGGATGCTGTCGCGCGCGGCGAGCACTGCCGACAACTCGAAGCTGCCGGCGATGCTGCCGATCAGCAGGAAGCCGGCGAACATTGCCAGCCCGCCGCCGCCGGTTACCGCCAGTGCCATGCGCGCGCCACGCCGCGCATCCGCGCTGTGGCTCCAGTAGCCGATCAGCAGGAAGGAGGAGATGCTGGTGAGTTCCCAGAAAATCACCAGCAGCAGCAGGTTCTCGCTGAGCACGATGCCGAGCATCGCCGCCATGAATAGCATCAGCAGGGCATAGAACTTGCCGACGGAATCAGAGGGAGACAGGTAGTAGCGGGCGTAGAGGATGATCAGCAGCCCGATGCCCAGGATCAGCAGCGCGAACATCAGGCCGAGGCCGTCAAGCCGGAACGACAGGTTGAGCCCGATCGCCGGCAGCCATTCCCAGCTGACGATCAGCGCCTTGCCGGCAATGACCCCCGGCGCCTCCGCCAGCACCAGCGCGAGGCTGGCCGCGGTGATCGCGGCGACGGTCCAGGCCGCACTGTTGCGGCCGTGGCGGGCCGCCAGCGGCGCCAGCAAGGTGCCCGCGAGCAGCGGAAGCAGGATGATCAGAGGCAGATTCATTGCACTGTATTCAAGGGGGACGCCGGATGCCGGTATGTCCGGATACGGCGCGGTGTGCGACGGCAGGGCGATTGCCGTTTCTGTTGATCCTGCGGCTGGCCCTGCCACGACTCAAAGCTGGAGACTGATGATAGCCAAAAAATCGCGGCGGGTCAGCAATTGCGGGAGGTCGCATGCTGCTGACGCGGAAGGGATATTTCATTCGCGGGGCTGCATCCATGCTGCCAATTGCATATAGAATTGCCGGAATTACAAAAGCTAATGCATGCCATTCCACATGCGATTCGGAATTCCGACCCTGCTTTCGCCGTGCGGCATGCTCCTCTTTGCCGCCGCCTTCGCTCCGAACGGCCATGCTTAAATCCGCCAGCCTTGCTTTTTTCCTGTTCGTGTTCTGGCTGTTGATGTCCGGCATCTACGAGCCTTTTCTCATGGGCGCGGGCCTCGGGTCTTCGCTCTTCGTGGTGTGGATCGCGCGGCGCATGGAACTCGTGGATGCCGAGGGACATCCGGCGCACCTGGGGCCGGCGGCATTGACCTACTGGCCGTGGCTGGTGAAGGAGATCGTCCTGTCCGCGCTGGCAGTCACCCGCATCATCCTCGATCCGAAGCTGCCGATATCGCCGACGCTGGTGCGTTTCCGGCCGAGGCAGACCACCACGGTCGGTCTGGTCACCCACGCCAATTCCATCACCCTCACCCCGGGCACGATTTCGCTGGAAGTGGCGCCGGGGGAGTTCCTCGTGCACGCCCTGACGCGGGAGGGCGCGCAGGCGGTGACTGACAGCGAAATGGACCGCCGGGTCGAGCGCTTCGAGGCCGGCCGCTGATGTACACGGTTGCCGTTCTCGCGCTGCTGGTCACGCTTGGCCTGGTGCTGGTGCGCGGCCTGCTCGGGCCGACGGTGTTTGACCGCGCCCAGGCCGCCAACACCGTGGGCACGGCTGCGGTGCTGCTGCTGGCCGTGTTCGGTTTTCTGTTCGGGCGCCCCGAATTCCTCGACCTGGCAATCATCTACGGCCTGCTCAACGTGATCGGCACCATTGCGGTACTGAAATTCTTCCGCTACGGCGACCTTGGTGAGCCCGGCGAAGGGGAGGCCGGCAAATGACTCTGCTCGTGGACGTCCTGAGCTGGGCCTGCTTCGTAGCCGGCGGATTTTTTTGCATTGTCGGTGCGGCCGGCATGCTGCGCATGCCCGATGTCTACACCCGCATGCACGCCGCCAGCGTGATCGAGACGCTGGGGGCCGGACTCATGCTGGCCGGCATGATGCTGCAGGCCGGGCTGACGCTGGTCACCGTGAAGCTTGCCGTGATTGCCCTGCTGGTGATGTTTGCGAGCCCGACCGCGAGCCACGCGCTGGCGCGGGCGGCGATGGTGCGCGGCGTCGAGCCGCTGCTCGACCGGGGAGAAGGCGCATCGAAGCCCTGATCATCAATGCCCTGCTGACGATGATGATCGTCGTCGTCCTCGCCATGGTCCTGCAGCGCAACCTGTTTGGCGTGGTGGTGCTGTCGGGCATTTACAGTTTCCTGATGGCGACGGTGCTGGTCGCGCTCGATGCCGTGGATGTTGCGATGACCGAGGCTGCCGTGGGTGCCGGCGTGTCGACGGTACTGCTGCTTGGCGCAATACACCTGACCCGCGCCAGCGAAGCCAAACCCCTGCGCAAGCCGTTGCTGCCGCTTGTTGTCGCGCTGGGAGTTTCTGGCGCGCTGATCTATGGCACGCTGGGGCTGCCCGCGTTTTCCGATCCCGCGGCGCCGATCCATACCCATGTCGCGCCGCGCTACATCGAACAGGCGGTCACCGAGACCGGCGTGCCCAATGTGGTGACGGCGGTTCTCGCAAGTTACCGGGGCTATGACACCTTTGGCGAGACCATCGTCGTATTCACCGCCGGCATCGGCGTCATCGCGCTGCTCAGGCGCCGCCGCCGCAGGGATTAGGCATGCGCTCGCAACTGGTTCTCCGGGTCATCGCCAAGCTGCTGATTCCCTTCATGCTGCTGTTCGCGCTGTATGTGCAGTTTCATGGTGATTTCGGCCCGGGCGGCGGCTTCCAGGCCGGCGTGATCACGGCGGCCGCGGTTATCCTCTACGGACTGATCTACGGCCTGCCTGCCGCGCGACGGCTGGTTCCCGACCGTTTTGTCGAATCAATGATCGCCTGCGGTGTGCTGCTGTACGGCGGGGTCGGCGTTGCCGGCATGCTGCTGGGCGGCAACTTCCTCGATTATTTCGTGCTCGCTGCCGACCCGGTGCATGGCCAGCATCTCGGCATCCTGCTGGTGGAACTCGGCGTGCTGATCACCGTCGCCGGCGTGATGCTGAAGATTTTCTACGTGTTTGCAGGGCGGGGTCGGGACCCCGGTGGCGCATGAGTTTTTCCAGCCACTACGGCTACTGGGCGACGATCATCCTGATGGTCCTCGGTCTGTACATCCTGATTGCCCGCGGCAACCTGATCAAGAAGCTGGTTGGCCTGGCGATATTCCAGACCTCGGTTTATCTGCTCTACATCGCGCCCGGCAAGCTGATCGGCGGCACCGCCCCGATCATCGCCGAGCAGTTCCGCGTCTACTCCAACCCGCTGCCGCATGTGCTGATCCTGACCGCGATCGTGGTCGGCGTGGCGACGCTGGCGCTGGGGCTCGCGCTGGTGGTGCGGATCCATGAGGCCTACGGCAGCATCGAGGAGGACGAGATCATCGACCGCGACGGGAAGGAAGGGCCGGAGGCTTGATTTCCGCGCAGCTGCCGATCCTGCAGGTCGTGCTGCCGCTGCTCGCGGCGCCGCTGATCGTGCTGTTCCGGCATCCGGGGCTCGCCTGGCTGGTGGCGGCCGCCGTAAGCTGGTGTTCCTTTGCGATTGCGGTGGCGCTGTTTTTTGCCGTGCCTGCCGGCGGCGCATTCGATTACGCTCTCGGCAGCTGGGCTGCTCCCTGGGGCATTGCCTACCGCATAGACAGCGCCAGCGCCTATGTGCTGGTGCTGGTGTCGCTGATTGCCTCGGTGGTGGTGACCTATGCCCGCTCGAGCATCGCGGCGGAAGTCGACCGCGACAGCCACTACCTGTTCTACGCGATGTTCGTGCTGTGCCTGGGGGGGCTGCTCGGCATTGCCGCCACCAATGACGCCTTCAACCTGTTCGTTTTCCTCGAGATTTCCTCCCTGTCGAGCTACGTGCTGATTGCCATAGGCCGCAGGCGGCGCGCGCTGCACGCGGCCTTCCAGTACCTGATCATGGGCACCATGGGTGCGACGTTCTACGTGATCGGGGTCGGGCTGCTCTACCTGATGACGGGCACGCTCAACATGGCCGACATGGCGGAGCGTCTCGCCGGCGTCAGCGAGACGCGGCCGGTGCTGTCGGCGCTGGCTTTCATCACGGTCGGACTGTCGCTGAAGATCGCGCTGTTTCCGCTGCATTTCTGGCTGCCCAACGCCTATGCCGCGGCGCCTTCCGTGGTGTCGGCCTTCCTCGCCGGCACGGCGACCAAGGTCTCGGTCTATGTGCTGATGCGCTTCCTGTTCTCGGTTTTCGGCGTCAGGCTCTCGCTCGATGCGCTGCACCTGTTTGACCTGCTGGTCGGACTGTCGATCGCGGCAACGGTGGCGGCGTCGCTGATCGCGCTGTTCCAGGACGATCTCAAGCGCATGCTGGCCTATTCCAGCGTTGCCCAGGTCGGCTACATCACGCTGGGCATCGCGCTGAACAATGCCGACGGACTCACCGCGGCGGTGATACACCTGTTCAATCACGGCATCACCAAGGTGGCGCTGTTCATGCTCGTCGGGGGGATCGTGCTGCGCATGGGGACCACCCGGTTCAGCGACATGGCCGGGCTTGCGCGGCGCATGCCCTTCACCGCCTTCGGTTTCGTCGTTGCCGGGCTCAGCCTGATCGGCGTCCCGGCCTCCGCAGGCTTCGTGACCAAGTGGTACCTGGTGATGGCTGCGCTGGAGCGCGCGCACTGGTGGCTGGCGGCGCTGGTTGTGGCGACCTCGCTGATCTCGGCGCTGTACGTCTGGCGATTTGTCGAAATGGCCTACCTGCGCGAACCGGCCGGAGATGCCCGGCGCGCCGAGGCGCCGCTTGCGCTGCTGGTCCCGGCGTGGATCATGGTTCTCGCCTGCACCTATTTCGGGCTGGAAACTTCGTATTCGCTGACCGGGGCCCAGGAGGCCGCGGCCGCGCTGGCGAGGGGATTCCGTTGAGTCCGCAGACGGCGATCCTGGCGGCGCTCGTTCTGCCGGTGGCCGGAGCCGCGGGCATCCTGCTGGCGCGCCGCAGGCCCGATCTGCGCGAGGCGGTGACCTTGTCCTGCGCCGCGGCGCTGTTCGTCCTGGTGTTGCAGCTGCTGCCCCGGGTGCTGGCCGGTGAGCGGCCGGCAGTGACGCTGTTTCAGCTGCTGCCCGGCATCAACTTCGCGTTCCGGGTCGAGCCGCTGGGCATGCTGTTTGCGCTGGTGGCCTCGGGACTGTGGATGGTCAATTCGCTGTATTCGATCGGCTACATGCGTGCCAACAGGGAGCATGCGCAGACGCGTTTTTACGCCTGTTTCGCATTGGCGCTCGCATGCACGATGGGCATCGCCTTTTCAGCCAACCTGCTGACGCTGTTCCTGTTCTACGAGATGCTGACGCTGGTCACCTATCCGCTGGTGACACACCACCAGGACGATGAGGCGCGCCGCGGCGGACGGACCTACATGGTCTACCTGCTCGGTAGTTCGATGGCGCTGCTGCTGGTGGCGGTCATTTCGACCTGGCTGGGCGCGGGCAGCGTCGAGTTCACGCCGGGCGGCCTGCTTGGCAACGAGCTCAGCAACGGCGAGATCGGACTGCTGCTTGCGCTGTTCGTGTTCGGCATCGGCAAGGCTGCGGTGATGCCTTTCCACCGCTGGCTGCCGGCGGCGATGGTGGCGCCGACACCGGTCTCCGCGCTGCTGCACGCGGTGGCCGTGGTCAAGGCCGGCGTGTTCACCGTCGTCAAGGTCATCGTCTATGTTTTTGGCGTCGAGCGCATCGCCGGGCTCAGCAGCGTCGACTGGCTGCCGTTCATCGCGGGCTTCACCATCATCGCCGCATCCGTGGTCGCGCTGCGCTCGGACAACCTGAAGCGGCGCCTGGCCTATTCCACCATCAGCCAGCTGTCGTACGTGGTGCTGGCCGCGGCGATCCTGGCGCCGCTGTCGGTGATCGGCGCGGCGCTGCATATTGCAGCCCATGCGGTGGGCAAGATCACGCTGTTTTTCGCGGCAGGCGCGATCTATACCGCGGCCCACAAGACGCAGGTCAGCGAGCTCGACGGCATCGGCCGGCGCATGCCGCTGACGATGACAGCATTTGCGATTGGCGCGATCTCGATGATTGGCCTGCCGCCGGCCGCGGGTTTCATCAGCAAGTGGTACATGCTGCAGGGGGCGGTATCGGGCGCGCACTGGAACGCGGTGGCGGTCATCGTGCTGAGCACCCTGCTCAATGCCGCCTACTTTTTGCCGATCGTGTATCGCGCATTCTTTGCCGGACCCGCCGCCGGCGAGGCGGTGCACGGCGAGGCGCCGCCGCTGATGGTTGCCGCGCTGTGCATCACCGCCGCTGCGACGGTGCTGCTGTTCTTTTTCCCCGACGTGCCGCTGGCGCTGGCGCGGCTGATGATGGCGGACTGACATGGCGCACTGGCTGACCCGACAATCGACGATCCGCCGGCTCTGGCAAGTCTCCCTTGCCCTGCTGGCATTGCTGGTGCTGGCCGGTGCCCTGGTCGAGCAGCACCCCCATTTCGGAATAGACGCGGTGTTTGCCTTTCCCGCCTGGTACGGATTCGGCGCCTGCATTGTGCTGATCGTCATCGCCAAGGCGATCGGCCTGCTGCTCAAGCGGCCCGACAGCTACTATCCGCCCGAACGGGAGCCCGGCGATGACTAGCCTGCTGCTGCATCCGGGCCTGTTGCTGGTCGCCGGCGGGCTGCTGGTCGCGGTCCTGCGCGGCCGCACGCGTGCCGCGGTGATCCTGCTGCTGCCGCTGCTGGCACTGTGGCTGGTGTGGCAGGCGCTGGACCCGGCCGCGGCGGTGACGGTGCAGTTCCTCGAACACACGCTGCGGCCGCTGGCGCCGGAGAGCCTGTCGCGGCTGTTCGCGACGATTTTCGCGATCATGGCCTTCGGCGGCGGCCTGTACGCGCTGAACCAGGCGAGCCGCCTCGAGGTGCCGGCGGCCTTTGTCTACGCGGGCTCGGCGATTGGTGCCGCGATGGCGGGCGACCTGATCACGCTGTTCGTGTTCTGGGAGCTGATGGCGATCGGTTCCACGCTGGTGCTGTGGAGCAGCGGCGCCAGCCGCGCGAGTTTCCGCTACCTGATGGTGCATCTGTTCGGCGGCGTTCTGCTGATGGCAGGCATCGCCGGCCACGTGGCGGCGACCGGCTCCGTCGAGTTCGCGCGCATGGCGCTGGACACGCCCTGGCACTGGCTGATGCTGGCCGGGTTCCTGGTCAACGCCGGCGCGCCGCCGCTGTCGGCCTGGCTGCCTGACGCCTACCCGGAAGCATCGTGGAGCGGCATGGTGTTCCTGTCGGCCTTCACCACCAAGACCGCGGTTTATGTGCTGCTGCGCGGTTTTCCCGGCAACGAGATCCTGATCTGGATCGGCGTGTTCATGATTTTCTACGGCATCATCTACGCGCTGCTCGAGAACGACATGCGGCGCATACTTGCCTACAGCATCGTCAACCAGGTGGGTTTCATGGTGACGGGGGCCGGCATCGGAACCGAAATGGCGGTAAGCGGCGCGGCGGCGCATGCCTTCACCCACATCATCTACAAGGCGCTGCTGCTGATGTCCGCCGGATCGGTGCTGTACATGACCGGAAAGCGCAAATGCACGGACCTTGGCGGACTGTTCCAGAGCATGCCGGTGACCTGCATCTGCGGCATCATCGGCGCCCTGGCGATCTCGGCGTTTCCGCTGACCTCCGGTTTTGTGTCGAAGTCGATGGTTGCGCAGGCCGCGGCCGACCAGCACCTGCTGTGGATCTGGCTGGCGCTGGCTGCAGCCTCGGCCGGCGTGTTCCTGCATGCCGGCATCAAGTTCCCGTGGTTCGTGTTTTTCCAGAAGGATTCCGGGCTGAGGCCGCCGGACCCGCCGGCCAACATGCGCGCCGCAATGATCCTGTTTGCCGTGTTGTGCATCGTGATCGGCGTCTGGCCGGAGCCGCTTTACCGGCTGCTGCCCCATGCCACCGGATATGAGCCGTACACGGCTGCCCACGTGCTGAACCAGCTGCAGCTGCTGCTGTTTTCGGGGCTCGCCTTTTTCGTGATGCTCGATTACCTGAAGCGCACGCTGACCATCACGCTCGACACGGACTGGTTCTACCGGGTGCTGGCGCCTGCCCTGTGGCGGGCGTTGTGCGCCGCCTGCAGCGTGCTGCGGCGGTCGCTGACCGCGGCGTCGGTGGGTGGCGCCGGCGTGGCGGAACGTCTGCAGCGATGTTTCGGCCCCGCGGGCCTGCTGGGCCGCACCTGGAGCACCGGCGCAACCGCGTTGTGGATGATGGTGCTGCTGCTCGCGTACCTGGTCACTTACCTGAGCTGAGAAGGGCGGCCGCCGTCAGCTTTCTGTCAGCATCCGGCCCGCCCGTTATGGCCGGCGCCGCAACTGCGGAAATGCTTGATTTCGCGAATGTCGGGCGCTAGGATGAATCCGGTTTAATACGGCGTTGCGCATGGCGAAATCAGCCTTGGTCGCCAGGCTTCCGCAAACGACGGTATCGGGCAGGCAATAACACAACACCGCCTCGCTGTTCCGTTTCCGATTTTGATGGTTCACCGCTCTGGAGGAGAAAAATGTCTAAGAAACAGGATGTTAAGTCCCCTGACCGCCATTCCGCGCGGCGCAAGTTCCTGACGGGGGCCGCTGCTGCGACGACGGGCGCCGCGATTGCCGGCTTCCCGATGATTTCGAAGGCGCAGGCCGGCCCGATCACCATGCGCTGGCAGAGCACCTGGCCGGCCAAGGACATCTTCCACGAATACGCGCTCGACTTCGCCAAGAAAGTCAACGACATGACCGGCGGCGACCTCAAGATCGAGGTGCTGCCCGCGGGCGCGGTGGTGCCGGCCTTCCAGCTGCTTGATGCCGTGTCCAAGGGCACGCTCGACGGCGGCCATGGCGTGCTGGTCTACCACTACGGCAAGCAGAACGCGCTGGCGCTGTGGGGTTCGGGCCCGGCCTACGGCATGGACGCCAACATGCTGCTCGCCTGGCACAAGTACGGCGGCGGCAAGCAGCTGCTGGAGAAGCTCTACAGCTCGATCGGCGCCAACGTGGTGTCCTTCCCCTACGGTCCGATGCCGACCCAGCCGCTGGGCTGGTTCAAGAAGCCGGTCACCAAGGTGCAGGACATGAAGGGGCTCAAGTTCCGCACCGTCGGCATCTCGATCGACGTGTTCACGGCGATGGGCGTTTCGGTCAACGCGCTCCCGGGCGGCGAGATTGTGCCGGCGATGGACCGCGGGCTGCTGGATGCCGCCGAATTCAACAATGCCTCGTCCGACCGCATCCTCGGCTTCCCGGATGTGTCCAAGGTCTGCATGCTGCAGAGCTTCCACCAGAATGCCGAGCAGTTCGAGATCATGTTCAACAAGGGCAAGTTCAACGCCCTGCCGTCGAAGATGAAGGCGATCATCGAGAATGCCGTCGAGGCGGCCTCGGCTGACATGTCGTGGAAGGCGGTCGACCGCTACTCGAAGGACTACATCGAGATGCAGCAGAAGCAGGGCGTGCGCTTCTACAAGACGCCGGACTCCATCCTGCAGGCGCAGCTCAGCGGCTATGACGCCGCTGCGGCCAAGCGCAAGGACAACGCACTGTTCCGCGAGATCGAGGAGTCGCAGCGCAGGTTTGCCGAGCGCGCGGTGCGCTGGGATCTCGACACCAACGTCAACCGGCGCATGGCCTATAACCACTATTTCGGCAAGAAGCCTGCGCCGGCCAAGAAGAAGTCCTGACACGGGCTGTCTGCCGTTAATACGACACCATCCGGAAGCCCCGGATGGTGTTTTTTTTAGCAGTAGCCGTCGAACGGCCCGCATACAGAGGAGGCGATGAGGCATGCAGAAACTGCTGCTTTTTATTGACCGGCTCAGCACCTTCGTCGGCCAGGCCTTTTCCTGGCTGATCGTCGGCCTGACGCTGCTGATCTCCTGGGAGGTGTTTTCGCGCTACGCCCTGGACAATCCCCATGCCTGGGCCTTCGACGCGATGATCATGCTCTACGGAACGCTGTTCATGATGGCGGGCGCCTACACGCTGTCGAAGAACGGCCATGTGCGCGGCGACGTGCTGTACAGTTTTTTCCGGCCGCGCACCCAGGCTGCGCTGGACCTGCTGCTCTACATCGTCTTTTTCATTCCCGGCGTCATTGCGCTGACCTATGCCGGATATTTCTATGCCGCCGAGTCCTGGGCGATCAACGAGCACTCGAACATCACCGCCGACGGGCCGCCGATCTATCCCTTCAAGACGGTCATACCGCTGGCCGGCGGTGTGCTGCTGCTGCAGGGCCTCGTTGAAATCGCCCGCTGCGTGATCTGCCTGCGCAACGGTGCTTGGCCGTCCCGCGGCGAGGATGTCGAGGAAGTCGATGTCGACAAGCTGAAGGAGATGGTGCATGCCGATGATGCCGGTGCCGCCGGCAAGGGGGCGGCGTCATGAAAATGCGCAAGGAGCTCTGGTTCGGCTTCACCATCATGGCGCTGATCGTGGTCCCGGTGCTGGTGCTGACGCCGTGGACCGAGATGACCAACGGCGTCCTCGGCCTGCTGATGCTGGCTCTGGTGGTGGTCGCGATCATGCTCGGCTTCCCCACGGCGTTCACGCTGATGGGCATGGGCGTGATGTTCTCCTGGTTCTTCTACCGCAGCGTCGATCCGGACATGGCCACCCGCCAGGTGCTCGACCTGATGGTGCAGCGGACCTACGGCGTGATGTCCAACGACGTGCTGATCGCGGTGCCGCTGTTCGTGTTCATGGGCTACCTCGTCGAACGTGCGGCGCTGATCGAGCGCCTGTTCAAGAGCCTGCATCTCGCGCTGGCGCGGCTTCCCGGCTCGCTTGCCGTTGCCACCATCATTACCTGCGCCATCTTCGCGACCGCCACCGGTATCGTCGGCGCGGTGGTGACGCTGATGGGGCTGCTCGCGCTGCCGGCGATGCTGCGCGCGGGATATCACACCCAGATTGCGGCGGGCTCGGTGACTGCGGGCGGCTGTCTCGGCATCCTGATACCGCCCTCGGTGCTGCTGATCGTCTACGGCGCGACTGCCGGGGTGTCGGTGGTGCAGCTGTATGCCGGCGCTTTTTTTCCGGGGCTGATGCTGGCGATGCTCTACGTCGGTTACGTCATCGTGCTCGCGATGATCAAGCCGAAACTGATGCCGCCGCTGCCGGACAGCGAGCGCCGGGTGGAATTGCCGGCATTCGCGCAGGCGCTGGCGGCGCGGGGGCGTCATGCGACCCTCGGCCTTTTCCGTGCCCTGGGCGGCGGCAGCGGTGTGCCTGCGCGCACGGTGGCCGGGCAGTTGCTGGTATCCCTGTTGCCGGCGCTGGCGATTGCGGCCGTGCTCGCGTTCAGTTACCGCGCAGCCACCGCGCCGGTGGAGGAGTTCGATACCTCGGGACTGATCGAGGCCGGCGCCAGTTTCTATTCCGAGCCGAGACAGGACACCGGGTTGCTCGAGCCCGCAGGCGGGACCGGCCTGCAGGAACCGCCAGTAGAGCGCGCTGAGGAGAAAGCCGCGGAGAGCACCGGCCTGCAGGAACCGCCGGTGGAAGGCGCCGCCGAGAAACCTGCGGAAAGCAGCGGCCTGCAGGAGCCGCCGGGGGCGGACAGGCCGGCTGCGGAAGCCGGGGCCGCGGCTCCTGCGGAGCCATCCGCAGGGCTGTCCGAGCCGCCGGCGGCTGCCGCCGAGCCGCGTCCGGTACCGACCTGGTTCTGGGTCATGGCGGCTGTCGGCGTCCTGGCGCTGGTGCTGATCTATGCCTTGTGGACCTGGCAGCGCTTCGAGATTTTCAAGATGCTGCTGGGCTCCTTCTTTCCACTGTCGATCCTGATCCTGGCGGTGCTGGGTTCCATCGTCTTCGGCTTTGCCACGCCCACCGAGGCCGCGGCAGTGGGCGCCTTCGGCGGCTTTGTGCTGGCGGCAGCCTACCGCTTCATCGCCCACCAGCGCGGCAATCCCGGCGTTGCCGCGG
Organism: Burkholderiales bacterium; assembly: GCA_019634975.1. Classification (GTDB taxonomy): domain Bacteria; phylum Pseudomonadota; class Gammaproteobacteria; order Burkholderiales; family SG8-41. Next base: position 69,397 of record JAHCAI010000001.1, read on the forward strand.
TCGGGACCACCGTGAAGGAGCTGGGCGTGATCCTGAAGGAATCCTCGTTCCTGACCGCCAAGACCAGCGCGATGGTGTGCTGGCTTTTTGTCGGCTCGGCGATTTTCTCGGCGGCCTTCGCGCTGCTCGGCGGCCAGGAAATCATCGAGAACTGGGTGCTGTCGCTGGGACTGACGCCGATCCAGTTCATGATCCTTGCCCAGTGCATCATTTTCATCCTCGGCTGGCCGCTGGAATGGACCGAGATCATCGTCATCTTCATGCCGATCTTCATTCCGCTGCTGCCCAAGTTCGGCATCGATCCGCTGTTTTTCGGGTTGCTGGTGGCTTTGAACCTGCAGACGGCCTTCCTGTCGCCGCCGGTCGCGATGTCGGCCTTCTACCTGAAGGGAGTTGCGCCGCCGCATGTGACGCTGAACCAGATCTTCCTGGGGATGATGCCTTTCATGGGCATACAGGTCATTGCCCTGGTGCTGCTTTACACCTTCCCGGAGATCGGCCTGTGGCTGCCGCAGCTGCTCTACCGCTGATACGCGCCGGCGGTGCCTGATCCGCTGTGGGAGGCGCAAGGCGCGCTGGGACTGGCGCGCGCGCTGCGCGGAGGGGCCGTCAACGCCGAGGCCCTGGCGCGGCACTGCCTCGAGCGCACTGCCGCGGCCGAGCCCGCGGTGCGGGCCTGGGCCTTTCTCGACCCGCAGCAGGTGATCGCGCAGGCGCGCGAGGCCGACCGCCGCCGCGCGGCGGGACAGCCCTGCGGTGCGCTGCACGGCCTGCCGGTGGGCATCAAGGACATCATCGACACCGCGGACATGCCGACCGAAAACGGCACCGTGCTGCATGCCGGTCGGCGCCCGGCCGTGGATGCGGCGCTGGTCGCGCAGCTGCGTGCGGCCGGTGCGATCATTTTCGGCAAGACCGTGACCACGGAGCTTGCCACCTACGCGCCGGGCAAGACGCGCAATCCGCACAACCCGGCACACACACCCGGCGGCTCCTCCAGCGGTTCGGCCGCGGCGGTCGCCGCCGGCATGGTGCCGCTGGCGGTGGGCACCCAGACCAACGGTTCGGTGCTGCGGCCGGCGGCTTTCTGCGGGGTCTGGGGCTACAAGCCAACGGCGGGGCTGATCGCGCGCGAAGGCGTGCTGCGCCAGTCGCAGACCTTCGACCAGGTCGGCGTCTTTGCCGGCAATTTGACGGACGCCGCGCTGATCGCGGAAACGCTGTGCGATGTGCGTGGCCAGCCGGCCTTGCTGGCTGCGGCGACCGGGCCGTTGCCGCAGAAGCCGCGCTTCGCCCTGATGAGGACGGCGCAGTGGCCGCGTGCCGAAGCCGCGACCCGCGCGGCGGTCGAGGCGCTGGCCGCGAAGGCGGACGCCGCGGAGTGCGGGATGCCCGCAGCCGCGGCGCCGGTTTGGGACTGGCATCGCTGCATCATGGAAGCGGAGATTGCCGAAAATTTCGCTGCGGAATGGGAGCGTGGCCGCGACCGCCTGTCGGCCTCCCTGTGTGCGCAGATCGAGCGCGGCCGCGCGGTGGCGGCTGCCGATTATCGCGAGGCGCTGGCGCAGGTCCCGCGGGTCAACGCCGCTTTCGAGCCTGTCTTCGCGCAGTACGACGCGATAATCACGCCGGCCGTGACAGGAGAGGCGCCACACGGCCTGGAGTCGACCGGCGACCCGGCTTTCTGTACGCTGTGGACCTTTTGCGGCATGCCGGCACTGAACCTGCCGCTGCTGCACGGGCCCTCCGGCCTGCCGCTGGGCGTGCAGATGGTCGGGCCGCGGCTGGGCGATGCGCGGCTGCTGCGCGCGGCGCACTGGCTGGCCAAAAGCTTTTCAGGACCATGACCCCGTAACGCAACCCCGCACGCCAACCTTTTAATTTCAGCCGATTGCACATCATGAACGAACGCAAACCCCGGGTACTGGTGACCCGCGAAGTCTTTGACGAAACCCTCGATTACCTGCGGCTGCACTGCGAGGTCATCGACAACCAGAAGGATCAGCCGTATGCACCGGAAGCACTGGCACAAGCCCTCGCGGGCTGCGACGGCCTGATGTGCGCGCTGACCGACCGGGTCGATGCCGCGCTGCTGGCGCGGGCGCCGCGGCTGAAGGCGGTGGCCAATATCGCCGTCGGCTACAACAACATCGATGTGCCGGCCTGCACCGCGCGCGGCGTGATGGCGACCAATACGCCGGGCGTGCTCGACGACAGCACGGCCGACCTCGCCTGGGCGCTGATGCTGGGCACCGCGCGCCGCATCACCGAGGTCGAGCGCCGCATCCGTGCCGGCGAGTGGACCGGCTGGCGGTTGAAGCAGTGGCTGGGCGTCGATGTGCACCACGCGACGCTGGGCATCGTCGGCATGGGCCGCATCGGCCAGGCCATCGCGCGCCGCGCGCTCGGTTTCGAGATGAAGGTGCTGTACCACAACCGCAAGCGCATCGCGCCGGAGCTGGAGAGCAAATGCAACGCGGCGTACGTGACTCTCGACGAACTGCTGGCGCAGTCCGATTTCGTCGTGCTGCAGGTGCCGTACTCGCCGGAAACGCACCATCTGATCGGCGCGGCGCAGCTGAAGAAGATGAAGCCGTCGGCGATCCTGATCAATTCGACGCGCGGCGGCGTGGTCGATGATTCCGCGCTGGTTGCCGCGCTGAAGCAGGGCACGATCCGCGGCGCCGGGCTCGATGTCTACGAGAACGAGCCGAAGCTCAATCCGGAATTCCTCGGACTCGACAACGTGGTGCTGGCGCCGCACATCGGCAGTTCGACCGAGGCCACGCGCAAGGCGATGGCGATGCTCGCGGCGCGCAACCTGGTGGCTGCGCTGAAGGGCGAGGTCCCGCCCAATCTGGTCAATCCGGATGTCCGCAGGTGATTTTATAAGTATTTGTTTTTATTGATATTTTTATAAATCCTCCCGGCGGCGCAGAACGCCGCTGCCTGCCATGAATTACGCCGCACAACTCGTCGACCTGATGGTGCAGGTGATGCTGCCGCTGTCGCTGCTGGTCTGCGCCGGCGCGCTGTGGCCGCGTTTCTTTCCCGACACCGATGTCGAGCAGATGCGATCCAGCCTCAACCGGCTGGTGATGTACCTGTTTTATCCCTGCATCCTGTTCGCCGTGGCCTCGAGCACGCCGCTCAGCCGCGAGTTGCTGTCGGTGCCGCTGCTGGTGGGCATCGGATCGCTGGTTTCCGGCGCGGTGCTTTATGTGCTGCTTTACAAGCTGCCGCTGTGGCCGCGGTTGACCGATCCGACACGCGCCGCGCTGATGGTCGGCGGCATGTTCGGCAACACCTTCAACATCGGCGCTCCGGTCCTGGTGTTTTTCTTCGGCGCGGAAGCGATCCGCTACGCGGTGTTCAACGACATGCTGATGACGATGCCGCTGGTGTGGACCCTGGGGGTCTGGATCTGCACCCGGCTCGGATCGCATGAGCGCGGCGGCGCCCGGCCCTCGGTGCTCGGCATCATGCTGACCATGCCCCCGATCTGGGCCTTCCTGCTGGGCTTCGCCTGCCAGCAGACGGGACTGACCTACGAGCCGCTGGTCAAGGCCACGCAGTTCATCGGCCAGGCGACGATCCCGGTGATCCTGTTCGTGCTCGGCATGACCATTCCCTGGCGCAACCTAGTGCCGCGCGGCGAGATCCTCGCGGTGGCGGGCGTCAAGCTGCTGCTGACGCCTTTCATCATCTGGCTGGTGGCGCCGCTGATCTATCCGCGCATGGCCGAGGCGCAATACGCGGCCGTGGTCGAGGGCACGACGCCGGTGATGATGACCGCGCTGCTGCTGGCCGACCGCTTCAAGCTCGACGCGTCGGCGGCGGCACTGATGATCGGCTGGAGTACGATACTGTTCTGGCTGACATTGCCGCTGATCATGGCCTTCGGCTGGATCGGCAGGAACTGAAAAGGGGGATCACACTTGAACGTCGGATTCATAGGACTGGGCGCGATGGGGCGCCACATGGCCCTGCACCTGATGAAGGGCGGCCACCGCATGGGCGTGTGGGCACGGCGCGCCGAGAGCGCCGCGCCGCTGGTCGCCGCGGGCGCGACGCGCCATGACACGCCGGCGGCACTGGCTGCGGCATCGGAGGTCGTGTTCACGATGGTGACCGCCTCCAGCGATTTCGAGCAGGTCGTGCTCGGCGACCAGGGCATCATCCACGGTGCAAAGCCCGGCAGCGTGGTGGTCGACATGGAGACCATCTCGCCGGCGGTGGCGCGCGCAGTGGCGCAGCGGCTTGCAGCCAAGGGCATCGACATGCTCGATGCACCGGTGTCCGGCGGACCGATGGGCGCCGAGCAGGCGACGCTGTCGATCATGGCCGGCGGGCGGCCCGAGGTTTTCGGGCGGGTGCAGCCGCTGTTCGCCTGCATGGGCAAGACCGTCACCCGCGTCGGCGACAGCGGCGCCGGCCAGATCACCAAGGCCTGCAACCAGCTCGCGCTGCTGGTGGCGGCGCAGGGCGTCGCCGAATCGCTGCACCTCGCGCAGCGGCTCGGTGCCGATCCGGCGAGGGTGCGTGAAGTGATGATGGGCGGCGTGGCTTCAAGCCGGGTCATGGAGCTCTTCGGCAGGCGCATGGTCGAGCGCAACTTCGCCAATGGCATCGACACCCGCCTCTACCACAAGGACCTCGGCATCGTGCTCGATCTCGCACATGACGCCGGTGTCGCCTCGCCCGGCGGCGCGCTGGTGCTGCAGCAGATCAACGCGCTGATGGGCCAGGGCCGCGGCCGCGATGATCTGGCCGCGCTGATCACCGTGCTGGAGAGGATGTCGTCTGCGGATTGAAATTCACAAGCGGCATTTACAGGATGGACAGGATGGACAGGATTTGCAGGATGACAACATGAGGGGAATGGCATGAGTTTCACACAACCTGAACCGGCGACCCAGCGTTTGACCCGCTCAGAACTGGCGGTGCCCGGCGTCAATCCCGCGCTGTTCGACAAGGCGGCGAAATCCGCCGCCGACGTCATCTTCCTCGACCTCGAGGACGCGGTGGCGCCGGACGACAAGCCGCAGGCGCGCAAGAACGTGATTGCCGCGCTGAACGACATCGACTGGGGCCGCAAGGTGATGGCGGTGCGCATCAACGGCCTCGACACCCATTACATGTACCGCGACGTGGTCGATCTCGTCGAACAGTGTCCCCGGCTCGACATGCTGGTGATCCCGAAGATCGGCGTGCCTGCCGACGTCTATGCGCTCGACATGCTGGTGACCCAGATCGAGCAGGCGCAGGGCCGGACAAAGCGCATCGGCTTCGAAGCACTGATCGAAACCGCGCTGGGCATGGCCAATGTCGAGGCCATCGCGCAGTCGAGCCGCCGGCTGGAGGCGCTGGCCTTCGGTTCCGGCGACTTCGCCGCGTCGACCCGCGCGCGCACGACCATCATCGGCGGACTGCACCCCGAATATGGCGTGCTGTCGGACCGTGACGCCGAAGGGCACCGCAGCTACCAGCAGACGGATCCCTGGCATGCGGCGCAGGCGCGCCTGCTGGTGGCCTGTCGCGCCTACGGCCTGCGGCCGATCGACGGGCCCTACGGCGACTTCAAGGACCCCGAGGGTTACCTCGCCGCCGCGCGTCGTGTCGCCGCACTGGGTTACGAGGGCAAATGGGCGATCCATCCGACGCAGATCGAGGCGGCCAATATGGTTTTCAGCCCGTCGCCGGAGGAAGTGGCGAAGGCACGTCGCATCGTGGACGCAATGGCCCAGGCCGCGCGCGAAGGCAAGGGCGCGGTGCAGGTCGACGGCCGGCTGGTCGACCTCGCCAACATCCGGATGGCGCAGAACCTGCTGCAGAAGGCCGATGCGATCGCGGGGCGCTGAGGTGCTTCGCGCCGGCGGGAAAATTGGCTAGACTGGATTCCCAGCCGATGTCCAGCGGCGCTTCCCGGAGGAGGGGGTCATGAAAACAGTCAGCCAGTTGTTGCAGGGCAAGGGCGGCAATGTGTGGTCGGTGTCCCCGGACTCCAGCGTGTTTGATGCGCTGAAGATGATGGCGGAGAAGAACTGCGGCGCGCTGCTGGTGATGGCCGACGGCAAGCTGCGCGGCATCCTTTCCGAGCGCGACTATGCGCGCAAGGTCATCCTGCTCGGCAAATCCTCGCATGATCTGTCGGTCAGCGAGATCATGTCGGACAAGGTGGTCTGCGTCAGCCTGAAGCAGACCGTGGACGAATGCCTGGCGCTGATGAGCAGCAATCGCATCCGCCACCTGCCGGTCCTCGAAGGCGGCAGGGTCATCGGCGTGCTGTCGGTGGGCGACCTGGTGAAGGCGGTCATCGAGGAACAGCAGCAGACCATACAACAGCTCGAGAGCTATATTCACAGCTAGTACCCGTGCCGGTGGCCGCCGGCGCCTCACCCGGGGTCAATCAACATGAAATTCGGCGCCATCATCATCGGCGATGAGATCCTGTCGGGCAAACGCCAGGACAAGCACTTCGCGAAAGTCATTGCCATACTCGGCGAGCGCGGACTCGAGCCGTCCTGGGCACAGTACCTCGGCGACGATCCGGATCTGATCACGGCGACGCTGGCGCGCACATTCGCGGGCACGGAGGCCGTGTTCAGTTTTGGCGGCATCGGCGCGACACCGGACGATCATACCCGGCAGTGCGCCGCGCGCGCAGCCGGGGTCGCGCTGAAGCTGCATCCGGATGCGGAGGCCGAGATCCGGTCGCGTTTCGTCGACGACCCCAAGGGCGTGACACCGCAGCGGCTGACGATGGGCGAATTCCCGGAAGGCGCGGAGATCATCCCCAATCCGTACAACCGCATTCCCGGATTCAGTTTCCGCGGGCATCATTTCCTGCCCGGGTTTCCCGAGATGGCGTGGCCGATGATGTCCTGGGTGCTCGACCACTGCTACGCCGGCGTGTCGGCCGAACGCGCGGCCGAGGCGGCGATCATCGTGCGCCAGGCGGGTGAAAGCCAGCTGATAGGGCTGATGAACGAATGCCTCGCAGCCCATCCGGGGGTCAAGGTGTTCAGCCTGCCGCGGGTGACGCCGGAGCAGTACATCGAACTCGGCGTGCGCGGCGACGCGGAGCGGGTGCCGGCGGCGATTGCGATGCTGAAAGAAGGGGTCAGCCGGCTCGGATTCCCGTGGACGCCGGCGCCGGCCGCCTGAGCGGCTGTGCCATGAAAAAAGCCCCCGGAAAATTCCGGGGGCTTTTTGTTTGCTGCGTGCTGCGGCGTTCAGGCGGCTTTCTTGGTGGCCTTCTTCACCGAAGCGGTTGCCTGCGATGCGGCGGCTTCCAGGTTCGACTGGGTGGCCTGCGCGAACTGCTTGGCAACTTTCGACAGGTTGTCGTAGGCCGAGTTGACCGCGGCGATGCCCGACTTGATCGCGGCGATGCCGACTTCCGAGCCCGCCGGGGCGGTCTTCACCAGCTTGTCGAGGCCGGCGACGATTTCCTTGTTGAACTCGGCGACCTGCTCTTCGACCAGCTTGCCGAATTCGGCTTGCGTTTCGGTCGCGCAGTCGTACATGCTCTTGGCGTAGGCGGTGGCTTTTTCCAGGCTCGGTTGCGCCAGGTTGTCTTTCAGCGCGGCCAGTTGCTGGAAATCCTTGACCGAGGCCAGGGCTTTCGCGCCTTCGAAGCTGTCGGCGAAAGCGGCTTTGGTCGCTTTCAGCTGCAGGTCGATCATGCGCTCGGCGCCTTCGATTGCCACGCCGGCGAATTTCATCGCGGCTTCAAGGTTGGCTTTGTTCATCGCAATAAGTTGTTCCGGAGTCTGATACATGATTAATCTCCTTTAAAAACATCAGTTTAGGAGGTTTAACCCTCCGCGGTAGGTGCATTTATATTGCATCGCACAATTCGAATTATAGGGGCGGAGAACGGTATGTCAAGGCTTTGGCCGAAATATTTATTGCATTGCAGCAATTAATGTCAGCGATTACTCGCTTTGATTGCCTTGCTTCAGGATAAATTTAAAAAAATTATAATAATCAACAAGTTATAATATATTGCCGGTTCTGTGTCCGATCCGTCATTTTCTTTAACCAAAGATTGCGAAACTGCCATGACCACCCTGTTCAGCAAGATCATCGCCCGCGAGATTCCCGCCGATATCGTCTACGAGGACGAGCACTGCCTGGCTTTTCGCGACATCAACCCGCAGGCGCCTGTCCATGTGCTGCTGATTCCGAAGCGGGAGATTCCGAAGCTCGCGGATGCTGCCGCCGATGACCAGGCGCTGCTCGGTCATCTGTTGCTGGCGGCCGGCAGGGTGGCGCGGCAGCTCGGCGTGGGCGAAGCGTTCCGGCTGGTGGTCAACAACGGCGCCGGCGCCGGGCAGACGGTGTTTCACCTGCACCTGCACCTGCTCGCCGGGCGTCCGATGCACTGGCCGCCGGGCTAGTGCCTGTCCCCAAACACCTGCGTTCGGCAGGGATGGAGACAGGCCCTGGGCGGGAATTCAGTCTGCGGTGATACCGAGTTCCTTCACCGCCGCCTTGTAGCGCTGGAACTGATCGGCGACGAATTTCGCGAATTCTTCCGGCGAGTTGCTTACCGGATCAACGCCAAGCTGCAGGAATTTCTGGCCGATGTCCGGCGAGTTGACCGCGGCCACCGTCGCCGCGTGGAGTTTCTGCAGGATCGGCTTCGGCGTTTTCGCCGGGGCCATCAGTCCGAACCAGCCGAAGGACTGGTAGGTCGGGATGCCCGCTTCGGCGACGGTGGGCACGTCGGGCAGCGTCGGCGAACGCTTGAGTCCGCCGACTGCCAGCGCCCTTAGCTTGCCGGCCTGCACCTGCGAGGTCATGCTCGCCATCGGTCCGAAATAAAACTGTGTCTCCCCGGCCATTGTCGCCGCCACCGAAGGGGCGCCGCCCTTGTACGGGACGTGGACGGTGTCGCGGTCGATGCCGGCGCGGTGCACGAACAGCGCAATCGCGTAATGGCTGGTCGAGCCGGTGCCGCCCGAGGCGTAGTTCAGCGATTTGGGCTTCGACTTCGCCAGCGCGACGAGTTCCTTCACCGTCGAAACCTTCAGCGAGGGATTGGCGACCAGCAGGTTCTGCGAAATCGCGAACAGCGTGATCGGCGCGAAGTCCTTCACCGGGTCGTAATTGAGTTTTGCCTTCAGCGCCGGCGAGAAGGAGTGCGTGGACACCGAGGCGGCGAGCAGCGTGTAGCCGTCGGGATTCGATTTGGCGGCGATTTCCGCGCCCAGCGTGCCCCCGGCGCCGCCGCGGTTGTCGATGACCATCGGCTGGCCCAGCGTCTCGCCTAGTTTCTGCGCGACGATGCGGCCGATGGTGTCATTGGCGCCGCTCGGCGGGTTCGGCGAAATCATCCGCACCGGGCGGTTGGGGTAGTCCTGGGCCTGGGCGCAGGTCGCGGCCAGCGCGACGGCGCAGGCGAGCCATGCTTTTTTCATGTTCTCCTCCGGGTGGTTTCAGGTTTCCAGCGGCAGCCGCACCGGCTTGCCGTCGCGCGCCGAGCGCTCGATGGCGATGGTGGTCTGCAGGTTGATCATCGCCTGCTCGGGCGTGGTGTGCACGGTCGGCTGGCCGGTGACGAGGTGGTCGAGCCAGGCGCGGGTCTCGTTGCCGAGCGGCCCCCAGAAGTCGCCGACTGCCCAGTCGCCGGCGGTGTTGCTGCCGAGGAAGGCCATGTTCACCGCGTGGTCCGGCACGTAGGCGTGGGGGATGCCCTTGTCCGAATAGAGGATGTGGTCCATGTGGTCGTCGTCGACGATCATCGTGCCCTCGGTGCCCAGCAGTTCGAGGCGGTCGGACTGGCCCAGCGTCGGATAGCGTGCGGGCAGCGCGTAGCTGACGCCGAAGTTGACCACCGCGCCGTCGGCGAAGGTCACGATGGCCCAGGTCACGTCGTCGGCGCCGTAACCGGCGTCGCGGAATATCCCCTTCTGGCCGCGGGCGACAATCTCCACCGGCGCATTGCCCTCGAGGAACCAGCACATCAGGTCGACGTAATAGGTCAGCACGTCCAGCACCGGCGTTGCATGCGGGTCGCGCTTGAGGATGGCGAAGGCCTGGGCGCGCGAGTTGTAGACCCGCGCCAGCCCGCCGGTGACGCGGCCGAGGCGGCCCTGGAGCATCTGTTCCTTGGCGCGCAGGTAGCACTCCTTGTAGCGCCGGCTGTAGCCGATGCGCAGTTCGCCCCCGGTGGCCTTCAGCGTCGCGAGGATGTCTTCGGCGTCATTCAGTGACAGCGCGATCGGTTTTTCCACCAGCACCGGCTTGCCGAGTTCCAGCGCGCGTTTCACCGGTGCGGCATGTTCACCCTCGGGCGTGGACACGAATACCGCGCTGACTTCGGGGCGCTCGATGATGTCGAAATTGTTTGATGAATGCAGGTCGGCGCCGGTGGCTTTGGCCAGCGCCGCGGCTTTCGCCGGGTCCTGGTCGGCGATCGCGAGGAAGCCGACGGACGGATGTTTTGCGGACAGGCGCGCGCGCAGCGTGCCGATGCGACCGGCGCCGATGACGGCGATGCCGAGGGTTTTGCTTTGTTTCAACGGGGCTTCTCCTGTTGCGGCGGCGCTTGGCGCCGCCTGCCCCGTATTCTAGTAGACGCGGTTGGCGACCGTCCCGCCGTTCAGCACATGCTGGACGTTTTCCCAGGAAGCCTTGAACAGGAAAGCCGCCGACTGGCGGGTGACGCCGGCGACATGCGGCGTCAGCAGCAGGCGCGAGGCCGCTTCGCCTTGCAGTTGCAGCAGCGGATTGTCCGGAGTGGCCGGCTCGATGCTGTAGACATCGACCGCGGCGCCGGCGATGCGTCCGTCCTGCAGCGCCTGTGCCAGCGCGGCCTCATCGACCACGCCGCCGCGGGCGCCGTTGATCAGCACGGCCTCCGGTTTCATCAGCGCGAGTTGTTTGGAGCCGATCAGATTCGTCGTGGCGGGGATCAGCGGCACGTGCAGCGTCACCACGTCGGCGGTTTTCAGCAGATCTTCGAGCGGCAGCGCTTTCGCGCCCATCGCGTCTGCCTTGCCGGTGTCTTTCGGCGCCGGGTCAAAGTACACGATGTTGCAGCCGATGCGGTGGAAAGCCTGGGCGACCGCCATGCCGATCACCCCCATGCCGACCACGCCGACCGTGGCGCCGTCGATGCCGGCGAGGTTGTCGGCCATCATGCGGTTGCGGAAAGGCACATAGTTGCCCTTCTTGATTTCGGCGTCGGCCCAGGCGAAGCGGCGCAGCAGCACCGAGGCGCAGGCGGTGACGTATTCGGCGACGGCGGAATTGCTGCCGCCGGGCACATTGGCCACCGGGATGCCCAGTTTTTTCAGAGCCGCTTCGTCGAGCCGGTCAACGCCGGCGCCGGTGATCTGCACGACCTTCAGCGACGTGCCCTCGAACAGCGCCGCCGGCAGCTTCGGGCCGACCGCCGGCATGACCACGGCCTTGGCCTGTTTCATCAGCGCCGGCAGGTCGCTGTCGTCCGGTTTGCGGTAGGCAATGCTGATGTTCTGCGGCGGCGTGACGCCGACGCGGGTGAAATCGGCTTCGGGACGCAGACAAATGACGTCGATAGACATGATTTAAAACCTTTTTTAGCCACAGAGGACACAGAGATCACAGAGATCACAGAGAAAAAACCGAATCAATTTACAGGATGGACAGGATGAACAGGATTAAAAGCAGGGCAGTCTGATTGGTTTTCAGGTTTTATCCTGCATATCCTGTCCATCCTGTTAATTTGTTGTTGCTGTTCTCTGTGTTCTCTGTGATCTCTGTGGCTATGTTTTTGAACTTGAGGTTTCCTGCGTGCGCTTGCTGATGTCGGCGACCGGGAAGAAACACAGCAGCACCAGCGGTCCGCTGCCGGTGTTGCGCGTGGCGTGTTTCTCGCCGGAGGGAATCAGGATGGTGTCGCCGGCCTTCAGCGGGTAGCTGCCGCTGTCGGCCTCGGTGCAGCCTTCGCCGGACATTACGTAAATGCATTCCTCGAAACCCTGGTGGAAGTGTTTGCCGCGCGGCGCGTCGCCGGGTTTCGCCGGGGGGATTTCGACCAGCCGCAGGGTTACTGCCTCGGAGCCTTTTTCGCCGGAAACGATTTCCAGCGACTTGCGGCCGGGCAGGCCCATGCTTTTGGCTTCGGCCTGGGTCAGGACCTTGGCCATCAGCTGGCCACCTTGAGATGTTTGATTTCCGCGGTGCCGCCCTGAGCCTCGTCGAGCAGCGCGAAGATTTCCGTGCACTCCTTGGCGATCGCATCGGCGATGTCGTTGAGCATTTTCAGGCCCTTGGCCGCGGTGGCGTGTTCCGGCGAGCCGTACCAGCCGGTCGCGGCGATGGTCTTGATGTTGCGCAGCACCGGCTGGTAGCTGCGGGTGCGGCGCAGGCGGTCCCATTTGCGGCCGTGGCCGTGGTCCGACGAGTAGTCGATGCGGTCGAGGTGCACCAGTTCCGGCTGGTAGGCGAGCACCGCGAGCGCCTCGATCTCGCCGCCATGGGTCAGGCCGCCGCAGTCGTGGCCGTAGAGTTCGGCAGCGACGTAGCAGGCTTGCACCACGATCACGCTCATGCCGACTTCACGGTGCAGTTTTTCCGAGGCGATGGCCAGCGAGGGGATGTTGCCCTCGTGCCAGTTGAGGATCAGCAGGCGTTTGGCGCCGTGCTGGGCGGTCGAGGCGCAGGTTTCGGTGACCACGCGCTGGTAGGTATCCGGCGTCAGCGTGATCGTGCCTTCGAAGGGCATGTGCATCGGCGTCACACCCAGCGGGCCGCCCGGAAGCACCAGGCCGTCCATGCGCTCGGCCACGGCGTGGCTGATGACATTGGCGGCGTAAATGTCGGTGCCGGTGGGCAGGTGCGGCCCGTGCTGCTCGACGCTGCCCGCCGGCAGGATCACCAGCGGGTTTTTCTTCAGCTGTGCCGCGATTTCGGGCTGGGTGAGGTCTACGAAGTAGCGGGTCATGGTTTGAACGCCAGGTAATTGGTCAATCGTGAACGGTAAATGGTGGTGATCCGGCCGGTTTGCCAATTACCAGTCACCATTTACCGCTTGCGGAAGTCAGGCTGCCCGCTTGGCGTCGTTCTTGGCGCGGGCGTCGTTCATGACCTCTTCGATGGTCACGCACTGGCCCTTGCGTTCGATCGACTTCAGCGCGGCGTTGGTCATCGCCACCGCCACGTTGCCGTTGTGCGCGGTCAGTTCGTTGGGCTTGCCCGAGAGGCAGCTGTCGGCGAAAGCCTCGAGCTCGGCACGGAACATGTCGGATTCCGGCAGCTTGATGTCCTCGCGCTTGCCCCAGCCATCCTTGCCGCGCTGGATGTAGAGCACGGAATTCTTGTGCAGCAGGTGCGGGGTGTCCCAGGTGCCGAAGTCGATTTCGTAGTGCATCAGGCCCTTGGAGCCGAACACGCGCACGGCAAAGATGCCGGGCGAGGTCCAGCAGGAGCCGACGTAGCCGATCTTGCCGTCCTTGAAGCGCACCAGCGACATCGACTGGTCGTCGACTTCGGCGCCCACCGGCGACAGCTTGGAGGCCATCGACGACACTTCCTGCGGTTCGCCACCGAGCAGGTGCAGCACGTCGAACTGGTGGATTGCGAGCTGCGACAGCGGGCCGCCGGGGGCGCGGTCCTTGTACCAGCGCCAGGTCTGGGGTGTCAGTTCCAGCGCGCGCTCGTTGGAGAAATTGGCCTCGATGAAGGCGACGCGGCCGAGTTCGCCGGCGTCGATCTTTTCCTTGATGATGCGGATGCCGGCCATCAGGCGTGCGCTGTGGCCGACGGTGACGGTGATGCCGTGCTGCTTCTGCAGCGCCTCGATCTTGAGGCCGTCCTCCAGCGTCTGCGAAATCGGCTTCTCGGTGTAGACATGCTTGCCGCCCTTGGCGACGATCTCGGCCATCGGCAGGTGCTGCTCGTTGGGCACGGTCAGGATCACACCCTTGATCTCGGGGTTGGCCAGCATGGTCTGCATGTCGGGCACCGCGGGCACGCCCATTTCCTTCGCGAAGGCGTCGCGTTTTTCCTGCGAGCGGCTGTAGCCGGCGACGATCTGGATCTTGCTCGACTGCTTGGCGGCGCGGGTCAGGACCTTGGCCCAGCGGCCGAGGCCGACGATGCCGACTTTGACGGGTGTGCTCATGCTGGCATGCTCCTCACGGAATTCTTCGGTAATGGGTGGAACCGGCGGCTTGCCGCGGCAAAAAGGCTTGCTGCTGCTGGCCAGTCGTAATATCGTATTACGGTATTACGGAAATGGTCAACGACCGCTTTCCCCAGACACCATGAACAATCCGAGAATCGAGGGAATTCAGAAGCTTGCGGCACCTTTGCGGCTGCAGGTGCTGGACGGCCTGCGCCGCGCAATCATCGACGGCCGTCTTGCGCCGGGCGCGCGGCTGATCGAGCGTGAGCTGACCGAAATGATGGGCGTGTCGCGCACGGTGATCCGCGAGGCGCTGCGCCAGCTCGAGTCCGAGGGGCTGATCGCCAACGTGCCGAACAGGGGTCCGGTGGTGCGCGAGCTGTCGCTGGCCGAAGCCAAGGACCTCTACACCATCCGCGCGGTGCTGGAGGGGCTCGCCGCGCGGCTGTTCGTGCAGAACGCCGGCGATGCGGAGCTGAAGCGCCTGGCGCAGGCGCTGGACGTGGTTTCCGGCGCCTACGAGCGCGGCGACGCGCAGGAGGTGCTGGAAACCAAGAACCGGTTCTACGAAGTGCTGTTCGAGGCGGCCGGCAGCGAGACGCTGTCGTCAATGCTGGCCACGCTGCACGCGCGCATCTGGCGCTGGCGCGCGCTGGGCCTGTCCCACCCGCAGCGTTCGAGCAGCCGCTCCCGGGAGAGCGTCAAGGGACTGCGCGCGATGCTGGCGGCAATCCGCCGGCGTGATGCCGATGCGGCGGAGCGCCTGACGCGAGAGGAGGCACAGGCCGCCGCGGCCGAAATCATGCGCCTGATCGAACTGGGCGCGCAGGCGGCGCAATGACCGGACTTTCGCCGCTGGAGCAGGCCTACTGCATCATCGTGCTGATCGCGAGCTACGCGCTGCGCGGCAGCACCGGTTTCGGCGGTTTCGCCGCGATGCCCCTGCTCGCGCTGGTGATCCCGATGAAAGTGCTGGTGCCGGTGTGGACGCTGCTGACGATCTCGTCCTCGGCGACGCTGTTCGGCAAGGACCGCCGGCACGTGTCGCTGCCGATGATCCTGAAGATCCTGCCCTCGTGCACGCTGGGCATCGCGCTGGGCCTTTATCTGTTCAAGACCCTGGATGCCGCCTGGCTCACGCGCGGCCTTGGCGCGCTGGTGTCGGGCTACGGGCTCTACGCGTTGTGGCAGACGCGCGGCGGCAAGTCCGGCCACCTGCCGCGGGCGGTCGCCACCGTGGCGAGTTTTCTCGCGGGTGCCGTGGGCACGGTGTTCGGCACCATGGCCAGCCTGTTTTTTGCGGTCTACATGGATGCGATCCGCGTCACCAAGGAGCAGTTCCGCGGCACGCTGGCGGCGCTGATGATGACGCTGGCGGTGGTGCGCGGGGCGGGTTACTGGGCGGTCGGCGAGTTCGGCCGCGAATCGCTGCTGCTGTTCGCGGCGGCACTGCCGTTCATGCTGATCGGCATATTCCTCGGCGACCGCATCCACACCGGCATGAGCGAGGCGACCTTCCGCCGGGTGGTGTGCGTGGTGCTGATCCTGAGCGGAACTCCGCTGATGCTCAAATAGCGTCGCGCGGGCTGTCCTCGCGCCGCAGTGCCTTGTTTTCGTACATCCGCGCGTCGGCGGCGCGCAGCAGCTCCTCCAGCGTGCTGCCGTCATCCGGGGCGAAGGCGAGGCCGATCGAGGCGCCGACGGAGAATTGCTGCTGCGCGTAGTGGGTCGGCAATTCGACCACCTGCCGCACCTTGGCGACCATCTCGCCGACACTGGCGCGGTCGACGTGTTCCATGAACACGATGAACTCGTCGCCGCCCCAGCGGCCCACCGTGTCGGATTCGCGCACGGCTCCGGTGATGCGCTGTGCGGTGTGCTGCAGCGCGGTGTCGCCGGCCTTGTGCCCGAGGCGGTCGTTGACCTGCTTGAAGCCGTCAAGGTCGATGAACAGCAGCAGGCAGGTCCGGTGGGGATCGCGGCGCAGGCCGGCCATCGCGCGGTCGATGCGGTCGCGCACCAGCAGGCGGTTGGGCAGGCCGGTCAGCGGATCAAACAAAGCGAGCTGTCCGAGCTGGGCGCGCTGCGCCAGCACCACCAGCGTGCTCCAGCCCAGCGTGATGGCGAGCAGCCACACCAGCCCATGCATCAGCCAGAGGGCGAGTTGCGGCGGCGTGCCGGTCTGGCGCAGGGCAATCACCCATTTGCCGCCGGGGACCTCCACGTCGACCAGCTGTACGCCGGGCGCGGAGAACAGCGCCGGGTCACCCCAGAAAACCTCGCCCGCCATGCCGGCGCCGTTCTTGCCGCGGATGGCGATCGCAGCGCCGTCGGATGTGCTTTCGGCGATTGCGGTATTCAGCAGTGACTCCGAATCGATCACCGACGACAGCAGCCCCCAGTACTGGTCTTCGATGTAGATCGGCACGCGGTAGATCAGTCCGCTGCCGCCCTGCACCAGCGGCACCGGGCCGATCAACAGGGGGATCCCGCTTTCGGCCGCGCGTTTCACGTCCGGCCATTGCGTCGGGACGTCCGGGTAGTGCAGGCCGACGGCCTTCTCATTGTCCTTCACCGGATAGATATAACTGACTCGAAAACCGACAGCCACTGCGAAATTGCGCACGTGGCGGGCATCGCGATGCAGGCCGGCAAGTATCGCTTCGACCTCTTCGCGCTCAAGGCTGCTGTGGCGCACCGCGAGATAGCTGCTCATACCACTGGTCAGGTAAAGCACGCTGTTCAGCTCGCGGCTCAAGCGCGCGCGCAGCGAAGAGCCGGCCGTCAGCAGGTCGACCTGGCGGCGCGCCTCGATTTCCCGTGCCTGCAGGTTAACCACCAGCGTGCCGACCAGGATGATGGTCAGGCAGACACCGGCCGCGATCAGCAGATGCAGCAGGCCGGGCCGGAATACGCCGGCCTCGCGGGGCACCGATTCTGGAAGGTTGCGGTAGGCAAACGGCACTGCGACTGCCTCATGTCCGGGAATGGGTTGCAACGCAAATCATCATAGCGGGTTCGTGCCGCCCTGCGCTGCTGCCCGCCGCAAGTCATAAATAACCAATAAAAACAATGGGTTATATAGAAATGCTGATCGCTAGCGGGTCAGTATGACCACCTTGCCGACCACCTTGCGTCCGCGCACGGTTTCCAGCGCCTCGCGGTAGCGTTCCAAGGGATAGGCGCCCATCACGTGCGGCTTCAGCTTGCCGGCGACATACCAGTCGAACAGCTCGCGCTGCACATGCTGCACTTTCTCCGGCTGGCGGTCGCGGTAGGCGCTGTACTGCAGGCCGATCAACGAGATGTTCTTGACCAGCAGATGGCCGGCCTTCACTTCCGGGATGCGTCCCTCGGCGAAGCCGACCACGATCAGCCGCCCCGACCAGGCGATGACCCGCAGGCTTGCATCGAAGACGTCGCCGCCGACCGGATCAACGATGATGTCGATGCCGCGCTTGCCGACGGCGGCGAATACCTGGTCGCGGAAGGCGTCGCGCAGGTTCGGCACGTCGGTGCGCACCACGTGGTCGGCGCCGTGCTGCCTTGCCAGCGCGGCCTTCTCGGCGCTGCCGACGCTGGCGACCACGGTCGCTCCCAGCGCCTTGCCGACCTGGATCGCGGCGATGCCGACGCCGCCGGCGGCGCCGTTGACGAGGATGTTTTCGCCGGGTTGGTACCGGCCGCGTTCGACAATCGCAAAATGCGCGGTGGGATAGGCGATGCCCATCGCCGCGGCGTCGGCGAAGCTCATCGACTCCGGCATCGGATAGCAGTTGTGCTGCGCCACCACGCATTTCTGCGCGTAGGCGCCGTACTCGTTCTGCGCGGCGACGCGGTCGCCGGGTTTCACCGCGGTGACGCCGGGACCGACCGCGGCGACCACCCCGGCCATGTCCTTGCCCGGGCTGAAGGGGCGCTTGGGCAGCACCTGGTAGGTGCCGCCGATGACCAGCAGGTCGGGGAAGTTGACGCTGGCGGCGTGCACGTCGACCAGTACCTCGCCGGGGCCGGGCACGGGGTCTGACACCTCTTCGAGAATCAGGTTTTCCAGGGGGCCGTGTTCATGGACGATCAGTGCTTTCAAGGCGGTACTCCGGATCAGCAGGCGGTTATCGATGCGACACCGGGTTCGCACCGGAAAAGCGCACTCCACCAAAATGGTCGGCGCTAAGCTAAGGGGCGCAATTCTAACGTGTTGCGCAAGCCCCGATCAGCAGACAACCGAAAAGGAGGAGCGTTGCCATGGCCCGCATCAGTTATGTGACACCGGATTCGGTCGCGGATCCGCAGATCCGCCGCTGGCTGGAGGAAGCCATCGCTGCGGGCCGGCCCGGCCCGGAGAACCAGGCGATCCGCGCCCACCAGCCCGACGTCATGCGCTCGTTCACGCTGACCCGAGAAATGCTCTTCGACAACGGTGCCGGCGTGCTCGAGCATGACCTGAAGGAACTGCTGCGCGCCTATGTCGCGCATACCATCGAATGCGGCTACTGAAGCAACCAGGGAACCGCGCGGTCCGCGCGGGATGCCGACAGCCGCATGTCCGAATTGATGAACTACGGGAAGTCGCAGAAATTCAGCGCGCGCGAAAAGATCGCGCTGCGCTATGCCGATGCCATCATGTACGATCCCAACCAGGCCGACGACGCGCTGTGGGCGCAGTTGAAGCGGGAATTTTCGGAGCCCGAACTGGTGGAGCTCGGTTACTGGATCGGCTTCACCTTCGGCGGCCAGCGCTGGCTGAAGACACTGTCGGCGAAGCAGGGTGAACTGGCTGCGGCGATGGCGGCCGGGAAGGGCTGACGGTCGATGGGGGGGCGCAAGAAAGGCGGCCGCAGCCGCCTTTCTTGATTGCCTCGCGGAAACAATCAGTAAGGCTGCAAGCCGGCTGACTTGACCACCGGCCCCATGGCCTTGATTTCACCCTCGACGAATTTGCGGAATTCCTCGGGCGTGTTGGTGACCACCTCGGTCATCTGGCGTTCGAAGTTGGCACGAAAATCCGCGTTCTGGGTGGTCTTGACCAGCATGTCGCGCACCTTGGCGAGGATCGGCCTCGGCGTCTTGGCCGGTGCAAGCAGTCCGTTCCAGCCGCCATACTGGTAGCCGGGCACGGTCTCCGCGATCGACGGCAGGTCGCCGAGCAGCGCCGACTTGGTGGTCAGGGTATGCGCAACCGCGCGCAGCTTGCCGCCCTTGATCAGGCCGGCCACCGCAGGCGCGGGCGTGATCGTCCACTGGGATTCGCCGGCCACCACGGCCGCCACCGAGGCGCCGCCGCCCTTGTACGGCACATGCAGGGCTTCCGATTTTGCGAGCTGCATGAACAGCACGCCGGCGAGGTGGCTCTGCGAGCCGACGCCGGCGGAGGCCATGTTGGCCTTGCCGCCACGGCTGGCGTTGAACTCGATCAGTTCCTTGACCGACTTGATCGGCAGCGAGGGAGTGACGACTAGGATGTTCGGCGTGATGCCAAACAGCGAGATGAAGGCATAGTCCTTCAGCGGATCAAAGGGCAGCTTCTTGTGCAGGTGGGGGCCGATCACCATCGCTGCCGTGGATGCGGAGAGCAGCGTGTACCCGTCCGGGATGGCGTCCTTGCCGATCTCCATGCCGATCAGGCCGCCGGCACCGCCACGGTTGTCGACCACAAACTGCTGGCCGCTGACCTGGGTCATCGTGTTGGCGAATATGCGTCCCAGCGTGTCGACGGCGGCACCGGCGGCGTTGGGGATGATCAGGCGAACCGGGCGCGCGGGGTAATCGGCGGCCACCGCGGACGGTGCCGCGGTGAATCCCAGTGATGCGGCAAGCAGGATGGTGAGGCTGGACATGAAGCGCATGACGGTCCTCCGAGAGAGCGGTTATGTTTTTGTAATGGGAAAGCGGGAAGAATTCTGTCGGGTTTGCAAGCACAAGGCAACAACCGTTGTCAACCAAATTGGTCGACACCCCAATGCGGCGGACGGGGAACCATTGACTGTGGATGGCGGTCATTCCAGACTTGAAAAAACCATGAGCCTCCTGACCAAAACCCTGCTGTTCCCGCTGATCGCGGTGCTGCTTGCCGGCTGCGCCACCGCGCCGGTGAACCACGTCTCGTCGGACGCACCGTATGCGGTGCCGCTGGAGCGCCTGTCCAAGACGCGTCCGGTGATCGGCCTCGTGCTCGGCGCCGGCGGCTCCCGCGGCTTTGCCCATGTCGGTGTGTTGAAGGCGCTGGAGGCGGCGGGCGTCGAGGCCGACGTGCTGGTCGGGGTCAGTTCGGGAGCCGTGGTGGCTGCCCTGCACGCCGGCGGCATGCGCGCGGCGGAGCTCGAGACGCATGCGCTGGAGATCGAGGACAACGATCTGCTCGACTTCACGCTGTTCGGCCCCGGAGTGATCGAGGGCAAGCGGCTTCAGCGATACATCAACGACATGGTCGGCGGGCGTCCGATCGAGGCGCTGCAGAAGCCCTTTGCCGCCGTGGTTGCCGAACGTTCGACCAGCCGCATGGCGGTATTCAACCGCGGCAACACGGGTTTGGCGGTGCGCGCCTCGGCCAGCGTGCCGCGGCTGTTCTGGCCGGTGGTGATCCGCGGTACCGAGTATGTCGACGGCGGCGTTGCCAGCCGCGTGCCGGCTGCGGTTGCGCGCGAGATGGGCGCCGACATCGTCATCGCAGTCGATGTTTCCTGGCGCGGTTCCGCCGATGCGCGGCAGGCCGATATCGTGATCCGTCCCGAAACCGTGCGCTCGCGCATCACCGATTTCTCGCACAAGCTCGCCAACCTCGCCGCGGGTGAAGCTGCGGCGCAGGAGATCGTGCCGCAACTGCGCGAGCTGCTGGACCGTGTGGCCGCCGAGAAGGCGCGTCCGCTGCGCGTCGGCAACGCTGCTCCGCGCTCCTAGCGCAAAGTGGACTGCGTGCCCGTTGCCGGCGGGCCCCTTGTTATGATGCGCTCCTGATTTGAAGGAGCGTAATCATGGCGATTAAACAGGCAACAAACCGGGCAGCAAGCAGGGCAACAGGCGATCCGCGCGCATTCGCGGGCATCAAGGTGCTGGATCTCACGCGCGTGCTGGCGGGCCCGTTCTGCGCCTACCAGCTCGCGCTGCTCGGCGCGGAAGTGATCAAGATCGAACCGCCGGGCAGGGGCGAGACCGTGCGCTGGCGCACCGAGGCCGATCCCTCCTTCGGCCAGCAGGGCCTGTCCCTCGGCTTCATGACCCAGTCCTCGAACAAGCGTTTCCTGTCGCTCGACCTGAACACGCCGGAAGGTCGCGATATTTTCCTGAAGCTCGCTGGCGAATGCGACGTCGTGGTGCAGAACCTGCGCAGCGGCTCGGCCGACAAGCGTGGCATCGGCTACGAAGCGGTGAAAAAGGTCAACCCGGAAGTGATCTTCATGTCGATCACCGCTTACGGCGGCACCGGCCCCAAGAAAAGTCACCCGGCCTACGACAGCGTGATCCAGGCCTGGTCGGGTTTCATGAGCATCACCGGCACTCCGGAGAGCGGCCCGCTGAAGGCCGGTCCGCCGATCATCGATTATTCGACCGGGCTTGCCGCCGCCTACGCGGTGTCGGCAGCGCTCTTCCAGAAGCAGCGCACGGGCAAGGGCCAGTACATCGACCTGTCGATGCTCGATACCAACATCATCCTGATGGCCTCGACGGTCACCGCCTACATGAACACCGGTGTCGCGCCGAAGCAGGGCGGCAATGACGCGGCGAGCCGCTCCCCGGCATCGACCACCTTCAACACCGCCGAGGGCCTGATCGCCTTTGCGATCAACGAGGAGCACCAGCACCAGGGCCTGCTGAAGGTGCTGGGCCTGACCGCGTTGAACGACGATCCGCGCTTCGCCACCGGTGCCGCCCGCCGCGAGAACATCCCGGCGCTGCGCGCGCTGATGCAGGAAAAGCTGATGACGAAGACCGCGGCGGAATGGGAGCCGCTGTTCAACGAGGCCGGCGCGCCCGCGGGCCGCGTGCGCACGATTCCGGAATGCATGGCCGAGGCGCAGGTCGCCTCGCGCAAGCTGTTCCACAGCTTTCCGCCGGACACGACCGGTTTCGCGAAGGATCTCAAGGTGCCGCTTTCGCCTTTCACCTTTGCCCACGGCGGCCCGCGCGCCGATACCCCGCCGCGCAAGGTCGGGGCCGACAGCGAGGCGATTCTCGGCGAACTGGGTTATGACGCCGCCGCGATCGCCGCTTTGCGCAGCCGCAAGGTGATCTGAGCCACGGGCGCCGGGAGTGGATCCGCTGATCCTCGTCTTTGCGCTGGGCGTCGCCGCGCGGCTGGCGCGTTCCGACCTGCGCTTTCCCGAGCCGGTCTACGAGGCGCTGTCGATCTACCTGCTGATGGCGATCGGTCTCAAGGGCGGCGTCGAGCTGTCACATCAGCCGCTTGCCCAGGTGGCGCTGCCGGCGTTCGTCGCGGTGCTCGCCGGCTTTGCGCTGCCTTTCCTGCTGTTTCCCGTGCTCAGAATCGGTGTCGGGCTGAAACGCGTCGATGCCGCGAGTGTCGCGGCGCATTACGGCTCGGTGTCGGTGGTGACTTTTGCCATCGGCAGCGCCTGGCTGCAGCAGCGCGCCGTTCCCTACGAATCCTTCATGCCGGTGCTGCTGGCGCTGATGGAGGCCCCGGGCATCCTCGCCGGCGTGCTGCTCGCCCGAGCCGGCGGCGCCGGCGGCAGTTCGGTGTACCGCGAGGTCGCCGTGAACAAGGGTGTCGTGCTGCTGATCGGCGGCATCGCCATCGGCTGGGTGATCGGTCCCGAGGGTTTCCAGCCGCTGAAGCCGGTTTTTGGCGACCTCTTTCGCGGCCTGCTGGCGCTCTATCTGCTGGAGCTGGGCCTGGTCGTCGGCGGCCGCATGCCCGATCTGCGCCGCGCCGGTCCGCGGCTGATCGCCTTCGGCATGGCCTCGCCGCTGGTGATGGGGGCGCTCGGCCTGCTGCTGGGCCACGGGCTGCTGGGATTGTCGGCCGGCGGCTCGACGCTGTTCGGCCTGCTGCTTGCCAGCGCGTCCTACATCGCCGCGCCGGCGGCGATGCGCATGGCGGTGCCCGAGGCCAACCCGGCGCTGGGCATTTCGGCCGCGCTGGCGGTGACTTTTCCGTTCAATGTCTTTGTCAACCTGCCCCTGCTTGCCTGGCTGGGAGGACGCCTATGAGCCTGCAAACCCATCGCCGCTGCCAGCTCACGCTGATCGCGGAGTACGTGCTGGAAGAACGGCTGATCGCGCTGGTCGGCCGGCTCGGCGCCCACGGCTACACCGTGCACGAGGTGCGCGGCGGCAGCTTCGCCGCCGACGGCGAACACCGGCGCGAGGGCGCGGGCGACACCGACCGCACCATCGAGATGAAGGTGATCTGCGAGCGGGCCGTTGCCGAAGCGATTGCGCGGCAGGTGCTGGAACAGTTTGCGCCGCATTTTTCGGTGCGGCTGCTGCTGTCCGAGGTCGAGGTGCTGCGGCCGGCGAAGTATTGAACCGGATCAGGCGGCCGGTGCCGGCAGCGTGCGTTGCCGCGGTACGCGGTCGATGTGCCAGCCGGCAATGGCCTGTGACCAGAAGGCCACGGAGTCGTCCGGGGCGCAGTCGGTGATTACGGACTGTCCGAGAAATTCCAGAACCGTATTGAGCAGCGGCACCGGCACTGCGGTATCGATCGCGCGCGCGAGCGTCTGCTTGGAAAGTTTCTCGCCGACGACATTGACCGCCACCGGCAGATGGGCATAGCGCGGCTCTGCATATCCCAGCAGCCGCTGCAGGTAAATCTGCCGCGGTGTCGAATCGAGCAGGTCGGCGCCGCGTACCACGTCGCTGATGCCCTGTTCCGCGTCATCGACGACCACTGCGAGCTGGTAGGCGTAGAGCCCGTCGGCACGCTTCAGCACGAAATCCCCGATCTGGCGTTCGATGTTGTGCACGATGCGGCCCTGCACGGCATCGATGAACTCGACCGGCCTGTCGTCCGTCAGCAGGCGCTCGGCGCGCGCGCTGCGCCCGGGCAGCAGGCCCTTGCGGCAGGAGCCGGGATAGACCGGGCCGTCGATGCCGGCCACCGCCGAATCGGCGATCTCGCGGCGGCTGCAGGCGCAGGGATAGACCAGTCCGCGCGACTTCAGCTTGTCCAGCGCGGCGCGGTAGGCCTCGTCGCGGTTGTCCTGGTGGAGCACGGGACCGTCCCAGGCCATGCCCAGCGCCTCCAGCGCGCGCAGGATCTCGTCGGCAGCCCCGGGCACGGTGCGCGGCCGGTCGAGGTCTTCCATACGCAGCAGCCACTCACCACCGCGTGATTTCGCATCGAGATAGCTGCCGACGGCAGCCACCAGCGATCCGAAATGCAGCGGTCCGGTTGGAGAGGGCGCAAAACGGCCGCGGCGCGGGGGAGCGGCGGCAGATGCGGGTGAAGATGCCATACTAGAATGGCAGTTTACTCCCTATCTCCCGATCTTATGTCCAGGCAGGAATTCGATGTCGCGCACTTTTCCCGGCGCCTCGCGCTGCATACCTCGACGCTGGAGTCGACGCCTTTTCCGCAAGTGCTGCGGGTCGCCCGCGAAGCCGGCTGGAATGCCGTCGAAATCCGCCGCAGCGACGTGATGCAGGCGTACCGGGCCGGGCATGGGCGCGAGGACGTCATCGCGATGATCCGCGCGGCGGATATTCCTGTCGCCACGCTCGGCACCGAATACGGCCTGCTGTTCGCGCAGGGCGCCGAGCGCGAACGCCTGCTCGCCGTGCTCGATGAAACCTGTGTCATCGCCAAGGCTGTCGGCTGCGACATGATCATGACTGCCACCGGCCAGGCGGGCGGCAGTCTCGACACCGCGGTGGCCAATATGCGCACTGCGGCCGATGTCGTCGCCGCCCACGGCCTGCGCCTTGCTTACGAATACAGCTCGGCGCACCAGACGATGAACACGCTGGACATTGCCCGGGAACTGCATGCGCGGGTTGCCCATCCGGCCTTCGGCCTGCTGCTCGACACCTACCACCTCGAGCGCAGCGGCGCCGGCGGCCGCGGCTTCGCGGACGTGCCGGCGGAGCACATCTTCGCCGTCCAGTACAGCGACGTTCCGCTAACCGCGCCACCGGGCATGCTGCGGCCGACTGATCGCCTGACACCGGGTAAAGGTTGCGTGCGCTGGGCCGAAGTGTTTGCGCTGCTCGCCGAAAAAAGTTATCACGGATACCTCAGCTACGAGGCGCCGAACCCGGAACTGTGGGCGCGGCCCGCGCCCGAAGCGGCACGCGAGGGCGCCGAGGCGACGCGCGCGCTGCTCGCCGCTTGAACTGAAATCCGAATTTTTCACAGGAGACCATCGAATGAAAACCCGAGCTGCCGTTGCGCACAAGGCCGGAGCGCCGCTGACCATCGAAACCGTCGACCTTGACGGCCCGCGCGCGGGCGAAGTGCTGGTGGAGATCAGGGCCACCGGCATCTGCCACACCGACGAGTTCACGCGCTCGGGCGCCGATCCCGAAGGCCTGTTCCCGGCCATCCTCGGCCACGAGGGCGCGGGCATCGTGGTCGACGTCGGCCCCGGCGTGACCAGCCTGAAGAAGGGCGACCACGTGATCCCGCTGTACACCCCTGAATGCCGGCAGTGCGAGTACTGCCTGAGCGGCAAGACCAACCTCTGCCAGGCGATCCGCGTTACCCAGGGCCAGGGCGTGATGCCCGACGGCAGCAGCCGTTTCTCGATCGGCGGCGACAAGGTCTTCCATTACATGGGGACCTCGACCTTCGCCAACCACACCGTGGTGCCGGAAATCGCGCTCGCCAAGATCCGCGAGGATGCGCCTTTCGACAAGGTCTGCTACATCGGCTGCGGCGTCACCACCGGCATCGGCGCGGTGATCAACACCGCAAAAGTCGAACCCGGCGCCAATGTCGTGGTCTTCGGCCTCGGCGGCATCGGTCTGAACGTCATCCAGGGCGCGCGCATGGCCGGCGCCAACATGATCGTCGGTGTCGACCTCAATCCTTCACGCAAGGCGCTGGCCGAGCAGTTCGGCATGACCCACTTCGTCAACCCGAAGGAAGTCGAGGGCGACCTGGTGCCGTACCTGGTGAACCTCACAAAAGGCGGCGCTGACTACAGCTTTGAATGCATCGGCAACGTCGACGTCATGCGCCAGGCGCTGGAGTGCTGCCACAAGGGCTGGGGCGTGTCGGTGATCATCGGTGTCGCCGGTGCCGGGCAGGAGATCAAGACCCGGCCCTTCCAGCTGGTCACGGGGCGCGTGTGGAAGGGCACCGCCTTCGGCGGCGCCAAGGGACGGCGCGACGTGCCGAAGATCGTCGACTGGTACATGGACGGCAAGATCAACATCGACGACCTGATCACGCACAAGCTGAAGCTGGAGGACATCAACAAGGGCTTCGACCTGATGCACGAGGGCAAGTCGATACGGAGTGTGGTCGAGTTCTGAGCGGATTATTCATAAATATTTGATTTTATTGATATTTTTTATGTTTCCGGCGACGCGGCCCGACTGTTATACAATGTCATACATTATGGGTGAAACACAAGGAGGTTTGCCATGCTGGCCGTGAGACTGGAGAAACAGCTGGAAGCCGCGATTGCGCGCATTGCCGAGGCCACCGGCAGCACCAAGAGCAGTGTGGTGCGGGAAGCCGTGGTGCGTTACCTGGAAGACCGGGAAGACATCCTGCTCGCCGAACGGGCGCGCAAGGCGGGCGGCCGCGCAAAATCCATCGCCGAGGTCAGGAAATCGCTTGGCCTGGACGGTTGAGATTTCGGGGTTCGCGCAAAAGCAGCTCGCGAAGCTTGATCGTCCTGCGGCAGCGCGCATCCTCGACTGGCTGGAGTCAAGGCTGGAAGGGCAGGGCAATCCCCGGCATTTTGGCGAGGCGCTGCGCGGGGAACTCGCCGGCCTGTGGCGCTACCGCATTGGTGATTTTCGCGTCATCTGCGAGATTCAGGACCAGCGGCTGGTGATTTACGCCCTGTCCATCGGCCATCGCCGGGAAATTTATCGCAAGCGCTGAATCAACGAGAGCACCCCGGAGATTTCAATGAGTTTCAGCTTCGATAACAGCTACGCCCGCGACCTCGAGGGCCTCTATGTGCCGTGGAAGGCCGCCGAGGTCCCCGCGCCGAAGCTGATCCGCCTCAACCATGCCCTGGCCGAAGAACTGGGGCTGGAAGCAAAAGCACTGGACTCTTCCGAAGGCGCGCAGATTTTCTCAGGCAACAAACTCCCGGAAGGTGCCGTCACCATCGCCCAGGCCTATGCCGGCCACCAGTTCGGCGGCTTTTCGCCGCAGCTTGGTGACGGCCGCGCCCTGTTGCTGGGCGAGGTGATCGACAAACAGGGTAAGCGCCGCGACATCGCCTTCAAGGGTTCGGGCCGCACGCCCTTCTCGCGCGGCGGCGATGGCAAGGCTGCTCTGGGCCCGGTGCTGCGCGAATACCTGATCGGCGAGGCTATGTTTGCGCTGGGCATTCCGACCACGCGCGCGCTGGCAGCGGTGACCACCGGCGAATTCGTGCGCCGCGAGCGCAATCTGCCGGGCGCGGTGCTGACACGGGTGGCGGCGAGCCATATCCGGGTCGGCACTTTCCAGTTCGCCGCGGCGCGCGGCGACGAGGCGCTGCTGGCAAAACTCGCGAACTACGTGATCGACCGCCATTACCCGGAGATCAAAGGCGCCGACAAGCCGTATTTCGGATTGCTGCGCGCGCTGTGCGAACGCCAGGCGGCGCTGATCGCGCGCTGGATGAATGTCGGTTTCATCCATGGCGTGATGAACACCGACAACATGACGCTGTCCGGGGAGACCATCGATTATGGCCCCTGCGCCTTCATGGACCGCTACGATCCGAAGACCGTGTTCAGCTCCATCGATGAATACGGACGTTATGCCTATGTCAACCAGCCGCCGATTGCGAACTGGAATCTCGCGCGCTTCGCCGAGGCGCTGCTGCCGCTGCTGATTGCGGAGTCCGGCGGCGAGCAGGACAAAGCCGTCGAACAGGCCATGGAAATCCTCGGCGATTTCCAGTCGGTTTACGAACAGCACTGGCTCACCGGCATGCGCGGCAAGCTGGGGCTGACGCGAGAGGAGGAGGGCGATCTCGAACTGGCGCAGGAATTCCTCGCCGGCATGGAAGGGCAGGGGGTCGACTTCACGCTGGCCTTCCGCCGGCTGGCCGATGCTGCCGAAGCGGCGGATGCCTCGCGCGAAGGCTGGCTGCGGCAGCTGTATGCCGATGACAAAAAACTCGATGCCTGGCTGCCGCGCTGGCGTGCGCGCATCAATGCCGAAGGCCTCGATCCGGCGCAACGCGCGCAGGCGATGCGTAGCGTGAATCCGCTCTACATCCCGCGCAACCACAAGGTCGAGGAGGCGCTCGATGCCGCGGTCGAGCTGGGCAACTACGAACCTTTCGAACGCTTGCTCGCCGTACTGCAGCAGCCCTTCAGTGACAAACCGGAACGGGCGGCCTATGCCGAGCCGGCGACTGCGGAAGCTTCAGCCGGTTACCGCACCTTCTGCGGCACATAATCATAAGTATCTGATTGTATTGATTTTTTTGTAGATCCGCCTCAGGCGGCATCCGCGGTATGCAGCGGCACCACCTTGCCCTGCTCATCGTTGGCGGCGCGCACTTCCGGCTCCCAGCGCACCAGCTCCATGCGGCCGTCGAGGTGTTCGACCACCGCGGTGCAGCTGTCGACCCAGTCGCCGCAGTTGATGTAGGTGATGTCGCCGATCTTGCGCAGCACGGGCGTGTGGATGTGGCCGCAGATCACGCCGTCGAGCCCGCGCTGGGCGGCGGTGTGCGCCACCGCGCTTTCGAAATCGCTGATGAAACTGACCGCCCGCAGCACGTTGCGCTTGGCGTAGTCCGCCAGCGACCAGTGGCCGCTGACACCAAGCTTGCGCCGCAGCCAGGACAGCAGCCGGTTGACGTGGATCAGCACCGTGTACGACAGGTCGCCGAGCAACGAGACCCAGCGGTGCAGCCGCGTGACCTGGTCGTATTCATCGCCGTGCAGCACCAGGTATTTCCTGCCGTCGGCGGCGACATGGACGTGTTCGCGCAGCAGGTGCACGTCGCCGAAATTGGAGCCGGTGTGCTCGCGCAGCAGTTCGTCGTGGTTGCCCGGAATCAGGCAAACCGTGGTGTGGTGGCGCGCCATTTTCAGGATTTTCTGCACCACGGTGTTGTGCGTGGCCGGCCAGTGCACCGCGCGGCTCATCGCCCAGAAGTCGATGATATCGCCGACCAGGAACAGGTGATCACATTCGTGGGACTTGAGGAAGGCGAGCAGGTGCTCGGCCTGGCAGGCGCGGGTGCCGAGATGGATGTCGGACAGGAACAGCGTGCGGACGCGGCGGGTCATCGGCCTGAATCCCCGGCAAGGGGCTTGCGTCCGACATGGATGTAATAGGGCACCCGCAGTCCGGGCAGGTAGGGCAGCGCTGCGGTGGATTCGTGCAATACCCGCGTTTCGGTGAGCTGCTGCAGCGTGTCGACATGGGCGCGGTCGAGATGCACGCCGTCATGTGCGAACCAGCGCCGCCAGAATGCGCAGGCGCAGCGGTCGGCAACGCAGTCGCCGCGCGGCAGGCCGAAATCGACGATGCCGAGCAGGCCCCCGGGTTTGAGCATCGCCAGCGCATTGTCGAGGGCTGCGCGCCACGCCGGCATCATCGTCAGTGCGTAGGACAGGTAGACGCAGTCGGCGGGCTGCTGCGGCCGGTAGGTCACGGCGTCGGCCTCGATCACGCGTACCCGCGGCTGCAGTGCCCAGCGCCTGCGCGCTTCGCCGAGCAGCGACGGGCAGAGGTCGACCAGTTCGACGTGATGGAAGTCGAGCAGGCGCTCGCCGAAGTATTCGGCATTGCGGCCGGTGCCGGCACCGAGTTCGATGACCACTGCGCCTTCCGGCGGGTCCAGCAGTTGCACCAGCTCGCGCCGGCCGTGAAGCAGCTTTTCGCGGAAGCGGTCGTAATGCCGGGCCTGCGGGCGGTAGAAGCGCTCGAGGCGCTCGGCGTGGCTGGCGCCGCGACCTGCGCCGCGTGCCATCTGCCAGAGGGTGCGCAGTTCCGCGGTGAGCGGTGTCTTCACCATGGCGGGCTCAGGCGCGGACATCGGCGATATGGAAGCCGGCATAGGTGTGCACCCGGTCATCGCGGCTCAGCCGGGCAGCCAACTCCGGATGGAAATCCAGCAGTTCGCGCAGGCGGCGGCCGCGGCCCGCACCGGGGACGGTCAGGCTGTCGAGATAGGCCGGCTGCGCATGGGCGCTGCGGAAGATCACGCGAGCGCCGGGCGCCGCGCAGTCGAGCAGGGCGGACCACTCCTCGCGCAGCGCTTCGGGTTTGAAGGAGCCCAGCCAGTCCATGTGGTCGAGCAGCACGAACTTCGACGCCGGTGGCCTTTTGCCGCGCAGCAGTTCGGTGGCCGTGCAGGTATGGTGGGTGATGCGGTCGGCGAGACCGTTCTTCAGCGCCAGGAAATTGCCGCGCTTGAGGTACTCGGGGCAGCAGTCGCGGTTGTAGCTGCCGCGCACATAGACCCGCCAGAAATAGTTGGTCCACAGCGGCAGGCGCCGGAACACGTACTCGACGGCCTCGCGCACGAATCCCGGGACGCCGCCCGCGTGCTGGCGGCGCACTTCCTCATGCTGGGGCGCCGGCACGCCGAGCATGCTCATCGTGATCTGCCGCGACAACGCCCAGTTGACGCCCCGGTTCCACATCCTCGGCGCGACGCGGGCATCGTAGATGCTGCACTGTTCATCGAGCGACCGGGCTTCGACCAGTTCATCGACCGCGTCCCTCAGCTTCGGCTGCAGGTCGAGGTAATGGCGGAACAGCAGCGCGACGCGCCCGGACAGGCTGTGGAAATAGAAGGTATTGCGCGGATTGCGCCGGCTGAACCAGTCTCCGGCGCCGTCCCAGAACTGCTGCGCGAAGGGCGACAGGTCACGCCGCAGCACATCGCGGTAGAGCTCCCGGAAATGCGGGTGCCGGCCTTCGCCAAAGAGCATGAAAAAATCGGTATGGGAGAGCCGCCGGATGCCGGCCAGCTTCAGTTCCAGCAGCGCGGTCTGCCGCGGATTGGCGTCGACGGCATGGATTTGCCGCGGGCCGGCCAGGGCGTAGTCGAGCACGTTGCAGCCGGCGCTGGT
Source organism: Burkholderiales bacterium (assembly GCA_019634975.1). Taxonomy (GTDB): domain Bacteria; phylum Pseudomonadota; class Gammaproteobacteria; order Burkholderiales; family SG8-41. The sequence goes on from JAHCAI010000001.1 coordinate 100,694, forward strand.
AATCACCAGCATCGTGTCTTCCGCGGTGATGTCCAGCGCCCGGCGGTCCACCGCGGGATCCTCCCAGCAGGTGTTGTAGATCAGCGAGCGCGAGTACAGCGCATCGAACACCCGTTCATTGAGGCGCGTGTTCATGCGGTTTGCGAGCGTGCCGATCGAGGTCATTGATTGTTTTCCGGATTCGACACGCGCAGACTAAGCGCTGATTGTTGCCGCGATGTGACCTGCGGATTGCGGAATGGCGTCAGGGCGCCTCGTTTACAATGCGCGCATGGCGATTCCCCTGCTCACCGAACTGCCGTACCGCGAGGACAGCGCCGCGCTGTTCGAGGCGGTCGCCGACCGGCCGTGGGCGGTGTTCCTCGACAGCGGCCTGCATCATCCGGGGCAGGCGCGTTACGACATCATCGCCGCCGACCCCTGCGCGCGGCTGGTGACCCGCGGCGCGCTGACCGAGGTCCATGCCGAGGCCAGCGAGCTGTCGCGCGCCGATCCCTTCGAACTGCTGCGCGGGCGCCTGGGTTTCGAGCCGGGCTCGGCCGGCGACCTGCCCTTTGCCGGCGGCGCCATCGGTTATTTCGGTTACGACCTCGCGCGGCGCATCGAGCGCCTGCCGCAGCGCGCGCGGGCGAGCGAGCGCATTCCCGACATGGCGGTCGGCATTTACGACTGGGCGGTGGTGGTCGATCATTCCGAGCGCCGCGCCTGGCTCGCCGGGCAGGGGCGCGATCCCGACACCGACCGAAAATGGGATGCGCTGGTACGGCTGTTCAGCGCACCGCCTGTCGAACGGCAGCGCACACCGTTCCGCGTGACCTCGGCGGTGACTTCGAATTTCACGCCGCTGGGCTACGGCCATGCCTTCGAGCGCGTGCTCGGCTACATCCGCGCCGGCGACTGCTACCAGGTCAATCTCGCGCAGCGTTTCATCGCCCAGGCAAGCGGTGATCCCTGGCTCGCCTACCAGCGGCTGCGGCTGATCAATCCGGCGCCGTACTCGGCCTATTTCAGCACGCCCTATGCACAGATCCTGTCGGCCTCGCCGGAGCGTTTCCTGCGCGTGCGCGACGGCGCAGTGGAGACCAAGCCGATCAAGGGCACGCGTCCGCGCGCCGGCCATGCGCGGCTCGATGCCGAGCGCATCGCCGAACTGGTCGCCAGCGAAAAGGATCGCGCCGAAAACCTGATGATCGTCGACCTGCTGCGCAACGACCTGTCGAAGAACTGCGCGACCGGCACGGTGAAGGTGCCGAAGCTGTTCGATGTCGAAAGCTTCGCCACCGTGCACCACCTGGTCAGCACGGTGACCGGCAGTCTGAGACCCGGACGCGATGCGATCGACCTGTTGCGCGGCGCCTTCCCCGGCGGCTCGATCACCGGTGCGCCGAAACTGCGCGCGATGCAGATCATCGAGGAACTGGAGCCGCACCGCCGCGGCGTCTATTGCGGCGCCATCGGCTACATCGGCCACGACGGCGGCATGGACACCAACATCGCAATCCGCACGCTGGTGCATTCGCAGGGCACGGTGCGGCTGTGGGCCGGGGGCGGCATCGTCGCCGACTCGCAGCGCGAGGCCGAGTACCAGGAAACCTTCGACAAGGCTGCCGCCCTGCTGAGCCTGCTGCAGCAGAGCGCGGAGAGCGCCAGCGGCGGCGCCTGAGGCGTCATCATTCTGTAACGGACAGGGCTTAACGTTCCGCGCTTTCAATTTCCCGGGAGCGCGCAGATGAGCCACAGCTACAGCGACGGACGCAGCCTCAACGATTCGTCGAATGCCACGTTCGACCAGGTGCTGGAAGCGCGGCTGTCGCGTCGCGGGCTGCTGAAAGGCGCCGGCGCGCTGGCACTGGCCGCTGCGTTGCCGCTGTCGCTGGGCGCCTGCGCCACGACCGGGCTGCGGCGCGAGGGCCGGCTCGGTTTCAGCGGCATCGCGGTTTCCACGGCTGATGCGGTTCGTGTCCCCGAAGGGTATTCGGCGAAGGTGCTGTATGCCTGGGGCGATCCCGTCGGCCACCCTTCCGGCTCGCCGGCCTTCCGCCAGGACGCCGGCAACAGCGCCGCCGAACAGGCGTTGCAGGCGGGCATGCACCATGACGGCATCCATTATTTCCCGCTGCCGTACGGCTCGGAGAATTCGGCCAATGGCCTGCTGGTGATGAACCACGAATACACCGATGACGGCCTGCTGCATGCGGACGGATTCGCCAACTGGAGCGCGGAGAAGGTGCGCAAGTCGCAGAACGCCCATGGCTGTTCGGTGATCGAGGTGCGCGCCGCTGCCGACGGACAATGGGAGGTCGTGCGGCCCTCGCGCTATGCGCGGCGCATTACCGCGGCGACGCCGATGCGAATCGCGGGACCCGCCGCGGGCAGCGCCGGCATGAGCACCGCGGCCGATCCGGCGGGCCTGGAGGTGCTGGGCACATTCAATAACTGCGCCCACGGCTACACGCCCTGGGGTACCTACCTGAGTTGCGAGGAGAACTGGGATACCTATTTCAGCAACAGCGGCACACTGACCGCAGACCAGCGGCGCAATGGCGTGACCGCCAAGGGCCGCGGCTACCGCTGGGAGGAGTTTGATGAACGTTTCGATGCCGGCAAGCATCCGAACGAACCCAACCGCCACGGCTGGGTGGTCGAGTTCGATCCTTATGATCCGCAGTCGAAGCCGGTCAAGCGCACGGCGCTTGGCCGCTTCAGCCACGAGGGCGCGTGGCCGGCGACGGCGAAGGACGGCCGGCTGGTGATCTACATGGGCGATGACCGCGCCTTTGAATACATCTACAAGTTCGTATCCCGTGATGCGTACAGCCGCAGTGACCGCAAGGCCAATGCCAACCTGCTCGACCACGGCACGCTGTATGTTGCGAAGTTCAACGACGACGGCAGCGGCGAGTGGCTGCCGCTGGTGCATGGCCGCGGCGCACTGACCGTGGCGAACGGTTTTGCCGATCAGGCCGATGTGCTGATCCGCACGCGTGCCGCGGCCGATGCCGCCGGCGCGACAAAAATGGATCGCCCGGAATGGATCGCGGTGCATCCGGCGACGAATGAGGTGTACTGCACGCTGACCAACAACAGTGGTCGCGGCGGCAAGGACAGGCCGGGCACTGATCGCGCCAATCCGCGGGCGAACAACGTCTTCGGCCAGATCATTCGCTGGCGCGAAACAGGCAATGATCCTGCAGGCCTGAAGTTCGAATGGGATCTGTTCGCGATCGCCGGCGATCCGCAGCATCCGGACCCGGCGCGCCACGGTAACATCAAGGGCGACGCCTACGGCAGCCCGGACGGGTTGTGGTTCGATGACGGCGGCCTGTTGTGGATCCAGACCGACGTGTCGGCGAGTACGCAGAACCGCAACCACTACGAGCGGCTGGGCAACAACCAGATGCTCGCCGCTGATGTGCGCACCGGCGAAACCCGGCGTTTCCTGACCGGTCCGGCGGGTTGCGAGGTCACCGGCGTGGTTACCACCCCGGACGGCCGCACGATGTTCGTCAACATCCAGCATCCCGGTGAAGCGCCCAGGGGCCGCAACGACCCGAAAAATCCCAAGGCCCACAGCAGCTGGCCCGACGGCGCCGCCGGCGGCCGCCCGCGCTCGGCAACCCTCGTCATCCGCAAAATCGACGGCGGGATCATCGGCAGCTGATCGATCCCGGATTTATGCCATCATCGCGCTTCAACCCTTCCGTGGAGCGTGATGATGGCCGTTGTGGAGCTGACGCAGCACAATTTCGAGAGCACGATCACCGGCAACAAGATGGTGATCGTTGATTTCTGGGCACCGTGGTGCGGTCCCTGCAAAAGCTTCGCGCCGGTGTTCGAGGCCGCCGCGGAAAAACACCCGGACGTGGTGTTCGCCAAGGTCAATTCCGACGACGAGCAGGCGTTGGCCAGTCATTTCGGCATCCGCTCGATCCCGACCATCATGCTGTTTCGCGAACAGATCATCGTGTTCATGCAGGCGGGTGCTTTGCCGGCCTCGGGGCTGGAGAGCGTGCTAGAGCAGGCGAAGGCGCTGGACATGGACCAGGTGCGCCGCGATATTGCCGCTCAGCAGTCGCAGCAACAGTAAAAATATAAATAAAATCAATAACTTGTAATTCACCCCGGCAATCTGTCGGAGAGGAGAGGCGGCGATGAGCGCGCGCGGTTTCTGGATCGACCATTTCCCCGGCAATTTCCTGTGGTCCAACGCAGCGCTCGCCTGCAAGGGCATGGCGCCCTACGGCGTGGTGGCGATGGACGAGATTGACCGCGTCGCGTTGCGCCTGAAGGAACGCCAGGGCGAGCCCGAAGCCTGGCAGCAGGAGTGGTGCGCGATGGCGGCACAACTGGAAAGAACCGCCGACGCCGCGGCCGCGAAAGGGCATGAGCGCACGGCCGGCAACTACTATCTGCGCGCCGGCAACTATTACTACACCGGCGAGCGGTTCATCCCGCCGGGCGAGGCCAAGGCCGCGGTCGGACGCAAGGCTTACCGCTGCTATCGCGAGGGGCTGACCCGGCGCCATCCCGAGATCGAGTTCGTCGAGGTCCCCTACGAGGACCAGAAGCGGAAGGCAACGACGCTGCCCGCGCTGTTCATGAAGGCGCCGGGCGTGACGCTGCGCGCGCCGACCGTGGTGATATTCAACGGCATGGACAACTGCAAGGAGATGAGCGTGATCTTCGCCGGGCTGGAGTTCGCGAAGCGCGGCATGCACACGCTGGCGATCGACGGGCCTGGGCAGGGCGAGACACTGCGCTTCCGCGGCATCCACAGCCGCTTCGATTACGAGGTGCCGGGCAGGGCCGCCTACGACTATGTCGCGCAGCGCGCCGACGTTGACCCGGCGCGGGTGGTGATCATGGGCTACAGCTTCGGCGGCTACTACTCGGCGCGCATCGCCGCCTTCGAAAAGCGCTACGTCGCCGGCGTGGCGATGACCGCGCTGCACTGGGACCTTGCCGGATGGCAGCAGAGGATCAAGGAGAAGGCGCAGGCCGAGGGCACCAAGGTCGCGCAGTCGAATTTCCAGTTCCAGTGGGTGGTCGGCGCGCCGGACACCGACAGCAGCATCGAGATCGCGAAACGCTTCACGCTGCAGGATGTCGCCCATCAGGTGACGATGCCCTTCCTGGTGACTCACGGCGCCAACGACCGCGTGGTGCCGGCGGAAAACGCGCAGAAACTCTACGATGCGCTGGGGTCGGCAAAGAAAACGCTGCGCGTGTTCACGGCCGAGGACGGCGGCGCCGAGCATGCGCATGTCGACAACCGCCAGGTCGGCGTCGATTTCGTCGCGGACTGGATCGCCGAACATCTGCCGGGCTGAGCGCGGCCGACCTGGACAGCGCGCCGGGCACTCGCTGCCAGTGGAGATGCGTGCCTGACAGGCCGGGGCAGTCGCGATAAACTTCGGGCTCCCGCCCTTGTCCCACCTCGGGTCTTTCCCGGTTTCAGGTTCCCATGAGACGCATCGTTTACCTGGCGGCAGCCGTCGCCCTGCTGGTGGCTGCCGGTTTCGCCTGGCGCCATTATTCGAAGCCGCAACCGGCGCCCGCGGCGAAGCCCGCCGCAAAGCCTGCGGCGGGTGCTGCACGCGCCCTTCCGGTCAAGGTGGCCACTGTGCGCCGCGATGCCGTCACCGACAGTCTGACTGCCGTGGGCACGCTGCTCGCCAACGAGTCGGTGATGATCCGCCCGGAGATCGACGGCCGCATCGAAGCCATTCACTTCCAGGAAGGTCAGCTGGTGCGCAGGGGCGACAAGCTGGTGTCTCTGGATGCGGCCGAGGTCGAGGCCCAGCTGACCTCGGCGATCGCCGCCGCCAACCTCAACCGCAGCCGGCTGAAGCGCTCCGAGGAACTGTTCGAGAAAAAATTCATCAGCGCGCAGGCGCTGGACGAGGCCCGCGAAAACCTCAACCAGACCAATGCTCGCGAGGCCGAGATCCGCGCCCGCCTGGCGAAAAGCGTGATCCGCGCGCCCTTCGAGGGTGTCGCCGGCCTGCGCCAGGTCAGCCCCGGCGCCTATGCCAAGGCGGGACAGGACATCGCGCGGCTGGAGGGCATCGGCACCCTCAAGCTTGATTTTCGCGCCCCCGAGGCCTACCTGCGGCGGCTCCGCACCGGACAGGCGCTGGCGGTGACGGTCGATGCCTGGCCCGGCGAGCGGTTCAGCGGCACGATTTACGCGATCGAGCCCGCCGTCGACGAAGCTTCGCGCACGGTGCTGGTGCGCGCGCGGCTGCCCAATCCGGGCGTGCGCCTGAAGCCGGGCATGTTTGCACGCGTCAGCCTGGTGCTCGAGCAGCGTGACAACGCGCTGCTGGTGCCCGAGCAGGCGATCGTGCCGCGCGGCGACGGGCTGTTCGTGTTCCGCGTCGATGACGGCAAGGTGCGGCTGACGAAGGTCGAGACCGGGCTGCGCCGGCCGGGCGAGATCGAGATCACCGGCGGACTCGAGGCCGGGCAGACGGTCGTCGCCGACGGCCAGCTCAGGCTGCAGGACGGCGCCGCGGTGAGCGTTTCCGCACCCAAGCCGCAGCCGGCGCAATAACGATGGTTCTCCCGGAACTGTCCGTCCGGCGTCCCGTGCTGGCCACGGTGATGAGCCTGCTGATCATGCTGATCGGCATCATTTCCTTTGAGCGCCTGACCGTCCGCGAGTACCCGAAGATCGATTCCCCGGTGGTCTCGGTGCGCACGATCTACACCGGCGCGAGCCCGCAGGTCATCGAGTCGCAGGTCACGCAGCCGCTGGAGGACAGCATCTCCGGGATCGAGGGCGTGAAGACCATGAAGTCGGTGAGCCGCGAGGAGGTGAGCCAGATCACCGTCGAGTTCACCAACGACCGTGATCCCGATCTTGCCGCCAACGACGTGCGCGACCGGGTGTCGCGCGCCCGCGGACGCATGCCCGACGAAGTCGACGAGCCGATCATTTCCAAGGTCGAGGCCGACGCGCAGGCGATCATGTGGCTGCGGCTGTTTTCGGAGCGGCATGGCCCGCTGGAGATTTCGGATTACGCCGACCGCTTCGTCGCCGACCGCCTGAAGACGCTGCCGGGGGTGGCGTCGGTGATCATCGGCGGCGAACGGCGCTACGCGATGCGCATCTGGCTCGACCGCGAGCGCCTTGCCGCCTACGCGCTGACACCGCAGGATGTCGAGGAGGCGCTGCGGCGCCAGAACATCGAGGTGCCGGCGGGAAGGATCGAGAGCAGCCGGCGCGAATTCACGGTGCTGTCGGAGTCCGACCTGCGCACGCCGGCCCAGTTCAACCAGCTGATCATCCGCGAGGTGAAGGGTTACCCGGTCCGGCTGTCCGACATCGGGCGCGCCGAATTGGGCGCGGCCGATGACCGCAACATCCTCCGCGTCAACGGCAATCCGGCGGTGGGGCTGGGCATCGTCAAGCAGTCGACCGCGAACACGCTGGCGGTGGCGCAGGCGGTGAAGGCGGAGGTGCCGAAGATCGCCGCCGCGCTGCCCCAGGGCATGCAGATCGCGGTCGCCTTCGACACCTCGATTTTCATCGAGCAGTCGATCACTTCGGTCTACAAGGTGATGGCCGAGGCGCTGGTACTGGTGGTGCTGGTGATTTTCCTGTTCCTGCGTTCGGTGCGGGCGACGCTGATTCCCTTCGTCACCATCCCGGTGTCCCTGATCGGCGCCTTTTTCCTGATCTGGGTCATGGGTTTCTCGATCAACGTGCTGACGCTGCTGGGCATCGTGCTCGCGGTCGGCCTGGTCGTCGACGATGCCATCGTCGTGCTCGAGAACATCCACCGCCACATCGAGAACGGCATGCGCCCCTTCGAGGCGGCGCTGAAGGGCGGCCGCGAGATTGCCTTCGCGGTGGTGGCGATGACGGTGACGCTGGCCGCTGTGTTCGCGCCGCTCGCCTTCGCCACCGGCAACACCGGCCGGCTGTTCCTCGAGTTCGCGCTGACGGTGGCCTCGGCCGTGGTGGTGTCGGGTTTCGTCGCGCTGACACTGACGCCGATGATGTGCTCGAAGCTGCTGCGCCGCGAAGCCTCTCACGGGCGGGTCTACAACGCACTGGAGCGCTTTTTCGAGGGCATGTCCTCGGGGTACGGGCGCCTGCTGCGCTTCTGCCTTGCAAGGCGCGGCGTGGTCGTCGCGCTGTTCCTGCTCGCGGCTGCGGGCGGCTCGGCGCTGTTCCTGTCGATCCGCTCCGAACTCTCCCCGCTGGAGGACCGCGGCTTTTTCATTGGCGTGATGTCGGCGCCGGAGGGCGCCACCAAGGAATACACCGACGACTACGCCCGCATCTGGGAGAGCATCTATGCCGATGTGCCGGAGATCACTTCCTATTTCGTGTCCGTCGCGCCGGGCCTCGAGCGGCCGAACCCGGTCAACTTCGCGCTGTCCTTCGTGCGGCTCACGGACTGGAGCGAGCGCGACCGCAAGACCCAGCAGATCACCGCGTCGATCGCGCCGCAGATGTTCGCGCGCATGCCGGGCGTGCTCGCCTTTCCGGTCAACCCGCCCTCGCTGGGCCAGAGTTTCCGCAATCCGCCGGTGCAGTTCGTGGTGCAGGGCAATTCCTACGAGGATCTCGACCGCCGGGTCAGCGCGCTGGTGGCCAAGGCGCGGCAGTCGCCGGCGCTGGCCAATGTCGACAGCGACCTCAAGCTCAACAAGCCGCAGCTGACGGTGGACATCGACCGCGAGAAGGCGGCGGCGCTGGGCATCCAGGTCGAAACCATAGGCCGCACCATGGAAACCCTGCTCGGCGGGCGACAGGTCACGCGCTTCAAGCGCGAAGGCAAGCAATACGACGTCATCGTCCGGCTGGAGGACAAGGACCGCCGCCAGCCGGCCGACCTGACCTCGATCTACGTGCGCGGCGCCTCCGGCGGCATCACCCAGCTGTCGAACCTGGTCAGCGTGCGCGAAACCGTGGCGCCCAAGGAACTGAACCATTTCAACCGGCTGCGCGCGGCGATCATCTCGGCGAACGTGACGCCCGGCTACTCGCTGTCTGAGGCGCTGGATGCGATGGAGGCGGCAGCCGCGGAAACGCTGACTCCGGATTACCAGACCGCGCTCGACGGGCAGTCGCGCGAGTTCCGCGAGTCCGGCCAGCAGCTGTACCTGATTTTCGTGCTGGCGCTGGCCTTCATCTACCTGGTGCTGGCCGCGCAGTTCGAGAGTTTCCGCGGCCCGCTGGTGATCATGCTCACCGTGCCGCTGGCGGTGACCGGGGCGCTGCTGGTGATCAAGCTCACCGGCGGCACGCTCAATGTCTACAGCCAGATCGGGCTGGTGATGCTGATCGGCCTGATCACCAAGAACGGCATCCTGATCGTCGAGTTCACCAACCAGCTGCGCGATCAGGGACGCGAGAAGATCGCCGCGCTGGTCGAGGCCTGTTCGCTGCGCCTGCGGCCGATCCTGATGACCACCGCGGCAACCGTGCTCGGCGCGGTGCCGCTGGCGATTGCCACCGGCGCCGGCGCCGAGTCACGCTCGGCGATCGGCTGGGTGGTGGTCGGAGGCATGAGTTTCGGCACCCTGTTCACGCTGTTCGTGGTGCCGGTGGCGTACACCTTCATCGTCGGCGAGCGCAGGGCAGCCGGCGGTGCGCAAGCGGCTCCGGCACCGGCGCGCTGAGCGCTCAGCCGCAGCGTTCCAGCGCGCGGTCGAGCCAGCCCGGCACGTAGACCTGCTCGACGAACCAGCGCAGTGCCTTGCCGCGGTGCGCGGTGCGCCAGGCGAGATACAGCATCTGGCTGACTTTCGGTTCCTCGGTCTGCCGCGTCACCAGTCCGCCTTCCGCGACCGCTGTCCGGGCCAGGCACTGCGGCAGGTAGCCGATGCCCAGACCCATGGCCTGCGCCCGCAGCTTGGCGTCCAGATCCGGTACCGTCAGCGTGTCCTGTCCCGACAGCAGGCCGGTGGTGCGCGGCGGCAGGTTGCGCGAACTGTCGGCCACCACCACTGCGCGGTGGGCGAGGATGTCCTCGCGCCGCAGCGGCTCGGGCAAGCGGGCCAGCGGATGTGCCGGCGCCACCGCGAATACCCAATCGATTTCCCCCAGCGGCCGCGTCTGATAGCCGCCGCCCGAGGGGCCTTCGCCTGAAGCGCCGATGGCGAGGTCGGCGCGCCCCGATACCAGCGCATCCCAGCAGCCTCCGAGCACCTCGGCCGAGAAGCGCAGCCGGGTTTCGGCATGCAGGGCGTGGAAATCGCGCGCGAGATCGAGCATCGCCTGGCCCGGCAGCAGGCCGTCGTAGGCGATGCGCAGTTCGGATTCCCAGCCGGTGGCGACGCGCTTGACCCGCGCTTCGAGCTCGCCGGCCGCGCGCAGCAGGTGGCGGCCTTCATTCAGCAGTTCGCGTCCCGCCGCGGTCAGTTTTGCGCGGTGGCCGCGGCGGTCAAAGAGCTGCACGTCGAGGTCTTCCTCCAGTTTCTGCACGGTGTAGGTCAGTGCCGAGGGTACGCGGTGCAGTTCGTGCGCGGCGGCGGCGAAGCTGCCCTTGCGGTCGATGGCGTCGATCGCGAGCAGTGCATCCAGTGTCAGTCGCATTCGGTCTCCTGCTTGAATCAATTAATCATGAATATTATTAAATTTATCATAAATTATTGTTTTTAAATAATATTTTTATTCATAAATTTTGATATAAAAAGTCAAAATCTTCCGATTTCCTGCGCCGGATCAAGTGCCTAGGATGCGGGCCATCACATCGCGAGATGCACCGAACCGGAAAGGAGACGCCATGCTGAACCTGCGCAAGAGTGAAGACCGCGGCCATGCCAACCACGGCTGGCTGGACTCGTACCACAGCTTTTCGTTTGCCGATTACTACGATCCGGAGCACATGGGCTATGGCCCGCTGCGCGTCATCAACGAAGACCGCGTGCAGGCGGGTTCCGGTTTCGGCACCCACGGCCACCGCGACATGGAGATCATCAGCTATGTGCTCGACGGCGCGCTGGCCCACCAGGATTCGATGGGCAACGGCTCGGCGATCGTGCCCGGCGACGTGCAGCGCATGAGCGCCGGCAGCGGCGTGCGGCACTCGGAGTACAACCACAGCCGCTCGGGCGTGACCCATTTCCTGCAGATCTGGATCGAGCCCAAGTTCACCGGCATCAAGCCCTCGTACGAGCAGAAACATTTTTCCGCCGACGAGAAGCGCGGGCGGCTGCGGCTGATCGTGTCGCCGGACGGCCGCGACGGTTCGGTGAGCATGAACCAGGACGCCTTCCTCTACGCCGGCCTGTTCGACGGCCTGGAGAGCGCCGAGCTGACCATCCCGGCCGGCCGCCGCGCTTATGTGCATGTCGCGCGCGGCAGCGTCAGTGTCAACGGCGAGCGGCTGCGGGCCGGCGACGCGCTGAAGACCGGCGCCGGCAGCATCGAGATCACGCGGGGCGAGGGCGCCGAAGTACTGGTGTTCGACCTGCCCTGAAACCGGCTTCTGAACCTCATACACGAAAAGGAGACACACCATGACAACGAAGATTCTGTTTTCAACGGTCCGCGTCGGACGCCATATCCTCAAAAACCGCCTGGTGATGGCGCCGATGACGCGCTCCCGTGCCGGCGATGACGGCGTGCCCGGCCCGCTGGTCCCCGAGTACTACGCCCAGCGCGCTTCGGCCGGGCTGATCATCAGCGAAGGCATTTACCCGTCAGCCATGGGCAAGGGGTATGTGCGTACTCCCGGCATCCACACGGATGCCCAGGTCGAAGCCTGGAAAAAAGTCACCGCGGCAGTGCATGCGAAGGGCGGGGTGATTTTTGCGCAAATCATGCACGCCGGCCGCATCTCGGATCCGTCGCTGCTGCCCGGCCATGCGCTGCCGGTGGCTCCGTCGGCCGTGAGGCCTGAGGGGGCGACATATACCGATGAGGGCATGAAGCCCCATGTGACGCCGCGCGCGCTCGAAAAAGCGGAAATCAGCGGGATTGTCGGCGAATACGCCGAAGCGACGCGGCGGGCACTCGCCGCCGGTTTCGACGGTGTCGAGCTGCATGCCGCCTCGGGTTACCTGCCGATGCAGTTCCTGTCGACCGGCAGCAACCTTCGCAACGACGAGTACGGCGGCAGCGCCGAAAACCGTGCGCGTTTTGTCATCGAAGCGCTGGATGCGATGATTGCCGTGGCGGGCGCCGACCGCGTGGGCATCAAGATCGCGCCGGAGATGGCCTTCAATGACATCAACGATGCCGATCCCGTTGAGACCTATGTCACGCTGGTGCGTCTCATCGCTGACAAGGGGCTGGCCTACCTGCACGTGACCCCTTATGGCAAGACCGTCGATTATCACGAGTTGCTGAAGCCGCTGTTCAAAGGCGCCTATCTGGCCGGCGCCGGGCTTGACCGCGAGAAGGCGGCGGAAATGCTGGCGGCGGGGCGCGCCGATGCAGCCGTATTCGGGACCCTCTTTGTGGCCAATCCCGACCTGCCGGAACGGTTCCTCCGCAATGCTCGGCTCAATACGCCCGATACCACGACGTTTTACTCGCCGGGCGCCAAAGGTTACATCGATTACCCGGCGCTGGAGCCGCTGGCGGCCTGAACGGCACGGGCAGCGCTTGTCCGGCGCGTGTCCGGCCGGCATCCGCTGCATTCATCATTGCAACACGGGAGCTACCACAATGATTCAGTCACACACCGCGCCCTATGCGGCGCTGTTGCTGCGGGTCTCGCTCGGCATCATGTTCATGGCCCACGGCCTGCTCAAGGTCGTGGTGTTCACAATACCGGGGACCGTGCAGTTTTTCGAGTCGGTCGGTTTTCCGGGGGCGCTCGCCTACGTCACCATCGTTGCCGAACTCTTGGCAGGCGCGCTGCTCATCGCCGGTTTCGCGACGCGCTGGGTGGCGCTCGCCACGGTGCCGCTGTTGCTCGGTGCGGCCTGGGTGCACCTGCCCAACGGGTGGGTGTTCAGCGCCCAGGGCGGCGGCTGGGAGTATCCGGTGTTCCTCGCCGTGGCTGCCGTGGTTCAGTTTCTGCTTGGCGACGGTGCCTGGTCCGTGTCGGCGCAGCCGCCTGTCGCAAATCCGCGGTCGATCTGAAAGGCAAGGGACATGTCCTCATTGGCGCGGGCGGAGGCTGGTGCGAACGCCGCGGGCGGATTTGTATATGGCCTGCTGCTAGTCAACGGCACACTGATTGCAGGAATGTATGCCTTTGCCAAAGTGGCGGGCGAGCACGGAATAACACCGCTCGGCCTGCTGACCTGGCAACTGCTGTTTGCGGCAATCGTGATCGGGCTCGTGGCGGTAGTGCGCGGCGATTTGCCGGCACTGAAATTTGTCAATCTGCGCTATGCGGCAATTGCCGGCGTTCTGGGTATCACGGGCCCCAATCTGGTCACTTTCGCCGCGCTCAAGCATGTGCCAGCCGGTCTGGTCGGTGTGATTACTGCGCTTTCGCCAGCACTGACCTATGCGATTGCCACGTTATTCAGCGCCGAAAGATTTGAGCCACTGCGTGCTGCAGGCGTGCTGCTCGGGCTTGCCGGCGTGATGGCGATCCTGTTGCCCCGCGGCGCTTTGCCGGACCCGGAAGCCCTGCCCTGGGCGGCGGCGGCGGTGATCGCTCCCCTGCTGCTGGCAGGCGGCAACGTGTTCCGGTCTCTGGCCTGGCCTCCCGGGTTGCGGCCGCTCGCGGCGGCCACTTTGCTGTTGGCGATCCAGGCGCTGGTGCTGGTGCCCGTGGCTGCGGTTCTGGGCGAATTCGAGGTGCCGCGGGGGCTGACTGGCGCGAAAGACCTGCCGCTGTTCGGGGCAGGTGTGCTGACCGCCGCGTTTTACCTGGGTGCCTTTGAGTTGCAAAAACGGGGTGGGGCAATCGTCGTTGGTCAGATCGGGTACGTGATTACGGTGTCTTCGCTGCTGTTGGGCGCACTGGTATTCGGGGAGCGTTATCCGCTGACTACCTTCCTCGCCGTGGCTGTTGTAGTGACAGGGATTATGCTGGCCAATCGTCGGCCATGTCCCGATGCGGTAAAGCCGCTTCCGGCAGTCCCCGCAATGCGAAGCCATAACGGATGCACTGCGTGATGGCCATTGACCGTCAACCTGCACTGTTCATTTCCCACGGCGCACCCACACTCGTGCTCGAGCCGGGGCCGACGCGTGACGCACTGGCTGCCCTCGGCGCAGCGCTCGAGCCGCCGCGTGCGATTCTTGTTCTGTCGGCGCACTGGGAGACGGCGACGCCGGCGATCAGTACAGCGGCGCAGCCGGACACAATCCATGATTTTCACGGCTTCCCCGAAGCGCTGTACCGATTGCGCTACCCGGCTCGGGGGGCGCCGCAGCTCGCCGTGCGCGCCGCGCAATTGCTTGCCGCAGCGGGCATGGCGGCAGCCGCAGTGCCGGGCCGCGGCCTCGACCACGGCGCCTGGGTGCCGCTGATGCTGATGCATCCGCAGGCAGACATCCCGGTGACCCAGCTTGCGCTGCAGCCGGCACTCGGGCCGGCACATCACCTGCGGCTGGGCGAGGCACTGCGGCCGCTGCGCGACGAAGGCGTGCTGATCCTCGGATCCGGCAGTGTGACCCACAACCTGCGCGAGTTCGGCCGCCACGATTACGCGGCACCGCCCCCGGACTGGGTCAGCGGATTCAACGACTGGCTTGCTGAACGTCTTGCGGCGGGAGACCGCGATGCCTTGCTCGATTACCGCAGCCGGGCGCCGCATGCCGCGTGCAACCACCCCAGCGAGGAACACCTGCTGCCGCTGTTCGCGGCGCTGGGTGCCGCGACCCCGGGCCTGGCGCCGCAAAGGATCCATGCCGGCTACACCCATGGCGTCATCGGCATGGATGCCTGGCGGTTCGACTGATGGCTCCCGCCCGTGACCGGTCAAGCTTGCCGTCTTTGACGGGGGTACGCCCATGCCTGAACTGAACAGCCTGCTGGCGCAGCACGGACTGCTGCTCGTTTTCGGCAACGTGCTGCTGACGCAGCTGGGACTGCCGGTGCCGGCGGTGCCCATGCTGGTGGTGGCCGGGGCCTTCGCGGCGCAGGGGCAGTTCGGCTATGCCGTGCTGCTGTTCATCGCGACCGCGGCCACGCTGCTCGGCCATCTGCCCTGGTACTTCGCCGGCAGGCGCTACGGGCACCGGGTACTGCGCACGCTGTGCCGCATTGCCGTCGAGCCCGATTCCTGCGTCAAGCAGACCGAAACCATTTTCGAGCGCTGGGGCGCTGCCTCGCTGGTGGTTTCCAAGTACGTTCCGGGCTTTGCCACGGTTGCGCCGCCGCTGGCCGGCGCGATGCGCCTGGGCCTGCGGCCCTTCCTGCTCTACAGCATGGCCGGCGCCCTGCTGTGGGCGGCCGCGCCGGTGCTGATCGGCGCGATTTTCCATGCCGAAGTGGAACGCGCCCTGGAGTGGTTTGCCGGGCTGGGAACGGGTGCCCTGCTGCTGCTCGCGGGATTTGCGGCCGCCTATGTCGTGATCAAGGCCGTGCAGCGTTATCTGTTCCTGCGCATGTTGCGCTCGGCGAGAGTCGGCGTGGCGGAGCTGCGCGAAATGCTGGAGGCCGAAATGCCGCCGGTGGTGCTCGACGTGCGTTCGGCGGCGGTCCGCCGACTCGATCCGCGGCGCATACCCGGCGCGATCCCGGTCAACCTCGAGGATGCCGCGGCAGTCCTGCCGGGTCTGCCGCCGGACAGGGATGTGGTGGTCTACTGCAGTTGACCCAACGAAGCGAGCGCGGCGCGTGTCGCCCGCATCCTGATCGGCCGGGGGTTCAGGCGCGTCAGACCGCTGGAGGGCGGGCTGGAGGCGTGGATTGCCGAAGGAGGCTTTGTCGAGCGCTACGAGCCCTGAAACATTGCCGCGCCGCGCCCCCGCCTCAGGAAATGTCGGTTCCGGTCGGCGCGAAATAACCGATTGTGGTCGAGCGCCGGGCGCGCCAGGGCAGCCGGAGGGTGGTAATCGTTTCCAGTTCCTCGCCTTCCGGTGCCGGCGGACGCACCTCGATCATGCCCTCGATGACATCGCCGCGGACTTCGCCGGAGTAGGACATTCCGGTGTAGCCGCTGCCGGGCAGTGTCATGCTCAGCAGGAACTGCAGGTTCCGTCCCTGCAGCTTGGCGCTCTGGATCAGCTGGCGGCGGTGGCCGACGCGCACTGCGCCCTCGGCCTGCTGGAACTGCTGTTCGAGCAGGGCTTCGAAACGGTGGTTGATGCCGCCGATGTTCACTTCCCATTCCCAGGCGCCCTCGATGCGTGCCGGCACGTGCCACAGGCGGACGGTGGTGTAGTTGCCGGGCCGCTCGTCGGTCACATCCGCAGGCCAGTTGCCGATGCCCCAGGTCGCGGCAACGATGCGGGTGCCCGGGCGCGCCTGCGCGAGGATTTTCGGGCGCAGCAGGCGCATCAGTTCGGGGAACAGCCACATGAAGATGACGTCGACCTTGCCGAGGTCGGCATCGAACACGTTCTGGTGCAGAAACTGTGCCCGGTCAGCGAGGTTCTGGGCGCCTGCCGCCGCGTTGGCCTTGGCCACCAGGCCCGCATTGATGTCGACGCCGATGCCGCGCACGCCCGGGCGGTCCTTCAGCGCCGCAAACACGATGCGCCCGTCGCCCGAGCCGAGGTCGATCACGGTCTCGCCGCTGGACGGTGCCGCCAGCTTCACCATGCGCTCGACGTTCTCGGGGTCGCTGCCGACGAAGGGAGAGAACAGTTCCTGGGCACGCGCGGCAAGGGCTTGCCAGGCGGAGGCAGCGGCCATCAATGACAGGAAGGAGCGTCTGGAGGGCATGGCTTGTGGGCTCTCGGTTCGGATTGAAAGGGCGAAGCTTACTGCGGGAGCCGGCCCGAAATCCATATCCCGCCGGTGGTTTGCGGCCCTGCGTCGGCTATGATGGCGGCCGGCCGCGCGCTGCGTGCTGCCGGAGACGGCGGGACGGCGCTTGCCGCTTCAGGTTGTCACCAATCATTGACTCGACGAGGAGATGGACATGCAGGACCGGAAGGCGATTACCAGCGTACCCATCCACGAACTGCTGGCGCGGCGCTGGAGCACCCGCGCCTTCGATGCTTCGCGTGCGGTATCCCCCGCGCAGGTCGCGGCCCTGGTCGAGGCCGCGCGCTGGGCGCCGTCATGCCATGGCGCCGAACCCTGGCGTTTCCTGATGTGGGACCGCGCGCAGGATGCCGCGGGCTGGCAGCAGGCTTACGAATGCCTGTCGGAAAACAACCGCAAATGGTGCGGGAACGTGCCGCTGCTGTTCCTCGCCTGTGCGGCGCCCACCTTCGAGCACAACGGGCAGCCCAACCGCTGGGCGCAGTACGACACCGGCATGGCGGCGCTGGCCCTGTCGCTGGAGGCGGTGGCCCAGGGTCTGGCCGCCCACCAGATGGGCGGCTTTGACATCGCCAAAGTGCGCGCGGCCTTCGGCGTGCCCGAGGAATTCATGCCGATGGCGATGATTGCCGTCGGCTACCCGGCGGCGCCCGATGTCCTGGACGAGGAGACGCTGAAGAAGGAGCTCAAGCCGCGGTCCCGCAAGGCGGTTGCCGAGCATTTTTTCGGCGCACGCTGGGGCGCGCCCGCCCGTTGAGTCCGGGCCGTCCGCTTCAGCGCGCGATTGCGGTCTGCCGCGGCGCCAGCGTGCCGCTGCCGACGGCGGCGGGTGCCTCGTGCTGCGGGAAATTGAACTCGAGCAGGGTGCCGACCGGGTCGCGCAGGAAAATCTGGTAGCCCGCTTCGGGCACGTTCTGCCTTTCGTGGGGAATGTTCATGCGCTCGAGTTTTGCCGTGAACTCGTCCGCCCCCCGGGACTGGAAGGCGATGTGGTCGACACTGCCATGGTGTTTTTCCTGCAGAAAGCCCTCCACGCAGCGCGCGCTGACATGCAGGATCGGATGGTCATCGAGATACAGCCAGATGCCGGGATTGGGGAAGTTCGGGCGATAGCCTTTCCTGAAGCCCAGCACCTCGCCGTAGAATTTTTCGATGGGTTCCATGTCGCCCGGCGCGCAGCGGATGTTGTAGTGGTGGATGCGGTCGATCTTCATGCGATTCCTCCCGGATGCTGCCGTGGTGCCGCCCGCCGGTCACTGCGTGGCACGGCGCATCACTGTAGCACGGTGCCGCGAAGTCAGCGCCGTGCCGTCGCCCCGGCTGCGGCGAGGCCACTCCAGCCGCCGCCGAGCGCTTTCACCACGTCGGCGACTGCGGCGCGTTGCGCGCGCAGGGCGTCCCGGCGGTTCAGTTCCGCGCTGAGCAGGTTGCGCTCGGCATCGAGCACCTCGAGCTGGCTGGTCAGGCCGTTTTCGTAACGGATGCGCGCGAGCCGCAGCGACTCGGCAAGGGCCTTCGCGCGCGCGCTTTCGGCGTCGAACACCTCGCGTGCACGGGCCTGCGCAACCAGCGCGTCGTGGGTTTCGCGGAAGGCGTTCTGCAGCGTTTTGAGGTACTGCGCCAGCGCCTGGCGCTCCCGCGCCTGCACCGCTTCGACCTCGCCGAACAGCCGGCCGCCCTGGAATATCGGCTGTGCCAGCGCGAAGCCGAGGTTCCAGATCTGCGCCGGCCCCGAAAACAGGTTGGACAGGGCGGCGCTTTCGCTGCCGAGATAACCGGAGAGGACGATGCGCGGGAACAGGGCGGCGCGCGCCGCGCCGATGCGCGCATTGGCGGCGATCAGCTGCTGTTCGGCGGCAACGACATCGGGCCGGCGCAGCAGCAGGTCCGAGGGCAGGTCCGCGGGCACCACCGCGGTGGCCAGCCGGCCGCTGTCGGTGCTGCGCGACACACCATCGTTGATCAGCGCGCGCGGACTGCGGCCGAGCAGTACGCCCAGGGCAAGCTCTTCCCCGCTGCGACGGCGTTCCAGT
This sequence comes from Burkholderiales bacterium, assembly GCA_019634975.1. Lineage (GTDB taxonomy): Bacteria > Pseudomonadota > Gammaproteobacteria > Burkholderiales > SG8-41. The sequence continues at coordinate 119,535 of JAHCAI010000001.1, forward strand.
GCCGGCAGCTGCGCCTGGGCTGCGGCGACCTCGGCCTCCAGCTGGCGCAGTTCGAAGTCATTGATCAGTCCTGCATTTGAGCGGATGCGCTGCAGCCGCAGATTGTCCTGGCGCAGCGCCAGCGACCTGCGGGTGTCGTCAAGCTGCGCATCGAGTGCGACCAGCGAGTAATACGACTGCGCCACCTCCGCGGTCAGCGCGAGGCGCACGGTTTCGCGGGCGGCCGCGGTGGCCAATAGCTCGGCCTGCGCCGCCTTCGCCGAGCCGCGCAGGCGGCCCCACAGATCGAGTTCGTACGACACGTTGAGCTGGGCGCGGTAGTTGTTGTTTTCGAGGGATCCCGGGACCGGCGTCGCGCTGCGGTCGGAACGGCGGGAACGGTCGCGCTGGAATGCGGCATCGACCGCGGGCACGAGTTGCGCATCGGCGACGCGCGCCAGTGCGCGCGCTTCATCCAGGCGCGCTGTCGCCAGGGCGAGGTCCTGGTTGTTGGCGAGCGCCTCTTCGACCAGTTTTTCCAGCGTCGCATCGCCGTAAATCGTCCACCAGCGCTCCGCGGGAACGGCTTTGCCGGAGGCGGGCAGTGCTTTCCAGGCATCGGGCAGGTCCGCCTGCGGGCGCGCATAGTCGGGGCCGACGCTGCAGCCCGCCAGCGCCGCAGATAAAAATATTATATAAAACAAATACTTATGCATTTCCTTCCCCTTTGGCCGGAGTGCCGTGGTGCGGCGTGTGCACCGCGCTCAGGCTCTGCTGGCGATGGTGCTCGACCTCGGCTTCGATCTCGGCCGTCGAGCGGCTGTCTGAAAGTTTGCGGTCCACGATCAGCTTGTAGAACCAGGGAATGAAGAAGATCGCAAGGAAGGTGGCCGCGAGCATGCCGCCCATGACCCCGGTGCCCGCGGAGTGGCGCGCGCCGGCGCCGGCGCCGGTGGACAGCGCCAGCGGCAATACACCGAGGATGAAGGCGAGCGAGGTCATCAGGATCGGGCGGAAGCGCAGGCGTGCCGCTTCGATGGCCGCGGCGGCCGTGGTGTAGCCCTCGTGCCTTTTCAGCACCGCGTATTCGACGATCAGGATCGCATTCTTTGCGGCGAGGCCGAGCAGCGTCACCAGGCCGATCTGGAAATAGACGTCGTTGGTGAAGCCGCGCAGCCACACCGCGGCCAGCGCGCCGAAGGTGCCGAAGGGCAGCGCGAGCAGCACCGACAGCGGCAGCGACCATTTGTCGTACTGCGCGGCGAGGATCAGGAACACCATCAGCACCGCGAGCCCGAGCGCGATGCCGGCGGTGCCGCCGGAGCGTTTTTCCTGGAAGGAGGCCCCGCTCCAGTCGTAGCTGAATTCCGGCGGCAGTGTCCTCGCGGCGATTTCCTCCATGCGCGCGATGGCCTGGCCGGAGCTGTAGCCGGGCGCGGCCGAGCCGAAGATCTTCACCGCCGGCAGGTTGTTGAAGCGGTCCAGTGTGTCGGGGCCGGACGAGTACTCGACCCTCGCCAGCGAGGACAGCGGCACCATCGCGCCGCGCTCGGAGCGCACGTATACCGCGCCGACGTCGTCCGGGCGCTTGCGGTAGCCGGGCTCGGCCGACATCAGCACCTGCCAGGTGCGGCCGTACTTGTTGAAGTCGTTGACGTAGTAGGTGCCCAGCGTGGCGGCAAGCGAGCCGTAGAGTTCGTCCACCGGCACGCCCAGCGTCTTCGCCTTCTCGCGGTCAGTCTGCACGTAGAGCTGGGGCACGTTGGCGCGCCACAGCGTGTTGACCTGCACGAACATCGGATCCTGCGCCACCGCGCCGAGGAACTGCTGGGTGACCTCGGCCAGCCGCTTCGCGCCGCCTTCGCCGCGGTTCTGCAGGTAGAACTCGAAACCGCCGGCGTTGCCGAGGCCGAAGATCGGCGGCGGATTGAAGCCGAGCACCAGCGCCTCCTTGATGTGGCCGGTTTTCATGAAGAATTCGCCGACCAGCTGCGGCGTCGTGACCTCGCGCTCGTCCCAGTGCTTCTGGGTGACGAAGATCGTCGCCGCGTTGTTGCGGAAGCCGCCGCCGAGGAAATCGAAGCCGGTGAAGGCGACCGCGTACTCGTTGGCCGGATTGGACTTGATCGCGTTGATGACTTCGCTGACGACCTTGTCGGTCCGTTCCAGTGTCGCACCGTCCGGCAGCAGCACCGCGGCAATGTAATAACCCTGGTCCTCGTCCGGCACCAGTGATCCCGGTGTCGCGCGCCACAGGCCGGCGGTGATTGCCACCATGCCGATGAACAGCAGCAGCGCGATGCCGCCGCGACGCAGCATCCAGGTCACGCCGTCGACATAGCGGCCGGTCATGCGCCGGAACCAGTCGTTGAACCAGCGGAAAAACCGTCCCGGCTCGCGGTGGCCCTGCGACAGCATGAAGGCGCACAGCGCCGGGGAGAGGGTCAGCGCGACGACTGCCGAAAACAGCACCGCGATGGAGATGGTCACCGCGAACTGGCGGTAGAGTTCGCCGGTCAGCCCGCCGAGGAAGGCGATGGGGATGAACACCGCGCACATGGTCAGGGTCATCGCGATGATCGGCCCGGTCACTTCCTTCATCGCCTTGACCGCTGCTTCGCGAGCACCGAGCTTCTCCTCGCGCATGATGCGCTCGACATTTTCGAGCACGACAATGGCATCGTCGACCACGATGCCGATCGCCAGCACCATGCCGAACAGCGTCAGCGTGTTGATCGAATAGCCGAGCATCAGCAGGCCGGCGAAGGTGCCGATCAGCGACACCGGCACCGCGGCGAAGGGGATCAGCGTCGCGCGCCAGTTCTGCAGGAACACGAATACCACCAGGAACACCAGCAGCATCGCCTCGGCCAGCGTCTTCGCGACCTCGCGGATCGACACTGCAACGAAGCGCGTGGTGTCGTAGACGACGGCGTGTTCGAAACCCTGGGGGAAGCGCTGCTTCAGGCGGTCCATCTCCGCGGTCACCAGGTCGGCGGTGGCCAGCGCGTTGGCTCCCGGCTGCAGGAAAATGCCGACCAGCGTCGCCGATTTGCCGTTGACGCGCCCCATGAACTCGTAGTCCTTGGAGCCGAGCTCGACGCGGGCGACGTCGCGCAGGCGCAGCAGCGAGCCGTCGGGATTGGCGCGGACGACGATGTTCTCGAATTCCGCGGGCTCCGACAGCCGTCCCTGCGTGGTGATGGTGTAGACCAGCTCCTGCGGTCCGCCGGTCGGCGACTGGCCGATCTTGCCGGCGGCAAACTGCGCGTTCTGTTCGTTCAGCGCGCGCAGCAGGTCGCCCGGGGTGACTTTCAGCTGGGCCATGCGGTCCGGACGGGTCCAGATGCGCATCGCGTAGTCCTTGGCGCCGAAAATCTGCACGTTGGTGGTGCCGGGGATGCGCTTCAGCGCATCGAGCACGTTCAGCGTCACGTAGTTCGAAATGAACAGGTCGTCGTAGCGGCCATCCGGCGAGGTGAAGGCGATCACCTGCAGGAACGACGAGGAGCCTTTCTCGACGGTGACACCCTGGCGCCGCACTTCCTGCGGCAGCCGCGGCTCGACCTGCTTGACCCGGTTGTTGACGTTGAGCGCCGCGGTGTCGACGTCGGCGCCGATGTCGAAGGTGACCTGGATCTCGACCACGCCTTGGGCGGTGGAGGTCGAGCTCATGTAGAGCATTTTCTCCACGCCGTTGATCTGGTTTTCCAGCGGCGCGGCGACCGTCTGCTCCAGCACCTGCGCCGAGGCGCCGGGATAGACCGCGCGCACGGTGACCACCGGCGGCGCAATTTCCGGGTACTGCGCGATCGGCAGCGCGCGCATCGAGGCGAGACCGGCGATGACGATGAATATCGACAGCACCGCCGCGAAGATCGGCCGGTCGATGAAGAAGCGTGAAATCATGGTTCAGTACCCCGGTGCCTGTGGACGGTCGCTGCGGATCAGGACTGCTTCTTCGGCGCTTCCGCCGGCTGCTGCGCCGCGGGCTTGGCGTCCGGTTTGCCGGGCGGCTGCGTCCCGCCTTGCTGCGCGGCGGGATCGACAATGGTGACCGGCGTGCCGGGCGCAAATATTTTCGCCGTGCCGTCGATGATCACCCGTTCGCCCGGCTTGAGGCCGGAATCGATGATCCAGCCATCGCCGGTCCAGGCGCCCACCTGCACCGGGCGCGGTTCGGCCTTCGACTCGGCGTTCGCGATATAGACGAATTTTCCCCCGGGGCCTTCGAGCACCGCGCGCTGCGGCACGACAATGGCGCCCGGACGCACCGCGCCGGACAGGACAATGCGCACGAACTCGCCGGCGCGCAGCAGGTTGCCCGGGTTCGGAAATTCCGCGCGGGTCTCGGTGGTGCCGGTCTGGGTGTTGACACGGACATCCACGAAGTTGACCACACCGGGCCGGGAGTACTCGCTGCCGTCGGCGAGTTTGAGGGTGGCCTTCAGCCGCCCGTCGGCAGGCAGGCGGACGCGTCCCGCTTCGGCCTCGCGGCGCATTGCCAGCGTGTCGCGGTCGGAAACGCCGAAGATCACGTACATCGGGTCGGTCTGGGTCACCGTGGTCAACAGTACTCCCGGGCCCGAAACCAGGGTGCCCTCGGACACCGCGGAGCGGCTGGCGACGCCGGTGATCGGCGATTCCACCCGCGTCCACTCGAGATTCAGCTGCGCTTCATTGAGGCGTGCGCGCGCGCTTTCGACCTGCGCCGCGGCGATGCGCTCCGCCGAACTGGCATCGTCAAATTCCTTCTGGCTGACCGCCTTCGATTCATAAACCGGCTTCAGCCGCGCGAGTTCGCGCTGCGCCTGCTGCAGCTGCGCTTCGGCGACCCCGAGATCGGCCTTCGCGCGTGCCAGCGCCAGCTGGAACGGCGCGGGATCGATGGTGAACAGCGACTCGCCCTGCTTGACGGTGCCGCCCTCGCGGTAATTGCGCTTGAGCAGGATGCCGCTGACACGGGCGCGCACCTCGGTCTCGCGGTAGCCCGCGGTCTGCGCGGTGTATTCCAGGGTCACCGGCAAATCGCGCGCCTCGGTGATCATCACGCTGACGGGCGGCGGCGGGAAGCCGCCATTGGGCGGACCGCCGGCGGGGCCGCAGGCAACGAGCGCGAGTGAAGCCGCAGCAGCGGCGAAAAACGGATGGAGGCGAGGTGACGGACTGTTCATGTTGTTGGAGCTCCCTGAAAGCGACCGGCCCGGTATGCCGGCAGCATCTCGACAGCGCAACAGTTTACATACAGACATGAATGTATGTAAAGTGCGTTTTTATGACAACGCGGCCGGCAACGGCCTGCACGGGCCCGGAAACACATGGTCAGACGCACCAAGGACGAAGCAGTCGAAACCCGCAACCAGATTCTTGACGCGGCGGAGCGGGTATTCAGCGCCCGCGGCGTGTCGCGGACCTCGCTGGCGGATATCGCCAAGGCGGCGTCGGTGACACGCGGCGCCATCTACTGGCACTTCAAGGACAAGGCCGACCTGTTCTGCGAAATGGTGGCGCGGGTCACCATGCCGATGGAGGACGCTCCCTGCCAGATCGACCCCGGCAGGGAGGAGGATCCGCTGGAGAGCATCCGCGCCATGCTCACCGGCATCCTGCAACGTACATCCGGCGATGCCCAGGCGCGCCGTGTGTTTCACATCGTGTTCAACAAGTGCGAGTACGTCGACGAGATGCAGCAGGTCTGGCAGCGTTTTCGCGAGATGCAGGCAGGCTGCCTGCAGCGGCTGGAACTGGGCCTGGCCGCCGCCGTGAAGCGGGGCCAGCTGCCGGCGGGACTGGATACGCGCCAGACGGCGGCCGGCCTGCACGCGCTGCTCAACGGCCTGATTAGCAAGTGGGTCATGGATCCCGACCATGTCCCGTCGAGAACCGATGCCGCGGGCATCATCGATGTCTTTCTGGAGGGCTTGCGTGCCGCGCCGGCAGTGCCTGCCGGGAAGCCAAAACGCGCTGCGGCGCGGCGGCCCCGGACGCGTCCGGCGCCGGCAGCGCGCCGTCGTGCCTGAGCTCGCCGTTCAGGCTTCCCAGGGCGCAGCGGCGGTGGCGGCGATGCCGTAGCGCCGCAGGGCCTCGGCCACCGCTTCGCGGTGGATGCTGCCATCGTCGGCCAGAGCCGACAGCGCAGCGATCACGATGTGCTGGCGGTCGATCTCGAAGAAGCGGCGCAGGTTTTCGCGGGAATCGCTGCGTCCGTAACCGTCGGTGCCGAGGGTGACATAGCGCCGCGGCACCCAGGCGCGGATCAGGTCGGGCACGGCGCTGACATGATCGGAGGCGGCGATCACCGGCCCCGCGTGCGCCGCCAGTGAGGTTTCCACATGCGAGGTCCGCGGTGCGGCGCCGGGGTTGATCCGGTTGTGGCGGGCGCAGGCCATGCCGTCGCGGCGCAGCTCGCTCCAGCTGGTGACGCTCCAGACATTGGCGGTGATGCCGAAGTCCTGCTGCAGCAGTTCCGCGGCGGCGATGGCCTCGCGCAGGATGGTGCCGCTGCCGAGCAGCTGCACGGCAGCGTCCGGTTTCCACTGCAGCAGGTACATGCCTTTGAGGATGCCGTCTTTTACCCCATCCTTGCGCGCGCCTTCAGGCATCGCCGGCTGCGCGTAGTTCTCGTTCATCACCGTGATGTAATAAAACACGTCCTCCTGCGCTTCGAGCATGCGCCGGGTGCCGTCCTCGATGATCGCCGCCAGCTCGTAGCCATAAGCCGGATCCCAGGCGCGGCAGTTGGGTACCGTGGAGGCGATCAGCTGCGAGGAGCCGTCCTGGTGCTGCAGCCCTTCGCCGGACAGCGTGGTGCGGCCGGCAGTGGCGCCGATGAGGAATCCCCGGGAGCGGCAGTCGCCGGCCTGCCAGATCAGGTCGCCGACACGCTGGAAGCCGAACATCGAATAGAAAATGTAGAAGGGCAGCATAGGCGTGCCGTGCACGCTGTAGCTGGTGGCGGCGGCGATCCACGACGACATCGCGCCGGCCTCGTTGATGCCTTCTTCCAGGATCTGGCCGTCCCGGGCTTCCTTGTAATAGAGCAGTTCGTCGCGGTCTTCCGGCTCGTAGAGCTGGCCGAAAGGCGAATAGATGGCGACCTGGCGGAACAGCGACTGCATGCCGAAGGTGCGCGCCTCGTCGGCGACGATGGGCACGATGCGTTTGCCGATCGCGGGATCCCTGAGCAGCTGCGCGAGCAGCTTCACGAAACTCATCGTCGTTGATTCCTCGCGAGCGTTCGATCCTTCGGCAATGCGCGCGTAGGCCGCAGCGTTCGCCGCCGCCAGTTTCGGTGCCGTGGCGATGCGTGCCGGCAGGCAGCCGCCGAGCGCGGCGCGGCGGGCGTGCAGGTAACGCATCTCCGGGCTGTCGGCGGCCGGTTTCCAGAACTTCAGCGCCTTGACGTCGGCATCGGGGATCGGCAGGGCGAAGCGGTCGCGGAAGGCGAGCAGCGCGTCGTCCTCCAGTTTCTTCTGCTGGTGCGCGCCCATCTTGCCCTGGCCCCAGTGGCCCATGCCGTAGCCCTTCTTGGTCTGGGCGAGGATCACCGTCGGCCGGCCGCGATGGTTGATCGCGGCGTGGTAGGCGGCATATATCTTCACCGGATCGTGACCGCCGCGGCGCAGGCGGTCGATGTCCTCGTCCGACAGGTGCGATACCAGCGCCTGCAGTTCCGGATCCTTGTTGAAGAAGTGTTCGCGGTTGAAGCGGCCGTCGGTGGCGGCGTACTTCTGGAACTCGCCGTCCACCGTTTCGTGCAGGCGCTTGAGAATCACGTTGTCGGCGTCGCGGGCGAACAGCGGGTCCCATTCCGAACCCCACAGCAGCTTGATCACATGCCAGCCCGCGCCGGAGAACAGCCCTTCGAGCTCCTGGATCAGCGAACTGTTGCCGCGCACCGGGCCGTCGAGGCGCTGCAGGTTGCAGTTGACGACGAAAATCAGGTTGTCGAGACCCTCGCGTGCGGCCAGCGACAGGCCGGCCAGCGATTCCGGCTCGTCCATCTCGCCGTCGCCGACGAAGGCCCAGACCTTGCGCCCGGAGGTTTTGCGGATGCCACGGTGCTCGAGGTAGCGCATGAAGCGCGCCTGGTAGATCGCGTTGACGGGGCCCAGTCCCATCGAGGCATTGGGAAACTGCCAGAAATCCGGCATCAGCCAGGGATGGCAGTACGAGGACAGGCCGCTGCCGGGGCCGCCGGTTTCGCGACGGTAGTTGTCGAGCTGGGCCTCGGTCAGACGGCCTTCGAGCCAGGCACGGGCGTAGACGCCGGGCGCCGCATGCGGCTGGAAGTAAACCGCATCGCCATCCTGTCCGGCGCGGAAAAAATGATTGAAGCCGACTTCGAACAGGTCGGCGATCGAAGCATAGGTCGCGATGTGGCCGCCCAGTTCCGCGGCGCCGCGGTTGGCGCGCACCACCATCGCCAGCGCGTTCCAGCGCACCAGCGCCGAAATGCGCGCCTCGATGTCGAGGTTGCCGGGAAACTGCGGCTGTTCGGCGAGCGCTATCGAGTTGCAGTACGGCGTGTTCAGCACCGGCGGCATCGGCACGCGGCGCCCGCGCGCTTCGTCAAGCAGCTTGCGCAGCAGGTAGGTTGCGCGTTCGCGGCCGCCGGATTCGATCAGCGAATTGAAGGCTTCCAGCCACTCCCGCGTTTCGACGGGGTCGGGGTCGGCGGGCATTACGCGCCAGAACGCGGCGGCCGGATCGGGCGCATGGGCAGACAGGTCGGTCATGGGGCTCCTCCGCGCGCGGACTCGCGCGACTCCCTCGGGATGCTACGCGCAAGGCTGCGGCATGGGGTTCCGTATCCGCTTGTTTTTGAACATTAATAAAGCATATAATGCCAGAGATAACTATATCTGAAGCATAAAATGCTGAAAATACAGCAAGCCCCGATTGATCTGGATGTGACGGACTGGAAGATCCTCGCCCGGCTGCAGGAGGATGCGCGCCTCAGCAATGTCGAGCTGGCGCGCGCGGTGAACCTGTCGCCTTCGCCCTGCCTGGCGCGGGTGCGGCGGCTGGAGGAGGCGGGACTGATCGGCCGTTACGTGACGCTGCTCGATCCGCTGGCGCTGGGGCTGACGGTGTCGGTGTTCATCCAGGTGCGGCTCGAGCGCCAGGTGGAAAAGGCGCTGGAGACCTTCGAGGCGGCGATCGCGGAGCGGCCCGAGGTCATGGAGTGCTACCTGATGACCGGCGATTCGGATTACATGCTGCGGGTGATGGTGGCCGACGTGCAGGCGCTGGAGCGCTTCATTGTCGACTTCCTGGCCAAAATACCCGGGGTGGGCAACCTGAAATCGAGCTTTGCGCTGAAACAGGTGAAATACAAAACGGCCCTGCCACTGCCGGGTCTGGGGCCGGCCCAGAAAATTCCGCGCCGCAGGCCCGCGCGCTGAGGCGCGCGCGGCTTCAGCGCTTGCGGAAGAAGTTGCCGGGGCGCGCCGCCGGGGGACCGGCGCGTTCGTCCTTGTGGCGGAAGCTGATGCGGCCCTTGTTCAGGTCGTAGGGCGAGATTTCGATCGTGACCTTGTCGCCGGCGAGGATGCGGATGCGGTGCTTGCGCATTTTTCCCGACGCGTAGGCAGTCAGCGAATGTCCGTTCTCGAGCGTGACCCGGAACATCGTGTTGGGCAGCACCTCGTCGATGACGCCCTCGTATTCGACCATTTCTTCCTTGGACATTGCGGTTTCCTGTTGGTTGCTCTGAAAGAAAAAGCCGCGTGCGCTTGCGCACGCGGCCCGGGCTGCAGGCGGGCAGGCCGCCCGCAGCGGGATCAGGCTGCCCGCAGGTTGACGGCGGAGGAGCGGCCGTCCGTGCCGCGTTCGAGGTCGAACGAGACCAGCTGGTTCTCGGTCAGCGTGCTCATGCCGGCGCGCTGGACGGCCGAGATATGCACAAACACGTCTTTCGACTGGTCCTGCGGCTGGATGAAACCGAAACCTTTGGTGGTATTGAAAAATTTGACTGTGCCGGTGGTGGCCATGTTGATCTCCAGATAAGGCTGATCGACACCCGGAATGGGTGAAGCATCAGAAAAACAACGGATGGAGAAGGCCGAACAGAAGTACCGACAAGCGAGGCAGGCACGAAGGGCAGACAAAATCCAAACGCCGGGCGGAGTATGGGCGTATGTCCGTGCATTTGCAAGGACTATCGCCTTGGTGCAGGATTCAAGGGGTGATTTCAATCCGAGGAGAAATGCCTTGAAACTGTATTACTCGCCCGGCGCCTGCTCGCTCGCGCCGCATATCGTGCTGCTCGAATCCGGGCATGCCTTCGAACTCGAGAAAGTCGACATCCCGAACAAGAAGACCGCCTCGGGCGCCGATTACTGGCAGATCAATCCCAAGGGCTACGTGCCGGCGCTGCAGCTCGACAACGGCGAAGTGCTCACCGAAGTGAGCACCATCCTGCAGTACTTGGCTGACCAGAAACCGGCATCCGGACTCGTGCCCGCAGCGGGCACCATGGCGCGTTACCGCTTGATGGAGTGGCTCAATTTCGTCGCCACCGAGGTGCACAAGTCGGTGGGTGCGCTGTTCAATCCGCAGATGACCCCGGAGATGAAGGAAGTGCAGAAGGCCTACATCACGCGCCGCTTCAATGCGCTGGACGGCATGATGGCGGGCAAGCCCTATCTCGCCGGAGACACATTCAGCGTCGCCGACGCCTACCTGTTCAACGTGCTGCGCTGGTGCGGTTATCACAAGATTGACCTCTCGCCGTGGCCCAACATAAGGGCGTTTGTCGAGCGTGTCGCTGCGCGACCGCAGGTGCAGGCTGCGATGCGCGCCGAGGGTTTGCTCAAATAACGAACAGGATTCGGGAGGAGTGCCGCAATGACTGGTGGAGACAGGAAACATCATCCCAACATCGTGCTGATCCTTGCCGACAACCTCGGCTGGGGTGAGCTGGGCTGCTACGGCGGCGGCAGATTGCGCGGTGCGCCCACGCCGCGCATCGATGCGCTGGCCGCCGCCGGGCTGCAGCTGCTCAACTTCAATGTCGAAAGCGATTGCGTACCGACACGCTCGGCGCTGATGACCGGCCGTTACCCGATTCGCACCGGCGCCCAGCAGTCGGTGCCGGCGGGCCTGCCGCAGGGCATCATTCCCTGGGAAATCACGCTGGCGCAGTTGCTGAAGGCGCAGGGTTATGCCACGGCGATCCACGGCAAGTGGCACCTCGGCGACCGTCCGGGGCGCTTCCCGACCGATCGCGGTTTCGACGAGTGGTACGGCATCCCGCGCACCACCAACGAGAGCATGTTCACCAGCGCGCCGGGCTATGATCCGAAGGTCACGCCGCTGCCGTACGTGCTTGAAGCGAAGGCGGGTGAAATTCCGCGGGAGGCGGCCGTTTATGACCTGGAGATGCGCCGGCGCATCGATGGCGACCTGTTTGATCGTTCGGCGGATTTTATAGCCCGCCAGCACCGGGCGGGCATTCCGTTTTTCGCCTATGTGCCCATCACGCAGATGCATTATCCGACCATACCGCATCGCGATTTCGAGGGCCGGACCGGCGCCGGCGACTTCGCCGACGCCATGGTGGAGATGGATCACCGCGTCGGGGAGATGCTCGAGACCGTCAACCGGCTGGGCATCGCTGAAAACACGCTGTTCATTTTTGCCAGCGACAACGGCCCGGAGTTCCGCCGTCCCTGGCGCGGGTCGGCCGGCATGTGGCAGGGCACCTATCACACCGCGATGGAGGGCGGCCTGCGCGCGCCCTGCATCCTGCGCTGGCCCGGGCGTATCCCGGCGGGACGGGTCGCGAACGAGATCGTGCAGGTTACGGACCTGTTCACGACGCTGGCCCTCTGGGCTGGAGCCGAAGTGCCTTCCGACCGTCCGATCGATGGCCTCGATCAGCGCGCTTTTTTCACGGGGCAAAGCGAAAAGTCGGCCCGCGAAGGACTGGTTTACTACATCAAGTCCGAGTTGAGAGCCGCAAAGTGGCGTGACTGGAAAATGCACCTCGTTTGGGAGGCCGAGCCCAATGCCGGTGCCAACCATCTCGAATCGCCGCTGCTGTTCAACCTGATCCAGGATCCCAAGGAGGAAACCGACGTCAACACGACGGCAGGGTGGGTGCGCACGCCGATACGCCGCATGATGCATGACTTCCAGGAAGGGCTGAAGCGCAACCCGCCGGTTCCTCCGGGTGCGCCCGACAACTTTGTGCCCCCGCCTTACAAGCCCTGATGTGGCGTCTTGGACAATCGGCGGCGCGGCGCGCGGGTCCGGCCGTGAAGCCCGGCGGGAGCTTGCCAGGAAACCGGGCTTTGTCTAGTCTCTCCGCACTTCGATTGTCCGACCGAATTTCAGAAATCACGAACATTTCCACCGGAGACGACCATGAATGACATGCTGCGTGAAGACCTGCTTGCCCTGGTATCCAACCGCACCACCGTATCCCGCCGCGAATTCGTCGCCGGCTCTCTCGCCGCCGGATTCGCGCTGGCGGTGCAGCCGGTCGCAGCCCAGACCATGATCGTCACCGACACCGCGGGCCTTACCGCGGGCGAGGTGAAAATCCCGACCGCGAATGGCGACATCCCCGCCTACCGCGCGATGCCGGCCAACGGCAAGAACCTCGCAACCATCCTCGTCGTGCAGGAAATCTTCGGCGTGCACGAGCACATCAAGGATGTCTGCCGCCGTTTCGCCAAGCTCGGCTACCTCGCGATCGCGCCGGAGATGTTCTTCCGCCAGGGCGACGTGTCCCAGCTGAAGGACAACAAGGAAATCTTCGCCAAGGTCGTCAACTTCGTGCCCGATGCGCAGGTGATGAGCGACCTCGACGCCGCGGTGGCCTGGGCCGGCAAGAACGGCGCTGACGGCAAGCGTCTCGGCATCACCGGTTTCTGCTGGGGCGGGCGCATCACCTGGCTCTACACCGCGCACAACAAAAACGTGAAGGCCGGCGTCGCCTGGTACGGCCGCCTGGTCGGGCAGTCGACCGAAATGACGCCGAAACACCCGCTGGACGTCGTCGACCAGATCAACGCGCCGGTGCTGGGCCTCTACGGCGGCGCCGATGCCGGCATTCCCAACGACACGGTCGACAAGATGAACGCCGCGCTGAAGGAGAAAGGCAAGCCGTCGATGATCCACCTCTATCCCGACACGCCGCACGCCTTCCACGCGGACTACCGGCCGAGTTACCGCAAGGAGCAGGCTGCGGACGGCTGGAAACGCGCGACGGAGTGGTTCAGGAAGCACGGCGTGTGAGCCTGGCGCGCCGCGAAACAGCGGGGCCTGCGGGCCCCGCTTTTCATGGGGTCAGCCTGCCGCGCGCAGCAGCAGCGAAATGCCGCTCAACACCAGCAGTCCGCCCATCACCCGGATCACCGTGTCGCGCGACAGGTTCAGGTGCAGGTGGTGGCCGGTCCAGATGCCGAGCGCCATCACCGGCATCAGCGCGGCCGCGGCGACCAGCGCCGCCGGGGAGTAGAGGCCGGCGACGATGAACAGCAGGATGCGCGCGACGGTGGTGAACATGAAAATCACCGGCATCGTGGCGCGTATCCGTTCCGGCCCGCCGCCGCGGCCGGCGAGAAAGAACACGTAGATCGGGCCGCCGATGCCGAACACCGCGGAGGTCGCGCCGCCGAAGGCGCCGATCGGCGCGGCCGCCCAGCGCGGCAGCGGAAAGCCCCGGCCGTGCTTGACGATGTAGGACAGGCCGAAAAAAAGCACGAACAGCCCGAGCCCGCCGATCAGCACCTCGGGCCTGACCTGGACCAGCAGGTATACCCCGGCCAGCACGCCGAGCGCCATGAAGGGCATCAGCAGCAGCAGTTCGCTGCGCATCACGTCCGCGCGCAGGCGCAGCCCCATGTTGATGGCGCCGACGCAGTCGAGAATCACGAAAAACGGCACCACGAACTTCAGCGGAAAAATATGCGCCAGCAACGGCACCGCGATCAGCGTCGAGCCGAAGCCGGAGATGCCGAACACGACATAGGCGACGAACACGATCAGCGGCGCGAGGACCAGGATGTGGGGCTGCAGCAGTTCAGAGACCAGCATCGGCGGGAGTATAAGACCAGGCGCGGAGTAATGAGCGGCGGGCGATGATCTTGACGCCGGTTTCTGTCATTTGCCCGTGTTTTAATTCATCATTCAGCGCATATCTTTCATCACTGTCTTTTAGAGCGCCTAACAGAATGAAACACGTGTGCGTTACAGCCAGAATCGGTTCTGACGCGAAGCGCGGCGCAGTTCATATCGCGAATATGAGCAAGCCGCGCGACAAAGTCAGGGCCGATTCTGGCTGTAACCCGATGATATTGTTGAATATTTCAAGTGCCTGCCGGGCTGGCGCGATTTTGGCCGGAGGCGGCGTCCCAGTCCTTGCGAATATTCCCGATATTCGCTGCGGACTGCTCCTTGCCTCCAGCCAAAATCGTGACAGCGCATCACGCGTTTCATTCTGTTAGGCGCTCTTATGACCACACTGATTTTGATCCGCCACGGCGAAACCCTGTGGAACACCGAGCGCCGGATGCAGGGCCAGCTCGACAGCCCGCTCACCGAGCGCGGCATCTGGCAGGCCTGCCGCCTCGGCGAACGCATGTCCGGCATGGATTTCACCGCGCTGTACTCCAGCGACCTGCCGCGCGCGCGGCTGACCGCGCAGCGCATCGCCGACCAGACCGGGCACGGCATCGTCGCCGATGCGCGGCTGCGGGAGCGCCACTTCGGCCTGTTCGAGGGCAGGACGCGCGAGGAGATGGAGCGCATGGACCCCGCGGCCTATGCGCGTTTCATGTCGCGCGATCCGCAGTACGCGGTGCCCGGCGGCGAAAGTCCCGCGGGATTCTTTTCGCGCTGCCGCGAGGCGCTGGAAGATCTCGCGGCACGCCACCGCGGCGAAACCATCGCGATCGTCACCCACGGCCTCGTGCTCGATGCCGCGTACCGCGCGGCCACCGGACTCGCGCTCGAGGCCCAGCGCCCGGTGCCCCTGGTCAACGCCAGCCTCAACTGGTTCATCTGTGAAGACGGCAGCTGGCAGGCGGGTCGCTGGGGCGATGCTGACCACCTCGGCGCCGAAGGGGTCACCATCTTCGGTGACGGCAGTGTTTGAGGCATGGAAAAAATATCAATAAAAACAAATACTTGTAATTACAATCCACGGGCTTGTCGATGAGTGCCGCGGAACCGGTCGTCGTCATCCACGGCCTGTGGATGCAGGGACTGGTGATGCGCCTGCTGGCGCGGCGCATCGCGCGCGAAGGTTTCCCGGCACAGACCTGGTCCTATCCGACGCTGCGCAGTTCGCTCAGCGAAAACGCCGAACGCCTGGCGCGCCACTGCATGACACTGGCCGCGCCGCGTGTGCACATCGTCGCGCACAGCATGGGTGGGCTGCTGGCGCTGCGCATGCTGGAACGCCACCGCGAGCTGAGCTGCGGCAGGCTGGTGTTGGTCGGCACGCCGTACAGCGACAGCTTTTCGGCGCGCCGCCTCGCGCGCCTGCCCGGTGGAACGACCCTGCTCGGCCGCGGCATCGCGGAATGGCTCAACGGCCCGCGTCCGCTGCCGCGCGGTGACACCGAGGTCGGCATCATCGCCGGCACCCGCGGCTTCGGACTCGGCCGCCTGGTCGCGCCCGACCTGCCGCAGCCCAACGACGGTGTGGTGGCGCTGCAGGAAACCTTCGTCCCGGGCGTGAGCGACCGCGTCGAACTGGCAGTCGGCCATACGGAAATGCTGCTGTCGCGCGCGGTGGCGCGGCAGTGCTGCGCCTTTCTCCGCCACGGCCGTTTCGACGCATGAATCGCCTGTTCATCAGCGTGCTTGCCGCGCTGCTGCTCGGCGGCTGCGGCAACCTCGGTTACTACCTGCAGTCGGTGCAGGGTCAGCTCGGCATCTGGCAGCGCGAGGTCCCGGTCGAGCGACTGCTCGAAGACCCCGCGCTCGATCCGCAGCTGAAGGCCCAGGTCGAACGCGCGCTGCGCATCCGCGACTACGCCAGCCGCGAGCTCGGGCTGCCCGACAATCGCAGCTACCGTTCCTATGCCGACCTCGCGCGGCCTTTTGTGGTGTGGAACGTGTTTGCCGCCGGAGAATTCTCGGTCGAGCCGAAGCAGTGGTGTTTTCCCTTTGCCGGCTGTGTCAACTACAAGGGGTATTTCTCGGAGGAGGAGGCGCGCCGCCACGCGCGGCAACTGGCGGCGGAGGGGCACGATGTCTACGTCGGCGGCGTGCCGGCCTATTCGACCATCGGCTGGTTTGCCGATCCGCTGCTCAACACCTTCATCCGCTATCCCGAGCCGGAGCTCGCGCGCCTGCTGTTCCATGAGCTCGCGCACCAGGTGGTGTATGTGAAGGATGACACAGTGTTCAACGAATCCTTCGCCACGGTGGTTGAACGGGCCGGTGTCGCGCGCTGGCTCGCCGACCATGGCAGCGCGGCCGACCGCGAGCGCTTTGCGCAGCTGCAGCGTTTTCGCGCCGATTTTCGCCGGCTGGTGACCGATGCGCGCGCCGCGCTGGCGAAACTGTATGCGGGCGATGACAGCATCGAAGAAAAACGCCGGCGCAAGGCGGAGGTTTTTGACGGCTTGCGGGCGGCCTACGCCGCGCAGCGCATGGAGTGGGGCGGCTTCGCCGGCTATGACCGCTGGTTTGCGCAGCCGCTGGGCAATGCCCACCTCGCTTCGGTCGGCATCTACACGCAGCTCGTGCCGGCGTTCGAGGCGCTGCTCGCGCAGCAGGGCGGCGACCTGCCGCGCTTCTATGCAGCAGTGCGCGAACTCGCAGCCCTGCCCGCGGAGGCGCGCAAGGCGCGGCTGGCCGCGCTCGCGGCGCGCTGAGCGGGCGTGGCCTCCGTGCCCGTGGCCGCGCACCGCGCAGGCGGCCGGCCGTCGGTGCGTTGTTATAATCGGATCGCTGAACAACCCGCCGTTGAAAGGATGATCCGCACATGAAACTGACCAGCACCAGCTTTGGCGACGGCCAGCCGATTCCTGCCGAATTCGCCTTCTGCGCGCCCGACGGGAAAACGCACTGCACCCTGGGTGCCAACCGCAACCCGCAGCTCGCCTGGAGCGGCCTGCCCGCCGGGACGAAATCGCTCGCCCTGATCTGCCACGATTACGACGTGCCCTCCAGGCCTGACGATGTCAACAAGGAAGGCCGCGAGATTTCCGCATCGCTGCCGCGCGTCGATTTCTTCCACTGGGTGCTGGTCGACCTCGATCCCGCTTCAGGGCCGATTGCCGCCGGCGAGTTTTCCGACGCCGTGACGCCGCGCGGCAAGGCGGGCCCCGCGGGACCGCGCGGCACCCGCCAGGGCATCAACGACTACACCGCATGGTTTGCCGGCGACAAGGACATGAACGGCGACTATTTCGGCTACGACGGTCCTTGCCCGCCGTGGAACGACAGCATCAAGCACCATTACGTGTTCACGCTTTACGCGCTCGATGTCGCGCAATGCCCGGTCGAGGGGAAATTCGGCGGCGCCGATGTGCGCAAGGCGATCGCCGGACATGTGCTGGCGGAGGCGAAACTCACCGGGCTGTACACCCTGAATCCGAAGGTGAAGCTCTGACATCCTGTCCGCTGGTCCGGACCCGACAAAAAAGCCCGCGGTCGCGGGCTTTTTTTTGATGCCGGGGGGAGGCTTACTTGGTCCTGTAATTGTCGTGGCAGGCACCGCAGCTCTTGCTCATGGCACTGAACTGGCCGCGCACCTGGTCGACCGAGCCCGCGGTTTTTGCGACCTGCGCAAGCTTGGTGGCTTCGGCCTGGAAATTGTCCATGACTTTCTTGAAGCCGGCCGCATCCGACCAGATTTCCGGCCTGGCGCGGGTGGGCGCGCCCTTGTCGGAGCCCGGCGCAAAGGCATGCGGCGCCACGGTGCTCATCATGGCCACGATCTCGGCGTTGCGCGCGAACTCGGCCTGGTCATAGGGGATCTGGCCCTTGACCATGCCGCCCATGGTGCGCGTATGCCAGCCGACGACCTGGTAGACGCCCTGGCGGAACTTGATCACGTCTTCCGGCTTGGCCTGGGCCGAAACCGTACCGCTGGCGAGCAGGGTGGACGTGCCGATGAGTGCAGCAAGCATTGCCTTCTTCATTGAGGGTTCTCCCGTGGTTGAACTGATGGCGACTGGTCGGTAAACGCGCCGGCGGGCCTCTTTATTCCCGCGTCCCGGGGATTGTAGCAGTCCGGCTTGCGCGGATCGCGGAAATCGGCGGTGCCTGCGCGCGCGGGTGCGCACCGGGATGGGGCGCCGACCGGGCTCAGTCCCGCAGTGCCGGTTTGCGTTCACGCTTGCGCAGCCCCGTGCGCCGCTTGTCCTCCAGCCGCCTTTCCCGCGAAGCCCGCGTCGGGCGGGTCGCGCGCCGCGGTTTCGGCGGTTCGGCGGCCGCCCGCACCAGGCCGGCGAGCCGTTCGCGGGCATCGGCGCGGTTGCGCGCCTGGCTGCGGTAGCGTTGTGCGGTGATCACCAGGATGCCGTCGGCGGACAGCCGCCTGCCGGCCAATGCAACCAGGCGTGCCTTCACGCTGTCAGACAACGCGTGGGAGCGCCGCAGATCGAAACGCAGTTCGACCGCGGTGGCGACCTTGTTCACATTCTGGCCGCCGGGGCCGGAGGCGTGGATGAAGCGCTCGACCAGGTCGGCTTCGTCGATGACGATGCTGCGCGTGACTCTCATATTGGATTGAGTATAAAGTAGCGCGCCGGAAACCCGCGCAGACCGCAACGACCGACCATCGAGGAGTCCGCCATGTCCCGCCTGTCCGCACTGCTCTTTGCCCTGATTGCCGCCGCGATGCCGGCCCATGCCCATCACGGCTGGAGCGAATACGACAACAGCAAGGTGCTGCAGCTCACCGGCACCGTCGCCGAGTCCGGCTACGAGCACCCCCACGGCCATATCCGCCTGGTGACGCCAGGCAAGACCTGGCATGCGGTGCTGGCGCCGCCCTCGCGCATGAATGCGCGCGGCCTGCCGCCGGACGCGATCAGGAAGGGCGCGACGGTGACCGTGGTCGGCTACCCGAACCGCAACAAGCCCGACGAAATGCGCGCCGAACGCATCATCGCCGGCGGCAAGACGGTTGAGTTGCGGTAACCACAACCGAAAAGCATGAAACGATTTAGCAGGATGGACAGGATATTCAGGATAAAACCAGAGAATTGCTGCGTTTCATCCCGCTTTTGATCATGTTCATCCTGCACATCCTGTCAGTTGATTTTGCGGTTTCTCACGATCACCGTGGCTGAGGGTTTTTCCCATTGATTTCCGGCCCCGCATCACCGCTTGCCGCGATCGAGCAGCTGCCGCTGGCAGTCGCGATGCGCCACGACCTGTGGCTGTATCCGGTCGTCGAGATCGTGCATATCATCGGCTTCGTCACGCTGGCGGGCGGCCTCATCGTGCTCGACCTGCGCCTGCTCGGCCTGTCGAAGGGGCTCCCGGTGCGCGCGCTGGCGCGGCATGTGCTGCCGTGGAGCATCGGCGCGCTGCTGCTGATCGTGCCCAGCGGCCTGCTGATGTTCATCGCCCATGCCGGGGATTTCGTCGGCAATACCGCGTTCATCATCAAGATGGTGCTGCTGCTCTGCGCCGCTGCGAATGCGGCGGCTTTCCATGCCGGCGCGTTCCGCGGTGCCGCGGCCTGGGATGCTGATGCGGAGGTGCCGGTTGCCGCGAAGCTGCATGCACTGGCCTCGCTGCTGATCTGGGCGGGCGTGCTGGCCTGCGGCCGCCTGCTTGCTTACATATAAGGTTGTCGATGAACACACGCCACGGTTATATCGCCGGCGCCGCTGTCTGCGCGGCCCTGCTTGCTTTCGGCCTTTACCTGCAGCATGTCGACGGGCAGGAGCCCTGTCCGCTGTGCATTTTCCAGCGTGTCGCCTTCATCGCGCTGGGTGCGGTGTTCCTGGTGGCGGCCATTCACGGTCCCGGCAGGACCGGCGCCATCGTCTATGCGGTGCTCGGCGGCCTCTGTGCGGCTGCCGGCACCGGGCTTGCGGCACGCCATGTCTGGCTGCAGAGCCTGCCGGCCGACCAGGTGCCCGCCTGTGGTCCCGGGCTCGCCTACATGCTGGAGCAGTTTCCGCTGATGCGGATGCTGGAGAGCGTGCTTTCAGGTTCGGGCGAGTGCGCGGAAGCGGATTGGCGCTTCCTCGGCCTCACCATCGCCGGCTGGTCGCTGCTGTGGTTTGTCGCGCTGGGAGTATTCGTGATCTGGCTGGCGTGGCAGCGCAGGCGCCAGGCCGGCTAGGCGGGAATGTCCGGTGTCAGCTGCCGCTCCAGCATGGCGATCTGGTCTTTCACCAGCAGCTTGCGCTTTTTCAGCCGCTGCAACTGCAGCTGATCGATGACCTGGGTCTGCAGCAGCCGCTGGATCACGTCGTCGAGGTCGCGATGCTCGAGCTTGAGTTCGGCGATGCGCGCCTCGATGGCTTCAGTGTCTGTGCGTTGAGTCATGCGCGACGGATGGCAGGTGCGGGGAGGACGGCAGTATAGGCCCGGTGACCCGGCACGACAAGCCGGAATAATCATAAGTAATTGATTATAAAAGAAAATTTAATATGACCCTGACGCTGAACGTCAATGGCAAGACCTGCGCGGTGGAGGCCGACGCCGAAACGCCGCTGCTCTACGCGCTGCGCAACGATCTCGGACTGGTCGGCACGCGCTACGGCTGCGGCCTCGGCCAGTGCGGCGCCTGCACGGTGATCATCGACGGCAAGGCCGTGCAGTCCTGCGATGTGCCGCTGTCGGCCGCGGCCGGCAAGCAGATCAGCACCGTCGAGGCGCTGTGCAGCGACACCTCGCTGCATCCGCTGCAGAAGGCCTTCATCGCCGAGCAGGCCGCGCAGTGCGGCTATTGCGCGAGCGGCATCCTGATGGCGGCGAAGGCGCTGCTCGATACCAACAGCAATCCCTCGGATGCCGACATCCGCAACGCGCTCGAACGCAACCTCTGCCGCTGCGGCACGCACAGCCGCATCATGCGTGCGGTGAAGCGCGCGGCCAAAGAACTCCGGGGAGAACGCTGATGGCGCAGGCCAACACCCCCGCACCCGCACGCAAGCTCC
This sequence comes from Burkholderiales bacterium, assembly GCA_019634975.1. Classification (GTDB taxonomy): domain Bacteria; phylum Pseudomonadota; class Gammaproteobacteria; order Burkholderiales; family SG8-41. The sequence goes on from JAHCAI010000001.1 coordinate 140,609, forward strand.
CGGGCAGCCTCGACACCAACCGCCGCCTTGACCGCTGGCTGTCCATCAACCCCGACGGCACGGTGACGCTGGTCACCGGCAAGGTCGAGATCGGGCAGGGCATCCTCACCGCGCTGATCCAGATGACCGCGGAAGAGCTCGATATCGACGTCTCGCGTATCCGCCTCAAACCCGCGTCCACCGCCTTCAGTCCCGACGAGGGCATCACCTCCGGCAGCCGCTCGATCCAGGAGAGCGGGCTGGCGCTGCGCCATGCGGCGGCCGAAGCGCGCGACCTGCTGCTGGCGCGGGCCGCGCAGAAGCTCGGCGTCACGCTGGAAAGCCTGACGGTGAAGGACGGCGTCATCAGCGCGCGCGGCGGCGGCTCCGCCACCTACTGGGAACTCGCCACGCCGGACCTGCTCGCGCGCGAGGCGAGCTTCGACGTCAGCGCCAAGCTGCCGCAGGAGCATGTCGTCGTCGGCACTTCGCTGGAACGCATCGACATCCCGGACAAGATCTCGGGCAAGCCGTCCTTCGTGCAGGACATGAAACTGCCGGGCACGCTGCATGGCCGCGTCTGCCGTCCGCTGGGACCGAAAGCCACGCTGCAGGCGATCGACGTCAAGGAGGTGGAGCAGATGCCCGGCGTCGTCGCCGTCGTGCGCGACGGCAGCTTCCTTGGCGTGGTCGCCGAGCGCGAGGAGCAGGCGATCCGCGCCGAGCGGCGGCTGGCGCGCCTCGCGCAATGGACGCTGGGACCGGCACTGCCGGCGAACGATCCGCGCCAGCTGCTGACGCTGCAGGCCGAGGCCGAAACCGAGGTCATCAGCAGCAAGGGCAATCCGGACACCGGCGGCGCGAAGCAGCTCTCCGCGGAATACACCAAGCCCTACATCGCCCATGCCTCGCTGGCGCCATCCTGCGCGGTGGCACAGTGGGAGGGTGGCAAGGTCCGCATCTGGACCCACAGCCAGGGCATCTATCCGCTGCGCGGCGACATGGCGCAGGTGCTGGGTCTGCCCGAGGATCACATCATCATCACTCATGCCGAGGGCGCGGGCTGCTATGGCCACAACGCTGCCGACGACGTCACCCTCGACGCCGTGCTGCTGGCGCGCGCGGTGCCGGGCCGGCCGGTGCGCGTGCAGTGGATGCGCGAGGACGAGTTCGGCTGGGAGCCGTTCAGCTCGCCGATGGTGATGAAGCTCAACGCGTCGCTCGATGACCAGGGCAACATCGTCAACTGGGGCCACGAACTGTGGAGCCACGCCCACAGCACGCGGCCCGGCGGCAGGGGCGGCGTCAACCTGCTCGCGGCCTGGCACCTGGAGAAGCCGCTGCCCGCGGCCAAGCCCGGCAACCCGCCGTTGCCCGGCGGCGGCAGCCACCGCAACGCGATCCCGCTCTACGATTTTCCCAACCAGAAAGTCACCAACCACCTGATCCGCCGCTCGCCGCTGCGTACTTCGGCATTGCGCGCGCTGGGCGGCTTTGCCAACGCCTTCGCCATCGAGTGCTTCATGGACGAGCTGGCCGAAGCGGCGGGCGCCGACCCGGTCGAGTTCCGCCTGCGCCACCTGAAGGATGGGCGGGCCAAGGCGGTGATCGAGAGAGTCGCGCAGATGGCGGCCTGGAAGCCGAAGGAAAAAGGCGACGGCGAACGCGGCCGAGGCATCGGCTTCGCGCGCTACAAGAACCTTGCCGCTTACATCGCCGTGATTGCCGAGGTGAAGATCGAGGAAGAGGTGCGGCTGACGAAGCTGTGGGGCGCGGTCGACGTCGGCCAAGCGATCAATCCCGACGGTGTCATCAACCAGATCGAGGGCGGCATGATCCAGAGCGCGAGCATGGCGCTGAAGGAGCGCATCGACTTCGACCGGGCCACCGTGACCACGCGGACCTGGGACGACTACCCGATACTGCGCTTCACCGAAGTGCCGGAAATCGAGGTCGCGTTGATCAACCGCCCCGAGGCGCCGCCGGTGGGTGCCGGCGAGGGCACGCAGGGCCCGGTGGCCGCAGCGATCGGCAACGCCATTCACAATGCGCTGGGGGCCAGGCTGCGCGACATGCCCTTCACCCGCGACCGCATCGTCGCCGCGCTGAGCGCCTGAACGACGCGACTCCGGGGCGGCTTTGCCCGGCCATGCGCCGGTTTGCTATATTGATCCGGAACAGCGCGCCGCTTCGAGCGCGCGGCAGGCGGGCAGCGGTGCAGGGGGGTGCACGTGGACCGTGAGTGGCGCAGTCAGGACCTGATATGGCTGCTGGGCAGCCTGTGCCGGCTTCATCGCCTGCCTTTCGACGCCGGGCTCCTTGCACGGCTTTATCCGCCGCCGCATTCCGAAAGCACGTTCCTGCAGGCGGCCGGTGACCTGGGGTTCCGGGTCGGCCGCTGCGACACGGCCGCCCATGGTTTTTCCGGGCTGGATTTCCCGCTGGTTGCGCGGCGGCTGGGCGATGCCGCGCCTGCAGACCTCGCGCTGGTGGTCAGGGCCGACAGCGGACGCCTGCTGCTGTTTCGCGCGCAGTCCACGGCGGCCGAGACGGTCACCCTTGCCGATTTCGCGCGGGATTACGATCCGGTCGTGCTGCTGCTCAGGCACGAGCAGCCTGCCGAGGCGCGGGAACATGACGCGCTGCAGCCGGGAGCAGACCGTTTCGGGTTCCGCTGGTTCGTGCCGGAACTGCTCAGGCACAAATCCGTATGGCGCGACGTGCTCCTCGCCTCGCTGGCGCTGCAATTGGTCGGTCTCGCCACGCCGCTGTTCACGCAGGTGGTCATCGACAAGGTCGTCGTGCATCAGACCCGGAGCACGCTGATCGCGATTGCGGCGGGGCTCGGCCTGTTCCTGCTGTTCAGCGCGTTTTTCATCTGGCTGCGGCAGTACCTGATCCTTCATGCCGGAAACCGCATCGATGCCGTGCTCGGCAGCCATGTCTTCCGCCACCTGCTGCGTCTGCACCTGCGCTATTTCGAGCAGAGGCCCACCGGCACCCTGATCGCCCGCCTGCACGGCATCGAAACCGTGCGCCAGTTCATCAGCGGCGCGGCGGTGACGCTGTTCCTCGACCTGCCCTTCCTGTTCGTGTTCCTCGCGGTGATGTTCTGGTACAGCTGGCAGCTGTCGCTGATCGCCGTGGCCACGGTGCTGCTGCTGGTCCTGCTCAGCATCGTCATCACGCCGCTGCTGCGCGAGCGGCTCAACGAGCAGTTCCTGAAGGGCGCCCGCAACCAGGCCTTCCTCACCGAATACGTGTCCGGCATCGAGACCGTCAAGTCGCTGCAGCTGGAGCCGCAGCTGGAGAAACGCTACGACGGGCTGCTCGCCGACTACCTGCACGCCGGCTTCCGCGCCCGTCAGCTGTCGAACACCACCACTACCCTGGCCCATGCCCTCGAGCAGGCGCAGACCCTGGCGATACTCTGCGCCGGCGCGCTGCTGGTGATGCGCAACGAGGGCTTTACCATCGGCATGCTGGTGGCATTCCAGATGTTCGCCAGCCGCATGGCCCAGCCGATGCTGAGGCTGGCCTCGCTGTGGCAGGAATTCCAGCAGGCCGACATCGCCGTGCGCCGGCTCGGCGACCTGATGGACGCGCCCGCCGAGCCCCATGCACTGGTACCGACCCGGGCGGCTGATGGCGCGGGAGAACTCACCATCCGCGGCCTGTCGTTCCGTTACAGCAGCGCGCATCCGTACCTTTTCCGCGACCTGTCGCTGAAGCTCGGGCCGGGACGGCTGACAGTGATCACCGGGCCCTCGGGGTCCGGCAAGAGCACCATTGTCAAGCTGCTGCAGGGCTTTTATCCCCCGGACGACGGGCGCATCGAGCTCGACGGGCGCGACATCCGCGGGCTCTCGGCCAATGAATTGCGCCAGCACTATGGCGTGGTGCCCCAGGAAACGGTGCTGTTCGCGAACACCGTGTATGAAAACCTGGCGATGGCCAGCCCGCATGCCGACTTCGAGGCAGTGGTCGCGGCCTGCCGCATGGCCGGCATTCACGACGTGATCGAGAAGCTGCCGCAGGGTTACCAGACCTGGCTGGGCGAACACGGTGTCGGGCTCTCGGGCGGGCAGCGGCAGCGCCTGGCGATTGCCCGTGCCCTGCTGAAGCGTCCCAAGATCCTGATTTTCGACGAGGCCACCAGCGGCCTTGATCCCGCCACCGCGGAGCAGTTCGCGCAGACCGTCAACCGGCTGAAGGGCCGGGTCACGATACTGTTCATTGCACATCACCTGCCGCAAGGACTGCAGGTGGACGAGGTGATTGCGCTGGACCTTCTGCCGCAGTCCGCACCGGCGGGCGCCGCCGCCTGATTCGACGGCGGCAAACTGGTTTAGCATACGCGCTTCGCGCGCGCGCCCCGCCGCCGCATCGCCGCAAATTCCGTTGAAACCCCGCACCCCCGAAGACATCGAGCACCGCCGGCGCAACCTGCCGCGGCCGGAGTATCCCGAAGACCTGCCCGTCGTCTCCCGGCGCGGGGACATCGCGCGCGCAATCCGCGAGCACCCGGTGGTCGTGGTCTGCGGCGAGACGGGTTCCGGCAAGACGACGCAACTGCCGAAGATCTGCCTCGAAATCGGCCGCGGCGTGCAGGGCCTGATCGGCCACACCCAGCCGCGGCGCATCGCCGCGCGCACGGTGGCGACCCGCATTGCGCAGGAACTGAAAAGCCCGCTGGGCCATGCCGTCGGCTACAAGGTGCGCTTTTCCGACAAGCTGTCGCAGAACAGCTACATCAAGCTGATGACCGACGGCATCCTGCTTGCCGAGACCCAGGGTGACCGTGACCTGTCCGCCTACGACACGCTGATCATCGACGAGGCGCACGAGCGCAGCCTCAACATCGATTTTCTGCTCGGTTACCTGAAGCGCCTGATGCGGCGGCGCCCCGACCTGAAGATCATCGTCACCTCGGCGACCATCGACGCCGCACGTTTTGCGCAGCACTTCGCGATCGACGGCAGGCCGGCGCCGGTGATCGAGGTCTCGGGCCGGACATACCCGGTCGAGATCCGCTACCGGCCGCCCGGATCGACCCTCACCCCCGGCCCCTCTCCCGCCGACGAACCGGCGGGAGAGGGGAGGTATCCGGCTGCCCGTTCCGGCCGGGCCGGCCCGGACAGCGATGAAGAGTTGACGGAGGCCATTGTCGATGCCGTGGCCGAACTCGCGCGGGAGCGGGCCGACGGCGACATCCTGGTGTTCCTGCCGGGCGAGCGCGAGATCCGCGATGCCGCCGAGGCGCTGCGCAAGCATCATCCCAAGGGCGCCGAGATCCTGCCGCTCTACGCGCGGCTGTCCTTCGAGGAGCAGGAGCGCATCTTCAGGCCGCACGGTGCAAGGCGCATCGTGCTGTCGACCAACGTCGCCGAAACCTCGCTGACGGTGCCCGGCATCCGATATGTCGTCGACACCGGACTGGCGCGGGTCAACCGCTACAGCTACCGCAACAAGGTCGAGCAGCTGCAGGTCGAGAAGATTTCCCGCGCCTCGGCCAACCAGCGCGCCGGCCGCTGCGGCCGCGTCGCCGCCGGCGTCGCGATCCGGCTCTATGCCGAGGACGACTACGAGGCCCGGCCGCAGTACACCGACCCCGAAATCCTGCGCTCCTCGCTGGCGCACGTGATCCTGCGCATGAAGGCGCTGAAGATCGGCGACGTCGAGGATTTTCCCTTCCTCGAGGCGCCGACGCCGCGGATGATCGCCGACGGCTACCAGCTGCTCGCCGAACTCGGCGCGGTCGATGCCCAGAAACAGCTGACGCCGGTGGGCTGGCAGCTTGCCAAATTCCCGATCGATCCGCGCATCGCGCGCATGATCATCGCCGCGAAACAGCAGAATTGCCTGCGCGAGGTGCTGGTCATCGCCGCGGCGCTGTCGGTGCAGGACCCGCGCGAGCGGCCCTTTGAGAAATCCGAGGCCGCCGACCGCGCCCATGCGAAGTTCGCTGACGACAAGTCGGATTTCATGGCCTACCTGAAGCTGTGGGATTACTTCGACGAGTCGATCAAGCACAAGCAGTCCAACCGCAAGCTCGCGCAGCAGCTGGCGGAGGAATTCCTGTCGCAGCGGCGGTTGCGCGAATGGCGCGACATCCACGGCCAGCTCGCGTCGCTGGTCGGCGAACTGGGCATGCATCCCAACGAACAGCCGGCGACGCCGGAGCAGATCCACCGCGCGCTGCTCGCGGGCCTGCTCGGCAACATCGGCTTCAAGACCGAGGAGGGCGAGTATCTCGGCGCGCGCGGCATCAAGTTCAGCATTTTCCCCGGCTCGGGTCTGCGCAAAGCCCAGCCGAAATGGGTCATGGCCGGTGAGCTGGTCGACACCGCGCGGCTTTATGCGCGCACGGTCGCGCGCATCGAACCCGAGTGGATCGAGCCGCTGGCGAAGGACCTGGTCGAGCGTATTTACTTCGACCCGCACTGGGAGCGCGAACGCGCGATGGTGGTGGCCTTCGAGCGGGTGACGCTGTATGGCATCACCATCGTGCCCAAGCGCCGCGTGCATTACGGCGCGATTGACGCCAAAGCCGCGCGCGAGATTTTCATCCGCCAGGCGCTGGTCGCCGGTGAGTTCACCACGTCAGCAAAATTTATTCAATATAATCAACAACTTATAAAAGATGTGCAGGCGCTGGAGCACAAGGCGCGCAAGCGCGACGTGCTGGTCAGCGACGAAGTGATCTTCGCTTTTTATGACGCCCTGGTTCCCCGGGACATTGTCAACGGCGCGGGCTTTGAAAAATGGCGCCGCGAGGCCGAGCGTGACAACGCCGACCACCTGCGACTCACGCGCGATTACCTGATGCGCCATGCCGCCGAGGACATCACCGAAGCGCAGTTCCCGGACAGCGTCCGCGCCGGCGAAGTGGAGGTCAGGCTCAAGTACCGCTTCGATCCCGGTCATCCGCTCGACGGCATCACCGCGACCGTGCCGCTGGCGCTGCTCAACAAGCTCGAAGCTGCCGACTTTGACTGGCTGGTGCCGGGCATGATCCGCGACAAGGTGGCCTTCGCCTTCAAGGCGCTGCCGAAGAACTGGCGCCGCCACCTGACGCCACCTTCGGAGCATGTCACGCGTTTCCTCGAGACCGAGGGCGCGGCGCGGGGCGCCTTTGCCGATGCCGTCGCGCGCTATGCCACGCGCGCCGCCGGCGCGCCGCTGGCGAAGGACGCGGCCGGCGGCATCGACTATCCGCCGCACCTGCGCTGCAACTATCGGGTGGTCGACGAATCGGGCCGCGAGCTGGCCATGGGCCGCGACCTTGCGGCGCTGAAGGCACAGCTGGGCGAGGCTGCGCAGCTGACCTTCGGCGAGACCAGCACCGGCATCGAGCGCGAGGGCATCCGGCTGTGGGATTTCGGCGACCTGCCGCCGACGCTCACCTTCAGCCGCGCCGGGCGCAAGGTCACCGGCTACCCGGCGCTGGCCGACGACGGCGACAGCGTGGCGATTCGATTATTTGACGTCGCGCAGGCGGCGCGCGAATCGATGCGCGCCGGCGTGGTGCGGCTGATGCGGCTCGTGCTGAAGGCGCAGTTGAGCCAGCTTGAGAAAAACCTCAAGGGCTTCGACCAGGCGGCACTGCAGCTGCGCGGCATCGCCGGTCCCGACGACCTGCGCGCCGACCTCGTGGCCGCGATCTGCGACCGTGCCTTCATCGGCGAGGACGAACTGCCCCGGGGACTCAAAGCCTTCGAGGAGCAGGTCAAGCGCGCGCGCACGCGACTGCCGGCGGTCAGCGAGGCCGCGCTGCGCCTGTTCACGGCGATCGCCGCCGAGCAGCACCAGCTTGCACTGGCGCTGGGCGCCGCCAAGGGCAATCTCTCGCGGCCGGCGGCCGACATCCGCGCGCAGAACCAGCGCCTGATTTACAAGGGCTTCTTCAGCGCGACGCCGTGGCCGCAGCTCGCGCATCTGCCGCGCTATCTGAAGGCCGCGCAGCTGCGGCTGCAGAAATATCCTGCCAACCCCGAGCGTGACGGCAGGCATGCCGCGAGCATTGCCGAGCTGTGGGGGCGATACGAGGCGCGGCTCGAGCAGCAGAAAAAAGCGGGCGAGGTCGATCCGCGTCTCGCCGAATTCCGCTGGCAGATCGAGGAACTGCGGGTGTCGCTCTATGCGCAGGAACTGAAGACGCCTTACCCGGTGTCGTACAAGCGCCTCGATAAATTGTGGACTGCGATGGGCTGATCACCCCGGACTCCGTCACCCCGGCGAAAGCCGGGGTCCAGGCCGTACTTTGCAATGGCGTTGTTGATTGCTTGGATTTCGGCTTTCGCCGAAATGACGCGACCGGGTATCGATTACACTAATCGCAAATCAATTCGCGTCAAAAGATTCCACACTATGAATGAGACTTCCGGCGACCTGCCGCTGCTGTTCACGCCAATCGCCTTGCGCGGCATCACTGCCCGCAACCGCATCGTCAGTTCGCCGATGTGCCAGTACGCCTCCGAGGACGGCATGCCCGGCGAATGGCAGCTGGTCAATTTCGGCCGCTTCGCGATGGGCGGCTGCGGCATCGTGTTCACGGAGGAGACGGCGGTGGACTGGCGCGGCCGCAAGACCCACGAATGCGCCGGCATCTACCGCGACGAGCATGTGCCCGCCTATCGCCGCATCACTGATTTCATCCGTTCGCTGGGCGCGGTGCCGGCGATCCAGCTCGGCCACTGCGGCCGCCGCGCGTCCCAGCACGGGCCGCTGAAGGACCGCGCGCCGCTGACCGAAGCCGACGCCGCCGCCAACCGCAAGCCCTGGCAGGGGCTGTCCTCCAGCGCGCTGCCGGCGACGCCGGGCGGGCCGTTGCCGAAGGCGATGGACCTCGACGACATCCGCGAATGCCTCGCCGCCTGGCGCGAGGCCTCGCAGCGCGCGCTCGATGCCGGCTACGACGTCTGCGAAATCCACGGCGCCCACGGTTACCTGATCCACCAGTTCCTGTCGCCGCTGTCCAACCTGCGCACCGACAGCTACGGCGGCAGCCTCGAGGGCCGCATGCGCTTCGCGCTGGAGGTTGCCGAGACGGTGCGCGCGGTGTGGCCGCAGGACCGCCCCCTCTGGTTCCGCGTGTCCGCAGTGGAAGGGCCGGGCGGGGTCTGGGGCATCGAGGAGACGCTGGCGCTGGCCAAGGCGTTGAAGGCCCGGGGCATCGATGCGATCGACTGTTCCTCCGGCGGCATTGCGCTCGGCGGCGACGGCGGACTGACGCCGGTGCCGCGCGTGCCCGGATTCCAGGCGGGCTACTCCAGCGAGCTGCGGCGCGAGACCGGGCTGCCGACCGTCGCCGTGGGCATGATCCGCGAGCCGCGGCATGCCGAGGCGCTGCTGCGCGAGGGCCATGCCGATTTCATCGCGCTGGCACGCGGGCTGATGGATGATCCGAACTGGCCGCTGCATGCGGCGCGCGACCTTGGCATTGCCGATCCGCTGGCACTGCTGCATCCGCGCGAAACCCAGCGCCTGCGCCAGCTCGAACAGCACGCCCGCGAATATCCTGCCGGCAGTGCGATCGGCATCCCCTTCGGTCCCGAGGAGCAGGTGTCGTATTCCTGGGGCGAGGGCATTGCCCGCCGCCGCTGAGCTTCAGCCTCCGCCTTGACGTGCGTCAAACTGCAGCGCGCAGGCTGCAGCTAATCTCTTCGCATGACGATCCACCGCGAAGTGAGTGATCCGCAGCGCCGCCGCCTGATGCAGGCCGCGCTCGCTGCCGCGATGGCGGCCGCGGCGCCGCGGCCGGCGCAGGCGCGCGCGGTGCGCACCAGCGCCCGCATTGTCATTGTCGGCGGCGGAGCCGCGGGCATCAGCATGGCGGCCCGCCTGCGGGCACTGCTCGACGGCGCGCGCATCACGCTGCTCGACGGCGCGCGGCAGCATATTTACCAGCCGGGACTGACGCTGGTTGCCGCAGGCACCTGGGCGCCGGCACAGGTCATCGAGGAGCAGTCGCGCTGGATGCCGCGCGGGATCGAGTGGCTGCAGGACCATGCGGCCGAGATCGACCCGGTCGCGAAGGCGGTCATCACCGCAGGCGGCAAGCGGCTGCCCTACGATTTCCTGGTGGTCGCGCCGGGCCTTGAACTGGCTTTTGACCAGATAGCCGGCTTCGATCCGGAGCGGATCGGCAGCGACGGCCTCGGCTGCGTTTATGCCGGCCCCGAGGCCGCGCTGGGCACCTACCGCATGATCATGGCGCTCGCGGAGAAGGGCGGCGACGCCCTGATGACCCTGCCCCATACCCCGCTCAAGTGCGCGGGCGCGCCGCTCAAGCTGACCTTCATCACCGACGATCTGCTGCGCCGGCACGGCGGCCGTGGCCGCGCGCGCGTGCATTTCCTGTCGCCGCTGTCATCGGTGTTCGGCGTGCCTTCCGTCAATTCCCGCGTGCTGGAGCTGTGGAAGCAGCGCGACATCGGCGTCAGCTACGGCGCGCGGCTGAAGGCGGTGGACCCGGGGAGGCGCGTCGCCACCTTCGCCACCAACGACGGCGATGTCGAGCAGGGCTATGATTTCCTGCATGTGGTGCCGCCGATGCGCGCGCCGGCAGTGGTGCGGCAAAGTGCGCTGGCGGTGCGCTCCGGACCGCTCGCCGACGGCGGCTGGCTCGATGTCGACAAGGACAGCCTGCGCCACCGCCGTTACCCCGACATTTTCGGCTGCGGCGACATCAACGGCACGCCGCGCGGCAAGACCGCGGCCACGGTGAAGAAGGGCGGCCTTGTCGCCGCCGCGAACCTCGCCGCGGTGATTGCCGGGCGCGAGCCCGCGCTCAAGTTCGACGGCTACACCTCGTGCCCGATGGTGACCGCGATCGGACGCGCGATGCTCATCGAGTTCGACTACGAGGGCCGCCTGACGCCCACGCTGCCCGGCGTGGAGCCGCTCACCGAAAGCTGGTTCGCCTGGTTTCTCGAGGAACGCATGCTGAAGCCGGCATATTTCGCGATGCTCAAGGGCTGGACCTGAGGGACGGCGATGCAGGGCATACTCGAAAATCTTCCGGTCGGCCTGATGATGGCGCTCCAGGCCTGGCCGCTGGCCTTGGGAGTGGCCGGCCTGCCGCTGCTGCTGTGGATCCTCACGCTGCGCAAGGGCGGCTGGTGTGCGCCGCGGCGCCGCCTGGCTGCGCTCGCCGGCGGCATCCTCGGCCTGGTGCTGGGCCCGCTGCTCGCCTTCGCGATGATCGGCGGCAGCCTTGGCGACCTGCGCTACTGGATGGACTGGATGTTCCTTGCGCTGGTCACCGGCGCTGCCGCGGCCTACTGCGGGCTGCTGCTGTACCTCGCAGTGCCGCCACGCTGAATTGACAGCTTCAAGCAGTGGACTGTGGCTCCGGCATCGCGGCGCCGGGCCGTACAATCGCGCGCCGAAACCCGCCCGATCGACCGGCAGGGGGCAGTTTCGGCATGAAATGTCCTTGCACGTCGCCGGCATCCAGACAGGAGAGGTGAATCAAATGAAGATGCAGGTCGTCAGCGCCGCGCGTGCACTCGCCGCCGCGGTGTGCATGTCAGTAGCACCATCCGTAATGGCAGCCGATGCCGCCAAGGATTATCCGAACAAGCCGGTGCGTTTCATTTCGCCGTTCACCCCGGGCGCCGGCACCGACTCCACCGCGCGCGCCCTGGCCGCGCACATGAGCACGCTGTGGGGGCAGCAGTTTGTCGTCGACAACCGCACCGGCGCCGCCGGCTCCATCGGCGTCGAGCTGACCGCGCTGGCCCCGCCCGACGGCTACACGATCTGCCTGATCTCCGCCTCGCACAGCGTCAATTCCGGCACCAATCCCAAGCTGCCTTACGACCTTGGCAAGGACCTGCAGGGCATCTCGCAGGCCACCTCGCTGTTCTACGCGGTTTATCTCAATCCCAAGGTGCCGGCGAACAGCATCAAGGAACTAATCGCTTATGCCAAAGCCAATCCCGGAAAGATCCTGTTCAGCTCGTCGGGCACCGGCGGCCTGCAGCATTTTGCCGGCGAGATGTTCAAGTACATGGCCAAGGTCGACATGGTCCACGTGCCGTACAAGGGCACCGCGGCCGGCGTCATCGCCAACCTGTCCGGAGACGTGCAGCTCGGCTTCGGCACCCTGTTCGGCGTGCGCTCCCACTGGCAGGCCGGGCGCCTGCGCGTGCTGGCGATCACCGCAGCCAAACGCTCCCCGGCGGTGCCCGACGTGCCGACGGTCGCCGAATCCGGTGTTCCCGGGTATGAGGTCGACCAGTGGTACGGCGTGATCACCGGCGCCAAGGTGCCCAAGCCCATCGTCAACAAGATCCGCGAGGGCATCGTCGATGCGTTGAAGCAACCCGAAACCGCAAAGCGCCTCGCGGCGGAGGGCTCGACGCCGGTGGGTTCGACGCCCGAGCAGTTCACCGCGCATATCCGTTCCGAGATGGCGAAATGGAACAAGCTGGCGAAAGCGGCGAAGCTGGATCTGAAGTGATCGGCTGAGCTGCTGAACAAAGGAAAAGCCCGCGCAATGCGGGCTTTTTTTCTCCCGCCGGCGCCTCCGGGTGCACCGCGATGCACCATTTCCTGCCTGCCTGCCCCAAAGCGGTGCCCCTGCGCGGGCGTCTACCGTTGCGGGCGAGGGTCTGCAAGCAGCTGTTTCTAAAAGGCAATGACTGAAGTTTTCGGTGGGGTGCCGAGATGGCATGCCCCTTGCATCCCGGCTTGTATACCGCAAGGGATGCGGGCTGACCTGAAAGGAACCTTCTGCCATGAACCGCCGCCAACTTCTTAAATCCGCAGGTGCGCTGGCTGCCGGCGCCTCGCTGCTGCCTTTCCTGAAAACCAATGCCTGGGCGCAGAGCGGCAGCACCGCCGTGGTGCTGATCGGCAACACCATCAACAGCCTCGACATCCACCGCCCCGGCACCAACCGCCCGAGTTACCAGGTCGCTGTCAATGTCTACGACCGGCTGGTGACCTTCGGCACCAAGAAACTCGCCGACGGTTCGCTGGCCTACGACTACGACAAGGTGCAGCCCGAACTCGCCGAGAGCTGGAGCTTCTCGCCCGACCGCAAATCGATCACCTTCAAGATCAAGGCCAATGCCGCCTTCTGGGACGGCACACCGGTCACCGCCGACGACGTCAAATGGTCCTTCGACCGCGCGCTGGCGCTGGGCGGTTTCCCGAAAGTGCAGATGGGCGCCGGCGGCTTCGTCGAGCCCGGGCAGTTCGTCGTCGTCGACGCCAAGACCTTCCGCGTCGACCTCAAGCGGCCGTCGAAGCTGGCGCTGCCCAATCTCGGCGTGCCGGTCGCGGTGATCATCAATTCCAAGGTGGCGAAGGCCAATGCCACTGCGGCCGATCCCTGGGCCGCGGAGTACCTCCATCGCAACCCCGCCGGCAGCGGCGCTTTCAGGGTCGAGCGCTGGGATGCCGGCCAGCAGCTGATCTACGTGCGCAACGACAAATGGGCGGGCGGTCCCCTGCCCGGCGTGCAGCGCGTGATCATCCGCGAGGTGCCGGCAACCGCGACGCGGCGCGCGCTGGTCGAACGCGGCGATGCCCACCTGTCCTTCCAGATCCCCAACAAGGATGCGCAGGAGCTGGCCGCGGCGAAGAAGGTGAAAGTGGTCGGATCCCCGATCGACAACTGCCTCTATGTCGCCTGCCTCAACCAGAACTTCGAGCCTTTCCGCGACCCGAAGGTGCGCCAGGCCGTGGCCTTCGCGATTCCCTACGAGCAGATATTCAGGCAGGCCGCCTACGGCCGCGGCGTGAAGATGTGGGGCGCCAAATCGGCAAAGCCCGCGACCGCCGCCTGGCCGCAGCCATTTCCCTACGACACCGATCTCAAGAAGGCGAAGGCGCTGCTCGACCAGACCAAATACAAGGACGGCTTCGAAGTGCCGCTGTCCTACGACCTCGGCGAAGCCGACTGGGGCGAACCCGCGGCGCTGCTGATCCAGGAGAGCCTCGGCAAGATCGGCATCAAGGTCACCCTCGACAAGGTGCCCGGCGCGAACTGGCGCACCGTCGCGCTGGTCGAGAAAAAGCTGCCTTTCCTGCTGGAGAACTTCGGCGGCTGGCTCAACACGCCCTGCTATTACTTCTACTGGGCCTACATCAAGGGCAACCTGTTCAACGCTTCCAACTACGATGACGCCACGGTCAAGCAGCTGGTCGAGGAGACGCTGCACATGGAGAAATCCGACAAGGCCTACGACGGCAAGATCCGGCAGATGATCCAGAAGGCATTCGACGACCTGCCGCGCATCCCCCTGTGGCAGCCGACGCTGGAATCGGCGATGACGCCCAAGCTGCAGGGCTACGAGTTCTGGTTCCACCGCCAGGTCGACGCGCGGAAATACCGACTCGCCTGAGAAGACGGCATGAGCCAGCTGGCGATCATTCTCGCGCGTGTGCTGCAGGCCATCCCGACGATCTTCGGGATCGTCGTGGTCACTTTCCTGCTCACGCGCGCGCTGCCCGGCGATCCGGCGGCCTATTTCGCCGGCGCGTCGGCGACGCCGGAGTCGATCGCCGAGATCCGCGCCAGGCTTGGCCTGGACCAGCCGCTGCCGCTGCAGTTCGTGGATTACGTCAGGGACCTCGCCAGCGGCGACCTCGGCCAGTCGATTTCCACCGGCCAGCCGGTGGCGACCGAATTGCTGCGGCGGCTGCCCGCCTCGCTGGAGCTGACGCTGTTCGCGCTGCTGCTGTCGGTGGGCGTCGCGGTGCCGCTGGGCGTGCTGGCCGCAGTGCGCCAGGACAGCTGGATCGACCAGCTCTGCCGCTTTGTCGTCACCGCCGGCGTCAGCCTGCCGACCTTCTTCACCGGGCTGCTGCTGGTCTACGTGTTCTATTTCCTGCTCGGCTGGGCGCCGGCGCCGCTGGGCCGGCTCGACATGCTGCACATCCCGCCGCCGCAGGTGACCGGTTTTCTGGTCATCGACGGCCTGATCGCGCGCGAGTGGGGCACGGCCTGGTCGGCCTTCAAGCAGCTGCTGCTGCCGGGCATCACGCTGGCGCTGTTCACGCTGGCGCCGATCGCGCGCATGACCCGCGCCGCAATGCTGCAGGCGCTGGCCTCCGAGTACCTGCGCACCGCGCGCGCTGCCGGGCTCTCCAGCGGCCGCGTGCTGATGGTCTACGCCTTCCGCAATGCGATGCTGCCGGTGGTGACCACGCTGGGCATGGTGTTCTCGTTCACGCTGGGCGCCAACGTGCTGGTGGAGAAGGTTTTCGCCTGGCCCGGCATCGGCTCCTTCGCGATCGAGGCGCTGGTGGTGTCGGACTATGCCGCGGTGCAGGGATTCGTGCTGTCGATGGCGGTGCTGTTCGTGCTGCTGAACCTCGCGATCGACACGCTCTACACGCTGATCGATCCGCGCGTGCGCATCGAGGGCTGAAAGCGGAGGACCGAGGACATGACAGACGCCACCTACACCCCGCAGCTCGCCGCCGGCGCGAAACGCAGCTCGGCCTGGAGCCGCGGCTTCGCCCATTTCCGCTATGTGATGACCTCCAACCCGGTGACCTTCATCGCCTTCGTGCTGCTCGCCGGCATGATCGTCATCGCGCTGTTCGGGCCCATGCTGGTGCCCCACGATCCGCTGGCGACGCTTGCCGACAAGGCGCTGAAGCCGCCGAGCCGGGAGCACTGGTTCGGCACCGACCAGCTCGGCCGCGACGTGTTCTCCCGCGTCATCGTCGCCACCCGGCTCGACCTGCTGATCTCGGTGTCGGCGGTGGCGCTGTCCTTTTTCGTCGGCGCCGCGATGGGCGCCTGCGCCGGCTACTGGGGCGGCTGGTTCGACAAGCTCTCCGGCCGCCTGCTCGACACCATCATGGCCTTCCCGCTGTTCGTGCTGGCGATGGGCATCGTCGCCGCCGCCGGCAACACCATCCAGAACATCGTCATCGCCACCGCGATCATCAACCTGCCGTTCTACGCGCGGGTCGCGCGCGCCGAGGTGTCGATCCGCCGCAATGCCGGCTATGTGCAGGCGGCGCGGCTGTCGGGCAATTCCGAGCTGCGCATCCTGATCTGGAAAATCCTGCCCAACACCCTGCCGCCGATGATGGTGCAGCTGTCGCTGAATATGGGCTGGGCGATCCTCAATGCCGCCGGCCTGTCCTTCATCGGGCTCGGCGTGCGGCCGCCGACCGCGGAGTGGGGGATCATGGTTGCCGAGGGCGCCAACTACATCGTCTCCGGCGAATGGTGGCTTGCCTTGTTCCCCGGCGCGGCGCTGATGCTCGCCGTGTTCACCTTCAACCTGCTCGGCGACGGCCTGCGCGACCTCGTCGACCCGCAGAGGCGCACATGAGCCCCCAGCTGACCGGCCACCTGCACAATCCGCCGTTGCTCGCGGTGCACGACCTCTGCGTCGAGTTCGCCACCCGCAAGGGCACGGTCACCGCCGTGCGTTCGGTCAACCTGCAGGTCGCCAAGGGCGAGACGCTGGGCATCGTCGGCGAGTCCGGCTCCGGCAAGTCGGTGACCTCGTACGCGGTGATGCGCATCCTCGACCGCGCCGGGCGCATTGCCGCCGGGAAAATAGAGTTCGGCGGCATGCAGCTGCACGACGCCGACGAGGCAATGATGAGCGACCTGCGCGGCCGCGAGATCTCGATGATTTTCCAGAATCCGCGCGCGGCGCTGAATCCGATCCGTCCGGTCGGCAAGCAGATCGAGGACGTGCTGATCCGCCACGCCCAGGCCACGCACGACCAGGCGAAGCGGAAGGCGATCGAGGCGCTGGCGAAAGTGCGCATCCGCGACCCGGAGGCGCGCTACCACGCCTATCCCTTCGAGCTCTCGGGCGGCATGTGCCAGCGCGTGGTGATCGCGATCGCGCTCGCCTGCAAGCCGCAGCTGCTGATCGCCGACGAGCCGACCACCGGGCTCGATGTCACCACGCAGCGCGCGGTGATGGAGCTGGTGCGCGAGCTGACGCGCTCGGAGGGCATGTCGACGCTGCTGATCACCCACGACCTCGGGCTCGCCGGCGAATACTGCGACCGCATCATCGTCATGGAAAAGGGCGGAGTGGTCGAGCAGCAGGACACCGCGAAACTGTTCGCCGCGCCGGCGCATCCCTACACCCGGCGCCTGATCCGCTCGACGCCGCATGCCGCCCGCAACATCCGCGACCTGCTGCCGGAAGACCTGCGCCTGCCGCCGCCGCCCCTGCTGTCCGTCTCGGACGAGCCGCTGCTCGAGGTCAAGGACCTGGTCAAGGAATACGCGCCGCCCGGCGGCTTGCTGCAGCGCCTGCGCGGCAGGGGCGGCGCCAAACCCTTCCGCGCCGTCGACGGCATCAGTTTCAGCATCGCCCGCGGCGAAAGCGTCGGTTTGGTCGGCGAATCCGGTTGCGGCAAGTCGACGACCTCGGCGATGGTGATGCGCCTGCTCGATGCCACTTCCGGCAGCATCTGTTTCAAGGGTGGGGAACTGACCGCGGTGCCGGCCGGCGAGTTCGCGCGTTCACCGCTGCGCCGCGAACTGCAGATGGTGTTCCAGGATCCTCACGAAAGCCTCAATCCGCGCTCGACCGCGGCGCAGTCGATCGCCGATCCGCTGCTGCGCCTCGAAGGCATGAGCGACGCCGCCGCGATCCGCGACCGCGTCGAGGCGCTGGCGAGCCAGGTCGGCCTGCCGCTGGAGTTGCTCGACCGCCTGCCGCACCAGCTCTCCGGCGGGCAGAAGGCCCGCGTCGGCATTGCGCGGGCGATCGCGACGCGGCCGGAGCTGCTGATCCTCGACGAGCCGACCGCCGCGCTCGACGTCTCGGTGCAGGCCGTGGTGCTCAACCTGCTCGCCGACCTCAAGGCCGAGTTCGGCATGAGCTACCTCTTCGTGAGCCATGACCTCGAGGTGGTGCGGCTGCTCTGCGACCGCGTGATCGTCATGCGTGCGGGGCGCATCGTCGAGGAGGGGCCCGCGGCGCGGGTGCTGTCGGAGCCGCAGGCGGAATACACCCGGGAGCTGCTGGCGGCGATTCCGCGGCCGGCGCACCTTGCCGGCCATGCCGCGGCGACGCGGGCGGTGAACGCATGAGCGCGCCGCTGACCGCCATCGCGATCCGCGAAGCGGTGATCGCCGGCACGCTCGATGCGCCGGCCTTCCTGCGCGAACGCTGGCAGCAGCTGCGCCGGATCAACGACGGCGCGCGCGACCCCGCCTGGATCAGCCTCGCCACGGAAGCGCAGCTCGAAGAGCAGCTCGCCGCGCTGGCGCAGCGCGACCCGGCGCAGTGCCCGCTCTACGGCGTGCCCTTCGCGGTCAAGGACAACATCGATGTGGCCGGCTGGACCACCACCGCGGCCTGTCCCGAGTTCGCCCAGGTCGCGCGGCACACGGCGCATGTGGTCCGCGCGCTGCAGGACGCCGGCGCGGTGCTGCTCGGCAAGACCAACCTCGACCAGTTCGCCACCGGCCTGGTGGGCACGCGTTCGCCTTACGGCGCGGTGCCCAACAGCTTCAGCGCAGCGCACATCAGCGGCGGCTCCAGTTCGGGCTCGGCCTCGGTCGTCGCCCGCGGGCTGGTCGCCTTCGCGCTCGGCACCGACACCGCCGGCTCGGGTCGCGTGCCCGCGGGTTTCAACAACCTCGTCGGCGTCAAGCCGACACCGGGCATCGTCAGTAACGAAGGCGTGCTGCCGGCCTGCCGCACGCTTGACTGCGTGTCACTGCTGACATTGACCGCGGCCGACGCCGCGCGGGTGTTTGCGGTGATGGCGGGGCCGGGCGCGCCGCAGCCCGCGGAGCCGGTGTTCAGCCGGCCGGCGCAGCGGCGCCATGCCCTGCCGCCGCAGCCGCGGGTCGGCACGCCGCGTGAACTGCCTTTCCTCGACGGCGCCTACGGGCGGCTGTTCGGTGATGCCATACGCCACCTGCAGGCGCTGCAGTGCAACCACGACCGTTTTGACCTCGCGCCCTTCGCCGAAGTCGCGGCGCTGCTCTACCAGGGGCCGTGGACGGCCGAACGTTACGCCATCGCCGGGCGTTACACCGACAGCGGCGCGCCGGGCATCGATCCGGTGGTCGCCGAGGTCATCGGCAAGGGGCGCAATTACTCGGCGGTCGATGCCTTCAACGCGCTCTACCGCGTGCGCGAGCTCGAAGCGCAGACCCGCGGCGTGTGGGACGAGTTCGACGTGCTGATGGTGCCGACCGCGCCGCATCTGCCGACCTTCGCCGAGATCGCCGCGGCGCCGGTGGCGCGCAACAGCGAACTCGGCAGCTACACCAATTTCGTCAACCTGCTCGGGCTGTCCGCGCTCGCCGTGCCCTTCGGCTTCACCGAGGAGGGCCTGCCTTTCGGCGTGACCTTCATCGCGCCCGGCGGCAGCGACTGGGCACTGGTCGAATTCGCCGCGCAGTGGCAGCGTTCGCGCGCGTTGCCGCTGGGCGCGAGGCTGCGCGCGCTGCAGGCCGCCGACATCCTGATCAGCGATGCACCCCCGGGGGCGCTGCCGCTGGCCGTGGTCGGCGCCCACCTCTCGGGCATGCCGCTCAACCACCAGCTGACCAATATCGGCGCGCGGCTGCGCGCGGCGACACGCACCGCGGCGGCCTACCGGCTCTATGCGCTGCCGGGTACCACGCCGCCGAAGCCGGGACTCGCGCGGGCCGCCAACGGTGCCGCGATCGAGGTCGAGGTGTACGATGTGCCTGCGGCAGAGCTGGGCGCTTTCCTTGCCGCCATCCCGCAGCCGCTGGGGCTCGGCCGCATCGAGCTGCAGGACGGCTCCTGGGTCAGCGGTTTCATCTGCGAGCCCGCGGCGTTGCAGGAGGCCGAGGACATCACCGAGTACGGCGGCTGGCGCAACTACCTTGCCGCCGGCACACGCAGGAGGAGCGCCTGATCATGGCGAAGGTCGTCGACATCAGCGGGGACGCCGGCAGCCTGGCCGACAAGGCCTATGCCGTGATCAAGAAGCGGATCTTCGACTTCGACCTGATGCCGGGAGACCGCCTGTCGGAGTCCGAGCTGGCGCAGCAGGCCGGCGTCAGCCGCACGCCGCTGCGGCAGGCGCTGCAGCGGCTGCAGCATGAAGGCTTCGTCGAGGCGATTCCGAAAGTCGGCTGGCTGATACCGCCGCTGAGCTTCGACAAGTTCGACGAACTCTACGACTTCCGCGTGCTGATTGAGTGTTTTGCCGTGCGTGGTCTCTGCAAGTCTGCCGCCGATCGTCCGGAGCTGCAGGCGCTCGCCGCCGTCTGGCAGGTGCCGCTGAAGGCGCGGCTGCAGGACCCCGTGCGCGTCGGCGAGCTTGACGAGGAGTTCCACCGCCGCATCGTCGACTCCACCGGCAACGGCGAGATGCGGCGCAGCTACCGGGAAATCACCGAGCGCATGCGCATCATCCGCCGCCTCGACTTCATCAAGCCCGACCGCGTGTCGGCGACCTACGACGAACACGCCAAGATCATCAGCGCGATCCAGAGGCGCCGGGCCGACGAGGCGCAGCGCCTGCTGCGCGCCCACATCGAGCAGAGCAAGCTCGAAGTGCGCAAGATCACCCTCGACATGCTCTACCAGGCACGGTCTCGAAACCGTTCATCACATACGGATTGAGGTCTCCGCGCCGTCTTTGCCCGCAGGCATCAGCGGTAACCGCCGCCGCCGCTGACGTACACCGTATCGGCGGTCATGAACTGACAGGCATCGGAACACATGAACAGCACGAGTTCGCCGATCTCGTCAGCCTCGGCGATGCGCTTCATGGGAATGCTGTTCAGCGCGCGCTCCGCCTGTGCCTTGGAAGTGCCCGACGCGGCCTGGAAGGCGGTGTCGACCGATGCCGGTGAGATCGACAGGCAGCGTATGCCGCGGTCGGCGAATTCACGGGCCACACCGAGGGTCATGGTCACGACTGCGCCCTTGGCCGATGCGTAGTGAACCGACGTGCCGGGGCCGCCGCGCTTGTGCGCCATGCTGGCAATATTGACGATCGTGCCGCCGCCGCTTTCCAGCATGTGCGGCAGCACCTCCTGCATGCCGTAGAAAGTGCCTTTCACATTGAGGTCGAAACTCAGATCCCAGAGTTCATCGTCGATTTCGAGGAAGGCGGATCGCTTCAGCGCCCCCCCGGCCGAATTGAGCAGGAAGTCGATCCGCCCGAAACGCTCGAGCCCGGCGCGGATGAAGCGGCGCACGTCGTCCCGCTTCGTGACATCGGTCGGCACGAAGATCGCCTCGCCGCCCGCGGCGGACACCAGGCGGACGGTTTCCTCGCCGCCGGGAACGTTGATGTCCCCGCAGACGATGCGGGCGCCCTCGCGGGCGAAGATCACCGCCGTCGCCCTTCCGATCCCGCTGCCGGCGCCGGTGATCGCGATAGTCTTGCCCTTGAAGTAGTCCGGGGTTCTGGCCATGGATTTTCCTTGATGAGGCGGTGGGTGCGATGCGCTAGTTGAGTATGAGGCCAATGTCCTTGATGACTTTGGTCCACTTTTCCAGATCGGCGCGAATGACCGCGCGGAATTCCTCGGGGCCCGATCCGACCAGCCGCCAGCCATCGGCTTCAAACCGCTGCGTGATGTCCGGTGCCTTGACTGCCGCGGCGATGCCGCCGCCCAGTTTGCGCACAATCGCCGGCGGCGCCCTCGATGTGATTACCGCACCGTAGTACTGGTTGAGTTCATAGCCGGGCAGCCCCGCTTCGGACACCGTTGGCAGATCGGGCATGGCGCGCATGCGTTCGCGCGACGTGACGGCCAGTGGGCGTGCGCGTCCTGATTGCAGGTGCGGCCGGGCGCTGGTCAGGGTGATGAAGCCGATCTGCACGTCGCCAGCGATCGTGGCGACGATGGCCGGCGCACCGCCCTTGTAGGGGACATGGTTGAACTTCGCGCCGCTCATCTGGCTCAGGACCTCCCAGCCCAGATGCTGAAGGCTGCCGGTCCCTGGAGTGCCGTAGTTGAGTTTGCCGGGGTTCGCGCGGCCGTAAGCGACCAGGTCCCTGAAAGTCGTGATCTGAACCGAGGGGTTCATGTAGACGAGGTAGGACAGGGCGGTCGCCTGGCTGACTGCAGTGACGTCGCGGATGATGTCGTAGGGACGTTTGGCCGACGGCACCGAGTTGATGACATGGTCCGCCGACATCATCAGCAGCGTATAGCCGTCGGGGTTGGCCTTGATCGCGATGTCAAAGGCAAGAACGCCGGACGCGCCGGGGCGGTTGTCCACGATGACTTGCTGTCCCCATGCTTGTGTCAGCTTCTGCGCGATGGCGCGGGTGGTGGTGTCCAGGCCGCCACCGGCCGAAACGGGCACGATCAGCCGAATCGGACGCACCGGAAACTGGCTGTCTGCCAGCCCCTGTTGGGGCAGCAGCGCCGCGCACAGGACCAAGGCGGGCAGCATGCCTTGTCGCAAGTCACGAAGGTTCATGGTTTTCTCCCTGGAGGATGTGATCAGCGGACGGCTCCGGCGTGCTCCCGGAAAAACGCTGAAGTCCGCCGTCCAGCGGCCGGTCGCCGATCGCCTATTCGATCCGGATGCCGAGTTCCCGGGTCAGGACCGCATAGCGCTCAGCCTCGCTCCGGATGAAGGCGGTGAATTCCCTCGAGGAGCTGCCGACGGGCTCGGAGCCGTCCAGCGCGAATCTTCCGCCGACCTCCGGTGATTGCAGGATCCTCCTGGTCTCGCTGCTTACCCTGTCAACGATCGGTTTGGGCGTCGCTGCCGGCATCGCGATGCCGTAAAACCCGACCACGGAGAATCCCGGGAGGCCGGATTCGGCGACCGTCGGCAGATCGGGCACCACCTTCGATCGTGCCGGGGAGCTGATCGCAAGCCAGCGCAGGCGGCCAGCCTTGACGTGCTGCTGCGTGCCGATGATCGTGGTGAACTGCCCGGTGATGTTTCCCGAGATGGTGTCATTGATTCCCAGCACCCCGCCCTTGTAGGGGACATGCACCCATTTCATGTTGCCCATTTTGGCGAGCAGTTCGCCCGCGAGATGGCTCAGCGAGCCGGTTCCCGCCGACCCGTAAGTGAGCTTACCCGGCTGGGCGCGGGCGAGGCTCAGCAGTTCCTGCACGTTGTGTGCGGGAATCTTCGGATTGATCGAGAGGCAGTAGGGCTGGGCGGTGAGCTGGCTCACACCCACGAAATCCTTCAGCAGGTCATAGGGCAGCTTCTTGGACAGCGAGCGGTTGATGGCATGGGTGGTGGTGATGAGGCCCATCGTATAGCCGTTGGGTGCCGCTCCGGCAAGGGTCTCGAGCGCGATGCTGCCCGCTGCGCCCGGACGGTTGTCGACGACGACCTGTTGTCCCAGCGCGTCCGTGAGCCTTGCGGCCACCGCGCGGGAACTGATGTCCGCGCCGCCTCCCGCCGACACCGGAACCAGCAGCCGGATCGGCCGGACCGGATAGTCGGAGGCTGCCTGCGCCACGGGGGCGAGCAGGACTGCGGCGAAGGCAAGGGCGAACTGCGTAGAGCGGTGGCGGTTGGGCATGGTGCGTCCTCCTCCCTGACGTGGTTGCTCCCGGCGCGCCTCGCGGCCCGCGGCCGGACTGGTGTTCGTTTAGCGAACATTTATTCGTTATACGCATTAATCATTGCGCGTACAGGGCGGCAAGTCAACCACTCGCGGCGGATTTCCCGCCGTGGCTCCGACGGAAAGCAGGGTCAGGTGATGTTGATCGAAAGTATGCCGTTGAGCCGGGACACCGCCTTGCGCAGCTCCGGCAGGATCTGCCCGACCAGCTCCTGCCGGCGCACCGAGGACGTGTTGCAGGAGACATTCATCGCCGCAAGGGTGCGGCCGCCGGCGTCGATGATCGGCATTGCCACGGCCGAGAGTCCCTCTTCGAGCTCGTCGACGATCAGCGAATAGCCCTGCTTGCCGCATTTCCGGATTTCCCTTTCCAGGGCGGGGCGGCGCCACAGCGTGCGCGGGGTGTAGGGGCGAAGGTCGCTGCGGTCGAGCACCGCCTTCAGTTCCGCGTCCGGAAGCGCGGCGAGCATGACCCGTCCCATCGAGGAGACAAAGGCGGGCAGGCGCATTCCGGAAAGGGAAACCCCGGGCGTATGGAGCAGGTTCCTCTTCGGCATGCGCAGCAGGTAGACAACCTCCGTGCCATCCAGCGTTGCCACGGAGCAGGACTGGTTGAGCCGGGCGCCCAGTTCGATCATGATCGGCTGCGCGAAGTGCGCCAGCGGCATGGAGGAGAGATAGGAGTAGCCGAGGTCGAGTATCCGCGGCGTGAGCACGAACATCCGGTCTTCCCGGGCGACGTAGCCGAGTTCGAGCAGTGTCAGCAGGATGCGCCGTGCCGCGGCCCGGGTCAGTCCGCAGCGCTCCGCGACATTGCTCAGGGTCATGCGCCGGCTCTGCGGGCCGAAGCAGCGGATGACGGACAGGCCTTTGGCGAAGGATTCGACAAAGGAATCCGAGCGCCTTTCGGCGGGCCTGCGCGCGGTTTTCTTTGTGGACTTTGTGTTGACTTCGGATTTTCGCGCCGTCATATTATTTCGTATAGCGAATATATGTTCGTTTAACGAACGCAACGCACGCACGGTAGCGCGATCCGGATCGGGGTGCAAGCCGCATTGCGCCGGCGGGTGTGCTGATGCCAACGAGGGGGGGGGATCATGGATTTCGGCCTGACCGAACAGCAGCAGATGTTCCGCGACTCCGTCGCCGCTTTCGCGCGCAGGGAGCTTGCCGAGGGCGCCCTCGAGCGCGCGCACAACGCGCAGTTTCCCCACGAGGTGGCGAAGAAGATGGCGCAGGCCGGACTGCTCGGGATCACCCTGCCCGAGGCCGACGGCGGCGCCGGCGGCACGCTGATGGATGCCGTGCTGGCGATCGAGACCGTGGCCACGGTGTGCCCGCGCAGCGCCGACGTCATCCAGGAGGGCAATTTCGGCGCGATCCGCGTGCTGGCGCATTTCGCCAGTGACGACCAGAAGAAACGCTACCTCGCGCCGCTGTTGAAGGGCGAAGAAGTCATTGCCGTGGCGATGACCGAGCCGGAGGCGGGATCGGCCACCACCGACCTCGTCACCAGCGCGACGCCGGACGGCGCCGGCTACCGCATCAACGGCCGCAAGGTATTCCCCAATCCCCATGCCGACCAGTACCTGGTCTACGTGCGCTACGGCCCCGGCGTCGGCGGCATCGGCTCGGTGATGCTGCGGCGGACCGCGGAGGGGTTCAGCACCGGCAAGCCCTCGAAGTTCATGTCCGGCAACGACTGGGCGACGCTTTATTTCGACAACGTCTATGTGCCGCCGGAGGACGTGCTGCTCGGACCCGGCGGTTTCAAGAAGCAGATCGCCGGCTTCAACGCCGAGCGCATCGGTAACGCCGCACGCTCGCTGGCCTACGGCCGTTACTGCTACACCGTCGCGCGGGAATATGCGATGACACGCAGGCAGTTCGGCCGCCCCCTGTGCGAGTTCCAGGGTCTGCAGTGGAAGTTTGCCGACATGAAAATGAAGCTCGAGGCCGCGCAGCTGCTGCTCTACCGCGCCGCAGTCAATGCCGACCGCGGCTTTCCGGCGGCCGACGAGACCACGGTGGCCAAGCTGATGTGCAACCAGACCGGCTTCGAGGTCGCCAACGAGGCGATGCAGGTGATGGGCGGCCTCGGCTATACCCAGGAAACGCTGGTCGAGTACTGCCTGCGGCGCTGCCGCGGCTGGATGCTCGCCGGCGGCTCGATCGAGATGATGAAAAACCGGCTCGCCGAAATCATCTTCGAGCGGCGCTTTTCGCAACGGCCGCCGAAGCCGGCCACGGCCTGAGTCCGGCATGATGCGCGCCGGACAGGCGGGGCGGCAGGATCCGGCGCCGCGTCACCGAAGCTGATGAGGACATACTGGACATGAGCACCGAGCAGGATCGTCGGCAACTGGGGCAGGCCTTGTTTTCCCCGCGCACCGTGGCGCTGGTCGGGGCATCCGCCGACGCCGCCAAGCTCGCTTCGCGGCCGCAGCGCGTGCTGCGCAAGCACGGCTACACCGGCACCATCATTCCGATCAACCCCGGCCGCAGCGAAATCAACGGCGACACGGCTTATCCCGATATCCGCTCGGTACCGCAGAAAGTCGATCATGCCTTCATCATGGTGCCGGCCAAGGCCGTGCCCGGCGTGATCGAGGATTGCGCAGCGGCGGGCGTCAGGGTCGCGACCATTTTTACCGCCGGCTTCGCCGAAACCGGAGATGCCGGGCGCGAGATCCAGCAGCGCATGGTTGAAACCGCGCGCGAGGGCGGCGTGCGCCTGATCGGCCCGAACTGCTTGGGTATTGTCAACGTGACCGGCAAGGCAGTGCTTTCCGCGAACGCGGTGCTGGAGCGCGAAACGCTGATACCGGGGCCGCTGAGCCTGGTGTCACAGAGCGGCTCGATGATGGGCGCCATCATCACCCGCGCCCAGGAGCGCGGGCTCGGTTTTTCGAGGCTCGTGTCGGTGGGCAACGAATGCGACGTCGGCGTCGGCGAAATCGTCGATTGCATGGTCGATGACCCCGACACCCGCTGCATACTGCTGTTCCTCGAAGCGTTCCGCGATGCGCCGCGCCTCGGTGCCGCGGCAAGGCGCGCATTTGAGGCCGGCAAGCCGGTGATCGCCTTCAAGCTGGGCCGATCCGCGGTGGGGCGGCAGATTGCGACCACCCACACCGGAGCGATTGCCGGCGCCGATGATGTCGCCAATGCATTTTTCCGTGACCACGGCATTCTCCGTGTCGAGACCTTCGAGGCCTTGTTCGAGACCGCGCAGCTCGTGACCGGGCATCGCCCGCCGAAAGGCAAGCGCGTCGCAGTGGTCACCGTCACCGGCGGTGCGGCGGCGATGGTCGTTGACCGGCTGGGACTGTCCGGCATCGAAGTCGTTCCGCCGCCCCCGCAGGTGATCGCCCGCCTGGCGGCGCAGGGCATTTCGATCCCGGACGCGCCGCTCACCGACCTGCCGATGGGGCGCGCCGAAGGGTCGGTGTACCCGGAGATATTGAATGCCATGCTCGAGTCCGACCACTGCGACGCGGTGGTCGCCGTCCAGGGGTCGACCGCCTCCCACAAACCCGAATCGGTGCGTACCCGGGTGCTTGCCGCGCGGCTGGGCGGCAAACCCCTTGCCAGTTTCCTCGGACCGAGCGCGAACGAAGCCCTCGGCATTCTGCAGCAGGGAGGGGCCGCCGGTTTCCGCACGCCCGAGTCCTGCGCCGACGCGGTCAGGGCCTACTGCGAATGGCGCGCGCCCCAGGCGCATCCGGCTGCCGATCCGGCCATGACGGCGCGGCTCGATGCGGCGCTGCAGGCCCTGCGCGGACGCGCGGTGAACGAACATCAGGCGGCCGGCGTGCTCGCCACCCTCGGTATCGCCTTCGCCGATTCGCAGGTGATGCAGGGCGGCGACGATGCGGTCACCGTCGGTTTCCCCGCGGTGGCCAAGATCCTGTCCGCCGACATTCCGCACAAGACCGATGCCGGCGGCGTCATCCTCGGCATTCAATCCCGCGAGCAGCTGCGCTCCGCGGTCGCTGACATGCTCTCGCGGATCCGCAGCCGCGTGCCGCAGGCGAAGCTTGATGGCGTGCTGGTGCAGCGCATGGAGAGCGGCATTGCCGAGGTCATCGTCGGTTACCGCCACGATCCCGACGCGGGCCCGGTGGTGATGGTCGGTGTCGGCGGCGTCATGGCTGAACTCGGCGGCGGCCACTCGGTGCGCCTCGCACCGGTCAGTCTGGACACGGCGCGGGAAATGATCGCGGAAATTCCGGGTTTCGCCGTGTTGAAGGGTTATCGCAACCGGCCAGCCGGCGATCTCGAGGCGCTGGCCCGGGCCGTGCGCGCGCTGTCGCTGCTGGCCTGCGCAGGCGGCCAGCCGGTCAGGGAGGCCGAGATCAATCCGCTGCTGGTGCGCAAGGACGGCGTGGTCGCAGTCGACGCACTGCTGTCCCTTGGATGAACGCGCAAAGCGATGCACACTGCCGGGGCGGGCCGTGCCCGCTGAACCCATCACATCGAGGAGCCAGACCATGAATGCGCCCATAGCCGCACCCGCACCGCTGCCCGGCATCGCCGAAGGCGCCAGCCGCAGGCTGGCAGCCCATGTTGCCGGCCTCGACAGCCGCCAGCTGCCGGCGCCGGTGGTGCAAGCCTTCCGGCGCGCGCTGCTCGACTACCTGACCTGCGCGATCGCCGGGTCGAGGATGGAAGCCACGCGCATCGTGCTCGACTACCTGCAGTCCTGGGACCAGTGCAGGGAAGCCGGCGTTGTGGGCATGCCCGCGCGCCTGTCCGCGCAGAATGCCGCCTTCGTCAACGGCACCGCGACCCATGGCCTCGACCTCGACGACGGCATGACGCGCGGTTCCGTGCATCCCGCCGGCGCCGCCTTTCCGGCGCTGCTGGCGATGGCCGAAAAGCTGGGCTCGCCGGCGGAGGATGTCATCGCCGCCGGCGTCGCTGCCTATGATGTCACGCTGCGCATCGCGGCCGCCGTGCATCCGCACACGACGCGGCGCGGCTTCCACAACACCCCCACCGCCGGGGTGTTCGGCGCCGCCGCCGGCGCAGCACGGCTGCTGGGGCTCGATGCGGCCACCACGCTCAACGCGCTGGGGCTCGCGGGCAGCTTCTCCGGCGGCTTGCGCGCCTTTCTCGCCGATGGCGCGGAAGTGAAGCGCATCCATCCCGGCAAGGCGGCGCGCGATGGCATCGTCTGCGCTGAACTGGCGAAGCGCGGCCTGACCGGGCCCGGCGAGGTGATCGAGGGGCGCTTCGGTTATGTGCAGGCGCTGGCGGGCGGCAACGCCGAGTGGGAGCGGCTCGTCGGCGACCTCGGCCAGCGCTACGAGATCTGCAACGTCTATTTCAAGCCCTATCCGGCCTGCCGTCATTTCCACGCCGCGCTCGACGCGGTGCGCACGATCGGCGCGAAGACGCCGTTCCGGATTGATGACGTCGCATCGGTGCGCATCGGCATGTACGAGGCGGGTGCGGCGGGGCATGACCAGAAGACCGCCGAGAACCTGCTCGATGCCCAGATGAGCGCGCCGGTGACCACGGCGCTGGCGATGACCTTCGGCAACGTCACGGTGCCGAGCTTCGACCGCGCCAACCTCGAGCGTCCCGACATCCGCCGCCTCGTCGACGTCACCGAAGTCTATGTCGACGAGGAATGCGATCGCATCTATCCGGGCCGCCGGTCCGGCGTGGCGAGGGTCGAACTCAAGAACGGAACCGTGCTCGAGGAGCGCGTGCTCGATCCCAAGGGAGAAGGCGAGAACCCGATGAGCGACGGCGACCTGACCGACAAGTTCATGTCCAACTGCGAACCCATACTGGGCGCGGCGCGCAGCCGCGAGCTGGTCGAGGCGGTATGGCGGCTGGACCGCGGCTCCGACCTCGCGGTGCTGTATCGGTGGTGATTCAGCGGCAACGGGAGAACCGGGGCCGCTGATCCGCGGGCATCACCGCGGTGACCGCACCCGGCCCTCCAGGCGCAGCCCGATCGGCTGCGCACAACACAATTGATCACGGAGAAACGGATGAGCGAAGGCATCGTTGCAGGCAAGGTCGTGGTGGTCACCGGCGCGGGGCGCGGCATCGGCCGCGAGATCGCGCTGCTGATGGCGAAGGAGGGCGCGAAGGTCGTGGTCAACGACATCGGCACCTCGCTCGCCGGCGAGGGCGCGGACCGGACGCCGGCGGAGGAAGTGGTGCAGCTGATCCGGCAGGGCGGCGGCGAGGCGGTGGCGAGTTACGACAGCGTGGCCGACTTCGATGCCGCGCAGCGCATCGTGCAGGCCGCGGTCGACAGCTTCGGCCGCGTCGACTGCGTGGTCAACAACGCCGGCATCCTGCGCGACGTCATTTTCCACAAGATGACTTTCGACGACTGGGATTCGGTGATGAAGGTCATCGCCTACGGCGCCTTCAACGTGAGCCGTGCCGCGGCGGGCTTCTTCCGCCAGCAGAACGGCGGCAGCTTCGTGCACATGATTTCCAACTCGGGGCTTGCCGGCAACGTCGGCCAGGCCAACTACGGCGCGGCCAAGGCGAGCATGGTGATGCTGTCCAAGCACATCGCGCTCGACATGCAGCGCTTCAACGTGCGCTCCAACTGCATCGCGCCCAGCGCCTGGACCCGCATGACCGGCTCCATTCCGTCGAATACGCCGGACAAGGCGGCGCGCGTCGCGCAGCGCATGATGGTCACGCCCGACAAGAACGCGCCGCTCGCGGTGTTCCTCGCCAGCGACGCGGCGAAGGACGTCAACGGCCAGATTTTCTACACGCGCATGAACGAGATTTTCCTGATGAGCCAGTCGCGCCCGATCCGCGGCCTGCAGCGCAGCGAGGGCTGGACGCCGCGCGCGATCGCCGAGCATGCACTGCCGGCGCTGAAGCCGGACTTCTATCCGCTGGCGCGCAACCAGGATGTGTTCAGCTGGGATCCATTGTAAAAATATCAATAAAAACAAATACTTATAATTAGATGCAGGCGCGCCGCCGGAGACGTGGCGCAGGTCATGCAGGCATTGGCCCGTGTCTTGCAACACGCGGGACGTGAACACCGCGAAGGGCATTGCCGACCCCGTCCTGATCGCGCCCTGCGCGCGCAATGCGGGTCTCCTGCACCACGGTGATCCGCAACGCATGCGGCCTGCGCCGCAATGGTGCCCTGTGCAGTCCGCACAGTCCGGCGTCCAGTCCGGATGCTGACGGCAGGGTGCCGTCGCAGCCTACCTGCGTGCTAACATCGATTCGCATTTCCTCAAGGACAATCCCCATGAAAACCCTGCTCGTCACTGCCACTGCCATCGCCTCGCTTGCCGTCGGCGGCATCGCCTCCGCTCAGGACAGGGCCGCAGCGGCCTATCCTGCAAAACCGATCCGCATGATCGTGCCTTTTGCCCCCGGCGGCGGCCTCGACATCACCACGCGGCTGATCGGCCAGAAGCTCACCGAGAAATGGGGCCAGAACGTCGTCGTCGACACCCGCCCCGGCGCCGCGACCATTGTCGGCACCGAGATCGCCTCGAAGGCGATACCCGACGGCTACACGCTGCTGATGATCACCACCACCTTCGCCATCAATCCCAGCCTCTATGCCAAGCTGCCCTACGATCCGCTGAAGGATTTCACGCCGGTGACCCAGCTCAATTCCCAGCCGAACATCCTGGTGGTCAGCGCCGCGACGCCGGTCAAAAGCGTCTCCGAACTGATCGCACTGGCGAAGTCGAAGCCCGGAGAACTGACCTTCGCCACGCCGGGCGCGGGCTCCGCGCCGCACCTGTCGGCCGAACTGTTCAAGCGCACCGCCGGCATCGACATGATCCATGTGCCCTACAAGGGCATCCCGCCGGCGATCACCGACGTCATCGGCGGCCGCGTGACCATGCTCTTCACCACCACGATCTCCGCCGCGCCGCACATCAAGGCCGGCAAGGTGAAAGGCCTCGCGCTGACCAGCGCCAAGCGCCTCGCCAGCATGCCCGAGCTGCCCACCATCGGCGAGACGCTGAAGGGTTACCAGGCCGAAGCCTTCCAGGGCATGATCGCGCCCGCCGGCGTGCCGCGCGCGATTGTCGAGAAGCTGGGCCGCGAAGTCGCCGCGATCGTCCAGTCCCCGGAAATCGGCAAGACCTTCGAAGCCTCGGGCGCCGTCGCCGTCGGCAGCACGCCCGCGCAGTTCGCGGCCTTCCTGAAAACCGAAACCGCGAAATGGGCCAAGGTCATCAAGGAAGCCGGCATCAAGCTGGAATAGCCTTCACCGCTCACCGCTCGCCATTCACCAATCACCAGTCACCAAAATTACCCGCAAGAGGACCCCATGCCATTCGCCCAACTCTACGTCGCTGAAGGCCGCACCCCGGAACAGAAAAAAGTCCTGATCGAAAAAGTCACCCAGGCCTTCGTCGAGGCCGTCGGCGTCAAGCCGGAATCGGTGTGGATCACCGTGCAGGACATCCCCAAGCATTCCTGGGGCGTGGGCGGCAAGACTCTCGCCGACAAGGGCTGAGCACCAAGCAGAGGAGAGCGTCATGGCGGAACAGAAAAAACGCGCAGTCAAGATGGCCGTCCCGGCGGCCAGCCTGCGGCCGACGATGGTCGGCCGCAACCATGCCGCCTCGGCCGGCCACTACCTTGCGACGCTGGCGGCAATGCGCGTGCTCGACCGCGGCGGCAACGCGGTCGATGCCGGCGTCACCGCGTCGATGGCGCTCTCCGTGCTGCAGCCCGACATGGTCAGCTTCGCCTGCGTCGCGCCGACGCTGATCTACATGAAGGAACTCGACAAGGTGATCAGCCTCGCCGGGCTCGGCTACTGGCCGAAAAGCACCGATGTTGCGAAGCTGATCGCCGCCGGCAACGGCAAGGCGGTGCCGGAGAACCTGCTGCGCACGGTGATCCCCGCCGCGCCCGCGACCTACATCACGGCGCTGCGCCGCTACGGCACGATCTCCTTCGAGGAGGCCGCCACACCGGCGATGGAACTGGCGAAAAACGGCTTCGCCGTCTACCCGCTGCTGGCGAGCAACATCGAATACCTGGAAAACAGCTTCCGCCGCTGGCCCGACAACGAGCGCATTTTCCTGCCCAAGGGCCGCGCGCCGAAGGTCGGCGAACTGTTCCTGCAGGAAGATCTGGCGAAGACCATCGGCCGCCTGATCCAGGCTGAGCGCGATGCCAAGGGCGACCGCGACAGGAAGCTCGCCGCGGTGCACGACTATTTCTACCGCGGCCCGATCGCGCGCGAAATTTCCGATTACCACGCCGCCAACGGCGGCTTCATGACCTTCGAGGACCTCGCCGGATTCGAGGTGCCGGTGGAGGACAGCATCAAGGTCGACTACCGCGGTTATACCGTGCATGCCTGCGATGTCTGGTGCCAGGGCATCGTGCTGCTGGAGTCGCTGAAGATCCTCGAGGGTTACGACCTCAAATCAATGAAGCACAACTCGCCGGACTACGCGCACCTGATCGCGGCGGCCCTCAACCTGTCCTTTGCCGACCGCGAAGCCTATGTCGGCGATCCGAAATTCGTGCACGTGCCGCGCGACGCGATGATTTCCGAGGCCTACGCGAAGCGGCAGCGCGCGCGCATCGACATGCAGAAAGCCTTCGGCCGCCTGCCCGATCCGGGCGACCCCGAGATGACCGGCCGCATCCCCGGCGTGATGCCGGAAGGCGCCGCCGCCGCGCCGCACGGCCTCGCACGCCTGTCGCAGGACACCATCTACAACTGCGTCGTCGACCGCTGGGGCAATGCCTACTCGGCGACGACCTCCGACAACGCCAGCGAAACGCCGATCATCCCCGGCACCGGGCTGGCGATTTCCTCGCGCGGCTGCCAGTCGCGGCTCGAGCCCGGCCACCCGGCGGAAGTGAAGCCGGGCAAGCGCCCGCGGCTGACGCCCAACCCGGCGATGGCCTTCAAGGACGGCAAGCTGTTCATGACCTTCGGCACCCCCGGCGGCGACCAGCAGTCGCAGGGCATGCTGCAGGTCTTCCTCAATGTCGTCGAACACGGCATGACCATGCAGCAGGCGGTGGAAGCGCCGCGCATCTCCTCGCAGAGCTTCCCCAACTCCTTCGCGCCGCATGCCTACTACCCGGGCAGGCTCAACGTCGAAGAGGACCTCGGGCCGGAAGTCATCGCCGAACTGCGCCGCCGCGGCCACGATGTCGAAATCTGGCCGCGTTTCCCCGCGGCCAACGCCGCGGTGTGCGCGATCAAGGTCGATCCGGAAACGGGCCTGCGCCACGCCGGCGCCGATCCGCGGCGCGAGGGCTACGCGCTGGCCTGGTAAGCGCGCCGCGTTCCTTGCGGGATTCGCGGCCTGCAAGGAGCGCAGCGCAGAGCGGGGCTGTCAGCGGCTGTTTCCCTGTTGCACGACCTCGCCGTCGCGCGGCAGGCTTTTCGCGATGTGATTCAGCGTATCGGCATTGAGCCTGCCGAGTCCGCCAAGTGGCCTGTCGCTTGATGCCGCGAAACTTCTGCTGTAAAGCTTGAGGCCTGTGCCGATTTGACAGCCGGGGCATGGCATCCCGGCGGCGGCGAACAGGAGGAGAGCACCCATGACCGTTGAAATCCGTGAAGGCATTTCCGTTACCCCACTGGGCCGCGGCATCGGCGCGCAGCTTGACGGCGTAAATCTGCGCGAGCCGATCTCCGAAGCAGCGAAGGCCGCGATGCTGTCGGCCTGGATGGAGCACAAGGTCCTGCGTTTCCGCGGCCAGCAGGGCATGAGCACCCAGCAGCTCGTCGATTTTTCGAAGGTCTTCGGCGAACTCGATCGCGCGCCGACGCCGGCCAACAAGACCGGCAAGCCCTATCTCTCTGAATTTCCGACGGTCACCGCGATTTCCAACATCGTGGTGAATGGCGAGCCCATCGGCGGACTGGGCGCCTACGAGGCCGAGTGGCACACCGACATGTCCTACAACGAGTGCACGCCGAGCGCCAGCATCCTCTACGCGATCGAAATCCCGCCCGCCGGCGGCGACACCTGGTTCTGCGACATGTACGCGGCCTACGACCGGCTGCCGGCCGAGCTGAAGACGCGGATCGCCGGGCTGAAGTGCGTGCACGATGCGAGCCGCAACAGCGCCGGCATGCTGCGCAAGGGCTGGAAGGAAGTCACCGACCCGCGGGAGACCATCGGTGCGCTGCATCCGATCGTGCGCACCCACCCGGTGACCGGGCGCAAGGCGCTGTTTCTCGGGCGCCGGCTGAATGCCTACATCCCCGGGCTGAGCCTCGAGGACAGCGAAGCGCTGCTCAACACCCTGTGGGCGCACGCGGTTCTGCCCGAGGCGACCTGGGTCCAGCAATGGCGCATCGGCGATGTCGTGATCTGGGACAACCGCTGCACCATGCACCGCCGGGATTCCTTTGATCCTTCGGCACGCCGTCTGCTGCATCGCACGCAGATCGCCGGCGACCGCCCGTTCTGATCTGGCATGGGCGCGGGAGCGCGCCTTTGCCGGATACCGATACCTGTTCAAGGAGATATGAAGTGACTGTCCGCATGATTTCGTTCAACAAAACCCGGTTCAACAAAACACTGCTGTTGCTGCTGGCCGGACTGCTGCCGGCGGCCACCGTTGCGGCGCAGAACTACCCGACCCGCACCGTGCGGGTCATCGTACCCGGTCCGCCCGGCGGCGGTGCCGACACGCTGGCGCGCACGATGGCAACCAAGATGTCCGAGAACCTCGGGCAGCAGTTCATCGTCGACAACCGCGCCGGCGCCAGCGGCATCATCGGCACCGAACTGGGGGCGCGCTCGGCGCCGGACGGCTATACGATCCAGATCGGCCACAGCGGCACCCATGCCATCAACATCAGCCTGCGCAAGACGCTGTCGTACCACCCGGTGCGAGACTTCACGCCGCTGATGCTGATCGCCAGCATGCCGAACATCCTGGTGACGCATCCCTCGCTCCCTGCCAAATCGGTGAAAGAGCTGATCGCTTTCGCGAAGGCGCGTCCCGGCCAGATGACCTACGCCTCCGCCGGCACCGGCTTCTCCCAGCACCTCGCCGGCGTGCTGTTCTGCGACGTGGCGGGCATACAGATGCTCCACGTGCCGTACAAGGGCAGCGCGCCCGGCATGACCGACGTCATCGCCGGCAACGTGATGATGATGTTCCCCAACACGACCGCGGCCTTTCCGCACCTCAAGTCCGGCCGCCTGCGCGGACTCGGCGTCACCTCGCTGAAGCGCTCGGACATATTCCCCGACGTGCCCGCGATCGCGGAAACGCTGCCCGGCTACGAAGCGATCGCCTGGTTCGGTTTCTTCGCGCCGGCCAATCTGCCCGAAGACCTCAAGCGCCGGCTCAATGCCGAAATGGTCAAGGCGATCAGCGACCCCAAGGTCAGCGAAACCATCCGCAAGCTCGGCGGCACCGCGGCCAGCAACACGCCGGAGGAGTTCCAGGCTTACGTGAACGCGGAAATCGCCAAGTGGGCCAAGGTCATCAAGAGCGCGGGGATTCCGCAGGAATGACGGATGCATATTTGTTGATGTTTTCGGTCAAGCTTCCAAGTCTTTGGCCGTAATGTGGATTTCGGTAAAAGATCCATGAGCATGAAGTCGAATCGGATAACACATATTGAAATCCCTCTTGTTTTTACTTTGTTTGACGCATAAGGTCGATATATTGGGCCTGTCGGCATCTACCACTATCAATAACATTGCCCGATAAAGTCCGTATTGTTGCTTGGGGGTGAGGTGACGCGGCTCCAGCAATTGCGGGCAGTCCGCATTCACGGAATATGCCCCGAGTGAATGGGTAGTTCTCGCGGAGGAGTTCGGCAATGAGTCAGGCGGTCGCGGTGCCGATTGAGTTGGTAGCCCGTGCTTTTGCGTCCGGAGCCGGTCTGTGATGCCGGACTCCGGAAATTACCAGGCGCTTGCCGGGATCAAGGTGCTCGAACTGGGGACCACCATTGCCGGGCCATTTTGCGCCCGCCTGCTCGCGGACTTCGGCGCCGACGTTATCAAGGTGGAGCCCGCAGAGGGTGATCCCTCACGCCTGTCCGGCAAGCGCTACAAGAACAAGCCGCTATATGCCGCAAGCATGATGCGCAACAAGCGGCTGATCGTCATCGACTTGCGTACTCCGGAAGGCCAGGACCTGATACGCCGGCTGGTAAAAAAGGTGGATGTGCTGGTGGAGAACTTCCGGCCCGGCACCCTGGAAAAGTGGAATCTCGGTTATGACGCGCTTTCCGCGATCAACCCCGGGCTGATTCTGGTGCGGGTTTCCGGATATGGCCAGAGCGGCCCCTATAGCCAGCGACCCGGGTACGGTGTGGTGTGCGAGGCGGTCGGCGGACTGCGCCATGTCACCGGTGATCCCGATCGTCCTCCGGCGCGAGCCAACATAGCGCTGACCGACTGCATCACCGGGCTTTATGCCGCGTTTGGAACCATGATGGCCCTCCGGCATCGTGACCGGACCGGGCAAGGCCAGGTTGTCGATACGGCCCTGTATGAGTGCGCGTTCAGCTTCATGGAGGCGCATGTCGCCGCCTATGAAAAAACCGGCTATGTAGTCGGCCGCGAAGGGGCTGGGCACTCGGGCAGCGTGGTCAACAACCTGTTCAAGACGCGCGACGGCGACTACGTTCACATACAGGGTTCGCAGACCAACAGCTTCCGCCGGCTTTGCCTGGCGATGAAACGCCCGGACATTCTGGAAAATCCGAAATTCAATACCCGCCCCGAGCGCGTCAAGAACGGCGACGAGATGGATGCCATTGTCCAGGAATGGGTGGGGGCGCGTGATTACGTCGAGGTCGAGCAGGCATTGTCCGCGGAAGATGTTGTATTCACACGGATCTACACCATGGCGGACATCTTCCGTGATCCCCATTTCAAGGCCAGAAGGATGATCCGGGATGTGCCCGATGAAGACCTGGGCAGCATTGCAATGGTTGCGCCGGTGCCGCGGCTCTCGGCAACTCCCGGCGACATACGCAGCAGCGGGGGGCGCACGGGACGGGACACGGAGGCCGTGCTGGGCGAAGAACTGGGCATCACCAATGGCGAACTCGATGATCTGATCAAGAAGGGCATCGTCGCGATCGCCGCCGACAACAATGGCAAGGGAGGAGTGGCACCATGATCAGGATTTCAGGCTGCGGAGTTCTTGTAGGCGGCGCGATGGCAGCGCTGATGGCCGGAGCGGCATCTGAAGCATTGGCGCAATGGAAGCCGGATCGCATTCCGGAACTGATTGTCAGCGTCGCGCCCGGAGGCAACCAGGACATTACCGCGCGCACCATCCAGACGATATGGCAGGACAAGAAGATCGTCTCGCCGGTCAATGTCGTCAACAAGCCGGGCGGCGGCGGGGCGATTGCCTATACCTACGTCAGCCAGAAGGCGAAGGATCCCAGCCAGTTGCTGATCCTGGCGCCGACCATGTTCACGTCGAAAATCATGGGGGTCGGCCAGTTCACGCACCGTGATTTCACCCCGCTGGGCATGCTCTTCAATGAATACATATTCACCGTCGTCAAGGCCGATTCGCCGCTGAAGACCGGTGGTGACCTGATCAAGAAGCTCAAGGAGTCGCCCGACAGCCTGAGTTTCGGCGTGGCGACGGCCATAGGCAACCATATTCACATGGGGATCGCGCTGCCGATGAAGGCGGCCGGTGTCGACATCCGGAAGATGAAAGTCGTTGCATTCAAATCTTCCGGGCAGTCGCTGACCTCGGTCCTGGGCGGGCACATCGATGTCGCCGCGGCGACATTTGCGGCTGTGCTGCCCCATGTCACCGCCGGGACCGTGAGGATTCTCGGGGTCAGCGCACCGAAGCGCATGACCGGGATTCTGGCGGCGATCCCGACATGGAAGGAACAGGGGGCGAACGCGGTATTCGACAGCTGGCGCGGCGTGGTCGGCGCCAAAGGCATCAGCGAAGCCCAGATCAAGTACTGGGAATCCGCTTTCCTGGCCTTGAGTCAGACCGAGGAGTGGAAAGCCGACATCGAAAAAACTTTCCGGGTGAACAACTTCCTCAACGGCCGCGATGCCGGCGCCTACTGGGATGCCCAGTACAAGGAACTGGAGGAAGGACTCACGGAGCTTGGCCTGGCCAAGCGCTGAGTACACGGGTTCAACTTTTCGCGGTAATTGCGACGTAAAGGATGGTCATGTCAGTGCCGGGCGGCAGTTCCGAAGGATGGGAGAAGGAAGCTGATGAGATTCAGCAACGTTACCGATGGGCTGAAGCGATGGGCGGTGCGGAGGCCGTCAGGCTGCGGCACGAGAAGGGTTTCCTCACGGTGCGGGAGCGCATCGCGGGCATCGTTGATTCCGGCAGCTTCCAGGAAGTCGGCAAGCTCACCGGCAAAGGCGAATATGATGCTGAGGGCAGGGTGGTCAAGGTTACGCCCGCGCCCTATGTCATGGGTATTGCCGAGGTTGATGGCCGGCCGGTGGCCATCGGCGGCGAGGACACCACGGTGCGTGGCGGGACCAGCTGGGGGCACGGACGGCGCAAGGGTGGACAAGGGGGATTCATCGATGACCTTGCCTACAATTACCGCATTCCGCTGATCCGGCTGATTGATGGCTATGGCGGTGGTGTCGCATCCGCCAAACGCGGCTTTACCGTGTTTCCGGGCCATACCAACGACCCCGGAGTGAACGTCGCCGAACTGCTGGGTGTCGTGCCGGTGGTGAGCGCCGTGCTCGGCGTGGCCGCCGGCGGGCCGGCGCAGCGT
This sequence comes from Burkholderiales bacterium, assembly GCA_019634975.1. Lineage (GTDB taxonomy): Bacteria > Pseudomonadota > Gammaproteobacteria > Burkholderiales > SG8-41. Next base: position 179,802 of record JAHCAI010000001.1, read on the forward strand.
GCGGTGATGTCGCACTGGTCGGTGATGGTCAAGAACAGCACCATTTTTGCCTCAGGGCCGCCCATCGTCGAGCGCGGCCTGGGTCAGAAGCTCACCAAGGAGGAACTCGGCGGCCATCACGTCGCCGTGGACAAGGCTGGCACCATCGACAACGTCGCTGCGTCCGAGCAGGAATGCTTCCAGCTTATCCGGCGCTTCCTGTCGTATATGCCCACCAATGTCTGGCAGCTTCCGCCAGTGATTGCGTCAACGGACCCGGTCAACCGCCGGGAAGAGGATCTGATCCGCATCGTGCCTCGCGACCCGCGCAAGCCTTACAGCATGAAGCGCGTAATCGAAATGATCGTCGACCGCGGATCGATGTTCGAAATCCAGGGCACTTACGGCCGTTCGGCCATCACCTCCCTCGCAAGGCTCAATGGCTACCCCGTTGGCGTGATCGGCAACAATCCGATGGTCGGCGGACGGATAGACGTGAAATCCGCGCGCAAGCAGGCGCATTTCATCGAACTGTGTGATTGCTTCCATATTCCGATCATTTTCTTCCTCGATGTTCCGGGCTTCATGATCGGCAAGGAATCGGAGGAGGCTGCCATTCTGCGCGAAGGCGCACGTGCGATCCATGCCAAATGCCAGGCAACGGTACCCCTGATCTCTGTCGTCACGCGAAAGTGTTATGGCATGGGCGGCGGCGTCGGCATTGACAAGTACGGGCTCGATTTCAAGATTGCCTGGCCTTCCGGCGAATGGGGTTCCCTGGCTGTGGAAGGCGGCGTCCGCGCCCAGTACAAGCGCGAGATCGAAAGGGCACCCGATCCTGCGAAGCGGGAAAAAGAGATCGAGGCCGAACTGAAGCGCATCACCTCGCCCTTCCTCAGCGCCGAAGCTTTCGCCGTCGAAGACCTGATTGATCCGCGTGACACCCGTGCCTATCTGTGCCGCTTCATCAAGGCCATGCAGCCGCGCCTGCAGGCCGACGTCGGACCGCGGCCGAAGTACGGCGTGAGGCCGTGATTCAGGCGGTGATTGAGGGGATGCGCGCTGATCCGGTAGACGCAAGCCACGCGGCCTTGCGGGATCGGTAGCCCGCAAGGAGCGCAGCGTATTGCGGGGAAGTTGTTGTTTCCCCCGCATTTCACTTCGTTTCTCCCTCGGGGAGGGGATCCGGAATCCAGGGCTATGCCAAGGTGTATTCCCGGATTCCGGCCTGATGGCCTCCATCCGGGCTACGGGTGATGGGTGACCCGGATGGAGCGCGCTGGAGTGACGGTGCGCCTTTTGCTCATCGATCATCACTCCGCGCTCATCGCTGCTTTTCAGTGCCCGCCGGTCCCGAAATGCCCCTGCAGTTCCTCGTCGAACCGGCCGTCGATCAGCACATAGAGCATCAGCACCGGCTTGTCCGAACGGTTGCTCCAGGCGTGGTTGGTGCCGCGCTGGATGACGACGTCGCCTTCCTTCAGCACCACGTCCTGGTCGTCGAGCAGCATCGTCACCTCGCCCTTCAGCACCACGGCATAGTCGATGGTCTGCGTGCGGTGCATGAAGGGGTGGCGGCCCTTGGCCGAGCCGGCGGTGGTGGCGTTGCGGTTGCCCATCGCCTCGAACACCGCTTTCGACTGCTCCGGTGAAATGTTGCGGATGGCTTCGGTCTCCGGCGCGATCTCGCTGATGCGAAACACCGTGCCGCCGGGCAGGGGATGGATCTGCTTCGGGCCGCCGGTGGGATCGGGCTCGGTGGCGTGCAGGATATGCGGCGTCGCCGCGGTTTTCCACAGGTCCACCGAGATGTGTCCCGGGCGCAGCGGGTTGGTCCGCACCGCCGGGGCGAGGCCGTCCTCGATGACGATGGCCTTGCCGTTCTTGTCGTGGCCGGTGATGACGCGGCGGATTTTTCCGTTCATGTACTGCACTCCTCGGTTAATCGGGGTTGATCAGAAAGTTATTCAGTGGTTCCAACGATGCGTTCCAGCGCAATGATAAGCGAGGGGACGTTGTCCGATGCGGCCTGATACAGCAATGCCGGATTGATGCGTCCATATTCATGCGCCAGCAGATTGCGCTGCCCGATCAGTGCGCGCCCCGAAGGAAGTCCTCTTGGGGGGCGCCACGGAATTTCGGAATATGAGGCCCGGCCTGGAAGGCTGACGCGCCGTGCTGCTTCACCCAGCAGCTCGAGTGTTCGTTCCAGAGCGCGCAGACGCAGGCGATCCGCCATGAATGCCTCCAGTGAAATGTCCTTCACGACGCCATGCGCTTCACGCGCTGCGGAAAGCATGTCCCACAGATGCGCCGCATCGCGGGAATCAGGCGGCATAGAGGGTCATCAGTTCCGGCAGTATTGTTTTCCGCCGGAAAGGGTTATCGAGGATTTCCGGCGTGGCGACATCGACCTTGCGGCCGTCGAACAGCGCGGAGAGTTCTTCCTGCAACGCGGGGATTTCGAACAGGGATGCCTTGCTGCCGGGCTCGAACTCGACCAGCAAATCCACGTCGCTGTCCGGGTTCATCCCGTTACGCGCGGCGGAGCCGAACAGGCTCAGCTTGCGGATATGGTGTTTGCGGCACAGCGCCGCGAGTTGGCCGCGGGGAATGTGCAGCTTCTGGCGCGGTGCCGCATGATATGTCGCAACAGGGCTGTGCAGTACGCGGGCGTCCGTTGTGTGTGCCTGTGATGCCGGCATCGCAGCATCCGCATCACGCAGCAATCCGGCAAGTGCCTCAAAGGCCGGGCACGCCGGGTTGGCGCGGTAATGAACCTGCCGGCCCACTTCCTCGCGCAGCAACAGTCCGAGTTCCGTCAGCATCCGCAGATCCCGATGCAGTGATCCCGGTGAAGCCCCGGTCACGCGCGCGAGTTCACGCACATGCAGTGCCGCTTCCGGCTTCAGGAGCAGGGTGCGCAGCACCGCGGTGCGGGTGCTGCCCAGCAGGAAGGTGACGATGGATTCGCGGGTGGCAGGCATGATCGTTCTCTTTATTGCTTCAATTGTAGCAATAAAGAGAACGATAGGGTAAGTATATAACCTACTGTTTTATAATGATAATTTCTGTCAATGGCAGCCGAGGACAGCGGCCGGGCCCGAAAACCCGGCCCCAGCCTTTGAGTGCGTAGCTCAAGCCCTGCTGCCCGACAGCGCCGCATCCTCCTCGTCCGCCGGCTTGCTGACATCGCGCCCGATCAGCATGTCGCCGATGCGGGCCGAGGCGCCGGTATAGAAACCGGTGGGCAGGTCGGTCACGGTTTTCGGGTTGAGGAAAGTGCCGAACACCATGTCCCACAGCGGCAGATCGGCATAGTTGTAGCGGTGGATGCCGCGGGCGTGGTGCACGGCATGCATCTCCGGGCGCTGGATGACATAACCCAGCCACTGCGGCGTCCTGATGTTGGCGTGCTGGAACATCGCGTTGAAGGTCAGGAACAGCGTGCCGATCACGCCGGCTTCCATCGTCACCCCGAGCAGCGGGAAAAACACCAGGCTGCCGATGCTGGTGAAAATCGCCGCATCGAGCGGATGCAGGTAATAGGCGCCGAAGGCGTCGAGGCTTTCCGCGCTGTGGTGCATCTGGTGCCCGGCGCGCCACAGCCAGTCCGACTGGTGCGCACTGCGGTGATACCAGTAATGGAAAAACTCGTACACCAGCACGCCCGCCACCGCGCCGCCGATCGCGCCGAGGCCGCTCAGGTCGAGGAGGCTCACGCCCTCGAACAGCTGACCCCACAGCCCGGCGACCCAGCCGGTGAAAAAGAAAATGCCCACGGTGACCACCAGTGCGCGCAACCGCCAGAAACGCGGGGTTTCAAAGCGGCGGTGCCGGTGCACCAGATCGAGCAGGATGAACGCCGGGATCAGCGCCAGCGTCAGGTAACCCAGAACGTCATACATCGGAATCCCTCCCTTGAATAAGTTGTCCGGATTGGCCTAAACAGACCAAACGGTCCGGAAATATACGCAAGGGAAAACGCCTTGTCAAACTATTTAGTCTGTTTTGATGAAAAATAAAATATGCATTAAAAACATTTAGTTATATAAATTTCTGCTCTCTGTGTATTAATTCACGGAGTTGAGGCATACTACCCAGTATGTTGATTTACAGGCAAAACCCAGGACCATGAGCATGCGCAAGGACGGTATCGCCACCCGCGAAAAAATCCTCGACGGCGCCCGGGACCTGGTCCTCAGGCTGGGTTATTCCGGCATGAAGATCGACCATGTGCTCGAGCACGTGGGCATCACCAAGGGCGCGTTTTTCCACCACTTCAAGACCAAGGAAGACCTGGCCAAGGCGCTGCTGCGGCGTTACGCCGACCAGGACGCGCAGATTTACGCCGAGACCCGCGCCCAGGCCGAGAAACTGAGCGACGACCCGCTGCAGCAGATGCTCATCTTCATCCGCCTGTTCGAAGACATGTTCAACGGCATGACCGAGCCCTATCCCGGCTGCCTGCTGGCCTCGTACGTCTACGAGCTGCAGCAGTTCGACGACGAAACCCGCGGCCTGCTGCATGACACCTTCGCGCGCTGGCGCGCGCTGCTGCAGGAAAAATTCGAACTCATCGTGAAGCAGCACCCGCCGAAAACCCCGGTCAGCCCCGCGCAGCTGGCCGACGGTTTCACCGTGGTGCTCGAAGGCGCCTTCATCCTCGCCAAGGCCATGAATGACGCGCGGATGGCGGGCGAACAACTGCGGCTCTACCGCAACCACATCGAGCTGCTGTTCGACGTGCCGGCGCAGGGGCGCGCGGCGGCGTGATCTTTCCCGCCGTCCGGTTTGATTGCTTTAGCATATCGGCTATATCCAGATTGGGCAGGACACCATGAGCGAGATCATTTTTCTTGTAGAGCAGGCGCCGGAAGGCGGGTTTACCGCGCGCGCCCTTGACGCTTCTATTTTCACGCAAGCTGAAAGCGCGGAAGAACTCCACACGCGCGTGCGCGATGCCGTGCGTTGCCATTTTGACGGTCCTGACATCCCCAAGATGATCCGGTTGCACTTCGTGCGGGATGAAGTCATCGCGGCATGAAGTTACCGCGGGATCTGTCCGGTGCTGAACTGGTCAAGGCGCTGGCACGAGTCGGCTATCGCGTTACGCGGCAAACCGGTAGTCATATCCGCATCAGTACCGACACGCCCACGCAACACCACGTCACGGTCCCGGCTCACGACCCGCTAAAAGTGGGCACGTTGTCCGGGATATTGTCCGACGTTTCGGTACACCTCAAGTCAAGATCAGTCGCGACGAACTCCAGCAGCGACTCTTCGGCTGACCGGATTCCGGCTCTCGCTACGACTGGCCGGAATGACGCCGCCAGCGCCCGTGCCCGTGCATCCCGCCCATCACGGCTTACCGCTCACCATTCACCAATTACCAGTCACCGAATCACTCCGGCTGATACCCCGCCAGCTTCACCATCTCCGCAAAGCGCTTGAGCTCGGTCTCGATGAACGCCGTGAACGCGTTCGGCTCATCGCCCACCGGCGTCAGGCGCAGGCCGGCGAGGCGCTCCTGCACCGCCGGCACCTTCAGCGCCCTGGCCAGCTCGCCGTGCAGCTTCGCGGTGACCTTCGCCGGCAACTTCGCCGGGCCGAAGACGCCGTACCAGCTCATGTTGTCGAGCGTGACGCCGGGCGCACCGGCCTCGGCAATCGTCGGGATCTCGGGCATGAAGGGCGCGCGCTTGGGGCCGGTGTAGGCGAGCGGGCGGATGCGCTTGGCTTCGATGTGCGGCATGCCCAGCGGCGTGGTGACGAACATCATCTGCACCTCGCCTGCGACCAGCGCCGCCATCGCCGGGCCCGCGCCCTTGTAGGGCACATGCACGATGCGCGTGCCGGTGCGCGCGTTGAAGAGCTCGCCCGCCAGATGCAGCGTGTTGCCGGGGCCGGCCGAGGCGAAGGCGAGCTTCGACGCGGGATTCTTGCCCAGCGCGATCAGCTCCTGCACCGTCTGCGCCGGCACCTTGGGATGCACCGCGAGGAAATAACCGCCGCCCGAGGCGACATTGGTGATCGGCGTGAAATCGCGGCGCACGTCATAGGGCAGCTTCTTCTGGGTGAATGGATTGGTCGCGAAAGAGGCCGAAGTCAGCAGCACCGTGTAGCCGTCGGGTGAACTCTTCGCCACCAGGTCCGCGCCGATGATGCCGTTGGCGCCGGGGCGGTTGTCCACCACCACCTGCTGCCCGATCTGCGCCGAGACCTGCGCGCCCACCAGCCGCGCCACCGTGTCCGGCGCGCCGGGACCGAAACCGACGATCATGCGGATGGGGCGGTTGGGGTAATCGGCGGCCAGGGCAGGGGCCGTCAACGTGAGAGCGGCAAGGCTTGCCGCGAGGGTGCGGATGAACATCGGTTGCTCCGGTTTCAGTGATCCAGACGACCGCGGATTTTATCAGCCGCGTTTCCCGGCCCCGTAGCCCTGCAGCCCGGGTGACGCGAAGCGGAATCCGGGGCCGATGCCTCGTCACTCCAGTTCCCGTAGCCCGGGTGCAGCGAAGCGAAATCCGGGGCAGGTGCTGGCTATTCGAAACTCATGGCGTTTATCGGGAAATAAAAAAATACCAATAAAAACAAATACTTGTAAATAACCGACTGAGCACACTCCCACACCCCGAAGCTCCCACCGTAATCCCCAGCCTTCGCAAACCGGGAATCAACCCGGGCCCCCTGCTGTGATAAAAACAAACAAGACACGCTCCAGCACTGCACAGCTGCCGGGCGCCGGCCATCTGAATCACCCGACAAGGAAAACAATAAATGAAAGCCGTCTTCTTCATGCAAAACGGAGGCCCCGAAGTCCTGCAATACGGCGAGCAGCCCGATCCCGTCGCCCGTGAGGGCCAGGTCGTCGTCGACATCCACGCCGCCAGCGTCAACGGCGCCGACTGGAAAGTCCGCTCCGGCTACCACGGGCCGACGAAAAAATTCCCGCACATCCCGGGGCGGGATTTCTCCGGCGTGGTCAGCGCCGTCGGGCGCGGCGTGACCGATTTCAAGGTGGGTGACGAAGTCTTCGGCGTGGCGGAGACCAGCGACGAAGGCTGTTATGCCGAGAAGGTTGCGATCAACGCCGCGATCGTCACCAAAAAGCCCGCACAGTTAAGCCACATCGAAGCGGCCGCAGTGGGGCTGGTCGGGCTCACGGCGATTGTCTCGATCGAAACTGCGCTCCAGGTCAAGGCCGGCCAGACCGTGCTGGTGCAGGGCGGGGCGGGCGGCGTCGCGAGCTTCGGCCTGCAGCTCGCCAAACACCTCGGCGCGCGGGTCATCACCACCTGCAGCGCGGGCAACGCCGACTATGTTAGGAGCCTCGGCGCCGACCAGGTCATCGATTACAACAAGGAAGATTTCACCAAGGTGCTGAAGGACTGCGACGCCGTGTTCGACACCGTGGGCGGCGAAGTCGCGAAAATGGCCTTCAAGGTGCTCAAGCGCGGCGGCCGCGCCGCCTTCATCAACGGCCCGGCACCGACACCGCCCTACGAGGACATGGCCTCGCTCAAGCCCGACGCCTCGCGCAAGCGCGTGCATCTGGACCGCATCGTGTCACTGATCACCTCGGGCGCGGTGAAGCTGCCGCAGATCACGACCTATGCACTGGCGGATGCGCAGGCGGCGCACCGGGTGAGTGAGGGCAGGCATTTGCGGGGGAAGTTGGTGTTTAAGGTGTAGGATAAAAAAATAAATTAAATCATATAGTTATGATAATTATCGTGTCGCGGTTAGTGAGCGGGTGTCCTCAATCTGGCGCATAACCGCTCAAACCCTAACAAACCCTATATAATCTGGTCAAATCCTAGATTGAAGGTATTGTGACCCAAAATGACTGACCGCTGGCTTTCGGTAGACGACATTGCAGAGTACCTAGGGGTGAGCAAAGACACCGTCTACACCTGGGTAACTTCCAAGGGCATGCCGGGACACAAGGTAGGGCGCTTTTGGAAGTTCAAGAAAGACGACGTTGATGATTGGGTCCGTGCTGGAGGGGCCGCATCTTCCACTGACGACCTAGACGAGACTGGAAACAAGAATGGCTAAGCGAAAAAAAACAGAGTCGCAACCTCAAGCCGAAGAGCGAGATGTCGATGTAGACGTCATCTCTGATGATGCGACTGCGATCGAGGATGGCAGCACCCTCGATTACATTACCGGTGGCGTAGTCAAAGACACTGAAAAAGAACGTGTGCGGCAGCGGATTGCTCGTGCGCTTTTCCATGAGTACGGCATCTCGGTGGATGACATGGTGCCCGACTACAAGCTGCGAATTGATGGGCGGCTCAAAAAACTGGATCTCGTAATTTTTGAGCCAGAGTCACCTAAAGAACCCGAAAATATTCGCCGCATCGTGATCTGCGAGAAAGAGCCCACCAGTGGCCGCAAGAGCGCTTACAAGATGCGCTCACCTGAGGAGGCGGAACGAGAGTTTGCGCTATTGAAATCTGCAATGGCGGAAGCAACGAATTGTAAGTACGGGCTTTGGACAAACGGGCTGGAGTTCTTTTTCTTCCAGAAAGAGGTTACCCGGTTCGACGTGAAATTTAAGTCCCTCGGGGACTGGCCGCAGGCCGATGAGTCGATTGGTACTCGCGACGTGGCTTCCAGTGCCAAGATGCGTCGGGCTGAGCCAGAAATGCTGCGTACAGCGTTTCGCCGTTGCCACAATTTTATTCATGGCAACGAGGGTATGTCGAAAGACGCTGCCTTCTGGCAGTTCCTTTACCTCATTTTCTGCAAGATGTATGACGAGCGTCAGCCGAGTGAGCGGCGTCGCTTTTGGGCGGGCCCAACAGAACAGTTTGAAGAAGCGGGGCGACGCGAAATCAAGAAGCGCGTGACGTCTCTCTTTGAGGACGTGAAGAAGCAATACAAGGCGATCTTCAAAGGGCGCGAGGAAATCACGCTCTCCGATCGTGCGCTCTCGTTTATGGTTTCTGAGCTCGCGAAATACGACTTCGGTCGCACGGATGTTGATGCGAAAGGAGCTGCATACCAAGAGATCGTAGGCACCAATCTACGTGGTGACCGCGGGCAATACTTCACGCCGAGGGGCGCAATTAAGTTAATGGTGCAAATGCTTGATCCCAAGCCCGACGAACGGGTGCTTGATCCAGCGTGCGGCACTGGCGGATTCCTCGTCGCGACAATCGCTCATATCCTGGCCAAGTACAAAGCTGAAATGCCATCCGGGGGTGAAGAGACTGCTGATAGCCTTGTCGCGGGCAATTATGTACGCGAGTTCGTAGATACATACCTCTATGGCGCCGACTTCGATCCTGCTCTGGTTCGTGCGACGACCATGAATCTGATGATGGCCGCCGGCTCAAAAGGCAATGTCTTTCACATCGACTCGCTGACTTATCCCGCCGGGCATCTTGATGGGCTTCCGGAGGCTAAGGAAAAAATCCCCCTGGGTTCAGTGGACGTGCTGATGACCAATCCGCCGTTTGGGTCTGACATACCGATTACTGACCCCGCAATCCTCGGAAAGTATGAACTTGCACGAAAACCGCCCAAGAAAGACGGCAGTGGTCAAACGGACGGCTATCAATCGGCTGTAGCGCCTGAAGTGCTTTTTATCCAACGCGGAATCGAGTGGCTGCGTCCTGGTGGGCGTATGGGTATTGTTCTTCCGGACGGCATTTTGGGCAATCCGGGTGACGAATACATACGACGCTGGATTCTGCGGCATTGCTGGGTGCTCGCAAGCGTGGATCTTCCTGTGGAGACTTTTATCGTCGAGGCCAACGTCAACATCCTCACAAGCCTGTTGTTCCTGAAAAAGAAAACCCGGGAAGAGATCCAGGCAGAAGACCTCGGGCGGACTGTGGATTACCCCGTTTTCATGGCGGTGGCAGAGCAGGTCGGCTTCGATCGTCGCGGTGCACCGCTGTATAAGAGAACGCCAGATGGAGAGGAGATACTCGTGGATGACGTGGAGACGGAGCGTATTCGTATCGGCGGCAAGGTGGTAGTTCGGACACTGCATCGGAAAAAGAAAATTCTCGATGACGACTTGCCCAAAATCGCCGAGGCCTATGCCGAGTTTCGCCAGAGGAATCCGGAGCCCGGCGCATGATCACGCGGATCGAAGCAACCCGGTATCGCTGCCTGGAGCTATTGGAGGCCGATCTTCAGCCTTACGGTGTGCTTGTTGGAGCGAACGGATCCGGTAAGACCACGTTTCTCGATATCCCCGGATTGCTCGCGGATTGCCTTCAGGTAAGAGAAATCGCGCAAGCTTTTACCGGGCGGCTGCACGATCGTCCTCCGCGAAGTGCCACGTTGAACGAACTGATTTTTGCCGGCCAGGGCACGGATTTTTTAATCACATTGGAGGTTGAGTTGCCTCAACATGTGATTAGTGCCTTGCTCCCTTCGCAAACAGAGCTGGCGCAGAACTATGAAGACCGGTGGCTCCGTTTCCTCCGATACGAGATTCGATTCGAAATTTTCAATGACCGCGAGCTGGTGGTGGGTAATGAATACCTGTTCTTGTTTTCGCGGAGTAGCGAACCAGAGCGGGGATCTGCCCGCCTCTATGGTGAGACTGCGCGCAATCGAGATTGGCGCTTCATCATCGAACGGGAAAGAAAGGGTGACGTCACGTTTCGAGCGGAGGCTCGTCGCAGCAAAAAAGGCCGGCCTGCGCACATAGACAGCAAGGCCCTTGCGTTGACAAAAGTGCAGTTCGAAACAGCAGACGACCATCCGGCTGCCAGGTGGTTCTACGACTATCTAACCACCCAGTGTGTTTTCTATCGCCCCAACATTGATCTACTGCAGACCGCAAGTCCTCCGGGCTTGTCGGCTGAGCTGATGTTGAATGCAGCCAATCTCCCATGGCTGGTGCTAGAGCTTCAAAACCAAGTCGACAAATTCAATGCCTGGGTTGAGCACGTTAAGACTGCATTGCCGCAGGTGACAGCGATACGTGCCAAGGAGCGTGAGGAGGATCATCATGCCTATCTGGCCGTCACCTATAACGGAGGCTATGAGGTTACCTCGTCGGGCCTCTCGGAAGGGACATTGCGGATACTGGCGATGACAATCCTGCCGTATCTCATGCGGCGTCCGGCGCTGATTATGACCGAGGAGCCCGAGAACGGTATTCATCCGAGGGCGATTGAGGCCGTCTTGCAGTCGCTTCAGTCGATTTACGGATCTCAGGTATTGATCAGTTCACATTCGCCCGTTGTGCTTGCGGCGAGCAAGCTTGGTCAGGTGCTTTGCGCACGCTTGGAAGCGAATGGGGCATCCAATATCGTGCGTGGACCTGATCATCCGCGTTTGTCAGAGTGGCATGGTCAACTCGACCTCGGCTCGCTGTTTGCGGCAGGTATCTTGGGATGAGGGACTTGGTCGTGTTCGTCGCGGATCTGACAATGGAGAAGGCGATCGAGACTTTCCTGACACGCCCCGATTTTTATCGTTCGTACAATCTGCATGTCCGTCCGTTCGACTTTGACCCGCGCACAGATCTGATTCGCATACCCGGTAATGATGCGGGCGTGTTTACCAAGGGACATGAGTGGGTGCGCGATTTCGGTCGCGGATATCGACACGCTGTCCTCGTGTTCGATCGTGAGTACGGCACTGATGCCGACGCCACTACCCTTCGAGACGAGTTATGCGCTCGTGTATGCGCTACGGGATGGGATCATGACCGGTTCTGTGTGGTTGTTATCGATCCCGAGCTTGAGGCATGGATCTGGCAGCGTAATCAGAGAGTAGCTACGCCACTTAAATTTAACTCTGTTGCAGACATGGTGGCAGCAGTGCGAGCCGCCGGCCTCGAGTGGGGTGATGGAGAAGCTAAGCCCAGTCGGCCAAAGGAAGCCTTGCAAGCAGTGGTGCGCCAACGTGGCCTTGGCTGGTCGTCTGCTATTCATCGATCCATCATCTCGGAGATTTCGCTCGTCGGTTGCCAGGATCCGGCGTTTGTCGAATTGCGGAGTGCGCTTCAGGGATGGTTTCCTCGGGAAGTAAATTCATGAGGGTAAAAACTGTTCCAATTTCGTGGGTTGATCGCTGGGGGGCACGACTAGATTGTGGGCCATTTCTCTCCGGTGCCATTGAGGCAAAGATCCGGCTCGAGCAGCTTAGACGCCGTGCCCTGCCGCTTAGAGAGCTGGTAGAAGAGCCTTATGGTATCTATAAAGGAAAGTTACTTAGGCGACTGTTTGTAAATGATTCGAAATACGGCGTTCCGTTCTTAACGTCTTCTGGAATGTTGCGTGCAGACCTTTCCCATGCGCCGAAGTTAAGTCGCCGAATTGCAGCGGATGACGAAGGCTGTTTGGTAACTCAAGGAATGACCATGATTTCAGCCGCCGGAACGATCGGCAGGACAGTGTATGGGCGCTCAGATATGGAGGGAATGTTTGCCTCAAGTGACATCATCAAAATTCGACCTAGAAAGGCGTCCATTCCCAGTGGCTATCTATTCGCATTCTTGTCGTCAAGGTTCGGGCTTGGTCTTGTGACCGCAGGGACTTACGGATCAATCATTCAGCACCTAGATCCTGTGCACATATCAGATTTGCCCATCCCGAGGTTCGCAGAGTCAATCGAGCACGGCGTCCATGAATTGATTGAGCGAGCAGCAACGCTACGTAGTAGTGCTTCAGCCAAACTTGAGAAAGTTTCGGCAAGATTTGATGAAACTTTCGGTGCTGCTAATATGGAGCGAGCATCTCCATTAGTTTCTATTGTCCCTTCCTCACAGATAGGGGCGAGAATGGATGCTCAATTTCATGATCCCATTGTTAAGAGTATACAAGGGCGAATTAAGGAGGGAAGGCACGTTACGATCGGCGATTGGTGCACGCGCGTCTATCTCCCTGGAATATTCAAACGAATACACATTGATAGTGGAGACCATGGGGCACCTTACTTCACGGGGGCGTCTCTTTTCTGGCTCGAACCACTGCCTAAGGGCATCCTTTCTCGTCGAACAACGTTGTTTGACCAAGTCTTATTAAGACAGGGAACTGTGCTGGTTCAGGCGTTCGGGCAAGAGGGGGGCTTGACAGGAAGGCCGGTCTGGGTGGGGAAGCATTTAGACGGCGTGACGACAACACACATGCTTGTGCGACTTGAAACCACAAGCAAAGAGCGTTCAGCGTTCTTATTCGGATTTCTTCAATCGGAGGTTGCGTATAGGCAAATCTCGAGCCTTACATACGGAGGTTCTATTCCTCATTTCGATGAAAAGAACATGGCGCAAGTGATATTGCCGTTGTTTTCGGATAAAGAAATGACAGAGGTATCTACTAGCGTCATTCAGGCTGTGGAGGCCCGAGACCAAGCATTGGACTTAGAAAAGAAAGCTCGTGCAACTGTAGAAATGGCGATTGAAGAGGCTACAAATTGGCGAAAGTAATCGCCATCGGCCAACCCGTAAACGATGCCGAGCGGCAGGCAATCGCCTATCTGCGTGACCACCTGCCCAACAGCTACACGATTCTCCACAACTTCGAAATTGCCCGCGACGGTGATAAATGGGAGATCGACATCGCGGTATTGGCGCCTCATGCGGCCTACCTGGTGGATGTTAAAGGAACGCGAGGCGTGATCGATGTCTACGGACCGAAGTGGTATCCGGAAGGGCGCACGCCTTATCCTTCGCCTCTTGCCAAGCTGCGCAGCCATGCACGCGCGCTGAAGGGCATCATCACCGCCAGCCAGCCGACGCGGCAAGACCTTCAGGCAATCTATGTCGACGTCGCCGTCGTTCTGACGGCACCGGACGCACACTTGAGCGATCGCGACAATCGCGATGCGGGGAGTGTCACCACGCTCAAACAGTCGGCAGCGTTTTTTCAAAATACCGCTCGCATTCCTGGAAAGTATTCCAAGGCTATTGCAGTGCTGCATGCGATGGCTATCAAGGCCATACAAGGGGTCGCGCGACCACGTTCAGGTCCCCTTCGGTTCGGGAACTGGGAGGTGCAGGAGCGTTTGGGTGGGACGGATGATTACACCGAATACCGCGCTTTTAATTCCTTTGCTGGAGTGCGCTCAGGCACGGCATTGCTTAGAGTCTACCAAGCCGACCCTTATGCGCCACCAGAGGAGCGTGCGGCACGAAGAAACAGAATTTCCACGGCATACCGTGCGCTAAGTCAGCTCCCCGGGCATCCAAATATTGTCGGGATCAGGGACTTCTTCGAAACCGAAGAGGGCGACCGTTACGTGCTTGTGAGTGAGGATATCTCCGGACAGGCGTTACGCGTGCACATCGAGCGCCCCGCACTCGCGCTGACACTCGATCAAAAATATCGTATTGCCGGGGAATTGCTGACGTCACTGGCGCATGCACATAGTCATGGCATAGTGCATCGTAACCTTAGCCCTGGAAATTTGTTGTTGGGTCTCGATGGGCGGTTACGTTTAATTGGCTTTGATTTTGCCCGAGTCGGCGTAGATCGCAGCCAAACGATCGCACAGGATATTGTTGACGACATTGAGCCGGCGTACTGTGCGCCAGAGGCATATCGAGAGCCGAGTAACGCGACCGCAGCTGCTGACATATTCAGTGCGGGCTTGATTGTCTATGAGCTGTTTACCGGGGATAGGCCCTTTAACGGTGATCCGGCCCTCGTTTTTGACCAAAATGGCATCTTCCCGGTCAAACCATCGACGGCGGTCGCTGAACTCCCCTCGGGTTTTGACAGTTGGCTGCAAGGGTTATGCGCTTTTGATCCTGGCAAGCGTCCGAGTGCCGCGGAAGCAGGGCAATCTCTGGTGGAGTTGCTGTCACCTCGACCTCAGCATCGGGTGGAAGAGCCTCCTGCGCCCAAGTTGAGACCTGTAGCCGAGAGCCCTGCGCCTGAGTATCGGGATTTGCCGGCGGGATTCGAGCTGACCCACAAGTTTGTGGTGCAGCGACGGCTCGGGCGACCGGGCACTTTCGGTGTCGTCTACAAAGTCATTGATACCTTGGGGGATGTAACACGGGCGATCAAGCTGATCCTGCATGACCGTCATTCGACCCTGGAGCGACTCAAGCGCGAGTATCAACAGCTGGTTCGGATACCCGAGCACCCGAACGTGGTTCGGGTATTGGATGCGGACGTTATCCCGGGTAATGGTCCCCCTTTTATCCTGTTTGAGTTTGTAGAGGGCAGCGATGTGGGCGAAATGATTGAGCAGCACTTGCTTGCGCCCGAGGACACGCTTGAACTCGCCAAGCAAGTCGTAGCTGGACTTGTCCATCTGCATCAGCATGGCGTCTTCCACTTCGATATCAAGCCACGTAACCTGCTCTGGACCGATCGCGGCGCGAAAATCATAGACTTTAATGTGTCGGTGAAGGCAAGTGATCTGGAGGCCCGTGGTGGCGGCTCGCGACGTTATCTCCCCCCGGATTTTGACCCTGAGGTGATCCCCCATAATGGAGAACGAGCCGATCGTGATCTGTATGCGCTTGGGCTGACCGTATATGAGGCGCTTACGGGGCGTTATCCCTGGGAGGCTAGCGTGCCGCCAATCGGGGTGTCTGCGCCGGATCCGCGAGAGCTATCTGATTTTGCCGATCTTGCGCCGGAGTTCGTTGACGTCGTCCTTAAGGCAATTTCGCCCAAGCGGGCCAATCGATATCAGTCTGCGCAAGCCTTATGCGACGCGCTTGATCAGGTGCGCGCTGCTCGCCGGATTGTTGCCGCCGCGAGACCGCAACCGGGTATTGCGTTGACGGGAAGTGAGGCGAACACAAATCCTTATGTGTCGCACTTGATCACTCTCTACAGTCAAAGCCGAAGGAGTAATGCGGGGACTCGCGGTCTTGATGCGCTGGGTGAGCAGTCATACGTAGATACAGCCCTGGATCGAGAGCTGGTGCCTGCTGTGTTGGCTGGTGAGTTCCGACTGGTGCTCATTTCAGGGAATGCGGGTGATGGCAAGACTGCGTTTCTGCAAAAGCTGGAGAAACAGGCGGAAGCCAACGGCGCAAGCTTTGATCGATCGCCGCCGAACGGCTGCAGATTTACCCTGCGAGGTCGTTCTTACTTGCTCAACTACGATGGAAGCCAGGACGAGGGTGACAAAAGCAACGATGACGTGTTGCGAGAATTTTTTGAGCCATTTACTGGTGAGCTTACTGCCGGGGAGAGTAAACGCGAAACACGCCTGATCGCGATCAACGAAGGACGTCTGGTTGATTTTCTTTCCGGTAATGGCGACCGATACCCGGCGTTGCATGGACTTGTCCTGCGCGGCCTTATGACTGGTCAGCCGGCTGAAGGTATTGCGGTAATTAATCTGAACTTGCGGAGCGTTGTTGCTGACGCTCCTGAGGGTTCCATTTTTGAGCGCCAGCTCGCGGGTATGACCGACAAGCGTTTCTGGGCGGCATGTGAAAGCTGTGACCTTAAATCATCTTGTTATGCGCTTCATAACGCCAAGAGTTTTCAGGATGACGTTGCCGGGCCAAAGGCAATAGAGCGACTGAAAACGCTATACACCATGACCCACCTGCGGGGTCGCCTGCACATCACCATGCGCGACCTGCGTTCAGCCATTTCGTTCATGCTGGTCGGTGATCGAGATTGTGGCGAAATACATGCGCTATACGCGAGTGGGAAACGCGATGAAATCGCCAGGAGTTACTACTTCAACAGTTGGATGGGTGGGGGTGCGCCTACTTCCGATCGTTTGCTTACTTTGCTGGCGGACGTAGACGTGGGCTTGGCTGAAGACCCGCAGTTTGACCGCGGTTTGGATTTCCTCTCACCCGATGATCGGGGACTTTTTCGTTTCGAGCAGCGATCTGCATTTGATCGAGAGGTGATGGGGAGTTTGTTTGAAGGGCTGCCGCGCGATTTTTCCGGAACGCCCAGCGTGCAACGAAATGCGGCACACCGGGGTTATATTGCGATGGCACGGCGGCGCAATTTTTTCGAGCGCAGGGATGGTGGTTGGCGGGATATGTTGCCCTACCGCACTGCGGACCAACTTGTGAGTATTGTGCGTGAACGGAAGGTTCCGGAGGACCTGACAACACGTGTGCTTCACGCCATTAATCGAGGTGAGGGTCTGTTACGGCCGGAGCGCCTTGCTGGAAGTCTTGCCTTGCAAGTTCGGCAGGTTGAGGGTGGGACCATTCGGAGCTACCGCCTTTTTCCGCTTGAGCGCTTTACGTTAAGGGTAAAAGACGATGCCGACCGTGCGCGCTTTGTTGAGCATCTCCCGACTGGTCTTGTTCTTAGGTTTGATATTGGTGTTGCGGCTGCCGAGCCGGCAGAGCTTTTTATCAACCTGGACATGTTTGAGATGCTCGAGCGGCTGAACGAGGGGTACCGCCCCAGCGTAGAGGAAATGCAGGGCTATTACCTCAGTCTGGCGGTATTCAAGAATGCACTCAATGCTGCGACATACCGGGAGATCATGCTTACATCCTCCGGCCATGACTTTTACCGCTTGGAACGGCAAGCAGATGGAAAGCTAGAGATGACTCGGGTGAAGGAGGTAGTCTGATGCCTTTGCTTAAGCGTGATCGGGAGTTTCGGCTTCCGAAAATTAGTCATATTGATTTCAAGCATATCGAGATGGATCGGGTGTTGCTGGGGCTGTTTGAGCGAATTGCGCATGGTGGTTATCCGAGTCGCTTCCGGCAGAAGAGAGAGTTGACGGTTAAGGACTTCGTCGACGAAATCATGGAGCACCCGGAGCAATTCAAGGGTTTCAACGCCCACCGGGAGATCGTAGAGAGATGGGTTGAAACCCATCTAATGGATATCGTAAATAGGGGTAAACGTAATGAGGCTGTAGCCGGGCCAAGGCCATTGCATGGATTTACCTATCGGTTCCGCAATCCGAAGCACGCACGAGACTATGGTGCTGCCCAGCAGATTTATGAAGTCTTGGTTCAGGCCCGAAATTCCGCTGGCACACATGCCATTGAGCACCTGAAATCCTTCTTTTTTGACGGATACGACAAGGTAACCAATAAGGTCGATCCGAATGCCGTCGTAGACATTGAGACCGTAACTCTTCTGCATTTCCTTAGTCAACGAAAAGACGAGCCGGACACGGGGCAATTAGGAGATCGTTTTGCCCCTCTTTGCATAGGGTCTGCCGATCTGCTGGCGGAAGACGTCCAGCGTCTTCTTTTCTACCGATCATTCATCCCACGGTCGGTGATGGTGGATTATCTCAAGCTTTTACTCTCGTTTCACACCGCGCTTTACCATTTACGGTTGCTTAAATTGTTGCCGGCATTGGTGCGTCGTAAGGCCGGTGATCCGATTTGCGAGACAACCACTTGTCCAGTGGATCCGCGCAGAGCAATCAATCCTCAGGGTGAATGCCCGTATCGATTGGGAATGCTCACGGATCTCACCGGTAATCCGGAATCGGCTGTCGCACACTTGGCGGAACGAAGTGCGGATGCTCATTATCGACGTATCCCAGGATTTGTTAGAGCTTATTTTGTTACTAAGAAACTTGATGAGTTTGCGGAAGATCAGATTCGGAAAGGAAAATTGATTCGGCCCCAGAGAGGGGGCTTTCCTGTCGGGGAAATTCTTGCGTTGCAGCGCGATGCGCTAACAGGTGAGCGCGAGAAGTTTTTTGGTGCGCGGCTCTCCAGTGTTCTGGAGGATATGGCGGGTGAGGAAAAAGGGCTGGATCCTGAGCTTGCTTCTCTCGCTGAAATGGATCTGTCTGAGTTCGATAAGTACATCGAGTTTTTGGTCGCGCTACGTGGTGCATTTCATCGGAAGTACATCACCGAGTGCCTGGATACATTGATGCAAAAAAATCGTCTGGGTGCCTTGTTGGTGCAGGGGCGGACGCGCAATGCGCATCGCCGATTCGTCCTGGATAGTCGATTGCTGGAAGTGTTACTTCAAATTGCTGTACTTCAACCCTCCAATGGCGGGTTTCGTACAGGAGAAATGCGGATCGATGAGCTTCTCTCACATTTGCGCGAGCGATACGGCTTATATATTGACCAGTTACCCATGGGTGATGGATTCGGCCCCGCCAGTATTGAAGACAGGCAGGCCTTGCGGGATAACGTCAAGGCATTCTTGTCCCGGCTGCGCGAGATAGGATTTTTCCGTGATTTATCAGATGCTTACGTCACGCAGACGGTGACGCCCCGGTATCGCATTGGTGAAAACGCGCAGGGGGTTGGCGCATGAGCCAAGGAATCCGCGAGCTGACACAGGCAGATTTGCTCGATGGCCTGGAATCCGTGCTTCTGCCGTGGTTAAAGGAACGTATTCGGACGCGTGAAGCTGGCCACTGCATGCGTATTTCAGATCTGGATCAAGAGTTGATGATTCGGCTTTGTGGGCGACTGCGGTCTGAGATTGCAGATGTAAATATTGTCATGTTGTCGGACGGCGGCGGTCGAGTGCCAGGGGACATTGTGGTATCCAGCACGAAGCTTGTGGAGCTGCGAAATCCGAATCCGGATGGAAGCCAGCGGCCGCCACTCCTCGTTTTTGTTCCCAATGACATCCGTGCGTCGGCGGAGGATTCATTTGGTGTTGCTACGTTCGAGGAAATTCGCGTTCAAGGAATATACGAGACGCTACGCGAACAGTTAGTTGATACGCTCTCCCCGATATTCAGAGACCCTGTCAGGGAGGTACTGCGAGTAGTTGTGGAAGGAGAAAAGCCCTGGCCCTTTGCCGATAAATTGGCCATCGTCCGTTTCTTACTCACCGCCAAGGTAAACGGTGGTGATGCCGAATCAATCGGTGCGGGACTTTATGAGCTCGGTTTGGTCCCCGATTTCGAGCTTCTTGCGCAGCCCGAGCGTGCGGCCGCTCGCGTGTTTAGAAATCGAGATTGCGTGGAGAGAATTACATGGTCGTCCAGGTCGGAGCGCGGCCGCGCATTAGATTTAGGTTTGTCAAAGCAGGACTTCCGAAAGGAGCTGGGCGATTTTCTAGCGGATGCCGGGGTGGAAGACCCGCGACTATGGACACGCGCCATCGTAGTTGATCGCTCCAATTGGTGTTTTGCGTTTAACAAATGGGAATTTGAGGATGGCGGGGCAAGCCCCGACTCGATCTTTATAGGAGATGTGCAGGTCGACGTGCCTGTTTTCGAGGATTCGGACAATGATTTAGGTCTGTCCGAGCTCAATGGACAGAGAGTGCTCGTTGTCGGGAAAAATGGATTGCGTAGATTTAGCGTGAGTTTCCGCGTTGATCCGCACCCGTCCCGAGTGCAGGGGTTGCGTCGATTTGTTGCGCAGGTGATTTCCCGAGAAAACGGGCCCATTGGGTTGGTTCGTCGCAAGGCGGCATGGACCAGGGCAACCGACTCCGCCAAGGTAAGTTTTTCATCACTTGGTAAGGTTGAATGGGAGGAAGGCTGGCATTTTGTTCGGCTTTTGGCGGAGACGGACAGCGGGGACCTTGTGCCACTAGTGAACGAAAGCGGCGATCCTGTGCCTTGGAATCCGGCGCCGGATGCTGCAATTGTTCGACCCAATGAGAGTGATGCATTCTATGTGCTGGCTAACGAGGACGTTGAGGTAGAGCCGCAACAGAGAGCTGTACCGAGAGAGCCGAGTCTTGCGCATGCCCGTATGAGAGCCCAGTTTATTGCCGCAGCGCAAGGCCGGGATCCTGCGGCGGTAAGCGTTACCAGTGTCGAGTGGCTCGCTCAAAAGGCGTCGGGGCAAGGATTCGGAGCGGGAACCCTTGTAATCAAACTCGGACGCGAAGGAGCGTTTCACGTTCCACTATCACCGGTGTTGCTCGATCTCGAGCGACAAATGCTGGCTATGCCGGTGGACGCGATTAGTTGGCGTATGCAGGTTGAGCAGGGCGTTGCTTGTTCGCCCGTCGTAGAGCTGACTGGCTGGCCTGAAGGACCAGAAGCCCAGCGTTTTGTCGAGGTGAGAAAACGTTATTTTGATTTAGTGCGAGCCTCTTCGACTGATTTGATTACACAGGGGTTGGACCCAGCCATTGCAAAGCCGCTGGCGATTGACTATGCAAGTTCGTATCTGGATATGCTTCAGTCCATTATCAAGAGAGCGAACAGTGCAGAGGGTCTAGATGCTCAAGCAGCACTTCTTGATCTGCGACGGATTCTCTCGGTGGATTCTGTCCGCATAGTCATCACTGACTACCGTGATCGTTACCGAGAGGCTGCACTGGTCTCCCCCCTAAATCCACTAAGGGCGATTTGGTTTTCGACTTGGGCCCGGGTTGGGGATGGCTGGCTTCAGGTGGCGGCACGGGGAGCGAGGGAATTTTTGGGGCCGACGCGCGACGCGCTGCTCCGGCAGTTAGCCCCTGCAGCATTTCCGCCAGTCATTCCGACTGAATCAGGGCGCGTGTTGACGGCCGTAGATAACCTAAATCAATTCTGGTCCCTCTATGCGCCCTCAGGGGAGACAGATCCGCGTGGTTTGGTTGGGGAGGTATGCACGGCTATGGGGTTGCCTGAGCCTGCGATCGGTGGCGCGTTGATCGACGGAGCGTATTTGGCTTCCAGGGCGCAGCGATATCTGGCGCAACATCCTTATGTGCGAACCTTCGTTGTAAATGCATTTAACGCAGGGCGAGCGACAGTTCTCGCGGACATGCTACTCGATCTTCAGCGGCGTCCAGCGTTTTCCGATTTGAGATACGACATTCGGTTGTTTGTGCCGGATCCGGATACACCTGGGGTAGGAGAGGCTCTGATTGATTTACTGTCGCCTGAGTCCGGCACAACTGGACGTGAAGCTGATGCATTTGTGACCCCGACGGAAAGCCACCTGAGACCAAAACTGAGGCTGGCAATTCGTTCAACTTCGGAGTTCCGTGATTCACCGGAAGACCATGGGGCGCACATTTCAATGTTGTTTGATGTCTTCCCGGCAGAGGAGATACAGGTAATTAGACCTGCGCCACTCACGGAAATGTCTGCGGTCTATGGTCTTGTTCAGAGATTTGCAGTCGGTTACACCGAAGACGATGACTTCGTCGCTTGGCATCGACGGCCCATGCATGGCCCAGCGAGCCCATTGGAAGGTGATGAGGAACTGTCCGATCTATTGTCCGGACTTGCGCGGACAATGTCGAGTGCCACTGCGATGGTCGCTACCGGGCAAGTTGGTGTTGATCTACGTCCTGTTGTGACATTGGTCCTAAAGAGTGATGAGCGGGCGCTACTGCATCAAGTTCATGAGGTAAGCGATTGGGTAGTTACGCTAGATAGGAATATGGGCATAGAGTTTTTTGATCACCGGCACCATCCTACTCGCCCAGATTATCTGATTGATCATTCGCCTGATATGGCCAACGCCCTCGGGCACCGGTTGGTAATCACCTCTCGGTCAATTTCTGAACTAGAAGCTTTGCTTAAACCAGTACTCGCTGACTACGGGATTCAGGTTGACGGCGCGCATGCGCTCGTGATCCTAGCGCAGCTTCGTTCACTATCAGGGCGATTGGCACTTAAATTGATCTCGGCACCAAACCAGCGTGCGGAGGCGCTCGGTTTGGCATTGTCGAGGCTTTACCTAGAACATCAGGGCGTCTTTTCCAATCAAATTGTCGTGCCGCTAGATGCTCATATTGATCTTTATCGGGCACTCAAACAGCAAGCGGACGAGTTGGGCGATGAAGTGTCATTTAAGCGTACTGATCTCGCATTGTTTGATTTGGACGCTGTCCGGCGAGTGATTACCTGTCGCTTGGTGGAGGTGAAGTGTTACTCCCAAGTTGGTGGTTTGGCGAGCTATAACCAGCTGAAGCAGGCGGTCTCCGCGCAAATCAGTCAAAGCGAGCAGGTCATTGCGTGGCATTTTGACCCATCGCGCACGGAGATAGACCGTGCGGACCGGCCAATTAAAGTTAGAGACCTTTCCGCTTTACTCGAGTTTTACCTCGATCGGTCTTGCCGTTATGGGGTAATTGCTCAGGATGCTGCTGATGAGGCGCGGTATTTTATAAGTACCCTAGAGTCTGGATATCAGCTCCGATTTACGAAGAGCGCCCTGATTTTTGATTTTGAAAAGACCGGAACCGAGCCGGCTGAGTGGGAATTTGATATCGAGTTTCACAGGATTGGTCTCGATCTTATTAAGCAATTGATCGATGCGGCGGCCCCGGAGACTGTTAGTGCCAGTGCTGATTCGATGTCGAGCATCGAAACTATGCAATCTGCAGATGCCCTGGCTACTGCGGAGTTACGCAGGCGGCGGGAGCGGGCTTATTCCGTGCCCGCACTTCACAAAGCCGAATTCCTCGGTGCAGAGCGAGATCGTACTGTGACTTTGGAGAAATTGGACATTGCTACCTATTCGCCACCGCAGACTGCAATTAATTATTCCAAAGTACCTGCGCAATCAGAGCAAAAAGCACAGGATAGTGTGCCATCGCCGGAGTCTGGGGGCGAGGCGGTGGTATCGGCTGTTTCCTCGCCTTCGGAAAATCAGGCCAGCGTTGTGTCGCCCGGTACCCTTGAAGATTTGCGCTCAGAGCAAGTAGATAGTCCGGCGCCGCCCGCAGAAGAGCAGGTGGTTGTGTCTGAAGCTGCACCGCGATTTGACGTCATGTTAGGCGTGCCTGGGGATTCGCCTCAATACGGTATCGTGGGTGACGTGGCCGGTCGGAAAGTGGCGCTCGATCTTAATCAGACTCACACGATCAGCCTGTTTGGTGTTCAAGGTGGCGGAAAAAGCTACACACTCGGAAGCATTGCGGAGATGGCGTCTCTGCGAATACCGGGTGTAAATATGTTGCCTCGCCCTCTTGCTACGGTCATATTTCATTACAGCCCCACCATGGATTATCGGCCGGAGTTCACTTCTATGGTTTCTCCGAATACGGTTGAGGACCAGATCCGTCAATTACGGGAAAATTATGGCGCGCAACCGCAAGGCTTATCGGATGTTTTGCTGCTTGCGCCAGCTGACAAAGTAGATGAGCGAAAAGAGGAGTATCCGGATATAGAAGTGATTCCTCTCAAGTTTTCGGCAGCGGAACTGCAATCAAGTCATTGGCGATTTTTGATGGGTGCCGTCGGTAATCAAGCCACCTATATACGGCAGTTGAATCGCCTCATGAAGACCCTCCGGAGCAATCTCACCATAGAGGCTCTTCGACATGGCATCGATAATTCGCCACTCCCGGATCACCTAAAGGATCTGGCGCGAATGCGGCTGGATTTGGCCGCCGAGTATATCGACGATACGGTAAACCTCTCTGAGGTTATTCGGCCCGGGAGGCTGATAATTGTTGATTTGCGTGATGAATTTATTGAGAAAGATGAAGCACTCGGTCTATTTGTAGTGTTGTTGCAGCTTTTTGCCGATGCAAAATATCAAGGGGAAGCCTTTAACAAGCTGGTCGTTTTCGATGAGGCGCACAAGTACATCGAGAGTCCGGATTTGGTGGCGGGATTGGTGGAGGTAGTGCGGGAGATGCGGCACAAGGGGACGAGCATTTTGGTCGCCAGTCAGGACCCACCTTCAGTGCCGGTATCGCTCATCGAGCTGTCCTCTCAAATCGTAATACACAAATTTAACTCGCCAGCATGGTTAAAGCACCTGCAGAAGGCTAATGCGGCGTTGGCCGCACTTTCGGCGGAACGTATGGCCAGTCTTGGGCCAGGCGAGGCTTTTATATGGTCGAGCAAGGCGTCTGATGAGGCGTTCACCAAGGGGGCGATAAAGATTCGATGCCGCCCTCGCGTGACCCAGCATGGCGGGGGCACCAAGACCGCTGTTAGTTCCCTATAGCAATATTCCAGCTGTGTATTTCTGGCGGCACATATCAAAGAAGCGTGTGTCGATAATGCGTTTTTTGGTGAGACGGAGCAATATTAGTTGTTCACTCAAGACGAAGCGAAATTCGTTGGCGTTGACGTTGGTGGTTCGCGCAAAGGCTTCCATGCGGTACTACTGAGTGGGAATCAGGTTCTTAGCCGGATGCATGCTACTGACGCCTCGGGAGTTAGAAGCTGGTGCCTAAGGGCAGATGTTCTTGCGATTGGGATTGATGCCCCTTGCCGTTGGAGTGCGGCTGGAGGTGGCCGCCTCGCGGAGCGTGAGTTGGCAAAGGCAGGAATGTCTACTTTCTCAACCCCGACCAGAGAACGAGGCGAGTCGCATGCGTTTTATCAGTGGATGATGAATGGTGCCCGGTTATACAAGGAGCTCGAGGTCGATTACCCACTCTTCGATGGACAACGCAACAATGATAGGTTTTGTGTTGAAACTTTCCCGCACGCTGTGGCCTGTGCACTCGCTGGGAGGATTGTTTCTGCAAAACAGAAAAGAGTTATTCGTGAATCACTTCTCCATGGTCTTGGTCTGCGAAATAAGCTGCTGAGCAATATTGATTACATTGATGCTGCACTTTGCGCTATCGCCGCGGAAAGTGTCGCGCAGGGCTCCTATCGAAAGTATGGAAGTGCTGCGGAAGGGTATATCGTGACCCCTGATCAGAGCTAAATCACTCGTTTGCTTTCGATTGAGCTTTGACATGGGATTGAGTGGAGGGCGGGTATTACCTTTTTAGATAGGTAGGGCATGGCCACATTAATACCATCGCTAAACGCCAGCCTCCGCCGCATGACCGGCGGCGAGCGCCGCTTTGCTCAGCGCTTGGTCGACAAGCTCGAAGACGACTACACCTGCTGGTATGACGTGCCCATTGGCGTGGCGGCCCGGCATCCGGATTTTGTGCTGCTGAGTCCCCGCCGTGGTGTGCTGATCTTGGAGGTCAAGGATTGGAAGCTGGAGACCATCGAAAGCGCTGACAAGGCCCGGATCACCATTCACACAAACATTGGCACCCAGAAGGTTTCAAATCCCTTTGAGCAGGCGCGCCAGTATGCGCATGCGGTGGTCAATCTGCTGCAGCAGGACCCGCAGTTGCAGCAGGGTGAGGGCCAGTACAAGGGCCGGCTTTGCGTGCCCTTCGGTTATGGCGTGGTGCTGGCCAATATCACCCGTAAACAGTTTGAGACCGCGCAGCTTGATGCGGTGATCGAGCCGCACCGGGTGATCTGCCGCGATGAAATGCTGGAGAACGTCGAGGCCGAAGAGTTCCAGAAGCGGCTCTGGGGCATGTTCTCGGTGCAGTTCGGTGCCGCACTGACCATGCCGCAGGTCGACCGCGTGCGCTGGCATCTCTTCCCAGAAATTCGCGTACAGCCCGAGCAAATGAGCCTGAGTGAAGTGGAGGCTGTGGATGTGGATGGTCGCCGCGAGCCTACGCAATTGCCGGATCTGCTGCGAGTCATGGATATGCAGCAGGAGCAGTTGGCGCGCAGTCTGGGCGAGGGGCACCGGGTTATTCATGGCGTCGCGGGGTCGGGCAAGACACTGATTCTCGGTTTCCGCTGCGAGCGGTTGGCGCCAGTGCTGGGCAAGCCGGTGCTGGTGCTCTGTTACAACGCCGCGCTGGCAGCCAAGCTGCAGAGTGTGATCAAGCAGAAGAAGCTTGATGACAAGGTCAGTGTGCGCACCTTTCACGGCTGGTGTTTTGACCAGCTGCGGCTCTACAACGTGGTGATGCCGCCCAAGGGCGAGCGGTTTTTCGAGCAGCTCGTCGAATCGGTGATTCGTGGCGTCGACCAGGGCCAGATTCCCCGCGCGCAATATGGCGCGGTGATGATCGACGAGGGGCATGATTTCCAGCCGGAATGGCTCAAACTGGTGACGCAGATGGTCGATCCCGAAACCAATTCGCTGTTGCTGCTTTATGACGACGCGCAGTCCATCTACGGCGGCAAGGCGCGGCGCAAATTCAGCTTTTCAAGCCTGGGCATCCAGGCGCAGGGGCGCACGACCATACTGCGGCTGAATTACCGAAACACCGCCGAAATCCTCGGTACGGCTTATGAATTCGCCCGGGAATACATCCGTCCAGAACAGGCCGAGGAAGATGGCGTGCCGCTGATTCAGCCTGAGAGCGCCGGCCGTCGCGGCCTGCCGCCGGAGCTGCGGCAGTTCCCGACGCTGGCGAGGGAAGGGGTTTATCTGGCGGAGCAGTTCCGCCGCCTCAACAAGTCCGGCCGAGCGTGGCGGGATATGGCGGTTGTGTATCGCACGGCTTTTATTGGCGAGGAAATGGCCAAGCAGCTGAAGCTGGCCAAAATACCGCTGCAATTTCTGGGTGGGGCCGGCAAGAAACGTTTTGACCCGGCGGAAGACAGCGTCAAGGTGCTGACGATGCACAGCAGCAAGGGGCTGGAGTTTCCGGTGGTGGCGATTCCGGGGCTGGGTTACATGCCGCACAGGGAATTCGATATCCACGAAGAAGCGAAACTGCTTTATGTGGCGATGACTAGGGCGATGGATACCTTGATTTTGACGGCCAGCAGGGAATCGCCTTTTGTCAGCCGGATTCAGCAGGTGAATCAGCCGGCCAGGCCGGGTGCCGGTAAAGGCATTGTTTCCGGGATCTTGGGATTGTTGGGGCGGTAGTCGCCAATCAGCCGGCTTGAAACGACAGCCGATGCACCCCGCCGATCTGCTCCCTTCGCATCTCATCCACTCCCGCCGCCTCTGCGCATTCCGGCCAGGTCTTCACCGCCGCCCGCACTTCATCAAGAATCGCCGCGGCGCGCCCGCGTTTCATCTGCGCTGATCTGGCGCAGGCTTCGAAATCCGCCCGCGTGAAGCCGTCGCGTTTGCCGTTCATCGTCATCTGGTGCGTGGCGGTCCACAGGCCGGGGTTGTAGCTGTAGGTCATGTCGAAGGCCGGCGCCAGGGACCATTGGCCCTGCTGATCCATCAGGAAGGCGATGTTCTTGACGTGGTCGTCCTGGTTGCGGGCGACGATGTTGAAGGTCATGCGCCGGAACTGTTCTTCCACCGCGGCCATCGGTAGCCCGAGCTGGCGGATGGTCAGCAGCGCCTGCTCATAGGCGTAGGCGCCGGCCTGGTTGAAGTCGTAGTGCTGCAGGGCGCACAGCGACTGCATGTGCAGCTTCTCGCCGCCGGCTGTGCGGTCGAAGCGCCGCGCCATGAAATGCCGGCGGCCGTTTTCTTCGAGCAGGCGGCACTCGCTCATGGTGATGCCGGCTTTCTGCGCCATCAGGTAGTAGGCGTATTCGATGGTGCCGTAGCCTTGCGGGTCTTCGAGTTCCCTGTCGTTCTCCCACCCCTTGTTGCCGCTGACGCCGTCGAACTTGAGCAGCCAGTATTCGAAGCCGGGGCCGGCGGCCACCTGGCCGGAGCGCACTTCGTGGGTGTCGCGGTTCCAGGCGATCACCGCCTTGGCGCGCGCGCCGCCCGCTGAGGTGCCCACGATCAGGATGTCGCGCAGCGCTTTCTCGCGCGCGGCCCCGGCAAAACTTGCCTTCAGGTCATTGCGGTGGGTCAGCACTTCGGAGGCGAGCTGCACCAGGGTGTCGATCTCGATTTTCGCGGACTTGCGCGGCCGCGGTCCCAGCACCGGCGCGAATTCCAGCGCGCCCATGCCGCGGGTGCCGGTGTAGCAGAGGCGCTCGACGGCACTGAAGCTCGCGGGGCTGCGGCCCTGGGTCGCGAGCCAGGCGTCGATCAGCGCGTTGCCGAAGCGGTCGGGCAGCGAGTCGGCCAGCAGGCCCGGCAGGCCGTGGAAGGTGTTGCGCGGCAGCGCGGGGAATTCGTAGACCTGATCGCTGAGCGGCATCACCAGCGGCGAGATCTCGATGCCGCTGGCGGCGAAGGCGGGGTCGTACTGGAAGGCCGCCACGTCGCGGCCTTCGTCGAGGGCCACCGCGCCGATGCGGCGGCCCCACAGCCGGACTTCGGCAATCACGGGGTTTTGCCCCAGGTCCACTGCGCGGTGGATGGAGTGCCGCCCTTGCGGCCGGTGGCGCGTTTGCGCTGCCGGCGCTGCAGCTTGAGCTGGGCGATGGGGCTCGCGGTTTGCGCGGGCAGCAGCAGGTCGAAGCGCTCCGCCAGGCCCAGCGCGCGGCACACACGCACGAAGCCCGAAAGCTGCGTCGCCGCCTGCCCGAGTTCCAGCCGCTGCAGCGTGCGCAGCCCGAGCCCGGCCTGTTCGGCGAGCTGTTCCTGGGTCAGGTTCTTGGCGAGGCGCAGCTGCGCGAGGCGCTCGCCGATCTGCCGGAGCAGGGCGGTGTCGGTGAGGGTGTTGTCCATGGTCATTGCGCCTTTGATGGCGGTTTGACGGTAGATTTCATCTTAACACGCCATTAAAGGCGTTTAAATGTTTTTTATATTAAAACGTCGTTTATGGCGTAAATCAATGGAAATACTATTTAATATGCCGTTTATGGCGTTTTAATTGATGGCAAGATATATTCACCTAAGTATTTGTTTTTATTGGTTATTTTGACAAAGGGCGGAGATCTGCGGGGTCGGCGAAGCGCCTCCCGCGGGAGGCCTCCGCCGCGGTACACCGGGCCCGCTATGCGTTGGATCCCAGGGTTGTCCTTCCAGCGCCTGAGCGAGCAGACGACCGCTCCCCCAAGGGGATTTCCTTCGGGGCGAATACCGTCCGCATCAAGCGCCGGGCGCGACCGGTAAAAACGCGGCCACACCACGCTACGGCTTGGCGGGAGGTGTACCGAACGCTGCCGCCCGTGTTGCCGTCCGGCTGCGAACCGCGCAAGCAGTGCCTCGGCTTGTTGCGGATGAGGATCGCGGCGCAGGCTGCGCCGGCGCGAGGGCGTCGTGCAGTGCCGCGATGTCGCCGGGTTTTGCCTATGTTGTGAACCGTTCCCGCCCCCGGTGCCGGATTCCCTATAAAATCGGGCGGTTTTTTTGTGCGACTTTTTGACCAGGCAACCCAGAAAGGCAAGTTCATGCGTATCCAGATTCCGATTTTTTCGTGTATTGCCGCGCTGGCGATGCAGTCCGCCGTGGCGCAGAACTATCCCGCGAAGCCGATCCGCATCCTGATTGCGCAGGCGCCGGGCAGCGCAACCGACAACGTGAGCCGGGTGCTGAGCGGCAAGCTCGCCGAGCAGCTGGGCCAGCCCTTCGTGATCGAGGCGCGGCCGGGTGCCGGCGGTGCGATCGGCACGGAAGCGGCGGCGCGCTCGCCGGCTGACGGCTACACGCTGTTCATGGCCAACAATTCCACGCATGGTTCGAATCCCGCGGTGTACAAAAAGCTGCCCTACGATGCGGTCAAGGATTTTTCGCCGATCATCCTGATCGCCTCCACGCCCTACGTGCTGACGGCGCATCCCTCGCTGCCGGTGAAGAGCGTGAAGGAGCTGATTGCTTTCGCCAAGAAGCGGCCCGGCGAACTCAACTACGGTTCCGCCGGCAACGGCAGCACCCATCACCTGAGCGGCGAACTGCTGAAGACCATGGCGGGGATCAACCTGGTGCATGTGCCGTACAAGGGCACCACGCCCGCGCTGACCGGGTTGCTGAGCGGCGAAGTGTCGGTGGTGTTCTTCACCGTGGTCGGCGTGCAGCCGCATGTGAAGTCGGGCAAGGCGCGGGCGCTGGCGGTGACCACGCCCACCCGTTCGAACATGATGCCCGAGCTGCCGACGATGGCCGAAGCCGGCCTGAAGGGTTTCGAGGTCTCGTCGTGGTTCGGCCTGCTGGCGCCGGCGGGCACGCCCGCGGCTATCGTCAGCCGCCTCAATGCCGAGTCGGTGAAGGCGATGGCGCTGCCCGAGGTGTCCGGTGCATTGCGCAAGCTGGGTTTTGATGCGGTGGGCGGCACGCCCGAACAGTTTGCCGCCCACATCCGCAGCGAGGTCGAACGTTTCACCAAGCTGGTGAAGGCGACCGGAATCACGGTGGACTGAACGGCAGGGCTTTGAAGAGGGGCGCAAGGCATTCGCAGGAATTTTGCGGAGGCCTTGCGCCATCGGTGGTTGATGCTTCGCGTTAGTCCGCTTCTTTGATCGCTGCGGCGGGTCGCCGGCCGTGCAGCAGCACGGCGCAGTGGAGACCCCGACGGCACGGAAATCCGTGCCGGTTAGCGGCGGTCCCTTTTCCCGGGTGTTCGGTTGTGTCACGCGGATCATGGCCGCAGGTGGCGCATCCGGTGCGCGAGGCTGCGACATCGTTTGCGCGTGACTCCGCGCGCCCTGTCAGACGGCCTGGATTGCGTGCTCCGGCGCGGAAATTGGGGCCCGGTTCGCGGCCCTTCGTGATGCATAAAAGTCCAATATTAATAATGACTTGCTTGCATTTCCTCCAGTAAAGGAGTACTTTTCCGCCCAATTCAACCGGCGGGAGTGATCATCGTTCGTTCCATCCTGACCTGGCGCGTGTTGTGGGCGGCGCTGCTGCTGCCGGTCGCGTCGTCGGTGTTTGCGGCGGAGTGGGGCCGGATGGTGCTGCTGTCTTCCGCGGGCGAGCCGCTGCATGCGGAGCTCGAAGTGCCCGCCCGTTACACCGAAGCCGAAATTCCGGTGCTGCAGCTCGCGCCGGCCGAGGCCTATGCGCCGGCCGGCCTGCAGTTCGATCCCGCCCTGGCGGCCGCGCGTTTCCGTTTCGATCTGCGCGCTGACGGCCGTCCCTATTACACCCTGCAGTCGGCGCGTCCGGTTGCCGCGCCGCAGGTCGCGCTGCTGGTCGAGCGCGTGGCGCCGGGGCAGCGCGAGCGCCGGGCCTATGTGGTGCAGGTCGGCGGCAGTGCGGACCGCGGTGCGGTGTTCGCGCCGGTGGCGCTGCGCCAGCCTGCGGCTGCGCGTGCGCGCGCACCGGCGAATGATGCGCGCTGGGTGCGCGAGGTCGAGCGCATGCAGGCGGAGGTCGATGCCCAGGGCCGCACGCTCGCCGGCATGCTCGAGCGCGTCGCGGCGATGGAGCTGGCGGTGCAGGAACTGCAGCGCGGACTCGAGGCGCGGCGAGCAGTCCCGGTGGCAGTAGCACCGGCCGTGGAGCCCGTCGCTGCGCCGGCAGCCGTTGCCGCTCCGCCGCCCAGTGTGAGTCCGCGCTCGGAAACCCAGGGGGTGTCTGCTTCCTGGGTCAGCCACGGCCTGCTGGTGCTGGCCACGGCTTTGCTGGTCCTGCTGCTCGGGATCGGCGCCTGGATTCTCTGGGGGCCGCCATCGCGGGAGGCCGGCAAGCAGCCTGCGGCAGCGCAATAACCCGGCGGCCGCTGCAGTTCTGCCGCTTTGCCGGTTTTTTTCCCTTCCGACCGTCCACCGAAAGTTTCACGCAAGCCTCTGCAAAGCCCCGCGCAAGTGGCTTCTGCAACCATCACCATCCCCGGTCCGCTTCGCTGTTGCCGCGATGCGCGGACTGCTTTCTGTTTTTGCGGAGGAGTTGGTGATGAAAAAATTCATTCCTGCAGCAGGCCTCGCCGTGTATTCGATGGCGGCCTGGGCTGACGAGGCTGCGGCCGTTGCGCCGCCGCCGGAGGATGTCAGCCCGATGGCGATGATTGTCGTGATCCTGATCATGGTGGCGATGATCGGCGGCTTCATCGCCTTCACGGTGCTGAAGGACCGCAAGCGCGACAAGTGACGGCGCGGGGCTGCGGCCCCGATGCGGATTTCATGCGTGAGCGTGGCGCAGGGGGAGGTCACCCGGGGATCAGTGGGGTGCCTCCCCCGTTTTTTTCAAGTATTTGATTTTATTGATAAAAATAAAAAACCCGGCTGTTCCTGTTCAGGAGGCCGGGTTTGCTGGATGCCGGCTCGGGGCCGGCATGACGATGCAAGTGCTGCTGCGGTTCAGGACTCCGCGGCCTTGCCTTCGACGACGCGCAGCTGCGGGCGCTCTTTCGGCGGACGCAGTTCGTGCTTGTCGGCGAAGAGCAGGCACTGCGGGCCGATGTCGGCGATGCTGTTGCAGCCGAGCAGCGCCATGTTGCGGTGGATTTCGTCGCGGTAGATCTGCAGCGCGCGCGCGGCACCCGCTTCACCGCCGGCGGCCACGCCATAGAGCGTCGAGCGGCCGACCATCACCGCGTTGGCACCCAGCGCCAGCGCCTTGACCACGTCGCTGCCGCGGCGGATGCCGCTGTCCATGAATATGGTGGCGCGCTTGCCCACGGCGTCGACGATTTCCGGCAGCACTTCGATCGGCGAGACGATGCCGTCGAGGTTGCGGCCGCCGTGGTTGGAGACGTCGATGCCGTCTGCCCCGTGGTCCACAGCGCTGATCGCGTCCTGCGGATCGAGGATGCCCTTGACGATCAGCTTGTGCGGCCAGATCTTGCGCAGCGCGTCGAGGTCGGCCCAGCTGATCGAGTCGGTGCGCAGGCTGGAGCGTCCGGGCGGGCCCTTGGTCATCTTGGCCTTGGCGGCAGCCGGGTAGTTGGCATACATCGGCATGCCGGTGGTCGCGAGGTAGCGGCCCATCACGCCGAACAGCCAGCGCGGGTGTGTGGCCATGTCCCACATGTTGCGCAGGTTGAAGCTGAAGGGCAGCGTGAAGCCGTTGCGCAGGTTGTATTCGCGGTTGCCCGAGGACACGCCGTCGACGGTGACCACCAGCGTCTTGTAGCCGGCGGCCTTGGCGCGGTTGACCAGCTCATGCGACATCGAGCGGTCCGGCCACAGGTAGAGCTGGAACCAGAGGTCGCCGCCGGCCTCGTCGGCGACGCGTTCCATCGCGGTGATCGAGCCGGTGGCGAGCGTGAAGGGGATGCCCGCGGCGCGCGCGGCCTTGGCGAGCTTGATCTCGCCTTCGTGCCACAGCAGGCCGGCGACGCCGGTGGGGGCGATCACCAGCGGCATCTTGTACTTGGTGCCGAAGATCTCGGTTTCCTGCGAGCGCTTGGAGACGTCGACGAAGGTGCGGGTGCGGAAGCGGATGCGGTCGAAGACTTCGCGGTTGTTGCGCAGCGCGACTTCGTCCTCGGTGCCGCGGTCGACGAATTCGAAAAAGCCGCGCGGCACGCGTTTCATCGCGATCTCGCGCAGGTCAAAAATGTTGTAGGCCTTCAGGTTGTCGCTCATGGGTGGTTTCCTGGTGTCGGGTCGGGTCTTGCGGGTGCGGTGCGCCGGTTGCGCATCGTGGACTGGCGGCGCCCTGCGGGCCGCACCCGGTCCCCGAAAATACCGCGAACCGGCCCTGCATGGCTAGTGCCCGCGCGGCTGCGGCGGCGAGTCCGCCATCCGGGCCGGGGCGGCGGATTGCTGGCATACTCGCTCCGGTCAACCGACGTGATCAAGGGAGCAGCAGGCACATGAAAGTTCTGGTCATCCACGGCGCCGGCCTCAACATGCGCGGCAAGGTGCAACTGGAGGTCTTCGGACCGCTGACGCTGGCGCAGTACGAGGAGCACATCCGCGGCTACGCCAGGGAGCTCGGCATCGAGGTCGAGTTTTTCCATTCCAACATCGAGGGCGAGGTGGTCAACCGGCTCTACGCCGCCTTCGACAGCGACATCGCCGGCTGCGTGATCAATCCCGGCGGCTACACCATGGTCACCGGCCCGCTGCGCGCGGCGGTGGCGCAGATGAAATTCCCGGTGATCGAGGTGCACCTCAGCAATCCCACCGCGCGCGGCACGGTGTCGGTGTTCCAGCCGGTGTGCAAGGCCTCGGTCTACGGCCTGGGCATCGAGAGCTACAAACATGCGCTGGCGGGGCTGAAGCTGCTGGTCAACAAAAAATAGCCAAACCATTGCCGTCATTCCGGACGCGCATGGCGCGCCCCGAAGGAAGTCCCCTTGGGGGGCGATCCGGAATCCAGGAGGGTAGAAAACCTGGATTCCGGCGTCCGCCGGAATGACGGCGCAGATGGAAAGAGGCGTAGCCCGGATGTAACGAAGTGGAATCCGGGTCAGTCGTTGCCATTGGCCACAGTGTTCCCGGATTCCGGCCTGCGGCCTGCATCCGGGCTACGGGGATGGCGCATGAAGTGTCGTGTTGTTGGATGCTCCAGGAATTCCCGGTGGAGATCAAAAGTCATGGAGGAGATGACCGTTGAAATTCGGTGACTACGTCAAGCTGAAATCGCTGGCGACGCCCGCCGGTTTCAGGGACAACCTGCAGCGCATGGGCCTGCCGATGCCTTGCGACGACGCGCTGGAGGCGGCGCCGGTGTCGCCGATGGCACAGCCGTTGACGGTCGACGGCCTGACCATCGGCAACCGCTACACCGTGCATCCGATGGAAGGCTGGGATGCCGAAGCCGACGGCCGGCCTTCGGACAATACGCGCCGGCGCTGGCGCAACTTCGGCCGGTCCGGCGCGAAACTGATCTGGGGCGGCGAGGCGGTGGCGGTGCGGCCCGACGGCCGCGCCAATCCCAACCAGCTGCTGCTCAATGATCACACCGAAAGCGCCGTCGGCGCGATGCGCGAGGAACTGGTCGCCGCGCACCGCGAGGCGATGGGGGGTGACGACGGCCTGGTGGTCGGCCTGCAGCTGACGCACTCCGGCCGCTTCTGCAAGCCCAATGACCACCACAAGCAGGAGCCGATGATCCTCTACCGGCATCCGATCCTCGACCGCAAGTTCAGGCTCGCGGCGGACTATCCGGTGATGAGCGACGGCGACATCCGCGCGCTGATCGACTGTTACGTGCAGAACGCAAAGCGCGCCTGGAAGCTTGGTTTCCAGTTCGTCGACGTCAAGGCCTGCCACGGCTACCTCGGCCACGAATTTTTGTCGGCGAAGACGCGCGCCGGCGAGTTCGGCGGTTCGCTGGAAAACCGCACGCGCTTCCTGCGCGAGATCGTTGCCGGCATCAAGGCCGAGGCGCCGGGCCTGAAGCTCGGCATGCGCATTTCCGCCGCCGACCTCGTGCCTTTCCGTCCCGATCCGGCGCTGACCACCGCGGAGGCGATGGGCCCGGGCGCGCCGGAGGAGTTCGCCAGTTTGCTGCCGTACCGCTACGGCTTCGGACTGAAGGAATCCGATCCGCTGGCGATCGACCTCGCGGAAACGAAGGCGGTGATCGCCATCGCGCGCGACCTCGGCATCCGGCTGTTCAACATCACGCTCGGCAGCCCGTACTACAACCCGCACCTGACGCGCCCCGCGCTGTATCCGCCCTCCGACGGCTACCATCCGCCGGAAGACCCATTGATCGGCGTGATGCGCCACCTGAATGTCGTGCGCGAGCTGAAGCAGGCTTTTCCCGAGCTCGCCTTCGTCGGCAGCGGCTACACCTATCTGCAGGAGTTTCTGCCCTACGTCGCGCAGGCGGCGGTGCGCGCCGGATGGACCGACAGCGTCGGCCTCGGCCGCATGATGCTCGCCTATCCCGAACTGCCCGCCGACGTGCTCGCCGGCCGGCCGCTGCAGAGAAAGCGCCTCTGTCGTACCTTCAGCGACTGCACCACCGCGCCGCGCCACGGCCTGGTGTCGGGCTGTTATCCGCTGGATGCGCATTACAAGAAATCGCCTGAGATGGTGAAGGTGGCGGCGATCAAGAAGGCGGCCAGGCTGGCGTAGTCGCGCAGGGCGATCACGCGATATAGGTTATTGTTTTTATTGATAATTTTAAAAGTCTCCCTGGGTGTGCGCCGCTCATATTCCCTTGACGGAATATTCATTCGGTGGAATCATGCGTCATGCGCTGGGAAGTTGAGTTCACCGATGAGTTCGAGGCCTGGTGGAATACGCTGACTGAGGACGAGCAGGTATCAGTCGACGCATCGGTGCGCTTGTTGGAGGCACGCGGGCCGCAACTGCCGTTTCCGCACAGCAGCGGAATCCAGGGTTCCAGGCACGGCCATATGCGCGAGCTGCGCATCCAGCACCAGGGGCGACCCTACCGCAGCTTGTATGCCTTCGATCCGCGGCGCACGGCCATTTTGCTGATCGGCGGCGACAAGACGGGCGATGACCTGTGGTACGAGCGCATGGTGCCGGTTGCCGACCGCCTTTATGACGAACACCTGTTGCAGCTGAAACGCGAGGGATTGATCGATGGCTAAAAAATTCTCCAGGCTCCGCGCGGGCATGTCTGCCGGGGCGCAGGCCCGGTCGCGGGAAAAAAGCGCGGCCATGCTCGCCGAAATGCCCCTGCACGAGTTGCGTCGCGCGCGCGGCCTGTCGCAGCAGACGCTGGCCGCTGCGTTGCACATCCAGCAGCCTGCAGTCGCCAAGCTGGAGAAGCGCACGGACATGTACGTGTCGACCCTGCGCAATCACATCCGCGCAATGGGCGGCGAGCTGGAGGTCATCGCGCGATTTCCTGATGGGGAAGTGCGCATCGAGAATTTCTCGGATACCGGCGGGGTGGCTCCTGCAGTCGGCGAACCGGAACCGTTGAGGTATGGTGCCGCGGATGGGAAGGCACGAAAACGTTGAATACGAGGCGTGTGCTTTCTTCAGTCCTGTAGCGCGCATGAGCGCAGCGTCATGCGCCGGATGGCGCCGCTTCGCGGCTTCCCCCAAGGGAATTCCTGCGGGGCGTATCCACCCTGCGGAGTGATTCGGGATCAGGTCGCCGACTATCGGGGGATATTTGAGGCGGTCTCAGCCGGTCGTCGCAATTGCCGTCGCCAGTTCTTTTGGTGAAGTGTCCAGCGCGAGCTGCGATTTCACCAGCAGGTCGATGGATACCGAAGCGTCGGCGGCTTCCATCTTGGCGATGCGGGACTGGCTGGACTCGATCAGTTTGGCGAGAGCGACCTGGCTCAGGCCTTTTTTGAGGCGTTTGTTCCTGAGGGATTCACTCAATGCCAGTTTCATCGCGATATAGGCTGATTCCTCGGCAGTGAGGCCGAGAAAATCGTCGGCTGTGCCGACTTTCCATCCGGCTTTTTCCAGTTTCTTGCGTTTAGCGGGTTTCATCCTGGTACCTCTGGATTCTGGTCTTGCTGAGGGTGATGACATGTTTCGGCGTGGCTGCGGTTTTTTTTTGTTGAAGATTTCAAGTATCAGGATGGCATCGCTGTCGATCCTGTAAATGATTCTCCAGGTGAGGTTTTCATCGTTGATGCGCAGTTCGTGACACCGTGCTCCTACCGCTGGCATCGGCCTTGAGTGCAGCCATCCGGCGGGCGGCGCCGCTGTGCGCCGCGGAGCTCGTACCCGTGGGGGACGGCTGATCCGCCCTGCGGATTCTTTTCAGGTTGCGCCGTGCAGCGCCAGCAGCGACTTCATTCTCTCGATCGCCAGTTCCGGCTTCTGTAGCAGGCCCGCTGCATCGGCCAGACGGAACAGTTCGACAAAATGCATCAATGACCGCGCGCTTTGCTGGCCGCCGACCATCGTGAAGTGCTCCTGGTGGCCGTTGAGCCAGGCCATGAACACGACCCCCGTTTTGTAGAAGCGCGTCGGCGCGCGGAAGATTTGGCGCGACAGCGGCACGGTCGGTGCGAGGATGGTCTCGAATTTCGCGCGGTCGTTCTGCGCGAGGGCCAGCAGCGCGGCGCTGGCCGCCGGGGCGATGGCGTCGAATATGCCCAGCAATGCGTCGCTGTGGCGCTGGTTGTCTGAATCGCCGATCTCGTCGCCGGCGATCAGTTCGGCATAGTTGAAGTCGTCGCCGGTGTACATGCGCACGCCCGCGGGCAGGCGGCGGCGCACGGCGATTTCGATGTCCTTGTCGAGCAGCGACATCTTGATGCCGTCGACCTTGGCGGCATTGGCGCTGATCACGCCGAGCGCGGTTTCGACCGCCCGCGCGTTGTCGGTGCTTCCCCAGTAGCCTGCCAGCGCGGGATCGAACATGTCGCCCAGCCAGTGCAGGATCACCGGCTCCCGCGCCTGGCGCAGGATGCGGTCGTAGACTTTTTCGTAATCGGCGGGGCCGCGCGCGACTTTGGCCAGCGCGCGGCTCGCCATCAGCACGATGCGGCCGCCGGCGGCTTCGATGGCATCGACCTGTTCCTCATAGGCGCGGATGACGTCGTCGACCGAGCGCGCGTCTTCAGGTGCGAGCTGGTCGGTGCCGCAGCCGGAGGCGAGCAGCGCGCCGGGGAATTCCTTGGCCGCGGCGACCGAGCGGCGGATGAGTTCCAGCGAGGCGGGCCAGTCCATGCCCATGCCGCGCTGCGCGGTGTCCATCGCTTCGGCGACGCCGAGGCCGAGGCGCCACAGGTGGCGGCGGTAGGCGATCGTCGCGTCCCAGTCGACGGCGCAGTCGAGCCAGGGATCGATGTCGGCGCGCGGGTCGGCGACGACGTGGGCGGCGGAGTAGGCGATGCGCGTCAGCTGCGCGGTGGCGGTCGCCGTGGCGAAATTCGCGGGCTCGCGCAGCCGGTACGGCACAGTGCGGCCGTCGGGGCCGGGCAGGCGGATCTGCAGGTCGGTGCGGCCGTTCATCGCAGGCTCGGGTCGGGATGCGGGAGCGGCGATTATAGGATGCAAAACCAGAGTACAAAGAAAGCCCCGCGCCGGATGACCGGGCGGGGCTTCGGGTCAAACCCGCATTCAGTTCAGCGGGATGTAGATGTTCGGCAGCACCACGTGGATGCCGGCCGTCGGACGGTGGAAGTACACCGGCGCCGGCTCGTAGTAATGATGCACCACGCGCGGCGGGTGATAGCGGTGCACGTGCTTCACCACGTGCCGCGGCGGGCCGTAGTGGTGGTAGACGTGCTTCTGGGTTTTCCAGTGGTGCTTGGGCCCGTGGCCATGACCGTGGCCGCGGTCCGCGAATGCCGGGCCCGCACCGAGCAGCACTGCCGACAATATGGCGCCTGTCAGGAATTTCATGATGGTCTCCTTGGTTCTGGGGAAATCCGTGTTTCCCCGGGTTGCCCCTGCAACTCTTGTTTGTTGTCGTGACGCATGACTGCCGGTCACGGAACAGAGTCTAGGGGCGGAACTTCGGGCCGACTGTGAGCATTTGTAAGCAGTTGTAACGGCCGGGGTCGCCGGTCACAAATGCTTGCAGATCAGGCGTTTGCGGCGGCGCCCCACTGGCCGAGGGTGTGGATGCGGTGTTCGGCGCCGAGGGCGGAGCGCTCCGCGGGCGCCGCGGGCAGTGCGCCGGGCTGCAGCGCCTGCGGCGCGACGGCGGCGATGCCGGCGCGGGTTTCCGGATCCTGCAGGGCCTGCCTGAGCCCGGCGGCATCGGCCCACAGCGGACGCCCGTTTTCGCAGCGCAGCCAGATGCGGCCGCTCGCGCGGTCGGCGAAGTTGACCACCGGCAGGCGCCTGAGGCAGGCGGCGAGGAACTCGGTGTTGCGCTCGGGCGCCATGTCGCCTGCGCCGGGGTAGACCTCGGCCGGCGCGTGCGCCTCGACGTTGATCTTGCGGTAACGCTCGACGTCGAGCAGGCCGCCGACATCGAGCACCTGCATCTCGCCGTTCCAGCCGAAGGCGACGGTGCGCGGCCGCTCGCCGAGCGTGACACTGTTGTCGAGGAATTCGTAGTGCACTTTCTTGTCGGCGGCGAGCGCCCAGGTGAAGAACACCTCGGGCATGCCGTTGTAGGCCTCGATGTTGTGGGCGAGCAGGTCGTCGACGGCCTTGTAGCGGCCGACCTCGAGGCCGCGCTGCCAGGCGCGCTCGACGGTCGCATCCGGCGGCGTGATCATGAAAAACAGGTAGACCAGGCTGCCGAAGCGCGTCAGCAGGTTGCTGCCGGCGACGTCGGAGGCGGGGGCGAAGGTGTCGAAGCGGAAGCGGTCGATCAGCAGGTGGGTCATCCCGCCGCGCCCCGCCTTCTGCGCGATATAGCGGTCGAGCTTGTGGTCGACGATCTGCAGTTCGTGGCCCGACAGCGATCCGGCGTATTTGTACCATTCGCCGAGCGAGGCGTAGTCGAGCAGGAATTTGCGGAAAATGTCGGGGCTCACCAGCGCGAAATCCGCCCAGTTGACGCCGATGCGCGCGGCGAGCGCGCGCTGCAGCGGGCGCAGCGTGCTCTTGCCCGCGGCGGAGGCACCCTTGGTGTTCATCACCACCGGCAGTTCCTGCACCGGCAGCAGGCGGAAACCCTCGGCCGCGGCGGCGCGCTGCACCAGCGGGTCGATCATGCGGCCGATGGCTTCGCTGCCATGGTCGTTGCAGGCGAGGTCGGTGGCCACCGCCGCGAGCAGCCCGCGGTCGCCCCAGATGCGGCCATGGCGCGCGTGCATCGCGCCGGCGGTGCGCGCCAGCGCCGCGCAGGCGGCGCGGCGCAGCGGGTCGGCATCGTCCAGCGCGCCGGCTTCCCAGCGGCGGATCGCGCGCAGGTCGCGCGACTCGGTCTCCTCGGGCTGCGGCGGCGCCGGCCTGCCGGTGAGTCGCGCCCAGAAGCCGCCGCGTGGCGCTGCCGCGGGTGCGTCCCGCATGC
The DNA here is from genome assembly GCA_019634975.1 of Burkholderiales bacterium. GTDB lineage: Bacteria > Pseudomonadota > Gammaproteobacteria > Burkholderiales > SG8-41. Next base: position 220,837 of record JAHCAI010000001.1, read on the forward strand.
CCTGATCGAGCAGCTGCATGACGGCATTGAACAGGTTCGTGCGCAGCGCCTCGTGCGCGGCGCGGATGCCGCCCATGTGCGGCGCGAGGTGGCGGCTGAGGATGGCGTCGGTGGTGCGGCGGAAGTTGATGCCGAGGTCTTCGGTCCTGCTGCCGTCCTCGATGCTGAAGTCGGCGGTGACCCGCGCCAGCAGCTCGTGCACCACCAGGCGCTCGGGCTTGAACACCACGAGCTCCTCCATCGGCAGCCCGGTGAGATCGGCGAGTTCGCGCACCTCGCGCAGGGAGGTGCTGACGTTTTCCGGGCGATGGATGGTGGCGAGATGCAGCAGCGCCTCCGGGATCTGCGACTGCAGTCCGGGGTTCCAGGGGCCTTCGGGCAGGGCGGCGCTGTGCGGCAGGTCGTGCATGCGCTCAGTCTACGCCCGGCTGCAGCAGTCCGTTGCGGGTGCCGGTGGCGGTGATGCGCGCGCACTGCGCCGGGGTGAGGCGGGTGTTTTCGGGCGATGTCTCCGCCGCCATCAGGTTGCCCGGTGCGTTCACGTGTTCGCCGCTGTCCATCAGCACATGGACGAGTTCGTGGGCCAGCGTGATGCCAAGGTCGCGCGCGCCGCGGGCGATCCACACGGTGTCGGCGAGTTCGGGGCGGGTGCGGCTGTTGCCGCGGCCGATGGCTTCGGCATCGAAGGCGGGGACCTGGCGGGTGCCGGCGGCGAAATAGACCGTCGGCTTGCGCAGGCCGAGCGCCTGCGCCAGTTCGCGCGAGCGCGGCGTATGAAAGTCGCGGTGGCTTGCCGGCACGCGGATGCGCAGCCACTCGGCTTCAGTGATGCGCAGGCTGCATTGCGCAAGGATGCGCGCGGCGACGGTGGCGGCCTCGCGGATCTCGGCCTCGTTCCAGCCGCCGATGTCGACGAGCGTCAGCGTGAGTGCATGCTGACCTCGGTCAGTCGCCGGCGCCGGTGTGTCGAGGACCCTGCGTGCTTCAATGTGGAATTCCGGTGTTGCGGCGGCTGCATCGCAACAAATGCCGGTCAGCACAGCCGGCAGCGCCGCTATCAGCCCGATTGCCAAAAAAATGGCATTTATCCCTTGACAGCAAGTAACGCAATCTGTAGTATTGGGGGCGTCAACTAAGCCCAAGGGGGCAGCAGCCATGAAATACACCTTTATCCAGTTCAAAGAACAATACCCGAACGACGATGCCTGCCTTGAGTCGATCAAGCAAAGGCGCTTTGGTGAGGGTTCGGCCTGCCCCAGCTGCGGGGTCGTCCCTGCTAAGTTCCACCGGATCACTGGACGCCGCGCCTATGCCTGCCAAGACTGCGGCCACCATGTCTATCCGTGCGCCGGAACTATTTTCGAGCATTCCAGCACCCCGCTGACGCTCTGGTTCCATGCCATGTATCTCATGACCTCAACCCGCAATGGCGTATCGGCCAAGGAACTGCAACGGCAGCTTGGCGTTACCTACAAATGTGCGTGGCGCATTGGGCATCAACTCCGCATCCTGATGGCAGCTAGGGACGCCGCAAACAATCCTACGCCCCGTGAAGGCCATTTTGAGATTGATGAGACCTACGTCGGCGGCAAGGTGAAGGGCAAAGGCCGTCGCTTTGTTAAAAACAAAGCCGTGGTTATGGGCATCGTCCAGCGTGGTGGCGCACTCACCGGAAAGGTAGTCAGGAACAACAAGGCGGAAACGCTGGTTCCGGTGGTCATGGATACCATTGAGCCGGGCAGCATCGTTAATACCGATGAACTGTCGTCCTACAAGCCGCTAGAGTCCCTCGGCTATCACCATGTCGCTCTGAACCACAGCCAAGAGCAATGGGCGCTTGGGCCGCACCATACCAATAGGATTGAGGGATTCTGGTCGCACCTGAAACGCGGCATCAGCAGCACCCACGTTGCGGTGTCGAAAAAGCACCTTCAGAAATACGTGGATGAATTCGCGTTCCGCTATAACAACCGGAAGGAACCAGCGGTTATGTTTGAGCGGATGTTGGCGCAGGTGAGTAATCCTACTTCGACTTAATTCCGAACACTGCGTCGTCAAGCAACTGCTCGAATCGTTGCTTGTGATTCTCGGTAACTGGCACCGACTTCTTGGTCTTTTTCTTAGACTTCGGCACGGTGTCAGTTTTTGATTTTTTTTGCAGTGTCGCCAAGGTCAGTCCTTTTGGGTGGCGCCTGAATAAGAAACAACATCGCCTCTTGGAAAGCCAATTGGCATGGGGGCTTGCCAACCGCTTTGCAACGCTTCGAACTGCCGTTCTGAGCACAGAAAAACCGTGCTCCCCCAGTCCTCCCAAACTAGCCTCACCACCTTACCGCCATCAAATGTGGTGGCGACGACCTTTTCGCCTTTTGTGAAGTTATCCATGGCCTGCCCTTTCCGCGCAAAAAGTATTTGCGCGCACAAATACGTACTGATAATATTTGTGCGTCTTGGATAACCAAGGAGCGCACAAATGCCCGCAAAAACGGAAAAACAGATACTCCCGGCCTATATCTCGTACTCCTATTTTATCAATTTTATCAATGGTTTGCGAGAGAGCGGCATACCGTCTCAAATCGATAAAAGTCTGATGCGGACCGCATCTGGATCACAGCAATCTTCCATGCTGGTATCCCTCCGTTTCCTGCGACTTATTGACGAAAATGGTAAACCCTCCAGCCTCATGAAGCAACTTGTCGAGGCTGCAGACGATGCGCGGCCTGGGGTCCTGAAATCGATGCTGGAGGAGGCGTACGGCTTCCTTTTCTCGGCGGAGGATTTCTCCCTTGAAAACGCCAGCGGCCAACAGGTTATCGATGCATTTAAGCAGCAGGAAGCAACTGGAAGCACTATATCCAAAGCCATAGCGTTTTTCCTGAGCGCGGCCAATGACGCCGGCGTCAAAGTATCCCCCCATGTAAAGGCTCCGCCGGCGCCCCGCAACATGCCGAAGCGCAACAATCGGCCTAAGCCGGCGCAAAACGGATACGAAACTGAAGATGATGACGAGGACGATACGGCTAATGACGAGGTTCAGAAGTTTCAAATACCAATACCAGGGAAACCCAGCGCGGTGTTTACGATCCCGAAGGATCTGGAAGATGACGACTGGGAAATGCTGAAAACGATGCTGGACGCTTACATTGCCCGCATGCGCAAACAGCAGTCCCTTTAACCGAGACAAGGACAACGTTTCAGGAGAAACCGATGAGGAGATAGTTCAGTGGCTGGGTGGCCTTGCCACCGGCGCCCAGCCCCAATGGAAAAGGCCGGTATAGGTCTACTTGTCTTGGCGGACAACCTATACCGGCCGGTGTGGCCCCCACGAACTACATGAGGTAAAACATGAAGCAACTTTCACTCGATCTGCCGTTGCCGGAAGGCTGGAAATACATTCTCCGAGCCTCCTTCACAACGACTACCGGCTGGAAGGTCTTTGCCAAAAACTACGGGCTTAAGGCTTTCCGCATTCCGGTAAAAATCAAGTCGGACCCTAAGCAAGAACCCGACTCGAAGTAAGCAGCACAATTGGGGTGCGCAGGTCGCCGTCATGGTCCCCTAAACCGCCGACGCGGGGCTCAATTCCCCGGCACTCCACATCCTTCAATACCGCACCCATTGTACGGAAAGTACGCAATAAAATCAATAGGTAAGCGAATGCGCTGCCTATCGGGTGTGCATTCGTCTTTCCTCTTTTAATGCATACTTGTATGACGATATTCTCGCAATACACTTGAGGTTTAGCCTCAATCCATGGCGCAATCTCCAGAAAACCCCTGCACTTGTCGCCAAGGGATACATGCCAAAAAAATAGGCAATCTAACCCTGTCCCGGGCGTGGGGCATTTTCGGTAACGCTTTTTTGGCCTTGTTCACAGAGATATCCACAGAAATTGTGAATGATTTTTGACGTCATGCACCGGATTGGCGAGCTTCCGCGGTCCTGATTCCGGATTGTCGATGAAATCGCGCCGAAAAAAATTTTTTCCGCTGCCGGCCGCGCACTGGGAAAATGCCAAAAAATTCAATAAAAACAAATAGTTATGATGATGTAACCGGGCGCCTTAAAAGCCTATGTTCGTCAACCACTTAGCGGTGTTTTCCCCCTGCCGCAAAGGGCCGCTTCCGGGCTGTTGACAAGCCTTGCCATCATTTTGTAATGCGCGCCCGCCGCAACGCGGCTGCGGAGATATCAACACGCGGATTTCGGGCCCTGTCAAGGCTTGCGGCTCCCGATCCGGGCCGCATCCGGGCGGGGCTGCCTGGCTGCCTGGGGCGGCCTAGAGGCCGCGGACGAAGCTTTCGATGCCCTTCATCAGCATTTCCACGGCGATCGCGGTCAGGATCAGGCCCATCAGGCGGTCGACCGCGGCCAGCCCGCGCGGGCCGAGCGCCCGCGAAATGCGTTCCGAGGCCAGCAGCAGCACCAGGGTTGCCGCGCTGGCGATGGCGAGCGCGAGGATCCAGTCCGCCATGCGTTCCGGCGCGCGCGACACCAGCAGGATCACCGTGGCGATCGCCGAGGGGCCGGCGATCGAGGGGATCGCCAGCGGCACGATGAAGGGTTCGGCGTCGAGCGGATCGGCGCCGAACACGCCTTCCGGATGCTTGAATACGAGGCGCAGCGCGATCAGGAACAGGATCACCCCGCCGGCGATGTTCAGCGAGGCGTCGGAGAGCCCGAGCAGATCGAGTATCCAGCGCCCGAAGAACACGAAAAACAGCAGCAGCGCGAAGGCAATGGCGCATTCGCGCAGGATCACCCGCTTGCGCCGCTCCGGGGCGACGTTCTTCAGCAGCGAGACGAACAGCGGGATGTTGCCCAGCGGGTCCATCACCAGCAGCAGGATGACGACGGCGGAGGCGAGGGAGACTTCCATGGCGGGAGTCTACTCCCGGCGATTCAGAAGCCGAACAGGTTGCGCCGCGCGTGCTGCAGGTGGGCGAGGATCGCGGCGCGGGCGCGGTCGGCGTCGCGCGCTTTCAGCGCCTCCACGATGGCGCGGTGCTCTTCCTGGTACTTGAGCCGGCGTTCCGGCGTCACCACGCGGTCCTTCAGCTTGCCCCACTCGGTCTGGTGGCGCACCGCGGTGGCCATGTCGAAGACGCGGGTGACGAAGCGGTTGTGGGTGGCGGCCGCCATCGCCTGGTGCAGCGCGGCGTCCCAGACCTCGAAGTCGTCGAGGGTGGCGCCGCGCTCGGCGCGGTCGAGGCAGGTTTCCATGCGCTCGAAGTCGGCGGGCGTGGCATTGGTGACGATCAGTTCGGCCATCGCCGGCTCCAGGCGCATGCGCGCTTCCATCAGTTCGGCCGGACTGGTGTGGGTGACGCTGTCGGCGGGAAAGCCGCCGCTGTCGGCAAGGAAGGTGCCGCGGCCGACATGGCGGGTGATCGTGCCCTCGGCCTCGAGCTGGGCGAGGGTCTTGCGCACGGTGTTGCGCGGCAGGTCGAAGCGCGCCGCGAGTTCGCGCTCGGTGGGCAGCTTGCCGCCGGGGCCGACGGCACCCCGGGCGACGGCTTCGAGCAGGAAACTGCGGATGTCCTGGCTGCCGTCGCGCTTGCCAAGGCGGCGGATCACTTGCGGAGCAGGGGTGCGGGTGTTGGGCATGATGGTTGCGAATCATTGTGCATGGTCTTACCAATTGGGTCAATTGGTCCAGCCATGAGCCTCAGTGGTCAACCATAATCCGCTGCAGGGAGGCCGCGAGGCCTGGATTTCTCCCTCTTGTGCGCTGCGGCATCCGTGGTCTGGCGGGCTTTCGCAACATTCAACCAATTTGGATGAATTGTTGACTATTGGTTGGGCCGCGTCTAGGATTCGCGACATTCCGGCAGCCGTGGGCAGCGATGCCGCCAGCTGCGCCAGAACCCGATTCCAGAACCCGATCACACGCGAGGGGACATGTCCGCAGCAGCTTCGGCGCCGATCCGGCTGGCCGTGATTTCCGAAGGGGTCAATGCCTGGCCGCTGTACGTCGCCGAGGGGCGCCGGCTGTTCGAACAGGAGAGCATCGCAGTCGAGGTCACGCTGACCGGTTCTTCGACCCACCAGCTCGAGCAACTGCGCAGCGGCGGCTATGACATCGGTTTCCAGCAGTCCGACCATGTCGTGCGCGCCGTGGAGACCGGCAGCGACCTGTGCATCGTGATGGCGCAGGGCCATGCGCCGGAGCTGTCGCTGGTGGTGGCGAAGGACATCACGTCGTTCGCGGACCTCAGGGGGCGCGATATAGCGGTCGACGGCGCGAACACCGGCTATGCGCTGCTGTTGCGCAAGCTGCTTGCGGAACGCGGGCTGTCGAAGGCCGATTACCGTTTCGTGGAGACCGGCGGTTCGCAGGAGCGCTTTGATGCGCTGAAATCCGGGCGCTGCGTCGCCAGCTGGCTCAACCCGCCCTTTGACCGCAACCTGTTCGCAGTCGGTTTCGGCTCGCTGGGCACGACGACGCAGTTTTTTCCGGATTATCCTGGCTCGATCGCCGCCTGCCGCCGTTCCTGGGCCGCGCAGAACGGCGAGCACCTGCTGGCGTTCATCCGCGCTTTCCGCGACGCCTGCCACTGGCTGCGTGATCCCGCCAACCGCGAGGCGGCCATCGCGCTGCTGCCGTCGAGGCTGAACATCGCTCCCGCGCTCGCGAACAAGGCCTTCGATGCCTTCGTGGCCAAGCCGCTGCCGTCGATTGATGACGCCGGCCTGCGGCAGGTCATCGACGTCTACTGGCAGGCCGAGGGCCTGCAGACGCCGAAGGGGGCGCCGGAGAAATACATGGATCTGTCCTGGCAGGCGCGCGCCGCGCTGCCTGCTGATACCCGTTAACCATCTGACACCGGGGAAAATTCAATGGCCCGTAAACCGAGCAAGGCCGAACCCAAGCGGGTGAAGGCTTCGTCCATCGATCCGAAGAAGCGCGTGTCCACCGCGCCCGACGGTCTGTACGATCCCGCGAATCCCAACCACCGCTGGGATCGCCCGCTGCAGGCGCCGGGCCGCATGCAGGTGGATTTCGAGGAGCGCGTCGATTTCCGTCGCCTGCACGAGTACCGCCTCGCGCGCACGCGCAACTCGCTGGCCAAATCCGGCCTCGGCGCGCTGCTGGTGTTCGACCAGATCAACATGCGCTACATCTCGAGCACGGTCATCGGCGAGTGGGCGCGCGACAAGCTGACGCGCTGGTGCCTGCTCACCGGCAACGGCGATCCCTGGGTCTGGGATTTCGGCTCGGCGGCGCGCCACCACAGGCTCTATGCGCCGTGGCTGCCGAAGAACCACTGCCTTGCCGGGCTGGCGGGCCTGCGCGGCGCCGTGTCGCCCAAGGTCGGCCTCTTCGAGCAGGCGGCAAAGGAGATCAAGGACATCCTGGTGCAGGAAGGTGTCGCCGACATGCCGATCGGCATCGATGTCGTCGAGCCGCCCTTCCTGTTTGCGCTGCAGAAGCTGGGCATCAAGGTGCAGGACGGCCAGCAGGTCATGCTCGATGCGCGCGAGATCAAGAGCCACGACGAGATCACGCTGCTCAACATGGCGGCCTCGATGGGTGACGGCGTCTACCAGGACATTTTCGAGATGCTCAAGCCGGGCGTGCGCGAGAGCGAGATCGTCGCCCATGCCACCAAGCGCTTCTACGAAATGGGGTCGGACTGCGTGGAGGCGATCAACGCCATCGCCGGCGAGCGCTGCAGTCCGCATCCGCACAATTTCACCGACCGCCTGATCCGTCCCGGCGACCAGGCCTATTTCGACCTGATCCAGTCGTACATGGGCTACAAGACCTGTTACTACCGCACCTTCACCGTCGGCAGCGCGACCGCGGCGCAGCGTGATGCCTACCGCAAGGCGCGCGAGTGGATGGACAGCGCGATCGAATCGCTGAAGCCCGGCGTCAGCACCGACCGCGTGGTGCAGGCCTTCCCCAAGGCGCAGGAGATCGGCTTCGAGAGCGAGATGGCGGCCTTCGGCCTGAATTTCTGCCATGGCCTCGGCCTCGGCCTGCACGAGCGGCCGCTGATCTCGCGGCTCAATTCCTTCAAGGACCCGTACGAGCTGAAGGCCGGCATGGTGTTCGCGGTGGAGACTTTCTGCCCGGCCAAGGACGGCGTGTCTGCTGCGCGCATCGAGGAGGAAGTGGTGCTCACGCCCGAGGGGGCGAAAGTCATCACGCTGTTCCCGGCGCAGGAACTGCCGATTGCCAACAAGTACTGATTTGCCGCCGATGAACGCGGATAAACGCCGATACAAATCATGTGGCGTGCCGTGCATTGGATCCTCGTCCATCGGCAGTTGAATATTTGACCTTGGGATAAAACTTGGATACCAAAGTAAAAGCCAGAAAATCCGCCGCGGCGGAAGATGACATCGGCCGCGACATCCGGCTTCAGCTCTTCCGCATGCAGCTCGAGCTGCGGCTGTGCGAAAAGCGCGCCTACGACCTGTTCCTGCAGAACCTGATCAAGGGCACCAGCCACCTGTCGCTGGGCCAGGAAGCGATCGCCGCCGCCTTCGGCGTGGCGATGCGCCCCGACGACTGGACCTTCTGCACCTACCGCGGCCATGCCCACACGCTGGCGCGCGGCGCATCGATGAGCGGCGTGCTCGGCGAGCTGATGGGCCGCGAATGCGGCCTGCTCGGCGGCAAAGGCGGCTCGATGCACCTCACTGACGTGTCGAAGGGCGCGATGGGTTCCTACGCGATCATCGGCGCGCATCTGCCGGTGGCTGCCGGTGCGGCCTGGAGCGCGCAGTACCGCGGCACCGAGCAGGTGGCGGTGTGCTTCTTCGGCGACGGCACCACCAACATCGGCGCCTTCCACGAGGCGCTCAATTTCGCGGTGATCTGGAAGCTGCCGGTGATCTTCGTCTGCGAGAACAACCTTTACATGGAATACACGCCGATCAGCGCGGTGACCGCCGTCGAGCATCCCGCGGCCGACCGCGCCGCGGCGTACGGGCTGGAGAAGATCGTCGTCGACGGCAACGATGCCGACGAGGTCTATCGCACCGCGGTCAAGTACATGGACCGCGCGCGCAAGGGCGGCGGGCCGGCGCTGATCGAATGCATGACCTACCGCCATTCAGGCCACTCGCGTGCCGACCCGGCCAAGTACCGTCCGGAGGGGGAACTGGAGAAGTGGCTGGAGCGCGACCCGATCAGGATCTACCGCGAACGCCTGCTCGGTCTCGGCATCGTCGAGGCCACGCTGAAGGACATCGAGGATGAAGTAATGCAGCAGGTCAATGAGGCCACCGAGACCGCCAAGGCCTCGGCACCGCCGTCGCTCGACGGCATTTTCGAGCATGTCTGGGCCGACGGGGGGGCGTCATGGCGGAACTGACCTACCGTGACGCGGTGGCCGCGGGTATCGCCCAGGAAATGGCGCGCGACGAGCGCGTGGTCTTCCTCGGCGAGGACGTGGCGCATGCCGGCGGCGTGTTCAAGGCGACGGTCGGGCTTCTCGACAAGTTTGGGCCGAAACGCGTCCGCGACACGCCGATTTCGGAGCAGGCGATCCTCGGCGCGGCGATGGGCGCGGCGATGACCGGGCTGCGGCCGATTGCCGAAATCATGTTCTCCGACTTCCTCGCCGTGTGCTGGGACATCGTCGCCAACGAAATTGCCAAGTCGCGCTACATGACCAATGGCCAGGTGCAGGTGCCGCTGGTGATCCGCACCGCCAACGGCGCGGGCTCGCGCTTCGGCGCCCAGCATTCGCAGTCGGTGGAGAACTGGGCGATGATGATCCCCGGCATCAAGGTCGTCGCGCCGGCCTTCCCGGCGGATGTTAAAGGCCTGATTGCTGCCGCGGTGAGGGATGAAGACCCGGTGATCGTGTTCGAGCAGAAGTCGCTGTATCCGATGAAGGGCGAGGTGCCCGACGGCGAACTGGTCGACGAGCTGGGCAAGGCGCGCGTGCTGCGCCGGGGCAAGGACTGCACGATCGTCGCCCTCGCCCTGATGGTGCACCGCGCGCTGGCTGCCGCGGAAATCCTCGAAAAAGAACACGGTATTTCCTGCACCGTGGTCGATGTGCGTTCGCTGGTGCCGCTGGATACCACGACGATCCTCGCCGAAGTCGCTGCGACCGGCCGCCTGGTCACCGTCGAGGAAAATCCGCGGCTCTGCGGCTGGGGCGCCGAAATCGCCTCGATCATCGCCGACGAGTGCTTCTGGGAACTCGACGGTCCGATCATCCGCATCACCACGCCGCACATCCCGCTGCCTTCGGCCGACCGGCTGGAGGACAACACGATTCCCTCGGTCGAGCGCATCGTGCGCGAGATCGTGGAAAAGATTGATTGACGAACGGAAAGTCAAAGTCAAAAGCGTAGCCACAGAGGGTACAGAGGGCACAGAGAAAAACCAAACCAGGACTGCAGCTTCGCTGTGTTTTTGCAGTTCTCTGTGACCTCTGTGGCTGAAAAGGTTTGGGGGTTAAAGGTCAACAATGGACATCATCATGCCGCAGCTCGGCGAAACAGTCGCCGAAGGCACGGTCACCCGGTGGTACAAGAAGGTCGGCGACAGCGTGAAGGCCGACGAGACGCTGTTCGATGTCGAGACCGACAAGGTCAGCACCGAGATTCCGTCGCCGGTGGCGGGCATCATCGCGGAGATCGTCATCGGCGAGGGTGTCACCGCCAAGGTCGGCGCAAGGCTGGCGGTGATCCGCGAGGCCGGAGACGCCAGGGCGGCGTCGGCTGCACCCGCTGCGAAAACCTCGGCGCCCGCTGCCGCGGTTCCGGCTGCGCCTGCAGTCCAGGCCGCTCCGCGCCGTTCGCGGGTTGATCCGGCCGAGCGGTTGTCGCCGGTGGTGCGGCGGCTGATTGCCGAACACAGTCTCGATCCCGCGCAGATTCCGGGCACCGGCCGCGACGGTCGCATCACCCGCGAGGACGTCACCGATTTCATCGCGCGCCGCGGCGCGCAGCCTGCAGCCCCTGCCGCGCGTCCGGCGCCGGGGCCGGCGCCCGTTCAGGCGGGGCAGACACTGGCTTTCAACAGCGTACGCAAACGCGTCGCCGAGAACATGGCGAAGTCCTGGCAGACCTCGCCGCATGTGCTGCAGGTGGTGGAAGCCGATTTCCTGAAGGTCGACCAGGCGCGCGCGGCCCACGGCGCGGCGTGGAAGACGCGCGAGGGTTTTTCGCTGACCTATCTGCCGTTCATCGTGCGCGCGGTGTCGATCGCGCTGGGCAAGTTCCCGAAACTCAACGCGAGCCTCACCGGCGACGGCCTCATGCTGCACCGCCGGATCAACATCGGCATCGCCGTCGACCTGAACTTCGACGGGCTGGTGGTGCCGGTGCTGAAGGACGTGCCGGCGAAGTCGCTGCCGCAGATCGCGCGCGAGATCAACGACCTCGCCACGCGCGCCCGCGCCGGCAGGCTCCGCCCCGACGAAATGACCGAGGGCGGCTACACCATCACCAACAACGGCGCCTTCGGCACGGTGATCACCGCGCCGATCATCAACCAGCCGCAGGTGGCGATCCTGTCGGCCGACGGCATTCGCAAGAAGCCGGTGGTGATCGAGGGGGAGGACGGCGATTCGATCGCCATCCGTCCGGTGGGCGTGCTGGCGCAGAGCTTCGACCACCGCGCGGTCGACGGTTCGTACTCGGCGGCCTTCCTCGCCGAGGTGAAAATCGCGCTCGAATCCCGCAACTGGGTGCAGGCGCTGGAGGCCTGAGGGAAAAACGATTTAACAGGATGGACAGGATGTTCAGGATAAAACCAGGAGTCGATGTGTTTCGCTTCCTGCCGGCCGGATCATCATATCCCGGTTTTTATCCTGTTCATCCTGCATATCCTGTTAATTGATTTTGATCTTGATTCTTAAGGAAACAACATGACTGACATGAAAAAACACAAACTGGGCTGGATCGGCATCGGACGCATGGGTTACGCGATGGCGGAGCGGCTGGCCAAGGCCGGCTGCGACATTACCGTGTGGAACCGCACGCGGTCGAAGGCCGAGCCGCTGGCGAAGTCCGGCGCGAAGGTCGCCGACAAGCTGACCGATCTTGCCGGCTGCGACATCGTGTTCACGATGGTGTCCACCGGCAAGGACGTCAAGGAAGTGCTGTTCGGGCCGAACGGTGTGCTGTCGGCCGGCGGCAAGCCCAAGATCATCGTCGACAGCACCTCGATCTCGCTGGAGGAGTCGGCCGAGATCCGCGCCAAGCTGGGCGAGCAGGGCATCAGGCTGCTGGCGGCGCCGGTGTCGGGGAATGCGAAGGTGATCAAGGCCGGCAAGCTGACGGTCGTGGCCTCGGGACCGCAGGATGCTTTTGACGCGGTGAACCCGTACTTGCAGGCGATAGGCCGCGGCGTGTCCTATGTCGGCGACGGCGAGCTGTCGCGCATTGCCAAGATCTGCCACAACGTGATGCTGGGCGTGGTGATCCAGAACCTCTGCGAGATCACGGTGCTCGCGGAGAAGACCGGCATGAAGCGCCACGCCTTCCTCGATTTCCTCAACAAGAGCGTGATGGGTTCGATGTTCACCGCCTACAAGACGCCGGCGCTGGCCAACCTTGACTTCCACGTGACCTTCACCCCGGAACTGCTGCGCAAGGACATCGATCTCGGGCTTGCCGCAGGCCGCACCTACGGGGTGCCGATGCCGACCACGGCCATCACCCGCGACCTCGTGCAGACCCTGATCGGCCACGGGTATGATCAGGATTTCTCGCAATTGCTGCTGCTGCAGGCGAAGGCTTCAGGCATCGAGCTCAAGCCGGAAAACGTCAATATCGGCGACGGGCTCTGACATTCAACCATCCAGGAGGAGGCGAACATGAATACAGTAGCAAAGTGGTCAATTGCCGCGCTGGCCATCTGCGCGACCCAGGCATTTGCCGCGGATTTTCCGACCAAGCCGGTGCGCTTCATTGTCGCGTTCCCGCCGGGCAGCGCCACCGACATCGTCGGCCGGCTCTACACCCAGAAATGGACGGAGATGTGGGGGCAGACCGTGCTGGCGGACAACCGCCCGGGGGCCGGCGGCTCGATCGCCGGTGCCATCGCGGCGAAGGCCAACCCCGACGGCTACACGCTGCTGATGCACTCCTCGGGCCACACCGTCAATCCTTCGCTGTATGCCAAGCTGCCGTATGACACGCTGAAGGATTTCGTCGACATCGGACCGCTGGCGCAGCAGCCCAATGTGATGGTTACCCACCCGGGCACCGCCTTCAAGTCGGTGCAGGACGTCATCAATGCCGCGAAAGCCAAGCCCGGCACGCTCAATTTCGCCTCGGCGGGGGTGGGCAGCGGCACCCACCTGAACCTCGAGAAGCTGAAGCTGATGGCGAAAATCGACCTGAACCATGTGCCCTACAAGGGCTCGGCGGAGGCCCTTGGCGACGTGCTCGGCAACCGGGTGGATTTCTATTTTGCGCCGATCTCCACGGCGATTCCCCATGTCCAGTCGGGCAAGGTGCGGGCGATTGCCGTGAGCACGGGCAAGCGCAGCAGCAACCTGCCGAACGTGCCGACCATCGCCGAATCTGGCGTTCCGGGATTCGAGTTTTCGCTGTGGTTCGGCATCTGGGCGCCGACCGGCGTGCCGCAGCCGATCATCACCAAGATCGCCAACTCGATCCGCGAGGCGGGTAACGATCCGGTGCTGAAAGGCAAGTTGTCCGCGCTGGGCAACGAGCCGATGGAGATGACGCCTGCACAGTTCGCCAAGTTCGTGCGCAGCGAGATCGAGACCGGCGCCATGGTGCTGAAAGCCGCGGGCATCAAGCCGCAGTAATTTTTGCACCGGAAGAAGCCATCGCGGGCGGCGCTTTCCGGGCGCCGCCTGTTTTTTTGGAGATGCGCAGCTTGAACACCGCCACAACCCGCATTCCGCCCGCATTGGAGCCGAGGCTGCAGGCCATCCTGCAGCAGGAGTATCCGCACTTCTCCGATGCCGAATTCGCGCGCCGCCATGCCGCGCTGGCGGCCGTGATGGACAAGCATGGCTGCGACCACCTGCTGGTGGTGACCGACCACCGCGCCGGCAACGCGCCGCAATGGGTCACCGGCTGGCCCGGCACCGCCGAGGCCTATGTGATTTTCAGGCCCGGCGAACGAATGGTGATGCACATGGAGTGGCATAATCATCTGCCGCTGGCCCGCAAGATCGCGCAGGATGTCGACGTGCGCTGGGGGCAGCACCAGGGCATCGCGCTGACGGTGGACGAGCTCAGGCGACGCGGCGCAAAACGTGTCGGCCTCATCGGTCCGCTGGTGGTTTCCAAATTCCGCCAGCTCGAAGCGGCCTTTGACATCGTGCTGCTGGATGCCGAATACACGCGACTCCGGATGCGCAAGTCGGCCGAGGAAATCGACTGGCTGCGCATCGGCGCCGCGTTGTCGGACGCCGGCATGCGGGCGCTGGTCGCAGGCACCCGCCCCGGCATGGACGAGCGCGAACTGGCGGCGCTGGTCGAAAGCGCCTATGTCGGCATCGGCGGCACGACGATGATCCATTACATCGGTGTCACCGCGATGGGTGCGCCGCATCTTTATGTGCCGCCGCAGCAGCCGTCGACGCGCAAGGTGCGCGCCGGCGACATCGTGACCTGCGAGCTGTCGGCGTACTGGTGGGACTATCCGGGCCAGGTGCTGCGCAGCTTCACCGTGGATGCGGAGGCCACGCCGCGTTACCGCGAACTGCATGCGACGGCGGAGGCGGTGTTCGACGCGGTCATCGCGGTGCTGCGCCATGGCGCGACGATGGAGGAGATACTGGATGCGACTGCCGGCATCGAGCGCGCGGGCTACACCGTCTGCGACGACCTGGTGCATGGCTTCGGCGGCGGCTATTTCCAGCCCATCATCGGCAGCAGAAGCCGCATGGCGGGAAGCGCGCTGCCGCAGATGACTCTCGAGGAAAACATGACGGTGGTGGTGCAGCCCAACCCGGTGACCACCGAGGCCGATGAGTCGAAACGCTCGGGCGTGCAGGTGGGCGAGCTGCTGCGCATCACGCGCGGGGGCTGCGAGTCGCTGCACCGCCTGCCGCGCGGACTGTTCAGGGCGGGGCAGGTCATCTGATTTTTCGCGCTGCTAGAATGTGCGCATGGCGAGGCGGAAGAAAAAGAAGGCGGCTGCGGCGGCAGGCTGCGACATTGCGCTGCTGGTCGATGCCGAGGCGGGGGAGCGCAAAAGCAACGGCCGTTTCGTGCCCGAACGCAGCAGCGTCGAGGCCCACCTGCTCCAGGAGTTGCGTGCGCAGCGGCTGCAGGTTGCCGTCGTGCCCTTTGACGCCGCAGTCGACCCGGTGATCGCGGAACTGCGCGCGCTGAAGCCGCGGCTGGTGTTCAACCTCACCGAATGCGTCGACGGCGACCGCCGCCAGGACGCGGCGATAGCCGGTCTGCTCGATCTGCTGAAGATTCCGTACACCGGCACCGGCCTGTCCGGCCTGCGGCTCGCCCGCGACAAGGCGCTGTCCAAGCACATCGCCGCCGACCTCGGCGTCGGCGTGCCGCGGCATTTCGTGATTGCGCCGAAAGGCCCGATCCGCAACCCGCGCGTGCCGTATCCGCTGATCGTCAAGCCGCAGTTCGGCGACGGCTCCGATGAGGTGCGCGGCAACTCGCTGGTGAAGAACGAGCGCGAACTCGCGCAACGCGTGCGCGTGCTGCGCAGGCGCGTGGCGGCGCCGCTGATCTGCGAGGAGTTCATCGAGGGCCGCGACCTCTATGTCGCGCTGCTCGGCAACGAGCCCGAGGTGATGCCGGCGGTGGAACTGGTGATCGGCCGCCGCGGCCGCGGCGCGCCGACATTCGCCTCGTACAAGCTGAAGAATGACGGCGCCTACCGCAGCCGCTGGCGCGTGCGCTGGCGGGTGGCGAAGCTGTCATCCAACCTGCGGCGCGATGTCGAGACCGCGAGCCGCGCGATATTCCACGCGCTGAAGCTGCGCGACTACGGCCGCATCGATTACCGGCTGACGCCCGACGGGCGCATCGTGTTCCTCGAGGCGAATGCCAATCCCGACCTGCATCCGCATGCGATGGGCAACAATCTGTGTTTCGCCGGCGTGTCCTACGGCGATGCGCTGAAACGCATCGTCGACGCCGCGCTGCAGCGGGCGTCTCGAAAAAATATCAATAAAAACAAATAGTTATATATACTGTCATTCCGGACGTGCAACGCACGATCCGGAATCCAGCAAACGCCGTTGTCATGACTCCTGGATTCCGGACCACGCTTCGCGTGTCCGGAATGACGGGCGGGGTGGCGGCGCCTTGCGTCAGTCACGCGCCCGCAGCAGCGGCGCCGTCAATGACGACAGGCTTGTCTTCTGCCGTCCTTCGGTATCGAAGTTCTCCGGCGCAAGCCAGCGTTCATGTGCGGCGCGGATCGCCGGCCACTCGCGGTCGGTGATCGAGAACCAGGCGGTGTCGCGGTTGCGGCCCTTGTAGACGATCGCCTGCCGGAAAATGCCTTCAAAGGTAAAGCCGAGTCGCCGCGCGGCGGCGCGCGAAGGGGCGTTCAGCGCATCGCACTTCCATTCGTAGCGGCGGTAGCCCAGCCCGAAGGCGTTGTTCATCATCAGGTACATCGCTTCGGTCATTGCCGGTTTGCGCGACACCAGCGGCGTCAGCTTGATGCCGCCGACCTCGATGCAGCCGTTGGCCGGGTCGATGCGCATGTAGGAGGCGACGCCGCCGGCCTCGCCGCTGGCGCAGTCGATGATCGCGTAGAAGCGAGGATCCTCGCGTTGTTCCTGCGCTTCGACCCAGGCGCGGTAGTCGGCCGCGGTGGCGTAGGGGCCGTTGGACATATAGGTCCAGCCGCGGTCATCGGGGTCGAGGCGGTTCGCGGCGTCGAGCCCGGCGGCATGGCGTTCGGCGTTCAGCGGTTCGAGCCGGCAGTAGCGGCCTTCGAGCACGGTGCGCGGCGGCATCGGCGGCGCCGTCCAGCCCTCCACCGGAAATCCGACGGGCTGGCCGTAGGCGTTGAGCCGCGGGCTCATGCGGTCTGTCCGGCGCCGCGGTTCTCCTGCCAGCGCTTGAGCCAGCCGGCATTGCCGCCGAGCTCGACGATCTCCATCAGCGCGTCGGGGATCGGCGGATACTCGCGGCGGATGTCCTTCGTGTGGTTGATGAAAAAGCCGTCGCGGAAATTGACCTCCAGCTCGTCGCCGGTTTCGCACATTTCGAGCACGTTGACGCAGTCGGTCATCACCCGCAGGCCGCAGCCGATGGCCGCGCGGTAGGCGAGGAAGGGCATCGATTCGCAGACCAGACCCAGGCCCAGCGCCTGCATCGCGATGTAGCCGTTCATTTTCGGGCCCATGCCGAAGTTGCGACCGGTGACGATGATGTCGCCGGGCTTGCAGCGGGTGTGGAAGCCGGGGTCGGTTTCCTCGAACAGGTGCGGGATGATGTCCTTGGGATCGAAATGCCGGCCGACGATGATGCGGTTGGGCACCACGCCGCCGGCGTGCCAGACGTCATGGCCGAGCTTGTAGCAGCGGCCCTTGAGGATCCATTGGAATTCGCTGCCCATGATCAGGTTCTCCACTGATTCGTCATTCCGGATTGCGCCGGAATGACGGCGCAGAGTCTCGGATTTTCCGCATTTGAAGTTCACAGTTTCCGCGCATCGGCGATTTTTCCCGCCACTGCGGAAGCCGCGACCGTTGCCGGGCTGCCGAGGTAGAGCTTGGCATCCCTTGCGCCGAAGCGGCCGGCGTTGTTGTTGGTGGCGGTGGAGATCGACACCTCGCCCGAGTGCACCGGGCCGATCACCGCGTCGTTGCAGGGGCCGCAGCCCGGCGGCAGCATCACCGCGCCGGCCTCGATGAAGGTGCCGAGCAGGCCCTCCGCGGCGAGCCGGCGGTTGGTGGCTTCGGAACCCGGGGCCACGAACAGGCGCACGTTCGGTGCGAGCCGGCGGCCCTTGAGGATGTTTGCTGCGGTGACCATGTCCTCCCACATGCCGGAGCCGCAGGAACCGATGAAGGCATGATCGATGGCCGTGCCCTCGACGCGGGAGATGTCGACGGCGTTCTCGACGCTGCCCGGCAGCGAGACCTGGGGCTCCAGCCGCGAGACATCGAGCACGAGGTCGGCATCGTACTGCGCGTCGGCATCGGCGTATACCGGCGTGAAGGGCTTCTGCGCATGCCGGCGCGCGTGCTCGAGGATGGCTTCCGACGGCGGCACGAACACGCCGTAGGCGCGGATCTCGGTCGGCGTCGAGCACAGCGCGGCGCGCGCGGCGAGGTCGAACTGCTCGAGGTCGCCGGCATATTCCAGCACCCGGTAGTCGAGGTCGGCGGAGAGTCCGCCCTGCTTGAGCATCGCCGCGAAATGGAAGCCGATGTCGCGCGCGTGGACGCCGGGTTGCAGCCGTCCCTTCAGTGTCAGGCGCACGGTCTTCGGCACCATCACCCAGTTGGTGCCGGTGGCGAGCACGCGGGTGATCTCGGTGCCGATGCGGAAGCCGAAGGCGCCGATCGCGCCGGCGTTGGTGGCGTGGCGGTCGTTGTCGAAATAGAACATGCCCGGCAGCAGGATGCCGGACTCCATCGGGAAGATATGGCCATGGCCGCCGCGGCCGACGTCGTAGAAGTTCTTCACCCCCCAGGCTTTCGCCGCCTGGCGGTTGAAGGCGCCGCGCTCGGCCGCGCGCGCGCTGCCGTAGATCACGTCGTGGTCGGTGACCATCAGCACCTTGTCGGGCGTCGCGAGCCGGGTGATGCCCAGGCTGTCCAGTTCGCGCTTGGCGCCCATCACGACGCCGTCGTGGATCATGATGAAATCGGGGTCGGGAGAGACGACGTCTCCGGGTTTCACGCTGCTGCGTCCGCTTTTCGCGGCGAGCACTTTTTCGACTGCGGTCTGGGGCATGGCGGTGATTTTTGGCGGTTCTTTGCGGAGGCCAGAGGCTAAGTATCCCGGACAGTACTGTCAAGGCGGTGGACAGCGGTGGTGCGCCGGCGCACACTGGCCCGGCCATGGATTCCTCTCCGGCTTCCACCACGTTCCGCGGCATCGGCTGCTGGCTGTTGCTCGCCGCCGCATTGCCCTCGGCAGCGCAGCAGGCCGGGGTCGCGCAGTTCGAAAACCTCGCCACCAGCCCCCATGTCCACTGTGCGTTCTATCGCCAGTACGACATCGATCCCCGGACCGGCGACCGGCTGCTGGTCGAGGGGGCGTCGAACTCGTTGACCCATTACCAGCGTCAGAACGGTCGGCTGAGGTCGATCGATACCCGGCGCGCAGGCGCGCGCGACGCACTGCTGATTCGCGGCAGGAAATACCTGCATTTCATTGAGCGCAACGCCGGGTTCTACGTGGTGACGACCATCTACGCCTGCCTGGAGCGCGACGCGCGGACCGACCTGTGCATCAACTACGGCGCGATGAACGCGCGGCATTTCGATTCACGCGTGCTGCGTGAGCCGGATGCGGTGTTCGAGGACCTGCAGGCCCATGCCGAGCCGGGGTTCTGCGACCACAGCTTTCTGCATCTGAGAGAGGCCGCCGCCACACCTCCAGGCCGTTGAGACGCGTTTTGGGGTTAAGTGGGATCTGGGGCCACCGACTGCACTTATCCAGTCAGCGGTTGTCAAACCCGGCAGTTCTCAATTGCCGGTTAGCGAATGCATGAAAAGGAGATTGTCATGGCCAAAATGAAGGCAGCCGTGTTTGTCGAGCCCGGCCGCATCGTGCTCGACGAGAAGCCGGTTCCCGACGTGGGTCCGCTGGATGCGCTGGTCCGCGTGACTACGACCACGATTTGCGGCACGGATGTGCATATCCTGAAGGGCGAGTATCCGGTCGCCAAGGGGTTGACGGTAGGGCACGAACCGGTCGGCGTGATCGAGAAACTGGGGTCGGCGGTGCGCGGCTACCATGAAGGCCAGCGTGTGATTGCGGGTGCAATCACACCCAGCGGCTGGAGCAACGCCTGCCAATGCGGCTACGGTGCGCAGGACGGCGCCGGTGTTGCGCATGGCTGGAAGCCCCTGGGTGGCTGGCGCTTCGGCAATACCATTGACGGTTGTCAGGCCGAATTCGTGCTGGTGCCTGACGCGATGACCAATCTGGCCGTGGTGCCGGAGGGGCTCACCGACGAGCAGGTGCTGATGTGCCCGGACATCATGTCCACCGGATTTGGCGGTGCGGAAAGTGGTGGCATACGAATCGGTGACACGGTCGCCGTGTTTGCCCAAGGGCCGATCGGGCTGTGTGCGACTGCCGGTGCCAAGTTGAGCGGGGCGACCACCGTGATCGGCGTCGACCGGATTGCCGGCCGGCTCGAGATCGCGCGCCGCATGGGGGCAGACATCGTGATCGACTCGAGTCGCGAGGATCCGGTAAAGGAGATACTGCGCCTGACCGGGGGTCGCGGTGTCGATGTCGCGATCGAGGCCTTGGGCATACAGGACACCTTCGAGGCCTGCCTGCGCGTGCTCCGCCCTGGCGGTACCTTGTCCAGCCTGGGGGTGTACTCCGGTGACCTGAGGATCCCGCTGGGCGCCTTTGCTGCCGGACTGGGGGATCACAAGATCATCACCACGCTTTGCCCTGGCGGCAAGGAACGCATGCGCCGGTTGATGGCGGTGATCGAGTCAGGGCGTCTGGACCTGGGGCCGATGGTGACCCATCGCTTCAAACTCGACGATATCGTGCAGGCCTATGAATTGTTCAGTCACCAGCTAGATGGCGTACTGAAAGTTGCCATCACCCCGTAGGGCGTGCCGGAGCAGCTCGGCAGGGCGGACGGAGGCCGGCGTGGCGGCGGAGCAAAAACTGTGTTCCGCTACCTCTTAGGCCGCCAGCCGTCCTGCTCGGCAATCCTCGATTTTCTGCCGCAGGTAGTCCGCCGCCCGGTCAATCTCCTCCATGGTATTGAAGCGTCCCACGGTGATGCGGATCGAGTTGCCGGCGACTCCCGCATCCGAACCCAGCGCCTGCAGCACGTGCGAGACGCCGCCGGTGGAGCAGGCCGAGGTCGATGACACGGCGATGTCGGTGAGCGTGGTGACCAGCGAATCGCAGTTGGGGATGTCGAGGCTGATGTTGAGGTTGTTGGCGATGCGTTTTTCCATGTCGCCGTTGAGGATCACGCCCGGCAGGTCCTTCAGCTTTGACCAGAAGCGGTCGCGCAAGGCGCGCAGCTGCGGCACTTCGGTGGCCATCAGTTCCCCGGCGATGCGGAAGGCCGCGCCCATGCCGACGATCTGGTGGGTGGCCAGCGTGCCCGAACGCAGGCCGCGCTCGTGGCCGCCGCCGTGCATCTGGCATTCGAGGCGGACCTGCGGCGCCCGGCGCACGTAGAGCGCGCCGATGCCCTTCGGACCGTAGGTCTTGTGCGCGGTCAGCGACATGATGTCCACCGGCCACTGCGCGAGGTCGATCGCGACCTTGCCGGTGGCCTGCGCGGCGTCAACGTGGAACAGGGTGCCGTTGGCGCGGCAGATGGCGCCCAGCGCTGCAACGTCCTGGATCACGCCGATCTCGTTGTTGACCAGCATTACCGAGGCGAGCACGGTGTCCGGCCGCAGCGCGGCGCGGAAGGCTTCGGCGTCGAGCAGGCCGTTTTTCCGGGGCGCGAGACAGGTGACCTCGAAACCCTGCCGCTCGAGCCACTGCATGGTGTCGAGCACGGCCTTGTGTTCGGTCTGCACGGTGACGAGGTGCCTGCCGCGCTTCTGCGCGGCGAGCGCCGCACCCTTGATCGCGAGGTTGTTGGATTCGGTGGCACCGGAGGTCCAGACGATGTCGCGCGCTTCGGCGCCGACCAGCCGCGCGACTTCCGCGCGTGCCTGCTCGACGGCGCGGCTGGCACTGCGGCCCCAGGCGTGGGTGCTGCTCGCCGGGTTGCCGAACTGCTCGCGCAGGAAGGGCAGCATGGCGTCGAGCACTGCGGGGTCTATCGGCGTGGTGGCGGAGTTGTCGAGGTAGATCGGGGTGCTCATTGTTGCCTCAGTGTTTCTGTCCGGACTGTTTCTGCTGTTCCTGCTGCTCCTTCATCAGCGCGGCGATCACGCGCTGGCGTTTGACCTCGACTTCCTTGGCGAAGCCGGGGTGGCGCTGCTCGACCAGGCCGGTGGCCATGCCGAGCTTGAGAAAGGCGGCGGCGAACACCGCCGAGAGGTCGTCAAGGTCGGGGCTCACGGTGGCAAGGCGCATGGCCTCGGCGGTTTCGTCATAGAGCTGCTGCATCGCGGCCTGCAGCTCTTCATCGAACAGTTTGGGCTTTTCCATGTCGGGTATTCGGGGGGGGTGTCGCGAGGAAGTTGCGCTGATTGTACGCGATCCGCTTTGCCGGCGATTACAATGTTCCGATGGACGCTGCATTGCGGGCGCTTGCCCTCGGACTCGCCCTTGCCGTGCCGGCCCTGAACATCGCGCCCGGCACGGCCCTGGCGCAGAATTATCCGGGCCGCACGATCCGCGTGATCGTGCCGGTCAGCGCGGGCGGAGCCACCGACGTGTTCGCGCGCGTGCTGGCGCAGGGGCTCGCCGAGTCCTGGGGCCAGCAGGTGATCGTCGACAACCGCCCGGGCGCCGGCGGCATGATCGGCAGCGAGCTGGTGGCGAGAGCGGCCCCCGACGGCTATACGCTGCTGATGGCCTACACCGCCCACGTCACCAACCCCTCGCTGTGGACGCGGCTGCCCTATGACACGCTGAACGATTTTGCGCCGGTGGCGATGGTGGCCACGGTGCCCAATGTGCTGCTGGTGCATCCCTCGCTGCCGGTGCGCTCGGTGCAGTCGCTGGTCGACTTCGCCCGGCGGCGCCCGCACGAGCTCGACTTCGCGTCCTCCGGCATCGGCACCGCCGCGCACCTTGCCGCGGTGCTGTTCATGCAGCGCGCCGGGCTGTTCCTGACCCATGTGCCGTACAAGGGCGGCATGCCGGCGCTGCACGAACTTGCGGGCGGGCAGGTGTCGATCATGTTCGGCAGCCTGTCCACGGCGCAGCAGCACATGCGCAGCGGCCGGGTGCGCGCGCTGGCGGTGACCGGTGCCCGGCGGGCGGCGGTCGCCCCGCAGCTGCCGACCATCCAGGAGTCGGGCATCGCGGACTACGAGGCGCTGTCGTGGTTTGCGCTGTTCGCGCCGGCGCTGACGCCCGGCACGGTCATCAACAAGCTCAATTCCGAGGTGGTCGCAATGCTTGCGCGGGCCGACATCCGGCAGCGTTTTCTCGGGCAGGGTGCCGAGATGGCCTCCTCGACGCCGGGGGAGCTCGGCGACCGCGTGCGCACGGAAATCGTCAAATGGGCGACAGTGATCAAGGCTGCAGGAATCGAGCCGATGAAGAACTAGGGCCTGATTGCACCGGAGAAAGCAGGAGTGTAGGGAGGCTCCGGGTGCTGCCTTCCTATTTGCGGTTGATCGCGAACTTTCCCGGGCCGATCATCGCGACGACCAGCGCGGTGAACAGGAAGAAGCCCTGCAGTTCCAGCGCCCAGCCGCCGGACTTGCCCAGCGCGAACAGATCGTTGGGGTGGGCTAGCGCGATGGCGACCACCATGTTGAAGGCCATGATCACGCCGCCGATGCGCGCGTAGTAACCGAAGATCACCAACAGCGGGGCGAGCACCTCGCCGACGAACACGCCCCAGGCGAAAAACCAGGGCAGGCCGTGATTCTCCAGCATGTTCTCGATGCCGCTGACGCCGTAGCGCATTTTTGCGATGCCGTGCAGCAGCATGAAAATGCCCAGGGTCAGGCGCAGTACCAGCTTGCCGATGTCGTCATTCATGTTGACTGTCCTTCCTCGTGTTTCACGACGCGGGGTGGCTGACGCTTTCGATCGCGCGTTTGACCGCCATCGGGTCGGCAATGCTGCGCAGTACCACGTCGCTGATGCCGCGGCCGCTGACCTTGATGTTGCCGTAGCCGAGGATGCGGCCGAGGATGCCCTGGTCGATTTCGACGGTCTCGATCGAGCCGAGTTTCATTTCCTCGGATTTGCGGCTGATGATGCCGGTCTTCAGGATCACGCGCTTGTTGGTGACGCCCTGTTCGGTGTGCCGCAGGCGCAGGTGCTCGTAAATAGCCAGTGCCAGCGTGATGCCGAATGACGGGATGGCGAGCAGCAGCCACAGCACCATCGGAATGCGCGTCACCCAGTGCAGGCGGAACAGCGCGGAGATTTCCTCGCCGGCGGAGAGGGATTCGTCGATGTAGGCCATGGCTTATCGCGGTATCCGTGTTCCAGAAAATCCTATCCATGCCAGTTTCGTCATTCCGGCACGCCCGGAAGGAAGTTCCCTTGGGGGGCAAGCCGGAATCCAGTGGTGTTCAGGATGCTCCTGGATTCCGGATCGCGCTTTGCGCGTCCGGAATGACGGATTGGAGGGGGCTGAATTGAAACTGCGTTCAGTGATCCCAGCCGGTGGTCTTCGCGCCCTCGGTGGCGAGCAGCACGTAGGCCATGATGCAGGGTTCCTTGCCGCGGTTTTCCCAGTTGTGCATGGTCTGGCGCTGGATGATCACGGTGCCCGGCGTCAGGTGCACTTCCTCGCCGCCGTCGAGCTGCATCCACAGTTCGCCGGCGAGGCAGATCGCGTAGTCGACCGAATCGGTGGCGTGCCAGCGTTTCTGCACGCCCGGATCGTACTTGGCGAGCCGGAACACGCTGCCGCCGGCGAGGCTGGTGCCCAGTTCCCAGGTGTTCGGATCCTCGTCGGTCATTTCCGCCGGCAGTTTCTTGGTCGCCCACATCGGGATGTTGTGGAAGCCAGGGCGCATCGGGATCGGCTCGATGATGGTGTCCGACTTGACGTAGGCCTTGCCTTCCTTGTTGGTGTCGGTGACGACTCTGCGGAATTTCATGATTGCTGCGCTCTCCAGTAAAACGGCTGTGCTGCCGCGTCAAAAAAGCCGGGGTCCCGGCGAAACCGATAAGTGCCCGATTTTATTTGAAACTCCCTTCCATCTGAACCTCGAAAAAAATCGGGGCGGGCCGGCAGTGCGGCCCGCCCCGCCTGCGTCACGATCAGCTGGAGGTCCTGATATTGGCGGCCTTGACCACCTTTCTCCATTTCTCGACGTCGCGGGCGATGGCTTTCTGGAACTGCTCGGGCGGCCCGCCGGCCGGCTCAACGCCGTCGCCGGCCAGCCGTTTCTGCATTTCCGGTGTCTGCAGGATGCGCGCGACACCCTCATTCCAGCGTGCGATGACCGGCTTTGGCAGGCCCTTGGGTCCCCACAGGCCGTACCACAGCACGGCCTCGTAATCCTTCACGAACTCGCCGATGGCGGGCACGTCGGGCAGCGGCCCGGCGCGCTTGGCGGTGGTGACGCCGATGCCGCGCAGCTTGCCGGACCGCGCGTGCGGGATCGTCGCCGGCATCGAGCCGAAGATCAGCTGCACCTGTCCGCCCAGCAGGTCGGACAGCGCCGGGCCCGTGCCCTTGTACGGGATATGGGTCATCTTGGTGCCGGCCATCAGGTCGAACAGTTCCGAGGTCAGGTGGGTGATGCCGCCGGTGCCGGTCGAGGCGTAATTGAGCTTGCCCGGATTGGCCTTGGCGTGCGCGATCAGCTCCGGCACCGTTTTGGCCGGAACCGAGGGGTGCAGCGCCAGCACGAAACCGCTTTCGCCGATCATGACGATGGTCTGGATGTCCTTGACCGGATCGTAGGGCAGCTTGTAGAGCGCGGCGTTGGTGCCGTAGCTGCCGGAGACCATGATGATCGTGTAGCCGTCGGGAGTCGCACGCACCGCGGTTTCTGCGCCGATCGTGCCGCCGCCCCCCGCGCGGTTGTCAACGATCACCTGCTGGCCGAGGGCCGCCGACATGTTGGCAGCGATCAGCCGCGCCATGATGTCGGTGCCGCCGCCCGGCGCAAAGGGCACCAGCATGCGGATGGGCTTGGTCGGATAGGCATCGGCTGCGGTTGCCTGCAGGTGCAGCACGCCAGCCGCCGTTGCGACGAGCAGAGCGACGAGTTTCTTCTTCATGCGATGTTCCTCCCTTGGATGATGTTCACATGCGCGGTGTTGCGGTTTTCCCCGTTTCGCAATGGTCCGGCCTGCCGCTCAGTCAGCAGAAATCCCCGCTTCGCGGATGACCTTCGCCCACTTGGTCATTTCGGAGCGCAGGTACCGGCCCGATTCGTCGAGTCCGCCGCCGATCAGGTCGATGCCGGCGCCGGCAAAGCGTTTTGCGGTCTCGGCATCGCGCAGCGCCGTGTTGGCATCGGCGTTGATCTTCTGCAGTGTCGCGCGCGGCGTTTTCGACGGCGCGAACACCCCGTACCAGACATCGAAGGCATAGCCGGGCAGGCCGTTTTCGGCCACCGTCGGCAGTTCGGGCGCGGCTGGGCTGCGCTTGGCGCCGGTGACGGCCAGCGCGCGCAACCGGCCCGACTTCGCGTGCGGCAGGATGGTGCCGACGCCGGCGATCGCCATCTGCACTTCGCCGGTGAGCAGTGCGGTGGTGCCCGGTCCGGTGCCCTTGTACGGCACGTGCACCATGTTCACGCCGGCGGTGACGCGAAAGAGTTCGGAGCCGAGGTGCGAGGCGCCGCTGACGCCGCCGGAGGCGAAGCGGATCTCCCCCGGTTTCGCTTTTGCCAGCTGCACCAGGTCGGCGACCGATTTCGCCGGAAGCGAAGGATGCACGGCGACGACGAAGGGCTGCGAGCCGACGATGGTCACCGCGGCGATGTCGCGCTGCACGTCAAAGGGCAGTTTTCTGTAGAGCGCCGGCGCATAGGAGATGCCCACGCTCTGCAGCAGCAGCGTGTAGCCGTCGGGCACCGCCTTGGCGGTGATGTCGGTGGCGATGACGCCGCCACCGCCGGGTCGGTTGTCGACGATCACCTGCTGGCCCCAGACCTGCGTCAGCTGCTGTGCCAGCAGGCGCGCAATGATGTCGGTGCCGCCGCCGGCCGCCGACGCCGCGACCAGGCGCACCGGGCGCTCGGGAAAACCCGCGGCCGTTGCGCTGCCCGCCGCGCAGCAGACAGCCAGGGTAATGGCCCATGTGGTTCTGTGCATGCTGTTCCCTCCTCCTGGTATTCCTGCATTCTGCCGCAATCCGGGCGGCTTTTTCCGGCCGGTTTTTTTCAGGCGGCCTTTGATTCCAGCTGCTGCCTGAGCAGCGCGTAATTGTCCGCGGACATCGCGATTTCACCGCGGTTGATACGGCGGTCGAGTTCGGTGACCGCGTCGTTGGCCGGCGTGGCAATGCCCAGCTCGCGGCCCTTGCGCGACACCAGGCCGCTGATGAAGCCGATTTCGCTGGTGCGCCCCTTCAGGTGATCGTGGATCGGCGCGGTGCGCCCGCCGCCGACATGCGACATCAACGTCTTCATCGTGGTGATCAGGTTCTCGTCGCTGGAGCCGGCGAATTCGTCGGCGCGCAGGCCGAACAGCGGCTCCATGCGGTAGCCCAGCGCGGCGCCCACGGCGAGTGATTCGCGGCCCAGCTTCACCGAGATGTCGAACATGCCGGGCAGGGCGCAGGCCTCGAAGTTGCGCAGTCCCAGCAGGCTGAAGGGACCCATGGTCATGGTGTTGGCGATCAGCTTGGTCCACTTCGCGCCATAGATGTTGTTGGTGATGTCGCAGCGGCCGACCTTGCCCATGATCGCGGACACTTCCTTCACCCGCGGCGTCAGGCTGCCGTCGAGTTCGCCGACCGTGAACCAGCTGCCCTTGCGCGTGGTGTTGCGCTGGATCTGTCCCGGGGTGAACAGCTCCGCCTGCAGCTCGACCACGCAGCCGACCACGCGGCTGCGGCCGACGATGGAGGCGATATCGTCGTCGTTCATGCCGTTCTGGGTGCCGACGACGACCGCGTCCGGCTTCAGCCAGGGCTTGATGAACTCGGCCAGCCAGCGCGTGTCGTTGGACTTCGCGGCAAGGAACACGATGTCGAATTCGGTCTGCGCCGAGGACAGGTCGCAGAGGTTCAGCGCCTTCACCGGCACCTGGAACTGGGAGTCCTTGAACTGCACCTGCAGGCCGTTGGTTTTCATGGCCTTGACGTGCGCCGGCCACTGGTCGATCAGCGTGACGTCGAGGCCGGCATGGGTGAGGTCGGCGCCGATGCTGCTGCCGATGGCGCCGGTGCCGAGGACTGCGATTTTCTTGTTTTTCATGGCGTTCTTGAAAATGAGGGTCGTGATTTACCGCTTCTGCACCGCCAGTGCCAGCAGCTCCTGCACCGAATGGTTTTCGATGTCGAGCGCGACTTTGGCAATGGCGTCGACCGGGGCGGCGGGCAGGATGCCGCGGATTTTCTCGGTGACGCCGGCGGCATCGACCGGGTTGTCGATGGAGCCGGTGGGGTTGAGTATGTCCTCGCGCACCCACTGGCCGTCCTTTTCCGCGGCGACCCAGCCGGCGAAGTGCTTCGGGTACAGCTTGTCGAGCCCGGGGTCATGCTCGCAGTCGAGCTGCGCGGCCAGCTTGACCAGCGCCGGATCGGACATGCGCTCGGCGGTGAACTGCGGCGGCAGCACCTGGCCGTCGACCAGCGCCGCGGCGATCACGTAACGCAGGCTCATCTGGGCGTTCAATGCGCTGCCCGGCGCATAGTCGAAGCCGCACTGGACGTCGACGACGTTGGACAGCCCCACCTTGACGCGGCGATTCATGTCCCAGGGCGCGCCGATCTTCCTGCGCACCGCCAGCGCGGCGTCGATGTAGGCATGGGTGCTGCCGCAGCAGGAATAGGGCTTGATCGAATTCTTTTCGGTGTGCCAGACGCGCCCGAGGTCGCGGGTCAGCTGCCCGACATCAGGGTCATCCGAATGGGCCTTCAGCACGCCGCCATCCTCGTACTCGTAGATCTGCGTCGGACCGGTGTAGCCCATCGCCGCCAGTTCCGCGGCGAGCACCCCGGAGTGCACTGCCTTGCCGGCGTGGAAGCGCTTGCTCATGGTGCCGTCGGCATTGAAGGCCCAGGTGCCGGCGCCCTGGGTGCCGGCGAGGCCGAGGGCCCAGGCCGTGCGCTCAGCGTCGAGTTTCAGCAGCGAGGCGCAGGCGGCCGCCGCGGCGAAGGGACCGTAGATGCCGGTGATGTGCCAGCCGCGCAGGCGTGTCGCCGAGGGGTTCGAGGCGAGGCTGGAGCGGATCATGGTTTCGTAACCCGCGGCGATGGCGGTGACCACGGCCTTGCCGTCGGAGCCCAGCTTCTCCGCCATCGCCAGCGCCGAGGGCACCGCGATCGCGCCGGCGTGCAGCTTGGCGTTGTGGTAATCGTCGAGTTCGAAGGCATGCGCCGCCGAGCCGTTGACCATTGCCGCATCGGCTACCCGCAGCGACGGGCCATTGTCGCCCCAGACCGTGGCGTCGCCCTTGCCGGAACTGCCGGCGCGCGCCCACTTCAGCAGCATCTGCGCCCAAGGCGTGCCGAAGCCGTAGATGCCGCAGCCCAGGGTGTCGAGGATGGCGATGCGCACCACTTCGCGGGTGCGGGCGGGAATGTCCTCGTATTTCAGGCCGCTGATCCAGGCGGCGAGTTCGCGGGTCGGTGCGCCCACGGCGCGGCGGTCGTCATTCATGGCCGGTTCCTCCTCTGTGGCGGCTTGCGTGAGGGGGCAGCGTAACCCGATCACGCCTGCCCGGCATCATCAAGTCCACATCAAGGAATATGCCCGCCCCTTGCCTTGACACCGTTTCCGCGGCCGACCCATACTCGAAACGCCCATGCGGCCTTGCTGCGGCGCGCGCAGGAACGCAGCGCGCTGCGGCCCGCCACGGCGCTTTGCAAACCTGAACATTCAACAGGAGTCCAATAAATGGATTACGACGTCATCGTCGTCGGCGGCGGCAACGCGGCCTGCGCCGCGGCCGTGTCGGCCCGCGAAAACGGCGCGAAAAAAGTGCTGTTGCTGGAAAAGGCGCCGAAAGGCCAGCGCGGCGGCAACACCCACTTCAGCGGCGCGATTTTCCGCTTCGTGTTCAACCATGTCGACGAACTCGACCGCTTCGTGCCGACCGCCGAGGATGAGTACCCGGGTTTCCGCGCCGGCGTGCCCGTGTACCCCAAGGAAGCCTTCACCGAGGACCTGATGAAGGTGACCGACGGCCGCAGCGATCCCGAACTGTCGGAGCTGCTGATCGACGAGTCCTATGACACCACCTGCTGGCTGCAGGACACGGGCAAGCATCATTTCGAGCTGGCGAAGTCCGTGATGGGCATCAAGGTCGGCGACAAGATCAAGTGGCCGCGCGGCGCGATCGTGCGCACCGTGCACGAAGGCGTCGGCCTGTCGCAGCAATGGTTCAGGACCTGCGAGGCGATGGGCGTCGAGATCCGTTATGAAGCGCATGTGCTCGACCTCGCGCTGAACGGGCAGGGCGCGGTGAAGGGAGTGGTGGTGCGCGGGGAAAAAGGCCTGCAGACGCTGAAGGCCGGCGCGGTGGTCCTCGCCTGCGGCGGCTTCGAGACCAACCCCGCCTGGCGCACGCATTACCTCGGCCAGGAATGGGGCCATGCCAAGGTGCGCGGCTCCAATTTCAACTACGGCGACGGCCTGCGCATGGCGATCGAGGCCGGCGCAATGCCCTGGGGCCACTGGGGCGGCTGCCATGCGACGCCGATCGTCGCCAGCGCACCCGACTACGGCAAAAAGGAGCTGACGGACAAGACCAACCGCCTGTCCTATCCCTACGGCGTGATGATCAATGTCGAGGGCAAGCGCTGGATCGACGAGGCGGTGGATTTCCAGGCCTTCACCTACGCCAAGTACGGCGGCCTGATCCTCAAGCAGCCGAAGAGTCTGGTCTACCAAATTTTTGATGCCAAGACCATGCACCTGCTGGAGCCGCGTTATTCGACCAGCGAGCCTTACAAGTCCGACACGCTGGAAGGGCTGGTGAAGCAGCTCAACGTCGACCACGAGCAGGCAATGAAGACCCTGCGCGAATACAACGAGGCCTGCGGCCGCGGCGGTCCTTTCAATGCCGCAGTGCTCGACGGCCTGCATACCGAGGGCATCGATCCGCCGAAGTCGAACTGGGCGCAGAAGCTCGACACACCGCCCTATGTCTCGTGGCCGGTCACCGGCGGCATCACCTTCACCTTCGGCGGCCTGAAGATCAACAAGCGGGCGCAGGTCATCTCCACCGGCTGGAAGCCGATCCCCGGCCTCTACACCGCCGGCGAAATGGTCGGCGGCCTGTTCCACTACAACTATCCGCTGGGCACCGGCCTGATGTCGGGCGCGGTGTTCGGCCGCATCGCCGGGCGCGAGGCGGCGCGGGAGGCGGCGGGCGGCAGGGCCAAAGGAAAGCCGGCGAATAAAGACGCGGCGAAGAAGACGGCGGCAGGAAAAGGGGTTGCGAAGAAAAAGGCGCCGGCGAAAAAGGCTCCAGCGAAAAAGGCGGTGAAGAGAAAGTAAGGCTTGCACTGAGCGTACTGCCCGCGGATTGCCGCAGGACTTTCGAAGAGCCGCAGCATGGGCGCTCAAGCGAACATGGCCGGTACGCCGCGCTCCCGCAGCAGAATCCATGCGCTCGCCGCCCTCGGCGGCTTCCTGCTCGCTGCTGCGTGGGTGCTCTATGCCGTGTTCACCTCGACCAGTTCCACCGCGGCGATCGGCCTGGTCTTCGTGCCTTTCTACGGGCTCGGTGGCGCGCTGGCGGGATGGCTGCTGTCCTTTGCCGGCTTCGCGCTGGCCGATGCCTGCGCCGGCCGGCTGGGCTGGAACAGCGGCCGGGTGCTGTTCTCGCTGGTGCTGTTCGCGGCGGCGGCGCTGGCCGGCAGCGCGCTGCTGCAGCAGCGACATGCGCTGGCGGTGGCCTCTGATCCGCGGGCAACGCCGGAGATGCTTGCGGAGATCAGCGGGTCATGGATTCCGCTGTGGCGCAGGAATGTCGATATCGCGCTGATGAAAAATCCGGCGACACCGGCCGCGCTGCTCGAGGCGGTGGTGGCGGACGGGCGCGACGGTTATCTGGTCTCGCTTGCCGGCGCGCATCCCAATACGCCGCTGCCGGCGCTGGAGCAGATTGCGGCCGGACCCCTCGGCTACGAACGCATGGCCGGGCTGGCGAGCCATCGGCGCATCACGCCGGCGATGGTGGAGAGGCTGGCGAACGCCGACCGCGGCGATTTCCGGTCCGAGGTGGAATACAAGCTGTACCAGACCCATGTGCTGGCGGCGCTGCTGCGCAATCCGGCGACGCCGCAGGCGGTGTTCGACCGCCTTGCCGCGCGCGAGGCGCCGGAATATTTCCTTGCGCTGGCCGTGGTCCGCTCGCCGCGCGCGGACTGCAGCCAGGTCGCGCGGGCGGGATCCACCGGCGGCGAGGTGCTGCACACGACCGCACTTGCCGAACTGAAGCGGCGCGGTTGCTGACATGGCTTAGAACTACGGCTTTGCCGGGGCCGTGCAAAGCGGGCGCACACGGTTTGCCCGTCCGGGAGGCGGATGCCTGCAGGGTTGCCCGCGCGCATGATCTGTTGCACCCTTGCAGGGCCGATTTGCCGGAATCGGCTGATCGACGCCCAATGCGGAAACACGCCGTTTCGCGCTGTCACCTGACGCCACGATGATTCCAGAAGCCAGCCACGCCGCCCCCTTCGCAGAAATCGCGCTGCTGCTGTGCATCGCCGCCGGCGCGGGGCTGGTCGCGGTGCGCCTGCACCAGCCGGTGCTGATCGCCTACATCATCGTCGGCATCGTGGCCGGGCCGGCGGTGCTGGGGCTGGTCGAGGCGCACGACCAGATCAACCTGCTCGCGCAGACGGGCGTCGCGGTGCTGCTGTTCCTGGTCGGGCTGCGCCTGGACCTGCATCACCTGCGCCACATCGGCCCGGTGGCGCTTGCCACGGGGCTGGGTCAGCTCGCGTTCACCATCCTCTTCGGATTCCTGATCATTTTCGGCATGGGCCGCGAGGTGATGGAGGCGCTCTATGTGGCGGTGGCGCTGACTTTCTCCAGCACCATCATCATCGTCAAGCTCCTGTCGGACAAGCGCGAGCTCGACTCGCTGCATGGCCGCATCGCGGTGGGTTTCCTGATCGTGCAGGACATCGCCGTGGTGCTGGCGATGATGGTGATGAGCACGCTGCGCGGGGCGGGAGAATCGGCGATTGCCGAGCTGGGACTGTCGATACTCGGCCGGGTGTCGGTGGCGGCGCTGCTGATGTATGTGCTGATGCGCCATGTGCTGCCGGCGGTGGTGCGCGCGATGGCGCGTTCCCAGGAACTGCTGCTGGTGTTCGCCATCGCCTGGGGCACCGGGCTGGCGGCGCTCGGCGAATGGGCGGGTTTCTCGAAGGAGGCGGGTGCATTCCTCGCCGGATTCTCGCTGGCCTCGACGGCATACCGCGATGCGATCGGCGCCCGGCTGTCGAGCATCCGCGATTTTCTGCTGTTGTTTTTCTTCGTTGATCTCGGCGCCAAGCTCGATTTTTCGACGCTGGGCGGAGAGCTGTGGCCTGCGGCGATCCTGTCGGCTTTCGTGCTGATCGGCAATCCGCTGATCGTGATGGCGATCATGGGCTACATGGGCTATCGCAGGCGCACCGGCTTTCTCGCCGGGCTGACGGTGGCGCAGATCAGCGAATTTTCCATCGTCTTTGTCGCGATGGGCATCAGCCTCGGCCATGTCGGCGTGCAGGCGCTGGGCCTCACCACGCTGGTCGGCGTGGTGACCATCACGCTGTCCACCTACATGATCATGTATTCGCAGGAGCTTTATGCGCGGCTGGGGCCATGGCTTGCCCTTTTCGAGCGGAGAAGGCCGCATCGCGAACTCGCGGCGGAGCAGCAGGGGGGCGCCGAGGCCGCGCCGGACGTGATCGTTTTCGGCATGGGGCGTTATGGCGAGCGGTTTGCCGCGAAGCTGGTGGAGGCGGGCTTCAGCGTGCTCGGCATCGAGCACGACCCGGAGCGCACGGAGGAACTGCGGCCCCGCGGCATCCGTGTCAGCTACGGCGATGCCCAGGATCCCGATTATCTGGAAACCCTGCCCCTGGACGGCGTGTCCTGGATCGTCAGTACTTTGCCGGACCTGGAATCCAACGGCGCCCTGCTGCATGGGCTGCGCCAGCGCCGGTACCAGGGCGATATCGCGATCGTGGCCCGCGACGAGGCACAGGGTGCCGCGCTCAAGCAGATCGGCGCGCCGACCGTGCTCTATCCCTTCCGCGACGCCGTGGATTTCGCGGTTGAGCATCTGGGAACGCTGATCCGGTCGGAGAAGGCGGCATGAGCCTGCACCGGGCGGATGTCGGGCGCCCGATTGCCGCTGCGATTGTGCTTGACGCCCGGGATGCGCTGGGCGAGGGTAGGGGAACGCCGGCGCCGTGCCGGACGCTTGAAAGGGAAGCCAAATGATGCGGATGCTCGTTGTTGTCGTTTATTCGTTGCTTTGCGGCCTGCTGGCGATGCCGGCGACCGCCGCCCAGGGCTGGGCACCGTCGCGGCCGGTGGCCTTCATCGCCGGCTCGGCAGCCGGCGGCAGCCTCGACCTCACGGCGCGCACGCTGCAGCGCATCTGGGAACAGAACCAGACCGTGAAACCGCCGGTGATCGTCATCAACAAGCCGGGGGCGGGCAACAGCGTGGCCTGGAACTACCTCAACGAGCGCGGCGGCGACGGCCATGCGGTGGCCATCGGCACCACCAACCTGGTGTCCAATCCGGTGATGGGCGGCAATCTTGCAGGCTACCGCGACGTGACGCCACTGGCGCTGCTGTTCGACGATTATTTCATCCTGATGGTGCGTGCCGATTCGCCGCTGAAATCGCTGGCCGATGTGCGGCAGCGGCTGCAGCAGGATCCCGGTGCGCTGTCGATCGGCTTCGGTCCGGGGATCGGCGCCGGTTCGCATTCGGCCGCGGCCGTGGTGGTCAAGGGCATGGGTGTCGATGTGAGGAAAAGCCGGATGATTCCGTACCGCTCCGCAGGCGAGGCGGTGTCGGCGATGCTTGGCGGTCAGATCGACATCGTCAGCGGCACGGCAGTCAACGCGCCGCCTTTCATTGCAGCGGGCCGCGTGCGCGCGATCGCGATCATCGCGCCGCATCGGCTGGGCGGCTCGCTGGCGCATGTGCCGACCGCGAAGGAGCAGGGCGTGTCGGCGAGCTTCACCAACTGGCGCGGCGTGGTCGGGCCCAAGGGCATGCGCCGCGAGCATGTCGATTTCTGGGTGAAGGCGCTGAAGAGCGCGAGTGACAGCGAGGCCTGGCAGAAGGACCTCGAGCGCAATTTCTGGAAGGCGAATTTCCTCAGTGGTGCGCAGTTCGACAATTTCCTGCGCGGCGAGCTTGATACCTTCCGTGCGATCTGGGCTGACATCGGCAGCAAGTAAACAGCCCTCCAGGGAAATTTTATAAGTAATTGATTATAAACATATTTTTTAAGCCGCAAGTATGACTGCAAGCGAGGGGGCGGATATATCAGCAGCCGGACTCGCCGCGGTGTTTGCCGAAGCGGATGCCGGCTTGTCGGCGCGCGAGGCCGCGATCGCACGCGGCGAGGCGCTGCCGCTGACCGGGACCGTCGAGGCCATGATCGCGCTCACCCAGCGGCTGGTGGCCGCCTACGTTGCAGCGGCCGGGGTCAAGGCACCGCCTGCCGCGGATGCCGACATCCTCGAGGTTTTCAAGGTGCTGGTGAAGGGCGAGCCGACCTGGAACGCGATCCGCGACAACTGCCGGGAACTTGTTTACTACCGCAACTGTATTAATATGGGGCGCAGGGATGCCTTGCCGAAAGTCCCGGAGAAAATGGCCGTGCGCACGGCGCGGCATGTTTACCTCTACATCAAGACCCGTTGCATCCGTGAAGGGCGCCTGGCGGATTAGGATTGGCCGGGTGGCCGCGTTTTGTTTGCAGACTTGAAATGACTCTGGAGCGTTGATGAAGACAGCAGCAAGCCGCGCGCGCGGCGTGGAACACGACATCGTGCAGGCGCCGCAGGTCGGCGAGGTGGCACCGTATTACGAGCCGCAGGGCAACGAGGTGGCGATTTTCGAGGCGGCCTACAAGCGCCGCCTGCCGGTGATGCTGAAGGGTCCGACCGGCTGCGGCAAGACGCGTTTTCTCGAATTCATGGCCTTCCAGCTGAAGCGCCCGCTGGTGACGGTGTCCTGCCACGAGGACCTGACCAGCTCGGACCTCGTCGGCCGTTTCCTGCTGGAAGGTTCCGAGACCGTCTGGCATGACGGTCCGCTGACGCGCGCGGTGAAGGCCGGCGCGGTCTGCTACCTCGACGAGATCGTCGAGGCGCGCACCGACTCGACGGTGGTGATCCATTCGCTGACCGACCACCGGCGCAAGCTGGCGATCGAGAAGAAGGGCGTCGAGATCGACGCGCACGAGGATTTCATGCTGGTGATCTCGTACAACCCCGGATACCAGACGGTGCTGAAGGACCTCAAGCCCTCGACCAAGCAGCGTTTCATCGCGATCAATTTCGATTTTCCGTCGGAAGAGGTCGAGCGCAAGATCCTGGTGAAGGAAGTGCCGGGCACCAGGCCGGAAATCGCCCAGCAACTGGTCGCGATCGGCCGCAAGGCGCGGCTGCTCAAGGACCACGGACTCGAGGAGTCGACGTCGACCCGCGCGCTGGTCTACGCCGCGAGCATGATCGCTGCGGGACTCGATCCGGTCACCGCCTGCCAGGTCGCGATGGTCAACCCGATCACCGACGACACGGAACTTGCGGATGCGCTCATGGAGATCGTCAACGCACATTTCGCCTGACCGCCGGATAAGCTGCTGCGCGTCCGATGAGCGGCGTCGCGTGCTCGTCAAATGTCTCGCCTAACTGCAGGTTATGTCTCGCCATTTGACTGCGCGGCTCCTTGCTCATCGGCCTGCTCGCTACGCTTCTTCGGCGGTCAGTTATCGGCTACCAGCCACGCCTTATTGAATTCATGACTTATACATCCGCCATCAACAAGGCGCTCGCCGGAATAAGGGACCAGAGCGTCGTTGCCCACCGCGAAGTCGAGGCGGTGCTGCCGGCGATCGCGCGGCACGGCGACGAAGTCGCACTGCAGTGGCTGGCCGCCTGCACCGCGCTGTTCAGTTTCGAACGCGACGCCGGCAAGGCCTTCATCCGCGGCAGCCTCGAGGCCGAGAAGGTTTCGGAGGAGGTGTTGCCCTGGACCGGCCAGGCGATGGCTTTCATGCAGTGGCGTGCCTCATGGCGCGCGCTGGAAGGGTTCATGGCCAATGTCGCCCGTGCCTACGGCTCGCTGGGCCACGCCGGCGAGCAGCGCTGGGCGGAGATCGGCTTCGGCTGGTGCGCGCGGCAGATCGAGAGCGGCGCGGCCTATTTTTCGACCCCGGTGCTCGATCTCGCAGGCCGCCACGGCGGCATTGCCGCCATCGAGCAGATCGCCGCACCGGCGGACGAGCTCTACGAGTCGCGCAAGCTGATGCTGGCGACCTACCTGCCGGGGGCGATACGCGTGCGCAACCTGCTCGGCGCGCAGGCGATCCTGCCCTGGGCCTCGCGCGGAGCCGACATCCTGCAGTCAGGGCGCGCCCGCGGCG
The DNA here is from genome assembly GCA_019634975.1 of Burkholderiales bacterium. Classification (GTDB taxonomy): domain Bacteria; phylum Pseudomonadota; class Gammaproteobacteria; order Burkholderiales; family SG8-41. The sequence continues at coordinate 258,292 of JAHCAI010000001.1, forward strand.
AAGCCTATTTCCGGCTGGAGTCCGAGGAAAGCCTGTCGCTGCTGCTGGAACACCTGCCGGGCTACCGCCTGACCGACCGCAACCGGCTGCTCGGCATGCTGCTCGATGTCTGGTTCGGCGGGGAGTTCGACCTGCGCGAGAGCACCTGGTCGCCCGAGAAAGGGCGGCCCTTCATCGAGACCGATGGCCGCAGCATCTATTTTCCGGCGGTGATGGCCGACCGCGAGGAGGCGATACTCGCGCTGCTGCACACGGCCGGGCACCTGCGCGGCCGCACCTTCGACCGCGGCGCGATGCAGCAGATGTTCGCCGAGGCGAAGATTGATTTCCCGAAAACGGGCGTGGTGTCCTGGGCGCCGCTGTTCCTGCGCTTCGGCGAGGATGCCTTGCGCTTCCAGCTGCTGTTCGACATCTGCGAGGACCTGCGCGTGGACTTCGGCGTGCAGCGCAGCGTGCCCAATTATCTCCGGCGCCTGCAGAGGGCCGCGCGCGGCATCGGCGTGCGCCATCCGGAGACCGCAGCCTATTACGACCTCGCGCTGGAGAGCATCGAGGCGGCAATCGCATATCTTGGCGGCGCCGCGGCCGATCCGCGTTTTGCCGGACTGCTGCAGCCGGGGGCCACGGTGGCGGACGCTTTCCGCGCGGCAATCAGGCTCCACGCCGGCTCGACGCTGCCGCCGGTGACCGAACTGGAAGCTTTCCTCGCGGCGTACCTGCCGGGCCGCAGTCCCAATGCCGCGCGCATGGCGCATCCCCAGGAAAGCGACGACCAGTCGCAGCAGACCCAGGCCGGCTCCGAGCAGCAGAGCGAGCAGCAGGACGAGGGCGGGCAGGAGACCGAGGCGCCGCAGAATGCGGAGTCCGGCGACCAGCGCGACGACGGCGAGAAAAAGGAAATGCCCAGCTATGGCGATTCCTCGGGCCAGTCGGCGCGGGCTTCCAGCGAAAGCGACAAGCAGGGCCCCAACCAGGGCAGCAGCGACAAGGGCATCCCCTACCCGGAGTGGGATTACCGCGAGTCGCGTTACAAGCGCAACTGGAGCTGGGTGCAGGAGAAGCGCCTCGCCGAATCGAACATGGGCGAGACCAACCGCCTGATGAAGCAGTACGAGCTCGCGCTGAAGCGCCTGAAGAAGGCGATCCAGGCGCAGAAACCGACGCGCATGGCGCCGCTGACCCAGCAGCTCGACGGCGACGACATGGACCTCAACGCGGTGGTGGCCTTCGTCGCCGAGAAGCGCGCCGGCCAGTCGCCGCGGCCGGCGATCTACAAGCGCCGCGAGATCCGCCAGCGCGAAGTTGCAGTGACGCTGCTCGCCGACATGTCGACCTCGATCATGCAGCACCTGCCCGAGGGCGGCGGGCGGCTGGTCGACCGCATCCGCGCCGGCGTGCTGCTGTTTGCCGAAAGCATGGAGGAGGTCGGCGATGCCTACTCGATTGCCGGCTTCTGCTCCAAGTACCGCGACAACGTCAGTTACTACACGCTGAAGGGTTTCGACGAGAGCCTGACCGACGAGGTGCGCGCGCAGATCGGCGGCATGTCGGGGCGGCTCGCGACGCGCATGGGCGCGGCGATCCGCCACGCCACTGCGCGCTTCGACGGGGTCGAGAGCCGGCGCCGTCTGCTGCTGCTGCTGTCCGACGGGCGGCCCGAGGACTATGACGACGGCGGCGACCGGCGTTACCTGCACGAGGACACGCGGATGGCGGTGAAGGAGGCGGTGGCCAAGGGCGTGCATCCCTTCTGCGTGACGGTGGACACCATGGCCAACCAGTACCTGCCGCAGATTTTCGGTCCCGGGCATTACCTCGTGCTCGACCACATCAACAGCCTGCCCAACAAGCTGCCGGAAATCTACCTGCGGCTGCGGCGCTGACGGGCGATGGTCGCCGGCAGCGCGACGCGGGCGGGTAGCGAAGCCTATGCGCGCAGCTTCGGCGCCGCCTGTGCGGCCGGGCACTACAGCGATTTCCTGAGTCAGCACCTGCAGCTGTCGTCGCTGGGGCTCGGCACATTCCCGGGTGCGGCGACGGATGCGGTGGACGCGGCGTATGCGGACATCGTCTGCCGCGGCCTGCAGGCGGGCATCAACGTCATCGACACCGCGGCGCATTACCGCTACGGGCGCTCGATGCGCGCGGTCGGCGAAGGGCTGCGCCGCGCTTTTTCCGCAGGTGTTGGCCGCGAACAGGTGTACGTGGTGGGCAAGGGCGGTTTCCTGCGTTTCGATGACGCTCCCCCGGATGATCTCGATGCCTGGTTCGAGGCGCGCGTCGCGCGCAAGGGGCTCGGCACGCGTGCGGACCTGAGCGGCATGCACTGCCTCGCGCCCGGCTATATAGCCGCACAGATCGATGAACTGCGCGAGGCGACGGGACTTGAAACGCTGGACGCCTTCCTGATCGACCAGCCCGAGGTGCATGTCCCGCGGCTGGGCAAGGAGGAGATGAACCGCCGGCTGCAGACCGCTTTCGCCGTCTGCGAGCAGGCGGTGCGCCAGCACAAGATCCGCAGCTACGGCATCGCCACCTTCGACGCCTTCCGGGTCGAAACCGATCATCCGCTGTTCCAGTCGCTGCCATCGCTGCTGGGGCTTGCCGAGCGTGCGGCACGGCTGGTGCAACGCGACGAACAGGCACGCCACCATTTCCGGGTCATCCAGCTGCCCTTCAACCAGGCGATGACCGAGGGTTTTACCCGCTTCAGCCAGGCCACCGGGCAGGGCAACGTGGCCTCGACGCTGCAGGCGGCCTACCAGCTGAAGTTGTTCGTCATCGGCAGCCACGGCCTCGCCAAGGGCGCACTTGCGATGCAGTGTGCGGATGCCGTGCGCGAGGCGATGGCGGATGCCGCCAATGACGCGCAGCGCGCGCTGCAGTTCAACCGGTCGACGCCGGGGCTCGGCGTGAGCCTCGTCGGGGTCAGCACGCCGCGGCATCTGGAAGATCTGCTGGCCGTTGCAGCGCGGAAGCCTTTGTCACGCGAGGCATACCTGCGCCTGTACCGGCGCGCCGGCGACGGCGCCTGAGGCGAGTCCGCGATGCGAAACCGCGATTTGCCCGGGGTTTGACCGACATCAAGCCGGCGTCTTTCCGCCGGGCTGCGGGATGGGGCAGAATGCGCGGGTTGTCACATCATTCGAGAGGAGAATCCGATGGGTTACACGCTGGAGCAATTCGCCGCCCAATGCCATGACGCGATCAAGGCCGAACCCGGTCCGGCCGGGCGCAAGAAAGTCGCGGCACTGCTGCAGGAGGTGCTGAAGGACAAGGCCTTCATAGACAAGCATGTCGACGCCAGCGTCGGCGAGCGCAAGATTCTCTACGAGGATCCCGAGTTCGGCTTCTGCATCCTCGCCCACGACTACAAGGATGCGAAGACCAGCGCCCCCCACGACCATGCCCACTCATGGGCGATTTATGGCCAGGCCCGCGGCGAGACCCAGATGCGCGACTACCAGCTGGTGGAAGCCGCCAGCGCGGACAAGCCCGGCAAGGTGAAGGAGACGCGTTCCTACAAGCTGACGCCGGGCGTCGCCCATGTCTACAACGAGGGCGACCTGCATTCGCCCAAGCGCGAAGGCCCGACCAGCCTGATTCGCATCGAGGGCACCAACATGGCGAAGGTCAAGCGCTTCAAGTACGAAGTGGTCTGATCACGCCACGCATGAAAAAAAGCGGCCTGCGGGCCGCTTTTTTTGCGAAGGGTATCCGCTACCAGGCGTAGCCGAGGCCGACCAGCAGCCGCGAGTCCGTGGCCTTGCGGCCCGGCGCCGGGTTCTCCTCCCAGTCAAGGTTCAGCTGCAGCGAGGCATTGAGCCGCCCGGCCAGCGGCGCGCGCAGCCCCGTGCGCGAGCGCAGGATCACGCCGCTGTCGCCGCTCAGCTGCAGAAAGCCGTCCTGGTCGTGGAACAGCTCGATATCCGATTGTCCGAGGCGATGGGACGCGCGCAGGCCCCAGCCCAGTGCCGGATAGTCCTCGTTGCTGCCGGCGATGCGCTCGACAGTGATGTAGTCGAGGCCGCCGCGCAGCGACAGGCTGCTGCGCTCGCTGTCGACGAGCTGCAGGCCGTAGCCGCCGCCGAGGGTGCTGCGCAGATCGACATCCTTCGGCCGGTCGTGCTCGAGGGAGCCGCGCAGGTAGCGGAACAGCCGCTGGTTGACGAACCAGTCATAGTTGCCGTCGGCGCGCCAGTTCGACGCGGTCTCGATGCCGGCGTCGCGCTGGCGCTCGGCCTTCCCCGCCAGCGCGTAGCGGTAGTCCCTTGCGCGCGCGGTGAATTCCGCCTCGGCATAGAGTCGCTGGCCTGAACTGTTGCCGCGCACGTCGGCTGCCGACAGGCTGGCGCGGCCGCCGTAGGCGACGCCGATGCCTGACTGCTCCGGCCCCGGATTGACATGCGCGATGTCGGCGAGCCCGACATGCCGTCCGGCATCGGCGAGCCGTACGCCGTCTGCCGCATGCTCGAGCCGGTCACTGAATACGGCTGTGCCGTCGCGCAGCATCAACCGCACCGGCTCGCGGGTCTCGATGGCGGCGATATCCGGCCAGGCGACGCGCACGGTACCCGCATGCGCGGATTCGAACACCAGGGTGTCGCCGTGCTTGTGCAGGACGCGGCCGGAGAGGCGGTCGCCGTTGTGGAACGTGATGACGTCTGCGGCCGATGGCAGTGCGAGCAGCAGCAGGATCGAGGCGATGACGGTGCGGACCATGGTCTCCTTTCGAGGCTGATCAGGGGGGGCGCCGCATGCAGAGGGGCTGCGGCGGCAAGGGGGCGCGCGGAGGCACCTGTCTTTGCGACACCCGCTGGCAGTGCGAGTTCCGCGGGTCCGCCGCGGCGGTGCGGCAGGCGGCCGGCCTGGTCAGCCGCGCGGCAGCTTCAACTGCGCGCGCTCGAAGGCGACGACGATGGGCAGCGACAGGGCGAGCGGGATCAGCAGGTACATCAGCCGCCACACCAGCAGTGCGGCGATGACGTCAGAGGGCGGCATGGTATTGACGATCGCGAGAAATACGGCCTCCATGACGCCGATGCCGCCTGGGGTCTGCGACAGCAGTCCCGCGGAGAATGACAGCAGGAAGGCGCCGAGCACGATCATGAAGCCGGGATTGCCGGCTTCAGGCAGCGCGAAATAGATGATGCCGGCTGCGGCGATGATTTCGAGCGGGGCGGCGATCAGCTGGCGGGCGACGATGGGCAGTCTCGGGTAGAACACGTAGAGCGAGCGGATGCGCAGCGGCTTGAAGCCGCGCCAGGATCCGACGATATAGAGGCCGCACAGCAGCAGCAGGCCGGCGCCGATCAGCTGCACCAGCGGCGCCGGCAGGTTCAGGCGCGGAATCACCTCGACCAGGGACTGCACGATCTGCGGCTCGAGCACGAAGACGATGCCCATCAGCAAGATCGTGCCGTAGCCGAAAGTGAAAGAGCACAGCCCCACCAGCACGGCGACTTCCCCGGGGCTGAGTCCCTTCGCGCAGTACGCGCGCAGGCGCACCAGCCCGCCGGAGAGCACCGAGGCGCCGAGATTGTGGCCCAGGGCGTAGGTGACGAAAGAGCAGGTCGCGATGTAGGGCCAGGAAATGCCGCGATGGCGGTTCAGGTGGATCAAGGCGATGCGGTCGTACCAGGCCAGGGCGGCATAGGCGGCGAGGGCGGACAGTGCCGCGAGCGCATAGGCCTTGGCCGATACCGCGGCCACGCTGCGCACGATCATGTCGAAAATGACCGCGAGGTTGGTGGTCACCGAGCCGGAGTCGATCAGCGCCTTGGCCGCCGGATCGGTGGCGACTTCGGCCAGCAGCTTCGAGTACAGCAGCCACAGCGACCACAGCACGACAAAGCCCACGCAGAGCAGCCAGAGGGTTCTTTTGGCGTGCCTGATCCAGGCTGTTCGGGACTGGGCTGTCATTCGGGCGGAGGGTGCGCAGGCGGCGCGGCGGAAGGGTCGGGAGTCAGGGGGCCGGCGGGGTGCGGCCGCAGTTGGAACCGCGGCTTTATACCACAGTTCCCCGGCGCCTCAAGGCCCTCTGCGGAGGGATGAGCCGGCCGATTTTTCCTCGAGTTCGCGCAACAGCCTTTCCTGTTCCGCAAAGCCGGGCACGCGGGGCGAAGCCGGCGGCGGACCATCGGCAATGCGGCCGCTGAAACCGGGGGGCGCCCCGGGTCCGGGAGAGAGGTAGGCCGCCATCCGCAATCGCCGGTTGCACGCGGCGATGCGCTTCTCGAGGCTGGCGACGTCGACGGCGAGGAGCAGCACCAGTGCCGCAAGCACGGCATAGAGCATTGCGGGCATCCCCGCGATCCAGGCGCCCGCGGCACCGAGCGCCAGCGCCGGATAGGCGATCGCGGCTGCGGCTTCCCGCAGGTACCAGCGATGCGCGCCGGTGGGGAACAGCAGCAGCAGCAGCCAGGCGGTGCGGCGCCGGCGCAGGGTGCGCGCGAGGCGCAGGTTCATCGCCTGCAGCCCGCCCCCCTCGAGATCCAGTGCCTGCCATTTCGGGTTCATGATTCCGGGTCCATGTCCTGACCTTGCCTGCTGAGGCGAAAATACCACGCGCCGCGCGCCCGGAGGCGGGTCTTTGTGGCGGTGGCGTGAACGGGTAGTATCGCCTTTTTCCGATTGCCGAACGCATACCCGCAATGGCCGACCGTCGCCTCCAGGTATTTCATGCCGTCGCCCGCCAGCTTTCGTTCACGAAGGCGGCGGAGCAGCTGTTCATGACCCAGCCCGCCGTCACGTTCCAGATCAAGCAGCTGGAGGAACACCTCAATACGCGCCTGTTCGAGCGCAGCCATGGCCGCATTGCGCTGACTCCCGCCGGCGAGCTGGTGTACGGGTATGCCGAGAAAATCCTGACGCTGACCGAGGAGCTCGAGACACGCGTCAGCGAGCTGACGGGCGAGATCAGCGGGCCGCTGCTGCTCGGGGCGAGCACCACCGTTGCCGAGTTTTTCCTGCCGCAGATCCTCGGCGAGTTCAAGGCCAGGCACCCGCTGGTGCGGGCGCGCATGACCGTGGGCAATTCGGAGACCATTGTCTCCCGCGTGGCCGATCACACCCTCGACCTCGGGCTGATCGAGTCGCCTTCGCAGAATCACGGCGTGCAGACCGAGGTCTGCTGCGACGACATGATGGTGATGATCTGCGCGCCGCGCTACAAGCTGGCGAAGGCAAAGAAGGTGTCGGCGGCGGAAATCGCGGCGGAACCCTTCATCAGCCGTGAACCCGGTTCGGGCACCCGCGAGGTCGCCGACCAGTATTTCCAGCAGAACGGTGTCACGCAGGACGCGATCAACGTGGTGATGGAACTGGGCAGCCCCGAGGCGATCAAGGGCGTGGTCGAGACCGGCCTCGGCGTGTCCATCCTGTCGCGCGCCACGGTGGCAAAGGAGCTGAAGCTCGGCGTGCTGGTTGCGGTGCCCCTGAATCCGCCGCTGACCCGGGGGCTGTCGGTGGTGACGCCCAAGGACCGTTTCCGCTCGCGCCTGCTCGCGACCTTCGTCGAGTTCGCGAAGGGGCGCATGAAGGACCTGGCCGCCGCGCAATGAAGCGCTTCGTTGCGATCCAGCACAGTTATTCCGAGTTTCTCGGCACTGTCGAGAAGCAGCTGGAGAACCGCGGCATCGGCTTCAGCTATTTCCGCCCGTTTACCGGACAGTCGCTGCCGGCAAGCGCCCTGCAGTTCGATGCCCTGTGGCTGCTCGGCGGTGCACATGCGCCGGCGGAGCGCGATCACCTGCCCTGGCTCGACGAGGAGCTGCGGCTGCTGCATGCCTTCCTGAAGGCCCGCCGCCCGGTGGTCGGCCTCGGCTTCGGCGCCCTGCTGCTGGCACAGGCCGCGGGCGGCGCGCCGGAGCCGCAGCACGAACCCTATGCCTACTGGACGACCGCGCGGGCGACGGATGCCGGCGCTGCTGATGCGGTGGCCCGGGCGATCGACGGCCGCAGCGTGCTGGTCGCGGCCAGTGGTCGCACCGGCCTGCCCGAAGGCATGGTGCCGCTGGCCACCGATGACGAGGGGCGCTGGATCCTGCTGCGGCGGGACGAGGCCTATGGCCTTCTCTTTCGTCCTGAAATGACGCCGGGAATGATCGAGGACACCATCATGGAGGAGGGCCGGCCCTTGCCCGGGGACATCGGCGCGGTGCTGGCCCGGGCCCGCGAGCTGTGGCCGGAATTCCGCGAAACGACGGACCGGGTGATTGCCGCGCTGGTCTCGGAGCTGGATCTGATGCGGGAGAGGCGCAAGCCGCCGGTGTTCCGCATCCAGGCGGTGTCCGGAGACCAGTGACCATGGCTGTCGACGGGGAGGATGAACTGCTCAGACTGTATCGCGGGCTCGATGCCCGGCGCCGGCGCGAGCTCATGCACTTCGCGCGGGGCCTGGACCTGCCCGCCACGCCGCCACGCCCGGAGCCGCGTCCGGAGGGGGAGTCGGTGGTGCTGGCGCTGCGCCGCCTGACACGCAGTTATCCGATGCTCGACCGGCGGCGGCTGATGGGTCCGGCCTCGACGCTGATGGCGCAGCACGCGCTGCAGGGGCGGGCGGCCTCGGAGGTCATTGACGAACTGGAGCTGGTGTTCGAGCGCCACTATCTTGAATCCAGGGACGGCTGAGGTTTCGCAACTGCTGTCCATCACTCATGCCAAGACCGATCACCGCAACCATCGACGTTTCCGCGCTGGCGCACAACCTTGAGGTGGCGCGCGCGCATGCGCCTCATGCGAAGGTGTTCGCGGTGATCAAGGCCAACGCCTACGGCCACGGCCTGCTGCGGGCGGCGCAGGCCTTGCGCGCGGCGGACGGGTTTGCCGTGGTCGAGTTCGACGCTGCGGTACGGCTGCGCGAGGCGGGGTTCGCACAGCGCATCCTGCTGCTCGAGGGCTTCTTCGACGGGCGCGAGATGGCCGAGGGCGCGGCCCGCAGGATTGCCGCGGTGGTGCATCGGCGCGGGCAGATCGCGATGCTGGGCGGATTGCCGGCGGGTGCGCGGCTCGATGTGCTGCTCAAGGTGAACAGCGGCATGAACCGGCTCGGCTTCGCGCCGGAGGAGTTCCGCGGGGCCTACGCCGCGCTGCAGGACTGTCCCGGTGTGGGCAAGGTCACGCTGATGACCCATTTCGCCGACGCCGATGCAGCGCGCGGCGTGGACTGGCAGATGGAAACCTTCGAGCGCGCGGCGGCGGGCATCGCCGCTCCGCGCAGCCTCGCCAATTCCGCGGCGACGCTGCGTCATCCGCAGACCCATTTCGACTGGGTGCGGCCGGGCATCATGCTCTACGGGTCGTCGCCCTTCGCCGAAGTGCCGGCGGCAGCGCTGGGCCTGAGGCCGGCGATGACGCTGCGCTCGGAGATCATTGCCGTCTGCGAGCTCAGGCCGGGCGACACCGTGGGCTACGGCGGGCTGTTCCGCGCCGAGCGGCCGATGCGCATCGGCATCGTCGCCTGCGGCTATGCCGACGGCTATCCGCGCCACGCGCCCAACGGCACGCCGGTTCGGGTCGGGGACCGGCTCAGCGGCACCGTCGGCCGGGTGTCGATGGACAAGCTCTGCGTCGACATCAGCACGCTGCCCGGAGCCGGCGTGGGCACCCCGGTCGTGCTGTGGGGCGAGGGCAATCCGGTGGATGACGTGGCGCAGGCCGCGGGCACCGTCGGCTACGAGCTGCTGTGCGCGCTGGCGGCGCGGGTGCCGGTCATCGAGCAGAGCTGAGCTTTTCCCGGTAATCTCGATCCCATGGCCAAGGCAAAAACCGTTTACGTGTGCACCGAATGCGGCGGCCAGGCGCTGAAGTGGCAGGGCCAGTGCCCGCACTGCCAGGCCTGGAACACGCTGGTCGAGTCGGTGGCGGACAGCGCGCCGCAATCGGCCAACCGCTTCTCGCTGATTGCCGAGACCGGAAAACTGCAGAAGCTGTCGGAAGTCGAGGCGCGCGAGGAGTCGCGGGTGTCGAGCGGCATCGCCGAGTTCGACCGCGTGCTCGGCGGCGGGCTGGTCCCGGGCGCGGTGATCCTGATCGGCGGCGATCCGGGCATCGGCAAGTCAACGCTGCTGCTGCAGTCGCTGGCCGCTATCGGCGCCGGACGCAAGGTCATCTATGTCTCGGGCGAGGAGTCGCCGCAGCAGATCGCGCTGCGCGCAAAGCGCCTCAACGTCGAAGCCGAGCACGTGCAGGTGCTGCCGGAAACGGGGCTCGCGAAAATCCAGGCGGCGATCCAGTCGGAAAAACCGGAGATCGCGGTCATCGACTCGATCCAGACGCTCTATTCCGATGCGCTGACCTCGGCGCCGGGTTCGGTGGCGCAGGTGCGCGAGTGCGCGGCGCAGCTGACAAGGCTGGCCAAGGCCGGCGGCACCACCATCGTCTTCGTCGGCCATGTCACCAAGGAGGGCACGCTGGCGGGGCCGCGCGTGCTCGAACACATGGTCGATACCGTGCTCTATTTCGAGGGTGACACGCATTCGAGCTTCCGCCTGATCCGCGCCTTCAAGAACCGCTACGGCGCGGTCAACGAACTGGGCGTGTTCGCGATGACCGACAAGGGGCTGAAAGGCGTGTCCAATCCCTCTGCGCTGTTCCTGTCGCAGCACGACGCTGAAGTCGCCGGCTCCTGCGTGCTGGTGACCCAGGAGGGCACGCGGCCGCTGCTGGTCGAGGTGCAGGCGCTGGTCGACGAGGCGCATGCGCCGAATCCGCGGCGGCTGTCGGTCGGCCTCGAGCAGAACCGGCTGGCGCTGCTGCTGGCGGTGCTGCATCGTCATTCCGGCATCGCCTGCTTCGACCAGGATGTGTTCGTCAACGCCGTGGGCGGCGTGCGCATCACCGAGCCGGCCGCCGACCTCGCGGTGCTGATGGCAGTGGTGAGTTCGCTGAAGAACAGGCCTCTGCCGAAGAAGCTGGTGGTGTTCGGCGAGGTGGGCCTCGCCGGCGAGGTGCGCCCGGTGCAACGCGGCCAGGAGAGATTGAAGGAAGCGGCCAAGCTGGGCTTCACCCATGCACTGGTGCCCCAGGCCAACCAGCCGCGGCAACCGATCCCCGGGCTGAAAGTGATTGCCGTGCGCCGGATCGAGGACGCCGTCGTGCATTTTCGCGACGGATTCTGAATTTATCAATAAAAACAATAAGTTAGTATATTACACCGGGCACATCGCGATGATCGGCTCGATGTATTCCGTGATGGCCGTGCTGCTGTCGGCGATGTTCGCATTGCCGGCCGCAGGCAAAGCCCTTGAAGAACGCATCCTCGCCGTACCGGTCCGGGTGCAGGGGCCGGATGGCCAGGCGCTGGCACAGGACATCGTGGTCACGGTGTTCGAGCTGCCCGGTCATTCGAGTTATCCGCTGCTGGTGCTGAACCATGGCCGCCCTGCGGGTGGCGACCGCGCCAGCCTGCGCCGGGTACGTTACTCGCAGGCCGCGCGCTTCTTCGCGGAACGCGGTTTCTCGGTCTGGGTGCCGACCCGCATCGGTTATGGCGCCAGCGGCACCGCCATCGATGCCGAGTACGCGGGGCCCTGCGGCAACCGCAATTTCGCGCGTTCCTTCGGCACCGCTGCCGACCAGGTGCAGCAGGTGATCGAGCACGCGCGCCGCGAGCCGCACATCGATGCGCGGCGCATCGTGGTTGCCGGACAGTCCTACGGCGGCGCAACCAGCATCGCAGTGGCCGCGCGCAATCTGCCGGGTGTGGTGGCCGCGATCAACTTCGCCGGTGGCGGTGGCGGCAATCCCGACACGCGGCCCGGCGAACCCTGTTCCGCATCGATTGCCACGGCGACCTTCGGCGGCTACGGGCGCAGCACGCGGGTGCCGACGTTGTGGATCTATACCGAGAACGATCTCTACTTCGCTCCGCGCCACACACAGGCCTGGTTTGCCGCGTTCCGCGCCAATGGCGGACAGGGCGAGTTCCTGCTGCTGCCGCCCTTCGGCGACAATGGCCACCGGCTCTTCACGCTCGGTTTCGACATATGGGCGCCGCCGGTGCAGCGCTTTCTCGCGGAACAGGGTTTCAGCAGGTAATCGTGACGGGATGCGCGGCCACACTGTGGTCATCAGTGGTTCCGCCGGTGGTGCGCTTGCGTTAAAATCCGGCCTTTCCCGGGTTCGTGCAGGTTTCAGGGCTCGGCTGCGGCATCCGACTTTTCATCTCCGGAGTACCCATGAAGGTTCTAGTGACAGTCAAACGCGTGATCGACCCGTACGTGAAGGTGCGCGTGAAGTCCGACGGCACGGGCGTCGAGACCGCCAACGTCAAGATGGCAATGAACCCGTTCTGTGAAATTGCCGTCGAGCAGGCTGTGCGCATGAAGGAGGCCGGCATCGTGACCGAGATCGTCGCGGTATCGGTCGGCGTGCAGCAGTGTCAGGAAACGCTGCGCACCGCGATGGCGATGGGCGCCGACCGCGGCATCCTCGTCGAGACCACGGCCGATGTGCAGCCGCTGGGCGTGGCCAAGCTGGTCAAGGCGATCATCGACAGGGAGCAGCCGAAGCTGGTGATCATGGGCAAGCAGGCGATTGACGACGACTCCAACCAGGCCGGCCAGATGGTGTCGGCCCTGCTCGGCTGGCCGCAGTCCGCTTTCACATCGGCCATTGCGGTCAACGGCGACAGCGCCGATGTGACCCGGGAGATCGACGGCGGCCTGGAGAAGCTGACGATCAGGCTGCCGGCGGTGGTGACCACCGACCTGCGCCTCAATGAGCCGCGCTATGTGACGCTGCCCAACATCATGAAGGCGAAAAAGAAGCCGCTGGAAGTGCTGAAGCCCGAGGCGCTGGGCGTCGACATCGCGCCGCGGCTGAAGACGCTGAAGGTCGAGGAGCCGCCGAAGCGCAGCGCAGGCGTGAAGGTGGCCGATGTCGCCGAGCTCGTGGCCAAACTCAAGAATGAAGCGAGGGTCATCTGATGTCCGTACTGGTAATAGCAGAACACGACGGCAAACAACTCAAGCCGGGCACCGCCAACACCGTCACCGCCGCGGCGAAGATCGGCGGCGACATTGCCGTGCTGGTCGCCGGCCACCAGTGCGCCGACGCGGCGCAGGCGGCGGCAAGGCTGGCCGGAGTCGGCAAGGTGCTGCTGGCGGATGCGCCGCACTACGCCGGCGCAGTGGCGGAGAACATGGCTGCGCTGGTGCAGGGCATCGCCGCGCAGTTCACCCACATCCTCGCGCCGGCCACCGGTTTCGGCAAGAATTTCATGCCGCGAGTCGCAGCGCTGCTCGACGTGCAGCAGATTTCCGACATCAGCGCGGTCGTCTCCGACGACACCTTCGTGCGGCCGATTTACGCCGGCAACGCGATGGCGACCGTGCAGTCCGCGGACAAGGTCAAGGTCATCACCGTGCGCGCCACCGGCTTTGATGCCGCGGGCGAGGGCGGCTCGGCCGCGGTCGAGAGCCTTGCCGCGGGGCCCGATGCCGGCCTGTCGAAATTCAACGGCCAGGAGCTGTCGAAGTCGGATCGCCCGGAGCTCACCGCTGCACGCATCATCGTCTCCGGCGGCCGCGGCATGGGCAGCGGCGAGAATTTCAAGATCCTCGAGGCGCTGGCCGACAAGCTCGGTGCCGCCGTCGGCGCTTCCCGCGCAGCGGTCGACTCCGGTTTCGTGCCCAACGACTACCAGGTCGGGCAGACCGGCAAGATTGTCGCGCCGGAGCTGTACATCGCGGTCGGCATTTCCGGCGCGATCCAGCATCTCGCGGGGATGAAGGACAGCAAGGTCATCGTTGCCATCAACAAGGATGCGGAGGCGCCGATTTTTGCCGTCGCCAACTACTGGCTGGTGGAGGACCTGTTCAAGGCGGTGCCGGAGCTCACCCAGCAGCTTTGACCGCGAGCCTCTTGCGGTAACATCGAAGGGCGCCCTTGCGGCGCCCTTCGTTTTCTGGAGCCCGCCATGTCGACCTACACCGCGCCGCTGAAGGACATGCAGTTCGCGATTGCCGAGTTCTCCGGCATCGAGGGCATTACCGCGCTGCCCGGATGCAGCGAGGTCAACGCCGATCTGGTCGAGGCGGTGCTGGCGGAGGCCGGCAGGTTCGCGCAGGGCGTGCTCGATCCGCTGAACCGCAGCGGCGACAAGCAGGGCGCGCGATGGCACGACGGCAGCGTGAACGCCCCCGACGGTTTTGCAGAGGCTTACCGGCAATTCACGGCCGCCGGCTGGAACGGACTTGCGGCTTCGCAGGAATATGGCGGACAGGGGCTGCCGCACTGCCTCGCACTGCCGCTGCAGGAGATGTGGAACAGCGCCAACATGGCCTTCTGCCTGTGTCCGATGCTCACCACCGGCGTGCAGGAGGCGCTGACCCACCACGGTTCGCGCGAGCTGCTGGACCTTTACATGCCGAAGCTGGTGTCCGGCGAATGGACCGGCACCATGAATCTGACCGAGCCCCAGGCCGGCTCCGACCTGTCGGCGGTGCGCACCGCTGCCGCCCCGGAGAGCGGCCATTACCGCATCCGCGGCACCAAGATCTTCATCACCTGGGGCGAGCACGACATGGCGGAGAACATCGTGCACCTGGTGCTGGCGCGCCTGCCCGGGGCGCCCGAGGGCGTGAAGGGCATCTCGATGTTCCTGGTGCCCAAGTACCTGGTGAATGCCGACGGCAGCCGCGGCGCGCGCAACGACATCCGCTGCGTGTCCATAGAGCACAAGCTGGGCATACACGGCAGCCCGACCTGCGTGCTGGCTTATGGCGACCGGGCCGGGGCGATCGGCCACCTCGTCGGTGAAGCGAATCGCGGCCTCGAATACATGTTCACGATGATGAACCATGCCCGCCTCGGCGTCGGCATGGAGGGTGTGGGCATCGCCGAGCGCGCCTACCAGCACGCGCTGGAGTATGCAAGGACCCGGGTCCAGGGGCGTGCGATCGGACAGAGGGCGGGTGACCGCGTCACCATCATCCACCATCCCGATGTGCGGCGCATGCTGATGACCATGCGCGCCCGGATCGAGGCGATGCGGGCCCTGGGCTACCTTGCCGCCGGCGAGCTGGACCGCGCAAAGCGCCATCCGGACGCGGAAGCCCGCGGCCGTCACCAGGCGCGGCTCGACCTGCTGACCCCGGTGGTGAAGGGCTGGTGCACCGAGCTCGCCGTGGAGGTCGCATCGCTGGGCGTGCAGATCCACGGCGGCATGGGTTTCATCGAAGAGACCGGCGCCGCGCAGTATCTGCGCGATGCCCGCATCACCACCATTTACGAGGGCACCACCGGCATCCAGGCCAATGACCTGATCGGGCGCAAGGTTGGCGCGGAACAGGGTGCGACCGCGCTCGCGCTGGTGGCTGCGATGCGCGAGCTGGATGCCGCGCTGGCGGCAGTCGGAGCGCCGTTTGCGTCGATGCGCAGCGAACTGTCACGTGCGGTTGACGCTCTCGAGGTGGCGACGCGCTGGCTGGTCGATCATTACCGTGCCGAGCCGGAGGCTGCTGCGGCCGTTGCCGTGCCTTATCTGAAGCTGTTCGGCACGGTGGCGGGCGGCTGGCTGATGGCGCGTGCGGCGCTGGCGGCCGCGTCGCGCCGCGAGGCGCCCGGTGCTGACCGCGCCTTCCTCGATGCGAAGCTGGTGACGGCGCGGTTTTACCTAGAGCACCTGTTGCCGGAAGCCGCTGCGCTGTCGGCTACCGTGACCCGGGGGGCGCCGAGCACACTGGCGCTGCAACCGGAGGCGTTCTGAATGTCCTGGCTTCCCCGCGCGGCGCTCCTGCTGACCGGTCTGTTGCCGGCGCTGCCCTTGGCGGCGCAGCTGAGCTGCGAGCAACTGGTGGCGAGCGCCCAGGCCGGCCTCAAGCTGCGGGACAGCGGGGCAAGCCTGCGGCAGGTTCTTGCCGAGATCGACGGCAGCGGGCTGCGCGAGCGCTTCGGTGCGGACGAACTGGCGCTGATCCGGCGCGCGGTCCAGCTCACCTACACCGGCGAGGTTTCGGTCCGTGAACTGGCGGACAGCTGCGAGGACGGCAGGGGCAGGGCGCGCCGCTGAGCAGGGCGAATGCGTTATATTGTCGCGCGCAAACCTGGCCGTCGTGGCCGGTAACGGAGAACCCCAGATGAAGTTGAGCGGACAATGGCTGGCATGGGCAATGGCGGCAATCTTTCTCGTGCCGGGTGCTGCGCTCGCGCAGAAGCAGCCCAAGGTGCCCCCGGAATACGAGCGCGAGGGCGGACCCTATGTGCCGACGCCGAACGTCGTCGTCGACCAGATGCTGAGGATGGCGAATGTCACCGAGCGGGACCACGTCATCGACCTCGGATCCGGAGACGGCGTCATAGTGATCACTGCCGCGCACCAGCGGAAGGCCAGCGGCTATGGCGTGGACATCGACGAGGAACTGGTGCGCAAGAGCAACGAGCGCGCGAAGAACCTCGGCATCGAAGGCCGCGTGCGTTTCGAGGCAAGGGACATTTTCAAGACCGACGTCAGCAAGGCCACCGTGGTCACGCTGTACCTGCTGCCCGAGTTCATGCGGCGGCTGCGCCCCAAGCTGTTCAACGAGCTCAGGCCCGGCACGCGCATCGTCTCGCATGACTACCATTTCGAGCAGTGGCAGCACGATGCGGAAATCGGCTTTGACGTGCCGGAGAAGGAATTCATCTCCGGCGTGCCGCGCGCGACCCTCTACCTGTGGATCGTGCCGGCGAAGGTGGCGGGCAACTGGACTCTCCGTATCGACGGCGACGGCGAGTACGGCCTGGCGCTGAAACAGCACTACCAGAACGTCGAGGGCGCCGTGGACGGACGCGGCCGCAACGGCCTGACGCTGATGGACCCGAGGATCAGCGGCAGCGACATCACTTTCGCGATCCTGAACGGCGGCAACCGGATGCGCTTTACCGGACGCGTGAACGGCGACCGCATGGAAGGTTCAGTGGCCATCGGCAACGGCAAGTCGCTGCGCTGGCAGGCCGTGCGCGGCTAGGCGCAGCGGCGGGGCCGGTCGAAGGGCGCCTGGCTCCGGCGGCAAGGCCCACGCGTTACAGTTTCATTCTTACAGTTTCATTCTGTCAGGCGCGCTAATTCATCAGCAGGGCCGGCGGCGAATTTTCGAGCACGCCCCGGCGGAAAGCGGCCTGGCTGCCCGCCATCTCCAGCGCCGCCTCGTTCCAGGCATCGCGGATCACTTTTCCGCCTGCGGTGAGCCCGGCATCGACCGCGCGCGGCCGTGCCAGCATGTCCCATAGCGTGCCCGCATGGCGCTCGGGAACCCCGCTGAGCGTCACGCGCTGCGCCGTCGGCAGCGGCGCCGGCGCGGCAACGAGGAAGCTGTTGATGTAGCGCGCGCCCGGCCAGTCCGGGCGGTAGAGCGCGGCATGGGGCAGCTCGCTGGACAGTGTCGCCAGCAGGTGGGCATAGGCCCGCGGATCCTCGAGATTGGCGAAGGTGTTGAAGACCGCGACGCCATCCGGCTTCAGGCAGCGCCTGAGGTCGCGGAAGAATTCGCGGGTGATCAGGTAGTCCGGGGTGCCGTCGCCGTGAAACAGGTCGACCAGGACCACGTCGTGGCGCGGCTCGCAGGCGGCGACGAAGGTGCGGGCATCGGCCTGGTGGGTTTTTATCCGTGCCGGATCGAAGCCGAAATAGCGGCGGGCCACCGCGAGCGAGGACGGATCGATCTCGACGACTTCGACGCGAGCGCCGTCGCGGGCGAGACGCGAGGGCACGATGCCGGCGCCGAGTCCCAGCATCAGCACATCCTGCAGCTGCGGCCGGTAGGCGCGCGACAGCGCCTCGAGGGCCCAGGTGTAGAAGGAGGTCGACTGCTGGTTCGAATCCACCGTGTTCTGGATCAGGCCGTCATGGAAGTACATGCGCAGGTACTTGCCGTCGGCACCGGCGTCGCTGCGAAGGATCTTGACCGTGCCGAACAGCGAGCTGTAGGTGCCCTCGATCTGCCACTGCGCGCCGCTGAAGGCGACCGGGCCCTGGCGTCCGGTGTAACGATCCGCCTGCCAGGCGAGCAGGGCTGCGCCGAGCATCGCGGCGATGGCGCAGGCAGTGACACTGCCGCGGCCCGCCATCGGCAGCCGCGGTGACGCGGCCGCTGCCAGCGACAGTGCGCCGAGGATGCCCGCGACCAGCAGGGTTCCGGAGTAGTTGCTGATGTTGGGTATCAGCAGGAAGGCCGTGACCAGCACGCCGGCCACGGAGCCCAGCGTGCTGACGAAAAACACCAGGCCGGCGCCGGCGTCGCCTTTTTGTGCGGACTGCCGGCGCAGCAGCAGGGCCACCAGCAGGGGATTCATCGCCGAGGTTGCCACCAGCGGCAGCAGCAGCAGGATCAGGCAGGCGGCGAAAGCGCCGCCGCTGAGGCTCCAGCGCGCGAGCGGATGGAACAGCAGGGGATAGGCGAGGCACGCGGCGACGATGGCGATGCCGGCAAGCGCGGGCATGATGCCGAACAGGAAGCCGATCCTCTTTTCCGCCGGCTGGGGGGTGCCTGCGGCGAGCCGGCCGCCCCACCAGTAGCCCAGTGCCAGCGAGACCAGCGTTATCGACAGGATGCCGGTCCAGATGTAGAGGCTGACGCCGAAATAGGGCGTCATGATGCGGGAGGCCAGCAGTTCGAGCGCGAGTATGGCGCCGCCGGAGATGAAAATCAGGGCGAAGGGCATGGTTGGTGTGGGGGGGTCGGTTATAATGCGCCGCCAATCTACCATAGGCGTGGTCAACTCCATTTGACCTGACCTTGGCCCGGCACTCGGTGTCAAATCCACCCGGCAGTGAGAGCGCGCTGTGGCTGCGGCGCAGACGCTGCCGGCGTACTGCGGAGGCGTTCATGCGGCATGCAATGCGGATGTTGAGGGCGATGGCCGGTGCGGCCCTGATGGCCTTTGTGCCGGTCCATGCGGCGGGCGACCAGCCAACGGTCCCTTACGTGCCGACACCGCAGGCGGTGGTCGAGCGCATGCTTGCGATGGCGAGGGTCACCGCAGCCGATTACCTGATCGACCTCGGATCGGGTGATGGCCGCATCGTGGTGACGGCCGCGAGCAAGTACGGCGCGCGCGGCTTCGGTGTCGACCTCAATCCGGTGCGCATCGACGAGGCCAACGAGAATGCGCGGCGGAACCGGGTCACCGACAAGGTGGCGTTCTACCAGCGCAACCTGTTCGAGACCGACCTGTCGCAGGCGACGGTCATCACGATGTACCTGCTGCCGCGGGTCAATCTGCAGCTGCGCCCGACCCTGCTCGACCTGAAGCCCGGCACGCGCATCGTGTCCCACGATTTCGACATGGGAGACTGGAAGCCTGATGAGCACGTGCGCATGGACGCGACTGACAAGTTCTCGGGCGCCGGCGGCGACAGCGACATTTACCTGTGGATTGTGCCGGCAAAGGTCGCCGGTGGCTGGCGCTCGCAGCTGACCGTCGGCGGCAAGCCGCAGGCCTATGAGTTCCAGCTGGACCAGAAATACCAGTCGGTCGGCGGCACCGTGCGCGTCAACGGGCGCCCGGTGCAGATCCAGGGCGCGACATTGCGCGGAGCCGAGCTGTCATTCTCCTTCGCCGCCGAAATCAACGGCGAGCCGGTGAAGCACCGCTTCAGCGGGCGGGTCGACGGCGGGCGTGTCGCGGGTGAGGCGACGCTGACCGGCGGGCGGCTGGCCGCGCGCGTGGAGTGGCTCGCGGAACGGACGGAGGCCGCACGCTGATGCGCAATCTGATTCGGGCCGGCACCCTGCTGCTGGTGCTGGCGGGAGGCGTGCAGGCCCAGGAATTCGGCGACACGCCGTATGTGCAGACGCCGCAGAACGTTGTCGACGCGATGCTCGAGACCGCGAAAGTGACCGCGAAGGATTTCGTGATCGACCTCGGCTCGGGCGACGGCCGCATGGTCATCACCGCGGCGAAGAAGCGCGGCGCGCGCGGTTTCGGCGTTGACCTCGACAAGCGCCTGGTGAGGCTCGCCAATGACAATGCGCGCAAGGCGGGCGTCGCCGACCGCGCGAAGTTCTATGACCGCGATCTTTTCCTGACCGACCTGTCCCCGGCGACTGTGATCACGATCTACCTGTTGCCGGAAGTGAACCTGATGGCGCGCGGCAAGCTGCTCGCACTGGCGCCGGGCACGCGCATCGTGTCGCATGATTACGGCATCGGCGACTGGCCGCCCGATGTCGAGTACGAGATGGATGCGCCGGGCAAGCCGGTCGGCCGCTCGCAGAAAAGCAGGGTGCTCTACTGGGTGGTTCCGGACCTGGTCGCGGGACGCTGGCAGTGGACGGTCGAGGACGGCGGCAAGCCGCGGCGCGTCGAGCTGTTGCTGAACCAGAATTACCAGAAGCTCGAAGCATCCGCGACGCTCGACGGCGCCCCGCTGGCGGTGGAGCGCGCGACGCTGACCGGGCGCGACATCGAGGTCGTGATGGCGCTGCCCGCGCGCGGGCGCACGATCTTCAGCGGCACGCGCATCAACCAGGCGATCGAAGGCAGGCTGCGCGACGCTGCCGGCAAAAGCCTGCCGTGGAGCGCGGTGCGTGTGGAAATCCGCGATGCCGCGCATGTGATTGCGCCGACGCCTGTGGTGCGTGAATTCAATGTCGAATGATGTTTATGCGTAAGTATTTGCTTTTAAACATTATTTTAATCTGGGTGACGCTGCTGCCGATCTCCGCGGCACGCGCCCAGGTGCACTGGCAGTTCGATGTGCCCTTCGTGCCGACGCCGTACGTGGTGATCGAGGAAAT
Source organism: Burkholderiales bacterium (assembly GCA_019634975.1). GTDB lineage: Bacteria > Pseudomonadota > Gammaproteobacteria > Burkholderiales > SG8-41. Next base: position 279,015 of record JAHCAI010000001.1, read on the forward strand.
GCTCAGGCTGGCCGAGGTGACGCCGCGCGATTTCGTGATGGACCTGGGGTCCGGCGACGGCCGCGTGCTGATCACCGCGGCGCGGACATTCGGCGCCCGCGGCATCGGCGTTGACCTCGACGGCGACCTTGTCGCCGAAAGCATCGAGGCGGCCAAGGCGGCCGGCGTCTCCGACCGCGTGCAGTTCCTGCAGCAGGACCTGTTCAAGACCGATCTCGACCGGGCGACGGTGATCACGATGTACCTGATGCCCGGCGTGATGGCGCGCCTGCAGCCGCGGCTGCTCGAGCTGAAGCCGGGCACGCGCCTGGTATCCCATGATTTCCGGCTCGGGGACTGGAAACCCGATGCCGTGACCCAGGTGAGAAAAAATGCCTTCCTGTGGATCGTGCCGGCGCAGATTGCCGGCCGCTGGCAGCTCACGATGGCACTGCCGGGAGGCGAACACCGGATGACGCTCGAGCTGCGCCAGAAATACCAGGAGATCGACGGTTTCGGACAGTTCAGCGACCGCCCCTCGCAGATCTGGGAGCCGCGACTGCGCGGCGACCGGCTGAGCTTCGTGATCGTCGATGACCGCGACCGCGACAATGAGGCCGCGCTCTATTTCGACGGGCAGGTCAGGGGCGATGTCATCGAGGGCGAGCTGCGCCGCGGAACCGGCAGGACCCAGACCCGCCACGCATGGCGCGCGCAGCGTGTCGCCGCGACCAAGCCGTGATCCGCGCTGCTTCCTTGCTGCTGATGCTGACCCTCGCGGCACCGCTGCGCGCTTCGGACGCGCCTTATGTGCCGACGCCGATGAGCGTGGTCGATGCGATGCTCGAAATGGCGAACGTCGGTCCGCAGGATTACCTGATCGACCTCGGTTCCGGCGATGGCCGCATTCCGCTGCGCGCGGCAACGCGTTTCGGCGCGCGCGGCTTTGGCGTCGAGATCGAGCCGCACCTGGTGCGTGACGCCAATGCTGCTGCCCGGAAGCAGGGTGTTGCCGACCGGGTGCGCTTCGAGGCGCGCGACCTCTTCGATACCGATGTCAGTGGTGCCACTGTGCTCACCACCTACCTGTTCCAGTCCCTGAATCTGCGGCTGCGGCCATACCTTCTGGCGAAATTGAAACCGGGCACGCGGGTGGTGACCCACGAGTTCCACTTTGGCAGCTGGCAGCCGGACCGCAGGATTACGGTTCACGCACCCGACAAGCCGTATGGGGATCCGAACAGCGAGGTGATGCTGTGGATTGTGCCGGCCGATTTCTCGGGCGTTTGGCGGGCCAGCCTGCCCGGTGAGCCGGAGCGCGAGTTGCGGCTCATGCAGCGCTTCCAGATTCTTAACGGCACCCTCGGTACTCAGCAGCTGGCGGAGGGCCGGGTCAACGGCAGCACGCTGCGCCTGTCGCCTGCCGGTGATGCGCGGATTTTCACCGGCATGCTCGACGGCGATACCATCAGGGGCGAAGTGAGGCGTGCCGGCGCGGCACCGCAGGCATGGCATGCGCAACGCATCCAGCGCGGACGCATGGATATCGACGCCGGCAGCGAGCTGCCGTTCAAATCGGGAGTTCCGGCGGGAGAATCGAGATGAGTGCGGAGAGGGGAATGTTGCAAAGTGCCGCGCATGGCGCGTGGCACAGGTGAAAACACCGTGAGCCCGCACTTCGCCAGACGCGTCCTGCGGCTGTTGCCGGTTGCAGTGTTCTGCTTCCAGGCGGCTCCGGCATTGGCCTCCGACGTGCCCTATGTGCCGACGCCGATGAACGTCGTGGATGCGATGCTCGGCCTCGGTGCCGTCGGTCCCGGCGATTTCCTGATCGATCTCGGCTCCGGCGACGGTCGCATCCCGATACGTGCGGCCACGCGCTACGGGGTGCGCGGATTCGGCGTCGACCTCGACGACGGCCTGGTCCGGCAGGCGCGTGCCGCGGCGGAGAAGGCGGGTGTCGGTGACAGGGTGGCTTTCGAGGCGCGCAACCTGTTCGATACCGATCTCGGGCGCGCCACGGTGATCACGGCCTACCTGCTCAATTCGGTGAACCTGCGCCTGCGGCCGCAGCTGTTCGCACAGCTGAAGCCCGGCACCCGGATCGTCACGCACGATTTCCATTTCGGCGACTGGCAGCCCGACCAGAAAATCACCATCGACGTGCCCGACAAGGCCTATGGGCCGCCGCGCAGCGATATCATGCTGTGGGTGATCCCCGCGGATTTTTCCGGGGTCTGGCAATGGAGTCTGCCCGGCGCCGGCGGCGACCTCCGCCACGAGGCGCAGCTGTCGCAGAAGTTCCAGGTGCTCTATGGCCGCGCTTCGGCAGGCGGCCGCCCGGTGCTGCTCGCGGATGCACGCATCCGCGGCGATGCGGTGAGCTTCACAGTGGGCGATGCCGCAGGCCTGCAGCGCTACAGCGGGCGCATCAGCGGCGACACGATCAGCGGTGAAGTGTCACTGCCCGGCGGCGGGAGTCCGCAGGCCTGGCAGGCGAAGAGGATCAAGTCGGGCAGAATGGATGTCAGTGCCGCAGGCCGCGGCGGGTTGCATGTCGTGGCGGCCGGCAATTCAACCAAGGAGCAGTGATGAAATTCGCAAGCATGATGGTCGGTATCGCAACGTTGGCCGGCAGCCTGTTCGCCCTGCCGGCGGCCTCCCAGGATGGCCGGGGTGACGTGGTCTATGTGCCGACCCCGCAGGTGGTCGTCGACACCATGCTGGAAATGGCCAAGGTGGGCGCCGGCGATTACCTGATCGATCTCGGTTCCGGCGACGGACGCATCGTGATCACCGCCGCGAGCAAGTTCGGCGCCAGCGGATTCGGCGTCGATCTCGACACCTACCTGCTGAAGCTCGCCAACCAGAACGCGCAGAAGGCAGGGGTGACCGGCAAGGTCCATTTTGTCGAGCAGAACCTGTTTCTGACCGACCTGTCGCGGGCGACGGTGATCACCTCCTACCTGTTGCCGGAGATGAACCTGAAGCTGCGTCCGAAGCTGCTCACGCTGAAGCCGGGCACGCGCATCGTCACCCACGATTACCACATGGGCCAGTGGGATGCCGAGGAGCGGCGTGACCTGATCGTGCCGGAGAAGGTCGTGGGCACGCCGGGCATCAGCTACATCTATTCCTACGTGGTGCCCGCGCGGGTGCCGGGCAAGTGGCAGTCGCTGGTCAGCATTGGCGGGCGCGAGACGCCGATGGAGTTCACGCTCGAGCAGCAGTTCCAGGAGCTCGAGGGCAAGGTCGAGATCCGCGACCGCAGCGTCGACCTTCGCGGGCGCATCCTCGGCGAGCGCATCCGCATGGTCGCCGGCGGGCGCGGCGGCGTGCCGCGCCACGAGTTCACCGGACAGATCGGCGACGGCAGCATCACCGGCACGCTGATCATCGGTGAAGGCGCCTCGCGCCAGCAGCTGCCGTGGACGGCGAAGCTGGTGCAGCGCGGCGAGCTGAAGCGGGCATCCGACGATCTGTAATCGACAACCATCACAAGCGGGCGCGCTGCGCCCGATCCGGGAGGAGAGCACATGAGCACCCAGAACGCGGCCGCGCCGCGCCAGACCCTGTCGGTGACCGACGCCTGCGCAATGATCGTCGGCCTGATCGTCGGTGCGGGCATTTTCGGTACGCCGTCCATCGTGGCCGGTGCCGTTGGCGGCGAGGCCACCCTCTACGCGGTATGGATCGCCGGCGGGGTGTTTTCGATCATCGGCGCGCTGTGTTACGCGGAGCTGGCGACTGCATTCCCCTCCGCCGGCGGCGAGTACCATTTCCTGCAGCGGGCCTTCGGCCGCTCGCTGGCCTTTCTCTACGGCTGGGCGCGGATGACGGTGATCGTGGCCGGCTCGATCGCAGTGTTTGCCTATCTCTTCGGCGACTACATGTCGCGCGTGGTCAACCTCGGCACCCACTCGTCCGCAATCTGGGCGGCACTGGTCGTGGTGGTGCTGACCTACGTGAACTATCGCGGCATCCGCGAGGGCAAGGCCACGCAGAACCTGTTCACGATGCTCGAGGTCGGCGGGCTGGTGCTGATCGTGGTCGCTGGCCTGCTGCTCGCCGCGCCGCCGCAGGCCGCTGCGCCCGCGGCCGCGGGCGCCGGGCAGCCCTGGTACATGGGTGCCGGCATCGGCTCGGCGATGATCTTCGTGCTGTTCACCTACGGCGGGTGGAACGACGCGGCCTACATTTCCGCCGAGGTCCGCAATCGCGAGCGCAACATGGTGCGCGCACTGCTGATCGCCATCAGCCTGGTGGCGCTGCTCTATGTGCTGGTCAATGCCGCGTACCTGAAGGGGCTGGGCTACGACGCGATGGCGCGCTCCAACGCGGTGGCTGCCGACCTGCTGAAGGCGGTCTGGGGTAGCACCGGAGAAAAGCTGATCGCGGTGATGATCGCGATCGCCGCACTGACCTCGGTCAACGGATCAATGATCGTCGGTGCGCGCTCCAACTATGCGCTGGGCCGTGACTGGCCGATGCTGTCCTGGATCGGGCGCTGGGACGATGCCAGCGGTTCGCCGCGCAACGCGATGCTCGCGCAGGGTGCGATTGCGCTGGCGCTGGTCGGGCTGGGCGCGATCCAGAACGCGGGCTTCAAGGGGCTGGTCGAATATTCGCTGCCGGTGTTCTGGGGTTTTTTCCTGCTGACCGGCGTTGCCCTGTTCGTGCTGCGCGCCAAGGAGCCTGATGCGCCGCGGCCGTTCCGGGTGCCGCTGTACCCGGTGCTGCCGGCGGTGTTCATTTTGATGTGCGGCTACCTGCTCTATTCCAGCCTCACCTACCATCGCGCCAATGCCCTGGTGGGACTCGCAGTGCTCGCCGTGGGTGCCGTGGTGCTGCTGGCCGCTCGAATTAAAAAGCAATAAAATCAACAACTTGTAATAGTCAGCCGCAGGCGGACTGAGATTCGCCTGCGGCTTCCCGGCGGCTTGAAATCGGGGCCGGCCGTCCCCATGTCGCCTGCACCGTTCCCGTTTCATATCCGGAGAGGCCATGTCCGAAACCACCCAAAAAGAGACGCTGGGCTTCCAGGCCGAGGTCAAGCAGTTGCTGCAGCTGATGATCCACTCGCTGTACAGCAACAAGGAGATTTTCCTGCGCGAGCTGGTATCCAATGCCTCGGATGCCTGCGACAAGCTGCGCTTCGAGGCACTCACCGACAAGGCGCTGCTGGAGAATGATGCCGAGCTGAAAATCCGCGTCGCCTTCGACCCGAAGGCGCGCACGGTGACCGTGTCCGACAACGGCATCGGCATGTCGCGACAGGAGGTCATCGACAACGTCGGTACCATCGCCCGCTCGGGCACTCGGGAATTCCTGTCGAAGCTGACCGGTGACGCGGCCAGGGATGCCAACCTGATCGGCCAGTTCGGCGTCGGCTTTTACTCCGCTTTCGTGGTTGCTGACCGGGTGACGCTGGAGACCCGGCGCGCCGGGCTGACCGCGGAACACGGCGTGCGCTGGTCCTCCGACGGCGGCGGCGAATACACGCTGGAAGTCGTCGAGCGCGCCGAGCGCGGCACCACGGTCACGCTGCACCTTCGCGAGGGCGAGGACGAATTCGCCGACGGCACGCGGCTGCGATCGATCCTGCGCAAGTATTCCGACCACATCACCCTGCCGATCCTGATGAAGGAGGAGGAGTGGGACAAGGATTCGGGCAAATACCGCACGACCGGAAAGGACGAGACTGTCAACCAGGCGAGCGCGCTGTGGGCGCGGCCGAAAGCGGAGATCAGCGACGAACAGTACGCCGAGTTCTACAAGCACGTCGCCCATGATTTCGAGGCGCCGCTGGCCTGGTCGCACAACCGGGTCGAGGGCCGCAAGGAATACACGCAGCTGCTCTACATCCCGGCGCGTGCGCCCTTCGACCTGTGGGACCGCGAGCAGCGCCGCGGCATCAAGCTCTACGTCCGGCGCGTCTTCATCATGGATGACGCCGAGCACCTGATGCCGCATTACCTGCGCTTCGTGCGCGGCGTCATCGATTCGGCCGACCTGCCGCTCAACGTCTCGCGCGAGATCCTGCAGGAGTCGAAGGACATCGAGGCGATCCGTGCGGGATCGGTCAAGCGCGTGCTGTCGATGGTCGAAGACCTGGCGGAGAACCACAAGGACAAGTTTGCGACGTTCTGGAAGGAGTTCGGCCGGGTGTTCAAGGAAGGCATCGGCGAGGACCATGCCAACCGCGAACGCATCGCGAAGCTGCTGCGTTTCGCCTCCACGCACAGGGATACGGCCGACGAGGAAGTGTCGCTTGCCGACTATGTCTCACGCATGCAGCCGGAGCAGGAAAAGATCTACTACGTGACCGCGGAAACCTTCGCCGCGGCGAAGGCGAGCCCGCATCTCGAGGTGTTCCGCATGAAGGGCGTCGAGGTGCTGCTGCTGTCCGAGCGCGTCGACGAGTGGATGATGTCCTTCCTCACCGAGTTCGAGGGCAGAAAGCTGCAGTCAGTGGCCAAGGGCGCGCTCGATCTCGGCAAGCTCGAGGACGAGGCCGAGAAGAAGGCGCAGGAGGCCGCGGCAACCGAGCACAAGGCGCTGGTCGAGCGGATGAAGAAGGCGCTGGAAGAGCGGGTCAAGGATGTGCGGGTGACCCTGCGCCTGACCGAATCGCCGGCCTGCCTGGTGGCCGATGAACACGACATGAGCGCGAGCCTGCAGCGCATGCTGAAGGCGGCGGGGCAGAAGGTGCCGCTGTCGAAGCCGATCCTCGAGATCAACACCGGCCATCCGCTGGTGCAGCGGCTGCAGGCGGAGACCGACGAGCTGCGGTTCGGCGACTTCGCGTCGGTGTTGTTTGACCAGTCGCTGCTGGCCGAAGGCGGCCAGCTCGAGGACCCGGCCGGATTCGTCCGGCGGCTCAACCAGCTGATGCTCGCGCGCTGACAGCCGGTTGAAAAACGGGCACGCGGAGGGGGGCTGGAAGCATGGCGAGCGCATCCCCGGGCGTGGAAGTCCCGGATCCGGCGTGAGTCGAAAGATCACCTGCGCCCGCACCTGACATCGAACCCGGGAACAAACCCCGGGGACGGTTTCAGCGGGCCTGCAGGCGGCCGGCGAGTTCGCGGAATTCGGCGGCCGGCACGGGACGGCCATAGAAAAAGCCCTGCGCCTCGTCGCAGCCGGCCTTGACCAGGAAATCGCGCTGTTCGCGGGTTTCCACGCCCTCGGCGACCACCCGGATGCCGAGATTGTGGGCGAGGGCGATGATGGCGCGGGTCAGGGCGGCATCGCTGGGATCGGTCGTGACCTCGTGGATGAAGGACTGGTCTATTTTCAGTCGATCGATGGGAAAACGCTTGAGGTAGGACAGGCTCGAATAGCCGGTGCCGAAATCGTCCATCGCGATGCGCACGCCGAGCTTCTTGATGCGGGCAAGGATTTCGGCCGACTTCTCGACATCGCTCATCACCATGCTCTCGGTGATTTCGAGCTCCAGTGAGGCGGGGGGCAGTCCGCTTTCCAGCAGCGCGTTGCGGATGACCTGGATCAGGTTGTCGTCGCGCAGCTGGCGGGCCGACAGGTTGACCGACATCACCAGCGGCGCCAGTCCGGACTCGGCGAATTCGGCCGCCTGCCTGCAGGCGGTCAGCAGAGCCCAGCCGCCGACCTGCACGATCTGTCCGGACTGCTCGGCGAGCGGAATGAACTGAGCGGGCGACACCATGCCGTACTGGGGATGCTGCCAGCGGATCAGCGCTTCGGCGCCTATCGGCGCGCCGGTGGCGAGATCGATCTGCGGCTGGTAGTGCAGCCGGAATTCCTCGCGCTCGAGGGCGCGCCGCAGGTTGTTGGTCAGCGTCACCTTGCGCACGATGGCGTCGTTCATGCCGCGGGTGTAGAAGCGCGAGGTGTTCTTGCCTTCCTCCTTTGCCTTGTACATCGCGACGTCGGCGAACTTGAGCAGCTCGTCCGGATCATCGCCGTCGTCTGGGCAGACGCTGATGCCGATGCTGCAGGTGAGCGTGATTTCCTGCTGCTGTATGGGAATCGGTCTCAGCACGGCATCCATGATGCGCTGCACCGCGTCCGAGATGTCCTCGATTTTCTCCTGGTCATTGAGCACGACCACGAACTCGTCGCCGCCCAGGCGCGCGGCGGTATCGCCCTGGCGGATATTGGCGGCGAGGCGGTTGCCGGTCAGTTTCAGTACCTGGTCGCCGGTGCCGTGGCCGAAGCCGTCATTGATCATCTTGAAGCCGTCGAGATCGATGAACAGCACCGCCACCTTCGAGCCCCGCCGTCTCGCCTGCATTGCCGCCAGCTGGATGCGGTCCATCAGCAGGCTGCGGTTGGCGAGTCCGGTCAGCAGATCATGGGTGGCGCGGCGCTCGAGCTCGAGCAGGTACTTCTTGCTGTCGGTGATGTCGGTCTGCACGCCGACGAAATGGGTTATCCGGCCCTGCTCGTCGCGCACCGGGGCGACATAGAGCTCGTTCCAGAACAGGTCGCCGCTCTTGTGGTAATTGCGCAGCACGACCCGGCCCTCTTCGCCGTCGCGGATCAATGCCCGCAGCTTCTCGATGTCGGCCTGGTTGCGGTCGCTGCCCTGCAAAAAACGGCAGTTGCGGCCGACGGCTTCGTCGGCGCGGTAGCCGGTGATGCGCTCGAACGCCGGGTTGACGTAGATGATCGGCTGGTCCGGCTGCTGGTGGTCGGTGATGACGATCGCGTTGGCGCTTGCCTCCAGCGCCCTTTCCCGCAGCCGCAGCGCTTCCTCCCGCGCCCGGCGCTGGTTGATGTTGCGGAAGAACACCGACAGACCGGAGGGCTGAGGGTAGGCATGCACCTCGAACCAGGTCCGCAGCGGCGGGTAGAACTCGATGAAACTGACCGATTTCTGCTGCTCCCGTGCCAGGCGGTACTGGCGATGGAACTCGCTGCCGACGGCCTGCGGGAACTCCTCCCAGATGTTCCTGTTCAGGAGTTCGCCGATGCCGCGGTGGAGCAGCTTTTCGGCCTGAGGGTTGAGGTAGGTGAAGCGCCAGTCCCCGTCGAGCGCGAAGAAGGCGTCGTCGATGCTTTCAAGGATGCGCTGGGTTTCGCCGCGCGCGGCGGACAGCGCGTTGGCGCGTTCCCGGCTGACGGATGCGGCCAGTGCCGCCATCGTCGCGAGCAGGGTTACCAGCAGCCCGCCCCACAGCACCGCCGCCGGCGCGCGGGTGCCGACTTGCTGCTCGATGCCGGGCAGCGAGGCTGCGCGCAGCGTCCAGTTCTGGCCGTGGAACATCGCGGTGACCGTGCGCCGGAACAGGGGTTCACCGGTCCGCGGCGGCGCCCCGGGCGCGTGGCTGCGATAGAGCAGGGCCTCCGCCACGGGGTTGCGGCCGTCGTAGATCTCCAGCTCGAAGTCCGCGGCATGCTCCTGCAGCGCCGCAGCGACGAACTCGCGGAAGCGGATCGGGGCGTAAATGTATCCGCGCAGTGCGGCGCGCCTGCCCTCCACGGTGTCGCTGGCGAGTCCCTTGGCGTAATGCGGCAGGTACATCAGCAGGCCGGGCTGGGAATCGTCGCCGTTGTCCCGCAGCAGGGCCACTTTCGGCGAGATCACCGCCGCACCCTGGTCGCGGGCCTCGCTCATGGCCTGGCGGCGCACGGGGTCGGCGAACATGTCGTAGCCGAGTGCACCCCGCGTGCGCGCGTTGTCCGGCTCCAGGTAAACGATTGCCGTGTACTCGTCGCGCTGTCCCGCGGGCCACAGCCGGTAATCCGCGAGGCCCTCCCGCCTCACGGCGTCGATGTGCGCCTGCACCTCGTGCGGCTGCAGGCGCTGTGCGTAGCCAAGGCCCTGGACGCCCGGGTATCGGTCGACCAGCTGCAGACCCCTGGCAAAGGTCCGCCATTCCTCGCGCGACACGGCATCCGAGGCGAGCATCAGGGCTGCGGCGCTGCGCAGGGCCTCCTCGTAATCGGTCAGGCGCGATTTCAGGCGCAGCTCCACTTCGGCTATCCGCGCGCTGAAGCGTTCCTCGATCGATTCCCTCTCGAGCCCCCTGACCAGCTGCCAGCCGAACAGGGTCAGCGCGAGGAACAACCCGGCGGTGAGCAAGACACCCGGCCGCAGTCTGAACAGCCGGGGGGTGATCTGCCTTGACTCGTCGCGGGACATGCGGGCGCGGCTTCCGGAGTGCTGCGCTAGAGGCGCATGCCGATGGCAAAGGCCGCGGCGTATCCGCGCGTCCCGCCCTTGCCGGCCGCCGGTGCCGGTGTCGTGGTCAGCAGGCGCCCGCCGTCGCGGTAGAGATAATCGCGGTCGTTGTGCACGCGGCGCGAGTCCGGACGTGCGGCATAGGGCGGCTGCGACATGACCTCCGCGTTCACCGCCTCGTCGAAGTAGAGCTGCGACGTGAATTGGACGCGGCGTCCGTTGCCGCTTTTTGCAAGCACCTTGAAATGGATGTGGATGGCGCGCCCCGGATACCAGCCGGGATAGACCGTGAGGAAGCGGGCTTCCCCGCCGGAATCCGTGGGCTGGTATCCGCGCAGGAAGCGCATGCCCATTGCGGCACTGGTGCCCGAGTAGATGCCGGCCGCATCGCAATGCCAGACTTCGATCAGCGCATCGGTCAGCGGCGTGCATGCGCCTGCCGAGACGGCGGAAACGCGCAGGGAAAGGGCCAGTGGAATCCCGGCGAGTTTCGTGCTTTCGCCGGGCTCACCACGGATGTCGCTGCGCTTCAACCCGGTGTCGAGGAAAAAGGGGCCTTCAGTCTGCGCCGGAGTGACGATGCACGCCGGTCGCGCTGCCGCCGGCCATCCAAAAAAGCCCGCGCCGGCGGCGCCCAGCAGGGCCAGCGTCCGGCGCCGGTGGCGTCGCCGCATAAGGTCGCCCGCGTCAGTCGGAGTCATCGTGCGGTGAACGGGAAGGCGGCGGGACATTGCGGAATCATAACGGGGTTTAATTTATCAAGCCAAGCTGTTGAACTTATGCTTTAATTCGCGTCGACAAGCAGCGGCGACCGGGCGTTGCGGCAATTCCGGCCGGGCTGCATCTGGAGAACCTCTTGGGGGAGCTGTGATACGCACGACGGAGCCAGCCGACAGCCTCGCGCTGACAGGCAGCGATGCCGATGCCGCATCAGGGCTGCCTGACCGGCACCGTGTCAATGCCCGTTTCCGCGAACTGGAGGAGCTGATCCGCATCCTCGAAAGCCGTGCGGTGACCCCCGTGTTCCAGCCGATCTTCGCGTTCGGCACCGGCGAGATCCTCGCCTACGAAGGCTTGATCCGCGGACCCGAAACCAGCCCGCTGCATACTCCGACGCGGCTGTTCGAGGCCGCGAACCGTGCCGGATTCCTGACCGAGCTGAACATGCTGTGCGCGCGCAAGGTGGTGCGCCAGTTCGCGCGGCTCGGACTGAACCGCCAGCTGTTCCTGAACATCACCCCGCAGACCGTGCTTGAGGTGAAGGACGACGTGCAGCGCATCGCGCGCTTCATCCGCGACTGCGGCCTCGACATCGCGCAGGTGACCATCGAGGTCACCGAAAACCAGTTCATTGCCGACCGCTCGATATTCCGGCAGGCGCTGATGCTGTTCCGCGGCGCGGGCTTCCGGGTCGCGCTCGATGACCTCGGCGAGGGCTTCTCGAGCCTGCGCCTGTGGTCCGAGCTACAGCCTGATTTCGTCAAGATCGACATGCATTTCGTGCAGGGCGTCAGCGAGGACTCGGTGAAATACCACTTCCTGCGCTCGCTGCAGCACATTGCCGAGGGCTGCGGCTCCTCGCTGGTGGCGGAAGGGGTCGAAACCGCCGCTGATTTCTGCATACTGCGCGATCTGGGCATCAACAATGCCCAGGGTTTTTTCATCGGCCGCGCCGCCCGGGCGCCCAGTGAACTGATTCCCGCGCAGGTTTCGGAACTGATGAGGTCGAGCGCACCGCTGTTCGCGCGCGTGGCTCCGCCGTCGCGCTGAGTCCGGCAAGCCCCGAAAGCCGGGCCGCGTGCACTGATCCCGGCAACGATATTCCTGCCTGTCCGGTGGCCCCGGCGCATCCTGCAATCCCCTGAGGCTCGGCGGTCGGGGCCGGCCAGGAATGCAAGAAATGTAAAACGGCATGCAAAGGATTTTCACGGGACCACTTTGCGGAGTTTGACCGGTCAGCGGCAATATGGTCACATGAACATTCCGGTTGCACTGCAATCGTTGTTCCCGATACATGAACCTGGAGGAGGGCGGTATGGGACTCACGAAAGCCGCTGCCGCGGCCTGTATGCTCGCCGTCGTCACGGCATCCGCTGCCTTTGCGCAGTCCTATCCGCAGCGTCCGATCCGCGCCGTGGTGCCTTATGTGGCGGGTGCTTCTTACGACACCATCATGCGAATCGTCGGCGAAGCCCTCAGCGAGTCGCTGAGGCAGCCCGTGGTCGTCGAGAACCGTCCCGGCGCCAGCGCGACCATAGGCGCCGACCTGATCGCAAAGGCGACGCCGGACGGCTACACCATCGGCATGCTAGGGGACAACCACACGATTCTCGCTGCAGTGAACCGCAGGACGCCCTATGACCTGTTCCGCGATTTTGCTCCGCTGATGCGCGTGGCTTCACTGGACAATGTCATCGTGGTTCATCCGTCGATGCCGGCCACTTCGCTGGGCCAGCTGATCAGCCTGCTCAAATCCAGTCCGGGCAAGTACCGCTACGGCTCCGGCGGTGTCGGCGGCTCGACTCACCTCGCCGGAGCGCGCTTTGGCCAGATGGCGGGCGTCGACATCCAGCATGTGCCCTACAAGGGTGGCGGCCTCGCGGTCACCGGGCTGCTCGGGAACGAGGTGCAGATGATGGTCGTAAACATGATCTCGGCAAAGCCGCAGGTGCAGTCGGGGCGCATGCGCGCGCTGGCCGTGGCGGCGGCGAAGCGCTCTACGCACATGCCGAATGTGCCGACCGCGGCGGAGGCCGGACTTGCGGGGCTCGAAGTCTCGCAGTTCTATGCGCTGGTCGCGCCTGCAAGAACGCCGCAGCGCATTCTGTCGTTGCTGGAGACCGAGCTCCGGCGTGCCACCGGCCTTGCCGAGGTGCGCAGGAAGTTTGATCACCAGGGCGCGGATGCCTATGCCGAAACACCGGCGGAACTGACGGCTTTCCTGAAAGCCAACATCGCCGGCTACCGCGAGGCCGCGAAGGCCGCGGGCATCAAGCCCGACTGAGCATCGAGGCAGCCATGGCCCGACAGACCGCGTCCCGCACTGCATCCTTCCCGTCGCTGCGCCCGGCGGGCGAAAATCTTGGCGCCGAAGTCGCCGGCATCGACCTGTCGCTGCCGCCCGACCAGCAGGATTTCGCGTTCATCCTGCAGGCATTGCACCGGTACGGCGTGATATTTTTTCGCGGCCAGCAGCTGACACCGGAGCAGCTTGCCGCCTTCAGTCGCTGTTTCGGGGAACTCGACATACACCACATGACCGAGCACGTGTTTCCGCACCTGCCCCAGGTTCGCGTGCTCTCGAACGTCAAGAAGGACGGCGTATCGATCGGTATCACCAGGGGCGGCATGCACTGGCATTCGGACCTGTCGTACAAGCCGCAACCGGCGTTGGTGACACTGCTGTACGGCATCGAGTGTCCGCCGACCGGTGCCGATACCCAGTTCGCCGACATGTATGCGGCATTTGCCGGGCTCCCGGAGGCAAGGCGCAGAAAGCTGCAGGCGTTGCGTGCGGTCCATGACCGCAATTTCCGGTATTCGGCGCTGTATCCGGGTCGTCCGCCCTTGACTGCCGAGCAGGTCGCCAAGGTGCCGCCCGTCGAGCACCCGCTGGTGCGCGTGCATCCGGCTACCGGCCGCCCTGCACTTTTTGTGGCCAAGGATGTGGTCTCGCACATCGTCGGCATGCCTGAGGCGGAGTCGCGTGCGCTGATAGACGAACTGGAGGCCTTCGCCACGCGTCCCGACCGCATCTATTCACACAAATGGCGGCCCGGCGACCTCGTCGTCTGGGACAACCGCTGCACGCTGCATCGTGCAACGCCCTATGATCCGCAATACCGGCGCACCCTCTACCGCACGCAGGTCAGGGGCGAGGCGCCGATCGCAATGGCTTCCTGAGGGCGGGATGATGACCACTTCGCGACCGCGGATCACAAGCCCGGATGCCTGGGTCGGTCCGCAAATCCAGCATGATGCCGGCTGGATTGCACGCCTTGACGAGGACGACGTCGCCGAGATCGATGCCGCTCTGTCACGGGTGAAAAGCGGCGGCCTGCGCATCCCCTTCGGGTCTTCCGCCTTCCCGCTGCCGAGCCTGCAGGCGAGGCTCGACGGCATGCTCGACGAAATCGAGAACGGCCGCGGCTTCCAGCTGATCCGCGGCATTCCGCGCCGGCGTTACAGCGACGAGGACTGCGAACTGATCTACTGGGGCATCGCCAGCCATTTCGGCACCCCGGTTTCGCAGAACGCGCGCGGCCACCTGCTGGGGCATGTGCGCGATGAAGGGCGCCAGATCGAGGATCCGAACGCACGCGCCTACCAGACGAACGTGCGCATGGATTTCCACACCGACATGCTTCCGATCGACGTGCTCGGGCTGTTCTGCCTGCGCACCGCAAAGTCCGGCGGCGCCAGCAAGCTGACCAGTGCCCTGACCGTGCACAACGTGCTGCGCGAGGAGCGGCCTGACCTGCTGGAGGCGCTCTACGGACTGTTCCACCTCGATTGGCGCGGCGAGGAGCCTGCCGGAGAGCAACCCTGGTTCAGCATACCGATGTTCAGCGAGTCGCAGGGGAAGATCACGGCGCGCATCTGCAGCCTGGTCTATTACGAGTCGGCTGCCCGCTTTGGCGAGCAGTACCGCCCGACGGCCCTGCAGCGCGAGGCGCTGCTCGCAGTGCAGGAGATCGCCAATCGACCGGAACTGATGCTGACGATGAGTTTCGAGGAAGGTGATATCCAGTTGATCAACAACCACACCATGCTGCATGCGCGGGAAGCTTACGAGGATCATCCGGAACCCGGGCGCCAGCGCCACCTGCTGCGGATGTGGATAGCGGTGCCCGACGGGAGGCGCAGGCCGCTTGCCGCGGCGCTGGCCGACCGCTATCGCTGGGTGCAGCGCGGCGGCATACCCAGAAAGGCTCCGGCTGCGGCCTGAGCAACGCGAACGTGATTCCACTGGAGGGAAGCATGAACATGCGCGCAATACTGTCCTGCCTGACCGTTATTGCAGCGGCGTCCGTCACGGTTGCCGCGCAGGCGCAGCCTTATCCGGCGAAGCCGGTCCGCATCGTCGTGCCTTTTCCGGCCGGCGGAAATGCGGACATATTTGCGCGGGCTTTTGCGCAGAAACTCGGCGATGCCTGGAAGCAGACGCCGATCGTGGACAACCGCGCCGGGGCGGCAGGCATCATCGGCACCCAGTTCGTCGCGAGGTCGCCTGCAGACGGCTATACGCTGCTCTTCGGCACCACCGGCACCCATACCACCAATCCGGCGGTGTATGCGAAGCTGCCCTACGATCCGGTCAAGGATTTTGCGCCGGTGAGCAATTTTGCGGATTCGCCTTTCCTGCTGGTGGTTCATCCCTCGGTGCCGGCGCATACGCTTCAGGGCCTCGTTGCCCTGGCGAAGTCACGGCCCGGACAACTTGATTACGCGTCCTTCGGGGCGGGAAGCTCGGCGCATCTCGCGGGAGAGATGCTGCGCACGATGGCGGGCATCAACATCGTTCACGTCGCCTACAAGGGAGGCCCTCCCGCAGTCACGGACCTGGTCGGCGGTCATGTGTCGCTGATGTTCAATTCACTGCCGGCCGTCCTGCCGCTGGTGAAGGCGGAAAGGCTGCGCGCGCTGGCAGTGGCCTCGGCCAGGCGTGCGCCCACGCTGCCGGAACTGCCCACTTTTGCCGAGGCCGGCCTGGCTGGCTTCGAGGCGGGCTCCTGGTACGGGGTGCTCGCACCGGCGGGCACGCCGCGCGAGGCCATCACCAAGCTTCATGCGGAAACCGTGCGCATGCTGGCCCTGCCGGACATCAGGCAGAAACTTGCGACGGAGGGCGCCGAAGCCATCGGCAATACACCGGAGGAATTCGCCGCCCAGATCCAGCGCGACATGGCGCGCTGGGCAAAGGTGGCGCGCGACGCGAAAATCCCGCAGCAGTGAAATCCGCCGTGCGGGAGATGCATGAAAAAGCCGCCTGCAGGCGGCTTTTTCATGTCGGCCAGGCGCCATCAGGCTTTCTTGCGGTTCTTTTCCAGCCAGCCGTCGACGAGTGACACGGTCTGGTCAACCACATCCAGCTGCATGCCCTTCTGCGCGGCGATGGTCTTGACCAGGCGGTCGACGCGCTCGATGTTGGGCGCCCCTGCGGCCAGCGCGCGTGCGGCTGATGAGGGACTGCCGAGCGACAGCGCTGCGTTGGCGTATTTCTCGAAAGGCACCATGTCCTTCTCGCTGGCGCCGAGCGAGACGCACAGCCGGACCACCCACTCGTAGACCGAGCGCGAGGCCGCGATGTCGGAGTGCACGGCATCCTTGATCGGGCGCATCGCATCCTTCTGCACGCAGCGGTAGTTGCCGGCGATCAGCATCGCCCATTTCGCGAGCGGGACAAATACCGAGTCATGCACCTTGAGCTTGACCGGCAGTTCGATCCTGCTGCCGTCACCCGGGTCGAAACGCACGGCCTCGATGTCCGCCTCGAGCTGGCGCAGGATCGCGGTATGCGTGTCCGAATCGAAGCGCGCGGACTTGAAGTTGGTCGGCAGGCGCACCTGGAGCACGTTGACCTTTTCCTCCGGCGGCCGGAAGGCCTGGGGATCCGGACTGCACAGCGTCAGGGTCTTCGGGTCGAAGCTGTCCCACACCGAAGCGTCGGTGTAACAGTCGCGGCAGGCATTGGCATCAAGGCCCGGGATGCGCTTGAGGTAGGGCAGCGGCGGCATGTTCATGATCGACATGCAGGGCACGCGGGATTTCGCCACGCGATCCAGCAGTTCGCGCACGCCCGGTGAGCGGTACTGGGGTTCCTGCATGGCCAGCACGATCAGGTCGTAGTCGGCGGGATCGGCCGAATCGGGACCGCCGGCCGACAGCTTCCCGGGCAACTTCCGCGAGCTGATCTCGACCAGGCCCTCGCGTCCCCTGACCGGCATGCGCACGATTGCGCCTTCGGCGTTGAAAAGCTCGGCTTCCGCGGGGAGGCATATCATTTTCACGGTATGGCCGGCGAGCAGCAGCTTGGTGGCCAGCAGGGAGCCGTAGGAGGCGCCGAGGATCAGAATCTTGTAGGTACGCATCAATACTTTCCTTGTCGTGGAATCGCAGAACAGCAGGCTGCGCGGTTGCTGGAGAGGGCGCCTGCGGCAGCCGCAATGTTAGTCAGTTAGGCTGCGCCGTGCAATGACGCATCACCAGATGAAATGCCCGGTCGCGCCGCAGCGCAGCATTGCTGCGTCCAACGGCGATGACATCAAGACCGCTTCCAGGGCCGCTATCGTGAAGAGTGTATTGTTATGATTGACCATCACGCTGGCCGCATGCCGATGATGACCTGGAATCGCCGCCGAATGCTCAAAACCGCGCTGGCCGGGGGCGGTTTGCTGCTGTCGGGCTTGCCTGCAGGGGCGCAGCAAGCCACCGCATTGATGCGCGCCCCGAGGCGGGCGCTGGTCATCGGCAACAGCCGGTATCCGCGGGCACCTCTTGCCAACCCCGGCAACGATGCGCGTGGCATGGCCGAGGTCCTGCGCGGCATCGGTTTCGAGGTGACTGCAGGGCTCGATCTATCGCGCGAAGCCATGCACGAGGCAGTGCGCGCCTATATCGAGGGCGTGCGTCGTGCCGGGGCGGTCGGCCTGTTTTATTTTGCAGGGCATGGCATGCAGCTGGCATGGCGCAATTACTTGTTGCCGGTTGATGCCGAAATCGATTCAGTCGAGGAGCTGCGCCAGCGGGCATTTGATATCAGTTCCCTGATCGATGGCATACGCGGTGCCGGGAACCCGATGAACATGATCATCCTGGATGCCTGCCGCGATAATCCGCTGGGCGGTGCGGCGCGGGTTGACCAGAAGGGCCTGTCGCAAATGGATGCGCCGCCCGGGACCTTCCTCGCCTATGCGACTGCGCCGGGAAATACGGCGATCGATGGTGACGGTGGTCAGCACGGGCTGTACACCGAGCACCTGCTCAGGGAAATCCGTGTGCCCGAGGCCAAGGTCGAGGATGTATTCAAGCGCGTGCGGCTGGGGGTGCGCCGGCAATCGAATGGCCAGCAGATCCCCTGGGAAAGCACCTCCCTGGAAAGCGATTTCTGGTTTTTGCCGCCGCGTGAGTTGCGCAAGCGCGCCGATGATGAGGTTGAGCGGGAGTTCAGGGAGGAGCTCGCGCTGTGGGAGAGAATCAGGGCGGCGACCGTGCCCGAGCCCTTCGAGGACTACCTCCGCCGCTACCCCGGCGGGCGCTTCAGCGAGCTCGCGCAGCTGCAGCTCGATCGTGCGCTGGCGATGATGGGCGAGAAGAAAATCGAAATCGTGTCGGCGCCCCAGAATCCCTACGCCAAGGGCGCGGTGTCGGCGAGCATCGGCTACAAGGTGGGCGATTTCTACCAGTACCGCCAGGCGGATCTGCTGACCCGGCTGGAAATCGACTCGGGGACGCGCCGGATCACAGCCATCACTGCTAACGAAGTCATTTACAACAAGGGTGTGATCGTCACCGACCTCCTCGGCAACCTGTTGCGTGTGCCGAGCGGCGCCACCTGGTCGCCGAACCAGACAGCTCCACTGGAATTTGCCGTCGGCAGGCGCTGGAACACCCGCTTCCGGGTTGTTCCGCCCAAGGGCGGTGACAGTACGGTCGATCTCGATATGCGCATCGCCGATCGCGAACGTGTGACGGTGCCTGCGGGAACCTTCAACGCATTCCGCGTCGAGGCCAGGGGATGGCAGACGGGCATGGTTGACGGGAGGGGCCATTTCAACGTGAGCTGGGACTGGAAAACCTGGTACGCGCCGGGTGAGGTTCGTCTCCCCGTCGCCTTCGAGTGGTTTGTGCGGCATTCCTTCGGGAAAATCATGCGTGCGACTCGCAATGAAATGGTTTCCTTCCACCAGCAGCCCTGACGTGCATGCGTCGCATTCTTTTCCCGCTGATCGTGGTCTGTGCCGTGATGCTCGGTGCAACACGGGTCACCGGTCCGGCTGACCTCAGGCTGCTCGACCTGCAGTTCCGCTTGCTGCGGGAGCAGGGTCCGCGTCCCGTGGATGTCGATGTCGCGATCGTGGGCATCGATGCCGGGACCTTCCGCGCCTTTCCGGAGCCGCTGGCCCTCTGGCACAGGCACCTCGCCCGTTTCCTCGAGGCCATGGTTGCGGCACAACCGTTGGCATTAGGTCTGGACATCGTGCTGCCGGAGCGCAGCTATGACGCGGTGGTGCCGGGTTACGACGGCGCGCTGCTGCGCGGCCTGCTCGAAGCCCGGCGGAATTATCCCGTGGTGCTGGCGCAGACCGTCGACCCTTCCGGCACCGCGCGTGTCATACACCGTCCTTTTCTTGCCGCGGCCGGCGAAGGTGGCACGGGTTATGCGCTGCTCGCCACCGACGGAGACGGCGTGGTGCGCCGTTTTGACGAGCGGCTCGGCGAGGGCGGCGAGCGGGTTACGACGCTGGCCGGGCAACTGGCGCGGAGGCTCGGCGTCACGCCGGCTACCGGCCTGATTGACTACAGCCGCGGCGGGACTTTCACTTATGTCCCGCTGCAGCAGGTGCTGGACTGGGCCGGCGCTGGCGACCGGGTCGCGCTCGAGAACGCGTTCCGCGGCCGGCCGGTATTGCTGGGCGTGGTGCTGCCCTACGAGGACAGGCAGCGCCTGCCCGTGCAGCTTGCCTCATGGGAGGATGCCGGTGCCGGTGTCCCGGGAGTGCTGCTGCACGCGCAGGTGCTGCGCGGGCTGCTCAATGACGCCGGCCTGATCCGGCAGGTTCCGGTGGCCGCAGTAACCGCGATGTCGGCCGCTGCCGCGCTGCTGTGGTTACTCGGTTCAGGCGCCGCTGTCCATGCGGTGACCGGCGGCTTGCTGGCTGCGGGTCTGCTGCTCTTGTCGACCCTGCTGCTGGCGCAAGGCCTCCACCTTCCGGTAATCGCCCCTCTAACGGCTGGCCTGCTCGCGCTGGGAGGCCGTGCTGCCTGGGAGGCGGCGCTGAAGCTCCGCGAGCGCCGGCGCCTGCGCGGCGTGTTCTCGGGCTACGTCAGCCCCGGCGTGATGCAGCAGATCGTCGACGGTAAGCTGCGTGCCGAGCTCGGCGGCGAGCGCCGTTTCGTCTGCGTGCTGTTCTCCGACATCCGTGGCTACACCGCGCGCAGCGAAGGCATGTCGCCGGAGGAGATCGTCGGCCTCCTCAACCGCTATTTCGAGGACGTGGTCGGCTTGATCCATGCGCACGGCGGTACGGTCACCAGCTTCATGGGCGACGGCATCATGGCGGTGTTTGGCGCGCCCAACGAGCTCGACAATCCCTGCGAGTCCGCGTTTGCCGCCGGCCGCGACATGCTGGCGCAGGTGGCACGCTTCAACGCGCAGGCCGACGCCGGTGCGCAGCCGCTCGAGATCGGCATCGGGCTGCATGCCGGCCATGCGGTGGTCGGCCACGTCGGTTCGTCGACGCGCCACGATTACACGGCGATCGGCGACGTCACCAACGTTGCCTCGCGGCTGGAAGGTGCAACCAAGGAGGCCGGCTACCGGCTGGTGTGTTCTTCCGAGGTGGCTTCGCGCATCGCTGAGGCCGGACTGCTCGCGCCGCTGGGGCGGGTGTCGATCAAAGGCCACACGCCGGTGGAGGCGCATGGCTACGACCGGGCTTGAGGCGCAGCCCAGCGGCCGCTTCGAGTTCCGCCGCGAACCCGGGGTGGCGGCATGTGCGAAGTGCGCCTCGCCCGGGACGATTTCCGCCAGCGCGAGGTCGCGGTCAAGCAGGTTCGCCTGACGTAGTGAACCGGGCGTGCGCTATGCAATGGAAAGGTTTACTGTCGATCCTTGCAGCACAGTTTTTTCAGGGGATTACGCGATGTATAAAATACCAATAAAAACAAATACTTATAATATATTCACTGGCTTGCTGCTGGCGCTGGCCCTGGCATTGCCGGGCCCCGCGCCGGCAGCGGCGATCGTCACCGACCTCATCGGCAGGGCTGCCGTGCAGGGGGGCGGCAAGACCGGCCCGGTGACGATCCTTGCGGAAATCGAATCCAATGCCCGCGTCCAGCTCGAGGCCGGCGCCCGGCTGGTCGCGCTGTACACCCGCAGCGGTGACGAATTCACGCTGGCAGGGCCGGCGCTGGTGCATTTCCGACCCGATGCGCCGGTCGCGCTGTCGGGTACGGCTCCGCAGAAACGCGTTAGCGCGATCGGCAAGGAGGCGGGTATCCGCATCAGACCCGCGGCGATGACGCAGGCCGCCCACGTCATGCGCAGCGCACGCGGCACCGCGCGCATTCGCCTGCTGACACTGTCAGGCACTCGCGTGCTGGACAGCGCTCCCGAGTTTCGGTGGCAGGGGATAGAGGGTGTGGATGCCTACCGCTTCGTGTTGACCGACGAGACCGGCAAGTCACTGCATGAGACTTCGGTTGCGGGCAGCCGGCTCAGGCTCCCGGATACGATACGGCTGCAGGCCGGCGCCGGCTACACTTGGGAAGTATCGGCGCGCGCCGCTGACGGCCGGCGCCATGTCAGCGCGGGAGATTTCAGCCTGGCCAGCGCGGAACTTCAGTCCCGTGCCGCAGCGCTGCGTCCGCCGGCGGATGCGCCGGTATCCGACCGCGTCGCTTATGCGGCCTGGCTCGCGCAGATGGAACTGCGCGACGAGGCAGGCAGCTACTGGCGCATCCTGGCGAAGGAGAGGCCGGAAGACGCTGCCTTGCGGGCACTGGCCGCGCACTGAGTCACGGATACACTGCGCAGTAACGGGGATTACGGGAGGCCACCATGACGGGAATGCCAATTGAAATACTCATCGCGGTGGCGGCGGTGCTGCTGCTCGCGGCCACGGTGCTGATGACGGTCATGGTCCTGCAGTTGCGGGCGATGCGCCGCGAGGTCGAATCGACGCGGTTGCAGCTGGCAAAGATGGACTGGGGGGTGATGCTGCTCAACGGCGTGCAGCAGCTGAAGCAGGCGACTGTCGCCCTGGAGCAGATCGACAAGCGGCTGCAGAAGCTGGAGGCGATCGAGAAGGTTCAGCTCTCGCACATCAACCTGCGGCAGGGGCAGTGAGGCGGCCAGGATGAAAAAAGCGGCCCGCAGGCCGCTTTTTTCGAGTGCCTGCGAAATCAGGGGGAAACGATGCGGTTGCGCAGCACCATCGCCGGCTGCTCGAATGCGCATTCCACGACATCGCCCGGCTTGAGATAGAGCGCTTCGGCGTCGGCCTTGCCCACCGCGACGCCGCCAGGCGCGCCGGTGGCAAACATGTCGCCCGGCTGCAGGTCGAGCAGGCGCGAGAAATGCGGAATGATGTCGGGCAGCTTCCAGATCTGGTCGCTGGTGTTCACGCGCATGCGCTGGACGCCGTTGACGCTGCAGGTGACCCAGATGTTGTAGGGGTCGGGCACTTCGTCCATGGTGATGATGTAGGGTCCCAGCGGGCCGAAGGACGGCGCGTTTTTCGATGTCCAGAAGCGCGAGCCCGAGGCGACTTCCGCCTTCTGCGTGTCGCGGCAGGTCAGGTCGTTGAGGATGGTGATGCCGGCGATGTAGCTTGCGGCGTCTTCGCGCTTGGCGTGACGCGCGGCCTTGCCCAGCACAAATACCATCTCCGGTTCGTAGTCGAGGCGGTTCACCGTTTCGCGCCTGGGCACATCCGCGCAATGGCCGGTGAGGCAGGAGTTGAGCTTGATGAAACCGGTGGGCTCCCCCGGCATTTCCTTGATCAGGTCGTTCTTGCGCAGTTCTTCGAGATGGGTGCGGTAATTCTTGCCGACGCAGAGGAATTTGTCGGCATCGGGAATCGGGGGCAGGAAGCGCACTGCGGATTCTGGGGCGAGAGTGGTCGCATCCAGCCGGCCGGGGTTCCTGCGCGCGAATTCCAGCACCGCGCGGGCGCGGGCGAGCCCGGCTTCGCCCAGCGCCAGCAGTCCTTTCATGGAGGCCGGGATCATAGCCTTGCCGTCGCCGAGGGCGGCCTCTCCGGCGACGAGGTCGAGCAGTTTGCCATCAAGCTGCGCGCCGATGCGGACGGTGCCGGGGTCGGACGCGAGGGTGTAGGTAGCCAGTCGCATTGCGGGGTCCTCAAATGAGAAGCGGCGCCTGCGCGCCGCTGGTTTCCGTTACGGTCGAGGCCGGTATTTTAAGGCTTCGAACGGAATGGGTGCTAGTTCTCCGGCGGGGTCAGGGCCGTGACAGGTGGTCGAACACCAGTTTCCGCGATTCGGCCAGCATGAAATCGAGGAAGCTCCGGGCCGCGAGCGACAGCTGCTTTGCCGCGGGATGAACGATCACCCAGGGCCGGTCAATGGGGAAGCCCTCGACGTCAAGCACCGCGACCTGCTCATGCGGCACATCGAGGCCGAGTGTATAGCGCGACATGACGGACACGCCGAGGCCGGCGATGATCGCCTGCTTGATGGCCTCGTTGCTTGACAGCTCCATTCGTATCCGTGGCTCGCAGCCCCGGGATTCGAAAATCTCGCGCACCATGCTGCGCGCTCCGGAACCGGGTTCCCTGATCAGGAAGGGTTCCCCGGCGAAGCGCGCGAACGGGATGTTTTTCTCCCTTGCCAGCGGGTGATCGGCGTGGGCAAAAGGCACCACCGGATTGGGCAGCAGGGGATGGACGGTGATGTCACGCCCCTCGGGCGCACTGGCGAAGATGTAGAGATCATCAAGGTTCCGCGACATGCGTTCGAGCAGCGTGCTGCGGTTCTGGATCTGCAGGGAGACATCCAGTCCGGGGTGCCGCCTGACGAATTCGGCCAGCATGCGCGGCGCAAAGTATTCGCCCGTGGTGCTGACCGCGAGTTGCAGGCGGCCGGCCTCAAGCCCGCGTAGGTCGCCAAGGCTGCGCTCGACAGCGGCCAGGGTGCTGAACATTTCCAGGCAGCCTGCATGGAGAACGCGGCCTGCGTCGGTCAGCTGGATGCGCTTGCCGACCTGCTCGATCAGCGGGAGCCCCATCGTTTCGGCGAGCTTCTTCATCTGCACCGACACCGTGGGCTGTGCCATGAAAAGTTCCTCTGCCGCCTTGGTGAAGCTGCCCAGGCGGACCACGGCCTCGAAAACGCTGAGTTGGGGCAGCATCCCGTGCTTCAGGTAGCGCCGGATTGCGGATTGCGGCATGTCGTTCCTCTCGCTGCAGAACCAATCTTCAACTGCCGCGCCCGCTTCACCGCGGGAGCGGCCCGGGCCTGCACGGCGAAAGACAGCCCCTGAGAGCCGGACCGACCTTGCCTGCGCAGGCAAAGGTCTCGCCCGCAGTCCGCCGGCCTGAGCCCGCCGGTGCCTGCTGGCGCCGCCGGGGTCCCTGCCGGGATCCGAATTGACGACTGCGCCACCGCGGCCTGATCGCAAGGCCGCTCGAGCTACTCCCCTTTGAGGGTTCGCGCGTCACCGCGCGAGCGGGCCGGATTACAGCACATGATGATCACCATTACAAGATTGGCGGCCTGCGGTTGCCTTGCCTTGGACAAAAAGCGGTCATGCCGGGATGGACGAGGCGATATTGCGCTTCGGCATTCCGCAAATTATGCAAAATCATGGGCTTGCAACGAAGCTTTCATGGCGGGCTGTGCCAAAATCCGCCTCCGAAGGGGAGTAGCTCAACAACCAGGCTCCGTCATTCCGGGGAATTCACGCCTCCGGAGCCTGGGGATCAATCCGGTCCGAGCAAGACCTTCGCCAGGAGCTGGCGAAGGCCGTTTGTTTGCGTCCTGCGTCCGGCATGTACGCAATCCGCATCCCAGGGGACCGGAAATGGAAAGCATAGGCACGTGGTGGATGTGGGCCGCATTCGCGGCCTTTGTCGTGGTGGCAATCGTTGTTGACCTGCTGGTACTGCAGTCCAAGGGCGCCGGCAAGGTGTCGTTCCGCGAGGCGCTGAACTGGTCGATCGTCTGGGTCGTCCTGTCCTTCGTGTTCAACGGCCTGCTATGGTGGTATCTCGACAGCAACTTCGGGCGCGAGGTTGCGAACGAAAAGTCGATGGAATTCTTCACCGGCTACCTGATCGAGAAGTCGCTGGCCGTCGACAACATCTTCGTGTTCCTGATGCTGTTCACCTTCTTCGGGGTGCCGGCCGCCTTCCAGCGCCGCGTCCTCATCCTCGGCATCATCGGTGCGATCATCCTGCGCGCGATAATGATCCTGATCGGTGCATGGCTGATCACCAAGTTCCACTGGATACTCTACCTGTTCGGCCTGTTCCTGCTGGTGACCGGCGTGAAGATGCTGATGATGGCGGAGGCCGAGTCTGATCTCGAGAAAAACCCCATCCTCGTCTGGATGCGCCGGCACATCCGGATCACGCCCGAATTCCACGGCGAGCGCTTTACCGTGATGAAGGACGGTGTGCGCTGGTTCACGCCCCTGTTCGTGGTGATGGTGATGATCGGCATCACCGACGTGATTTTCGCGGTGGACAGCATTCCGGCGATATTCGCGATCACGCTCGACCCCTTCATCGTGCTGACTTCCAACGTGTTCGCGATCCTCGGCCTGCGCGCGATGTACTTCATGCTCGCCGACCTTGCAGACCGCTTCCATCTGCTGAAGTACGGGCTGGCCTTCATCCTGGTGTTCATCGGCATCAAGATGCTGCTGATCGACATCTACAAGATACCGGTCGGCTTCGCGCTCTCGGTGGTGGGCATCGTGCTGGTGACTTCGATGCTGGCGAGCCTGTGGGTGACCCGCAAGCCCAGGGACTGAGGGGCGCAGCTTTGCGGAAGTGGCCGGCGCGCGGGCGCCGGCCGCTCAGAATTTCGGCTTGCGTTCCGCCTGCTGGTAGCCACGCACGCCGTCGA
This sequence comes from Burkholderiales bacterium, assembly GCA_019634975.1. Classification (GTDB taxonomy): domain Bacteria; phylum Pseudomonadota; class Gammaproteobacteria; order Burkholderiales; family SG8-41. Next base: position 304,978 of record JAHCAI010000001.1, read on the forward strand.
GGATCTCGCGACCTGCTTCATCGGCGCCGACCCAGCCGAGGACCTTGACCCATTTCCCGGGTTCGAGGTCCTTGTAGTGCTCGAAGAAATGCGCGATCTGCGCGAGGATGCCCTGCGGCAGGTCTTGCGGCGAGCGCACGGCGGCGTAGAGCGGCGTCAGCTTGTCGATCGGCACCGCCAGGATCTTGGTGTCCCTGCCTGCTTCATCCTCCATGTTGAGCATGCCCACCGGGCGGCAGCGAACCACGACACCGGTTATGAGGGGCACCGGCGAGATCACCAGCACGTCCACCGGATCGCCGTCGCCGGACAGCGTGTGCGGCACGTAGCCGTAGTTGCAGGGATAGCGCATCGCCGTCGACATGAAGCGGTCGACGAACATTGCCCCCGTGGTTTTTTCCATCTCGTACTTGATGGGCTCGGCATGCATCGGGATTTCGATGATCACGTTGAAATCCCTGGGCACGTCGTAACCCGAACTGACCCTGTCCAGATTCACGTCGTCGGTTCCCCTTCGGAAGATTGCCGGATTATAGCCGCGCAGCCTTGGCGGACGGCCGTTTTTGCGTGCTAGGATGGCGGCTCAATTCAATTCGGAGCCGTTCATGAAACTCTACATCACCCCAACCTCAGGCAACGCCTGGAAAGTGCGCCTGCTGCTGTCGATGCTGAAGCTGCCTTTCGAGACCGTCGTGCTTGACACCGACAAGAAGGAGCACAAGGCCCCGGAATTCCTCAAGCTGAATCCGCGCGGCCAGGTGCCGGTGCTGGTGGACGGCGAGCGGGTGTTCTGGGATTCGACGGCCTGCCTGGTTTATCTCGCCCGGAAATACGGCGGCGAGCAATGGCTGCCCTCGGATGCCGAGGGCATGGCCGAAGTGCAGCAGTGGCTGGCGCTGTCCAATAACGAGCTTCACTATGGCCTGCAATGGGCGCGCGGCAAGAAAATCGGTATCCGTGCCATCGGCGACTACGAGGAGTATGCAGCGTACGGCCGCAACGGCCTGGCGGTCCTCGAGTCGCGCCTGAAGGACAACCAGTGGCTGGCCTGCGGCCGGCCGACGATCGCCGATCTCGCCTGTTACTGCTATACCTCGGTATCACCCGAGGGCGGATTCGATCTCGCCGCACATCCCGCCGTGGCGGCCTGGGTCAAGCGCGTCGAGGCGCTGCCGGGATGGATCAAGCGCGTCTGATCCGCTTGTTACGGTGAACCGCTTCCGTTTCGGCCACGCTGCCGCCGCCGACTGGCGTACGGCGGCGGCAGCCTGCCTGTCACAGCTTGCAGACGGGGAGGGCGCGGCTGCCGGCAGCCTCGGCTTCCTTTACGTCACCGATTTTTTTGCGGACGCCCTGCCGGAAATTTCCCGGCATCTGGCGCAGGAGACCGGTATCGGGCACTGGACCGGAACGGTAGGCATCGGCATCTGTGCCACCGGCACGGAGTATCTGGACGAGCCGGCAATGGCCGTGATGATCGGCGATTTTCCGGAGGGCAGCTTTCGCGTGTTCCGGGCAGAGTCGGATCCGGTCCGCCTGCAAACACTCGATCTTCGCTGTGGAACGGCGCCGGCGAGCATTGCCGTCGTCCACGCCGATCCGCTGGACGGCGACATTGCGCGGAAGATCCGCCTGCTGGCCCGGCGCACCGAGAGCGGTTTTCTGGTCGGTGGCCTCGCCAGCTCGCGTGGCGGGAATATGCTGCTTGCTGACTCGGTCGAGCGCAGCGGACTCTCGGGAGTGGCATTTTCCGATGCGGTGACGGTGGCCACGCGTCTGAGCCAGGGCTGTTCCCCGGTCGGGGCGGTGCACGAAATCACAGGGGCGCAGAACAACATCGTCATCGAGCTCGACGGGCGGCCGGCGCTCGATGTACTGCGCGAAGATGTCGGTATCAGCGCCGGCGAAGACCTGGCGCAACTGGGCGGCCAGATTTTCGCGGGCCTCGCAGTGTCCGGCAGCGACACCGGGGACTACGTGGTGCGCAACCTGATCGGGATTGATCCCGGCAACCGGCTGCTTGCGATCGGCGATGTCGCGCGCAAGGGGCAGGGCATGCGTTTCTGTCGCCGGGACCGCGATACCGCGCGCGCAGACATGGCGCGCATGCTCGACAGTATCCGCGAGGGGCTCTACACCAAGCCCCGTGGCGCGCTCTATTACTCCTGCCTCGGGCGCGGCGGTGCGCTGTTCGGAGGCGAGTCTGCCGAACTCGGGATGATCCGTGACGCCCTTGGCGATGTGCCGCTGGTGGGGGTCTTCTGCAACGGCGAGATTTCGCACGACCGGCTGTATGGCTATACTGGAGTACTGACGCTTTTTGTCTGACGTCCTCATCCGGGAATCGGGGTGCACATGGCTGGCGCACGCATTTTCGCCGAGCTGAGCCTGACCTGGCTCGACATCGGGGCCTTTCTCTTTTTCGTGCTGTCGTGGGCGGGTTACGCGCTGTTCGCGGAGTGGCGTGCAAGATCGGTGCCGTCGCTTCACAACACGATGGACCGCTACCGCCGGGACTGGATGGTGCGCATGATCGAGCGCGACAACCGGATGGTCGACGTCAACATCATGCGCAACCTGACGCGCAGCTCGCAGTTCTTTGCGTCGACCACGATGCTGGTGCTGGGGGCTCTGATTGCGCTGCTTGGCTACGTGCAGCAGGCCATGGAGGTGGTCTCCGGGCTTCCCTTCACGGTGAAGGCTTCGCAGCGCCTGCTCGAGATCAAGATCGTGCTGCTGGTGCTGATATTCGTTTACGCCTTTTTCAAGTTTTCCTGGGCGATACGCCAGCTCGGCTTCTGCTCCACCCTGGTCGGCGCCGCACCGAAGCCGCCGAAGGACAACCCCGAGCAGTATGCGGCGGATATCGAACGCCTCGCAGCGGTCACCTCGTATGCGGGCACCAATTTCAATGACGGCCTGCGCTCCTATTACTTTGCGCTGGCTGCGATGACCTGGTTCCTGCATCCCTACCTGATGATCGTGGCCACGGCGTGGGTGGTGTACGTGCTGCATCACCGCGAGTTCGAGTCCCGCACGCTGCATGCACTGATCCGCTGAGACGCTTCCGCGCCGGGCGTCCGCACGAATGGCGGGGCCGTTGCCCGGCGCCGTTCCGGAACTTCGGCCGGTTGTTGCTGTCGTTTTAATAATCCCCTGTACCCCGGGCCCCCATGGCAATGCATGGCGTACGAGCCTGTGCGCCCTGGCATGCGGAGTGTCGCGGGGCATGACAACAACGACAGCCGAGGAGGGCTTCATGGAGTTGTTCGACAACCTGTTTCTGGGCTTTTCGGTTGCCGTCACACCCGCCAATCTTTTTTACTGCGCACTGGGCGTCACGCTCGGCACGCTGATCGGCGTGCTGCCGGGCATAGGTGCGGTCGCGACGATGGGCATGCTGCTGCCGATCACTTTCACGCTCCCCCCGACATCGGCGCTGATCATGCTCGCCGGCCTTTATTACGGATCGCAGTACGGCGGATCGACAACGGCGATCCTCGTCAATATTCCCGGGACCGCGTCGTCCTCGGTGATCTGCCTGGACGGTCACCCGATGGCAAAGGAGGGGCGGGCCGGGCCGGCACTGGTGCTGACGACCCTGGCGTCATTCATGGGCGGCTGCGTTGCCATCCTGCTGATCGCGATGCTGGGGCCACCGCTTTCGGAGATGGCGCTGAAGTTCGGTGCGCCCGAGTATTTCGCGCTGATGACCATGGCGCTGACCGCCGCCGCCGCCCTCGCCCATGGTTCGCTGCTGAAGGGCATCGCCATGGTGGTACTCGGCATGCTGCTGGGCGTTGTCGGCACGGATGTCAACTCGGGCATGTCGCGCCTGACATTCGGTGCGACCTCGCTGTCCGACGGCATCCATTTCGTGGTGGTGGTCATCGGCCTTTTCGGCATCGGCGAGCTGCTGCGCAATCTCGAGCCGGACGCAGGAAGACAGCGGCGCAAGTTCACCTCCCGCATTCCCTGGCGGGACCTGATTCCCACGCGCAAGGACATGCGGATGGCCTGGAAGCCGGCGCTGCGCGGACTCTCGATTGGCTCGTTCTTCGGCATCCTGCCCGGCACCGGGGCGTCGATGGCTTCCTTCAGCACGTATGCCATCGAGAAGAAGATCGCGAAAGACCCGTCGCGCTTCGGCAAGGGCGCCGTGGAGGGGGTTGCCGGCCCCGAAGCTGCGAACAATGCCTGCGCCCAGACTTCATTCATCCCGACGCTGAGCCTCGGCATCCCGGGCAGCGCGGCGATGGCGCTGATGCTGGGCGCGATGACCATACACGGGATCCAGCCCGGTCCCCAGGTGATGGAAGGCAATCCGGAGCTGTTCTGGGGGCTGATCGTGAGCATGTGGATCGGCAACCTGATGCTCCTGCTGCTCAATTTTCCGATGGTCGGCATCTGGGTGCGGCTGCTGGCGGTACCCTACCGGATACTGTTTCCGGCGATCGTGATGTTCTGCGCGATCGGTGTTTACAGCCTCGCCAACAACCCCTTCGACCTTTACCTGGTGGCGGGCTTCGGCCTGCTGGGTTACCTGTTCATCAAGCTCAAGTGCGAGCCCGCGCCTTTGGTGCTCGGCTTCATTCTTGGGCCGCTGGTCGAGGAGAACCTGCGCCGTGCGCTGTTGATATCGCGCGGCGACTTCTCGATTTTCGTGACGCGCCCGCTGAGCCTCACCTTCCTGGTCGTCACCGTGATACTGCTGTGCGCGGTCACGCTGCCCGACATCCTGCGCGCCTGGCGCAGGCGCGAGGCCGGCGGCAAGGGTTAAGTGAGCGCCTCATCCGCGGATCTCCCGTGGATGCGGGAGGCGCTTGCATTGCGTTGGATTTGGATGCAAGGTGTGCACGGGTCGTGAACCAGAAGGCGGCGCGCAATTGCATCCGCAGCCGCCCGGCGGCCTTTCACTTTCCAATGACAGGTCACGGGAGGAGGACTCATGTATCGAGGCCGATGCAGGCGGTTTGCGGCGGGAATTTCGAGGGGGGTGGCGGCTGCGGCAATCGCGGCACTAATGCTGGTGCTGACATTACCGGTGCGGGCATGGACGCCCGAGCGGCCAGTCGAGCTGCTGGTTTCTTCGGCGCCCGGCGGCAGCAATGACCGCATAGCGCGCATCATCCAGAAGATCGCCCAGGAGCAGAAGCTGGTGCCGGTGCCGATTTCGGTGATCAACCGGCCGGGCGGCAACCAGGCGATCTCGCGTGCCTATATCAACCAGAATCCCGGCGACGCGCATTATCTCGATGTCGGCAATCCGACGCTGATTTCGAACCATGTCTCCGGACGCCAGCAGTACGGGGATTTCACGCCGATCGCGCTGATGGTCAACGAATTCACGGCGTTCAGCGTGCGCGCGGATTCCCCGTTGCGCAACGCCCAGGATCTCGTCGCGCAGCTGAGAAAGGATCCGGAATCGGTGGCGGTGGGGGTCAGCAACCGGGGTGGCACCAACCACCTCGCCCTGTCGCTGCTCGCGAAGGCCGCCGGCATCGATCCCCGCCGCCTGAAGGTCGTCGTGTTCAAAACCAATGCGGAGGGACTCACGGCGATGCTCGGCGGGCATATCCAGCTGGTGTCGTCTGCAGTAGCCACCGCCGTCGGGCAGATGCGCGACGGCAAGGCGCGGATCATCTCGGTCAGTGCGCCGCAGCGCATGGGAGGCGATCTCGCGCAGGTGCCCACGCTGCGCGAGCAGGGTTTTGACGTCTCGCTGTCCAACTGGCGTGCAATCATCGGACCGAAAGGACTCGGCGCTGCCCAGATTGCCTACTGGGAAGGGGTTCTGGCCCGCGTGATTGTGACGGAAGAATGGAAGGCCGTACTCGACAAGCAGTTCTGGGACGGCAATTTCCTGCGCAGCCGGGAGTTCGCAAAGTACATGGACAATGAATATGCGCAGACGAAGGCGATCATGACCGAACTGGGCCTTGCCAAATGAGCGCGGATTTCCGCCATGGCTGACGACCTGCTGCTGCTCGACAACGACGAGATCGCGGGTGTATTCGACCTTGCGGCCTGCATGACCGCCCTCGAGCAGGCCTATCGGGCGGCTGCGGACGGCCGGGCGGTCGAACGCGCGCGCAGCCAGACCCGGGTGCCCCTCGATGAACCCGGCGTCACCTACTGCTTCAAGAGCATGGAAGGGGCGCTGGTCGGTCAGGGCTACATGACCCTGCGCCTGACGTCCGACGCCGTATTCGAAGGCAGGGTGAACGGCAAGGCGCGCCGCGAGAAGCTGGCGCGCGGCCCCGGCGGAACGTACTGCGGACTGATCCTGCTGTTCAGCACCCGCGATGTCGGTCCGGTGGCGATGCTCCATGACGGCCTGATCCAGCTCGCGCGGGTGGCCTGCACCAGCGCACTGAGTGTGCGCCTGCTTGCGCGCGAGGATGCCGCCGATCTCGCCCTGCTCGGCGCCGGGGAGCAGGCGTGGTGGCATCTCAGGGCGGCCGCGGCCGTGCGCAATCTGAAGCGGGTGCGGATTTTCAGTCCCACGGCGGATCGCCGCGAGTCCTTTGCCGCCAGGGCGCGGCAGGAACTGGGGGTCGCGGCCGAGGCGGTCGGCTCGGCGCAGGACGCGGTCAGCGGTGCCGACATGGTCATCGCTGCCACCAATGCCAGCGAACCGGTCATCGACGGGCGCTGGCTCGCGCCCGGCGCGCATGTCGTTTCCATCGTCAGCGGCGACAAGGGCAGCACCCGGCGCGAGCTCGACGACGAAACAATGCGCCGCGCCGCGCTGGTGGTGGCGCATTCGAAGGCGGGCGCGATCGAGCACCGCAATGGCGATCTGGCGGGTCCGGTCCAGGCATCGATTCTGAGCTGGGAGAAAATCGTTGATCTGCCTGATCTCGTGGCTGGCAATTCCCCGCGCCGCAGGGACAGGGATGACATCACGGTGTTCAAGAACAACGGCGGCACGGGGCTGCAGTTCGCGGCGGTGGCGCCGGTGGTTTACGAGAAGGCGCTTGCCGCGGGCATTGGCCGCAAGCTGCCGGTGGGATGGTTCATGGAGAGCATGAAGTCCTGAGCGGCCATGCCGAATGAAAAACGGCCGGGTTTCCCCGGCCGTTTTTGCTGGAGCGTGTTTCTGTCAGAGCAACGGCACGATCAGCAGCGCGACGATGTTGATGATCTTGATCAGCGGGTTGATCGCGGGGCCGGCGGTGTCCTTGTAGGGGTCGCCCACGGTGTCGCCGGTCACCGCCGCCTTGTGGGCTTCGGAGCCTTTGCCGCCATGGTTGCCGTCCTCGATGTATTTCTTGGCGTTGTCCCAGGCGCCGCCGCCGGTGCACATCGAGATGGCCACGAACAGGCCGGTCACGATGGTGCCCATCAGCATGCCGCCGAGCGCCTGCACGCCGGCATCCTTGCCCATCAGCGCGCCGACGATCAGCGCGACCGCCACCGGCGCGAGTACCGGCAGCAGCGAGGGGACGATCATTTCCTTGATCGCGGCCCGGGTCAGCATGTCCACCGCGCGCGAGTAGTCGGGCTTGGCCGCGCCTTCCATGATGCCCTTGATCTCCTTGAACTGGCGGCGGACCTCGACGACCACGGAGCCGGCAGCGCGGCCGACGGCTTCCATGGCCATCGCGCCGAACAGGTACGGAATCAGGCCGCCCGCGAAGAGGCCGATGATCACCGCGGGATTGGACAGGTCGAAGGCCAGCACGCGGCCGGTTTCCTCGATCTTGTGGGTGTAGTCGGCGAACAGCACCAGCGCGGCGAGGCCGGCAGAGCCGATCGCATAGCCCTTGGTCACCGCCTTGGTGGTGTTACCGACGGCATCGAGCGGATCGGTCACGTCGCGCACCGATTTGGGCATTTCCGACATTTCCGCGATGCCGCCGGCGTTGTCGGTGATCGGGCCGTAGGCGTCGAGCGCGACGATGATGCCGGCCATCGACAGCATCGAGGTGGCGGCGATCGCGATGCCGTAGAGGCCGCCCAGGGTGTAGGCGACGTAGATTGCGACGCAGACCGCGAGCACCGGCCAGGCCGTCGAGCGCATCGATACGCCGAGGCCGGCAATGATGTTGGTGCCATGGCCGGTGGTCGAGGCGGCGGCGACGTGGCGCACCGGCGCGTACTGGGTGCCGGTGTAGTACTCGGTGATCCACACCATGAACGCGGTCAGCACGAGGCCGACGACCGCGGCGCCGTAGAGTTTCAGCACCGACAGCTGCGGATAGTGCTCGCTGACGTTGCCGAGCATCCAGCTGGTGATCGGGTAGAAGGCGATCAGCGCCAGCACGCCGGCGACGATCAGGCCGCGGTAAAGCGCGCCCATGATGTTCTTGCCGTCGGAGGTCTTCACGAAGAAGGCGCCGATGATGGAGGCAATGATCGCGAAGCCGCCGAGCACCAGCGGATAGAGCACGGCGCCCTGCACGACCTCGGGCTTGGGCAGCATCAGCGCCGCGAGCACCATGGTGGCGATGATGGTCACCGCGTAGGTCTCGAACAGGTCGGCCGCCATGCCGGCGCAGTCGCCGACGTTGTCACCGACGTTGTCGGCAATCACCGCGGGGTTGCGCGGGTCGTCTTCCGGGATGCCGGCTTCAACCTTGCCCACCAAGTCGGCGCCGACGTCGGCGCCCTTGGTGAAAATGCCGCCGCCCAGCCGCGCGAAAATCGAGATCAGCGACGAGCCGAAAGCAAGGCCGATCAGCGGCTTGATGACGTCGCTCATTTTCGCGCCGGCACCTGCGGTCGAGGTCAGGTACCAGAAGAACAGGACCGTGCCGAGCAGGCCGAGACCGACGACCAGCATGCCGGTGATGGCGCCGCCGCGGAAGGCGACATCGAGCGCGGGATTGATGCCGCTTCTCGCGGCCTCGGCGGTGCGCACGTTGGCGCGTACCGACACATTCATGCCGATGTAGCCGGCAGCGCCGGAGAGCACGGCGCCGACCGCGAATGCCGCTGCGGTGGCGCCGCCAAGCGTGATCCAGATCAGCACGAACAGCACCGCGCCGACGATGGCGATGGTGGTGTACTGGCGGTTGAGATAGGCCTGGGCGCCGGCCTGGATGGCCGCGGCGATTTCGCGCATGCGGTCATTGCCGTCCGGCTGGGCGACGATCCAGCGGATCGACGCGACGCCATAGGCGAGCGCGGCGATTGCGCAGACCAGCGCAAAAATCAAACCTTCCGTCATGATTGCTCCTAAGCTATTGTTTTAATTGATAAATTTTTCCGGCGATGGGCCGGGGCCTCCGACACTTCCGGAGAGCCGCAAATTCGCGGACTGCGCATTATAAAACCGGATGCCCCCGGCCTCCACCGCAATACGCCCTTGCTGACTGATTTAACGCCGGTTTTTGCTTTGCGGCGGAGCCTGCCATGCGGGCTGCAGGCGCCGCGCGAGCGGTTTCAGCTTCAGCCGCGCGTGCACCGGCAGTCCATCAGCAAAGGGGGGCCAGGCTTCGCCACGGATCAACGGCGCGAAGTAGGCGCGCGCGGCTGCGGTCAGCCTGAAGCCCTCCCTGTTCAGGAAGCGGCGCGGCAGGCGTTTTTCGCGGTTCATGATGCCCGCGAGCGGGGCCGGCTCGACATGCCAGCGGTACGGCCGGTCGCTGCCACGACGGATGACCGGCATCACGCCGCTGCGGCCCTGCAGCGCGTATTCGAACGCGGCGCGGCCGACGGCATAGGCCTGTTCAAGGTCGGTGCGGGAGGCGAGGTGGCGCGCTGCGCGCTGCACGTAGTCGAGCACTCCCCAGTGCACCTTCACGCCGAGGCTGCCGCGCACCATTGCGGCGATCAGCGGTGCCACGCCGCCGAGCTGTTCGTGTCCGGGGATGCCGTCGCCGCCGGCCTGGGTCAGGCGGCGGCCGTCGGCGAGGCGGATGCCTTCGGCCACGGCGACCGCGCACCAGCCGTGGCGCTCGACGCGGGCCCGCACCGCGGCGAGGAAGCACCGGCGCTCGAAATACACCTCGGGCACCAGCAGCAGCAGCGGGCCGTCTTCGCCCGCCGGCAGCGCCATGCCGCAGGCTGCCGCGATCCATCCGGTGTATCGGCCCATGACTTCCATGACGAACACCTTGGTCGAGCTGTTGGCCATGGACGCGAGGTCTGCCGCCGCTTCGCGCAGGCTGGTCGCCGCGTACTTGGCGACCGAGCCGAAGCCGGGGCTGTTGTCGGAGCCGACGATGTCGTTGTCTATGGTCTTCGGCACCGCGATCGACACCACCGGCTGGCCGAGCCGCGGCAGGATGGTCGCGATCTGCTGCGCGGTTTCCGCCGAACCGTTGCCGCCGTTGTAGAAGAAATAGCCGATGTCATGGGCGCGGAACACCGCGGCCAGCCGCTCGAAATGGGCGCGGCCCTGCGGCAGGGGCGGCAGGTCATAGCGGCAGGACCCGAAGATGCCGCCGGGGGTATGCATCAGGGCGCGGATCGCCGCGGCGGACTCGGCCGTGGTATCGATGAGGTCTTCGTGCAGCGCGCCCAGAATGCCGTTTCTCGCGGCATAGACGCGGCCGATGCGGGAGCGATTGCGGCGGGCAGCCTCGATCAGGCCGCAGGCGCTGGCATTGATGGTGGCGGTAACGCCGCCGGACTGGGCGTAGAGGGCGTTCTGGGCGGGCACGGCACGGACGGCGGCTGCCGTTCTTATTTCTCGATTCCCTGGGTGCGCGCGGTATGGGACTCGATGGCCGCGAATATCTTGTCGCGGATGTGCTCGACCGAGCCGCGGCCGTAGATGTTGACGTAATGGGGTGCCCGCGGGTCGCCGCTGGCCGCCCAGCTGAGGTAATAGTTGATCAGCGGCTTGGTCTGCTCATGATAGGTCTGGATGCGGCGCTTGACCGTTTCCTCGTTGTCGTCGCTGCGCTGGACCAGGGGCTCGCCGGTGACATCATCCTTCCCGGGCACGCGCGGCGGCTTGAACTCGATGTGATAGGAGCGGCCCGACGCCATGTGCACACGCCGGCCGCTCATGCGGCGCAGGATTTCGCCGTCGCCGACCTCGATCTCGATGACGAAGTTGATGTCGATGCCGGCCTGACGCAGGGCTTCGGCCTGGGGCAGCGTGCGCGGAAATCCGTCCATGATGAAGCCGTTGACGCAGTCCGGCGCCGTGATGCGTTCCTTCACCAGTTCGATGACCAGGTGGTCGGGCACCAAGGCGCCACGATCCATGTAACTGCGGACCTCGTTGCCGAGGGGACTGTTCGCCTTCATCGCCGCGCGCAGCATGTCGCCGGTCGAGATCTGGGGAATCCTGTAGCGGTCGATCAGGAATTGGGCCTGGGTGCCTTTGCCGGCACCGGGCAGGCCGAGCAGGAGTATGCGCATCGGGGTGCCGTGTTCGAGTCGGGTGGGAGAGTATAGCCGCGTCGACGCCGTGCTCAAAATGCGCGGCCGCCGGGATGCTCAGCGGCGCAGCAGGCGGCGCAGCCGGAGCAGGTCTGCAGGCGTGTCGACGCCCGGGTGCTGCGCTGCCGCAGTGATCGCGACACTGATGCGGTAGCCATGGGCCAGCGCGCGCAGCTGTTCCAGAGCCTCGGCGTGCTCGATGGCAGCCGGCCTCAGCCGGCTATAGTCGCGCAGAAAGCTGCTGCGGTAGGCGTAGATGCCGAGGTGGCGCAGGGCGGGCAGCCGCGCCGGCAGGCCACGGATACCCCGCGCGAAGGCGTCCCGGGCCCAGGGGATCGGCGCGCGGCTGAAATACAGCGCGTAGCCTTCATCATCGAGCACGACTTTCACCACGTTGGGATTGGCCATATCACGCGCCTCGCGGATGCGGCAGGCTGCGGTGGCGATCGCCGCCTTGCGGTGCGCAGAGAGGTTTTCGGCGACGCGCCGGATCAGCGCCGGTGCGATCAGCGGTTCGTCGCCCTGCACGTTGACGACTATGGCGTTCGCCGGCAGGCGCAGTTTCAACGCCACCTCGGCAAGGCGGTCGGTACCGGTCGCGTGGTCGGTGCGCGTCATCAGTGCCTGGTGGCCGTGTTCGCTCACTGCACTGGCGATGCGCGCGTCATCGGTGGCAACGATCACGCGCGTTGCCCCGCTGCGCGCGGCGCGTTCCGCGACGCGCACGACCATCGGCTTGCCGCCGATGTCGGCCAGCGGCTTTCCCGGAAAGCGCGTCGAGGCGTAGCGCGCGGGGATGACGACGGTGAATTTCATTGTGGAGTGAGGAGTGAAGATTGAGGAGCGAGGGGCGGGTTTGCCCGATCCTCGATCCTCGATCCGTAATCCTAGACCTCTTCCTCCGGGGGCAGCTTGCGCGCGTCCTCTTCCAGCATCACCGGAATGCCGTCCTGGATCGGGTAGGCGAGGCGGCAGGGCTTGCAGATGAACTCGGCGGCGGCCTTGCGGTAGAGCAGTGGGCCTTTGCAGATCGGGCACACGAGTATGTTGAGCAGTTTGTCATCCATGTCGGGCAGCCTGGGCGAGTCTGGCGGTCAGGAGATCGCCGAGCCGGGCGTCGACGTCGGCATCGACGATCAGCGCCCAATGATTTTCAGTCGCGAATGACGCGCATTTTACCGCATCCTTCTCGGTCATCACGACCGGCGCGCCGTCTCCGAAGGCGAGATCTGCCGCGCGAAAGGGATGGTGGTCGGGGAATGCATGCTCGGTGCAGCGCAGCCCCAGGCCGCGCAGATGGCTGAAAAAACGCCGGGGGTTGCCGATGCCGGCAACGGCATGCACCTCGGCGTCGCCGAAATCCGCTGCCGTCACCAGGTGCTGCGGCCTGGCGATATTGCGGAAGCGGTTGCCCTGCAGCTGCATCGCCAGCGCACCCGGGATCGACAGGGCGGGCGAGTCGCCATTGATCACCACGGCATCGACCGTGGACAGGCGCGAGGCCGGTTCGCGCAGCGGGCCGGCCGGCAGCGGCCAGCCATTGCCGAGGCCGCGCATGCCGTCGACGACCGCTATTTCGAAGTCGCGCGCCAGCCGGTAATGCTGCAAGCCGTCATCGCTGATGATCACATCGATCCCGGGGTGGGCCGCCAGCAGCGCTTCGGCAACGGCGGCGCGATCGACGCCGACCCAGACCGGGCAGGCGGCGCGCCGTGCAAGCAGGCAGGGTTCGTCGCCGAAATCAGCCGGAGATCCGTCGGCGGGCACGGCGCGCGGCTCCCGGCGACGGCTGCCGTGGCCGCGGCTGACGATGGCCGGCCGCATGCCGCGGTCGTGCAGGAATCGCGCGAGCCACAGCACCAGCGGCGTCTTGCCGGTGCCGCCGGCGCTGATGTTGCCGACCACGATGACCGGCACGCCGGGGTGCCGGCTGCGCAGCAGGCCGCGGCGCCATGCAAGCCGGCGCAGCGCCGCGATTGCGGCAAACAGCCCGGCCAGCGGCAGCAGCAGCAGGCTGGTCAGGTTGCGATGTTGCCAGTGTGCGGGTGCGGACATGACGGGCGAAGGTTAGCAGGCTGCCGGGATTCCCGGAATTGGCGCCATTCGCCGAATCGGGGGACACGAACCCCGCTGAACCGCGGACAGGCGCCCACCTGTACCCTGTCGCTGCGCTCCCGACGCGAGCGCATCACTGATGGAACGACGCCCCGGCCTGTTTGCGGCCGGCCGCCGGCGGCGGCGCAGAGGGTGTCCTGACTTACTTCGGTGCCTGGGTGGTGAAAGTGATCCGGGAGTAGCCCGTGCGCTGCGCGGCTTCCATGACCCGCACCACGGCCTGGTGCGCGGCGTTGGCATCGGCGTTGATGACGACAACGGGATCCTTCATGTCGCCCGCGGCAGACTTCAGCGCGGCGCCCAGTGCCGCCGCATTGCCCCCGGCCACCGCCACCTTGTTGATCGTGTAATTGCCCTTGGCATCGACGCCGACATCGATTTGCTCGGGGCGCTCCGGCGCCTTGCCGGCCTCGGCGGTGGGCAGGTTGATCTGCAGTTCGGCAAAACGCGAATAGGTGGTGGTGACCATCAGGAAAATCAGGATCACCAGCAGCACGTCGATCAGCGGGATGAAGTTGATCTCCGGTTCTTCGCGGAAGGCACGGGTGCGGAACTTCATGCGCGGACTCCGGGGCGTGCCGGCTCAGGCATCGCGCTCGCCGTGGACGATTTCCACCAGCTTCACGGCCTGCATCTGCATTTCGACCAGCAGCGCGTCGACGCGGGTGCGGAAATAGCGGTAGAAGACCATGCTCGGTACCGCCACCACCAGGCCGAAAGCGGTGTTGTAGAGCGCGATCGAGATGCCCTGGGCCAGCGCCAGGGGGTTGCTGCCCTGGGGGCCCTGGGAGCCGAAGATTTCGATCATGCCGATCACCGTGCCGAAGAGGCCGAGCAGCGGCGCGATGGCGGCGATGGTGCCGAGGCTGGTCAGGAAGCGTTCAAGGTCGATGGCGACAAGGTGTCCGGCTTCCTCGATGGACTCCTTCATCACTGCGGGGCTGCGCTTCTCGCTGCGCAGGCCGGCGGCGAGGATCTGCCCGAGCGGCGAGCTCGCGCTGAGCTGGCTGAGCAGCTGCGGCGTGACGCCGTTCTGGCGATAGGCCTGCACGGCATGGGCGAGAGTGTTCCTGGGCAGGACAACATTGTCGCGCAGCGACCACAGGCGTTCGCCGATGATGGCGACTGCGATTACGGAACAGAGAATCAGTGGCCAGATCGGCCAGCCGGCGGCTTCGATGATGGATAACACGCGGTGCTTTCGGTGAACGTTGCGGGAGTGCCGAAAAAATTCGCGTAACTGTAGCCGCCATGCGCGCAATGGGCAAGCCGCGCCGCCGCGGTGCCCGGCGCAAAAGCCTTGAGCTGGAAGGCCTTTTCCTGCTTGTCCACAATTGCTGTGGATAAACCTGTGCGCAGCCTGTCGAAGGCGCGGCTAAGTGCCCGCTGCACGGTGGTTTTGCCGGATTGCCTGTTTGTTAAACAGGAAAATTATATTAATAAAAACAGATGGTTGCGCGCATGTCACGGCGATGACAGGGGAGTGCCTGCGAAAGCCGGTTGCCGTGTGGCGCGCTGTGGATGGCGCCACGGCGGAAATCCCTTATGCAACCGGGGCTTGCGCATTGTCGGCGCGGTACCGGCAGGTTCGCCAGCTATACTCGCCGCCTCCAATCATGGCCCTGCTGACCATAAACCATGCCGAACTGGCGTTCGGCCTGCGCCCCCTGCTCGACTGCGCCAGCCTTGCCGTGCAGGACGGCGAGCGCATCGGCCTGATCGGCCGCAACGGGACCGGCAAATCCTCATTGCTGGGCATCATCGCCGGCCGCGGTGCCCTCGACGACGGTGAAATCCGCCTGCAGGACGGCCTGCGCGTGGTGATGGTCGAACAGGAGCCGCTGTTGCCCGATGCGGAAAGCCTGCATGCCAGCCTCACTGCGCGCGGCAGGCTCGAGGAGACGTCCGACGAGCGCGAACGCTGGCGCACGGATGCGCGGCTGCTCGAGTACCTGCATCGCTTCGGGCTGGATGAATCACGTCCGCCGCAGACCGCGTCCGGCGGCGAGCGCAAGCGGGCGGCCCTGGCGCTGGCGCTGGCACTGCAGCCCGGCCTGCTGCTGCTTGACGAGCCGACCAACCACCTCGACATCGACGGCATCACGCTGCTGGAGGATCTGCTGGTCAAGGGGCCGCTGCGGTCGGCGATCATCATCACCCACGACCGTGCCTTCCTCGACCGGGTGGCGACACGCATTGTCGAACTCGACCGCGGACTGCTGCGCTCCTATCCGGGCAACTTTGCCGCCTACGAGGCGCGCAAGGCCGACCAGCTGGCGGAGGAGGAAAGGGCCAACCGGCGATTCGACAAGTTCTGGGCGCAGGAGGAGGCCTGGATACGCCAAGGGATCAAGGCGCGGCGCACCCGCAACGAGGGTCGGGTGCGGCGCCTGGAAGCGCTGCGCGTCGAGCGCGCCGCGCGGCGCGAGCGCATCGGCAATGTCAGACTGGGACTGGAAGCCGGTGAACGGTCAGGCAAGCTGGTTGCCGAGCTGACCGGCGTCAGCAAGGGCTTCGGCGGCAAAACCCTGATCCGCGACCTCGACCTGCGCATCCTGCGCGGCGACCGCATCGGCCTGATCGGACCCAACGGCGCAGGCAAGTCGACCCTGATCAGGATCATCCTCGGTGAACTGGCGCCTGATGCCGGCGACGTCCGGCTCGGCACCCGGCAGGAGGTCGCCTATTTCGACCAGCTGCGCGAACAGCTCGATCCGGAACGCAGCCTTGCCGACACGATCAGTCCGGGCTCGGAGTGGGTGGAAACCGCGGACGGCCGCAAGCATGTAATCAGCTACCTCGGCGATTTCCTGTTTCCGGCGCAGCGCGCGCAGGCGAAAGTGAGCATGCTGTCGGGCGGCGAGCGCAACCGCCTGCTGCTGGCGCGGCTGTTCGCGCGACCGGCCAACGTGCTGGTGCTCGACGAGCCGACCAATGACCTCGACATCGAGTCGCTGGAACTGCTCGAGGAAACCCTGCAGGGCTACAGGGGCACGCTGCTGCTGGTCAGCCATGACCGCGCATTCCTTGACAACGTGGTGACGCAGACGCTGGTGGCGGAGGGCGGGGGACTCTGGCGCGAGTACGTCGGCGGCTACAGCGACTGGATGGCGCAGCGGGCACCCGTGCGGCCGCCGGAATCCGCGGCGGCGGCACCGGCGAGATCCGCGGGGCGTTCCGCGGCACCGCGGACCAAGCTGAGTTTCCGGGAGCAGCGCGAGCTGGAGCAACTCCCGGGCGAACTGGAGCGGCTGGAACAGGAGCAGTCGGAGCTTGCGCTGCGCATGTGCGGCCCCGACTATCACCGGCAGGGCGGCGATCAGATCAGGGCCGACCGCGAGCGCGCGGCGGAGATCGAGCGGCTGCTGGAGGAGAAGTTCGAACGCTGGGCCGAACTTGACCGCAGGTCGGTACAGGCGGCGGGCAACTAGGCCGGCGCCGCGGCAGTCATTACAATCGCGCGATGCCCGACCTGATTGCACAGGCCACGCCGCAGGCCGTCATTTCCGTCGCCGAACTGAACCGGCTTGCACGCGGCGCGATCGAGCGCGGCGTGCCCCTGGTCTGGGTCGCCGGCGAGATCTCCAACTTCAAGCGCTATGACAGCGGCCACTGCTATTTCACGCTGAAGGACGGGACGGCGCAGGTCGACGCGGTGATGTTCCGCCACAAGGCGCAGTACCTCGACTGGGCGCCGGAGAACGGCATGCAGGTCGAGGTCAGGGCGACGGCGACGCTGTACGAGGCACGCGGCAAGTTCCAGCTTGCCGTCGATGCGATGCGCCGCGCCGGACTGGGCGCGCTTTATGCCGCTTTCGAGAAGCTGAAGTCAAAACTCGAGGCGGAGGGCCTCTTTGACCCTGCGGTCAAGCGCGCATTGCCGCCCTTTCCGCGCACGGTCGGCGTGGTGACCTCGCCGCAGGCGGCGGCGCTGCGCGACGTGATCAGCGCGCTCCGCCGGCGCATGCCCGGCATTGCCGTCATCATTTACCCCGCGCCGGTGCAGGGCGAGGGCGCGGGCGCGAAAATCGCCGAGGCCATTGCGCTGGCCGGAGAGCGCGCCGAGTGCGATGTGCTGATTGTCTGCCGTGGCGGCGGCAGCATCGAGGACCTGTGGGCATACAACGAGGAGGCCGTGGCACGGGCGATCCGTGCCTGCCCGCTGCCGGTGGTGTCCGGCGTCGGCCACGAGACCGATTTCACGATTGCCGATTTTGCCGCCGACCTGCGTGCACCGACGCCGACCGCGGCGGCTGAACTGGTCAGCCCCGACGGTGCCAAGCTCAGGCGCGACACCGCGCTGCTCGGCCAGCAGCTGTCACGGGTGATCGCGCGTGTCCTCGAGGACCGCATGCAGCGCCTCGACTACCTGTCGCGGCGCCTGACCCATCCCGGCGAGCGCATCCGCAACCAGGAGCTGCACCTGGAGCATCTTGCCAGCCGGCTGCGCGGCGGGTGGCGGCGCGGGGCGGAAGAACGGTCATGGGCACTGCGCGATGCGGCACGGCGGCTGCGCGCCGCGGCGCCCGACCTGTCGCTGCTGGTGCAGCAGCAGCAGGAGCTTGCGCGCCGGCTGCGCAGCACGGCGCGGGAGCGAATGGCGATCGCCGCCGAGCGCCTTGCCGGCCTGCGCGCGCACCTGCTGCACCTCAATCCGCAGCGCGTGCTCGAGCGCGGCTACAGCATCACCGAGACGGCTGACGGCCGCGTGGTGCGCGACGGTGCGCAGCTCGCGCCCGAGCAGGAGCTGAAGTTGACACTGGCGAGGGGCTGGGCCCGGGTGAAGGTCAAAGACCGCGCTTGACCGGACTAGCGGGAGGCGAGACGGGCCGGGGGAATGGTCGGATCGCCGAACACCGCATTTGCCGCCAGCCATTGCTCGAACTGTGCGGCTGGCAGGGGGCGGCTGATGCAATAACCCTGTGCACAGTCGCAGCCCATCTGTTTCAGCAAGGCCCAGATCGGCAGATCCTCCACCCCTTCTGCGACGACCTGCATGCCCATGTTATGGCCGAGCTCGATGGTCGACTTGACAATCATCGCGTCGTCGCCGTCGCTCGCCATATTGCGGACGAAACACTGATCGATCTTCAGCTCCCTGACCGGCAGCTTCCTGACGTAGAACAGTGAGGAATGACCGGTGCCGTAGTCGTCGATCGCGAGCTTGATGCCGAGTTTGTCCAGCAGATGCAGGGTATCCAGTGACCGTGCCGGATCCTCCATCACGCCGTTCTCGGTGATTTCAATGCCCAGCTGCTGCGGCTTGACGCGGTGTCGCTTCAGCTCCCCGGCGATCAGGCGGGGCAGTTCGGGGTCGAGAAGGTCGCGTGCACAGACGTTTACCGATACAGTCATGTGAATGCCGCGTGCCTGCCACAGACTGCATTGCCTGATTGCGCTGCGCAGGACCCAGCGCGTGATGTCGCGGATGTATCCGGTCTGTTCGGCAAAGGGAATGAATTCACCCGGAAGCAGCAGTCCGCGCGCCGGATGATTCCAGCGTACCAGCGCCTCGCATTGCGTGGTGGTTCCGGTGCGCAGGTCAACCTTGGGCTGGTAATGGAGCACAAGTTCGTCCGCTTCCACCGCGCGGCGCAGTTCGCCCAGAAGCGTCAGCAGGTTCTCGCGCGGCCGGTGCGAGGCGGGGTCGAAGACGGCACTGCCCCGGTGCCCGCGCTTGGCCGTGTGCATTGCGACGTCGGCCAGCCTGATCAGGGTATGCGGATCGCTGCCATGGTCGGGAAAGCCGGCGATGCCGATGCTGGTGCGCACGTCCAGTGGCTGTCCGTCAACGGTGACCGGCAGGTCGAGGGTTGCGAGGATCCTGGCGGCGACGTCGCAGGCCGCACCGATTCCGGTTCCCGGGAGTATGGCCGCGAATTCGTCGCCGCCAAGGCGGGCCAGGGTTTCCTTGTCCCCCAGCAGGCGCTGAAGGCGGCTGCCCGCGGCCTGCAGCACGCGGTCGCCGACGGGGTGGCCCAGGGTGTCGTTGACAAGCTTGAAGCGGTCGAGATCCATGCTGAGGACAGACACCGGCAGCCGCTTGTCACGGGCGTCGCCTATCGCTTTTTCCAGGCGCTCGATGAACAGGGCGCGGTTGGGCAGTCCGGTCAGCGTGTCGCGGTAGGCGAGGCGCAGGATCTTTTCTTCGCGGCTGGCGATGGCTTCACTCATGTGGTTGAAGCTCGATGCCAGTTCGCCGATTTCGTCCTGCTGCCGGATTTCGGCCCTCTGCGAGTAGTCGCCGTCGCGGACCCTGCGCGCAATGGCGGCCAGCCGGTTGATCGGGCCGGCAAGACTGCGGCTGACCAGTATGCTGCCGAACAGCGAAACCAGTATGCTCGCCAGCGCGAGGTCGAACAGCGTGCGCTGCAGTTCCGAGTACGGTTCGAGCGAGGTCTGCAGGGACTGCTGCAGCACGGCCATCACCTCGGGCACCCGGGTCGCCGTCAGCGTCATCGAGCGGGTCTGATATAGCTGGTCGCCGAGGGTGACCGCGCCGGTGCCCGCCCGTGTCAGCAATAGTTCGTTCAGCCGGACCAGCAGCGCTTCACGCTGCACATCGTCCAGCGTCGACGCACCGAGTTCCCATTTCGAGTCCGGGCGTTCTGTCAGGAACGACACCTGCAAACCCGTAAGCTCGCGCATCTCGCGGGCGATCCGGTCATCGATCGAAAAGCCCATCGCAATCCAGGCGACCGGCGCAGGCGCGAGCACCGGCACCACCGCCAGCTGGTAGGGGCGCTGGTCGATGAGCACCACACTGCCGGCCTCGCCATATTCCGTGGCCATCCGGATCAGGGCCGGAAACGGGAACTCGGTGTTGGCATCAGTGTGTGTTCCGCTCGAACCCAGCAGGCGGTTGCCCACGTCTGCAGCCATCACCAGGCTGGCGTTGATGCGTGCCCGGTGCGTATCAAGCAAGGCTCCGATTGCCGCAGTGTCACGGACTGCGAGGGCTTCCCGAAAGACCGGGTCACTGGCGAGCACGGCCGCGGACTGCGACAGGCGCCGGCCATTCTGCTCGAGTACGCGTTCGAACACCCGTTCGCCGACGCGGATCTGGTGGGCGACCTCGCGCTTTGCAATGCGTTCGTTGGCTGCGCTGACCACGAGGTAGGCCGTGAGCTGAACGGCTGCGAGCAGCACGACAAAAAACACCACGATACGCGTCTCGAGGCTGCGGAATGCCGGTCTCATGCATCACAGCATACCGGAGCCGGTCCGGTGTGTGGTCGCGCCGTAACGCCGGCCGGGATGATGTTACCGCAGCCGGACCGCTTGACGGCCGCGATGGGGATGCCTATAAGAGTCCGTGCAGCAGGGAACCGCCCTCCAGGCGCGACAGCCGGCGATAATTCCATGGACAATGACGTGGTTTTCTCATGAGTGATCTCGATTTCACACGCCCCGCGCAGAGCGAGGTTTACAGCGCCGACGTATCGCGCCGGTTTTTCGGCGAGAACGGCCGGCCGCAGGCGATTGCCGCGGGCAGTGCGCTGTTTGCCGAGAATGCCGCCGGCAACACGATGTACTTCCTGGCCTCGGGCGAGGTTGCCTTGACCCGCGGCGGCCGGCCGCTCGACGTGATCAAGGCCGGCGAAGTCCTTGGCGAGATGTCGGTGCTGACCGGCGAGCCGCGCAGTGCGACGGCCACTGCGCGCGGCGCCTGCGAGGTGATCGGCCTGGACGGGGATGCCTTTCTCGAGGCCATCCGGAAAACGCCGGACTTCGCGCTGATGCTGCTGGCAATCCTGATCAAGCGCCTGCGCCTCGCGCTCGCGATGCAGATGCTGGGCAGGAACCAGAATCTCGCGCCGGACACGGTGCCGGTATCGGGCGAGGTGTTCGACAAGGACCTGCTGACCGAACTGACGACCCATTTTCCGGGCCGCCCGCCCGTCTACCAGCCGAAGAACGGCGTCATCATGCGCGAAGGCGAGGCCGGCATATTCATGTACGTGGTCATCGACGGCGCGGTGCGCATCACGGCCAAGGACAGTGTCGTTGAGGTGGTGCGGCCCGGCGGCGTGTTCGGCGAGATGGCGCTGGTCGACCAGTCCAAGCGCGCGGCCACGGCTTCGGCCGCCACCGACTGCAACCTGCTGTCGATCAACCGCAATGACTTCCTGGCGCTGATCCGCTCGAACCCGGCCTTCGGCGTGTCCTTGCTGCGCGCGCTGGCGAACCGCCTGCGCAACACGGGAAGGCGCTAGCCGCCCGCAAGCGACCGCGGGTCGCGCGGTTTCCAGCGGCCGCTGTCGACCAGGGTCAGGAAATCCAGCAGGTTGCGGTTGAACTGCCCGGGTTCCTCGGTGTTCACCGTGTGTCCGGTGCCGGGACAGATCCACAGCCGCGCGTTGCGGCAAACCTTCTTCATGAACAGCGCCGGGCCGAGGCTGCCGTCGTCCTCGTCGCCGCAGACCACCAGCAGCGGCGGGCGGTAGTCGCGCAGGCCGCGCTCGAGCGCGTAGACCGGCGGACGTTTGGCCTGCACGCCGCGCAGCACGCCGGCAAGCCCCTGACCCGACAGGCTTTCATGGATGCTGCGGAATTCGGCAAAGCCGCGCGGGTCCTTCAGCATCTGCGGGATGCGGGCGGGAGAGATGCCGCGCTGCTTCAGCGCGGCCGCGGTGCCCGCGGTCTCGAACAGGCGGGCGTGGGCCTCGGTCGTGCGCAGGAAGGCCTCGCGCGTTGCGGGATCGGAGCCCGCGCCGGCGGCCAGTGCCGTGACCGACAGCGCCATGGACGGGTAGCGCAGCCCGAACTGCAGCGCGGAGTAGGCGCCCATCGAACAGCCGGCGACATGCGCCCTGCGGATGCGCAGATGGCGCAGCAGGTCGGCGATGTCGTCGACGGCGATGCGCCAGGAATATTTCGACTTTGCGCGCGGCACATCCGAGGGCGGGTAGCCGCGTGCGTTGAAGGCGATGCAGCGGTGGCGCCGCGAGAAAAAGCGCAGCTGCGGCTCCCAGCTGCGTGCATCACCGGAAAATTCGTGCGCGAAGATCAGCGGCGTGCCGCTGCCGGCCTCGACGTAATGCAGGCGGATGCCGTCGCGGGCGGTGGCAAAGGGCATGTTCATGACTCCCCTGCCATGATCTGTGCCTCGAGCTCGCGGCGCACGTATTCCAGCACCAGGTCGCCGACATCCGGCGCGAGGCAGTCGAATTCGGTGTAATCGCTCATCCCGCGCAGCCAGGTCAGCTGGCGCTTGGCGAGTTGCCGCGTCGCGGCGATGCCCTGTTCGCGCAGCTCGGCGCGGCTGATGCGGTCGTCAATGAAGTCCCAGGCCTGGCGGTAGCCGACGCAGCGCATCGACGGCATTTCCGGCTGCAATCCGTACTCGTCGCGCAGCCGGCGCAGTTCCTCGACCAGTCCGGCTTCGAGCATCGCATCGAAACGCTGCGCGATGCGCTCGTGCAGGACGGCGCGGTCGCCGGGCAGCAGGGCGATGCGGATCGGCGTGTAGGGGAAGTAGACGTACTTGGGCTTCTTCAGCAGGTCGGTCATCGACTTGCCGGTGATGTAATAGATTTCCAGCGCGCGCTGGATGCGCTGCGCATCCGTGGGTTCCAGCCGCGCTGCGGTCTGCGGGTCGACCTTGCGCAGCTTGTCGTGCACCGCCGGCCATCCTTCCTCGTCGGCCATGGTTTCGATGATCAGGCGGATCGTCGAGTCGGCTTCCGGCAGGTCGTTGAGTCCCTCGACCAGCGCCTTGAAGTAGAGCATCGTGCCGCCGACCAGCAGCGGGATGCTGCCGCGCTCGGTGATTTCGCGCATCAGCGCCAGCGCGTCGTCGCGGAAGCGCGCGGCCGAATAGCTTTCGTGCGGCTCGATGACGTCGATCAGGTGATGCGGCGCGCGACGGAGGAGTTCCGCGTCGGGCTTCGCGGTGCCGATGTCCATTCCCTTGTACACCAGCGCCGAGTCGACGCTGATGATTTCGCAGGGCAGCGTCGTCGCCAACTGCGCTGCGACCGCGGTCTTGCCGCTGGCAGTGGGCCCCATCAGCAGTATGGCTGGCGGCTGCGCCGGGGATTTCATGAAAATATCAATAAAAACAATTAGTTAAATTTACTCGCCGCGGCGGAACAGGCGGTCGAGCTCGGCGATGCCGATGGCCCGCCAGGTCGGCCGGCCGTGGTTGCACTGCCCGGAGCGTTCGGTCGCTTCCATGTCGCGCAGCAGCGCATTCATTTCCGGCAGCGTCAGTTTGCGGTTGGCGCGGACCGCGGCGTGGCAGGCCATGGTGCCCAGCAGCTCGTTGCGGCGCTCGGTGGCGATGCGGCTCGCGCCGTACTCGCGGACCTCGTGCAGCACGTCCAGCGTCAGCGCCTGCACGTCGGCATCGGCGAGCAGCGCCGGCACGCCGCGCACGACCAGCGCTGCGGGACCCGCCGGTGCGACGTCGAATCCCAGGTCCTGCAGCGCCTCGCGCTCGTCCTCGGCGGTGGCGACGTCGAGGGCGTCGGCAGCGAAATGCGCCGGCACCAGCAGCGGCTGCATCGGGATTGCGCGGCCGTCGAGGGCGGCCTTGAGTCTTTCGTACATGATGCGTTCGTGCGCGGCGTGCATGTCGACGATGACCAGGCCGTCGCGGTTTTCGGCGAGGATGTAGATGCCGGCAAGCTGGGCCAGCGCGTAGCCCAGCGGGTGCTCGTCGCCGGAGGGCGGCAGCACGGGCGGAGGCGGGGCCGGGGCGGCGATCGCAATGTCGTTTGCGGCCGGTGACGGCCGCGGTGCGAACATCGTTTCGTAGGCGGCGGCCGGCTGGGCTATGCCCAGCGGCATCGGCGCCTGGCTGCGGAAATGCGGGATGGCCGGCGCCGCCGCGGGCGAAGGCGCTGCCGGCAGCGGCGCGGCTTCACCGGCCGATCGCGCCAGCGCCTTGTGCAGCGCATGGAAAATGAACTGGTGCACGGCGCGCGAATCGCGGAAGCGCACCTCGGCCTTGGCCGGATGCACGTTGACGTCGACCAGCTGCGGGTCGATATCCAGAAACAACACGAACGCCGGATGGCGGTCGTGGTGCAGCACATCGGCATAGGCCTGGCGGATCGCATGGGCGACCAGCTTGTCGCGCACGCAGCGGCCGTTGACGAAAAAATACTGCGCGTCGCGCGTGCCTTTCGCATGTGCCGGGGAACTGATCGCGCCGCGCAGGGCGATCTGTCCGCCGGACTCCTCCACCGCCAGTGCGCCGGCGCCGAAATCCTCGCCCAGCAGGGCGGCAATGCGGGCGGCGGGCGCCTGCGGTTTCAGCTGGAAGCGCAGGCGCCCGTTGTGCGACAGCGAGAAGGCCACGTCCGGCCGTGCCAGCGCGATGCGCCGAAAGGCTTCCTCGCAGTGCGCATATTCGGTCTGCTCGGATTTCAGGAACTTGCGCCGCGCCGGGGTGTTGAAATAGAGCTCGCGCACGTCGATGCGGGTGCCGCGCGCGAGTGTCGCCGGTTCGGCATTGCCCAGCGCCGGCCCCTCGGCCGTGATGCGGTGGGCGTGGCGGTCGTCGCTGCGCCGGCTGGTCAGTTCCATGCGCGATACCGAGGCGATGCTCGCCAGCGCCTCGCCGCGGAAGCCGAGGCTCGCGACATGCTCGAGGTCGTCGAGGGAGGCGATCTTGCTGGTGGCGTGCCGCGCGAGCGCGAGCTTCAATTCATCGCCGGCGATGCCGGCGCCGTCGTCGGTGACGCTGATCTGGCGGATGCCGCCGCCGGCGAGTTCGACGCCGACCGCCTGCGCGCCGGCATCGAGGCTGTTCTCGAGCATTTCCTTCAGCGCCGAGGCCGGACGCTCGATGACCTCGCCCGCGGCGATCTGGTTGATCAGGAGTTCCGGCAGCACGCGGATCGCGGACATGCGCTGATTATAAGCGGAGCACCGCAGCTTATAAGCATGGCGCATGCGGCCATAAGGACGGGCGCGTCGCCGGCTGCTGCGGGCTTTGCCTTATAATCGTCCGCGATCCTGTGGCGGCACGCTTGCCACGCGTCTGTCATGCCGGACGGGGTGTGCGTCACGCGCCGGTCCCGGCATCGATGACGGGTCATCCACGCCAAGAATATCGAGCATCAGCAAAGGGGAAATCCATGCCTCAGACCATCGGAGTGCCGAAAGAGACGGCGGCGGGCGAGAAGCGCGTAGCCACCGTGCCGGAAATCGTCGAGAAGCTGGTCAAGCTGGGCTTCAGGGTCAGCGTCCAGTCCGGAGCCGGAGAGGGCGCCAGCATCAGCGACGAGGCCTATCGTGCCTCCGGTGCCGAAGTGGTCGCCACGGCAGCCGGGCTGTGGTCCGGCTCCGACATCGTGTTCAAGGTCGGCGTGCCGACCGCGGAAGAGGTCGGCCTGATGCGTGAAGGCGGCACCCTGATCGGCTTCATCTGGCCGGCCCAGAATCCGGAACTGATGCAGCAGCTGGCAGCGAAGAAGGCGACCGTGCTCGCCATCGATTCGCTGCCGCGGACGCTGTCGCGCGCGCAGAAGATGGATGCGCTGACTTCCCAGGCGGGCGTCGCCGGCTACCGGGCCGTGATCGAGGCCGCCAACGCCTTCGGCCGCTTCTTCAACGGCCAGATCACCGCTGCCGGCAAGGTGCCGCCGGCCAAGGTCTTCATCGCCGGCGCCGGCGTCGCCGGCCTGGCCGCGATCGGCACCGCGGCCAACCTCGGCGCCATCGTCCGCGCCAACGACACACGCGCCGAAGTGGCCGACCAGGTGGTGTCCCTGGGCGGCGAATTCGTCAAGGTCGATTACGAGGAGGAAGGCTCGGGCGGCGGCGGCTATGCCAAGGTCATGAGCGAGGGCTTCCAGCAGGCCCAGCGCGAGATGTATGCGCAGCAGGCGCGGGAGGTCGACATCATCATCACCACCGCGCTGATCCCCGGCAAGCCCGCGCCGCGGCTGATCACGGCCGAAATGGTCAAGAGCATGAAACCGGGCAGCGTCATCGTCGACATGGCCGCCGAGCGCGGCGGCAACTGCGAGCTGACCGAACCCGGCAAGGCCGTGGTCAGGCACGGCGTGACCATCATCGGCTATACCGACCTCAATTCGCGCCTGGCCAAGCAGTCCTCCACGCTGTATGCCACCAACCTGTTCCGGCTGACCGAGGAGCTGTGCAAGACCAAGGACGGCGTCATCAATGTCAACATGGAGGATGACGCGGTCCGCGGCCTGACCGTCATCAAGGACGGCGGCATCACCTGGCCGCCGCCTCCTGTCAAGCAGCCGGCGGCGCCGCCCAGGCCCGCCGCAGCAGCGGCGAAGCCGGCGGAGAAAAAGGCGCATGGCCACGGCGGCGGCGGTGAGCCGATGTCGGTGAAGGCGCTGGCGATCCTGTTCGGCATCGGCGCGCTCGCCTTCTGGTTCGTCGGCAGCTATGCGCCGCCGGCCTTCCTGAACCACTTCACGGTGTTCGTGCTCGCCTGCTTCGTCGGCTACATGGTGGTGTGGAACGTGACGCCGGCGCTGCACACGCCGCTGATGAGCGTGACCAACGCGATCAGCAGCATCATCTGCATCGGCGCGCTGGTGCAGGTTGCGCCGCCGCTGCAGGATGTCGCCGGACGGCCCGGAGGCTGGATTCTCGGGCTTGCCGTGGCCGGCATCGCGCTGACCGCAATCAACATGTTCGGCGGCTTTGCGGTGACCCGCCGCATGCTCGACATGTTCCGCAAATAGGAGACCGCAGATGTCCGCCAGCCTCGTCACGGTCGCCTATATCGGCGCGATCATCCTCTTCATCCTCAGCCTGGGCGGGCTGTCCCATCCCGAGACCTCGCGCCGCGGCAATCTCTACGGCATCGCCGGCATGGCGATCGCCGTGCTCGCCACGGTATCCGGGCCCCAGGTCAGCTCCCAGGGCTATGCCTGGATCATCGGCGCCATGGTCATCGGTGCGTCGATCGGCCTTTATGCCGCGCGCACGGTGAAAATGACCCAGATGCCGGAACTGGTTGCGCTGATGCACAGCCTGGTCGGCCTCGCCGCCGCGCTGGTCGGCTTCGCGACCTACATCGATCCCGCGGCGTCGGCCAGCTACCAGGGCGCGGAGAAGGTGATTCATGACGTCGAGATCTACGTCGGCATCCTGATCGGCCTGGTCACCTTCTCGGGGTCGGTGATCGCCTTCGGCAAGCTCTCGGGCAAGATCGGCGGCAAGCCGCTGCTGCTCCCGGCACGGCACTGGCTGAACCTCGCCGGCCTGCTGATCGTCATCTGGTTCGGCGCGAAGTTCATCCAGGCGGACTCGGTCGGTGCCGGCATGACGCCGCTCATCGTGATGTCGGTGATCGCGCTGCTGTTCGGCATCCACATGGTCATGGCCATCGGCGGTGCCGACATGCCGGTCGTGGTGTCGATGCTCAACAGCTATTCCGGCTGGGCGGCAGCGGCCACGGGATTCATGCTGTCGAACGACCTGCTGATTGTCACCGGCGCACTGGTCGGCTCCAGCGGCGCGATCCTGTCCTACATCATGTGCAAGGCGATGAACCGCCACTTCGTCAGCGTCATTGCCGGCGGCTTCGGCACCGGCGGCGGCGCGCCCGCCGCGGCCGGCGGCGCGGCGCAGCCCGCGGGCGAAGTGATCCCGGTCAGCGCCGCCGAAACGGCCGAACTGCTGCGCGATGCGAAGAACGTCATCATCGTGCCCGGTTACGGCATGGCGGTGGCCCAGGCCCAGCACACGGTGCAGGAAATCACCAGGCACCTGCGCGACAAGGGCGTCAACGTGCGCTTCGGCATCCACCCTGTCGCCGGCCGCATGCCGGGGCACATGAACGTGCTGCTCGCCGAGGCGAAGGTGCCCTACGACATCGTGCTCGAAATGGACGAGCTCAACGAGGATTTCCCCGACACCGATGTGGCCATGGTCATCGGCGCCAATGACATCGTCAACCCGGCGGCGCAGGAGGACCCGGCGAGCCCCATTGCCGGCATGCCGGTGCTCGAGGTGTGGAAGGCGAAGACCTCGATCGTCATGAAACGCAGCATGGCTTCGGGTTATGCGGGTGTTGATAACCCTTTGTTTTACAAGGAAAATAATCGCATGCTCTTCGGTGATGCGAAAAAGATGCTGGACGAAGTGCTGGTCGCGCTGAAGGCCTGACTTCCGGTCGCATCAACAAAACGGGGGCCGCGATTGCGACCCCCGTTTTATTGGAGGGAATTTTCAGGCATGCAGCTCTGCGCTGCCGGTGATGACCGGAAAACGTGGTGCTTCGAGCGTCGGGATCGATTTCAATCCCGATCCGGTGCTGATCAGCACCACTTCTTCTCCGGTGGCGATCCAGCCGCGAGCAAGCGCCTTGCGCACTCCCGCCAGCGTGGTCGCGCTCTCCGGGCACGGAAACAGGCCCTCTTCGCGTGCCAGTTCGTCGACGCAAGCGAGCGCCTCCTCCGCCGTCACAGAGACGGCCCCGCCGCCATGTTTACGGATGAGTTCAAGCACCACGCGTCCGCCCGGCGGATTCGGCGATTTCAGGCCGCCTGGCGGAATGTCGATCCTGCCCCAAGGCGTGCACTCATCACGACCTTCGTCCCACGCTTTGACCAGCGGCGAGCAGCCTTCGTACTGAGTCACGTAGAGCCGCGGCGGCTTGCCCTTGATCCACCCCAGCTGCAGCAGTTCTTCAAAGGCCTTGTAGATTGCGATCGCACCCAGGCCCCCGCCCATGGGGTAAACGATGGCCTCCGGCATGCGCCATCCGAGCTGCTCGGCAATTTCGAGGCCCATGGTCTTCTTACCCTCAAGCCGGTATGGCTCGCGCAGCGTGCAGATGTTGAGCCAGCCGTGCTGCTCGCAGGCTTCCGCAATCAGGCGTCCGCCATCGTGCCAGTTGTCGAGCAGGAACGTCGGCTGGCCGCTGGCGCGGCAGTGCTGCCGGCTCGCAGGCTGGGCGTCGGTGGGCAGGATGTTGACGCAGGTTATGCCGGCCCGCGCCGCATACAGGCTCCATGAGCCGCCGGCATTACCCGAACTGTTGTGCGCGACCGTCTTCACGCCCAGTTCGAGGTAACGCGACACGGCCACTGCGGCCCCGCGATCCTTGAAGGTGCCGCTGGGATTGCGCCCCTCATCCTTTATCAGAAGCTGTTTCATGCCCAGCGCGCGGGCGATGCGCGGAGCCGACAGCAACGGTGTCCAGCCTTCATCGAGCGTGATCGCCTGTTCGGGATGGGCTACAGGCAGCAGAGCGGCATAACGCCATAGCGTTGCCGGACCGCGCGTGATGGTCTCGGTGCTTACTTCTCGGCGAAGACGATCCAGATCGTAGCGGGCACGCAAACCTGCCGCTGGCGGGGCGCTGTGCGGCGAACCGGGGTCGAGGCGGGTGCCGTCGCGACTTTCAATGTGGGTGAGGTAAGTCATGCCGGTCAGTTCGGCTTGATGCCGGACTGGGTGACGACTTCCTTCCATCGTTTAACATCGGCTTCGATCAGTTTGCGAAATTCATCCGGGCCTAGCGGAGCGATGTCCAGCGCCAGGCTTGCAAAGCGCTCCTTGACATCAGGCTGCTCGAGCGCGCGGGCGAGTTCCTGGTGCAGCAGTTTGACTATGGCCGGCGGAGTGCCGCCGGAGGCAAGCACGCCGTACCAGTGCGCGACGACAAAATCCGGGACTCCGGACTCGATGAACGTGGGCACGCCGGGAAGCAGCGGGTGCCGCGTTGCGCCGCTCATGGCCAGGCCCTTGATGCGCCCGGCCTTGATGTGCGGAACGACGGGTGGCGAGCCGTTCAGTGCCAGCGGAATCTGGTTCGCAACGAGATCGCTGATGGCAGGGCCGCCGCCCTTGTACGGCACGTGGTTGAGCACCAACCCGGTCTTGATGCGCAGCAGCTCGTAGGTCATGTGCGGCGAACCGCCCTGTCCGCTGGTGCCAAGCGCCAGCTTCTCGGTTTGGGCGCGCGGCATGGCGATCAGTTCCTTCAGCGAATTTGCCTTGAACGAAGGGTGGGCGGCGAACACCTGCGGCGTGGTGGCGACGCGCATGATCGGCGAAAAGTCCTTCAGCGCATCGTATGGCGGCTTGGCAAACATCACTGCGTTGATGGTGTGCGGTACATCGGCGAGAATCAGCGTGTAGCCATCGCCCGCCGCTTTGGCCACGATTTCAGTGCCGATCAGGCTTGCTGCACCCGGCCGGGTATCGATCACGAAAGTCTGTCCCAGCCGCTCACTGAGTTTCTGGCCGAGCATGCGGCCGGTGATGTCGGAGCCGCCGCCGGGCGCATAGGGTACGACCAGGCGCACCGGGCGCGTCGGATAAGAGATATCGGCCGCGGTTGCGAGCACTGGCTGGTACAGGGCAAGCAGGGTGGCAATGGCGGTCAGGATGATGCGCATGGCTAACGTCCCTTTCTAGAGTTTGTGTGCCGCTGTGTTTAAGCAAATCCCGTGCCGATCACGGCGCAGGGCCATAGGTCCGGAGTCAAACGCAGCGTATCAGCTGGCGGCAGTCCGCGGAAGCCCGCAGGCGGTCGCCGTGCTTCGATTATGATTGCTGTTTCGCGGCGCAAGCCTGCACCAACCCGGAACAAGGGAAACTAATGGAAACGGTTAACTGGACGACAATAAGGGCTGAATTTCCGGCCCTCGCCAACTGGACCTATCTGGATACCGCACGCAAGACGGTTCCGCCGCGCTGCCAGGAGCAGGCGATGCGGGACTACTGGGGGGACATTGCGGAGACCGCGGGTGCTGACGCATGGTCTGCGCTCAATGTTGCTGAGACCCGCAACACTATGGCGCGCCTGCTCGGCGCCAAGCCGGCTGAAATCGCGTTCATGAAGAATACCACCGAGGGCCTGACGCTGGCTGCGCATGCATTTGAGCTCAAGGCCGGCGACAACATCGTGCTGACCGACATGGAGCATGTCGCCAATGTCTGGGTGTGGAAACACTGGGAGGCCCGCGGCGTCGAGATCCGGTATGCGAAGAACCGCGATGGCCGCCTCCCGCTTGAGGCTTTTCTGGAGCGGATGGATGCGCGTACCCGCGTGGTGTCGACCGCCTACATCACCTACGGCAATGGTTATCGGGTCGATCTGCCCGCTCTCGGCAAGGTCTGCCGCGACAACGGCGTTCGGCTGGTGGTCGATGGCGTACAGGCCGCTGGCGTGCTGGCAATGCCCCTCTCCGGTCTTGGCGCCGACCTCGTTGCGATCGGAGGCCACAAGAATCTGTTTGGCTTGACCGGCTCGGGGCTGCTGTATTGCCGGGAAGAGATGGTGGACCAGTTGCAGGCGCCGTTTCTGAAGCCGCCGGCCGGTAAGGCCGGAAAGGCTGCGAGTGCGCATCTGAAGAGCCAGTTCGACTATGTGCGCACTGCTCACCGCTTCGAGGGCGGCAATCCGAACTTTCTCGGGCTGCGCGTTCTGCGGCGCAGCGCGGAATTCCTGGAATCGATAGGTGTTGCAAATATCGAGGCACGCGTGCGCGGGCTGACGACGCTTGCCATGGAAAAGCTGGCTGCCATCGGCCTCAAGTCCAACACTCCCGAACCGTGGCATGAGCGCGCGCAGATCGTCAGCGTGGCGGTGCCGGATGCCGGGGCGCTGATGGATCGTCTGCGCGAGAAGCACAGGGTGATTGTCAATGTCAAGGACGGGGCGCTGCGGATCTCGATGAATTTCGCCAACAACGAGGAAGACATCGAGCGCGCCGTCGCGGCGATCCGGGCGGAGCTCGGCGGACGCTGACCGGCCCGCGGCTCAGCGCTCGGCCACCACAGGATCGGCCGGCGGCTTGCCGAAGGCGATGTCGCCGTACCAGGCCTGTGCCCGCTCGCCGGTGTTGTCGGTGTCGGTCATGATGCCGATGGCGGTGATGCGGCCGGGAGGCTCGCCGAAGGCGCGGCGATAATCCTCGAGCACGTTGCGGGTCACCTCCTGCCAGCGGCCGACCCGGTCGCGGCCGGACCCGGCCACGATCATCTTGATGCGCGAGGTGTGAAGGTTGTCGATCACGCTGTCCACCGGGGCGCGGTTTTCCCAGATGTACATCAGCGTGGCATAAGGCAGCTGCTGGCCGGTGAGCAGGCGCACATTGTCGAAGAACATGCGGTCCTTCAGCGGCAGCCGCTCCATGTTGCCGGCGAAGCTGACGACCACGCGCACCGGCGAATCCTCGAGGTGCTTCTGCGTGTTGTCGGCGCCAATCACCAGATCCGCGGTTTTCCAGCGCCAGCTCAGCAGGGGGTAGGCCTGCGGGTCCAGCGCCAGCC
The DNA here is from genome assembly GCA_019634975.1 of Burkholderiales bacterium. Lineage (GTDB taxonomy): Bacteria > Pseudomonadota > Gammaproteobacteria > Burkholderiales > SG8-41. The sequence continues at coordinate 337,663 of JAHCAI010000001.1, forward strand.
GGTGCACGAGGCCGGAGGCCGAGGCATCGGCGCGTGCCTCCACCACCGTGCGTCCCTGGTCATCGATGAGCCGGTATTCGGTCGGGCGCTTGAAGCGGGACAGCGTCCAGGGCTGCCAGCCGGGCGGCAGCAGCTCGCCGGGCTGCCCGCCGGAGAAGGGCCGGACCTGCCGCGGTGCCGGCGGATCGACAGCGGGTACTGCGGCGCAGCCCGCGGCCAGGGCCAGCAGTGCCGCGGCGGCACAGCGAATGATACTCATGGTTCTCCTCCTGCCCGTGCGCATGGATGCGCATTCGCGGGCGGTATTCTAGGCCAGCGGCCGTCCGTGCGCGATCAGGGTGTCGCGGCGACGCGCTCCGGTGCGAGTGGCGGATTCAGCGCGAGGTAGCGCTTGATGCCGTTGAAAATGGCGTCGGCCATCTTGTTCTGGTACCCCGGATTGCGCAGCTTCTGCTCCTCGTCCGGGTTGCTGATGAAGGCGGTTTCGATCAGGATCGACGGGATGTCGGGTGCCTTCAGCACGGCGAAGCCGGCCTGCTCGACATAGTTCTTGTGCAGGCGGTTGATGCCGCCCATTTCCTGCAGCACCGCCCTGCCGAGCTTCAGGCTGTCGTTGATCGAGGCGGTCTGCGACAGGTCGAGCAGGGTCTGTTTCAGGTAGGGATCCTGGATGCCGAGATTGACGCCGCCGATCAGGTCGGCGTCGTTTTCGCGCTTGGCGAGCCAGCTTGCCGCGGCGGACGTGGCGCCGCGCTCCGAGAGCGCGAACACCGAGGAGCCGTTGGCGGAGGGCTTGACGAAGGCGTCGGCGTGTATCGATACGAACAGGTCCGCGCGCACCCGCCGCGCCTTGGCCACGCGCATGTGCAGCGGAATGAAGAAGTCCCCGTCTCGGGTGAGCACGGCGCGCATGTTGGGTTCGCTGTCTATGCGCTCCTTCAGCTTGCGAGAGATCGCCAGAGTGACATTTTTTTCCAGCGTGCCGCGGCGGCCGATTGCGCCCGGATCCTCGCCGCCATGTCCGGGATCGATGACGATGGTGACCAGGCGTTCCGACGGTGGCCGAGCTGCGCGCGGTGCCGACCTGGGTGCTGCAGGCGGTTCCGCTTTCGCCACGGGCGGAGCAGCACCTTCCCTTGCCGGCGGCGATGCTGCCGCGGGCGGTTCGCCCTGGCGGTGTTCCCGGCTTCTGAGGAAGGCCAGCAGCGGATCCGGCGGCTCCAGCGGGTAGACATCGAGTACCAGCCGATGGCCGTAGTCGCCGATGGGGGCCAGTGAAAACACCTCGGGTTTCACTTTGGCCTTGAGGTCGAATACCAGGCGCACCGTGCCCGGCTTGAAGCGGCCGACGCGAACGCCCTTGATGTAGGGGTCCTCGGTGCTGATCTTGCCGGCGATGTCGCTCAGCGCTGCGCTGAGTGCGACGTCCTCGAGGTCCAGCACCAGGCGATCCGGATTGTCGAGGCTGAACAGCGTGTGCTTGATCGGCTGCTGCGACTCGATGGTGACCCGGGTGTAGTCCGGTGCCGGCCATACCCGCGCCGCCGTGACCAGGGCGTCTGCCGCAAACGCGGGCGCGCCCAGGGCGAGCATCGTGAACAGTCCCTTCAGCAGGTTGCGCAGGGGCAGGAGCAGCAGCAGCGGAAAAAGGAGGGGAGGCGCGGTCGGGCGGGACGCCGCGCGGCAAAGGACGAGTCTCAGTCTTTCAGCTTGTCGAGACAACGCCTGCCAGCCTCCGTGTGCGCCGAGATCACGATTGCGCGTCCTTCGCCGTCGGGACGCATGCTGATGTCGAGGTCGGCGGCAGGGAGTTCCGGCGCTTTCTCCGGCCACTCGACCAGACATACGGACTCCGGGTTGAAGTATTCCCGGAAGCCGCTGTTTGCCAGTTCCTCAGGATCAAGGAACCGATAAAAATCAAAGTGATACAAGTATAACCTAGAAAATTGGTAAGGTTCAACCAGGGTATAGGTCGGGCTTTTGACGCGGCCCTTGTGGCCCAGGCCGTGCAGGATGCCGCGGGCCAGCGTGGTCTTGCCGGCACCGAGGTCGCCGCGCAGGTGCAGCACCATGCCCGGCTCGAGCAGCGGCGCCAGCGTGCGGCCCAGCGCCAGCGTGTCGTCTTCGGTGGCGAGAAAGCGGTTAACCTTGGTCATGGTGAAAAACGAAAGGCGTCAGCCACGGAGGTCACAGAGAGCACAGAGGACTTCAAAAGCGCGCCCATCATGCCGGACGGCCTGCGGTTCCAGTCCAGGTCTGCGCGGCTGTTTTTCTCGATGAACTCTGTGTCCTCTGTGGCCGGGTTTTGAATCTGGGTTTTGAATCGGATCTGAATTGAATTCCGCAATCGACTACAAGGCCCTGCGCGAAGACATCCGCCGCTGGGGTGCCGAACTCGGCTTCCGGCAGGTCGGGATTGCCGACTGCGACCTGTCGCATGCGGAACCGCGGCTGGCCGAGTGGCTCGCACTCGGCTGGCATGGCGACATGGATTATATGGCACGGCATGGCGTGAAACGCAGCCGTCCGTCCGAGCTGGTGCCGGGCACGCTGCGGGTGATCGCCGCTCGGCTCGACTACACACCGCCGTCGGCGCGCGAGAGCTGGTCGGTCATCCACGACGATGCGCGCGCCTTCGTGTCCCGCTATGCGACCGGGCGCGACTACCACAAGGTGCTGCGCGGCAAGCTGCAGAAACTGGCTGCGCGCATCGGGGACGCGGTCGGCGAATACCGCTACCGCGTGTTCACCGACAGCGCGCCGGTGATGGAGGTGGCGCTGGCCGAAAAGGCGGGGCTCGGCTGGCGCGGCAAACACACGCTGCTGCTCAACCGCGAGGGCGGTTCGGCATTTTTCCTCGGCGAGATCTACACCGAGCTGCCGCTGCCGGTGGACGCGCCGCAGGCCGAGCACTGCGGCAGCTGCCGCCGCTGCATCGACATCTGCCCGACGCAGGCCATCGTCGCGCCGTACCGGCTCGATGCGCGACGCTGCATTTCCTACCTGACCATCGAACTGAAGGGCAGCATTCCCGAGGAGTTCCGGCCGCTGATCGGCAATCGCATCTACGGCTGCGACGATTGCCAGCTCGCCTGCCCCTGGAACCGCTTCGCGCAGGTCACGGGCGAGGCGGACTTCGCGGTGCGCAACGGGCTGGACGATGTGGCGCTGGCCGAATTGTTTGCCTGGGACGAGGCGGCGTTTGCATCGCGGCTCGCGGGCAGCGCGATCCACCGCATCGGCCACGAGCGCTGGCTGCGCAACATCGCGGTCGCCCTGGGTAATGCGCCGACATCGCCGGAAGTGCTGGCTGCGCTGCGCTCGCGCGCCGACCATCCGTCGGCGCTGGTGCGCGAGCATGTGGCCTGGGCGCTGGCGCGGCACGATGCCGCCGCCAGCCTGAGGCTCTAGCAATCTGTTGAAAAAGTGATGCGCGAGCGCGTTGGGAGCGTAGCGACCGGGCGCACACGCCTGCCAGGTCCCTGATTCAACGAGCGTCGAAGAACTCTCGTACGCCAGCGAATGCCATCAATTTCGGGGATTTCAACAAACTGCTAGGAGAAGTTGCGGATTTCCCGCGCCGCGGGCTGGCGCAGGTCGCGGCGCATGCGGATCGCCGCCTCGATGTTCTGGTAGTAACCCGCGATGTATTGCTGGCGGCGGAAGCCGAGTGATTCGTAAAAACTTCGCGCCGCGAAGTTGTTGGCGCGCATCTCCACGGTGAAATGGTCAATGCCGGCGGTCAGCGCGGATTCGCACAGCCATTCGATCATCGCGAGGCCGATGCCGCGGCGCTGGTGTACGGGCTTGACCGCGAGCAGCGAGAGGTGGGCGCGGGTGTCGCCGAATTCGCTGATGGCAAAACCCGCAAGCTGTCCACCGGCCTCGGCGGCGAGCACGCAGGTATCGCGGGCCTGCAGGGCGCGCGCGACCCGTGCCGGGTGCCAGGTCCAGCCGCGCAGTCCGACTTCGATCAGGCAGCGTGACATTGCGGCGATCTCTGGGATATCGCCGCCGTCGGCCAAGCGCAAATGATAAGGTGTTGCGTGCATGTCGTGTCGGGCTCCTGTGCCGCAATGTGGCGAAATCGCCAGTATATTAACTCTTTCGGCGCGGCAATCGATCCACGACTAGGTTATCCACTCTGGCGCATGTGTTCCATAAGGCGCACTAGCATGCGTCCAGCGTGCGGGGGTTTCTGACAGTTCGGCTATAGGGGCCAGATGCCGAACTATGCCGAATGGCCCCTGATCATCGATCAGCGCGCCTTGCAAATCTTCATAATCCGGCAGGCGGCAGTTCTCGCTGACGATTTTCTCCTCGTTCAGGCCTAGGTTGTATATCCATTGACCGGTTTGGCATAAAGACAGCTTTACTAGGAAGCTGCCTCCCTCGGTTGCGCGTCTGGCAAGGGCGGCCATTGTGGCAAAGCCTATGAGGTAGCCGGTACAATAGTCTAGCGCCGGCAGGGGCAAGTGCCGCGGTCTAAGACTGTTCGAGCTGACGGTTTCCTTGTCAACCATGCCACTGACAGATTGAACAAGGCTGTCAAATCCGCGCTTGTTTCGCCATGGCCCCTGATGCCCGTAAGCACTCAGATCAACGCAAACAATACCCGGACGTTTGGCGACCAATGTTTCCGTTGAAAATCCGCGGGCTGCAATTGCATGCGGGCGATAGCCCTGCAGGAATACGTCGGCATTTTTTATCAGCGCATTTAGCTGTCTGATTCCGTTGGCATCATGCAGGTCGAGATAGGCAGAGCGTTTGCCATGACCGAAATCAACCAGTTGTTGCATGTGCAGGTGTCGGTGGGGGGAATTCAGGCGGAGGACATCCGCACCGTGTTCCGCGAGAGTGCGGCCACCTACGGGTCCGGCAATTACGTGCGTCAGGTCGAGTACGCGGATTCCCGACAGGGGGCGTTCTGCCTCGGGTAACGGTTCGGGTGGGCCGTCGCCGATCCGGGTGATCTCGAAAAGCGGCAGTTTTGCGACGGCTTTGGCATGTTCATGTTGCATCCATTCTTCACGTCTGCGAACAACGCCGGCGCAAAGCTGCGCTTTAGTCAGGGCATCCTCGAGATCGACTGCGTTCCATGATTTTGCGATGAACTGCTCGATGGCCTCTCGATTATCAATGCCGTTAAAAAATTTGATAATGCCGTTGCGATGGTGCGGTTGGGTGCAATGTATCTGTATCCACCGGTTATCCTTGGTAGAGTAAAATCCGTGTAGCGGATTCTTGTGATCAGGGAGTTTTTTTCCGTTGACCCGGCAATAATGATCGCTGCGCAAAGCCGCAACCGCGTTCAGCATGTTTACGTTGACCTGTTGCCGGATGCCGCTTCGCAAGAACCATAGATGCGCGGCAGCGGCACCTGCTGCTGAGATGATTGCGGCCCCGGCATGGACAAGCAGAAACTTTGTGGGCAGCGAAGGTGCTGGCCCAGAAAATGAAACGTAATCGCGTGTGGGCGATTTCAGTTTTGCCTGGTCAAAGAGACTGGCCAGAACATCATGCGTTTCAATCACGAATTTCCTTTTACTTTCCGATACGGCGGCGTTTACACCTTTTGAAAGGGTGTCAGATTACTTGCCGGTAGATTCCCTGGCTCTTTTCGATAGTCCCAGGGTGGTCAGCGTTTCCTCCAGTTCAGCATACTGCCTGTCCAGATAATTCCGGGTGGCCGACGGGCTCATGTGGCTGTCAACGCGGTAGTTTTTTTCCACGTCGTCTTTCCACTCCTTGCTCCGGCTCATCTGAAAAAAGGCGCTTTCCCAGAATTTCAGCTGTTCTTCCGAAATGTCTTTCGGACCAAGCATGCCGCGCCAGGTCTCAAAAGTTGCATTCGCGCCCTGCTCCTTCCATGTGGGAATCTCCGCGAGTGGTCCCGGCAGGCGCTGCGATGCGCTCATTCCGATGATTCGCAGACGACCGGCATTCACATGCGGCAGCAGCGCGGCCGCTGTGGAGGCGGTTATGTCTATGTGTCCGCCTAGCAATGCTGTAATTGATTCCCCTGATGATTTGAAGGTGACAATCTTCATTCGCCTTATGTCGACGCCGGCAGCTTTCATTGGCAGCGCGATGCCCATGTGAATCTGATTACCGAGTGCGGAGGCTATTCCGGCACTCAAGGCATCCGGCGTTTTGACAAGTCGGCTAATCAGATCCCTGCCTGTTCTGATGGGTGAGTCCGATCGTACGCTGATGAATATTGATTCATTTAGAAGCATTGTCACCGGAGTAAAGTCGTTGTGATGCGCTTTCCCTGCGCCAAGTATGTGGTTGGTTAGCAAGCCCGGGGTGATCATCAGCAGGTGATGCGGATCCCGGGTGTGCTGCGCCAGATAAGTGGCTGCAATTGCGCCTCCACCACCGGGCTTGTTGAGCACGAGTACCGGGGTGGTGATCATTTTCCGGTCCTGCCATATTTTCTGGATCGTGCGCGCAGTAATGTCGGTGTTCCCCCCGGGGGAAACCGAAGTAATCAACTCTACAGGTCGTTCAGGTTTCCATTGCGCGCCGGCATTGCCGCAAAGAATCAGGGCCGTGATTCCCATGGCGAGCGCGAGTCTTTTGTATTCAAATGCGTTTTTCATGTTCTCCTCCGTTTTGTCCGGTAGCGGCAGAAATGCCGGGACATGCCTGTTTGTTGCATATTTTGTTGAGCCGCCATCGGCTATCGGTCCCGGTCCTGGCGCCGCAGTCGGCGATGGTCCCGTCCGTCTCAGGCCAAGAACTCCGATCTGGATGATCCGTTTTGATTTTTAGATGAGTTGGATTCAGTCGACATGCTGGCGACCGTGTGGATGTGGTGATTGACCGGATTTGAGTATCATTTTTCTTGAATGGCATTCGATTCTGTCATGTAATTAGGTTAATGAAAAACTTATATTTTCTTATCATTTGATCGAAAAATCAGGGGTCAAGGGCATGGGAGATTTGCGGCCGGCTTTCGGCAATTTGCGATTGCGGCATCTGCGCATGTTGGAGCTGTTGGGCAATACCGGTACGGTCAGAAAAACCGCCAAGCTGCTGCATTTGTCGGAGCCTGCAGTGAGCCAGATGCTGAAGAATGTTGAAGAGGCTTTTGGCGGTCCATTGTTCATCCGGACCCGAAGGGGACTCGTTCCCAATTCTCGGTTCAGTGTGCTGTTGCGCCGTATTCGAGGCGCATTGGGGGAATTGAGCGCGGCTGATACGGAGCTCGCACACTCTGATGTTGTTCATCCGAAGCTGCGCTTCGGAGCAAGCCTCCATATCCTGACGCATCTTTTTGCCCCTGCCATTGGTCGCCTGAGGTTGGATCACCCCGATTGGCGGTTTAGTCTCCAGGAGGGATCAATGCATGTGCTGCTGAACGATCTTGCCGAAGGAAATCTGGATTGTGTGGGCGGAAGAATGTTGCCGCGGAATTCCACGGCTTTCAAAATGTCCGATTTCGAGTTCTGGCCTATATACAGCGGAGAACTTTGCTTGGTCGTCAGCGTCAATCATCCACTTGCGCGTCGTCGACGGGTGGCTTTGTCTGAACTTCTTCGGGAGGACTGGGCTTTGTCCATAGCGGACGGCCGTTCCCGGCAGTTGCTGCAGGATGCGTTTTTGATGGCTGGCTTCGAATTGCCGGAACCCGTGGTTGAGTGCCGCCCGTTTCACGTGAATCTTGCCGTGGTGTCGCAATCGAGACTGATCACGGTCGCAATGCGCGCGGAAGCTCTGCGCGGGCAGCGTTTGGGAATGCATCGCATTTTGCCGGTGAGTGTCGAGCTTGACGGCCCGCCGATGGCGATTTTTTTCCGCAAAAGCGCCTTGAATGATCCGGTGATTGCAGCTGTCCGCGATGTGCTTCGGGAGGTCGGCAATGAATTGAACAAAACCGCGGGTGTAACGGGTCGGCACAGAGGCAATTCGCACCATCAGCGGGCGGGGCCTTTATGACCCGGTCGTCAATATACGGCCTCAGGCCTGCCGAGGGATGAACTTCAGCGCGACGCCGTTGTTGCACCAGCGCTGCCGCGTCGGCGGCGGACCGTCGTCGAACACATGGCCGTGGTGGCCGCCGCAGCGGATGCAGTGGTACTCGGTACGCGGCAGGATCAGCAGGTAGTCCTTCTTGGTGCCGAACACGCCGGGAATGGTCGTGAAAAAACTGGGCCAGCCGGTGCCGGATTCGTATTTCATCTCGGAAGTGAACAGCGGCAGGTCGCAGCCCGCGCAGGCATAGATGCCGGCGCGCTTCTCGGCATTGAGCGGGCTGGTGCCGGCGCGTTCGGTGCCTTCCTCGCGCAGTATCTTGTACTGGACGGGGTCGAGGCGCTTGCGCCACTGCTCCGCGGGCAGCTTCAGCGGCTCGGTGGGCAGGGGTGCCTTGTAGCCTGCCGCCAGCAGGGCGCGCCAGTTCTTCTGCATGGCCTCGATGTCCTTCATGGTCATCGCCTGCGCAGTGCGCACCAGCGCAGTGCCAAGCACGGCGAGCGAGAGCCCCTGCAGGAATCCGCGTCTTTTCATGGCTGTTGTTCTCCTGTGTCGCGTCTGACCGCCGCGGCTGCCGAAGATTCCGCCATGGCCGCGGGTTTGCCGTAGGTCGGCGCATTCTGGCAGTCCTTACAGTGCCGCGGAAGCCTGTCCGCGGGGTGCGCGATAATTCGGGCTGGCATTGAGCATGAACCGGCGATGAAAAGCATACAGATACACCGCTACGGCGGTCCTGAAGTCCTGCAGCGGGTCGAGGCGCCCGTGCCGGAGCCCTTGCCCGGCACGGTGCGGGTGCGCGTCCGCCACGCCGGCATCAACTTCATGGACATCCACACCCGCCAGGGCAAGTACGCGACATCGCGGACCTATCCGGTTTCGCTGCCCTGCACGCTGGGCATGGAAGGCTCCGGCGAGGTGGACGCGCTGGGTGAAGGCGTGACCACGCACCGCGTCGGCGACCGTGTCGCCTGGTGCCTGGTCTGGGGCAGCTATGCCGAATATGCCGTGGTGCCGGCCTGGCAGGCGGTGACACTGCCCGAGGCCTTGCCGCTGGACCTGGCCGCGGCTTCGGTGTTCCAGGGCTATACCGCGCATTACCTTGCCCACGACGTTGGCCGCCTCGGGCCCGGCCGGAGCTGCCTGGTGCACGCAGCCTCCGGCGGCATCGGGCAGATCCTGATCCAGATCGCGAAAAATGCCGGCGCACGGGTGCTCGCGACCACCAGTTCCGCTGACAAGGCGGCGGTCGCCCGCCAACGCGGTGCGGAGCAGGTCTTCCTCTATGACAACGGACGCTTCGCCGACGCGGTGCGCGAGGCCACCGGCGGGCAGGGCGTCGACGTGGTTTTCGATTCCATTGGCAAGGCGACGCTGCGCGACAGCTTCCGCGCGACGCGCACCCGCGGCCTGGTCGTCAATTACGGCAACGTCTCCGGTTCGGTGACCGACCTCGACCCGCTGGAGCTCGGCGAAGCCGGTTCGCTGCTGCTGACCCGGCCGCGGCTGGCCGACCACCTGCGCGATGCTGCGGAAATCCGCCGCCGCGCCGCCGACATTTTCCGCGCACTGCTCGACGGCTCGCTGCGCATCGGCATCGCCGGACGCTACACGCTCGACAACGTCGAGCAGGCGCATGCGGCGTATGAGGAGCGCCGGATGGTCGGCAAGCCGGTGCTGGACCTCGGCTAGATCTGGCGGCCTGGATCGGTGAATCCTCTGTTCCGGGAGCTTCCCCGGATCAGCGCCGCCCCTCACTTGCCGCGTTCTATACTGGCGGCACGGGATCCGCGGCAATGCCTGATCCGGAGGTCAACAACGCATGTACGATGATTGGATGGCGAACTTCACGGTGGTGGCGGCAACCCTGCTGGCGATCACGCTGTCGGTGATTGTGCATTACGAGGGGCTGCTGCTGGTGTCGCGCAACCTGTCGCCCGCGAGGGGGCCGCAGCGCATCAAGGTGCTCTACGGCATCCTGTCATTGATCGGTTTGCACGTGGTCGAGATATGGATATTCGGGGTAGTGCTGTGGCTGTTGCTGCAATGGCCGTCCTGTGGCGAGATTGTCGGCGGCCTGACCCAGGTCCGCGAGGTCGGTCTGCTTGACTCGATCTACTTTTCCGCGATGACCTATTCGACTGTCGGTTTCGGGGACGTGGTGCCCGTGGGGCCGATCCGTTTTCTCGCGGGCATCGAGGGCCTGATCGGTCTGCTGCTGATAGGCTGGTCAGCGTCGTTCACCTACCTTGAAATGGAGCGTTTCTGGCGAGTGCGCTAGTTCGCCGTTCTCCTCTGGCGCCCAGCCTTGAGTCAGGTGCTGGCCTTGCGACGGGCGTTTCCCTTGCCGGCTGCGGCAGGCGGTGCGCCGCGAGCCGGATTTTCCAGGTGCCGGATTGCCGCGTCGCGCGTGGCCTGCGACAAGGTGGCCGCGATGGATTCCGCGCGGTCGCCGTCGCCAACCTGTATGGCCTCAAGCAGCGCCTGCCATTGCCGCGCGGACAGGCGCTGGTGCGCGGGCGAAGCCAGCGCGAGCCGGGTGTAGCGGCTGGTCTGCAGCATCAGCGAGTTGAGGGTCGCGCGCAGCCACCGGTTGCCCAGGCTTTCGGTGAACGTGCGGTTCACCTGCAGCGCGGTGCGCGTATAGGCTTCGGCATCCTTGCCGGCGAGTTTCTGCAGGCGGGCAATCGGTTCGGCCACCTTCTCCAGCAGTTCCCCGCGCTGCGGATCCTCGGCGATCCAGCGCGCGCGCAATCCGACCAGCGCGGCGCGGACCTGGTAGATCTCGCGGATCTCGCGCACCGTGACGTCGGTGACCACGGCGCCGCGGTAGGGCAGGATGGTGACCAGTCCGGCGCTTTGCAGCAGGCGCAGCGCGTCGCGCACCGGGCCGTGGCTGGAGCCGAATTCCCTGGACAGCACCGCTTCAACCAGGCGCGAGCCCGGCGGGTAGCGGCCGTCGACGATGCGCTCGGCAAGCGCTGCGGCGATTTTCTCCGGCAGGGTCTGGTTCAGCGCGGCGTCGCTGGATTCACTCATTTGTCATTTTATTCAAGGAGATAGCGGCAGACGCGCCGCGGCAGGAGTATAGCGCTCCGGCTGGCTTTCGGAAACGATTATCGATTATTAATAATCCGGGTTATAATCCGGCTTCGCTTGCTGGACCGTGAAACCGAATCTCGAGGAGGATTACCCATGTCCGTGACCGCAACCGCCGCCACTGCCCGCGCCGCTGCCCATCCCGGCGGCATCAGCGTCGAACCCATCAGCCCGCACATCGGTGCCGACATCATCGGAGTTGACCTGACGCTGCCGCTCGCCGATGCCCAGTTCGCGCAGATCCACGAGGCCTGGATGAAGCACCTGGTGCTGCGTTTCCGCGGCCAGAACCTGAGCAAGGACCAGCTGCACGAGTTCAGCTGCCGCTTCGGCGAACTCGACAAGGCGCCGATCAACACCAAGGGCAAGCCCTGGATCGAGGGTTACCCCTACATGGCGGTGATGTCGAACATCAAGGTTGAGGGCGAGTCGATCGGCAGCCTCGGTTACGGCGAGGCCGTGTGGCATACCGACATGTCGTACAACGAGATCACCCCCACCGGCGCGCTGCTGTACGCGATGGAAGTCACCAAGCAGGGCGGCGAGACCGGTTTCCTCAACATGTACTATGCCTACGAAACCCTGCCGGCCGACCTCAAGGCCGCCGTCGAAGGCAAGATGATCAAGCATGATTCCAGCCGCAACAGCGCCGGCGAACTGCGCGCGGGCTTCAAGGCGGTGACTGACCCTCGCGATGCGCCGGGCGCGGTCCATCCCGCGGTGATCCGCCATCCGGTGACCGGCCGCAAGGCGCTGTTCCTCGGCCGCCGGCCCTTCGGTTACGTGGTGGGCATGGGCCTCGAGGACAGCGAGGCGCTGCTCGACCGGCTGTGGGCGCATGCCACGCGCGACGAGTTCGCCTGGTACCAGAAATGGAAGGTTGGCGACCTGCTGATCTGGGACAACCGCTGCGTGATGCACAAGCGCACGGCCTTCGATCCCAACGAGCGCCGGCTGCTCTACCGCACCCAGATCAAGGGTGCAAAGCCGCAGGCCTGACCGCGCAGTGGCGGCCGCCTGAGGCCGTCCCCGCATGAATCGCCGCTACAACACGGGCCACTGGAGATAAAATCCAGCGGCCCGTGACTTCTTCACCATCCCCGACATCCGCAGCCAATCCGCATCGCCAGGTCTGGGCGATGGCCGGGCCGATCATCCTTGCCAACATCTCCGTGCCGCTGCTCGGCGCGGTGCACACGGCCGTCGTCGGCCACCTGTCCGAACCCTATTACCTCGGCGCGGTGGCGATCGGCGCGATGCTGTTCAATTTCATCTACCACCTGTTCAACTGCCTGCGCATGGGCACCACCGGGCCCACCGCGCAGGCGCGCGGCGCCGGCGATTTCGCCGAAGTGCGGACGATATTGGCGCGCGCGCTGCTGCTGGCCGGGGCGATCGGCGGCCTGCTGGTGCTGCTGCAGCTGCCGATACTCGCCGCCGCACTGTGGCTGATCAACGCCAGTGCCGAAGTCGAGCGCTACGCCGGCGAGTATTTCCGTATCCGCGTCTGGGCGCTGCCGGCGGTGCTCGGCAGCTATGCCATCGTCGGCTGGCTCTACGGCCTGCGCGACGCGCGCCTGCCGCTGCTGATCCTGTTCGTGACCAACGGCGTCAACATCGCGCTGAGCCTGCTGTTCGTGATCGGCTTCGGCTGGGGCGTGCCCGGGGTGGCGATTGCCTCGCTGATCGCGGAGTACACCGGCCTTGCCGCCGGACTGCTTTGTGTGTGGCGCGTCCTGCGCAGCCTGCCCGACGATGGCCGCCGCAGCCGCGTGCTCGACCCGGCGCGTTTCGCGCGCATGCTCGCGATCAACGGCGACATCGTGCTGCGCACCTTCTGCGTGGTGTCGGTGCTCGCCATTTTCATGGCCCGCAGCGCGGAACTGGGCGACGTGCAGCTGGCGGCCAACCAGGTGCTGCACACTTTCCTTATGTTCACGTCATTCGGGCTCGACGGCTTCGCCCATGCCGCCGAGGCGATCCTCGGCGAATCGGTGGGGCGCCGCAACCGCGAGGCCTTCCGCCGCAACATGCGCGTGGTGTTCCTGTGGGCCGGCCTGGTCGCAGCGCTGAATGCCGCGGTCTATGTTGCCGCCGGTCCGGCGATCATCGCGCTGCTGACCGGCATTCCCGAGGTGCGGGCCGCGGCGGAAACCTGGCTGCTGTGGCCGGCGCTGCTGCCGCTGGTCGGGGTCTGGGCCTATACCTACGACGGCGTCTATCTGGCGGCGACGCGCACCCGCATCATGCGCAACACCGTGCTGCTGTCTTTCCTGGCGTTCCTGCTGGTGCTGCACCTGGCGATGCCGGTCTTCGGCAACGCCGGGCTGTGGGGCGCGCTGGCGGTGTTTCTCGGCCTGCGCGGCGTGCTGCTGCACCTGTTCATGCCGCGGGTGCTGCAGTCGATCTGAAATCGTGTTCAGGGCACGACGGGCAGGGAGGTGCCGGGTTTTTCCTTGAGGAATTTCTCCTTCAGCTTCTTCATCGCCTCCAGGTAGTCCTCCATCGTGGACTGGTTGTTCTCGTACTTGCCGGCGATTTTCCGGTAGGCGGTGATGTATTCCTGGTCGGTCATGGGCTGTCCTTTGGGCATGTATTGACTATACGCGCTTGCCCCGGCCGGTGCCGGACTATCGGTGCCGGGTATACTCGTGACATGTATTTTTCTTTTTCTGCTTGAGGAGCCGCAATGCCGGGTGCCGAACAACGCGTCAGGGATCTGGGGCTGGTGCTGCCCGAGGGCAGCGCGCCTGCCGCGAACTACGCCAATGCCGTGCGCAGCGGCAGGCTGCTGTTCATCGCGGGCAAGCCGCCGCTGCCCGAGAACGGCAGATTGCCCAAGGGCCGGCTCGGCCGCGAATATTCGACCGAGGACGGATACCGCTTTGCGCGCTCTGCCGCGCTCGAACTGATGGCCGTGATGCGTGCCGAACTGGGTTCGCTGGACCGGGTTGCGCGCGTGGTCGAGATCCAGGGATTCCTCAACGCGGTTCCGGAGTTCGAGGCGCATCCCAAGGTCCTCGACGGCTGTTCCGACCTGCTGGTCGAGGTGTTTGGCGAGCGCGGTGTCCATGCCCGTTCCGTGCTGGGCGCCAGTTCCCTGCGTGGCGGCCTGCCGCTGGTGCTGAAAGGCGTGATCGAGATCAAGGTTGATGAGGGAGCGGCAAATGCAGGTGCATGAGCTGGTGGCGCGCTGCGCCGCGGCGGCGGAGCGACCGGAGCCGATGGCGGCCGTCCGCGAGGTGCTCGAAGGCTTGCGCGGCGACATTGCGGCAATCGACAGCGCACTGGCCTACATTTCCGGCACCGGCGGCAACGCCAACCAGGTGTTTTACCGGGCGCCGAACCTGACCCTGCTGAAGGTGCGTTTTCCCGCCGGGCGGCGCACGCCGCCGCATGACCACGGCACCTGGGCCACCATCCTGCTGCTGTCGGGCGCCGAAAAGAACACGCTTTATCGCGCCGCGGACCGCGCCTTGCGCAAAGCGAGCGAGGTGACCCTCGCGCCGGGATCCATCCTGTCGATGCGCGCGGACACCGCGCATGTGGCCGAGTGCGTGGGCGAGCAGGCGACCATCGGCCTGCATGTCTACGGCGGCGACATTTTCACGCTGCCGCGCCGGATGTGGCATCCGCAGACCCTCGAAGCGCATGCGCTGGACTGGACGCTGTACGAAAACTTCGCGCGCATCGCCTCTGCGGCACAGGGCGCGCCGGAAACCCGAGCACCGGCCGGCCCCTGACCGACTTGGTCAGTCCGGATCGGCGGTCCCGGTGCCGGCGGCGGGAGCCGGCCTCGCGGTGCGTGATGCCGGCGTCTCCAGGCTGATCCTGCCCAGCGCGCCGCTGCGGTAATCGTTGAGCAGCGTCACCGCCGCCTTGTCGAAATCCGTGCCGCCGCCTTTGACGCGGAAGCCGCGTCTCGCCGCAACCGCTTCGATGACGCCGACGCCATCCAGGCCGCCGCCATCGGCCGGCGTGCCATAGCGTGCCGCCAGCAGTTCCGGATAACGGGACAGCAGCACTTCAGCGAGGAAAATCGCCACCTCGGATTCGATATAGGCATTGATGCCGATGCTGTGGCTGACGGCGAGCATCAGGCCGTCGTCGGGATGCTCGATCTTCGGCCACATCAGGCCCGGGGTGTCGGTGAGGCTCACGGTCGGCGACAGCTCGTAGCGGGCGAGTGCCTTGGTGATCGCCGGTTCGTCGCCGACTTTGGCGCGGCGCTGTTTCAGCAGCGCATTCACCAGCGTCGACTTGCCGACATTGGGCACGCCCATGATCAGCATGCGCAGCGGCTTCAGGTTCTCGTTGCGGTGCGGCGCGAGTTTCCTCGCGGCGGCGATGATTTTCTGCGCGTCGCCGGGTTTCTTCGCGGACAGCGCGATGGCCTGGGTATTCTTGCGCGCGTTGAAATGGCTGATCCACTGCGGCGTGGCCTGCGCATCGGCGACATCGGCCTTGTTCAGCACCTTCAGGCAGGGGCGCTGGCGCGCCATGCGCAGCGATTCGACCAGCGGATTGCTGCTTGCCATCGGGCAGCGCGCGTCCAGCACCTCGATCACCACGTCATGGTCCGCCATCGCCTTTTTGATCTTGTCGACGGCGATGGCCATGTGGCCGGGAAACCAGTTGATGCTCATGTCAGAGTTTCTCGAAACGCGGCCGGCTGCGGCCGTCGATGACAACCTGTTCGGCGAACATCGCCGCGGGGCGCACCCACAGTCCGCCTTCACCGTACAGCGGACGGTACACCACCATCGCCTCCAGCGTTTCGGAATGGGTGGCGATGCCGATCACTTCGTATTCATTGCCCTTGTAGTGGCGGTAGCGCCCGGGCGCGATGTCTGCGGGGTTCATACGCTGGTCTCGATTCATGCAGGCAGTGCTTTTACGTGACTCGCGCCGAAGTTGCCAGCAGGGATTGGTTGCCGCTCCCGGTGATTAAATATAAGTATTTGATTATATTGAATAATTTGTGAAATCGCGGATCGGTTATAGTCCGAGACCATGGCGGACATTCCTGCACTGCGCATCGCCTTTGCCGGCATGGCCGCGCTCGCCGTCGCGATGGGCATCGGGCGCTTCGCCTTCACGCCGATCCTGCCGATGATGCAGGACGATGCCGGACTGAGCGCGGCGTCCGGCGGCTATCTCGCCTCCGCGAATTATCTCGGTTATTTCCTCGGTTCGCTGCTGGCGACGCGCCTGCCGATGCGCGACGACACGGCGGTGCTCGGCAGCATGCTGCTGATCGGTGCCGCAACGCTGGCGATGGGCTTCACCGGGCACTATCCGTCATGGCTGTTGCTGCGGCTGGTGGCGGGCATCGCCAATGCCTGGATCGCGATTTACGCGTTCTCCTGGGCACTGGACCGGCTCGCCGCACTGCGCCGGCCGCTGCTGAACAGCCTGAGCTTTGCCGGTGTCGGCGCCGGAACAATGATTGCCGGCCTGGTGTGCATCGTGCTGATGCGGACCGGGGCCTCGTCGGCGCAGGCCTGGATCAGCTTTGGCCTGCTCGCGCTTGCAGTGACCGCCGCGGTGTGGACGACCTATGCCGGGCAGGGCACCGCGCATGCCGCCATGCCCCGCGCGCGCCGCGGCGGCATTCCCTGGAGCCGTGATGCCCGGCTGCTGGTGTTCTGTTTCGGCGCCGCCGGCTTCGGCTACATCATTCCCGCGACCTTCCTGCCGGCGATGGCGCGCGAGATCATTCCCGATCCGGCGCTCTTCGGCTGGGCCTGGCCGGTGTTCGGGCTGGCGGCCCTGGCCTCGACGCTGGCGGCAGCGACGCTGCTGCGCGGCTTCGCGCCGCGCCGCGTGTGGGCGGCCTGCCATTTCCTGATGGCTGTCGGCGTGGCATTGCCGGTGTTCTGGCAAGGCCTCGCGGCGATACTCGCGGCGGCCCTTTGCGTCGGCGGCACCTTCATGGTCATCACCATGCTGAGCATCCAGGAGGCGCGCGCGGTGGCGGGAGCGCAGGCGGTGCCGCTGACCGCGGCGATGACCGCATCCTTTGCCTCGGGGCAGATTCTCGGTCCGCTCGCGGCAAGCGCGCTGCTGTCCGCGGGTCTGGGCTTCGGCAGCGGACTGCTTGCCGCCTGCGCCGCGCTGGTGATCACCGGACTGATGCTGCTGGGAAGCGGCGCGCGCGCATGAGCCATGGCGCGCATACGCTGAAGGGCATGCTGCTGATGGCGGCGGGCATCCTGCTGCTGACGGTCAACGATGCGGTGTCCAAGCACCTGGTGCAGACCCATCCGGTCGGGCAGGTGATCGCGCTGCGCCAGCTGGCGACGCTGCTGGTGATCGTGCCCTGGGTGATGGTCGCGGGCAGCTGGAGCAGCCTGCGCATCGTCAACCGCGGCGGCCAGCTTGCCCGCGGCCTGCTGTTCATCGCCGGCTCCGCCTGCATCGTGCTGAGTCTCGGCCTGCTGCCGCTGGCGCTGGTGATCACCATCATGTTCACCAGCCCGATTTTCGTCGCGGCGTTTTCGGCGCCGCTGCTCGGCGAGCGCGTCGGCGTCCACCGCTGGGTCGCGGTGCTCGGCGGCTTCGCCGGCGTGCTGATCGTCGTGCAGCCCGGCAGCGGCGACTTCCGCTGGGCGCTGCTGCTGCCGGTGGCGGCCGCCTTCATCAACGCCTTCCGCGACGTGCTGACGCGGCTGCTGTCGCGCACCGACTCGTCGATCTCGATCCTGTTCTGGTCGAACATCATACTGATGACCGGCGGCATGGTGACGGCCGTTTTCGGCTGGGTGCCGGTCAGCGGCGCATCCGCATTCTGGTTCGTCGTCGCCGGCGTCAGCAACGGCGCCGCGCATTTCCTGGTCATCGAGGCGCTGCGCGCGGCGGAGGCCTCGGCGCTGGCGCCCGTGCGCTATACCTCGCTGCTGTGGGCGGCGCTGCTCGGCTGGCTGGTCTGGGGCGAGGTGCCCGGGCCCTGGCTGTGGGCGGGTGCCGCGGTGATCGTTGCCAGCAGCCTGTACATGATCAACGCCGAGCGCCGGCGCTGATCGTTGAAGAGTCATTGCCCGGAGCGGGGGCTGCGGGTATTCTTGGCCCGCAGTCCCGCATCCCGTCACAACCAGGAGAACTTGCATGGAAATTCAAGCAGGCAGCGCCGCGCCGGATTTTTCCCTGGCCGCGCACAACTCCGACCAGAAGGTCGCGCTGTCCTCGTTCAGGGGACGGCCGGTCGTGGTCGCGTTCATGCCCTTTGCCTTCACCGGGGGATGAACCAATCAAGTCCGTGGGTTCCGTGAGAACTACGAAGAATTCAAGAAGCTGAACTGCGAAATCCTGCAGCTGAGCGCCGATCCGCTGCCCAGCCTCAAAGCCTGGGCGGAGCACCTGGGCGGCGTGCCTTTCCCGCTGATGTCGGACTACTGGCCGCATGGCGCCGTCGGCCAGGCCTTCGGCATATTCAATGACGAGCGCGGCATGGACAAGCGCGCGGCGTACGTCATCGATGCCAAGGGTGTCGTGCGTTACGCCAAGGTCTATCCGCAGGGCACGATCCCGACCAGCGAGGAACTGCTCGCCGAGCTGCGCAAGCTCTAGCGCGGGACGTCAGCAACACCGGGCCGGCAGGCCATTCCCGCAGGGAGTGACTGCCGGCCTTTTTGCGCCCGCGGCCTTCCGGCTGGCCCGCATTTTGCGTCATGATGGGCGTCATTTCCGTCCGGAGTCCCCGCCATGTTCAATGGAAAATCCGCCCTCGTCACCGGCTCCACCAGCGGCATCGGCCTGGCCGTCGCCAGCGCGCTGGCGGCGCGCGGGGCCAACGTCATGCTCAACGGCTTCGGTGATGCCGATGCCATCCGCGAACTGTGCCAGACCCTCGCGCGCCAGCACGGCGTGCGCGTCGAGCACCACGGCGCGGACATGGGCAAGCCGGATGAAATCGCCGAAATGATGGAGCACACGGTCGCGGTGCTGGGCAAGGTCGACATCCTGGTCAACAATGCCGGCATCCAGTTCGTCGCGCCGATCGACGAGTTCCCGCCGGAACAGTGGGATGCCGTCATTGCCATCAACCTGGTCGCGCTGTTCCACACCATCCGCCATGCCGTGCCCGGCATGAGGCGCCGCCGCTGGGGGCGCATCATCAACATCGCCTCGGCCCATGCACTGGTGGCTTCGCCCTTCAAGTCCGCCTATGTCGCCGCCAAGCACGGCGTGGCGGGGTTGACCAAGACTGTCGCCCTCGAGACCGCGGCCTTCGGCGTCACCTGCAATGCGATCTGTCCCGGTTACGTGCGCACGCCGCTGGTCGAAAAACAGATCCCGGCCACCGCGAAGGCGCGTGGCATCACCGAGGAGCAGGTGGTGCGCGACGTGCTGCTGGCGGCGCAGCCGACGAAACAGTTCGTGACCGTGGAGCAGGTCGCAGCGCTGGCCTGCTTCCTCGCCGGTGACGAGGCGGCTTCGATTACCGGAACATTACAGTCGATCGACGGCGGGTGGACGGCGCAGTAAGCACCCTTGCGCTGGGACGGGCCCGGCAGGCCGCCTCAGTGCAGGCGGATGACAGTTGCCGGTGGCCGCCGGCCGATGTTGA
Organism: Burkholderiales bacterium; assembly: GCA_019634975.1. Taxonomy (GTDB): domain Bacteria; phylum Pseudomonadota; class Gammaproteobacteria; order Burkholderiales; family SG8-41. The sequence goes on from JAHCAI010000001.1 coordinate 357,308, forward strand.
GCAGGATCACGCGCCGGCCCAGCATCACCACGCTGCCTTTCATGCGGTTGTCGCCGGTGTCGCTGAACTCGAAGTCGTAGGCGCGCTGCAGCAGCAGCCTGCCGTTCGCATTGCGCGCCGGCCGCAGCCCGGCGATGCCCACGGTGTCGTCAAGGAATTGCAGTCCCTCGGCTTCGCAGGCCGTGCGTGCCGCGACAACCGCGGCCTCGCGCGCCTGCATGCTGTCCCACCACAGCCAGGCGAGGGCGAGGAAGAAGGCGAGCAGCAGCAGTTCGGCAAGCGGGAACATGGCGAGGCGCCACGTTAGCAGAAATCCCCCGGCAGCCGTCACGATGGCCCGCACCGGAACGGGGCGGCGCGTCACCATCTGGAACACGCCGCAGCGTCACTGCGTGTTTGGGGTAGACTCGATTCCAGCATCCCCGGCGCGCCCCGAAGGAAGTCCCCCTCGGGGAACAAGACCGGCCCCTTGTGAGGAACAGCATGATCGAACTGAAATCGCGCAAACACGCCGCCGACGACCTCGGCAGCGCCATCGAGCTGTGTTACGCCAAGGGCTGGACCGATGGCCTGCCGGTGGTTCCGCCGACTGCGGAGCGCATCGAAGCCATGCTCGAGGCCGGCGGCCTCAAGCCGGAGCAGCAGCTCGCCTTCATCGAGAACCGCCAGGTCTCGGTGACCGCGGAGAAGGTCGCGATCAACGCGGTGATGGCCGGCTGCAAACCCGAATACATGCCGGTGATCACGGCCACCATCGATGCGCTGGCTGACCCCAAGTACGGCTACCACGGCCCGGCCACCAGCACCGGCGGTTCGGCGGTATTCATGCTGGTCAACGGTCCTATCGCGAAGAAGATCGGCATGAACAGCGCCGACAACGTGTTCGGCCAGGGCTGGCGCGCCAATGCCACGATCGGCCGCGCGATCCGGCTGGTGATGCAGAACGTGATCGGCACCACGCCCGGCGTGCTCGACCGCTCGAGCCTCGGCCATCCCGGCAAATACACCTTCTGCATCGCCGAGAACGAGGAGGACAGCCCCTGGCCGGCCTTCCACACCACGCGCGGCTTCAAACCGGAGCAGAGCGCGGTGACGATATTCGCGGCGCTCGGCGTGCATCAGTATTCCAACGGCCTCAGTGCAACGCCGGAGGGCGTGCTGACCACGGCCTGCGCGCAGATGCGCATGTCCGCCGGCACCAACCGCCAGCCGCAGTACGCGCTGGTGTTTGCCGGCGAGCACCAGCTGATCATGCAGAAGGCGGGCTGGTCGCGCGAGGACGTGCAGAAATACGCGTTCGAACACAGCCAGATGTCCCACGCCGAAATGCAGCGCGCCAACATCCGCCCGGGCCCGGTCACCCCCGAATCCGAAAAAACGATGCAGCCGCTGGTGCACACCCCGCAGGATTTCCTGGTCATCGCCGCCGGCGGCAAGGCGGGCGTGCAGTCCTGCTACATCCCCGGCTGGGGCGGCAAGAACGGTTCGCAGAGCGTCACGCAGGAAATCAAGGTACCTTAAAAACTGAAAACCTTTTTAGTCACAGAGGGTGCAGAGAAAACCCGGATACCCCGTCATTCCGGCGAACGCCGGAATCCAGCAACAGTGGCAGCAAGACCACTGGATTCCGGATCGCGCTTCGCACGTCCGGAATGACGTATATCGCAAGTATTTGTTTTTGTTGTACTTTTTAAGGAGGTCTCCATGAGCATCCAGATTTACGATCCCACCACCGAGGTGAAGTCGCGCACGATCAACTTCGTGCCGCGGCCGAAGTCGCTGAAAGGCCTGCGCATCGGCCTGGTCGACAACACCAAGCACAACTCCGACCAGCTGCTGATGCGCATCGCCGGCATCCTCGAAAAGGAATACGGTGCCAAGTCGCACGTGATCCGAAAAAAGAAAAGCGCCGGCTCCGCACCCAGCCCGGAGATGATCGCCGAGTACAAGCAGAACTGCGACATCATTGTTGCCGGTGTCGGCGACTGAGGGTCATGCAGCTCGGGCAGTGTGCTCGACAGCATAGTGTTTGAACAGAACGGCGTTCCCTCGGCGTCCATCGTGACCCATGTGTTCACGGTGACCGGCAAGGCGATGGCGAAAACCTGGGGCGTGCCGGACCTGAAATTCCTGGTGATGCCGCATCCGATCGCCAACCTGACGCCGGAGCAGATGGACCAGCGCGCAGCGGAGATTGCGCCGCAGGTGGTGGATCTGTTGTTGAAGGGGCAGCAGGCGGCTTAGTCGTCTGGAAGTTGCGGGAAAGGAAAAGGGGCCGCGAGGCCCCTTTTTTATATCGGCAGATTAGAACCTCGGGAAACGGCCACTGCAGCGACGGGTTGGATCTAAAACTTCAATGCACTGCGCAGAGTCCGGATGCGACCATAAGCTGTCGTTCGTTTATTGCGGGTTCGAGCCTTGGTTGACTCCCCGAGCTAGGCTCGAACTAAGCCCTTGAATTACTGCCCTGTGACCGTCTGCTTTGGGGCGGAAGAGGACTTACTGGGGGTCTAAGTCATGGTAGCGGCGCGGGGTGCCGTACCAGAAGAATGCTACGAAAGAAGTCCAGTTAAGATGATAAACAGGACCAGTGTAAGTTTTGGAAAAAGTACTCTCATCAATAAGCCTCACTCCGCCAAAACCCTCGCCCCAAACTCCTCCACCCCGCAAATCGCCGTCCGGTGCATCAGCCGCCGCTGCGGCAGCGCGTAATCCCCGACCGCCATGTGCTGTGTCGAGTAGTTGTCCCACATGATGATGTCACCGGTCTGCCATTTGTGGGTGTAGACGGCCTCGTCGCGGGTGATGTGTTCGTGCAGGCGCTTGAGTATCGGCGCTGAGTCTTCCTCGCTCATGCCCTCGAAGCTGAAGGTGTAGGTCTTGTTGATATAGATGCAGCGGCGCCCGGTCTCCGGGTGGGTGATTACGGCGTCGTGTGACACGTCGGGCGTCGCGGCTTTCTGGGCGGCGGTGAGCGGCGGGCGGGCGTGATCCCTGGCGCGCTGCTGCTGTTTGCGTTCCTGGGCGCGGTGGTAGCGGAAGACGCCGCGCTGCCGGTCGAGCCAGTCGCGGGTTTCGGCGTCGAGCGTGTCGTAGGCATGGGCGGTGCTGGCGAAGCAGGTGTCGCCCAGCACCTTGCCGTCCCGGGTCGGGACTTCGATGGCATGGAGGAAGGCGTACCTCGCCGGCTTGCGCATGAAGCAGAGGTCGGTATGCCAGTCGTCGCCGGCGTAGGCGGAGCCGATCGAGCGCTCGCCGTCCTTGACGTTGGAGATCAGGTGGATCTGCGGGTAGCCGGGCAGCGCGTATTCCTGGCGCACGTGTTTGTCCGGGGTGCCGAAGCGCGCGGTGAAGGCGATCTGCTGCTCCGGCGTCAGCGACTGGCCGCGGAAAAAGATCATGCCGTTGCTGTCGAACAGCTGCTTGATTGCGGCGAAGGTGGAATCGTCCAGATGCTGTGACAGGTCGATGCCGCAGACTTCCGCGCCGACCGGTTTGCCGCTGTAGCGGACGTCGAGCCGGGCGCCTTGCACTGTATCCATGGTCTCCTCCGTGGGCTGCAGTCACTGGCCAATCGATTAGAGCATAAACCCGGTTCCGGCGCCTTGAGGCCACATGCTGGTCTGCTTGCCAAGCCGGCAGGGCGCACTTAACCTGCCGGAAGCTGCATCATCCGGCCGGCGGCACAGACCACGCAGAACAGCCGCCGGGTCGTCAGGAGGACGGGCAGCGCATCACCGCAGCAGACATTCGTGCCGGATAACCATCACAAGAAGGGGTCACCATGCATCCTGCAAACATCATCATCCGCGGCCTTGCCGTTGCCGTCTTCGCCGGAACGGCGGCCGTGGCCGGCGCCCAGTCCTGGTCGCCGAGCAAGAACGTCGAGATCGTTGTGCCCAATCCGCCGGGCGGCAGCAATGACAAGACCGCGCGCAGCCTCGAGCGCATCCTGCTCGCCAACAAGCTGCTGCCGGTGTCGATTTCCATCAACAACCGCTCCGGCGGGGGCGGCAGCATCGCCTACACCTATGTGCAGCAGCGTACCCCCGATCCGCATTATCTGGTCGTCGCCGGGCCGGCGATCCTGACCAACCACATCGTCGGCTCGAGCACGCTGCGCCACACCGACCTGACCCCGGTGGCCTCGCTGTTCGATGACTACACGGTGTTCGCGGTCGCGGCGAACTCGAACCTGAAGACCGGCAAGGACCTGATCGACCGTCTGCGCAAGGATCCGAAGTCGGTGACCATCGCCTTCTCGCCGCTGCTCGGCAGCCACAACCACATCGCCGCCGGCGTGCTGATGAAAACCATCGGCGGCAACGCCCGCGACCTGAAAGTGGTGGCCTTCAAGGGCTCCGCCGACGCGATCACCAACCTGCTCGGCGGCCACGTCGACCTGGTGACCACGGCCGCCGGGAACGTGGCTTCCCACGTCGCCGCCGGCAGGATGCGAGTGCTCGGCATCACCTCGGCCCAGCGTTTCCCTGGGGCCTTCGCCAATGTGCCGACCTGGAAGGAGCAGGGCGCTGATTTCACCTTCGGCGCCTGGCGCGCGATGTTTGCGCCGAAGGGCATCACGCCGCAGCAGCTCGCCTACTGGGAGGGCGTGCTGAAGAAGGCGACCGAGGCACCGGAATGGAAAGAGGAGCTGGACAAGAACATCTGGTCCAATGTGTTCACGCCCAGCGCGCAGTTCAGCAAGGACCTCGAACAGGACTATGCGTCGATGAGGTCGGTGCTGGTCGACCTCGGCCTCGCCAAGTGATTGCGGCATGACCGACAGCCCGACCGGCGGCGATCCGGATTCCGGGGCGGCAGCGGCGCTGCCCTTCGTCGCGCCCTGCCGCGAACTGCCGGCAGGCAGGCCGCTGCAATGGGTGGCGCGCGGCTGGTCGGATTTCCGCCGCGCGCCGCAGCAGAGCCTGGGCCTCGGCATCGCGATCGTCGTGCTGTCCTGGATCGTCACCGGCATCGGCTTGAGCCTCGGCAGCTACTGGGCCGTGCTGGTGCTGCTGTCGGGTTTCGTCTTCGTCGCGCCGCTGCTGGCGATCGGACTTTATTCGGTCAGCCGCCAGCTCGAACGCGGCCAGCAGCCGACGCTGGTCCGCTGCAGCGAGGAGGCGGCGCGCACTCTCGGCAACGCGATGGTGTTCGCGCTGGCGCTGCTGGTGCTGTTTCTGATCTGGGCGCGCGCCGGCTCGATGGTGCACGTGTTTTTTCCGGCGGGCGGCGGTTCCGACTGGCGCGAACTCGCGCTGTTCCTCGGCATCGGCTCGGCGGTGGGTTCGATCTTCGCGCTGCTCGCCTTTGTCTTCAGCGCGTTTTCGCTGCCGATGATCTGCGACCGCGAGACCGACGCGGTGACTGCCATCGTCACCAGCGTCAACGCGGTGCTGCGCAACAAGCCGGCGATGGCGGTGTGGGCGCTGCTGATCGTCCTGCTCACCGGCATCGGCTTTGCCACCGCGCTGCTCGGCCTCGCGGTGACCATTCCCGTGCTCGGCCATGCGACCTGGCATGCCTACCGCGACACCATAGACGCCTCGGCCTGGCCGGAAAGCCGGCTGGAATAGGCGGCAGGGCCGCCGGGGCCGGGCCGGCCCCGGTGCGCTGCGATGGCCCTGTTATGCTCGGGCCTTTGGCGCATCCCGCGTCCGAGCCGGCGCCTGCCGGCGGAGAGCCTGTCCGTGACTGCACATTCCCTGATTCATTTCAACGACGGCACCGAAGACCGTTCCGTGCGCTGGCGCTCGGAGAGCGGCGCTGCGCCGCCGAAACGCGTGGTGATCGCCGACGACACGATGACCGCGGATTCCGCTTTCCGGTTTGCTTCGGAAGGTGTGGGCCTGCTCTGGCGCAGCGATTTCCAGAACGCGCGCCAGTTGCTGCAGGCGCTGATGCGCCGCGTCGACCGGCCGCGCAAGCCCAAGCGCAAGCAGGAGAAGGCGGATGCCGCTCCGGGCGCCGCCTTTCACCGCCACCGCCAGGCGCAGGCCCAGCGCGCGCACACGCTGTCGATGCTGCTGATCCCGCTGGAGGGTGATTACGGCATTCCGCTGCGCCGCGCGCCCGATGTGCGGCTCACCTGCAGCGAAGCCTGGGGTGAGGCCGACGGCGAAGCCAGCGTGGTGTCGCTGCGCGAGCTGCTGGGTCTGATCGGCGCCCATGAATGGCGCAAGAAGGGGGTGGACGTGCCGGCGCTGGGGGCGCATATCCATCCGCACTACGGCGTGTTCGCGCCGATCCGCAATGAATACGTGAAGCTGGTGGCGCAGGCGACGCTGCCGGCGCAGACGCTGGCCTTCGATATCGGCACCGGCACCGGCGTGCTGGCGGCGCTGCTGGCAAAACGCGGTGTCGCGCGGGTCGTCGCCACCGAGAACGACGCCCGCGCGCTGGCCTGCGCCCGCGACAACATCCGGCGGCTGGGGCTGGAGGCGCAGGTGGAGGTGGTGGAGGCCGACCTCTTTCCGGAGGGTCGCGCGCCGCTGGTCGTCTGCAACCCGCCGTGGATACCGTCGCAGCCCAGCGCTCCGGTCGAGCGCGCGGTCTACGATCCCGGCAGCCGGATGCTGCGCGGTTTTCTCGCCGGGCTGGCGGCGCATCTCGAGCCGGAGGGTGAGGGCTGGCTGATCCTGTCCGACATCGCCGAACACCTCGGACTGCGCACGCGCGAGGAGTTGCTGGCACTGATCGATGCCGCGGGGCTCAAGGTCAAAAGCCGCAGCGAGGCGCGGCCTCAGCATCCCAAGGCAATGGATACCGCCGATCCGCTGCATGCGGCGCGTGCGGCGGAGGTGACTTCGCTGTGGCGGCTGGTGGCGCGCTGAACCGGGTGCCTAACCCAGAATTCCGGGATTGAGCTGCCAGGTGGCATAGGTGAGGACCGATGCGAAACTGACCCAGGCCAGGTAGGGCAGCAGCAGCGCGCCAGCAAGGGCATGCAGCCGCCAGAACGCGATGCAGGTTGCGGCGATCAATGCCCACAGCAGCAGGATCTCGGCGAATGCCAGTGCACCCTGGTGCCAGACAAAAAACAGCCAGGTCCAGACTGCGTTGGCTGCAAGTTGCACGACAAACAAAGTGAGCGCACCGCCAGCACGGCGGAAACCGTGGTCGCGCCATACCAGCCACGCGGCAATGGCCATCATCAGATACAGCGAGGTCCAGACCGGGCCAAACAACCAGCCCGGTGGCGCCCACTCGGGGCGGATCAGTTGCTGGTAAAAGGTTTTGGCCTGGGCTGAGGCCACTGCGCCGATGGCAGCAGCAGCGAAAGTCAAAATCAGCCAGCCGGCAAAGCCGTATAGCTGCCGGGTGAATGACGGGCGGGGACTGGTGTTCTGCATTAAGGCCTTGTAATCGGGTTGACGTGCATCATGCGCGTGGCGGGGCGGTTTCGGCAAACGACGGACGTGTGTTGATGCGGTCGAACCAGGCGCTTAATTTCGGGTGGTCCGGACGCCAATGCAGATCGGGATTGCGGGCTTCCAGTCCCAGACCGCAGGCCAGGGTGATCTGTGCCATGTTCAGCGCGCCGTTCATCCACGGATTTTCAATTTCGGTTTCCCACAGGGCAGCCATGCGCCGGCTGCGCTGCGCTTCGTGTTTCAGCAGTGTCGGCGAACGTTCCGCCGGCGCGCGCGCGATTTCGCGGCTCCAGACCGCGATGCCGTCCGTGATGCTCCTTGCGAGTGCTTCCAGACGGCGCGGCTCCCACGCCCGTTCGCCATGCGGCAGATCGAACGCCGGTTTGCCGTCGAGCTGATCCAGCCAGGCGCAGATCAGTGCGGATTCCTCCATCGCGACCCCGTCGTCGCGGATAAGGTAGGGCACCCGACCCGAGGGATTGATGCGGTAGTACGGGCTGTCGGCAAGCCGGGTCTGCGCAGGAATGATCTCGATCCGGTTTTCCAGGCCTTTTTCGATGATTACGATGCGGACGATGCGGGCATAGGGGGAGGCGGGGGTGATGTAGAGTCTCATCTGCTGCTCAGTATTCATTTTCGGGCAACAGTCTTGCCGCGCAACCCGGCGAATCGTCCCACTGGTCCGGAACCGGATTTTTCGGGACGGATCCTGCGCAACGAGCACTTGATTATCATGTTGTCAGGCGATGTGTCGGAATGAACTTCCGGTGTGGATGGCAGTGTGCTCGCCCGCAGCACATCAGCGTGCGCAATTGTGCATTATTTTGCGCCCGCATTTTCAAGGATCTCCACCATCGTCCTGTAACCGCGTCCCTTGGCCAGGCGCAGCGGCGTGTTGCCGCTGCGGTCGGTGATTTTGGTGCTGGCGCCGGCTTCGACCAGCAGGCGCAGGGTTTCGGTGTGGCGCGGGCCGCCGTCGCCAAGCACGATGGATTCGATCAGCGCGGTCCAGTGCAGGTTGTTGACATGGTCCAGCGGCGCGCCGGCCGCGATCAGCTGTTTGACGACGCCGGCGTGGCCTAGGTGTGCGGCGGCGATCAGTGCGGTGCCGTCATAGCGGCTGGTGACGAGCTTCGCACTGGCGCCTTCGGCCAGCAGCACGCGCAGTGTGTCCTCGTCATTGGCGACCGCGGCGATGGTCACGGCGTCGTAGCGGTCACGTTCGAGCAGCGCAGGGTTCGCACCGGCGCGCATCAAGGCGCGTACCGCATCGGGCTTGCGTGCGTGGCTTGCCACATGCAGTGGCGTGCGGCCGTAGGGGTCGCGGGCATTGACATCCTTTTTCGCGGCGATCAGGCGTTCGAGTTCGGCAATCTCGCCTTTGTGGGCGGCGGCGTGCAGGCCGGTGTAGCGGGCGGCTTCGGCGGCGGTGGGCGGGATCTGGGCTGTTACGAGTGACGGTGACAACAGGACGAATGCGAAGGTCAGGATGTGAAGGATACGGTTCATGGCTGTGCTCCCCGGGGACAGTGTCTGCATTGATTCAGTCACCGTCGGTGGTGGCCCCTTACCCGGCCCCTCTCCCCGTAAAAACGGGACAGAGGGAAGCGGATATGGGTAATAAAGGGTTGAAAATTACTTCAGCTGGTCCTTGACCTGTTCCAGCGCGGCGACGGCGCATTGCTCGTCGAGGTGCCCTCCCGGCGCACCGCCGATGCCGACCGCGCCAATGACGTCGTTGCCGGCACGCACCGGAACGCCGCCGCCGAGCAGCAGGAAGCCGGGGATATGGACGAGGTTGGCGGCGGCGGGATTTTTCTGCGCGGTTTCCATCATCGCCTGCGTGTTGTTGCGGGCGGAAGCGGAGGTGAATGCCTTCTGCTGGCTGGCCGCGATGGTGTGCGGGCCGGCGTTGTCGGCGCGCTGCACGGTGCGGAGGAGACCCGCGCGGTCAACCACGGTCGCGGTCACGTTGTAACCTCTGGCGCTGCATGCGGCGACGCTGGCGGCAGCGATCTGGTTGGCCAGGTCGAGGGATATGTTTCTTTCGCTGCGCACGGCCTGTGCGTTGGCCAGAGTGGCGGTGGCGAGCAGGACGGCGGCGGACAATTGGGTGATGGTGCGCATCGGGGTTCTCCTGGTTTGAACGTTGCGGTTGAGTGTTGCAACCGTGGAAACACTGTAGGAAAACGCTGCGCGCGCGACTATCCGCAGGGCTACGTCCGGGGCTCCGTACTGTTACGGAGTGCCGGGCAGGGCGGTGTTGCCCGGGAACAAATAAAAATGTTTAAAATCATATAGTTATAATCTACACCCCTACGGATCGGCCATTCGCCGTCAGGGTGCGTCGTCTTCCACCAGCGCGGCATATCGCCGGATCAGTTGCGCCAGGGACTCGGCATCAAGCTTGGCAAAGAGGCTGGCGCGGTGGGTCTCGACGGTGCGCGGCGAGACCTGCAGCGCGCGGCCGATCTCCTTGTTGGTGAGGCCTGCGACGATCAGGCCCAGCACTTCACGTTCACGTGCGGAGAGCCGGGCGTAACGTTCCCGCGCATCACGGTCGTCGCGGCTGCGCTCGCGCGAGCGCACATGCTGCTGCACGGCGGACTGCAATGCGTCGAGCAGTTTCTGGTCATCCACCGGTTTTTCGAGGAATTCCGCTGCACCGGATTTGAATGCGCGGCGGCACATTTCCACCGTGCCGTGGCCGGTCAGCATGATCACCGGCTGGTCGACACCCTCGGCAACCAGTTTTTCCAGGACGGTGAGGCCGCTGATGCCGGGCATGCGCACGTCGAGCACGATGGCGCCGATGCCGGCGCGGTCGAACTGCGCCATGAAATCCTGCGGGCTGGCCCAGGGCTGCACGCGCAGGCCGACGGTGCCGATCAGCAGCGCGAGACTGTCGCGCACCGCGGCATCGTCGTCGATCAGGTGGATCAGCGGTGACAGCGTGCTGTTCATGCGGCGGCCAGTGGCAGTTGCAGCGTGAAAACGGCACCGTGGGGTGCCCTGTTCGCGGCGGCAAGCGATCCGCCCATGCCGGTCGCCAGGGATTCGCAGAGGCTCAGTCCCAGGCCGAGCCCGCCTTCGCGGGTCGTGAAAAACGGTTCGAACAGCCGCGGCAGCACGTCCGCGGCGATGCCGGTGCCGCTGTCGCTGACGGTCAGCAGGCCTTTTCCGTCAACAACCCGGCCCTCGATATCCAGGCTGCGCCCGGGCGCCGGGACCTGTGCCAGCGCATCCAGCGCGTTGCTCAGCAGATTGTGGATGATCTGTTCAAGCGCCACCGGTTCGGCCAGCACGAGGATTGCGGCTCCGCGAAGTGATGGCTTGATGCCGAGGCGTTGAAGCTGCGGTTCCAGTAGATAAAGCGCGTTGCGTACCGCATCTTCCAGGCTTACTGGCCGGAGCTTTGCGGACACATCCGGCCGTTCCACGACGCGGCGCAGCCGTTCCACGACGCTGGATGCGCGGCGTGCCTGTTCTGACGCACGCTGCATGGCCTCGCGCGCGCCTGCGAGTTCGGCCGGCTCATCGTTGAGCATGCGGCCCGCGGCCTGGGTGCTGGCGAGCACGGCGGTCAATGGCTGGTTCAGTTCATGCGCCATTCCTGCGGCAAGTTCGCCGAGGGCGTTCAGCCGAGCGACCTGGCCCAGCCGCAGCAGTTCCTCGGCACGGCGACGCTCGGCACGCTGGCGCTCCAGTGCCAGCAGCCCGGCGAGTGCACCGACGGTCAGCAATATCCAGCCCAGCATCTTTAGCCAGGGCAGGTCGGACCACCCGATGCCGCGTGTGGCGACCACCTCGAAGGGCTGGCTGTCGGCGGCAAGTCGCTTCCGGAAATCGAATTCCGTCCAGCTGCCGTTGCCGCGTCCGGGCTGCAGCAGGAACTGCTGGCCGGTGTACTCGAGGGCCACGCGCACCGGGCTGGTTTCAGCCGGCATTGGCCATTCCTCGCGGGGCACCATGCCGGCCAGGTCGATCTGCACTGCGTGACTTGCGGGCATCGCGGCCTGCACCAGCCAGTAACGACCGCCGGCAAAATCGACGCCGGCGATGGCCGCGCGACGCAGTCGGCGGGACTCACCCTCGGCCGCTGCCAGCGCGGGATCGGCCCAGGACGCATCGCCGCTGCGTTGCCTGACATCGAGGACCTGCGGATACACCGATGTGACGCGCCGGTCGGGAGCGGAGGCGCCGCCATCGGACTGCAGCAGGGACAGCATGGCCATAACCGCGTCGTGCTGCGCGGCACGCTGGCTGAGCAGACGATGCACGATGCGGGCGTCAGTCTCGAAAGCTGCGCGCAGGCCGGCGAGCTCAGACCGGACAAGAACGGCGCAGCCGGTGGCTGCGACAACCAGGCCAATCAGGGCTACGGTCAGCCTGCCGCGCAGCGGAGTCATCCCGGGCGCCGGCCGCTCAGCGCTTTGCCGCCTGGTAGAGCGGCATCACCGCAGGCAGCAGGGCTTCGATTTCCTGGATGCGCCGCGACTCGGCGGGGTGGGTGCTGAGGAACTCCGGCGGGCTGCCGCCCTGGTTGGCGGAGAGCATCTTTTTCCAAAGCGTGACGCCGGCACGCGGGTCGTAGCCGGCGCGTGCCGAGAGTTCGAGGCCGATGCGGTCGGCTTCCGTCTCGTGGTTGCGGCTGAAGCGGGTGGCGACCAGCGCCTGGTAGGCGGCGCCGGTCAGGTTGGCGGCGCCGTCTCCCAGTCCGAGCAGCGCCGCGCCGATGCCGATCGCGGCGTCGGCGGCCACGGCCTGCGACACCTGTTCGCGCGAGTGCTCGCGCAGCGCATGGGCGATCTCGTGGCCCATGATCACCGCGATCTCGTCATCGCTGAGATTGAGACGCTCGATGAGGCCCGAGTAGAACATGATCTTGCCGCCGGGCATGCAGAAGGCGTTGAGTTCCTTGCTGTTGATGACGTTGACTTCCCATTTCCATGCCGGCGCATCGGCGCGGAAGACACGGGTCTGCGGCGTGATGCGGGATGCGATCGCGCGCACGCGGCGGGTCAGCGCGGGATCGGTGTTGAGCATGCCCTTCTTGGCCGACTCGTTCTGGATCTGCGCATAAGCCTTGACCGCCATCTGGTTCAACTGCTCCGAAGACACCAGCAGCAGCTGCTTGCGCTCGGCGCCGACCACGCCGCCGGAGGTGGTCGACTGGCAGCTGGCCGTCGTGCCGAGGGCTACGACGGAGAGGGCGGCGGCGATCAACTTGTAGACGGGAACCATGGGGTCTGCTCCGGGGGAATGCGGCGGATTGTACCCGCCCCGGCAGACAAATGCCCGCAGGACGGCCAAGCTGCGTAGAATGCGCCCCTTTGCCCGGAAGGCGCGCCCGGCGCCACCGGCGGCCGGCAGGACACGATGATCCGTTTCACACGCATTACGCTCAGGCGCGGCGCCAAGGTGCTGCTCGAGGATGCCGACCTCGTCCTCAATCCGGGCGACAAGATCGGCCTCATCGGCAACAACGGCACCGGCAAGTCGAGCCTGTTCGCGCTGCTGCGCGGCGAACTGCAGGCCGACCAGGGCGAGGTCGATTACCCCGCGCGCTGGCGCGTGGCCCATGTCGCCCAGGAAACGCCGCCGCTGCAGCGTTCCGCGATCGACTACGCGATCGACGGCGACACCACGCTGCGCCGGCTCGAGGCGGAGCTGGCGGAGGCGGAAGCCGCCAACGACGGCGAGCGCATCGGGTCGATTTACGCCGACCTCGCCGATGCCGACGCCTGGACCGTGCGTCCGCGCGCCGAGCGCCTGCTCTACGGCCTCGGCTTCAGCCATCAGCAGATGGAGCAGGCGGTGGCGACCTTCTCCGGCGGCTGGCGCATGCGGCTCAACCTTGCGCAGGCGCTGATGTGCCCCTCAGACCTGCTGCTGCTCGACGAGCCGACCAACCACCTCGACCTCGACGCCATCCTGTGGGTGGAGGAGTGGCTGAAGAAATACCGCGGCACGCTGGTGATCGTGTCGCACGACCGCGATTTCCTCGACGGCGTGGTCAACGTCATCGTCCACATCGACAACCAGAAGCTGAAACGCTACGGCGGCCATTATTCGGATTTCGAACGCCAGCGCGCCGCCGCGGTGGTGCTCGCCGCCGGCATGATCGAGAAGCAGCAGCGCGAGCGCGCCCACCTCGAGTCCTTCATCAACCGCTTCAAGGCGCAGGCGAGCAAGGCGCGCCAGGCGCAGAGCCGCATGAAAATGCTGGCAAAAATGGAAGACCTCGCGCCGCTGCATGTCTCGGCACCCTTCCAGTTCGAGTTCCGCGAGCCGTTGCGCGCGCCCGATCCGCTGCTGGTGATGGAGGATGTCGTCGCCGGTTACCGGCTGGAGGACGGCACGGAAAAACCGGTGCTGAAGGACATCAGGTTCTCGCTGCAGAGCGGCCAGCGCTACGGCCTGCTCGGCATCAACGGCGCCGGCAAGTCGACGCTGATCAAGACCATCGCCGGCGAGCTTGCGCCGCTTTCGGGCACGGCGAATTTCAACAAGGGCCTGGTGATCGGCTATTTCGCGCAGCACCAGGTGGAGATGCTGCGCCACGACGAGTCACCGCTGTGGAACCTTGCGCGGGTCGCGCCGCGGGTGCGCGAGCAGGAGCTGCGCGGTTTCCTCGGCGGCTTCAATTTTCCGGGCGAGATGGCCTTGAGTCCGATCACCCATTTTTCCGGCGGCGAGAAGGCGCGCCTCGCGCTGGCGATGATCGTCTGGCAGCGGCCGAACCTGCTGCTGCTCGACGAGCCGACCAACCACCTCGACCTCGAAACCCGGGAAGCGCTGACCGTCGCGCTGGCGCAGTTCGAAGGCACGCTGGTGCTGGTGTCGCACGACCGCCACCTGCTGCGCGCGACCACCGACCAGTTCCTGATCGTCGCCGACGGACGCCTGCAGCCCTTCGATGGCGACATGGACGACTACCGCGACTGGCTGTTCAAGACCAAGCTCGCGGCGGAGAAGGCGGCAGCGGGCTGATACTTGATTGTTGTAGCCCGCATTGAACGCAGTGCAATGCGGGGCGGGACTGAACCATCCCGCAATACGCTTCGCTTCTTGCGGGCTACGGTGCCGGCTTCTGCAGCTCTTGATCAACGGTGCTTGCGTGGTTTTTTCTTCTTCGCGCCGAGCTGTGCGCGGTAGGCTTCAAGTCCGGCGCGCCCGGCCCTGCCCATTTCCTGCAGTTTTTTGTCCCAGTTTTTGCGATGTTCGCGCAGCGTGTCGACGATGGATTCCGCGACCACCAGATTGCGGTACCACTTTGAATTCGCCGGCACGATGATCCACGGCGCATGCGGCGCCGCGGTTTTCGAGATCGCATCCTCGTAGGCCGCGGTGTACTCGTCCCAGTGCTCGCGTTCCTTCCAGTCGTTCGGATTCAGTTTCCAGGCGGTTTCCGGCTCCTTTTCGCGCTCGAGCAGGCGTTCTTCCTGCTCGTCGCGGGTGATGTGCAGGAAATACTTGAGCACGATGGTGCCGTGCTCGGCCAGCAGTTCCTCGAAATCACGGATGTGTCCATAGCGCTGCTGCCAGAGTTTTTTTGGCGCCAGATCGTGCACCCGCACCACCAGTACATCCTCGTAATGCGAGCGGTTGAACAGCGCGAACTCGCCGCGGCGCGGCGCGTGTTTGTGGACACGCCACAGGAAATCATGTTCACGCTCCTCGGTGGTCGGCACACCGAAGGAGGTGACGCTGACGCCGCGCGGGTTGAGGCAGCCGGCGACATGCTTGATGGTGCCGTCCTTGCCCGCGCTGTCACGGCCCTGCAGCACCACCAGTACGCCGTTGACCCTCGCGCCCCACATCGCGTCCTGCAGTTCGAACAGTTCGCGGCCCAGCGCGGCGAAACGTTTCTCGGCTTTGGTCCTGGTCATGCCCTTGGGCGGTTCGGCGGAAATATCGCCGAGCCGGACTTTTCTGCCGGCGGTATCGATCAGGGTGGCGGGCATCGGGATCTCCCTGCAATGGGTTGAAGCTGCGGCCGGTGACATATCGTCCGGCTGGCGGTATAAAAATATAATAAAAACAATTACTTATGTAATTTCCGCGGCGGCGTGCCGCATCAGTGCTGGTCGGACAGCTGATAGCCTTTCTCACGGAACAGGCGCAGGCAGGCTGCGGCAACCTGCGGGTCATAGAGACTGCCCGAACCCCGCTCGATTTCCGCCAGCGCCTTGTCCAGGCCCAGCGCGGGCCGGTAGGGGCGGTGCGTGGCCATCGACTCGACGACATCGGCGACCGCGGTGATGCGGGCTTCGAGGAGAATCTCCTCGCCTTTCAGTCCCTTCGGATAGCCGCTGCCGTCGATGCGCTCATGGTGCTGCAGGGCGATCTGCGCCACCGGCCAGGGAAACTCGATGCCCTTCAGCACGTCGTAGCCGGCTTCGGCATGGGTGCGCACCAGCTCCATCTCGACCTGCGACAGCCGGCCCGGCTTGGACAGGATTTCGGTGGGGATCGACACCTTGCCGACGTCGTGCAGGTAGCCGCCGACGCGCAGCCCTTCGATCCGGTCCTCCGGCAATGCCAGCTCGCGGCCGATCGCGACGGCGATTTCGGCGACGCGCTTCTCGTGTCCCGCGGTGTAGGCATCGCGCATTTCGCTCAGCGTGGTCGCCAGTGCGACCATCTGCATGAAGGCGTGCTCGAGCTGCCGCGAATAGCGGCGGATCTGCTCCTCCGCCACCTTCTTGTCGGAAATGTCCTGCATCAGGCCGATCAGTGCCGGCCTGTCCCGGTAGCTGGTCTTGGCGATGCTGACGCCGACCTCGACCGTGCTGCCGTCCTTGCGCCTCGCCGTGAAGGCCAGCGCCAGGCTGTGCGCGTCGCCGTTGCCGAACTCGAGCAGCCGGGCATCGGTCATCGCATGGTCCCGGACGGCAACGGTATCGCGGGGCGTCATCCCGACCAGCTCGTCGCCGCCGGCGTAACCGAGAATCTCCGCCATCCGCGGATTGGCGTAGATGAAGCGGTTGTCCTGGATGATGAAGGCGCCGGCGATCGACTGCTCGACCAGCGTGCGGAAGCGCTGCTCCGATTCGGCCAGCACCCTGCGCGAGACTTCGGCTTCCGCGGTGGCGGCAAACCTGTCCAGCGCCAGGCTGATGGCCTCGGCAATGCGCTCGAGCAGGTTGCGGATCTGTTCGTCATGCCATCCGCCGGGCTTCTTCGAGTAAAAGGTCAGCGCCCCTGCCGTTTTTCCGAGGCGGCGTATCGGCAGCGCGGCCGAGGACTGCCAGCCATGGCTTGCGGCGCGTTGCTGCCAGGGTACGGTCATGGCCGCATGCCCGAAATCGTCGACCCACACCGCCCGGTTTTCGCGGGCCGCGGTGCCGGTGGGCCCGCGGCCGTGCGGGTCGTCGGCGTGCACGGTGACCTCGATGCCGTCGAGGTAGTCGCGGCCGCTGCCATGCGAGGCCGCGGGCCGGATCCGGCCCGAATCGTCGACCAGCCCGATCCAGGCGAGGTCCAGGCCGGCCAGGTCGACGATGATTTCGCAGATGCGCTGGAACAGTTCCGGTTCCGTGCCGCAATGGATCACCGCTGCATTGGCGTCGCCCAGGGCGGCGTAGAGCCGGGTCAGGCGCCGGACATGCAGTTCGGCCAGCTTGCGGTCGGTGATGTCGGCCGCGGTGCCGCGCACCGCAGTCACCTTGCCTCCGGCGTCACGGATCGCCTCGCCGCGGGCGAGCATCCAGCGCATCGCGCCATCCACCGTGATGCATTCCAGTTCCAGCTCGTAGGGAATGCCTTCACCGATGGTGCGCGCAAGGGCCAGGTTCAGACGTTCCCAGCTTTCCGCACCAAATATCTGCGCCTGGCGGTTGAAAGACGGTGGCGGCTGCTGCGGATCGAGTCCGAAGATCCGGTAGAGTTCCTCGGTCCAGGTGACCGCGCCGGTAGCGACCTCGAGCTGCCAGCTGCCCATGCGCGCCATGCGTTGTGCTTCCTGCAGCTCTGCCTGTTGCCGCTGCAGGGTCGAGTTCAGTGTCTTCAGCTCGGTGATGTCGGTGGAGATGCCGCACAGGCCCCAGAGTGTCTTGCGCTCGGCGTCGGCGTAGATCGGCGTCTTGACTTCAAGGAAGGTGCGCCTGCCGCGGCCGGGGACATCGATGGTGATCTCCTCGTGCGTGTTCTCGCCGGCAAACACGCGGCGGTCGATGCTGCGCAGGTGCTCGGCGGCCTCATGGGGGAAGAACCGGTCATCGTCGGCTCCCGCGAGCTCGGCGGCGGACACCCTGAACAGTTCGAGCGTGGGCTTGTTGGCGTAGACATAGCGCGATTGCGCGTCCTTCAGGTAGACATAGGCCGAGACGCCATCCATCGCGTCGCGCAGGCGCTGCGATTCGGCATAGGCTTCGCGCAACTGCAGTTCGGCCAGCTTGTTTCCGGTCACGTCGGAATGCGTGCCGATCATGCGCAGCGCCTTGCCGTCGCCATCGCGCTCGACCACCATGCCGCGGTCGCGGATCCACTTGTAGCTGCCATCCTTGCAGCGGACACGGTGTTCGTTGTCATAGACGGGCGCGCGGCCTTCGAGGTAATCCTTCACCGCAGCCATCACCGATTCGAGGTCCTCCGGGTGTACGCGGTCTGACCATTCGTCGAGGCCGTTGCCGATCTCTTGCTCGGCGTAACCGAGCATTTCCTTCCAGCGCCTGGAAAAGAATACCGTGCTGTCTCTGACATTCCAGTCCCAGACGCCGAGATCGGAGCCTTCGAGCGCGAATTTCCAGCGGTACTCGCTTTCTCGCAGCAGGCGGTCCTTGTCGAGGATGTCGGCGGACAACTGCCTCGCCAGTGCTTCGGCGCGCTGCCGGGTTCCGGTGATCGACAGCAGCAGCCAGAACAGCAGGCCGCTGATCGTGGCGCCGCCGGCAAGGGTGAGCCAGGCCGGGAGGAAGCTGAACGGAGAGAGCGTGCTGCTGCGGTCCAGCGCCAGCAGCCAATTGCGGCCGTTGAAAGTGATCAGCCGGTGGTGGTGAAGCGGCGAATCGGAATGGACCAGCTCGGCCCGGGATGTGCCGAAGAGCAGGGCTTCCGGTGCCGGGTTTTCACCGTCGTAAAGCGCCAGCTGCCATTCCTGCCCCAACTGGTTTTTCCAGGCGGCGAGCGCTGCGGCGATCAGGTCGCCCATGCGGAATGGGCTGTAGGTCCAGCCGATCAGCGCATCGCGCCGCTGCTTCACGGTGTCGGTGACCATGCCGGCGCGGTAGACCGGGAAGTACATCAGCGTGCCGGCCTGGACATCGCTGATGGTTTCCTGCACCAGCTGGACCTTGCCGGAGAGTATCGCTTCGCCGGAATCACGGGCCTCGGCCATGGCCCGGCGGCGCACCGGCTCCGAATACATGTCATAGCCGAAGGCGCGCAGGTTGCGGTCGAGGAAGGGTTCGAGATAGATGATGGCGCTGTAGATTTCGCGCTCGCCCGGCGGCGTCACCGCGTACTGCGGGAAACCCTCGGCCCGGACGCGGGCGACATGGGCTTCCAGCTGATCGGGTTCGACCAGTTCACTGAAGCCGATGCCGAGAACGCCGGGAACGATGGCTTCCGGATTCAGGGTGTCGATCCAGGTTCTCCAGGTATTGCGGTCGACGTTGCCGGCGACCGCGAACAGGCCGGCCGCGCTGCGCAGGATCAGCTCATGGGCTTCAAGGCGCTCGTAGATTTTCAGCGCGATCTGGTCGGCGGCATGTCCCGCGCGGGAGGCTTCGTCGTCGATGATTTCGTTGCGTACCAGGCCGGCGGCAGCGAGGCTGACCAGCAGTCCGACGACGAGCACCAGCCACGCCGTGAGGATCGGTCTCCGGAATCGGGCAGTGCCCGGTCCTCGGGCTGGATCGGGCTGCGGGTTACCGGACATGTCGCGACTTTAGGCGCGCCGGACCTGCAAGCGCAGGATGGCCGGCTCTGCGGCCGGCCATCAGGTGGAACTCAATCAAGCTGGATATTCGCGGTCTTGATGATTTTCGCGATCAGCGCGCGGTCGTCGTTCATGTATTTGGCGAAGGCTTCGGGAGACTGGGTGCGCACGTCGAAGCCGACGGCAGTCAGCCGGTCCTTCAGGTCGGTGTTGGTCACCGCGTTGACGATCTCGCGGTTCAGGCTGCTGATCACCGGACGCGGCGTGCCGCCGCGGGTGACGATGCCGAACCAGGTGCCGGCCTCGTAATCCTTGAGCCCTGCTTCGCCGGTGGAGGGGATATCCGGCCAGTTGGGGTGGCGTTTTTCGGCGGCGAAGGCGATGACCTTGGTGCGGCCGGCCTTGGCATGCGGGATCACCGTGGCGGCGCCGGTGATGATCAGGTTGACCTGGCCGCCGAGGACCGCGTTCATTGCCGGGCCCGAGCCCTTGAAGGGCACGTGCAGCAGCTTGATGCCGGCAAGGTTCTCGAGCAGCGCGCCGCCGAGGTGGTTGGTCGACGCGGTGCCCGGCGTGCCGTAGGTCAGCGTGCCGGGCTTGGCCTTGGCGTGGGCGATCATGTCCTTCAGGGTGCTGAAGGGCACCGAGGGGTGCGCGGCAATCACGTACGGGAAGTAGACCACCTGGGTTATCGGGGCGAGGTCGCGCACGGTGTCATAGGGCAGTTTCTTGACCACGTTGGGATTGATCGACATCGTGGTCTGGGTGATCAGGCCGATGGTGTAGCCGTCAGGCGCCGATTTCGCCATCAGGTCGGCACCGATGATGGTGCTCGCGCCGCCGCGGTTGTCGACGACGAACTGCTGGCCGTAGCGGGTGCTGATCCTGTCGGCAATGCCGCGGGCGACGAGATCGGTGGTGCCGCCGGGCGGATAGGGCACGATGAAGCGCACCGGGCGCTCCGGATAGTCGGCGGAGAAGGCGGGCAGGGCGGCAAAGCCCTGCAATGCGGCGGCCAGCAGGCCGTAGCTCAATGCGGTCTTGGTGTTCATGTGATGTCTCCTCAAGGGATTAGGATTGTAGGGCCTGTTCCAGTCCCTTGCTGGCATACAGGGCGCGGTGCTCCGGTGAAGCAAGAAAGTCCAGCATGGCGCGGGCTTCCGCGGCATGCGCGGAAGCGGCGACCACGCCGCTGGCGGTCTCCAGGATTTTCTGCACGGCATCGGGAATGGGGCCGACCAGTTCCAGGCCTTCCACGGCCAGCAGTTCCGGGAGCTGCTGCAGGGCAAGGTCGGCCTCGCCGGCGACAACCACGGTGCCGATGTAGCCGCCGGGACGGGTCACGGTCTTGGGTTTCATCTGCTCCGCGATGCCCAGTTTGCCGAACAGCTGCGGGATGTACATGCCGCTTGCGCCGTGCACGGTGTGCGCCACCGAACGCGCCGCGAGCAGCGACTGGCGGAAGGCATCCACCGAGCTGATGTCGGGCTTCGGAAAGCCGCGGCGCACGCCGACGCCGACGCGGGCGCTGGCGAAGGGCCGGCGGCTGGAGTCGATGACGATGCCGGCCGCGGCGAGTTCCTTGACCACAGCGCTGCCGAGGATCACCGCGTCGCCGCTCTCGCCGGCATTGATGCGGGCGACCATGGCTTTCGCCGAGTCGGCGAGCAGCGACACCGTGTTGCCGCTCGCACGCTGGTACTCCGGCAGCAGGGCGTCGAGTATCGTGCGGGTGCTGTTGGAAGTGAGGATTTTCAGGGTGATTCCCATGATCATTCCTTGCAGTCAGACGGTCAGCGCGACGTAGGGCGTCGGCATTCAACTTCCGGTGTTGTAGCCCGGATCAAGCGCGCCCCGAAGGAAGTCACCTCGGGTGGCAGCGCAATCCGGTGGAAAGCTCCCCGGATTACGGCCTGCGGCCTTCATCCGGGCTACGGTTTGTCCCAGCCTACAGCGCATTCTCGGATACAAAGAATGACCGTGCACTGGCTCGACATGACGCCGCCGTTGCCGTGACCGCCGGAGGGCGGAGCAGGGGCCCCGGACGTGAGTCCGGGGATGCGACCCCGCAGGTGATCGGGCGCACGGCATCAGAGGGCGTTTTCGGAGCCGAAGATGACGGTGCACTGGCTGGACATGACGCCGCCGTTGCCGTGCGCCAGGGCGACATCGCAGCCCTTGACCTGGCGCTCGCCGCATTCGCCGCGCACCTGGCGGATGGCCTCGATCATCACCAGCAGGCCGTACATGCCGGGGTGGCAGTACGACAGGCCGCCGCCCGAGGTGTTGACCGCGAGCTTGCCGCCCGGGGCGATGCCGCCGTTGGCGACAAAGCGGCCGCCTTCGCCTTTCGGCACGAAGCCGAGGTCTTCAAGGAACAGGATCGGCGTGATGGTGAAGGCGTCGTACAGCGACAGCATCTTCACGTCCTTCTGCGTGACGCCGGCCATTTTGAAGGCCTGCGGCCCGGAGATTGCGGCGCCGGTGACCGTGAAGTCGGGCATGCTGGAGATGTTGGCATGCGACAGGGTTTCACCGACGCCCAGCACGTAGACCGGCTTTTTCTTCAGCGATTTCGCGCGCGCGGCCGAGGTCAGCACGATGGCGCCGCCGCCGTCGACGACCAGGCAGCAGTCGCGCACGGTGAAGGGATAGGACACCATGCGCGCGTTGAGGGCCTGCTCGATGGTCAGCGGCTCCTTTTCCCAGGCTTTCGGATTCATCAGCGCCCATTTGCGCGCGGCCACGGCGACCTCGGCGAGATGCTCGCGGGTGGTGCCGTACTGGTGCATGTGGCGGGCTGCCGCCATCGCATAGGCGCTGATCGGCAGGATCGGCCGGTAGGGCGTCTCATAGGGATTGAATTCGCGCGGACTGGCTGCAGCGCGCGACACCGAGCGCTGGGTGCTGCCGTAGGCGATCACCGCGACCTCGCACAGCCCGAGCTGGATCGCCATCTGGGCGTGGGCGACGTGGGTCATGAACGAGGAGCCGCCGATCTGGGTGCCGTCAAAAACCTTGGGCTTGATGCCGAGGTACTCGGCGAGCGACATCGGGCCCATGCGCACCTGGGTGGCGGCGACATACAGCGCGTCGACGTCCTTCAGCTGCAGGCCGCAGTCGTCCAGCGCGCGCAGGGTCGCCTGCGCCATCAGGTCCACGGGGGAGGTGTGCGGGGCGACCTGCCCCAGGTCGGATTCGGCGGCGCCGACCACCGCGATGCTGCCGCGCTTGAGCATTTCCGTCATTTCGTTTCTCCCGCGGGGGTGAATACAGGATAGGGCAGGGTTTTTTCGTCGCCGGGGTGCGCCCTGAACTTGACCCGCATGCCGATCTTGACCTGCATCGGATCGATGTCCTCGACCCGGCTCATCAGGCGGAAGCCTTCGTCCATGTCGATCATCGCCACGTTGAGAGGCGCCTCGCCCTTGTAATGCACCACGGTGGTCGTGTACACGGTGCCCAGTCCTTTCGACACCCGCCACTCGAGGTTGCGGCTGCCGCTGCCCGGCGCCACCGCGCGCGGATAGAAGAACGCCTTGCCGTCGTCCTTGCACACCTGGTAGGCGAACTCACCTTTCTTCAGGTGCTCGACATAGGTGCCGAGCGGGGATTGCTTCATCAGGTCAGTCATCTGCTGCTCCTTCTCGCTGTGATGCAAAAAATATCCATAAAATCAAATACTTATAAAAATTCGTCATTCCGGATCATGCTCCGCACGTCCGGAATCCGGCAACGAGCCGGAGCAAATTCCCGGATTCCGGCGTACGCCGGAATGACGCATCGTCCGCGGTTTTTCCCTGTGTCCTCTGTGCTCTCTGTGGCTAGGCTTTTTTCGTTTCTTCCAAACCAAAATCAATCAAGGCCTGCGCGCGCAGCTTGTTCTTCTGCACTTTCGCGCTGCCGGTCATGCCGATGTGTTCGAAGCTGTCGACGATCTTCAGGTAGCGCGGCACGCGGAAATTGGCGAGGCGTTCCCGGCTCCAGCCGATCAGCTCTTCCGGCGTCGCGCTGTGGCCCTCGTTGAGGATCACGTACGCGGCCGGCACCTCGATCAGCCGCGGATCGGGCACGCCGATGACCTGCGCCTGCTTGATCGCCGGGTGACGGTGCAGCACGTCCTCCACTTCCGCCGGCGCGACATTCTCGCCGCCGACGCGGAACACGTCCTTGATGCGGGTGATGAATTTCAGCCGGCCTTCGTCATCCATGATGCCGAGGTCTCCGGTGTGCAGCCAGCCTTCGGCATCGATCGCCTTCGCGGTCTGCTCGGGCATCCGGTAGTAGCCCTGCATCACGCTCCAGCCGCGGACCTGGATCTCGCCGGTCTTTCCCGGCGGCTGCACGGCCCCGGTTTCGGGGTTGACCAGCCGCACCTCGACGTCATCGAGGATGTGTGCCCAGCCCTCGATGCGCTTCTCGAGGTCGTCGTCATGATGGGACATGCAGACGTTGGGCGAGGCCTCGGACAGGCCGTAGGCCTGGACCAGACCCTTCATGCCCATCTGCCCGACGACGCGGCGCGAGACTTCGGGCCCGCAGGACACCCAGCCGTTGCGCAGCTTCAGCGGATACTGCGCGAACCTGGGATGGTTGAGCATCATCAGGAACATGGTGTCGTTGCCCGAAGTGTGGGTGCATTCCTCGCTCCACATCGTCGACAGCGCTTCCTCGGGCTCGAAGGTCGGCGAGGACAGCAGGCAGGCGCCGGTGGTCAGCGCCGCGAGCAGCGACAGCGTGGTGCCGGCGACATGGTAGTAGGGGCGCGCGCTGTAATAGCGGTCGCCGGCCTTGAGGTTGAAGCGCGCGGCGACATAGGCCGCGTTGCGCAGCATGTTGTCATGGCTGAGCATGACCCCCTTGGGATACGAGGTCGTGCCCGAGGTGAACTGCATCAGCAGCGCGTCATCCGGCTTCACTTCGGGCGGATACGCTTCATCAAAGGCGGCGCCCTTTTCCAGCAGCGCGGAGAAGCCGATGGCGCCGGCCGGCACGTCCCGGCCCAGTACGACCACGGTGCGCAGCAGCGGCAATGCCGGATCGGGCAGGGCGCGGTCCACCGCCGGACAGATGCCGCGCAGCATCGCGATGAAGTCGATCTTGAGAAAGCGGTCGGTGATGAACAGCAGCTTCACGTCCGCCTGCTTCAGGCAGTAGAGCATCTCGTCGGCCTTGAAGCGGGTGTTGACCGGCACCGTCACCGCGCCGATGCTCGCGGCGGCGTAGAAGAAGATCACCCACTCCAGCGAATTGCCCATGCACACCGCGACATGGTCGCCGCGGCCGATGCCCAGCGCGCGCAGGCCGCGGGCGACTTCGCGCACGTTGTCGCGCAGTTCCGCCCAGCTCAGGCGGCGCCCGGCGATCACCAGCGCCTCTTCCCGGGCATGCGCCGCGGCGGACGCGGCCAGCGCTTCGGCGAGGGTCTGTTTTTTCCAGGCGGGTTTACTGTGGTTGATCACAAAAGGTCCGATTTACAGGATGGGCAGGATGGGCAGGATAAAACCCCTGGATCTTTCTGGTGGCAGTGGTTTTCATCCTGTTCGTCCTGCTGATTCCGGTTTTGAGCCGCTCTTATTTGCCCTTGAACTGCGGTTTGCGTTTTTCCCTGAAGGCGGTGACGCCCTCGACATGGTCCGCGGTCATGCGCGCGCCGCAGATCGCCAGCACCTCCATTTCGAGAAGCTGTTCCAGCGTCGGCACATACATGTACTGGAACATGCGTTTCGCCAGTGTCAGCGCGTAGGTCGCCGAGCCGGCGATCTCGCGCGCGAGGCCCAGCGCCGCCGCCTCCAGCTGATCGTCCGCCACCACCTTGCTGACCAGCCCCATGTCCTTCGCTTCGGCCGCCGGCAGCTTGCGCGCGCTGTAGACGATTTCCTTGGCGCGGGCGAGTCCGAGGTGCTGGGTCAGGAAATAGATGGCGCCGCCGTCGGGCGGGATGCCGACGTTCTTGAAGGCCATCAGCAGATAGGCGGTCTCGCTGGCGACGATGAGGTCGCAGGCCAGCGCCATGCTGGCGCCGATGCCGGCGGCCGGACCGCGCACCGCGGCGATCACCGGCTTCTCGAGGTGGTGCAGCGCGAGGATCATCTGCTGGTGGCCCTTGGAGCGCTTGCGCCCGCTGACCACGTCGTAGCCGCCCATCGAGCCGACATCGCCGCCGGCGCAGAAGGCGCGGCCGGCGCCGGTGAGCAGCACGACGCGCACGGCGTCGTCCTCGTCGAGCCTGCGGAAGGCATCGGCCAGTTCGTGGTACATCTCGCCCGACAGCGCATTGAGCTTGTCCGCGCGGTCGAGCAGCACGGTGGCGATGCCGTCGCTGTGGGTGACCTTGATGCTCATGCTGCGATCCCGTGTCGTGTGGTCAGAAAGAAGTGATGCCGGCGCGCTCAAGCACCTTTTTCCATTTTTCGACTTCGCTGCGCAGGTGGGCAACAAACTCGGCGGTGCTGCTGCCAACCGGGTCGGATCCGTCGCGCTTGAGCTGCTCGGCGAGTTCCGGTGACTTGACGATGCGCACCGTGCTGTCGGCAATTTTCGCGATCACGTCCTTCGGGGTGCGTGCGGGTGCGGTGAGACCGTTCCAGGCCACGGACTGGAATCCCTTGAGGCCCTGCTCATCGAGCGTCGGCACTTCGGGCAGAGCAGCGGTGCGGCCGAGGCTGGTGACGCCGATCACGCGCAGCCGGCCGGACTTGATGTGAGGCATCACCGAGGTCAGGCCGTTGAAGGCCATGTCGACGTGGCCGCCGATGAGGTCGACCAGCGCCGGCGCATTGCCCTTGTACGGAACATGAATCATCTTTACTCCGGCCATCGCATTGAGCAATTCGCCCGACAGATGGGGCACGCCGCCGTTGCCGGAGGAGGCGAAGTTCATCTGGCCCGGCCGTGCCTTGGCGAGGGCGACGAGTTCCCGGACGTTCTTGGCAGGCACGCCGGGATGCACCACCAGACCCATCGGTGTGGTGTTGATCAGGGTGATCGGTTCGAAGTCCTTTGCCGGGTCGTAGGGCAGTTTTTTCATCACGCTGGGCACCACGGTGAACGGTGCCGGAGTCACCAGCAGCGTGTGGCCATCGGGCGCCGCCTTGGCGACGAGATCGGTGCCGATCGTGGTGTTGCCGCCGGGGCGGTTGTCGACGATCACCTGCTGGCCCCAGGCCTCTGCCAGACGCGGTGCGATGGTGCGCGCGATGACGTCGGTGCTGCCGCCGGCGGCGAAGGGCACGATCAGGCGCACCGTCCTGCTCGGATAGGGCTGCGCTGCCGCCCATCCCGAGGTCGACAAAAATACTATTAAAAACAATGGCTTGATAAGCCTCATCGGAACTCCTCCTGCTGATCGGTCGGATTCTGGAATCTGGCGCTAGACCACCTGGGTACGCCGCAGGCGATGCATCGCCGTGCAGGATTCGTTTTCAGGGCGATTGACGATCGCAGTCGATGGTTCGATGCCATCGTTGAACACCGCGACCTGGTCGCAGGACCGCATCGCCTTCCCGGCGTCCTCTCTGAGGGGGGCTTGATGCTCATGCCATCCTTACAGGGACTTGATGCCGGCACGCTCGATGACCTTTTTCCATTTGGCGATCTCGTCGCTCAGGAAGGCGGTGTATTCAGCAGTCGAGCTGCCCACGGGGTCGGAGCCTTCACGCTTCAGGAACTCCACGAGCTCCGGCGATTTCATCAGCCGCGCCACATCGCCCGCGACGCGATCAACCGCGGCTTTGGGGATGCCGGCCGGACCGGTGATGCCGTTCCAGGCGACAGCCTGGAAGCCCTTGAGGCCCTGCTCGTCGAGCGTCGGCATGTCCGGCAGGGCCGCGCTGCGCTTGAGGCTGGTGACACCGAGTGCGCGCAGCTTGCCGGACTTGATGTGTTGCATGGCCGAGGTCAGGCCGTTGTAGGCCATGTCGATATGTCCGCCGAGCAGGTCAATCATCGCCGGGCCGTTGCCCTTGTACGGCACATGGGTGATCTTGACGTTGGCCATGGCATTGAAGAGCTCGCCTGCGAGATGGTTCGAGCCGCCGCTGCCGGAGGAACCGAAATTCAGCACGCCGGGCCTGGCCTTGGCCAGCGCGACCAGTTCCTTGATGTTTTTCACCGGCACGCCGGGGTGCACGATCACCACCAGCGGCGTGGTGTTGATCAGCGTGATGGGTGCGAAATCCTTCGCCGGATCGTACGGCAGTTTTTTCATCAGGCTGGGCACGATGGTGAAGGGAGCGGGTGTTACCAGCAGCGTGTGGCCATCGGGAGCCGACTTGGCGACGATGTCGGTGCCGATCGTGGTGCTGCCGCCGGCACGATTGTCGACGATGACCTGCTGGCCCCAGACTTCGCTCAGCTTCTGCGCGACCAGGCGACCCATGATGTCGGTGCTGCCGCCGGCGGCGAAGGGCACCACCAGGCGCACAGGCTTGCTCGGATAGGCCTGCGCTGCGGCCATTCCAGGGATCAACAAAAAAGTCAATAAAAACAATGATTTGCTGAGTTTCATCGGGTTTTCTCCTCGTTATATGTCCGTTCCCGCAATCAGGTGGACGGCTGGTAAAGGCCCTGCAAACGGTGCATTGCCGCGCGGGCCTCGGTTTCAAGGCGGTCGACGATTGCCGCCAGTGGTTCGATTCTATCGGCGAACACCACGCCCTGGCCGCAGGACAGCATCGCCTTTTCGACGTCGCCGCTTTCGTAGGCCTTGCGGCCTACGGTGCCCATGATGTGCGGCAGAATGCCGGCGGTGTCAACCGGCTCCGTTTTCTCGAGTTGCTGGATCATCGCGACATGCGCGGTTTTCAGCGCGCGCTGGGTGTTGCGCATCGATTGCAGCAGCAGCGTGGTGTCGGTTTCGCTGGCTCCGACCAGACGCTCCTTGTAGGCGCGGTGTGCCCAGATTTCCTCGGATACCAGGAAACGCGTGCCCATCGCCACGCCTTCGGCGCCCAGCGCCAGCGCGGCCACCAGCTGCTCGCCGGTGCCGAGTCCGCCGGCGAGGATGACCGGGATTTTCACCGAGCGCGCTGCGGCGGCACCGGCAACGATGCTGCCCACCGGTTCGACGCCGGGATGGCCGCCGGCCTCGGCGCCGATCACGGTCACTGCATCGGCGCCCAGGGATTCGGCTTTTTTGACGTAGCGCAGCACCCCGGGCACCTTGTGCAGCACCGTGATGCCGGCATCCTTCAGCCGCCGGATATAGGCCTCGGGATTGTTGCCGGCGGTTTCGACAAACTTCACGCCTTCCTCGATCACCGCGTCGATCAGCGGGTTGACTCGGTCGCTGCCGTCGCGGCTGACGCGGATCATGATATTGACGCCGAAGGGTTTGCCCTGCGCCAGTTCGCGGCAGCGGCGGATGCCCGCGCGCAGCGCCGGCACGTCGGGAAAGCTCGCCGCGGTCATGAAGCCGATCAGCCCCGCGCGCGCGACCGCCGCGACATAGACCGGGTCGGCGAGCCACATCAGCCCGCTGGCGACGATGGGCAGGCGGATGCCGTAGAGCTCGGTGATTCGGGTTTTGAAGGGGGCGGTCATGACTGCAGTCAGTCAATTAATTAACAGGATGTACAGGATGAACAGGATAAAAAACGGCCTTTACTGGGAATTCACGACATCGATAAACGGGTTTCATCCTGTAAATCCTGTCCATCCTGCAAATTGTTTTTTAGTTTTTAAGCACTACCAACGCATCCGCGGCCACCACGCCATCGGCGTTGACGAACAGCGGGTTGATGTCGATTTCGGCGATGCGGTCGGCATGGTCGGCGACCAGCAGCGACAGCCGCGACAGCGCGTCGGCCAGCGCATCGATGTTGCAGGCCGGCCGGCCGCGGTAACCCTGCAGCAGCTTCACGCCGCGGATTTCGCGGATCATCGCCTTCGCGGTCTCCGCATCGAAGGGCGCGTAGCGGTGGGTGACGTCGTGCATGATCTCGGTGAACACGCCGCCGAGCCCGAAGGCGATCAGCGGGCCGAAATGCGGGTCGTTGACCGCGCCGACGATGACCTCCTCGCCGGCGGCCATCTGCTGCACCAGGATGCCGTCGATGCGGGCGTCGGCCTTGTATGCCTTCGCCGCCGCCAGCACTTCGCGTGCCGCCTGCTTCAGGCCGTCGAGCGTCGTGATGTTGAGGCGGATCACGCCGGCCTCGGTCTTGTGCGGGATGTCCGCGGACTCGATTTTCACCGCGAGCGGAAAGGGCAGCGGGGTGCCCGACAGTTTTTCCACCGCATCGGCTGCCAGCAGCTTTTCGCCGGTGACCGGGATGCCGTAGGCCTGGAGCAGTGCCTTCGAGGCATGTTCGCCCAGGGTGCCGCTGCCCTTGAGTTCCAGTTTCTGCGGGGCGATCGCGCGTTTGCCGGCGCGGGCGCGCCGGGCCTCGTGCTCGCCGCGTTTGCCGGCGAAATCGGCGAGCGCGGCCATCGCATCGACGGTGCGTCCCGGCGCGAGGATGCAGGGCACGCCGTGGCGTTCGAGGTAATCCATCGCCGCGCGGTTGTCATCGGGCGAGGTCGGCCAGTTCAGCAGCAGCGGCTTGTCGGTGTCTTTGAGCATCGCGACGAGGCCCTCCGCCCAGGCCTGGGCGACGCTGCCGCGCGGCGAGCGCGCGACGATGGCGTCGATGTTGGGGTCGGCCAGCACTTCGCGCATGGTCTTGGTGTACGAGGCGAAGTTGTCGTTGTAGCCCTGGGCGGTGGTGTCGATCGGGTTTTCTATGGAAGCGTAGGCGACGACGATGCCGCGCAGCTTCTCGCGGGTGGCATCGGTGAGGCGCGGCAGCGTGAGGCCGCGCGCGACGCAGCGGTCGGCGAGCAGCACGCCGGCGCCGCCGGACAGGGTCATCACGCCGATGCCCCGGCCCTTGGGCAGCTTGCGCGCGCGGAAGGCCTTGCAGTAGTCCACCAGGTCGTCGACGTCCTGCACCTCGATGAAGCCGCCTTCGCGGAACGCGGCGCGGAACATTTCGTAGCCCGCGGTCAGCCGCGCCGTGTGCGAGGTGGCGGCCTTGCTGCCGATGTCGGTGTTGCCGACTTTCCAGATCAGGATCGGCTTGCCCAGTTCCAGCGCCCTTGCGCCGAGGCGGCGCAGGCGCTTGCCCTCGGTGGTGCCTTCGAGGAAGGCGGTGAGGATTTCGACATCGTCGCGCTCGATCAGGTGCTCCATCCAGTCGAGCGCCGTGAGATCGGCCTCGTTGCCGGTGGAGATCACGTGGTTGAAGCCAAGGCCGTGGTAGCAGGCGACTGCGACCACCCCGAAGCCGAAGCCGCCGGACTGGGTGACCATAGCAATCGGCCCGGGCTTCAGCGTGCGCAGCTGCAGCGTGCCGCCGAAGCCGAGACGGAAATCCGCGTCGAGGTTGAGCACGCCGAGGCAGTTGGGGCCGACGACGCGCACGCCGCTGGATTTCACCGCGGCCAGCAGCTTGTCATTGAGCGCCTTGCCCGCCTCGCCGGCTTCGCTGAAACCGGCCGACAGCACCACCGCGAAGGGAATGCCGGCCTTGCCGCATTGCTCGATGGCGCCCGGCACCAGGTGGCCGGCGACGGCGATCAGCGCCACGTCGCAGGGCTTCGGTACGGCGGTGACATCGGGGTAGCAGGTGAGTCCCTTGATCTCGGTGTACTTGGGGTTCACCGGATAGACCCTGCCCTTGTAACCGTATTCGGTGAGCAGCTTGATCGGCTGGCCGCCGATGCGCGCGAGATCCGTGGAGGCGCCGATGATGGCGACGCCGCGCGGGTCGAGCAGGCGGGAGAGGTCGGGGGCGGTGGTGGCTGGGATGGTCATGGATAAAATGAACGGGAAAGGAACATCACAAGAAAAGCAATTAACAGGATGGACAGGATGAACAGGATTAAAACCGATATGCCGTGACGGGAACCTTCATGGTTTTATCCCGAACATCCTGTCCATCCTGTAAATAAACGCCTCTTAATCCGTGCGCATGTTGGCGGCCTTGACCAGGTTCGCCCATTTCTCGGTTTCGCTGCGGATGAAGGCGGTGAACTCCTCGGGGGAGCTCGCCACCGGTTCGGCGCCCTGGCCCGACAGCTTTTCGACGACATCCGGCGCGCGCAGCGCCTTGACGGCTTCGGCGTGCAGCCGCGTGATCACCGGCCGCGGCGTGCCGGCCGGCGCCAGCAGGCCGTACCAGCCGCTGGCGCTGTAGCCTTTCAGCGTTTCGCCGATGGTGGGCAGCTCGGGCAGCAGGGCCGAGCGCTTGGCGGAGGTCACCGCGAGCCCGCGCACCTTGCCGGACTTGATGTGCGGCGTGATGATCAGGCTGTTCTCGTAGCTCATGTCGACTTCGCCGGAGACCAGCGCCACCAGCGCCGGGGCGCCGCCCTTGTAGGCGACGTGGGTGATGTCGACCTTGGCCATCAGCTTCAGCAGCTCG
The DNA here is from genome assembly GCA_019634975.1 of Burkholderiales bacterium. Lineage (GTDB taxonomy): Bacteria > Pseudomonadota > Gammaproteobacteria > Burkholderiales > SG8-41. The sequence goes on from JAHCAI010000001.1 coordinate 388,975, forward strand.
CCTGCAAGATGGGTGATGGTGCCGTTGCCCGACGAGGCGTAATTCAGCTTGCCTTTCTTGGCGAGTGCCAGCAGTTCCTTGACGCTTTTCGCCGGCACCGAGGGGTGAACCACCAGCACGCTGGTCACGGAGACGCTCTGCGTGATCGGCGCGAGGTCGCGCAGGGTGTCATAGCCCAGCTTCGGGTTCAGGCTTTTGGCCACGGCAAGACCGCCGATGGTGCCCATCACCAGGGTGTAGCCGTCGGGCGCCGCCTTGGCGACCATTTCGGTGCCGATCGCGCCGCCGGCGCCGCCGCGGTTCTCGACCACCACCTGCTGGCCCAGCGCTTCGGCCATTTTGGGCGCCATCAGGCGGGTGACGATGTCGGTGGGGCCGCCCGGCGGGAAGGGCACGACCACGCGTACCGGCTTGGCGGGATAGCTCTGGGCGGCCACGGGCAGGGCCAGTCCGGCGGCGAGCAGCGGCAGAAGCAGCAGCGATCGTTTCATGGTGTCCTCCTCCTGGAATGTCATTTATTGATCGACGTGCACGGTGGCCGTCATCGAGGGCCGTTGTGCAAAGCTCTCGTACCAGAGGGCGATGCGCTCGTTGCCGCCGCGCCAGCCGAGCGCGGCGAAACGGAAATCAGCATAGCCCAGCGCGCAGGCAATGGCGACATGGCCGATGCCGACCGGGTCGGCAGCCAGCGCATCGGCTTCGCGGTCGAGTGCGGCGATCGCGTTGCGCACCTTGAGTTCGAAGGCGGCCAGCGTCTCCGGCGACTGCTGCGCCGGCGGGCGCAGCATTTCATTGCGCCACAGCATCAGGTTGTCGAGCAGGTTGTTGCCCAGTGCGTGCCGGCGCAGTGCGGTCCAGCGCGCAGGCCCCGCCGGCGGAAACAGCCTTGCGCCGCCATGCAGGCTGTCGAGGTATTCGCAGATCACCGTGGAATCGTAGAGTGCGCTGCCGTCGTCGAGCAGCAGCGTCGGGATTTTCCCGGTGGGATTGATTTTCAGCAGGCCGGTGTTGGGCCTGGTCATCGCGACGACCGTGCGCTCGAATTCGATGCGCCCGGCCAGTCCGCACTCATGCGCGAATACCATGACCTTGCGCACGAAGGGGGAGCGCGAAGACCAGAACAGCTTCATTCTGTCAGGCGCTCTCGAGCTGTTTCATGTAAGCGATGATCGCTTCGGCCACTGCGGCGGGCTGTTCGGGCAGCAGGGCGTGCGCGGCATTGTCGATCCGGGCAATGGTGACGCGGTCGGCGCCCCACTGGTCGCGGTAGCAATGGACGCTGTCCGGCGGTGACAGCGGATCTTTCAGGGAGAGCACATCCAGCACGGGCGCCTTGCCCGCGGTCCACCATTCCGGTTTCGGCGTGGCCTCGGTCGCATCGCGCTCGGCGTGCATCACCTCGTCGCTCCAGCCGCCGAGCCAGACCCGGGCGTCGTTGCCCGGTGCGAAGAACACGTGCTGCAGGTGCTTAAGGCGCACCTCCTCCGGCAGATCCATCTGGTGGCATTTGTTGATCGAGTCGCGCAGCTCCGGCGCCAGCGGCCAGGTGTGGGTGGCGGCCAGCAGCACCACGGCGCGGGTGAGTTCCGGGTAGTCGGCAGCAATGGTGCGGGCGACGAAATTGCCGAAGGCATGGCCGGCAACCACGGTGGGTTCGCCGCCGTCGTGGCGGATCACTGCGGCGATGTCCGCCGCAAAGTCGTGCAGCGTGATGCCCTTGAGGGGGCCGCTGCTGCCGCCGAGGCCGCGCGGCTCGGGGCAGAGCGCGCGGTAACCGGCGGCGGCGAGGCGCTGCGCGATGTCGAAGAAGTCGGATGCGCCGCGTCCGAGGGAGGGCATCATCGCGATGCGCGGGCCGCTGCCGAAGGCATGGACTGCAATGCGGACTTTTCCGTGCTCGACGTTGAAGGTCTGGTGCTGCGTCATGATCATGTTCCAGGCCGGATCAGAGGAGAGCCCATTTTACTCCCTCGGCGGGACGAGGAATCCCGTCATTCCACATGATGTTTTTCCAGTGAATCATCAAGCGGCGGCAAGAGCGGCGGCCTGCTTCAGTCCGGGGATTCGCTTTCGACCAGCGCCCAGACCCGGCGGAAGGGTCCGCGGTTGCGCAGCAGTTCGTCGCCTGCTGCAGCGGCCACGGAGTCCTCCAGCCACAGCGGCCGGCCGAGTCCCGCACAGATGGCGGCCCGGTGCGCGTTCTCCTCGAACAGGAAAGCGCCGCCCACGGCTTCCTCGACATCTGCGCCGGTGACCGCCGCGCCGTGGGCCCGCATCAGCACTGCCCGGTGCGCGCCCAATGATCGGGCGAGTGCCGCGCCGCGGTCGCTGTCGGTGACCAGCCGCGGATCGGGGTGCACCGGGATGCCGTCGTGAAACAGCGTGCCCATCAGGTGGATGGGCCGCAGGCGGTGCTCGCTGGTCGTGAATGCCGTGGAATACATGCCGTGGTAATGGATGACGCTGCCGACGTCGGGGCGCGCGCGCAGGATTTCGAGGTGGATCGGGTATTCACCCGGCAGGTCGCCGCGTCCGCCGAGCCGGCGTCCCTGCAGGTCGGTGATGATGAAATCCTCGGCTTGCGCTTCCGCGCCCAGCGAGTGGCGCGCGACCAGGAACAGATCGGAGCCGGGAATGCGCGCGCTGATGTGGCCGAATCCCCCGATGAAGCCGCGCCGGCAGAGAAAGCGCCAGCCTTTCAGCAGCCTGGCGAGCAGTTCGTCCGGCGCGTGCATCGGCCGGCGTGCTTCAGAGGATTCTCTCGCCGAACTTCTTCAGCGCCGCCGGCGACAATGTGAGTCCCAGTCCGGGCTGTTCCTTCAGGTGCAGCAGGCCGTTGGCGATTTTCGGCGGGTCCTCGAACAGCTCCGCCTGCAGCGGATCGCGTTCCGGGTCGGTGAAGGACTCGACGATGCAGCCGGCGGGGCTGCCGGCGACGATGTGGGCATGGATGAAGCAGTCGTGATGGGGCGCGACCTGCACCTGGTTCAGCTCGCACAGCGCGGCGAGCTTGCGGCCCGTGGTGAAGCCGCCCATCATCGTGCAGTCGAACTGCAGGATGCTGATCGCGCCGTCTTCCACCAGGTCGCGGCAGCCGTAGGCCGTGAGTTCGCTCTCGCCGGCCGAAAGGGGGATATTGGTCTGTTTCGCGAGCTTCACCAGTTCGCGGTGGTCGTCGGCCCAGCGCACCGGCTCCTCCAGCCAGCGCGGATTGAGCGGCAGCATCTCGCGCGCCGCGGTGATCGCGGTCGGCAGATCCCAGGCGCGGTTGCAGTCGACCATCAGGTCCTTGTCGGGGCCGATGATGTCGCGCACCAGTTCGAGGCGCTTGAGGTCTTCCTTCAGCGGCACGCCGCCGACCTTGGCCTTGAAGCCCTGGTGGCCCTGTGCCTTCAGCATCTGCATCTCGTCCTTCAGTTCCGCCATGTCCTTGCCGTCGCGGTAGTAGGCGCAGGTGACGTAGCAGGGGATTTCGCTGCGGAAGCCGCCAAACAGCCGGTACAGCGGCAGCTTCGCCGCCTTGCCGACGATGTCCCAGCAGGCAATGTCCACCGCGGCCGCGATGCGCACGATGGCCTCGCGGGTCCAGCCCTTTTCGGAGGCGATTTTCTGCGCGGTTAGCCAGAACAGCCGGTCGTGCAGCTTTTCCGGAGCCAGCGGGTCCTCGCCGATGACCAGTTCGGCGATGCCGGATTTGAAGGCCTTGATCGCGGCCTCGATCGGCGTGTAGCTGGTGGCGATGCCGATGCCTTCGATGCCCTCGTCGGTGGACATGCGCACGAGGATCTCATTGGCCTTGGGCACGATGAAGTTGCTGACCCAGAACGGGCGCTGGCCCTCGTCCGGGGCGCGCAGGATGTGTACTTCGAGTTTGGTGATTTTCATGAACTGTTCCAGTCAGCAACAAGTAACCAACGAGTGTTTAAATCAAAAGCGGAAACGTCAGCCGCCGATGAACGCGGATCAACGCCGATAAAACCAGGCAAGTCGGCAGGAGTTCTTTTGAATCAATGCAGGACATTGTTTTTATTGGTCATTATCATCTTGGTGGAGTTTTTTGAATTTGATCTGCGTTCATCCGCGTTCATCGGCGGTTTAAATGCGCCCCGTTCTTGAATGCTCCCTACCTTCAAGTTTAACGTTTTCCATTGGCCATCTGCCGGCTTTCCGGCATCTGCCGCAGCCGCCAGGTGGCAAGCGGGCTCATCAGCGCAATGATGCCCAGCGAGCACCAGGCAAGCCCCCAGGTGAGCACCGGCGAGGCCTGCATCGCGCCGGCGGCATCCAGCACCAGGCCGAACACCCAGGGCGCGATGGCGCCGGCGCCGAAGCCGAGCACCGAACGCACGGAGTAGGCGGCGCCGATGTGCCGCGGCGGCACCAGTTCGGTGACCGCCGTCGAATACACCGAGGAGTCGCCCACCGCGGTGAAACTGTAGAACGCGCAGATGATGACCAGCAGCCACAGCGGCAGTCCGATCAGCCAGCCCAGCGCGAGCGAGCAACAGGCGCTGATCGTCGCCAGCACCATCATCGCCCAGGTGCGTCCCATGCGGTCCGACAGCCAGCCGCCGGTGACGCTGCCGCCCATGCTGCCGATGTAGGCGATCGCGGCGAGGCCTGCGCCGAGGCTCGCAGACGCGGTGGCGCTGCTGCCGGTGGAGTAGGCGGCAGCCGCGGCGAGAAAGGCCGGCATCCAGGCCTTCATGCCGAGCATTTCCCAGGAGTGGAAGGTGTAGGCCCAGGTGACCAGCATGGCCGGCTTGTTGGCAAGGATCACGCCGACCGGTTTTTCCGCCGCGTGTTCGGCGTGGCGCGGATGCACGACGTTCGGTGTCGTGCGCAATGCGTAAAGCGCGAGCAGCGTGCCCAGCACGGGCCCGGCGGCATTGACGATGAAGGCTCCGCGCCAGCCGATCAGCGGTGTCAGCGCGCCGGTGAGCACCATCGCCAGCGCATAGCCCGCAGAGGCGGCCGCGAGATAAAAACCCATCGCCCGGCCGCGGCTGCCCGAATGGAACCGCTCCGCGATCAGCGTCAGTCCCGGCGTGTAGGAGCCGCCCGAGAACAGCCCGGTGAGTCCGTAGAGGATGACGCCGCTGAGGAAGCTTTCGGCGAACAGCGCGAAGACCATCGCGCTGATGCTGGAGGCGATGCTCGACACCAGGAACACGCGCTTGGCGCCGTAGCGGTCGGCGAGGAAACCGACGGCGACCAGCGAGAACAGGTAGCCGAAATGCCAGGCCGACTGGATCATGCCGGCCTGGCCGGCACTCATGCCCCAGTCCGGTTTCAGCAGCGGAATCGCGGCGGCATAGGCGGTGAAGATCAGCGCGAAGCTGGTGCGGCTCGCGCAGAGCCAGAGCAGCCAGGCACCGTCGCCGCGGGTGGTGTCGGCCAAGGTCTATTTGCCCAGGAACCGCGGTGGCCGTTTTTCCCTGAACGCGGCGACGCCTTCCTTGTGGTCGTGGGTCAGTCGCACGATGCCGGAGGCCAGTGTTTCCATTTCGCAGAGCTGCTCCAGCGTGGGCACGGCCATGGACTGGAACATCTTCTTCGCCAGCGCCAGCGCGTAAGTGGCCGATTCCGCGCATTCGCGGGCCAGCGCCAGCGCGGCGGACTCCAGTTCGGCATCCGGCACCACGCGTGATACCAGCCCCAGCGCTTTGGCCTCCTGGGCGTCGACGGGCCGCGCGGTGTAGACCAGTTCCTTGGCCTGCGCCATGCCCAGGCGCTGGACCAGGAAAAACACCGCACCGCCGTCGGGCACCACGCCGACCTTCTTGAAGGCCATCGAGAACTTGGTGGTTTCGGAGGCGACGACGAGGTCGCAGGCCAGCGCCAGCGCGTTGCCGATGCCGTAGACCGGGCCGCGGGTCGCCGCGATGACCGGCTTGTCGAGGTTGTAGAGCGCGATGATCGTGCGGTGGCGGCGCTGCGAGCGCGCGCGGCCGGACACGATGTCCGACTTCGCCATGTTGCCGACGTCGCCGCCGGAGCAGAAGGCGCGGCCTTCGCCCTTCAGTACCACGGCGCGCACTTCGTCGTCGGTCGCGATGGAGTGGATGAAGCCGAGCAGGGCATCCCACATCGCGTCCGACATCGCGTTGAGGCGCTCGGGGCGATCCAGCGTCAGGATGCCGACGGCACCGTCTTTTTCGTAGCGGATGTTCATAAGATCAAAGACAAAACCTTTTAGCCACAGAGGGCACAGAGAACACAGAGAAGATCAAAAGCCAATCCTTGGCGAGACGAGACATTCATTGTCGCTGCCCGGAGTTTTTCTCCGTGAACTCTGTGCACCCCACAAGGGGGGTATCGAGATCCTCTGTGGCTTGTTTTTGATTTTCGTTCTAGATCGAATCCCACGGAAACACGTCCGCGGTGCGCTCGGTGGGCGAATAGAACCAGCTCTTCAGCGCCGGGTACATGTGCTCGGCGCAGCGCGCCGGGGTCCAGCCGTCGGCGCGGTGGATGCCGCGCAGCGGGCGCGACTGGCTCATCAGGAAGATTTCGTTCTTGCGCGTGGCGAAGACCTGGGCATTGACGCCCTTGGCGGCGTCGCTCAGCAGGAATACCGCGAGCGGGGCGTTGTGCTCGGGGGTCACCTGCTTGCGCTGCTCGATGCGCGCTGCGGTCGCAGGGTCCTTTGCCGGGATCGACGCGGTCATCCGCGTCCAGGCCACCGGCGCGATGCAGTTCGAACGCACGTTGAAGCGCGACATGTCGACCGCGATCGCCTTCGACATCGCCACCATGCCGAGCTTGGCTGCGCCGTAGTTGACCTGGCCCATGCCGCCGATCAGGCCTGAAGTGGAGGTCATGTGCACGAAGGCGCCGGATTCCTGCTTGCGGAAATGGTCGGCGGCATGGCGCGCGCAGTTGAAGGCGCCCTTCAGCATCACGTTGACCACCGAATCCCAGTCGCTTTCGCTCATCTTGTGGAAAATCACGTCGCGCAGGATGCCGGCGTTGTTGACCACGCCGTCGATGCGGCCGAAATTGTCCATCGCGCACTGGATGATCTTGGCGGCGCTGGAAAATTCGGCGACGCTGTCGTAACTCGCCGCGGCTTCGCCGCCGGCCTTCTTGATCTCGTTGACCACTTCCTGCGCCGGGGTCTGGTCGCCGCCGGCGCCGTCGAGTGCGACGCCGATGTCGTTGACGACGACCTTCGCGCCTTCGGCGGCCGCCATTTTCGCGATCGCCGCACCGATGCCGCGGCCCGCGCCGGTTACTACCACCACTTTGCCTTCCATCATCCTGTCTGCCATGTGCATACTCCTTGAAGAACGTACAAGCTTTTAGCCACAGAGGACACAGAGGACACAGAGCTCACAGAGCTCACAGAGAAAAACCCCATATGGTCAAGCGCGCCTTGCCGGGGTTGTTTTTGCGGTTCTCTGTGCTCTCTGTGACCTCTGTGGCTGGTTTTTGAATTTGAATCGGGGTATTTGTTTCTATCAAATAATTTCCGCGCGGCCGTTGTTGAGTACGGTGACGCCGCGTGCCGGTACCGTGGCGCGGAAGGTGACGATGTTGCCGTCCTGCCAGATTTCCGTACGGATGGTTTCGCCGGGATAGACCGGCGAGGAGAAACGGCCTTCCATGCTTTTCAGGCGCAGCGGGTCGTAGTCGCAGACCGTTTTCACCAGCGCGTGGCCGACGACGCTGAAGGTCGCGCGGCCGTGCAGAATGGGCATCTTGAAGCCGGCCTTCGCGGCGTAGGCGGGGTCGGCATGCAGCGGGTTGTAGTCGCCGGAGAGCCGGTAGATCAGCGCCGCCTGCGGCAGCGTCGGCAGGTCGCAGACCTGCTGCGCCGGTGTCTCGGGTATGGGGTGCGGCGCCTTGACCGGGCCCGAGGGGCCGCCGAAGCCGCCGTCAGCTCGGCAGAAGGTGGTCGAGGTCAGCGAGCAGACCAGCTCGTCGGTGGCCTTGTCGCGCACCTCGCAGGCGGTGAGCACCAGCGCGCCCTTGTCCTTGCCCTTGTCGAGCACCGCGGTGACCCGCGTCTTGCCGATGATGGTGCCTTCGACCGGCAGCGGCTTGTGGATCACGAAACCCTGCTCGCCGTGCACCACGTGGCTGCGCGTGATGCCGGTGTCGGCCGCGGCATGCCAGGGCCCGGGGTAGCCGAGGATGATCGCCATGGTCGGCAGGGCTTTCAGGTTTTCCTCGTAGACGAACTGCAGCTGCTTGAGGTCGACGGGGTCGCTGCCGAGGCCGACCCCCAGCGCATAGAGCATGGTGTCGCGTTTCGTCAGCTTCTGTTCAACTTGTGGAATGTCGAAATTGAGCAGTTTTTCGTAATTGATGGCCATCACGGTTCTCCGGAGTTTTGCGATGCCGGCGATGCAAGCACGACATCATGTGGAGTGTGGTGCGCGGAAAATTTTTTCACAGCTATACTATCACGCAGCAGGGATGCGCCCGGAAGGGAGACCGCATGGTGATGCGGCCGGTTGCCGGCGCCGGATGGCGATGACGCCGACCTCATGGAGGAGATGGGAATGTCCAGGAAATTGACTGCCGAACAGGTCAGGAGCTACCGGGCCGACGGTTATCTGTATCCGCTTGATGCCCTGTCGATGGAGGAGGTCGCGCGCTATCGCGATGAGCTTCGCCGGACCGAGGAGCACCTCGGCGGCTCGCTGATGGCGATCGACAAGAAGTTCCGCGGCAACCTGCATTTCATGTGCAAATGGGTTGACGAGCTCGCGCGCACGCCGGCGATCGTCGATGCCGTGGAGGATCTGCTCGGGCCGGACATCCTGCTCTACACCAGCCGCTTTTTCATCAAGGAGCCGAAGAGCGAGGGCATCGCCGCCTGGCACCAGGATTCGACCTATTTCGGGCTGCGGCCCTTCGATCACGTGACGGCCTGGGTTGCGCTGTGCAATGCGAACGAGGAAACCGGGGCGGTGGAGTTCGCGGTGGGCAGCCACATCCGCGGCCAGCTGCTGCAGAAGAGCGGCCTGATCAAGAACAGCGTCAACACCGCCGGCCAGATCATTGTCGAGTGGTTTGACCAGTCGCAGGTCGACCGCGCGATCCTGAAGCCGGGGCAGTTCTCGCTGCACCATACCTGCGTCGTGCACCAGTCCGGGCCGAACCGCTCCGATGAGCGCCGCGTCGGCCTCGCGCTGAGCTATATCCCGACCCGCACCCGCTACATCGGCAAACGCCGCATGCCGGCGAGCCTCATTCGCGGCCGTGACGAGTTCAACCATTTCGACCTGCAGCCGCGGCCGCAGGTGGATTTCGGCGAAATCGAGATGCAGCGCCATGACAGCACCTTCAAGTGCTATATCGAGTCCTTCTACGAGCAGCTGGGCGAGGCGGAAAAGGATCTGCCGCGCGAGGCCGCGGCGGGAATGGTCTACTAGGCGGCGCTGCCCTTGAAAATCACCCTGCTCGGCACCGGCAGTCCGTTGCCGGCGCTGAAGCGCGCATCGTCGAGTTACCTGGTGGAGGCAGGGGGCGACGTGATCCTGGTCGACCACGGGCCGGGTGCCTTCCAGCGGCTGATGGAGGCGGGCAAGCGCGCGCTCGACGTGAGCCATGTCTTCCTCAGCCATCTGCATTTCGATCACTGCGCCGACCTGATCCGGCTGTTCCATCACCGCTGGGATGCCAGCGGTGATGCCACGCCGCCGCTGCGCATCCACGGCCCGCCCGGCACCCAGGAGTTCATTGACCGCGTGTTCGGTCCGCAGGGCGCCTTCAGCCGCGACCTGGAGTCGCGCACCCGGCATCCGCTGAGTGTCGGCGCGTATCGCGAGCGCGGCGGCACGCCGCCGCGCCCCTGGCCGGACACCCGTGTCACCGAGCTTGCCGGTCCGGGTGTCGTCGAATTTCCGGGCTGGCGCATCCTGCGCTGCGAGGTGCCGCATTACCAGCCCTTCCTTGACAGCTTTGCCTACCGGATCGAGTGCGGCGGCAGGTCCTTCGTCTATACCAGCGACGTCAACCTTGCGCTGCCCGGCGGCGCGCCGCCGCAGCTGGTGGAGCTTGCGCGCGGAGCCGATCTTCTGGTGCATTACCTCAACGCGTTTGCCTTCGAGGCCGATCATCCGGGCGGCCTTGCCGGTCCGCGCTTTGCTGCAGCGCTGGCGCGCGATGCGCAGGTGAAGACGATGGTCACCACGCATCACGGCCCGTGGATAGACGGCGGCGGACGCCCGGAAAAGCTGCTCGCGGAGATCCGCGCGGCCTGCCCCGCGCGCGTGGTGTGGGGCGAAGACCTGATGGCTTTCGAGCTCTGAAGGCTCCTGCGTTTGATCGCGCCGGAATGATCGGGCTTGCCCCGGCAATGGCCGCAAACCTACAATCGGGCGCAGCGGTGCCTTTTTCGAGTGCCGTTTCACGAACACCAGGAGACCATCCCGTGCACAAATCCCTGATCGGCGCCGCCGTGCTGGCTGCGCTGTGCGCGCCTCTTGCCCATGCGCAGGGCGTGGCGACAAATTATCCCGACAAGCCCCTGCGGCTGGTCGTGCCTTTCCCGCCGGGCGGCGGCAATGACATTCTTGCCCGCACGCTGGGCCAGCGCCTGACCGAAGTGGTGGCGCAGCAGGTGGTCGTCGACAACCGCGGCGGCGCCGGCGGTGCGCTGGGCGCGACCATTGCCGCGCAGGCCAATCCCGACGGTTACACGCTGTTCCTCGGCAGCGTCGGCAATCTCGCGCAGAATCCCGCACTGAAGGCCGATCTGCCCTACGATCCCGTGCGCGATTTCGCGCCGGCGTCGCTGGTCGCGGTGTCCTCGTTCATGCTCGCGGTGAACCCCTCGGTGCCGGCGAAGTCGGTGCAGGAGCTGATCAGCCTAGCGAAGGCGAGCCCGGGCAAGCTCAATTACGCCTCGGCCGGCACCGGATCCTCGCTGCACATGGCCGGCGAGCTGTTCAAGTACGCGACTTCCACCGACATGGTGCACGTGCCGTACAAGGGCACCGGCCCGGCGATGGTCGACCTGGTGGCCGGCCGCGTGCAACTGGTGTTCAGCACCATGCCGCCGGTGCTGCCGCATGTGAAGACCGGCAAGCTGCGCGCGCTGGGCGTGACCACGGCCAAGCGCGCCGCCGCGGCCCCCGATGTGCCGACGATCGCGGAATCCGGCGTCAAGGGCTTCGACGTGTCGAACTGGCAGGGCGTGCTGGCGCCGGCGAAAACCCCGGCACCGGTCATCCGCAAGCTGAACCAGGACATCCTGAAGGCGCTGGCGCTGCCGGGCATGACCGAGGCACTGGCGAAGCAGGGCCTGGAGCCCGCCGGCGGCAAGCCCGAGGCTTTCGCCGCGCTGATCAAGTCCGAGATTGCCAAGTACACGAAAGTGGTCAAGGCGGCGAAGATCGTCGTCGACTGACCGCTCCCTGACGGAGGTTTTTTGGCGCAACAACGGCGGGCCGGTGCCCGCCGTTGTTCATTTCACCGGAACCGAGCAGGCCTTGGCCGTCGCTGCCACGCAGCCGCCGGTGCAGACCACGTCGCCGTTGATGTTGGTTGCCGCCGAACCGCGCCGGGTCGACGAACAGACGATGTCGCCGTTGCGGTCCGCCATGCACTGGCCGGGCCCGCACACCGCCATGCGGTAGCGGTCGAGCTGGATGCCGCCGCCGGGCGGCGAGCAGCGGATCTCGCCGTTGATGTCGGCCAGGCAGCGGCCGCCGGGCGGCGGGCATTGCGGATTCCCGTAGCGGTCGTTGACGCAGCCGCGGCCCTGCTGGGCTGAGGCGACTGCGCTCAGCAGCAGGCATGCAATCAGTACAGTGAGGCGAAGCGGAAAACGGAGCATGCGTTTTGCCTGAAGTGGGGTTTGCCGGATAAACAACGCGGCAGGCGGGTTCCGGTTTACGCAGGCTTCTGCAGCATCACGATGCGGTTGCTGTTGGTGCCCAGGGCATTGTTGCCGATGCCCCAGATGTTGGAGGTCTTGGTGAACTTCTGGGTGTTGATCAGGATGGCCTCGCAGCGAAAACCCGCGGCCTCGCCCAGCGGCAGCACCGCCTCGTCGAGATTGATCGAGCCGCGCTGCACTTCGCCGACCTCGAAGGCGACCCATCCCTTCGGGCGCGTCACCCGGTAGAGTTCCTGCAGCACGGCCTGCATCACTTCCGCCCATTCGTTGACGCTGGAGGCCATGGTGATGCCGGCGCCGATCTCCCCGGCATCGAGGCTGTTGAACCAGCAGCGCAGCCAGTTGTCCTTCGCGTACTGCACGACATTGAGGAAGGGCGGCGAAGTCACTGTCAGCTGCACGCTGTTGTCCGCGATGCCGGGCGTCTCGCCGGCCGGTCCTTCGAGGAACTGCGCGCGGGCCGCGGCCTGCTGCAGGCGCCAGCGTGCCGCCGCATTGATGTCGCTCTGCAGCTGCATCGATTTGCGCAGGATCAGCGCGCGCACATCGCGGTATTCCGGCGACTTTCCGGTCTTTTCGTTGATCTTGATCTGGCTTTCGGGCGATACCGCCTGGTTGGGAGGCAGCGTGTAGGCGGAAAAGAATCCCGGCGAGTGCCCGGTCAGGCGATTGGTGGCGACCATGCGTATCCAGCGGTCGGCGGCATCTTCCTTGCCGCTGGCGCGGCGCTCGGCGAGCCAGGCGCGCAGATTGAGCAGTTCGCGCTCGGTATCCGGGTGGTAGAACATCGACAGGTCGATGTCGTTGGCGACTTTCGCGTTCATGCGGATCGCGCGCAGCCGCACGTCGATGGTGGCGATCAGCGGCGCTTCCAGGCGCGGCCGCGTCAGGATCGCCGACAGCGGATTGACGTCATTGGCGATGACGTTGCGGCCCATCAGCGCCGCCTCCACCGCGGTGGTGCCGCGGCCGCTGAAGGGATCGTAGATGACGTCGCCGGGCTTGCTCAGGCGGTCGATGAAATAGCCGGGCAATTGCGGCTTGAAGCAGCCGCGGTACGAAATTTCGTGCAGCGGATTGGCCTGGCGCTGCTTGCTGGTCCAGAACTCCTGCTCGTAGACCGGAACGCCGTTGATGCGCCGTGGCGGCGGCGTGCCGCGTGCGCGCCTCGCGGCCGGTGCGGTGACGGCAAGATCGTATGCGGTAACCGATGCGACTGCGGCCATGGCGTGCTCCTGTGCAGGTGAACTGGCTGCGGAGGGTACGCCGGTGTCACGAAAAGTACAAGTACTTCAATGCCTTCCGTGCCGCGCCGACTCCACAGGCTGCTGCGCAAGGTACGCCTGTTCGGGAAAAAGTACAAGCTCCCCGTGCTGATGGATTGACAGTGCTTCCCCGTCGTCCGACGCCATGCGTCGCCCTCTACTTCGTTTCAAGTGTTCCCGTGTCCCCGCATGCGGGGACCTCGGTGCCGCTTGACGTTAGAGGACAGGGTGAGGGGGCTGTGCGGAGGATTGCGGTTCTAATGCACTTCCGACAGCAGATCATCCACCGCCTCGATCCAGTGCCGCACCGGCAGCCGCGTCGCGGATTGCAGGTGGGTCTGGCAGCCGATGTTGGCGGTGAGGATTTGCGCGGGCGCGGAGGCGGTCAGCGCGGCGATCTTGTTCCGCTGCAGCTGGACCGAGATCTCGGGCTGCAGGATCGAGTAGGTGCCGGCCGAGCCGCAGCACAGATGGCTGTCGGCGACCGGAGCGAGTTCGAAGCCGAGTTCTCCCAGCAGGGTTTCGACGCGCCCTTTCAGCTTGAGGCCGTGCTGCAGCGAGCAGGGCGGATGGAAAACGAATTTCCCCCGCGGGGGATTACTTATAAGTATTTGTTTTAATTGACTTTTTTCTTTCTCAATGATCATGCCGAGGTCACAGGCCAGAGCGGCGATGCGCTTGGCGCGTTCGGCATAGGCGGGATCGTGGGCGAGCAGGTGGCCGTAGTCGCTGATCATCACGCCGCAGCCGCTGGCGGTGAACAGCAATGCCTCGGCGCCCTGTTCGACATGCGGCCACCAGATATCGATGTTGTGGCGCATCGCATCCAGCGCCTTGTCCTGCGCATCGAGGTGAAACGCAACCGCGCCGCAGCAGCCGGCACCGGGCGCACGCACGAGGGAGATGCCGAGGCGGTCGAGCACGCGCGCGGCGGCGGCGTTGGTGGCCGGCGACAGTGCCGGTTGCACGCAGCCGTCGAGCAACAGCATGCGCCGCGCGTGGCCGCCCAAGGGCCAGGGACGCGCGCGTGAGGGTGTCTCCGGCACCACGTCGTCGAGCACCTTCGGCAGCAGGTTGCGCGCAATGCGGCCGAGGCCCAGCAGCGGATTGAACAGTGCAGGACGCGGCAGCACCGATGCGAGCGTGTCGCGGCGCAGCTTGTCGAGTCCGGCACGCGGCACCTGCTTCGCCACCACGGCGCGGCCAATGTCGAGCAGGCGGCCGTACTGCACGCCCGAGGGGCAGGTGGTTTCGCAGGCGCGGCAGGTCAGGCAGCGGTCGAGGTGCAGGCGGGTTTTTTCCGTCGCGGCTTCGCCTTCGAGCACCTGCTTCATCAGGTAAATGCGGCCGCGCGGCCCGTCGAGTTCATCCCCCAGCAACTGGTAGGTCGGACAGGTTGCCGTGCAGAAACCGCAATGCACGCACTTGCGCAGGATGGCCTCCGCCTCGCGGCCCTGCGGCGTGTCACGGATGAAATCGGCGAGATTGGTTTGCATGAGAGGGCCTGAAAAGAATTTACAGGATGGACAGGATATGCAGGATAAAAACCTTCGAGTCGCGGTACAGAGGCCTTATCCTGAAAATCCTGTTCATCCTGTTAATTGATTTTCTTTCAGAAGTCCGGATACAGCCGCCCCGGATTGAATACCCCCGCCGGGTCCATCGCCTGCTTGACGCGGCGGTGCAGGCGCATCAGCGGCTCGGGCAGCGGATGGAAGGCGCCGGCGGTCTGCCCGCCGCGGCGGAACAGCGTGGCGTGGCCGCCGGCTTCGCGCGCGACCTTGCGCACGCTGCCGGCATCCGCATCGGTCTTCAGCCAGCGCAGCGCGCCGCCCCATTCGACCATCTGGTGTCCGGCGAGCCCGAGTTCCGGCGCGGTCGAGGCCAGCGACAGCCGCCATACCGGGCCATCGCCGGAGAAAAAAAGGTCGCGGTGGTCGCGCACGCCGCTCCAGAATTCAGCTGCGTTCGGAACTTCCTCGCCACCGATTTTTTTCGCCGCCGCCCTGACCG
This sequence comes from Burkholderiales bacterium, assembly GCA_019634975.1. GTDB lineage: Bacteria > Pseudomonadota > Gammaproteobacteria > Burkholderiales > SG8-41. The sequence continues at coordinate 404,110 of JAHCAI010000001.1, forward strand.
CGGACTCCGCGCCGGACAGCCGCACATACAGGCGCTTCTCGACATGGCAGGTCGCCGTGACCGGCAGCGGCTGGCCGGCCCAGGCGTTCATCAGCTCCACGGCTTCGCTGCGCGGCAGCTCGCAGGACAGCGTCAGTTCGGCCTGGGGCAGCGGCAGGGCCTTCAGCGACACTTCGAGGATCACGCCCAGCGTGCCCAGCGAGCCGGTCATCAGGCGCGAAACGTCGTAGCCGGCGACATTCTTCATGACCTGTCCGCCGAAGCGCAGGTCGGTGCCGCGGCCGTCGAGCATCCGCAGGCCGAGCACGAAATCGCGCGCGGCGCCGGCTGCGGCACGGCGCGGACCCGACAGCCCGGCGGCGATGCAGCCGCCCAGCGTCGCGCTGCCGCCGAAATGCGGCGGTTCGAAACCGAGCATCTGGCCGTGGCCGCGCATGGCGGCCTCGATTTCCGCCAGCGGCGTGCCGGCGCGCGCGGTGATCACCAGTTCCGTCGGCTCGTAATCGATGATGCCGCGATGGCCGGTGACGTCGAAGTCCTCGCCGGCCGCCGCATTGCCGTAAAAATCCTTGCTGCCGCCGCCGCGGATGCGCAGCGGCCGCCGCTTCTCGGTGGCGGCGCGGATGGTGTCGGCAAAGTGCTGGATCAGGGTATCCATTGGATAAGGGCATGGTGCAGGCAACGCGGCGGCATCCGGAACTGTGGAATTGCCGATGCTGTTCGCTGTGTGCTCTGTGCACCCCTCAAGGGGGTATCGGGATCCTCTGTGGCGGGTTATCGGTTATTCAGAATCTCGGCAGTTCCGGAAACTTCTCCGCCCCCGAGTGCACGTGCATGCGCCCGAATTCGGCGCAGCGGTGCAGCGTGGGCACGGCCTTGCCGGGGTTGAGCAGCTCGTGTTCGTCAAAGGCCCGTTTCAGCGCGTGGAGGGCCTCCAGTTCTGCGGCGCCGAACTGCACGCACATCGAGTCGATTTTCTCGACGCCCACCCCATGCTCGCCGGTGATGGTGCCGCCGACGTCGATGCAGAGTTTCAGGATTTCCGCGCCGAACAGTTCCGCGCGCTGCAGCTGGCCGGGGTCGTTGGCGTCGTAGAGGATCAGCGGGTGCAGGTTGCCGTCTCCGGCATGAAACACGTTGGCGCAGCGCAGCCCGTAGTTCTTTTCCATCGCCGCGATGCCGCGCAGCACCTCGGCCAGCCTGCGGCGGGGGATCGTGCCGTCCATGCAGTAATAGTCCGGAGACAGCCGGCCCACTGCGGGGAAGGCGGCCTTGCGGCCCGCCCAGAATTTCAGCCGCTCGGCCTCGTCGCGCGACACCCGCACCAGGTGCGCGCCGCTGTCCTGCATGATTTTCTCGATGCGCGCGATCTCGTCGGCGACCTCCTCGCGGGTGCCGTCGGATTCGCAGAGCAGGATGCCGGCGGCATCCGTTGGATAGCCGGCGTTGACGAAGGGCTCCACCGCCAGCGTCGCGGGCTGGTCCATCATTTCCATGCCGGCCGGGATGATGCCGGCGGCGATGACATTGGCGACGGCTTCGCCGGCGGCGCCGACATCGTCGAAGGCGGCGAGCACCACCTGCGCGCACTCCGGCCGCGGCAGCAGCTTCACGGTGATTTCGGTGACCACGCCGAGCAGGCCCTCGGAGCCGGTCAGCAGCGCCATCAGGTCATAGCCCGCGGCGTCGAGACCGCCGCCGCCGAGCTCGACGATTTCGCCCTCGATGGTGGCCACGCGCAGCTTGAGGATGTTGTGCACGGTCAGTCCGTATTTCAGGCAGTGCACGCCGCCCGAATTCTCGGCGACGTTGCCGCCGATGGAGCAGGCGATCTGGCTTGATGGATCCGGCGCGTAATACAGTCCGTGCGGCGCTGCCGCCTCTGATATCGCCAGGTTGCGCACCCCGGGCTGGACACGGGCGGTGCGCGCCGGCGCGTCAATGGCGAGGATGTTCTTCAGTTTTGCCAGCGACAGCAGCACGCCGTTGCCCAGCGGCAGGGCGCCGCCGGAGAGTCCGGTGCCGGCGCCGCGGGCCACCACCGGCACGCGCATCGCGTGGCAGGTTTCGAGTATCTCGCAGACCTGGGATTCGTTTTCGGGCAGTGCCACCACCATCGGCGGCTGGCGGTAGGCCGACAGGCCGTCGCACTCGTAGGGTGTCACGTCCTCGCGCTCGAAGAGCACGTTCCGCGCCGGCATGAAGGCGCGCAGCGCCGCGCAGACCGCACGCTGGCGCTCGAGATCGACCGGCATGACGTGGACAAGGGCATTCATCGCGAGATTCTTATATCACGCCATCCCGGACAGGGGGAAAGGCGGAGCATTTTGTGCGAAACTCCGGGGTATCCCGGCTGCGCGATGGCTTGCGGCCAGCGGCCCCGGTTCCGGGGCTGCAAGAAAAAACCCAATTCAATGAATTGCTTAGCGAAGTTCTGTTGTTGATTTCGAGAGAGACCTGACCATGACTGCAAAAACCCAACGCCGCGGCCCGCTGTCGCGCTTCCGTGTGATCGACCTGACCCGCGTGCGCTCCGGCCCGACGGCCGTGCGCCAGCTCGCCGACTGGGGCGCCGACGTGATCAAGATCGAGACGCCCCCGGGACTCAACCTGTCCGACGGCTGGGGCGGCAAGCGCACCGGCGCCGACTTCCAGAACCTGCACCGCAACAAGCGCGGCTTCACGCTGAACCTGAAGGATCCCGACGGCCTGAAGATTTTCATGAAGCTGGTCGAAAAATCCGATGTCGTCGCCGAGAACTACCGCCCCGACGTCAAGAACCGGCTCGGCATCGACTACGACTCGCTGAAGAAGGTCAACAAGAAGATCATCCTCGCCAGCATTTCGGGCTTCGGCCAGAGCGGCCCCTATGCCAAGCGCCCGGGTTTCGACCAGGTGACCCAGGGCATGGGCGGGCTGATGGCGATCACCGGCGAGCCGGGCCGCGGCCCGATGCGCGCCGGCTGCGCGGTGTCGGATTCGGCGGCCGGCCTCTATTGCGCGCTGGGCATCATGACCGCGCTGCTCGAGCGCGAGGAATCGGGCGAAGGCCAGTGGGTCGAGGTGTCGCTGCTCAACGCGATGATCGCGCTGCTCGACTTCCAGGCCGCGCGCTGGACCGTCGAGCATGAGGTCCCGGAACAGGCCGGCAACGACCATCCGACCTCGATCCCGACCGGCGTGTTCCAGACCAGCGACGGCTACATGAACATCGCCGCCGGCGACAACGAAATGTTCGCCCGGCTGTGCAAGGCGCTCGGCGCCGACGGACTGAACGAAAAGCCCGAGTACAAGGACCGTTCCGCGCGCTCGAAGAACCGCGCCGCGCTGAACAAGGAACTGCAGGCGCTGATGATCCAGAAGGACAAGGCCTACTGGACCGCGCGCTTCGAGGAATGCGGCGTCGCCGGCGGGCCGATCTACAAGATGGACGAGGTCTTTGCCGATCCGCAGGTGCAGTACAACAAGATGGCGGCGCCGCTGCACATTCCCGGCGTCGGCGACGTTGCCGTGATCAACCAGCCGTTCCGCCTGTCGCGCACGCCGCACGAGATCCGCAGCGCGACGCCCGACTGCGGCCAGCACACCGACGAGATCCTGCGCGAGCTGGGCTACCGCGACGGCGAGATCGCCGACCTGCACAAGCGCAACGTGGTTTGATGGTGTGTGACGGGGTGGCTGCCCGAAAGCGGTCACCTCCCGGTGTCGTCATTCCGGGCGCGCAAGGCGCGACCCGGAATCCAGGCGACAGCAAAGGCAATTTCCTGGATTCCGGTTTTGCCCCCCCAAGGGAACTTCCTTTGGGGTGCACCGGAATGACGGCGTTTGTGATGGCCTGCCGGCAACAGTGACAATCGGTGTAACGAATGATCAGAATTGTTCAGGATGACACTCCCCTCGGCGCACCGGTGTTCACCACGGTGATCCCGGTGCGCTGGGGCGACCTCGACGCCGAGGGGCATGTCAACAACACCGGCTTTTTCCGCTTCATGGAAGAGACGCGCATGCGGTGGGTGTCCGGCCTCGGCATCCCGACGGTGCCGCCGCATCCGGTGATCGTGCTGCTCAACGCCGCCTGCCATTACCTCAGGCCGCTCGCTTACCCGGCGAGCGTCGAGGTCGCGCTGCATGCCGGACGCATTGGCCGCAGCAGCGTGCAGACCCACTACCGCTTGCGCCATGTCGAAGCGGGCGAACCCTGCGCCGAGGGATATGCGACGCTGGTCTGGTACGACCTGCAGCAGCAGAAATCCGTGCCGCTGCCCGATACGCTGCGCGCCGGGCTGGCCGCGACCGCCGCATGAGCACCCTGTCCCCTGAATTGCAGGCGCTGTTCCGGCGCTTCGGCAAGGCTTTCAATGCCGGCGATGTCGAGGCCATTGCGGCCTGCGTCACGCCGGATTTCCGCTGGATCATGGCGCGCGGCCCCGAGGCGCCGCATGGCCGCATCGTCGAGGGCCGCGAGTCGCTGCGTGGCGCGCTGGCGGAGCGCGAGAGTGAACTTTCCGGCGTGCGCTTTTCCGAGGCGCAGGTGTTTGCGGCCGGTGAATTCGTTGTCGGCACCTTCCGCATGACCGCCACGCGCCGTGCCGACGGTGCCGCGGTCGACCTGCGCGGCTGCGACATCTACACCCTGCGTGACGGCCTGATCGCGAGCAAGGACAGCTACTGGAAGCAGGTCGCGGAGGACTGATGCGGCTGCTGTCCGTGTTCGTGGCGGTGATGCTGGTACTGCCGGGGGCGGAACCGCATGCCGCCGAGTCGCGCGACATGGCGCTCGCGGGTTTTCACGACCTGCAGGGCCGCGGGGCCTACCAGCCGGTGATCCACGAGCAGAACGGCCGCTGGATCGCTTACGTCGGACTGCACGCCGGCGGCGCGACAAACACCGTGACCGGCAGGCACGAGGACAACGGCACGCTGCTCGTCGATGTCAGCGATCCCGCGAAGCCGGCGACGCTGCACCACATCCCCGGGCCCCCCGGCGGCGAGGCGCAGATGGTGCGCGTCTGCAGCGGTCGCGACCTGCCGCGGGCGGCGCGAGACCGGGTCTACCTGCTGCGTTCCCATGGCCATTCCGCGCATGAAGTGTGGGATGTCACGCTGCCGGGGCCGCCGCAGCGCGTTGCCGTGGTCAGCGACGGGCTGCGCGGCACCCACAAGAGCTGGTGGGAATGCGACAGCGGCATTGCCTACCTCGTTTCGGGTGTGGCGGGCTGGCGCACCTCGCGCATGACCCAGGTCTTCGACCTCTCGGACCCGGCACGGCCCCGGCACCTCCGCGACTACGGCCTGCCGGGGCAGGAGCCGGGTGCCACGGGCCGCGTGCCGACGGGCTTGCACGGCCCGATTTCCACCGGGCGTGCCGGCAATCGCGTCTATTTCGGCCACGGTACCTCGAGCGGCGGCATCCTGCAGATCGTTGATCGCGAACGGCTGCTGAACGGGGAAAAGGCGCCGACCCGGGCCAATCTGCTGGCACCCCAGGTCGGCCGTTTTGACCTGGATCCGGACTACGGCGCGCACACCGCCTTCCCGGTCCTCGGGATGACGGTGAGGGGGGCAGACGGCCGCACGGCGAAGCGTGATTTCGTCGCCGTGACCAACGAGGCACTGGCGGAGGGCTGCGGCGGTGCGCAGCAAAAGCTGTGGATGATCGATGTCACCGACGAGGCGAGGCCGAAGGTCGCCTCGACCTGGGCCTTCGATCCGAAGCCCGGCAATTTCTGCGCGCGGCCCGGGCGCATCGGCGCACACGCCTCCCACGAGAGTTTCAGCGACATTTACTACCGCCGCATCCTGTTCATCGCGCATTTCAACGCCGGCGTGCGCGCGGTCGACATCCGCGATCCGTACCGGCCGCGAGAGATCGCCTATTACGTGCCGGATGGCGGCGGCAGGGCGGTCACGACCAACAATGTCGAGGTCGACGACCGCGGTTATATCTACATCGTCGATCGCCACGGCCTGGGCATGCACATCCTGCGGCTCACCGGTGCCGCCCGGCAGGCCGCGAATTTCCGCTGAGCGGCAGGGTCAACCCCGCAGGTTCTGGCGGCGGCGCTGCTCGAGTTCGTCGCGGATTTTCTGGGCGAGATGCGGGTCGGTGACGTCGGCCGCGATGTCCGCGGGCTCGACCCAGGTGTGCTGCTTCATGGTCTCCGGGTCGGCGACCCGTTCGCGCTCCGCCTGGGCGCGCAGCGCGGCGGCGTATTTCAGGCGGTAATCGATGAATTTCCAGATGGCCCAGCCGGCAAGCAGCAGGCCGAGCGCCGCACTGGCATACATCACGTTTTCCCAGAACGGCCGGCAGGCGGGTGCGGACATCGGCAGGCCGGTGCACATGGCGACGATATCGATCCAGCGTTCGAACATCTGCGTGCCCCGTCCCGCGGTTGGAAATGCGCCGGCTGTCGCCGGTCGACGCTGCCAGTATAAGCCGGGTGCCGCCGCAACGGGACGCGGCGTTCCGGCTCAGAGACCCAGTGCCGAGAGGTCGAGTTTTCCGCCCTTCAGCGGAGGACACCAGAAATAGGCGCCGCTCAGCGGCCGGGTGAAGCGGAACAGTGCATCGGTGATGCCGTCCTCCTCGCCGACCATGCGCCGCAGCAGTGCCTCGAATGCGTCGAAACTCGCACCGAAGGCGGTGAACACCAGGCCGCAGCGTTCGCCTTCGGCCCAGGGCATCGAGCGGCGCAGCACGAAGGCTTCGGGATCGAAGCTCTCCTGCGCCGTGCGCTTCACGTGGGCTGAGGCCGGTGCATGGTCGAGTTCCTCGTTGTCGCTGCGGCGGCGGCCGAAGCAGTGGTCCTGCTCGCGGCGCGGCATTGCCTCGAAGCGGTGCAGGTCGTGCTCCCACTGCTGGATCGCGAGGAAGCTCGATCCGGCGATGCCCTTGCGCCGGCTGACCGCCGTGGCCACGGCCTTGCGGCCCCTGGGATTCTCGGTGCCGTCCTCGTAGCCCGTCAGGTCGCGTCGGGCGCGGCCGTCGTAGGTGAAGGCGTCGATGACCTGGGTGCAGCGGAAGGCGCCGGACAGCAGGCCGTCGAGCCCGCGGTGGCGGTTGACGAGTTCGCCGCGGTCTTCTCCGCGCAGCCACAGCAGCAGCGCGGCCGGCGTCGACGGCACATCGATGCCGCGCCCGCTGAACTCTGGGAAAGCGCGCAGCTCCGGGATCTCGCGGCCCAGCGCCGAGACCAGCGACTGTCCGATGCCGGCGAACGTGCGTTCACCGTCGGTGACGCCACGCAGCCTGCGCAAGGCGGCACGCGGATCGCTGTCGGGGAGCAGCGTGTAGCTGGCGTAACGGGCGAGCGCGGGAATGGGCTGGAGTATGGCGGGCTGGCAGTCGGACATGGCTTTGGGCGAGGCAAGCGTGTGGCGATGCCGGAAGTTATCACATCAACGCCCGATGACAGGAGCCGTTACTCAATCGCAGTCATCGGGTCGAATCTGTGCGTATGCGCGTTTCGCCATTTCGGCGAGGATTACGGCAGCCGTCGGACGGTGACGGTCGACGTGCCAGAGTATGGCTCCCGAGCGCCGCAGTTCCGGTGCCTGGATCCGTATCGTTGCCAGTCCCGGCGCGCCGGCAAGCGCGCGCCCGGCACAGATCGTCGCGAGCCGGCTGCAGCGTATCGTGGCCAGGGTTGCATCGCCGCTGCTCATCTCCATGACCACCCGGGGCGCCACGCCCCGCGCCGCGAAGCAGTTTTCGATAAGCTGTCGCGACGGCGTGCCGGCCGGCCGCAGGATCAGGGGCATGTTCTCGAGCGCCTCCAGGCGGACTGATGCGCGACCGTAAAGCTCGTGCTCGGGTCCGACGGCCAGCACCAGCGGCTCGGTAAACAGTTCTTCCGATACCAGCTTCTCCGAGGTCGCCGGCAGATAGGTGGTGATCGCGAAATCGATGTCACCGCTGCCCAGGGCATTTTCCATGTCGGCCAGCGACATTTGCTGCATCGACAGGCGGACCCCGGGGTGCGCACGGTGGAAATCCGCCAGCACTGCGGGAAGCAGGGAATTGCCGAAGGAGCGGAAGACGCCGATGCGCAGATGCCCGTGTATCAGACCCTCGAGCTCGTTGACGGAGGCCAGGCCGGATTCCAGTTCGTGCAATGCGCGCTGTGCATGACCGCGGAATATCCGTCCTGCCTCGGTGATCTGGATCGAGCGGCCGACCCGGTCAAACAGCGGTGTGCCGATTTCCTGCTCCAGCTGCTTGATCTGGTGGGACAGCGTCGGCTGGGTGACGCGCAACGCCGCCGCCGCCTGGGTGAAGCTCAGTGTTTCCGCAATTTTCAGGAAATAGTGCAGGTGCCGCAGTTCCATGCGCTTGGAGTGCCTGTCTATAGATGGCATCGATCATTCTAATAAATAAAAAGCATTTGTTCTATGATGGTGTGCTGATTAAAGTGCCCGAAAAGCTGTGCGGGACAGGGCGCAGACCCTGCCGTGCATCTTCATGAACACAATCCGTGTTCTGGCACGACAAAAAGGAGGAGCCCATGCAACATCGTTTGCTGGTCGTTTTGTCGCGGCGTTGCCTGATGATTCTGGCGGCGTCCCTGTTCGTGGCGATTCCCGGCCATGCCGCGGAATGGAGTCCGGGCGACCGGGTGGTGCTGGCGACCCATGCGGGGCCCGGTTCGGGCATCGACATGTTCCTGCGCCAGGTCGCGAACGCCTGGGAAAAGAACAAGATCGTTACTTCCCGGATATCGATTGAAAACATGACCGGCGCCGGAGGCGACCGCGCGCGCCGCCATGTCGCGGTGCAAAGCCGTGGCAACCCGAACGTGCTGATCGGCTTCACGCCGCAGATGATCGTCGGGCCGCTGAATGCGAAATCCGATGTCACAGTGAAGAGTTTCACGCCGGTTGCCATCGCCGTGGTCGAGCCGATGGTTCTTTATGTTCATGCCGGCTTGCCATGGAAAAACATGAAGGACATGATTTCCGCCGCCCGGCAGAAGCCGCGTGCGGTGCTGCAGGGCGGTGGCGGTTTCGGTGCGCCGCCTTCGATTGCCGGCCGTGACCTGGCGCGCGAAATGGGCGTGGAGTTTTCGTATACGCCTTTCCGCTCCAGCGCGGAGGCCGTCGTGGCCCTGCTCGGCGGGCACGTCCATTTCGTGCTCGAGCAGCCCTCGGAAACCGACCAGCATGTCAAGTCCGGCCGGCTGCGGCCGCTGGCGAGCCTTTATCCCTCGGACCTCTATCCCGGACTGCCGACCTTTGCCTCGCTCGGCTACAAGTTCCGCACGCTGAAGCAGTTCCGCGGCCTCATGGCGCCGCCGGGCATTCCGCCGGAAGCGGTGGCCTACTACGTTTCGGCGATGGAGCGCACCCGGCAGACCCCGGAGTGGAAAAACTACGTCAAGCAGAACGAGCTGGTGGAGGAATGGATAGTCGGCGCCGAGCTCGCCGCTTTCATAGACAGCGAGGAAAAGCTCTATGCCAAGGTTCTTGCCGAGATCGCATCCAGGAAGTAAGACGCAGCCACGCCACATGCCCCGGAGGTAGCCGTGCCGTTTTTCCGACTTCACGAGATGAAGCGCCACCACCTTAACCCGCACCTCTCCAGCGGCGAGGGCCCGGTGATCGAAGGCCAGTACATGTATTTCCGCATCAACATCAAGCGCGCGGGCACCGGTTCGGAGATGCATTACCACCCCAACGAACTGATGACCTTTCCGATCACCGGAAAGATCAACTGCGTGGTCGGCAAGGAGCGCCAGATCGTGCCTCCCGGCACCTTTGTCCACGTGCCTTCGTGCGCGCGCCACAGTTTCCGCGCGACCGAGGACGGCGAAGTGCAGTATCTCTACATCAAGGACCGCACCTGGACGCTGATCGGGTCCGCTGCCGACGAGTCGCTGCCCGACGAGGCGCCGTCGGCGACCCAGGTGGCGAAGGCCCTGAAGGAGGGCAAATGGCCGGGCAGGGACAAGGACCCGCAGAAATCGCAGGCGATCATTGAAGGTCTCGGGCGCTGCTTCTACCCGATGATCGATGCGCTCGATGCGCCTCCCGCCTCGGCGCATTGTGAACAGTGGGTGGAGGGGGAGAAGCTCGCCTTCGGGCTTGTCGAATCGCCGGCCGGCTACGCACGGGCCAGCGAAGCCTCGCCGCACGAAATGTTCATTTACGTCATCCGGGGGGCGCTCGATGCCGAGGTCGACGGCGAGAAAAAGCGTGCCGCGTCCGGCGACCTCATCCACATGCCGAAAGGCAGGGCATGGCGCTGGAAGGTGGCGGGGAAGGATTTCGCACGCTACGCGATGGTGCGCTCCACGCCGAAACTGGAGGCCGAGATCGAACGCAACGGTGCCGCGGACAACTGGCGCGGCTGACGAAAACGGAAACGACGGAAGGAATGACCATGAGCACCGCAACCCGGGAAAAAGTCCGCAAACGCTTCGTCTACAACCTCGACTCGCTGGAGGCCGTGCCGGAAGGCGTGAACAGCTGCGGCGTGGCGCCGAGCAGGCTGCTTTCCGGCGAGACACTGGAGACCGGCAAATCGACGACCCGCGGGCCCGTGCTCTCGGGAACCCATGTGCACGTGGCCTGGGTGGTGAAGCCGCGCGGCACCGGCTCCAAGCTGCACACCCATCCCAACGAGCAGTTCAATTATGTGCTGAAGGGCACGCTGATCGCCGACATCGACGGCCAGGTGCTGCGTGTGCCCGCCGGCCATGTCATCCACATTCCGGCAGGCATACCGCATTCACATGTGGCCAGCCCGGAGGAGGATGTGCATTTCATCGCCGCCAAGGACACCCGCCACGGCATCGTCGGACCGCCGGTGGACGGCAAGCTCAACGGCCCGCGTGTGCTGAAGGGGTTCGACGGCAAGTCGGAGAACGAATGGCCGGTCGGTCCCGACGGGGAGCTTGTCGCGCAGAGCCCGCGGGTGTCGAAGGGGATGGTGCGTTACGTTTACAAATGGGACGAGCTCGACAAGGTGCCTGAGGGGCCCTGCAGCGCGAAGGTGCTGCCTGCGGGAAGGGTTTCCGGCAAGTCCTCCTCCTTCGGCGCCGCACTCGTCGGAGAAAAGATCCAGGTCGGGCTGATCCGCAAGGGGCGCGGTTCCGGCTCCAAGCTGCACACCCATCCCAACGAGCAGTTCAACCTGGTGCTGGAGGGGGCGCTGGTTGCCGATATCGACGGCCAGGAAGGGGTGATGGTGCCGCGCCACCACGCGATACACATGCCCGCCGGCGTGGTGCACTCCTGCGTTGCTTCAGCCGAGGGCGACGTGCTGTTCTTCGTGGCAAAGGACACCCGCCACGGGCTTGCGGGCCCGCCGATTGACGGCATCGAAGATGGTCCGCGCTACCTGCCGGGTTTCGGTCCGAAGAAATAGGCGCGACAGCTTCACCGCAGAACCGCAGCGAACAGTTGCGGCAGGCCGGATTCGGGCGCATCGTCACCGTTCCGCAACCCGCCGCAAGCGCGACTGGAGGAGGACAGGATGTCAGCGATCACCCGGAATGAGGCGCAGGTGCGGCATGTCTACCGTTTCGAGGAACTCGATCGCGTGCCGGAAGGGCCCTGCAGCGCGCAGGTGTCGCCGCGCCGGCTGCTGTCGGGCGAGACGCTGGCGACCGGCAAGTCGACCTCGGTTGGTGCAGTAGTCCGGGGCGAACGCGTGCAGGTCGCGCTGGTGCACAAGCCGCGCGGCACCGGCTCCAAGATACACACCCATCCCAACGAGCAGTTCAATTATGTGCTGAAGGGCACGCTGATCGCGGACATGGACGGCCAGGTGTTCCGCGTGCCGAAGGGGCATGTCGTGCATATTCCCGCCGGCATGCCGCACAGCCATGTGTCGAGCGCCGACGAGGACGTGATTTTCTACGCCGTGAAGGATACCCGCCACGGCATCGTCGGACCGCCGGTCGACGGCGTCTACAACGGCCCGCGGCACCTGCCGGGTTTCGGGCCGGGCGACAACGAATGGAAACCGGGGCCCGACGGCCTGCCGGAGCCTCAGACCAAAAACGTGTCCGGAAAGAAGATCCAGTACGTCTACGACATCGAGCACCTCGACGCAGTGCCCGAGGGGCCGACCAGCGCCCAGGTGATCCCGCGCAACTTCATCTCGAAAAAATCCTCCTCCTTCGGCGCCGCGCTGCGCGGCGAGAAGGTGCAGGTGGGGCATATCCACAAGGGCGTGGGCAGCGGCACCAAGCTGCACACCCATCCCAACGAGCAGTTCAGCTTCGTGCTGAGCGGCACCATGCTCTACGAAATCGACGGCCATGCCGTCGAGGCGCCGCCGAATTCGGTGACGCACCTGCCGCCGGGCGTGCGCCACAGCGCCATCGCCTCGGCTGCCGGCGACGTGCTGACATTCGTCGCCAAGGACACCAGCCACGGCATGAGCGGACCGCCTGTGGACGGCATCGAGGACGGGCCGGTCTATCTGCCCGGTTTCGGCAACAGGAAGTGACCACAAATCAACTGCGGCGCAAAAGCCGCACGGAGGAGACCATCATGAATCTCATTCAATCCTGCAGGTTTGTCGCAACCGCCGCCGGTGTGCTGACGCTCTCCCTGGCCGGAACCGCAGCAGCGCAGTGGGCGCCGACGGAGCGGGTGACCATGGTCACCCATTCCGCGCCCGGTACCGGCAACGAACTGATGCTGCGCGAGATCGCGGACATCTGGAACAAGAACAAGATCGTGCCGCGGCAGGTCGGCGTCGAGTCGGTGACCGGGTCGCAGGGGGAAAAGGCGCGCCGTTACGTGACCTTCCAGAACAAGGGCAACCCGCACATGCTGGCGACCTACACGCCGCAGAGCCTGAACCTGCCGATGCTGATCAACTCCGACACCGGCTGGCGCAGCTTCACGCCGATCGCGCTGATGGCGGTGGATCCGATGCTGCTGGTGGTCAACGTCGAGAGTCCCTGGCGCTCCGTGCGCGAACTGATCGACGCTGCAAAGCAGAAGCCCAAGCAGATCCTGCAGGGTGGCGGCTCCTACGGCAGCAGCGCGTCGATGTCGGGCAAGATCCTCGAGGAGTTCGGCGGCGTGCAGTTCTCCTACACCCCCTTCCGCGGCGCGGGCGAGGCGATTCCCCAACTGCTCGGCAAGCACGTGCACTTCATGATGGAGAACCCGGCGGAGATGGCGCAGCACGTCAAGGCCGGCAAGCTGCGCGCGCTGGCCTCGACCGAGAAGCTCGAACTGCTTCCCGATGTGCCGCGTTTCCAGGACGTCGGCGTGACCGCGCGTTTCCCGAAGCAGTTCCGCGGCGTGATGGCGCCGCAGGGCATCAGCGCCGAGGCCGCGCAATACTGGGTGCAGGCGCTCGCCAGGGTGCGCGAGACCCAGCAGTGGAAGGATTACGTCAGCCGCACCGCGCTGGTCGACAGCTGGACCACCGGTGCCGCCCTGGTTGCCTTCTTCGAGGAAGAGGAGAAGACCTACATGCGCCTGAACAAGGAAATGGGCCTGCTCAAGACTCCGAAATAAGCCGGAACAGCGGGGGCGACCATGCGCATGAAAATTTCCCTTGGCGGCGACCGCATCGCCGCGCTGCTGTTCCTCGGTTTCGTCCTGATCTACGGCTGGGGCGGCACCCAGTTGACGGCGTCCCTGCAGGGCGATGTCATTGGTCCCGCGTTTTTCCCGCGGCTGCTGACGGCATTGGGCATCCTGCTCGGCATCCTGCTGTTCGTGCAGGGCGCGCCTTCCGCCAAAAAAGACGGGGATCGGGAGGAGGGATCGGACATCACGGCGCTGGTGCCGGCGGCGATGCTGCTGGCCTATGCCCTTGTTTTCGAGACTCTGGGTTTCCTGCTCGCTACGCCGCTGTTCCTGGTGATTGCCTTCCGCTACCTCGGGCATCCGAGCTGGGCCGGCATCCTCGGCTACAGCGCTGTCGTCACGGCCGTGGTGTTCGGGCTGTTCCATTACCTGCTCGATATCCGGCTACCGCTCGGGCCCCTGGCCCGCTTTTTCCAGGGCTGACCCATGGGCGACGTGCTGCCGCTGCTGATGGGCGGGTTCGAGACCGCGCTGCAGCCCCAGAACCTCCTGTTCGCCTTCATCGGCGCCATCCTCGGCACGGTGATCGGCGTGCTCCCGGGAATCGGTCCCGCCGGCGCGCTGGCGATGCTGCTGCCCATCGTGCTCAACATGAACCCGGTGGGCGCGATCATCATGCTCGCTGCGCTGTATTGCGGTGCGATGTACGGCGGCTCCACCACCTCGATCCTGCTCAACGTGCCGGGCGAGTCGTCCTCGGTGGTCACCTGCCTTGACGGCCACCAGATGGCACTGCAGGGCCGGGCGGGGCCTGCGCTGTGCATTTCGGCAATAGGCTCCTTCATCGCGGGAACCCTCGGCGTGGTCGCGCTGATGCTCTTCGCGCCCCGCATCGCGGAATGGGCGCTCAACTTCGGTCCGCCGGAGTACTTCGTGCTGATGGTGTTCGGCCTTTCCTCCGTGGCCGCGCTGTCCGGGGGCTCCCTGGTGAAGGGGTTGATGGCGATGACCCTCGGGCTGATGATCTCGACCATGGGCACCGATGTCACCGGTGTCGCGCGCTTCACCTTCGGCATCGCGGAACTGCTCGACGGCATCGAGTTCCTGATCGTCACCATCGGCCTTTTCGCGGTCTCCGAGGTGCTGCTCAACACCAACGAGCTGCGCGGCGGCGAGGTCAGGTCGGTGATCAAGCACCGGCTGTTCATTTCCTTCCGTGAGATCCGTGACTGCCTCGGCTCAATCGGCCGCGGCACGGTGATCGGCTTCATTGTCGGGGTGATGCCCGGCGCGGGAGCCGGCATCGCTTCCTTCCTTTCGTACTCGGTCGAGTCACAGGTGAGCAGGAATCCCGAGCGCTTCGGCAAGGGCGAGATCCGCGGCGTTGCCGCGCCGGAATCCGCCAACAACGCCGCCAGCGCCGGCGCGATGGTGCCGATGCTGACACTGGGCATTCCCGGTTCCGGTACCACGGCGATCCTGCTGCTCGCGCTGACCGCGCTCAACGTGCATCCGGGGCCGATGATGTTCAGCCAGCATCCGGAGGTGGTGTGGGGTCTGATCGCGGCGCTCTATGTCGGCAACGTGATGCTGCTGGTCCTCAACCTGCCGATGGTCGGCCTTTTCGTGCGCCTGCTCTACGTGCCGATGCGCCTGATGCTGCCGGTGATCATGGTGATCTGCGTGGTCGGTGTCTACAACGCCAACCAGCAGACGCTGGACCTGATCTTCCTCTGCGGTTTCGGCGTGCTCGGCTACTACATGCGCAAGCACCGCTATCCGGTGGCGCCGGTGATCCTCGGTCTGGTGCTGGGCACCCGCATGGAAGAGGCGCTGCGCCAGTCGATGATCATGTCGCAGGGCAATCCGCTGGCTCTGCTCGACCGGCCGATCGTGGTCGTGTTTCTCGTGCTGACCGTGCTGTTCCTCTGCGCGCCGCAGATCCTCAAGCGCCTGCGTTTCCGCGGGCGCAAGGTGGAACTCGAGACCGAGGGTTGAGCGTGTCGGGCCTGCACCCTTCGGCTATTATTTATAAGTATTTGATTTTATTTAATATTTTATAAGAGCGCGCTGCGGCTGCAACTCAGCCTGCAGTCACCTGCAGCAGCACCAGGACCAGCGCGATGGCCGACAGCGCAACGGCGCTGATCCCGAGAAGCATCAGCCGCCGCTGCCGTGCCTCGGCAATGACGGCCGCCTGTTCCAGCGCCTTTACCGTCGCCTGCAGCTGCTCGGCCAGTTCGCGGATGTGAGCCGCATTCTGCGAGGCCGCGGCCTGCAGTTCGACGATCTGCTGCTGCACGGCAGCGGGGTTGTCCGCCGCGCCGCCCTTCATCCTGGTGAAGGCGGGTGCGGCGACCGACACGATGGTGCCGACGTGGGGCAGCACGGCTTTCAGGGCGGGAATCAGCCAGGCGGGCATGAGCGGTCTCCGGGAACGTGACCCGCAATCGGGTCGGTGAATCGGCAGCCTCGATGCGCCCGGCGCGCAGGGCACGCCGAGCGATCAGGCCGAGCATAGCAAACAGCGGGCGCTGCCGAGGCCGCTGCGCGCACCGCTTGGTAACATCCGCTTCATGCATACCGGATCTCAGGCATACATCCCGTGAGCGGCTTCGCGCTCGCAGGCGGCATTGCCGGCGGCGTGGGCCTGTTCCTGCTCGGCATGTGGCTGATGACCGACGGACTGAAACTTGCCGCCGGGCCGGCGCTCGAGCGCGTGCTGGCGAATTCCACGAGGACCCGGCTGCGCGGCCTTGCCTCCGGGATCATGGTCACTGCCCTGGTGCAGTCTTCCACCGCAGTGACGGTGGCCACCATCGGCTTCGTCAACGCCGGGTTGATGAATCTGTCGCAGGCGCTGTGGGTGCTGTTCGGTGCCAATGTCGGCACCACGATGACCGGCTGGCTGGTGGCATTGGTGGGACTGCAGTTCAAGATCGAGGCGCTGGCGCTGCCGCTGATCGGGCTGGGCATGGTCCTGCGCCTGACCGGCGAGCGCAGCCGGCGCGGCGCACTGGGCATGGCGTTGGCCGGCTTCGGCGTGCTGTTCCTGGGGATTGACCTGCTGAGGGAGAGTTTTACCGGCCTCGCCGATGGCTTTGCCCTGCCCGAGGGCGGTGGTGTGCTGGCTACCGCCGGGCAGGTGCTGATCGGCATCCTGCTGACCGTGCTGATGCAAAGTTCCAGCGCATCGCTGACGATTGCGTTGACGGCGGCCCAGGGCGGCCTGCTCACCCCGCAGGGTGCGGCCGCGGTGGTGATCGGCGCCAACATCGGCACCACGCTGACCGCAATCATCGCGGCGATCGGCGCGACCTCCGCCGCCCGGCGCGCGGCTGCCGCGCACGTCATATTCAACCTGCTGACCGGTGTGGTCGCGCTGCTGCTGCTGCCCTGGTTGATCGCGCTGATTGTCCTGATCAGTGATGGTCTCGGTCTTGAGTCCGCGCCGGCGGCCCAGGTCGCCCTGTTTCACACGGCTTTCAATCTGCTGGGGGTCATCCTGATCTGGCCCTTCGCATCGCGGCTGACGTGCTTCCTCGAGGCGCGCTTCCGGCAGGCGGAGGAGGATGATGCGCGGCCGCGCCATATCGACCGCACGGTGCTGGCGGTGCCGACGCTGGCCATTGATGCCCTCGAACGCGAGGTGCGGCGCATGGGCGGGCTCGCGCTCCAATGTATCGGGACGGCGCTGTCCTCCGCCGGCGGGCGGCTGGAGCAGCGGCGGAATTCGGTGGATGCCCTCGGCCATGCGATCGCCGGTTTCATCGTCGAAGTCAACCGTACGGGCATGTCGGGAGACAATGCACAGCGCTTGCCGGAGTTGCTGCGCGCAGCCCGTTACTACGAGGCGGCCGCAGGCCAGGCTGCGGAAGCGGCGGCAGCGGCCGGAGAAGCATCAGCCGCGTCGAAGGCAGGCTTGCCGGAAGCCGTCTTCTCGGCGTTCCGGGAAACATCGGCCGCACTGCTCTCCGCAGTGCATCCGCTCGATGGCAATGAAACGGCTGCGGAGCGCGAAGCCGCGTTGCGGACCTTCGAGGCCGCCTACCAGGACTTGAAGGCGGAACTGCTGCGACTGGGCGCGACAGGCGCATTGCGCGTGGGCGACATGGATGCCTTGCTGCGCAGCGCCAGTGCGCTGCGGCGGGCGCTGGAACAGGCCTGGAAGGCGGCGCAGCTGCTGGATGCTCCCCGGGGAAATCACGCGGCCTCCTGATCCCCTGACGCCTGTCCCCTCACTCCTAACCTTTTACACAGATCACCTGCTTCAGCGTGTGCACGACCTCCACCAGGTCGGACTGCGCCGCCATCACCGCGTCGATCGGCTTGTAGGCCATCGGCGTTTCGTCGATCACCCCGGCATCCTTGCGGCACTCGACATCCGCCGTCGCGCGCGCGTGGTCGGCCAGCGTGTAGCGGCGCTTGGCCTCGTTGCGCGACATCCGGCGGCCGGCCCCGTGCGAGCAGGAGCAGAAGCTCTCGCGGTTGCCCTTGCCGCGCACGATGTAGGAGCGCTCGCCCATGCTGCCGGGGATGATGCCGAGGTCGCCCTTGCGCGCGCGCACCGCGCCCTTGCGCGTGACCAGCACCTCGTCGCCGAAATGGCGCTCGCGCGCGACGTAGTTGTGGTGGCAGTTGACGGCTTCATCGCCGGTGGTGACCGGACGCTGCAGCGCCTTTGCCATCGCGGCTATGGTCGCGTCCAGCATGCGCCGGCGGTTCCCGGCGGCGTAGGCTTGCGCCCATTCGACCGCGTGGAAGTAGTCCTCGAACAGCGCCGAGCCCTCGGACAGGTACGCCAGGTCCGCGTCGGGCAGATGGGCATGGATGCGGCGCATGTCCTCCTTCGCGCGCTCGATGAAATAGGTGCCGATCGCGTTGCCGATGCCGCGCGACCCGGAATGCAGCATCACCCACACGCGCTGCGCCTCGTCGACGCAGACCTCGATGAAATGGTTGCCGGTGCCCAGCGTGCCGAGGTGGCGTCCGGCGCGTTCGGCGGCGCGCGCGAGCTTCGGATGCCTGCGGACGATGGCGAGCAGCCCCTTGCGCAGCGCTCCGAGGTCGCGCTCCTCGCCCCAGGCGCCGCGGTCGTTTCTGCCGCCGCGGTCGGTGCGGCCGTGGGGCACCGCATGCTCGATTGCATCGCGCAGGCGATGCAGGTTGTCGGGCAGCTCGCGCGCCACCAGGTTCGTGCGCGCGGCGATCATGCCGCAGCCGATGTCCACACCCACCGCCGCCGGGATGATCGCGCCTTTGGTGGCGATCACGCTGCCCACCGTCGCGCCCAGGCCCCAGTGCACGTCGGGCATCACCGCGACGTGGTGGAAGATGAAGGGCAGCCGCGCCACGTTGGCGACCTGCTGCAGCGCGACGTCCTCGACTGGGACGCCGTCGGTCCAGGCCTTGACCGGGGCGGCGGAGGGGAAGCGCAGGGTTTGCATCGGGCGGAGGATAAATCAATTTCCCGCGGGGCAGCGCGACTCATTCTTCCGCGCGCGCTTGATGCTTTCCTGACGCCGCAGGCCCTTTGACCATCGCAAGGGCTTGCCGCAGAATCCGCGCACACTGTTTGCAAAGCGGAGCCACCGTGTCGCGCATCATCCATCGCAGCCTGAACCATGACTATCCGCGCGCCGTTGCCGGCGACGGCCCGTACCTGATCGACAGCAGCGGCAGGCGTTATATCGACGCCTCCAGCGGCGCAGCGGTGTCCTGCCTCGGCCACAGTGACCGCGAGGTGATCGCGGCGATCAAGGACCAGCTCGACCGCCTGCCGTACGCGCATACCTCGTTTTTCAGCACCGAGCCGGCCGAACTGCTGGCCGAGGACCTGGTCGCGCATGCGCCGCGGGGACTCGAACATGTCTATTTCTGCTCCGGCGGCTCCGAGGCCGTGGAGGCGGCGATCAAGTTCGCGCGCCAGTATGCAGTGGACTCGGGGCAGGCTGGCCGCGACATCCTGATCGCGCGCCGCCAGAGTTACCACGGCAGCACGCTCGGCGCGCTGTCCGCCGGCGGCCGCGCATCGAATCGCCGCGGTTTCGAGCCGCTGCTGGCGCCGGTGCGCCATGTCGCCCCCTGTTATGACTACCGCGAGCGCAGGGCGGATGAAACCGAGGAGGGCTATGCGCGGCGGCTCGCTGCCGAGTTCGAGGCCGCGATCGAGGCTGCCGGTCCGCAGCGCGTGTTCGCCTTCATCGCCGAAACGGTGTCAGGCGCCACGCTGGGCGCAACCACGCCGCCGCCCGGCTATTTCAAGCTGATCCGCGACATCTGCGACCGCCACGGCATCCTGCTGATCCTCGACGAAGTGATGTGCGGCATGGGCCGCACCGGCACGCTGTGGGCCTGCGAGCAGGAAGGCGTGGTGCCCGACATCGCCTGCATTGCCAAGAGCCTCGGCGCCGGTTACCAGCCGATCGGCGCGACGCTGTGCAATGCGCGCGTGATCGAGGCCGTGCGCAGGGGCAGCGGCGCCTTTGCCCATTCGCACACCTATATCGGCCATCCCGCGGCCTGTGCCGGCGCGCTGGCCGTGCAGCGCGTGGTCCGTGAACGCGGACTCGTCGCGCAGGTACGTGCAAGGGGGGATTATTTCGAGCGCGCCTTGCGTGAACGCTTCGCGGATCATCCGCACATCGGCGACATCCGCGGCCGCGGCCTGTTCCGCGGTGTCGAACTGGTTGCGGACCGCGCGGGCAAGGCGACATTCGATCCCGCGCTGAAGCTCCATGCCCGGCTCAAGGCCGCGGCCATGGCGGAGGGCATGCTCTGTTATCCGATGGGCGGCGCCGCCGACGGCACCCGCGGCGACCACGTGTTGCTGGCGCCCCCGTTCATTGTCAGCGAGGCACAGCTCGACGAGATCGTCGACAAGCTGGCGCGGGCGCTGGATGCGGTGCTGCGCGCCGCCGGCTGAGCCGCGCGCTTAATTTCATAAGATCTTGATTTTATTGAATATTTTTAAAACCGCAGGGTGAAGGTGGCGCCCACGATCGGCGCGGTGTCGTAATCGACGCGGCGCAGGGTGTTGCCGGCGGCATCCTCCACGCGCAGCTGGCCGTTGGTGATCACGCCGGCATAGAGATTCAGCGCGGCCTGTTTGCCGAAGTTGCGCGAGGCACGCAGGAATACCGGCACGCCGCGCTCCTCGCCGATGCCGTTGGTCACGGTGTTGTCGGTGGCGAGCCGGAAGCGCGTGCTGCGCCAGGCGGCACCGATGCCGAGATTCCAGTCGCTGTCGAAGCGGTAATCGAGTTCGAGCCCCGCGGGGCCGGTGGGGCCGGCGGGCAGCGGATTGACCAGCTTCCAGCGCTCCGAGAGTTTCCAGTCGACCAGGATCAGCGGAAACACGCTGGTCTTCTCAAAGCGGTCGAAGGCGCCGAAACCGAAGCCCAGGCGGTTGCCGTTGGCATAACGCTTGTTGGCGGTGAATATCCCGCCCCAGGTCATGGATTCGCCGGAATCGGCGCCGCGCTCGCCGAACCAGTCCACCGAGGGCGCAATGCCCAGGCTCCAGCCGTCCTGCAGCGCGTAGGACAGCGGCAGCGACAAGCCGTAGCGCTCTACACTACCCCAAGGCGCGCGTCCGCCGAAGGCGGTGGCGCCGCCGAAGTCATAGTCGGCATGGTCGTAATTCAGCGTGAGGCCGCTGCGGTGGCCGCCGCGCAGGGCGGTCGAGATGCCGGCGCGCAATAGCAGGCTGGTCGACGCCATGTCGCCGCCGCCCTGTAGGTCGGTCCGGCCCTGGTGCACCGGCGAGGCTGACAGCGTGAAGCTGGGGTCTGCGGTCTGCGCATGGGTGAGGCCGCTGGTGGCAAGGGCAAGGCCGATCGCGAAATGGCGCAGGTGGTGGATGCGGAGCATGGGGATATTTCCCTTGCGTTTGTTTTTGCTCGGGACAGGCTGCAGTGCCCGGGATGAACGGATACGCCGATTGGAGCGAGCGGGGAATGAAAGGTTCCGGGGTGTGACGGAGGCCAGATGTCCGGAATTGTTCATGACCCGAACTTTTTCGCTCTGCTGACGGTCTGAAAAACACAACAATTATCCGGGCAGTCTTGTCGCAAGGCGGCAACGATCGGCCCTTACATGGTGTCCCGGAACCGAGAGGAGACTACACATGAAACTGACGAGATTCGCCGCAGCCTTCCTGGTGACCAGCATCGCTTACCTGTCGCCGGTCGCGGCGAGGGAGCCGCTCGAGGAAAAAAACCAGGGCGCCATCCGTTACGCGACCGGCGGCATCGGCGCGGACGAGGTGGCCGCGTTCAAGGCGGCGGCGCCGCAGTATCCGCTGGAACTGTTGTTTGCGCAGAAGGCCAGCCCGAACGACGTTTACCTGGCGGACGTGAAAGTCGTCGTGAAATCAGCTTCGGGACAGGTGCTGCTCGACACCGTGTCCGGCGGGCCTTTCCTGCTGGCGCGGCTGCCGCCGGGGAAATACCGGATCGATGCAGAAAGCGATGGTGTGGTGAGGCAGCAGGCGGTCGAACTCAAGGCGGGGCAGCACCGGCGGGTGGTGTTTGTGTGGGATGCGCCGGGGGGTTGATCTGCGGCTCCTCATGTTTGCGCCCTGCCTCATCTGACAGGCCAGTTTTACTTTTCCAGTCTGTCTTCCGTGCTTCAACTTCGCCGGGGGCAGCCCGGCGGCTGGTGACTTTCTTTTGCTTGCCCAAAAGAAAGTCACCAAAGAAAAGGGCCCCGGACTCGGTGCTGCGAAGCAGGGGTGCGGGCAGGGGCGCCGCGGCTGCGATCAACAGTCATTGACCGGGGCGCTGGCGGCTGCTCCCGCAAACGGCCTGCGGCTAACGTGTCGCAGCCGCACCCTGCTTCGCCACCCCTTCGGGCTTCCCTGCGTTGCTCGCGCGGCCGGGCGGCTGCGGAACTCGCGTTACTGCTCTATTCGTGGATTGTGGCTTGGGCGCGGATTACTGGTGGTGCTTCCGTGTGCTGAGCGCTCGCACAGTCCTCGCCGACTACCCCTGGGCTTCCCCCGTTTCTCCGGACACTCGCACTTAGCTTCCAAACCGCCGCTCGAACTCGGCCGGGCTGATGTTACCCAGCGTTGAGTGCTTACGCCGGGGATTGTAAAACCGCTCGATGTAATCGAACAGATCGGCGCGTGCCTCGTCCCGGGTGGCGTAACGACGCCGGTTTACACGTTCCAACTTCAACGTCGAGAAGAAGCTCTCCATCGCCGCATTGTCCCAGCAATCACCGCGGCGGCTCATGCTGCAGGTGATGTTCTGCTCGGCGAGCAGCCGCTGGAACTCCTCGCTGCTGTATTGGCTGCCCTGGTCGGAGTGATGCAGTAACGCCTTGGGCTTGCCGCGGCGCCAGACGGCCATCATCAACGCATCCAGAACGAACTGGGCGGTCATCTGTGCACTCATTGACCAGCCCACGGCCCGGCGGCTGAAGAGATCCAGGACAACCGCCAGATACAGCCAACCTTCGCCGGTGCGGATGTAGGTGAAGTCGGCAACCCACTTCTGGTTGGGGCCAGCCGCTTCAAACTGCCGGTCGAGCACGTTCGGGGCAATGCAGTGTTCCGGGCGCAGGCCACTGTCGGTCGGCGGGCGTAGCCGCCGGGCACGGGCGCGCAATCCCGAACTGCGCATCAGCCGCGCCACCCGCTTGCGGCTGCAACGCTCACCCCATTCAATGAGGTCGTCCCAGACGCGCGGCGAGCCATAGGTCGCATCGCTTTGCGTGAAGCTCGTACGGATCAGCGTCAGCAGCCGCTGGTCCTCTCGGGCACGCCGGCCTGGCTGCCGGTTGAGCCACTCATAGAAACCGCTGCGTGATACCCCCAGCACCGTGCACATCGGGCGTGTCGGCCAGACCGTGCGGTGCCGGGCAATGAATCCGTACTTCACGTCGACTCCTTCGCGAAGTACGCGGTGGCCTTTTTTAGGATGTCGCGCTCCATCTTCACTCGCGCGAGCTCCTTCTGCAGCCGCTGATTCTCCCGGGCCAGATCCGCGGCCGATTCCGTGGCCTTGGTCAGCTTGGGATTGGCTTCACCCTGGGCCAGACGGATCCACTTGCGCAGCATGTTGCTGTGGATCCCCAAATCCTGCGCAACCTGCGCCTTCGATACCCCCGGCAGCAACGCCTGACGCACCGCCTCGGCCTTAAACTCCACTGTGAATCGCCTTCTCTGCATCGGACACCTCCAATAAGCTCATTAACTTACCAAATGTGTCCGGGAAAGCGGGGGAAGCCCACCCCGGCCGCGCTGCGCTACTCGGCGGCTCAGAAGGGGGTCAACCCCGTAGCCCGTAAGGAGCGTAGCGGATTGCGGAAATGGTGACGCCTTATCCCGCATTGCACTTCGTTTCATGCGGGCTACGCTTGCTGAGCCTAGCCCCTTTAATTGAAGTTTTAAGGCGTAAATTTTGAGAGCAAAAATTGCTCAACGAAACCAAGGATGCCGCTAACTGCGCTGGCGTCTATTTTTTCCCAATTGGCGTGCATCGCGTGATCTCTGAGTTTTGGCATTGCATCTAGCAGTGATTTCTGTGCGCCAGCAACTAAACCTTTTGACTTTAGTGCGTTAATGACCTCCTGCATGGATTTATCGTTAACCTCAAGTGAGTTGGCAGCGGCAAATCGTTTTAATGCATCTTCAAGAGCTGCGCTCGCCAGCACTGCTGCTACATCCTTGTGCCCCTCTAAAAGAGCTTGTTTGGCCATTACAATAAAGTCACCAAAGACTTCACCAGACACTTTTAGGTCAACACTAAATACATATCCTCCTTCAAAGTCTTCTTTGGCGCTTCGAAATACGCCCCCTAGGGAGCGGATGTGGTCATCGTATCCCCTGCAATGATTGAGTTCTTTTGAAAAATTAATGTAATGAGGCGACTCTTTTCCATAAACAGCTAGGATTAGATTTTGAGCGCTTGTTGCCCATTTTTCCCAAAATCCAGAAGGAACATGGGTGCCCGACATCCCTCCATGGTTTGGGCGGTGCGGGAGTTTTGTGAGTTGCTCCTCAAGCTCGGTAAAACGTTTTTTGAAAATCGGGTCAACCATTTTGATGTGTCTTTACACAGTTAGATACGTGTCTGACGCAACTTCGCCACCTCATGACCCGCCATCCGCTCCAGCGCTTTGACCATTGCCGAATGATCCGACTTCGCGCCGCCGTTCGCCGCGCATGAGTTGAACAGTTCTTGCGCTGTCGCGGTATTCGGCAGTGACACGCCCATCGCACGGGCGCCCTGCAGCGCGAGGTTCAGGTCCTTCTGGTGAAGTTCGATGCGGAAGCCGGGATCAAACGTCCGCTTGATCATGCGTTCGCCATGCACTTCGAGGATGCGTGAGGCGGCGAAGCCGCCCATCAGCGCCTGGCGGACTTTGGCGGGGTCGGCGCCGGCTTTGGAGGCGAAGACCAGCGCTTCACTGACGGCTTCGATGTTGAGGGCAACAATGATCTGGTTACACACCTTGCAGGTCTGGCCGTCGCCGTTGCCGCCGACCAGCGTGATGTTTTTGCCCATCAGTTCGAACAGCGGCTTGACCCTGTCGAAGGCGGCCTGGGGGGCGCCGCACATGATGGTTAGCGCGGCGTTGTTGGCGCCGACTTCGCCGCCGGATACCGGGGCGTCGACGTAGTCGCAGCCGAGGTCGTTGATGCGTTTGGCGAAGGCCTTGGTCTCGATCGGCGAGATCGAACTCATGTCGACCACGGTCTTGCCCTTGCTCAAGCCCTCGGCGACGCCGTTGGCGCCGAACAGCACTTTCTCGACGTCGGGGGTGTCCGGCACCATGGTGATGATCACGTCGGCCTTCTGCGCGACTTCCTTGGCGCTGGCGCAGGCCTTGCCGCCGGCGTCGGTGAGTTCCTTCGGCACGCCGCTTCGCGAGTTGAGGAACAGCGTGTGGCCGCCCTTGATCAGGTTGAGGGACATGGGCTTGCCCATGATGCCGAGTCCGATGAATCCGACGTTCATTTTGGAGTCCTTGAGGAGGGTGAGAGCGAATTAACAGGATGGACAGGATTTACAGGATGAAACCACTCAAGTGCGCGCACCGGCGTTCTTATCCTGTCCATCCTGTAAATGTCTTGTGCAGTTTGTCCACAACGGATTGCCACCCGGGCACGCCTTGCGGGGCGTGCTGGCGGGGTGGATCGATTATAGGCGCGTCAGTGCGCGACGGGCCGTGCCGGCGCCGGCCGCGGCTCTTTGCGGCGGATCAGTAATTGGCTGACCAGCACCGCGAGCACGAGGGCGCCTCCGGCGAGGTCGGTGACCAGGCCGGGCTTGATCAGCAGCACTGCGGCGCCGAGCAGGCACAGCCGCTCCCAGACCAGCGCGGGGCGCGCGAGGTAGCCGAAGAGCCCGGCGGCGAGGCAGACGGTGCCGATGGTCGCGGTGACGAAGGACTGCAGGATGACCTGCCATTCGCCGATCATCAGCAGCGAGGGCTCGAAAATGAACATGAAGGGCACGATGAAGCCCGCGGCGCCGACGCGCACCGCCGTCCAGCCGGCTTCCCACAGCGGGGCCTTGGCGATGCCGGCGGCGGCATACACCGCGAGCGCCACCGGCGGCGTGATCGCCGACAGGATCGCGAAATAGAAGGCGAACATGTGCGCGGCCGGCGGGATCGCGCCGAGCTTGATGATCGCCGGCACCAGCAGCGAGACCATCACGATGTAGGCGGGCGTGGTCGGCATGCCCATGCCGAGGATGATGCCGGCGAGCATGGTCAGGATCAGCGCCAGCACCAGCAGGTCCTGCGCCATATTGATCACCAGCGAGGTGAAATTGATCGCGGCGCCGGTCTGGGTGATGACGCCGATGATGATGCCGGCGCAGGCGCAGGCCAGCGCCACGGCCACCGAGTTCTTGGCGCCTTCCTCCAGCGCGCCGAGGATGGTGCCGAAGTTGATGTCCTTGCGCGTGGACTTGCGCAGCATCGCCACCGGCACGCAGGACAGCGTGCCCGCCAGCGCGCACAGCGGCGCGCTGTAGCCGGCGAACAGGCCGAACAGGATCACCAGCAGGGGAATGAACAGGTGGCCGCGCTCGCGCATGACCTTGCCGAGCTGCGGGATGTCGGCGCGGGGCAGGCCGAGCAGGCCGACGCGCTTGGATTCGAAGTGCACCGCGCAGAACACGGCGAGGAAATAGAGGATCGCCGGGATGATCGCCCACATCGCGACCTGGAAATAGCTGACGGCGAGGAATTCCGCCATCACGAAGGCGGCGGCGCCCATGATCGGCGGCATGATCTGGCCGCCGGTGGAGGCGACGGATTCCACGGCCGCGGCGAAGGACGGGCGGAAGCCGGTGCGCTTCATCAGCGGGATGGTGATCGGGCCGTCCACCAGCACGTTGGCGACGGCGGAGCCGGATACCGTGCCGAACAGGCTGGAGCTGACGACGGCAACCTTGCCGGGCCCGCCTGCGGTGTGGCCGGTCAGCGATAGCGCGAAATCCATGAACAGGCGGCCGATGCCGGTGCGTTCCATGAAGGCGCCGAAGAGCACGAACATGATCACGTAGGCCGCGGAGACGCCCAGCGTCGAGCCGAAGATGCCCTCGGTGGTGAGATACATGATTTCGATGATCTGCTCGGGCCGGGTTTTTGCGACGAACAGCGCGTAGCCGAGGAAGAGCATCGCGGTGACCGGCAGCGCCCAGCCGATGATGCGGCGGGTGGCCTCGAGCACGATCAGCGTGAAAATGCCGCCCAGCACCAGCTCGGTCCGGGTCGGATCATCGACGAACACGAAGCGCGTCAGCAGGTGGTCGTGGTTGGCCCAGACATAGCCGATGGTGGCAAAGGACAGCGCGATCAGCATCCAGTCCCACCAGGAGGGCAGCGGCATGTCGTGGAGGCCGCCGCCGATGGTGCCGCCGGCGTCGTCGCGGATCGCGCCTTCGGTTGTTTTCTTCCGGAAGGACGGGTAGAGCAGGAACACCAGCGCCAGCGCGAACAGCAGGTGAGTGCTGCGGAAGAACAGCTGCTGGGGTGCGCCGATAAAGGCGATGGTCAGGTGGTAGACGGACATGCCGATCGCGACAACGGCGATCAGCAGCCTCAGGGCTCTGACGAGGCTCATTTCAGCGGACTCCGGAAGGCGGTGCGGAGGCGCGCATCGGTCGCGCCGCCGCACCGGGTGAAGCGCTTAGAGGGCCTTGGCTTCCTGGTAGTACTTGCGGGCGCCCGGATGGTAAGGCACGCCGACGTCAGCCGCCATGTCCTTCACCGTCAGGCCCTTCACCGCGGAGACCACGTTGCCGAGCGTCTCGACGTTGGTGGCGAGTGCCTTGGTGATGTTGTAGACCAGCTGTTCGGGCAGCTTGCAGCTGGCGATGAGGTGGGTCCAGGTGCCGATGGTCTGGACATCCTTGTCCTGCTTCGGATAGCTGCCGGCCTTGATGATGCGCTTGTCGTAGCCCCGGTTGATTTTCTGCAGCGCCGCGAACTTGTCGTTCGGGAATTCGAGCACGCGGATGTCACGAGCCGAGGCGAGGTCCATCACCGAGGAAGCGGGCACCGTGGTGATCAGCGTGAACACCTGGGCATGGCCGTCCTTCAGCTGCGACACCGAGTCGGTGTAGTTGCCGTGGTTGACCTTGGACATCGCGCCGTAGTCGAGGCCATACACCTTGAGCGCGTCGCGCGTCATCTGCTCGCCGGTGTTGCCTTTCTGCTGGGTGGTCAAGGCCTTGCCCTTGGCCTGGCCCATGTTGGTGACACCGGAGTCGGCGAGGGCGACGGCGTGGAAATACTGGAAGTACAGCGTCGCGACCTGGCAGACATTGTCCTGCTTGCCCTTGAAGGGTTCCGCGCCGCGCACGCCATCGTAGGACGACACTGCGTTGCCGAAGCCGAGCTCGGCCTTGCCGGTCTGCACGCCGACGACGTTGGAAATGCCCGCTCCCGGCAGCACCTGCATGCTGGTTCCGGGCACGGCCTTCTCGACGATGCCCTGGATCGCGCCGCCCAGCGGATACCAGGAGCCGCCCTGCGGGCCGGTCATCAGTTTCAGTTGCTGTGCGCCGGCGGTGCCGGCGAAGGCGGTGGCAAGGGCCAGTCCAAGCGCGGACGCGATGCGTGATGCTTTCATGACTACTCCTCCAGAGTTGTGTTGCAGGACGGACCGGGCTTTGCGCCTCTTGTGGTCCGGATTGCGGAAGATTGTGTGGGCTGTCCGGGATGCCGTCAAGCGCCGCGAAGCCAGGGCTTGAGCCAGCCGAGGCCGGCTTCGGTGGTGGTGGCCGGCCTGTACTCGCAGCCGATCCAGCCGCTGTAGCCGATGCGGTCGATGTGGCCGAACAGCCAGGGGTAGTTGATCTCGCCGCTGCCCGGTTCGTGGCGGCCGGGGTTGTCGGCAAGCTGCATGTGCGGGATCAGCTTCAGATGGGATTCGATGGTACGCGCGAGGTCGCCTTCCATGATCTGCGCGTGGTAGATGTCGTACTGGATATGAAGGTTGTCGCTGCCGACCGCCTTGATGATGTCGGCGGCCTGTTTCGTGTAGTTCAGGAAAAAGCCCGGGATGTCGCGGGTGTTGATGGGCTCGATCAGCAGGCGGATGCCGGCCTCCTTGAACTTCGGCGCGGCGTATTGGAGGTTGCGGATGAAGGTCTCGCGCGCGTCGTTGGGATCGACATGGGGCGGGCGGATGCCGGCGAGGCAGTTGACCTGCGGGCAGCCGAGCGCGGAGGCGTAGTCGATCGCGCGCTCCACGCCCTCGCGGAACTCGGCCATGCGCTGCGGGTGGCACGCGATGCCGCGTTCTCCGGCTGCCCAGTTGCCGGCCGGCAGGTTGTGCAGCACCTGGCTCAGGCCGTTTTCCTTCAGTGCGGCGGCCAGTGCCGCCTTGTCGTACTCGTACGGGAACAGGTACTCGACGCCCTTGAAGCCGGCCCTTGCGGCGGCGCCGAACCGCTCCATGAAGGGGAGCTCGTTGAACAGCATCGTCAGGTTGGCGCAGAAGCGTGGCATGGCGTGGACCCTGCTGGGGAAAGTCGGGAACGCGCCATTATAATCAGGCCATGTCCGCGCCCGACAAAGCCCCCGTGGCCATCCTGCTTGCGGCCGGCGCCGGCACCCGCTTCGGCGGCGGCAAGCTGCTGCATCCGCTGGAAGACGGCGTGGCGATTGCCGCGCATGCCGCGCGCAACCTGCTCGCGGCCGGCCTGCCGGTGACGGCTGTGGTGCGTCCAGGCGATTTTCCGCTGGCGGAACTGCTGGAGCAGGAAGGCTGCCAGGTCACGATCTGTCCCGACGCGTCGCGCGGCATGGGCGTGAGCCTTGCCCATGGCGTATCCGTCACGCGCGATGCCGGCGGCTGGGTGGTTGCGCTGGCCGACATGCCGCGCATCCGCCCGGCGACCATTGCCCGCGTGGTGCAGGCGCTGGTGGCTGGAGCCGAGATCGCGGCGCCGGCCTATCAGGGTGACCGCGGCCATCCGGTTGCCTTTGGCCGGCGCTTCCTGCACGAGCTGCAGGCGCTCACCGGCGACAGCGGCGCGCGGGCCCTGGTGCAGCGCAACCAGGCACGGGTGCGGCTGATCGACGCCGATGACCCCGGCGTGCTCTTCGACATCGACCGGCGCACTGACCTGCTGCCAGGATGATGGATTTAAGTATTTGATTTTAAAGGAAAAATAAATGTCACGCTTTACCGGCACCGAAAACTATGTCGCCACCGACGACCTGATGATGGCCGTCAATGCGGCGCTCGCTCTGGAGCGCCCGCTGCTGATCAAGGGCGAACCCGGCACCGGCAAGACCATGCTCGCGCTGGAAGTGGCGCAGGCGCTGGGGCGGCCGCTGTTCGAGTGGCACATCAAGTCGACGACCAAGGCGCAGCACGGTCTCTATGAATACGATGCGGTGTCGCGGCTGCGCGACTCGCAGCTCGGCGATCCGAAGGTCAAGGACATTTCCAACTACATCGTGCAGGGCATGCTGTGGCAGGCCTTCACCGCCGACCAGCCCGCAGTGCTGCTGATCGACGAGGTCGACAAGGCGGACATCGAGTTTCCCAACGACCTGCTGCGGGAACTCGACCGCATGGAATTCTGGGTCTACGAAACGCAGCAGCTGATCCGCGCGAAACACCGGCCGCTGGTGATCATCACCAGCAACAACGAGAAGGAGCTGCCCGACGCCTTCCTGCGCCGCTGCTTCTTCCACTACATCCGCTTTCCGGATGCCGAAACGATGGCGAAAATCGTCGAGGTGCATTTCCCGGGCATCAAGAAACAGCTGCTGGCCCAGGCGCTCAATGCCTTTTTCGAGATCCGCGACGTGCCGGGTCTGAAGAAGAAGCCGACGACCTCGGAGCTGCTCGACTGGCTGAAGCTGCTGATGGCCGAGGACATCCCGCCGGAGGCCCTGCACAGCCAGGACACGCACAAGATCGTGCCGCCGCTGCACGGTGCGCTGATCAAGAATGAACAGGACGTGCATCTCTTCGAGCGGCTGGTGTTCATGTCGCGCAGGAAGCCGTAATTGGTAAGCAGTAATTGGTGATTGGTGACGAACTGCCAATCACCAATTACCAATTACCAGTCACCACTCCCTCATTCCATGCCGATCCGCTTCCCCTTCAATCTGATCCAGGCCCTCACGCTGGCGGCCGCACTGCTGCTGGCTGCACTGCCGCTGCGCGCGCAGGACCTCAAGCCCGCCGAGAAGGTGGTGCTGCAGCTGAAGTGGAAGCACCAGTTCCAGTTCGCCGGCTATTACGCGGCGCTGAAGAAGGGCTACTACCGTGATGCCGGCTTTGTCGTCGATATCCGTGAACTGCAGGATGGTGTCGACCCGGTGGACAGCGTGCTGAAAGGCGAGGCCGATTTTGGCGTGGGTGCCTCCGAACTGGTGCTGCACCGGGCGCAGGGCAAGCCGGTGGTGGTGCTCGCGGTGATCCTGCAGCATTCGCCGCTGGTGCTGATTACTCTCGGCGGCGGCCTCAAATCGCTGCACGATCTCGACGGCAAGCGCGTGATGCTGCTGCCGCAGGAGACCGAGCTTTATGCCTACCTCGAGCGCGAAAAACTGCCGCGCAAGCGCATCATCGAGGTGAAGCACAGTTTCGACGTGGAGGCGCTGATCCGCGGTCGCGTCGACGCGCTCTCGGGCTATTCGACCGATGAGCCTTTCGCGCTGAAGCAGCGCGGCCTGCCCTACACGCTGTTTTCGCCGCGGGCGAGCGGCATCGATTTCTACGGCGACACGCTGTTCACGTCGGAAGCGCTGGTGAAGCGCGATCCGCGGCGGGTGATCGCGTTCCGCGAGGCGAGCCTGCGCGGCTGGCAGTATGCGATGGACCATCCCGAGGAAATCGCCGACCTGATCCTCGAGCGCTACGGCAGGCGCCACAGCCGCGAGCACCTGCTGTTCGAGGCGGCCGAAATGCGCCGCCTGATGCAGCCGCACCTGATCCGCATCGGCCACATCAATCCCGGGCGCTGGAGGGGCATTGCCGCGGTCTATGCCGAAAACGGCATGCTGCCGGCACAGCACAGCCTCGACGGCTTCATTTTCGACGAAACGATGCCGCGCGACCTGTCGCGGCTCTACCGCGGGATTGCGGCGGCGCTGCTGATTGCCGTCCTCGTGCTGCTGTTTGCCTGGCGTCAGGCGGTGTTCAACCGCCGCCTGCGCTCCGAGGTGGCGCGACGGCGTGAAGCCGAGGCCACCCTGCGCGATGCCAACCAGAAACTGCAGGCGCAGCTCGCGGAGATACAGGGCCTGCAGGCGCGGCTGCAGGACCAGGCGCTGCGCGACAGCCTGACCGGCCTCTATAACCGCCGTTACTTCGACGAGGCGCTGGAGCGCGAGCTGGCTCTGGCGCAGCGCCAGGATTATCCGGTGAGCCTGGTGCTGATCGATATCGACCATTTCAAGCAGCTCAACGACGCCCATGGCCACCAGGCCGGCGATGCCGTGCTGCAGGAAATGGCGAGGCACCTCACCGAGAACTGCCGCGCCGGCGACCTGGTCTGCCGCTGGGGCGGCGAGGAATTCGTCGTGGTGATGCCGCACACGCCGCTCGCCGGCGCGCTGCAGCGTGCCGAATCCTGGCGCGCCGGTTTCGGCGCCCATCCCTTCCGCTTCGGCGGGATCACGCTCAACAACACGCTGTCGGCGGGTGTCGCGGTGTGGCCCGAGCACGGCGGCACCGAAGACGAGCTGCTGCGGGCGGCCGACGCCGCGCTCTACCGCGCGAAAAGCGGCGGGCGCAACCGCGTCGAGACCGCTGCCCGGGTGAAGGAAGCGGCATGCTGATCGAATTCTTCCTGAAACTGCGCCAGGGCGGCGTGCCGGTGTCGATCAAGGAATTCCTGGTGCTGATCGCGGCGCTGGAGAAGCACCTTGCCTTCGGCAGCGTCGAGGAGTTCTACCACCTCGCGCGCACCTGCCTGGTCAAGGACGAGAAGTTCTTCGACCGCTATGACCTGGTGTTCGCAGCCTATTTCAAGGGCGTTGCCGGCATTGATGCGGCGATGGCGGTGATCCCGGAAGACTGGCTGAGAAAGCTGGTCGAGAAAAACCTGAGCGAGGAGGAGAAGAAGCTGATCCAGTCGCTGGGCGGCTGGGACAAGCTGATGGAGACGCTGAAGAAGCGGCTGGAAGAGCAGAAGGGACGCCACCAGGGCGGCAGCAAGTGGATCGGCACCGGCGGCACCAGCCCCTTCGGCGCCTACGGCTACAACCCGGAAGGCATCCGCATCGGCCAGCACGAATCGCGCAACCGCCGCGCAGTCAAGGTCTGGGACCAGCGCGAATTCAGGAACCTCGACGACCAGGTCGAGCTCGGCACGCGCAACATCAAGGTCGCGCTGAGGAAGCTCAGGAAGTTCGCGCGCACCGGCGCGCCGGAAGAGCTGGACATGGAGGACACCATACGCTCGACCGCGAAGAACGCCGGCTGGCTGGACCTGAAGATGGTGCCGGAGCGCCACAACGCGGTGAAGGTGCTGATCTTCTTCGACATCGGCGGCTCGATGGACGACCACGTTCGGGTCTGCGAGCAGCTGTTCTCGGCGGTGCGCACCGAGTTCAAGCACCTCGAGTATTTCTATTTCCACAACTTCCTCTACGAGCGGGTGTGGAAGGACAACCGCCGCCGCGCCACCGAGAAAATCGCGACCTGGGATGTGCTGTATACCTATCCCCATGATTACAAGGTGATTTTCGTCGGCGATGCGACGATGAGCCCGTACGAGATCACCTATCCCGGCGGCAGCGTCGAGCACAGCAACGAGGAGCCGGGCGCAGTCTGGCTGCAGCGCGCGCTGTCGGTCTACTCCCGGGCGATCTGGCTCAATCCGCAGCCGGAGGCGGTGTGGAACTACCACGAATCGATTGCGATCACCCGCGAGCTGATGGGCGGGCGCATGTTCCCGCTGACACTGGAAGGCCTGGAGCAGGGCATGCGGCTGCTCAGCCGCGCGCACTGATGGATATCGTCGAGGTCGCTGCGCCCGGCCCGGACCTGGCGGCGGTGCGCGACCTGTTCCTCGAGTATGCGGGCTCGCTGAACTTCAGCCTCTGTTTCCAGGATTTCGAGACCGAGCTGGAGGGTCTGCCCGGCGCCTATGCGCCGCCGCGGGGCATCCTGCTGCTGGCGCGGGACGGCGGGGAGGCCGCGGGCTGCGTCGGTGTGCGGCCGCTGGATGAAGGGCACTGCGAAATGAAGCGGCTTTACGTGCGTGAGCACCACCGTGGCGGCGGCCTTGGCCGGCGGCTCGCGGAGCGCGCGATCGCCTTTGCGCGCGAAGCGGGCTACGCCGGCATGATGCTCGACACGCTGCCGCAGATGGAGCGGGCGGTGCGGCTCTATCGCGAGCTGGGTTTCGTCCGCTGTGCGCCGTACTATGACAACAGCCCGATCGGCAGCACCTGCCTCGAACTGAAGCTGTGAGCGAAGCCGGGGTTCAGCGCAGGTGGCGCGCCTCGAAGCGTCCCAGCACCCGGCCATCGGCGTCGCGCAGTTCCAGTACTTCGCCGCGGAGCGCATGGCCGGCAGTGTTTTTCAGGGCGGCGAAGAAGCGTTGTTCGAGGTCGCCGATGGGCAGGCAGGCCATCATCGTCGATACGATGCCCTTGAATCCGAGTTTTCCGCCGTCGAGCGCGTAACTGCCGCCGAAGCCGTTGCAGCCCGAGAATCCGCGCACGCGGCTGTCCTTCGCGTCGAGAATCAGGTGCGGCTCGCGGGTGCCGGCACGCACCGTCACCGGCTTGCCGCCGAGTTCCACCGGCCGCCAGTAGGTGTTGACCAGGGTTGCCCTGGCAGGGACGTCGGAGTCGCAGGTCGCGTCCGGGCGCAGCGTCAGGAAACGCTCGACGATGAGGTGATCACGCGGCGCCAGGCCGGGTTCCGGCGGCTGCAGCACGAAGCGTCCTTCGATGACCGCGAGCAGCGGCATCCCCGGGGCGGTTTGTGCGGCGAGGTAAGCGCGTTCCAGCGCCAGGTGGTCGCGGGTGATCAGTACCGGATAGTGCTTGTCGCTGCGGCATTCCTGCAGCGTCGCTGCGTCCGCCATGTACCGGTAGAGGCCGCGCAGCACCATCGGCCCCGGGATCCGATCCGCCCGGGGCAGGCGCTGCAGCCTGTAATTGAGCGGCGATTCGATTTCCCGGCCGGCGGTGTCGAGCAGGTGCAGCGCATCGGCTCCGGCGATGCGCAGGTACAGCGGTGCATTGCCGTCGCCGGCGAGGCGCAGACGGTTCGCGCCGTCGTCCTGGGCCCGCGCCCAGCGGCCGGTTTCGTGGACGATGGCATCGCGGCCGGCTTCGGCTTCGCGGTAGATGCGCCGCAGGCGGTAGGTGAAATCGGGAAACAGCGTGAGGGTCAGCTGCTGCCCGGGGCAGTCGGCGCAGGGAATGTCGCCGCGGTAGCTGACGGTTTCGCGGCCGA
Source organism: Burkholderiales bacterium (assembly GCA_019634975.1). GTDB lineage: Bacteria > Pseudomonadota > Gammaproteobacteria > Burkholderiales > SG8-41. Next base: position 439,520 of record JAHCAI010000001.1, read on the forward strand.
TGAGGTCGGCTGCGGGCGACGGCGCGGGGGGCAGCTGCTGGCAGCCGGCGAGCGTGGCAATCAGTGTCAGTGCGGCAGCGATGCGCAAGGTGGTTTTCATGAGGCGTTCCGGTTCTGCTTCGGGCGGGCGCCCGTCCAGGATTTTCCGGGGCCGTATGTTACGGCACCACCGGCCCGGCATGCCCGGCGGGCTCGAGGGCGGCTTCCCGCAACAGCATCGCCGCCTTGCGCGTCGCTCCCCAGCGGTAGCCGCTGATCACGCCCGAGGCGCGGATCACGCGGTGGCAGGGGATCAGCCAGGCAATCGCGTTCGCGCCGACCGCGGTGCCCACGGCGCGTGCGGCTTGCGGCCGGCCGATTGCCGTCGCCAGATCGCCGTAGGTCGTCAGTGCACCCGGCGGCAGGGCCAGCAGCGCGCGCCAGACCTGGACCTGGAAGTTGCTGCCCTTGACCAGCACCGCGAGCGGCTGGCGTGCTCCGGCCAGCGGCGAGAATATTTGCCGCGCCCTGCCTGCAGTGGCGCCAGGGTCCCGGGTCAATCTGGCCTGCGGCCAGGATTCGCGCAGCTGCTGCAGGCCTGCGTCCGCATGCTCGACGAAGTGCAGCGCGCAGATGCCGCGCGCGGTGACACCCAGCAGCGCGCGGCCAAAGGGCGTGTCATGCAGGCCCCAGCGGATGTCGATGCCGGCGCCGCCGCTGAGCGCCTCGCCCGGAGACAGTGCTTCCAGTGTCACGAACAGGTCGTGCAGCCGGCCGCCGCCGGAGAGCCCGACGGCCGCCGCAAGGTCGAGGGTGTTGCGCGTCGCGGCCAGCCGGCGCTTGGCATCCTCCACGGTCAGGCACTGCAGGAAACGCTTGGGGCTGACGCCGGCCCAGCGGGTGAATAACCTTTGGAAATGGTGTTCGCTGAGGCCCGCCTGTCGTGCCGCGGCGGCAAGATCGGGCTGTGCCGCGGCGTGTTGGCGCAGGTATTCAATCGCGCCGGCGATGCGCGCGTAATCGCGCGCAGGGGAGTCCGGGTATCGGTTCATGGCGCAGAGCATAAGGCCGCTGCGCGGTGGGGGCTACCCGGATCTTGCGGTAATTGGTGACTGGTAATTGGTGATGGGTGCTGCCTGATTCCCGCCAATTACCAATCACCGCCGTCAACGCTGCCGGCGGTCTCCCGCCGGTGGCGGCGCGACTTTCATGATTTCGTCTATGGTGGTCAGGCCGGCGGCGATTTTCATTGCGCCGCTGATGCGCAGGGGCTTCATGCCTTCCTTGACCGCGGCATCGCGCAGCGCGTCGAGGTCGGCGTTGGCAACGACGTGGTTCTTCAGCGGCGGCGTCATGATCATCATCTCGTAGATGCCGATACGCCCCATGTAGCCGGTCATGCGGCACTCGAGGCAGCCCTTGTTGATGTAGGTCTGACCCTTCGGATTGGCCGCCTTCCACGGGGCAACCAGCTGTTCCCAGGCCGCATTGTCATAGTCGTGCTGCACCTTGCAGTGCGGGCACAGCGTGCGCACCAGGCGCTGCGCCATCACGCCGAGCAGCGTCGATTGCAGCAGGTACGGGGGCACGCCGAGGTCGAGCAGCCGGGTCACCGCCGCCGGCGCATCGTTGGTGTGCAGCGTCGACAGCACGAGGTGGCCGGTCAGCGCCGCCTGGATCGCCATTTCCGCGGTTTCGAGGTCGCGGATCTCGCCGACCATGATGATGTCGGGGTCCTGGCGCATCAGCGTGCGGATGCCGGAGGCGAAGTCGACGCCGATCGCCTGCTGCACCTGCATCTGGTTGAAGCTGGGCTCGACCATTTCGATCGGGTCTTCGACGGTGCAGACATTGACCTCGGGCGTGGCGAGCTGTTTCAGCGTCGAGTAGAGCGTCGTGGTCTTGCCCGATCCGGTGGGACCGGTGACGAGGATGATGCCGTGCGGCTTGCCGGCGATCTGGTTCCACTTCTTCTGTTCCTCGTCGGAAAAGCCGAGCTCCTTGTAGTCCTTGACCAGGTTCTCGGGATTGAAGATGCGCATCACCAGCTTCTCGCCGAAGGCGGTGGGCATGGTGGAGAGCCGCAGCTCGACCTCGCCGCCATCGGGCATCACGGTTTTCAGGCGCCCGTCCTGCGGCCGGCGTTTCTCGACCACATCCATGCGGCCCAGCACCTTGATGCGCGAGGTCATCGCCGCCATCACCGGCGTCGGGATCTGGTAGACCTGGTGCAGCACGCCGTCGATGCGGAAACGCACGCTGCCGGCCTCGCGCCGCGGCTCGAGATGGATGTCGCTCGCGCGCTGCTCGAAGGCATAGTTGAACAGCCAGTCGCAGATGTGCACGACATGCTGGTCGTTGGCGTCGAGCTGGCCGCTGCGGCCGAGCTGCACCAGCTGCTCGAAATTGGCGATGCTGCTGGCCGCGCCGCCTTTCTCCTTGTCCTTGTCGGATGCGCCCTGCACCGAGCGCGCGAGGTTGTAGAACTCGACGATGTAGCCCTGGATGTCGACCGGGTTGGCCAGCACGCGCTTGATGTCGAGGCGCAGCACCTGCCTCAGCGAAGCCTCCCATCCGCGCACCCAGGGCTCGGAGGTCGCGATGGTCGCCTCGCGGGTGTTCACGCTGACTGGCAAGATGCGGTAGCGCTCGGCGTAGGCGTTCGACATCACCTTGGTGACCGCGGTGAAGTCGATCTTGAAGGGATCGATGTGCAGGTAGGGCAGGCCGCACTTGTCGGCGAGCCACTGGGTCAGTGCTTCGACGGTGAGCAGCTTGCGCGGATTGCGCGGATCCTTCCACTTCTGGTCGGCGATCACCACCAGCGGGTGCACGTCGGCGCGGCTGAAGCGGCGGTTGGCGACCAGCTTTTCGGCCTCGTCCCTGGGCGCCAGTCCGTCGGCGATGAGATCGGCGACAACCTGGGACAGTGTCAGGGGGCGGTCACCCTGGGGCTGGGCAGCGGGGATGGTGGACATGGTCGTTGAATATACGCACTGGTCCTTTACGATTCAATGATTTAGGTGAATGGGCGGTGGTGTGTCCCTGTTGCCTGCAGCAGAGGCCGCGAATGCACCGAAAACGTGCACAAAAGAACATTGCGCACCATAAAAGAGCATGATTCCGGTCAGTTCGTCTCATAAATCCATAAAAAACAATGACTTGGTTTCAGGAACGGGTATTGCTTCCAGGCATCCGATCAACTCAAGGGGGAGATGGCAATGGAAGCAGTCAAAATCAGCACCGATACCCTGTTCATCCTGCTCGGCGCGATCATGGTGCTGGCGATGCATTCCGGCTTCGCATTTCTCGAGGTCGGCACGGTACGGCGCAAGAACCAGGTCAATGCACTGGTCAAGATCCTCAGCGACTTCGCGGTATCGACCATCGTCTATTTCTTCGTCGGTTACGGCGTCGCCTACGGCGTCTCGTTCATGGTCGGCGCCGAGCAGCTGGCGCAGAAAAGCGGCTTCGAGGTCACCAAGTTCTTTTTCCTGCTGACTTTCGCAGCCGCGGTGCCGGCCATCATTTCCGGCGGCATTGCCGAGCGCGCGAAATTCAATCCGCAGCTGGTGGCGACCGCGGTGATCGTCGGCCTGGTCTATCCCCTGTTCGAGGGCATTGCCTGGAATGACCGCTTCGGCATCCAGCCGTGGATCGAGGCCACCACCGGCGCGAAGTTCCACGACTTCGCAGGGTCGATCGTGGTGCATGCGATGGGCGGCTGGCTGGCGCTGGGCGCGGTGATGCTGCTCGGGCCGCGCATCGGCCGCTACCCGAAGGAGGGCGGCGTCGCCGCGCAACCGCCGTCGAGCATCCCCTTCCTCGCACTCGGCGCATGGATACTGACCGTGGGCTGGTTCGGCTTCAACGTGATGTCGGCGCAGACCATCGACAAGATCTCGGGCATCGTCGCCGTCAACTCGCTGATGGCGATGTCGGGCGGCATCGTTGCCGCGCTGGTGATCGGCCGCAACGATCCGGGTTTCGTCCACAACGGTCCGCTGGCCGGCCTGGTTGCGGTATGCGCGGGTTCCGACGTGATGCATCCTGCAGGGGCGCTGGCGACCGGCGCGGTGGCGGGGGCGCTGTTCGTATGGATGTTCACGCTGACGCAGAACAGGCTGAAGATCGACGATGTGCTCGGCGTGTGGCCCCTGCACGGTCTGTGCGGCGTCTGGGGCGGCATTGCCTGCGGCATCTTCGGTTCGCAGGCCCTGGGCGGCATGGGCGGCGTCAGCCTCAGCGCCCAGCTGATCGGCACCGGCCTCGGCGTGGCGATCGCGCTGCTCGGCGGATTCCTGGTTTACGGCGTGCTCAAGGCCACTGTGGGCATCCGCCTCGAACGCGAGCAGGAATTCAACGGCTCCGATTTGTCGATCCACAAGATCGGGGCTACGCCCGACCGCGAAGCGAGCTGGTAAGAATCGCCGGATACTGCGCGATCGAATCGCGGCGTCGCGTGCTTGCCGAATACCTCGCCTGACCGCGAGTGATGTCCCGGCATTCGGCTGCGCGGCTCCTTGCGCCTCGACTTGCCGGCTGCGGTTCTTCGGCGATGCCCGGGGCGGATCAGTACGTCGCCGTGCCGCGCATCGCGTAGCAGCCCGCGGCATTCGCCGTCCACAATTCCACGCTGCTGCCGTCCGCCGCCGGCTGGCCGTTGACGCTGAAGGTTTCCTGGTGGAACACCGGGTGCGTGGCGCGGTAGTCGAGTTTGCGCACCGGCCGCGGATCATGGCGGCGGCAGAGATCCAGCAGCAGCGTGGTCTGCAGCGGGCCGTGGACGATCAGTCCCGGGTAGCCTTCCTCGTCGCGGCAGTAGTCGATGTCGTAGTGGATGCGGTGGGCGTTGAAGATCAGCGCCGAGTAGCGGAACAGCACGGCCTCGTTTGCCTGCAGTTCGCGCCGCCAGGCCGCGGCCTGGGGCGCCGGTTTGCCGGCCGGTGGCGGCGTCCCCTTTTTTGCGGCCTCGCGGTAGACGATGTCGTGTTCCTCGACGATGGCGACGGTGTCATTCGCGCTGATCGTATGGCGCACCGTCACGAACACCAGCCGGCCGCTGCTGCCGGACTTGGCGTCCACTGACAGGATTTCGGAGTCGCGGCGGATCGCATCGCCGATGCGCAGCGGGGAGCGGAACTCGATGCGGCCGCCGGCCCACATGCGCCGCGGCAGGGTCACCGGCGGCAGGAAGCCGCCCCGTTTGGGATGGCCGTCATGGCCGAGTTCGGCATTGGGCGCGGTTTCGAGGAAATACAGCCAGTGCGCGCTGTGGGGAATCACGTCGCCGGTTTTCGGCGGCGGGTCCCGGCGGTCCAGCGTTGCCGCGAGCGCGGCCACCGGAAAAGCGGTGACCGTGTCCCGGTGGCTTTCCTTGTTGCCGATCCAGCGCCGCAGCTGCTGCAGATCGTTTTCCATAACCTATTGATTTTAAATATTAATTTTTTAATGCCAGGGTGCGCGCAAGATCGCGGGCACGGCGCCGGTCCATGTCCAGCACGGCATCGCGGATGCGTTCGGCCTGCGGCCTTGAAATCACCAGCGTCGCATTGTCGAAGAACTTGTCGGCGATCTCGTCGGCCGTCAGCGCGCGTTCGCCGGCGCCGCGGTTGATTTTTTCCATGTGCACGAACTCGCGGCCGTCCTTCAGCGTCACCACCACGCCGCCGGAGAAGTACTTGGGAAAGGCGGAGTCGGGATCGGCTTCGTGGTGCACTTTCTGCGCCAGGGCGAGGATCTGTGGATCGTTGAGGGCTTCGGTTTCCAGTTCGGCGAAGCCGAAGCGGCCGCGCACGAGGCAGGCTGCGACCACGAACTGCACGCTGAACTTGGCCATGTAGTCCGATACCGGACGGCGGCGCATCTCCGCCGGTTCAGCGACCGAATGGAAGGTTCCGGGATGCAGCAATGCGCGCACCTTGACGATGTCCCCGATTCTGACCTGGTGCCTGCGCTGGATCGCCAGCGCCGAATCGGCGCAGGCATGCAGGAAGTGGCAGATCGGAAACGGCTTGATCGCGACTTCCTCGAGCAGCCACTCCTCGCCGAGGCGCCGCGTCATCGCGGCCATGTCGACTTCGTTGAAGCGGGTGCCGGTATGCGAGCGGAAAATGCCGTCAACGCCTTCGTAGACTTTTCGGGTGCCGACAAAGCCGCCGCTTGCCAGCGCCGCCGCGGTAATTCCGCCGACGCCGGCCCAGGCCGGATGCAGGCGCTTGTTCCAGGCACCGTCGGCGCGGTGCTCGGCAATCGCCGAGGCCGTGCTGCCGGCGAAGCCCTGGGCGTACTGCAGCCGCTGCGCGCCGAGATTGAACAGCTTGCCGGCGGCGACGGCGCAGCCGAAGTGCCCTGCGATGCCGGTGGTATGGAAGCCTTGGGGGAGCATCGCGCCCCGTGCGGCGACGCCAAGCCGGGTCGCGATTTCGACGCCGAGGATGTAGGCGAGCAGCAGGTCGGCGCCCGCGGCATCGCGATGCTCGGCGAGGCCCAGCGCGCAGGGGAAGGCGCTGGCGGTAGGATGCACGATGGCGCTGGGATGCGTGTCATCGTAATCGAGGCCGTGGGCGAGTATGCCGTTCATCAGCACCGCGTCGCGCATCGGCAGACTGATGTTCATGCCGATCACGCTGTTGCCGCCGGACTCGCCGAGATTGGCGATGCCCGCCAGCGCATGCTGGGCGAAATCGAAGCGGGTTGCCGCGAGCGCGGTGCCGCAGACGTCGAGCACATGCAGCTTGGCATTTTCGCGGACGCGCTGCGCCACGTCATCGAGGCTCAGGTCGGCCGCGAAGGCGGCTATCTGCTGCGAGATCGACGGTGTTGCGGCCGGCGCCGGCTCCGCTGCGCCGACAGCTGCATTCGGTTCAGACATGTTCATGCTCCTCCTGGTGGCTTGCTGCGAAGTGCACTTTAACAGCCTGCCGGACCCGCGGCAGGCGCGCGGTCATCTTTTCGCCAGCACCGCCAGCGACTCTGCGCTGCCGATCATGCGCCTTGCGCTGTGGCCGACGTCCGGCACCTCGACCAGCTGCCAGTTGAAGGCCCAGCCTCTTTGCTGCGCGAGCCGGCGCGCGGCCTGGAAGGCATTGCGGCCGCGTTCCAGGCGCGTGGCGCCCTGGCGTTCGGCCTCTTCGCGCAGGTTGAGGTTGTCGTCGCGGCGGATGTCGGCGGTGCCGAGCAGCACGGTCACCGGCTGCGCCAGGTAGCGGCGCAGCGCCTCGTCATCAGCCATGGTCGCCGGCAGTCCGCCGAATCCGTAGGGGAAGCGGGTCTCGCGCGAGGGCCACAGCCAGGTCGAGGGGTTGGCGATGATGATGTGGCGCGCCTGGTGCGGCACGAATGCGGCGAAGCGCGACAGCGCCTGCCCGCCGGCCGAGTGCCCGATCAGCGAATAGGGCAGATCGGGCCGGCTTTCCGCGCGGCGCGCTGCATCGATGAGTGCGAGGAACAGCCGGCCGGTCCACTGTGCCGGGGGCTCGATCACAAACTCGCCTTCGGCGCGCTGGTTGCGGACCATGCCGCCGGTCTGGTAGCGCCAGGTGCGGAAGCGTTCGCGGTCGAACAGCGGCGCCAGGACCAGCCAGCCCTGGGCGTCAGCCGCCGGGATGGCGTAGTCGCGGTAACCCGGGGCGTTGGTGCCGAGGCCGTGCAGCACCAGCAGGATCGGGCCGCCGGCATAGCCGGCCGGCTTGTAGGCGTGAACCTCGATGTCCTCGCCGGCGATGCTGATCGTGCGGACACTGCGTCCTTCCGGGAAGGGCTCCGCGCGCAGCGCGGCGCAGCCGCACAGGGCGAGGACCAGAAGCAGGCGCAGGAACCGCGGCACGGGTCAGAAGGGGGCGGTGCCGCTCAGCGTCGTGCGTTCCATGCGCCGCCGCTGCGGCAGCGCATAGTCGAAAACCGCGCGGTGCTGGGTCGAGCAGTTGTCCCAGATCAGGAAGTCGCCGGCGCGCCACTGGTGGCGGTAGACGAATTCCGGACGCGAGGCGTGTTCGAACAGGGCGTCGAGCAGTTCCGCGGACTCCGCCTCCGGCAGGCCGGCGATGCGGGCGGTATAGCCTTCGTTGACGAAGAGGCAGGGTTTCCGGGTGTACGGGTGGGTGCGCATGATCGGGTGCTCGACGTCCGGCGTGCGTGCTTTCTGCGCTTCGGTGAGCGGCGGCCGCGGACCGCTGTTGCGCTCGCGGTAATAACCCTTGGCATAGGAGGTCACCGCGCGTCGTCCCTCGACCCGGCGCCGGATGTCCTCCGGCAATGCTTTCCAGGCGGCGGTCATGCTGGCGAACAGCGTATCGCCCAGGGGGCGGCCGCCGGCGTCATGCGGCACTTCGAGGGCGTAGAACAGCGAGCCGCGGCTGGGCACCGCCATGTAGGCGAGGTCGGAATGCCAGAACAGCCCGGCGTCCTGGGTGCCGATCGGCTTGCCGTTCTCGATGATGTTGGAAACGACGAAGATTTCCGGATAGCCGGGCTTGCAGCAGTCCTTGCGCAGGTGCAGCTCGAGTTCGCCGAAGCGGCGGCTGAAGGCGATGTGCTGCTCCGGGGTCAGCTGCTGGCCGCGGAAAAAGATCACCTCGTGTTCGTGCAGCGCGTCCTCGATCGCGCGGAAGGTCGCGTCGTCGACCGGCTGCGCGAGATCGATGCCGCGTATTTCGGCGCCCAGTGCGGCGCCGGTGGGCCGGATGTCCAGCATCGTCTTTCCTCCTTGCGCTGTCGCGCCCTGCGGTTGCTGCATGTTCCTCAGCCGAAGGCGGAGATCCCGGTGATCGCGCGGCCGAGGATCAGCGCATGAATGTCGTGAGTGCCTTCGTAGGTGTTCACGGCCTCCAGATTCATCACGTGGCGGATGATGTGGAATTCGTCCGATATGCCGTTGCCGCCGTGCATGTCGCGGGCGACGCGGGCGATGTCGAGCGCCTTGCCGCAGGAGTTGCGCTTGAGCAGCGAAATCATCTCCGGCGTGTAGCGTTCCTCGTCGATCAGCCGGCCCAAACGCAGCACCGCATGCAGCGCCAGCGTGATTTCGGTCTGCATGTTGACCAGCTTCAGCTGCACCAGCTGGTTGGCCGCCAGCGGGCGGCCGAACTGCTTGCGGTCCAGCGTGTAGCGGCGGGCGGCATCCCAGCAGAATTCCGCCGCGCCCAGCGCGCCCCAGGCGATGCCGTAACGCGCCTTGTTGAGGCAGGAGAAGGGGCCCTTCAGGCCGGAGACGTCCGGCAGCACGTTTTCAGCGGGCACGAACACGTTGTCCATGACGATTTCGCCGGTGACCGAGGAGCGCAGGCTGAACTTGCCCTCGATTTTCGGCGTCGACAGTCCCTTCATGCCTTTTTCGAGGATGAAGCCGCGGATGACGCCGCCGTCGTCCTTGGCCCACACCAGCAGCACGTCGGCGAGCGGGGCGTTGGTGATCCACATCTTGGCGCCGCTGAGGAGGTAGCCGCCGTCGGTTTTCCTGCCGCGGGTGGCCATGCCGGCGGGGTCGGAGCCGGCATTGGGTTCGGTCAGGCCGAAGCAGCCGATCCATTCGCCGCTGGCCATTTTGGGGAGATATTTCCGCTTCTGAGCTTCGCTGCCGAAGGCGGAGATCGGGTACATCACCAGGCTCGACTGCACCGACAGCGCCGAGCGGTAGCCGCTGTCGACGCGTTCGACTTCGCGCGCGATCAGGCCGTAGCAGACGTGGTTGACGCCGGCGCAGCCATAGCCTTCGATGGTCGGTCCGAGGAAGCCCAACTCGCCGAACTCGTTCATGATCTCGCGGTGGAATTTCTCGTGGCGGTTGGCTTCGAGCACCCGCGGCATCAGTTTTTCCTGGCAGTAGGCGCGCGCGGTATCGCGCACCATGCGTTCCTCGTCGGAGAGCAGGTCGTCGAGCAGCAGCGGGTCGTCCCACTGGAAACGGGCTTTGGCGGGGGGATTTGCGGCGTTCATCGGGGTCTCCGGCTACAATACAGTCTCGTTTTCCTCTGCGATTCTAGATCATTTTGGCCAACGAAGACCTCGCGCGCCTGCGCATCGACCGGAATGCGCCGCAAGGGGCGCCGCGCAGGCGCCGCTACGGCTGGTGGGCGCTGCTTGCGGTGCTTGCGGCAGCGGCCGCGTTCTGGACTTTCGGCCGCCATGCCGCGGTTGCCGTCGAGGTCACGACGGTGTCGATGGCCTACCCCTCGCAGGCGTACACGCTGCTCAATGCCACAGGCTATGTCGTCGCCCAGCGCAAGGCGGCGGTGGCGTCCAAGGCGACCGGCCGGCTGGAATGGCTCAATGTGCGCGAGGGCAGCCAGGTCAGGGCGGGCGAGGTGCTGGCCCGTCTGGAGAGCGGCGATGTCACCGCGCAGATGAAGCAGGCCGCGGCGGGGGTCGGGGTTGCCCGCGCCAACCTCGAGCAGGGGGAGGCGGAACTGAAGGACGCGGCCCGCGCGCTGGAGCGTTCGCGCGAGCTGCTGGCGAAGAAATTCGTGTCCGCGGCCGCGCACGATGCCGTGCTTGCTCGCCACGAGAAGGCGCGCGCGGCGATCAGCGGCTTTCGCGCGGCGATCGCCGCCGCCGAGGCGAACCTGCGCGCGGCGCAGGTGGCCGTCGAGCAGACGCTGATCCGCGCGCCCTTTGACGGCGTGGTGCTGACCAAGAATGCCAATGTCGGCGACGTGATCACGCCTTTTTCGTCCGCGCTGGGCTCGCAGGCGGCGGTGGTGACCATGGCCGACATGTCGACCCTCGAGGTCGAGGCCGACGTCTCCGAGGCCAACCTCGCGCGCGTCAGCGTCGGCCAGCACTGTGAAATCCGGCTCGACGCGCTTCCCGGAGAGCGCTTCCGCGGCGTGGTCCATCGCACGGTGCCCACGGTCGACCGCGCCAAGGCGACGGTCATGGTGAAAGTGCGCTTTGTCGATGCGGATCCGCGCATCCTGCCGGAAATGAGCGCGAAGGTGGCCTTTCTCGAACGCGAGGTCGCGCCGTCCGAACGCGCGCCGCGCACGGCGGTGCAGCCGGCAGCCGTGGTCGAGCGCGGCGGCGGGAGCGTGCTGTTCATGGTGCGCGACGGCCGCGCCGTGCAGGTCGCGGTGAAAAAGGGCGCGATGATCGGCGAGCTGCTCGAGGTCGACGGCGTCAATGCCGGCGATCCGGTGGTATTGCGCCCGCCGGAGCGGCTGCGCGACGGCATGGCGGTCGCGGTGACGGCAAAATAGCGCTGCCCGGCCATGCCGCAAGCCGAACCGGCGGTGGCGATCCGCCATCTCGTGAAGTCGTACCGACGCGGCAACCAGGTGGTGCCGGTGCTGTCCGACATCACGCTCGACATTGCCGGGGGCGAATTCGTCGCGCTGATGGGGCCCTCGGGCTCGGGCAAGAGCACGCTGCTCAACCTGATCGCCGGCATCGACTGCCCCGACAGCGGCGAGCTGCGGGTCTGCGGCACCGACATCATGACGCTCGACGAGGCCGGGCTCGCCGACTGGCGGGCGCGCAACGTCGGCTTCATTTTCCAGTTCTACAACCTGATGCCGGTGCTGACCGCCTTCGAGAACGTCGAGCTGCCGCTGCTGCTGACGGCTCTGCCGGCGCGCGAGCGCCGCGAGCGGGTCGGCGTTGCGCTGGCCATGGTCGGGCTGGCCGACCGCATGGAGCATTACCCCTCGGAGCTCTCGGGCGGACAGCAGCAGCGGGTGGCGATCGCGCGCGCGATCATCACCGATCCCTCGATCCTCGTCGCCGACGAGCCGACCGGCGACCTCGACCGGGCGTCGGCCGAGGACATCCTCGGGCTGATGGAGCGCATGAACCGCGATCTGGGCAAGACCATCATCATGGTGACGCATGATCCGCATGCGGCGCAGCGTGCCCGCCTGCTGAAGCACCTGGACAAGGGCGTGCTGATCGATTGATTTTCAAGTATTTGTTTTTATTGATATTTTTGTCATGCACCTGCTGAAGCTGATTCTCCGCAACGCGCTGCGCCACCGGCTGCGCACGCTGCTGACGGTGCTCGGCCTGCTGGTGGCAATCCTGTCCTTCGGCCTGCTGCAGACGGTGGTGGATGCCTGGTATTCGGGCGCGAACAACGCGGCGCCCGATCGCCTGGTGACGCGCAGCGCGGTGTCGCTGATGGTGCCGCTGCCGGTGCATTACCGCGACAAGATCCGCGCGCTCGACGGCGTGCGCGGGGTGGCCAAGGCGAACTGGTTCGCCGGTGTTTACCAGGAGCCGAAGAATTTCTTTCCCCAGTTCGCGATCGATGCCGTGCCGTACCTGGCGATGTATCCGGAGTACCGGATCGCGGAAAACCAGATGCGCGATTTCCTGCGCGACCGCAAGGGCGCGGTGGTGGGCCGCAAGCTGGCGGACACCTATGGGTTCAGGATCGGCGACACGGTGCCGCTGAAAGGCACGGTCTTTTCCGGCAACTGGGACTTTGTCGTGCGCGCGATCTACGAGGGCGCGACACCGCGCACCGACACCTCGCAGTTCTTCTTCCACTGGGACTATCTCAACGAGAGCGTGCGCGCGCGCGCGCCGCAGCGCGCCGACCAGGTCGGCGTGTTCGTGGTGCAGGTGGCCGACATCTCGCGTGCGGCCGAGGTGAGCCGCGCCATCGATGCGCAGTTCGCGAACTCGGCGGTGGAGACGCTGACCGAGACCGAGCAGGCCTTCCAGATCGGCTTCGTCAAGCAGACCGAGGCCATCGTCATCGCCATCCGCATCGTGTCCTTCGTCGTGATTTTCATCATCCTCGCGGTGATGGCGAACACGATGGCGATGACCGCGCGCGAGCGCATGGCGGAGTATGCGACGCTGAAGGCACTGGGCTTCGGCCCCGGTTTTCTCGGCGGCCTGATCTACGGCGAGTCGCTGGCGATTGCGGCGGCCGGCGCGCTGCTGGGCATTGCGCTGACCTTTCCGGTCGCCGACTGGTTCGCGGGCCGGATGGGCACGCTGTTTCCGGTATTCGAGGTCAGCGGCTCGACGGTGCAGCTGCAGATCGCCTGCGCCGCCGTGGTCGGCATCGCCGCCGCGGTGTTGCCGGCATCGCGTGCGGCGCGGGTGCGCATCGTCGAGGGGCTGCGGGCCGCATGATGGGGGCGATACCGTTTTCCTACACGCTGCGCAACCTGTGGACGCGCAGGCTCACGACGCTGCTGACCGCCGGCGGCATGGCGCTGGTGGTGTTCGTGTTTGCGGCGGTGCAGATGCTCGATACCGGCCTGCGCCAGTCGCTGATCGCCACCGGCCAGCCCGACAATGTGCATGTCACGCGCCGCGGCGCCGGCGCGGAGATTTCGAGCATCGTCGAGCGCGCGCAGGCGGCAGTCGTCGAAACGCAGCCGGAAATCGCGATCGGCGCCGGCGGGCTCGGTCTGGTGTCCAAGGAGGCGGTGGTGCTGATCACGCTGCCCAAGCGCGACTCCGGGGTGGCCACCAATGTCACCGCCCGCGGCATCGGCGCCGCGGGCTTCGAACTGCGGCCGCAGCTGCGCATCATCGAGGGCCGCGCTTTCCGTCCCGGCGCATCCGAGGTCATCGTCGGCGCCAGCCTCGCGCGGCGTTTCGACGGCGCTGCCGTGGGTTCGCAGCTGCGCTTCGGCGGCCGCGAGTGGCAGGTGGTCGGACATTTCGAGGCCCGCGGCTCGGCCTATGACTCCGAGGTCTGGGGCGATGCCGGGCAGCTGCAGCAGGCGTTCCGCCGCAATGCCTGGTCTTCGGTGGTCGCGCGCCTGGCCGATCCCGCGCAGCTGCCGGCGCTGAAGGCGCGGCTGGAGGGCGATCCGCGGCTGACGCTGGATGTGCGCTCCGAGCGCGAGTTCTTCGAGGAGCAGTCGAAGGCGCTGTCGAATTTCATCAGCTACCTCGGCCTGACGCTGTCGGTGATCTTTTCCGTGGGCGCGATGATCGGCGCTGCGATCACCATGTATGCCGCGGTGGCCAACCGCACGGCGGAGATCGGCACGCTGCGTGCGCTGGGCTTCCGCCGCTCGAGCATCCTCGCCGGATTCCTGCTGGAGGCGGTGCTGCTGGGGCTCGCCGGCGGCATCTGCGGCGTGGCGCTGGCCTCGCTGATGCAGTTCATCCAGATTTCGACGCTGAACTGGCAGTCCTTCTCCGAACTGGCCTTCAGCTTCACGCTGACGCCGCGGATCGTTGTTGCCTCAATGCTGTTCGCCGTGCTGATGGGGCTGGTCGGAGGGTTCCTGCCGGCCGTGCGCGCGGCGCGGCTGGGCATCGTCGACGCGCTGCGCGCCGCCTGAGCGCGCTCAGGACTTCACCGGCGCGCGTTCTATGGTGCCGAGGTGGAAGCGGTATTCGCCGGCCGCGCGGTCGGCGTAATAGTGGGTCAGCGTGTTGCGCACGGTGGCGAAGGCGAGCTGTTCCCAGGGGATGTCCGCTTCCTCGAACAGGCGCACGTCCAGGCTTTCGCTGCCGGCGCTGAAGTCGAGGTCGAGCAGGCGCGCGCGGAACAGGATGTAGACCTGGTTGATGTGCGGGATGTTATACATCGCGTAGAGCGGCCCGATCTCGACCCGGGCATTGGCTTCTTCCAGCGTTTCGCGGGCCGCGCCCTGGGCCGTGGTCTCGCCGTTTTCCATGAAGCCGGCAGGCACTGTCCACAGTCCGTGGCGCGGCTCGATCGCGCGGCGGCAGAGCAGGATGCGGTCTTCCCACTCGGCAATGCAGCCGACGATCATTTTCGGATTCTGGTAATGGATGGTGCCGCAGGCGTCGCAGACGTGGCGCGGCAGCGTGTCGCCGGCGGGAATCCTGTGCGCGACGGCAGCGCCGCAATTGCTGCAGAACTTCATGGTCTTGGTCCGGTGGGTGGTGCGTAACTATACGGCAAGAAGGCGGCCTCAGTCCGCCTTGAAGGGCGTGCGCGCGGCGAGCTCGCGGCTGTGCGCCTCCATCAGCCCGGCCTCGCGGTCGAGGAATCGCTCCACTGCCGAGGCGAACTCCGGGCGGGCCAGCCAGTGGGCCGACTGCGTGGCCACCGGCAGCAGGCCTCGCGCCATCTTGTGCTCGCCCTGGGCGCCGCCCTCGAAAATGGCCAGTCCGCGCGCGATCGCGTACTCGATGCCCTGGTAATAGCAGGCTTCGAAATGCAGCAGCGGGTGATGCTCGATGGCGCCCCAGTGGCGACCGCAGACGCGGCGGTCATCGCGCACCAGCAGCGAGGCGGCGATCGGGCGGTCTCCGTGCAGCGCCTGGATCATCACCAGGTTCTGCGGCATCTCGGCGCCGATGCGCAGGAAGAACTCGAGGTTGAGGTAGGGCGAGGAGTGGTGTTCGCGGTAGGTCTGGCGGTAGCAGCGCGAGAAGAAGCGCCAGTCCTCCACGCTGATGGCCTTGCCCTCCAGCCAGCGGAAACCGATGCCGGCTTCGCGCACGCGGCGCCGCTCCTGGCGGATTTTCTTGCGCTTGTCGTGGCTCAGGCGGGCGAGGAAGTCGTCGAAATCGGCGTAGCCCCGGTTGTGCCAGTGGAACTGCCGGCCCTGGCGCAGCATGAAACCCAGGCGGGTCAGGCACTCGAGGTCGGCGGCATCCGGAAACAGCACGTGCACCGAGGACGTGCCCGTCTGCCGGGCGAGTTCGAGGGCGCCCGCGGCCAGCAGTTCGCGGTGTTCCGGCTTGCCGGCCAGCAGCCTTGATCCGACCACGGGTGTGAAGGGCACCGCGCACAGCAGCTTGGGGTAGTACTCGAGGCCGTGGCGCTGGTAGGCATCGGCCCAGGCCCAGTCGAAGACATACTCGCCATAGGAATGGCTTTTCAGGTAGAGCGGCATTGCACCCGCCAGTGCGTCGCCGTCCTGCAGCAGCAGGTACTGCGGCGCCCAGCCGGTTTCGGGGCAGGCGCAGCCGGTGTCATGCAGCGCATGGAGGAAGGCGTGCCGCAGGAAGGGATCATCTCCGGCCAGCGCATCCCAGGAAGCCGGGTCCACGTCCTGCAGCGAGGAGACGACCTGCAGTTTCACTGCAATTTGACGTCGTCCGGATGCTGGCCGGTGTCGCGGATCAAAAGGCGCGTCATCTGCGGATCAAATCCGGAGAGGTGGCGGATGATGCGGCGCACTTCCTGCAGGTTGCCCCGCGCGAACTGCACCATCGCGAGTTCCTGCCAGGCATAGGGATTCATCGGCTGCAGGTCCGCCGCCTTTTCGAAGGCCTTGACCGCACGCTCGAGCTCGCCGCGGCGACGGTGCACCAGCCCGAGTCCGAACCAGGCGCGGTCCAGGCTGCGCTTGAGTTCCACGGCCCGCTCGAAGCAGCGGATCGCCTCGGCATCCTGCTCTTGCTGCTGGCGCACGTAACCCTGGTTGAACCAGAGGTCGGCGTCATCGGGGGTGATCGCCAGCGCCTGGTCAAAGGCGGAGGCAGCGGCTTCCCAGTTGCGGCGTCCGGCCTCGAGGTAACCCATGCCGCCGGCGGCAAGCACGAAGCGGGGATTGGCCGCGAGCGCATCGCGGTAAGCGGCGATCGCTTCGTCCTGCCGGCGCAGCGCCAGCATCAGGCGCGCCCGGTAGTAATGCATCCAGTGCCGCATGGAAGTTGCTTTCGGGAGTGCTTGTCCGGGACGGTTGGCAGGCGGGTTTTGACGGGCGCTTGGGCAGACGAGAACTGCGCGAGCCGATGATATATTAGCAACATGAAAATAGCGATTGCGCAGCTGAATGTCACCGTCGGCGATCTTGACGGCAACGCAGGCCGGATCATCGAGGCGGCGGAGAAGGCGAAGTCACAGGGGGCAGGACTGTTGCTGACCACGGAGCTGGCGCTCTGCGGCTATCCTCCGGAAGACCTGCTGCTGCGCGACGATTTCTACGCAGCCTGCGACGTGGCGTTCCGGCGCATCCTCGCCGCAGTGCGCGGCATCACGCTGGTCCTGGGCCATCCCAGGCAGGCGGGCGAGCGCCACTACAACGCCGCCTCGGTGATCCGCGACGGGCAGGTGGTGGCGACCTACCTCAAGCGCACGCTGCCCAACTACACGGTGTTCGACGAGGAGCGCTATTTCGATTCCGGCGACGAACCCTGCGTGTTCGAGCACGAGGGCCTGCGCATCGGCATCAACATCTGCGCCGATGTCTGGGAGGAGCCCGCGGCGAAGGCGGCGCGCGAGTCGGGCGCGCAGCTCCTGCTGGTGCTCAATGCCTCGCCCTACCACATCAACAAGCAGCTGACCCGCCACGAGGTCGTGCGCGAGCGCGTCGGCAAGACCGGCATGTCGGTGATTTACGCCAACCAGGTCGGCGGCCAGGACGAGCTGGTGTTCGACGGCGCGTCCTTCGCGGTGGACGGCCGCGGCGAGCTGACCCACCAGCTGCCGGCCTTCCGTGAAGCGCTGGCGCTGGTCGAGGTCGTCAATGGCGTGCCGGTGAAGGGGGAAATCGCACCGGCGGTCTCGCTGGAGCAGGATGTCTATGCCGCGCTGACGCTGGGCGTGCGCGATTATGTCGGAAAGAACGGATTCCCCGGTGCGCTGCTCGGGCTGTCGGGCGGAATTGACTCCGCGCTGACGCTCGCCGTTGCGGTCGACGCGCTGGGAGCGGACAGGGTGCACGCGGTGATGATGCCCTCGCAGTACACTGCCGGGATGAGCAGCGAGGATGCGAAAGCGCAGGCGCAGGCGATGGGCGCGCGTTACTCCGAGATCCCGATACGCCCGGTGTTCGACGCCTTCCGCACGGCGCTGGCCGGGCAGTTCCGGGGACTGAAGGAAGACGTCACGGAGGAGAACCTGCAGGCGCGCATCCGCGGCACGCTGCTGATGGCAATGTCCAACAAGACCGGCGCCATCGTGCTGACCACCGGCAACAAGAGCGAGATGGGCACCGGCTATGCGACGCTCTACGGCGACATGGCGGGCGGCTTCGCGGTGCTGAAGGATCTGAAGAAGACGCTGGTCTACCGCCTCGCCGAGTACCGCAATACGGTTTCGCCGGTGATTCCGCGGCGGGTCATCGAGCGCGCGCCGTCTGCCGAGCTGCGGCCCGACCAGAAGGACCAGGACAGCCTGCCGCCGTACGACGTGCTCGATGCGATCATGGAGGCCTATGTCGAGCATTACCGCAGCCCGCAGGAAATCATTGCCCAGGGTTATGCGCCGGCCGATGTCGAGCGGGTGATCCGCCTGATCCGCGCCAGCGAATACAAGCGCCGTCAGGCGCCGGTGGGCATCCGCATCACCAGCCGCGGTTTCGGCAAGGACTGGCGTTACCCGATCACCAACAAGTTCAGGCACTGATCCGGCTCGGGCTGTGACCCCTGTGCTATTCTTGCTGACATCCAATCTGCGGCGGCCGAGGTCGATATGAAGAAAATCGAAGCGATATTCAAACCCTTCAAGCTCGACGAGGTGCGGGAAGCGCTGTCGGAGATGGGCGTCAGCGGGCTGACCGTGACCGAGGTCAAGGGGTTCGGCCGGCAGAAAGGCCATACCGAGCTCTATCGCGGTGCGGAATACGTCGTTGATTTCCTGCCCAAGGTGAAGGTCGAGGTGGTCGTTCCCGACCGGCTGCTCGAGCAGGCGCTGGATGCGGTGGTGAAGGCTGCGCGCACCGGCAAGATCGGCGACGGCAAGATTTTCGTCAGCGACATCGCACAGGTGATCCGCATCCGTACCGGCGAAACCGACGAGTCGGCCGTCTGAGGCCGGCTGCCGCCGCCTAGCTTTTTCCTTTTCTCTTCGCGGCGCACCCCAAGGGGACTTGCTTCGCGGCGCGCAGGAGCACCAGCACGGCGCCGCTGCCGCCGTCATTGCGCGGCGCCTGACAGCAGGCGAGCACCTCGTCGCGCTGGGCCAGCCAGCCCGACAGCTTCTTCTTCAGCACGGGTTCGCGGTTGGGGGAGCGCAGTCCCTTGCCGTGGACAATGCGCACGCAGCGCAGCCCGTCGCGCAGGCAGCGCGCGAGGAATTCCGCGGTGAGCGCACGCGCCTCGGCAGCCGTGTGGCCGTGCAGGTCGAGATGGGCCTGCACCACCCAGTGGCCGCGGCGCAATTTCCGGAGGTGTTCGCGGGGGATGCCGTCGCGCAGGAACTGCAGTTCCTCGCCGTCTTCCAGCCCCAGTTCCCAGGCCGGATTGTCGCTGAGGGAGTCGCGCAGCGCAGCGCGCTCGTCGAGTTGCCGTTGAACCGCAACCGAACGCGGCCGTGGCCGCGCCAGTTTTGCACGGTTGACCGGTGGCAGTGGAATCACCCCTTGCAGCGCCTCCCGCAGCAGGGGGTCTTCAGGCGCGGCGGGTGCAGGCGGGGCGGCCGGGCGTGGGCGCAGGCGCTTCACGCGGTACCCCGCCCTGCGGCCTCAGACGAGGCCCTTGCTCTCGAGGTATTTCTGCGCGTCGAGCGCGGCCATGCAGCCGGTACCGGCGCTGGTGACCGCCTGGCGGTAGACATGGTCCTGCACGTCGCCGGCGGCGAACACGCCCGGCACGCTGGTCGCCGTCGCGTTGCCGTTGTTGCCGCTCTGGGTGATGATGTAGCCGTTCTTCATCTCGAGCTGTCCCTCGAAGATGCCCGTGTTCGGCTTGTGGCCGATGGCGATGAACACGCCTTGCAGCTGCTTCTCCGTGGCTGCGCCGGTTTTGGCGTGCTTCACGCGCATGCCGGTGACGCCGGTGTTGTCGCCGAGCACCTCGTCCAGCACATGGTCCCAGAGAATGCTCGCTTTTCCCGCGGCGACGCGCTCCCTGAGCTTGTCGACCAGGATGGCTTCCGCCCGGAACTTGTCGCGTCGGTGGACGATGGTCACATGTTTGGCGATGTTGGTCAGGTACAGCGCCTCCTCGACCGCGGTGTTGCCGCCGCCGATGACCGCGACTTCCTGGTTCTTGTAGAAGAAACCGTCGCAGGTCGCGCAGCCGGACACGCCCTTGCCCATGAATTTCTCTTCCGAGGGCAGGCCCAGGTACATTGCCGAAGCGCCGGTGGCAATGATCAGCGCGTCACAGGTGTAGCTGCCCTGGTCGCCGGTGAGCGTGATCGGGTTGTTTTTCAGCTGCACCGTGTGGATGTGGTCGAAGATGATCTCGGTGTTGAAGCGCTCGGCATGCTTCTGGAAGCGGGCCATCAGGTCGGGACCCTGCACGCCGTCGGCATCGGCAGGCCAGTTGTCGACGTCCGTGGTGGTCATCAGCTGCCCGCCCTGGGCGAGGCCGGTGATCAGCACGGGCTTCAGGTTGGCGCGTGCGGCATAAACGGCTGCGGAATAGCCGGCAGGGCCGGAGCCGAGAATGAGAACCCGGCAGTGCTTGGTGGTCTGGTTCATGGTCTACGTTTGCGCTGGAAAGAGATGCGGATTGAAAAGGGGAATGTAGCAGTTAACCGACCGCCTTGCGACCCGCCGGAGTGCCGGCAAGCGCGGGGACATGACGAATCCTTGCCATTCTGGCAACATGGGAATATACGTCCGTCATTCGGCGGGCTGACTTGCGCAGAACAGTGACCATTCGCATGCCTGCTTCCGTCTCGCTCAATCCGCAAATCCTGAAGTCGGTGCCGCTGTTTTCCTCGTTCTCCGACGAGCAGATCGCCACCGTGGCCTCCTGGGGGCAGCATCGCAGCTACCCCCGCGGGTCCGCGATCCTGCGTGCCGGCGAAGAGACGGACGGCCTTTACATCATCCTGTCCGGGCGGGTGAAGGTGCTGATTCCGGACGACGAGGGACATGAAGTCATTCTCAGCGTCATGGGTGCCCAGGAGTTCGTCGGCGAGATGGGACTCCTCGACGGCTTGCCCAGCTCCGCCACGGTGGAAGCCCTTGAGCCCTGCGAGATCGTGCGGCTGCCGCGCACAGCCTTTCTGTCCTGCCTGCAGGGCAACAGCGAGGTGGCGATGCTGGTGCTGCGCAACCTGGTCAAGCGCCTGCGCGAAGCGGACCGCAAGATCGAGAGCCTGGCGCTGATTGATGTGTATGGCCGGGTGGCGCGCCTGATCATCGACATGGCCGAACATATTGACGGGCAATGGGTGGTGCCGAAGGCACCGCCCAAGCAGGAGATTGCCCGCATGATCGGCGCCTCGCGCGAGATGGTCAGCCGGGTGGTGAAAGATCTGCAGGAAAAGCATCTGATCCGCGCCGAAAAGCGCAAGATTTTCGTGCTCGACCGCGATTCGATGGCCCATCGCGGCTCGGCTTGACGGGATTGGTCGGCAAGTGAGGGCATGCTGCCGCGGTCGGGGCGGTGCGGTTTGCCCCGTCACGTGATTTTTCTCACGTTTTCAGTGTCCTGCGTGGCGGGATCGGCGCGGGGAGACGGCCGATTCCGTGCACTTGTGGTATAAAAATGAACTTGTCAGGAATGACATTCCAACGCATCGCCAGCGCGGTTCCGAAAGCGCTGAAAGGGGGCTGATCATGATGTCGACCAAATGGCTGCTGCATACCGTTGCCGGCGCGGCTTTCGCTCTGTTTGCTGCCGGTGCCTGGGCGGCGGGCGCCGGAGTCGTCACCCATCTGAGCGGAACGATGTCGGTGCAGCGCCCCGACGGCTCGGTGCGCATCCTGTCCCAGAAATCCGAGGTCCAGCCCGGCGACGTGCTGACCACCCAGCGCGACAGTTACGCGCAGATCAACTTCTCCGACGGCAGCGCGGCCACCATGCGCCCGAACACCACCATGAAGCTGGAGGCCTACTCCTTCAACAAGGACGCGCCGCAGAATGACGGCATGTTCATGCGCCTGCTCAAAGGCGGTCTGCGCACGGTGACCGGCCTGATCGGCAAGCGCGGCAACCAGGATGCCTACAAGATCGGCACCTCGACGGCCACCATCGGTATCCGCGGCTCCTCAGGCGATACCGTGGCCTGCCAGTCGGATTGCGGCAATCTGGAGCCGGGCACCTACCACACGACCTACACCGGCAGCTACATCATGCAAACCCAGGGCGGCAGCCAGATCGTCAATGAAGGACAGTTCGGCTTTGCGCAGGACCCGAACAAGCCGCCGGTGCTGCTGCCCGGCGATCCCGGACTCAACCTCGGTCAGCTGCCGTTCACGCTGGGCATCGGCGGCGGCCCGATCGGCGGTGGCGGCGGCCAGGAATGCATCGTGCGCTGATCGCCGCGCCCCGTCCTTCCCAGACCCCGCCTTACGGCGGGGTTTGTTTTTCGGGGTGCCGCGACCGCCCGCGCAGTGTGCATCACTTATAATCCAGCGGATTCGCTTATTGCATGAAAAACTGACGATTACGCCTGATGCCGGCTGCAGAAAAATCCACTCAAGCCAAGGCTGCGCCCAATCCGCTGCCGCCGAAACTGGCGGCGCTGGTGCGTGAATCCTGGTGGCTCGCATTCCTCGCCGGCGCGCTCTACCTGCTGCTGGTCCTGTTCACCTTCCGCAAGGGCGATCCGGGCTGGTCCCATAGCGTTGCAACCGAACAGGTCGGCAATGCCGGAGGCCTGATCGGCGCATATGTTGCCGACCTGATGCTGTTCATGTTCGGGCTGTCGGCCTACTGGTGGGTGGTGCTGTGCGCCGCCCTTGTGCGCTGGAGTTTCCGCCGCATCGAGGCGGTTCCCGAGACCGACCGCCGCTCCCAGGTGGTGATGCTGATCGGGTTTCTGGTGCTGCTGGCTGCGAGCAGCGGCATCGAATCGTTGCGGCTGCACAGCCTGAGCGCCGCACTGCCCGGCGACCCCGGCGGCGTCCTCGGGGCACTGGCCGGCAACGGGCTTGCAGCGGTCGCCGGTTTCACCGGTGCGACGCTGCTGCTGCTGGTGTTGCTGGCGGCCGGATTCAGCCTGTTCACCGGCGTCTCCTGGTTGACCGTCATCGAGCGCGTCGGCGAATGGTCGGAACGGTTCTACGCCTTCGTCATGGCCAAGATGCAGGAGCGCGCCGACCGCAGGGCCGGAGCGGAGGCCGCGGTGGCGCGCGAGGACGCGGTGGAGGACACCAAGCGCCGGATCGAGATCCGCGAGCCCGTGCGCATCGAGCCGCCGCCCGTCGAGATCCCGAAGTCGGCAAGAGTGGAGCGGGAGAAGCAGGTGCCGCTGTTCGGCGACCTGCCCGACACGCTGCTGCCGCCGCTGGGCCTGCTGGACCCGGCAGACACCAACGTCGAGACCGTCTCCGCCGACACCCTGGAATTCACCTCGCGGCTGATCGAGAAGAAGCTGCTCGACTTTGGCGTCGAGGTGAAGGTCATCGCGGCCTATCCGGGGCCGGTGGTCACGCGCTTCGAAATCGAGCCGGCAGTCGGGGTCAAGGGCAGCCAGATCATCAACCTGGTGCGCGACCTCGCACGCGCGCTGTCGGTGATGAGCATCCGCGTGGTGGAGACCATACCCGGCAAGAGTTGCATGGGACTGGAGATACCCAATCCCAAGCGCCAGGTGGTGCGGTTGTCGGAAATCCTGAGCTCGCAAGTCTATGCCGACATGGGGTCGCCGCTGACGCTGGCGCTGGGCAAGGACATCGCCGGCCACCCGGTGGTGGCCGACCTCGCGCGCATGCCGCACCTGCTGGTTGCCGGCACCACCGGCTCGGGCAAGTCGGTGGCGATCAATGCGATGATCCTGTCGCTGCTCTACAAGGCGCCGCCGTCACAGGTGCGGCTGATCCTGGTCGATCCGAAGATGCTCGAGCTCTCGGTGTACGAGGGCATTCCGCATCTGCTGGCGCCGGTGGTCACCGACATGCGCCAGGCGGCCAATGCCCTGAACTGGTGCGTGGGCGAGATGGAGCGCCGCTACAAGCTGATGTCGGCGATGGGCGTACGCAACATGGCCGGTTTCAACCAGAAGGTGCGCGACGCCGAGAAGAAAAAGACGCCGCTGATGAACCCGATTGCCTCGACCCCTGACAACCCGGTGCCATTGGTGGAAATGGCGCTGATCGTCGTGGTCATCGACGAACTGGCCGACCTGATGATGGTGGTCGGAAAGAAAATCGAGGAACTGATAGCACGGCTAGCGCAGAAGGCGAGGGCGGCAGGCATCCACCTGATCCTCGCCACCCAGCGGCCCTCGGTCGACGTGATCACCGGCCTGATCAAGGCCAACATCCCGTCACGCATTGCCTTCCAGGTTTCGGCCAAGGTTGACTCGCGGACCATCCTTGACCAGATGGGCGCCGAGGCGTTGCTGGGCCAGGGCGACATGCTGTTCCTGCCGCCGGGCCAGGGGTACACCCAGCGCGTGCACGGCGCCTTCGTCGATGACCAGGAGGTGCACAAGGTCGTCGAGCACCTGAAGAGCCTGGCGCAGCCGCAATACATCGACGAAATCCTGGAAAGCCCGGAAGTCTCCGAGGAGAGCGGCATCGAGGGTGGCGAGGGTGGCGGCGAGGCCGATCCGCTCTACGACCAGGCTGTCGCCATTGTGCTGAAGACGCGGCGGCCGTCGATTTCACTGGTGCAGCGCCACCTGCGCATCGGCTACAACCGGGCGGCGCGCCTGATCGAGCAGATGGAGCGTTCCGGACTGGTGTCGCCGATGCAGTCCAACGGCAACCGCGAAGTGCTGGCGCCGGCGTCAGCCTCGGATGAGAGCTGAGCGGCACAAACTTTTTGCGGCGCGGGGAGTCTGATGGGCATGCCGATCCGGATGCCGTTGCTGGCCGTCCTGCTGTGCTGCGCCGCCACGGCTTTTGCCGCGGAACGGGCACCGCGGGGCATGGCCTTCGAGGTCTACATTCGCCTCGAGCACGGAATGACCGAAGGCGAACTGGTGCACCGGGCCGGGAAACCGGACCGGCGGACGACAGACCGCGCGGACCAGGCGCTGAAGACTTACCATTACCTGCCGACGCGGGCGTATCCTTTCCTGACCACGGTGTCGCTGCGTTCCGGCCGCATTGTCCACATCGAGCGAGTACGCAGGAAGCCGCAATGAAAATACTGCTGTTTTTGCTGTGCCTGGTCCCGGGACTTGCATCGGCTTCGGGCACCGAGGCGCTGAAATCCTTCCTCGGCCAGACCCAGTCGCTGAAGGCGCGTTTCGCCCAAATGGTGCTTGACCGCAACCTCAAGCCCTTGCAGCAGGCCCAGGGCGTCATGCAGTTCTCGCGTCCCGGCAAGTTCCGCTGGGACTACACCAAGCCCTACGAGCAGACCATCGTCGGCGACGGCGCGCAGCTGTGGATCTACGACAGGGATCTCAACCAGGTCACCGTGCGCAAGCTCGACCGTGCGCTGGGTTCGAGCCCGGCGGCGCTGCTCGCCGGCCGCAACGACCTCGAGCGCGATTTCACGCTGTCCGACTCCGGCAGCAAGGACGGACTCGACTGGCTTGATGCGGTGCCGAAAAACCGCGACACCGCCTTCGAGCGCGTGCGCATGGGCTTCGGCAAGTCCGGGCTGGCGGCGATGGAACTGCGTGACCAGTTCGGCCAGATCACGGTGATCACCTTCGCCGACGTCGAGCGCAATCCGCAGATTTCCGCAGAGGTGTTCCGCTTCACGCCGCCCAAGGGCGCCGACGTCATCAGCGAATAGCGGCGGCCTGGGGCGTGAGCGACTTGTTCGCCAGACAGGAACCCGAGGCCCCCCTCGCCGAGCGCATGCGGCCGCGCACGCTCGATGAAGTCGCCGGCCAGCAGCACCTGCTGGGCCCGGGCAAGCCGCTGCGCCTCGCCTTCGAGGCCGGCAAGCCGCATTCGATGATCCTGTGGGGGCCGCCCGGTGTGGGCAAGACCACGCTGGCGCGGCTGATGGCCGATGCCTTCGATGCCGAGTTCATCGCGGTATCCGCGGTGCTCTCGGGTGTCAAGGAAATCCGCGAGGCGGTCGCGCGCGCCGAAGCCGTGCTGCAACAGTCGGGCCGGCGCACGATCCTGTTCGTCGACGAAGTCCACCGCTTCAACAAGGCGCAGCAGGATGCCTTCCTTCCCTTTGTCGAGCAGGGCCTGATCACTTTCATCGGTGCCACCACCGAGAATCCGTCCTTCGAGGTCAACAGTGCGCTGCTGTCGCGTGCCGCGGTCTATGTGCTGCAGCCACTCGATGATGCGGCGCTCTCTGGGTTGGTCGACCGTGCAATACATAAGTCATTGTTTTCATTCAATATTACGGATTCTGCCCGCGATAGCCTGGTGGCGGCGGCGGACGGCGACGCGCGCCGCCTGCTGAACCTGCTGGAACAGGTGGCGACGGCGGCCGGGCAGGCCGGCCGGAGCGAAGTCGACGAGGTTTTTGTTTCCGGCACGCTGGCCCAGCTGCTGCGCCGTTTCGACAAGGGCGGCGATGCCTTCTATGACCAGATCTCGGCACTGCACAAGTCGGTGCGCGGCTCCGCGCCCGATGCCGCGCTGTACTGGCTCGCGCGCATGCTCGACGGCGGCGCTGATCCCCTCTACATCGGCCGCCGGCTGGTGCGCATGGCTGCGGAGGATATCGGCCTCGCCGATGTGCGCGCGCTGCGCATGGCGCTCGATGCCTGCGAGACCTATGAACGTCTCGGCTCGCCGGAGGGCGAGTTGGCTCTTGCCGAGGCCGTGCTCTACCTGTCGGTGGCCGCCAAGAGCAATGCCGCCTACGTCGCCTGGAACCGGGCGCGCGAGCTGGTGAGCGGCGACCGCTCGCGGCCGGTGCCGCCGCAGCTGCGCAATGCGCCGACGCGGCTGATGAAGGATCTCGGCCATGGCCGCGACTATCGCTATGCCCACGACGAGCAGGGGGCTTACGCAGCAGGCGAGAATTATTTTCCGGAAGGGCTGGCTCCGAAACCTTTCTACGAGCCGACGGCGCGCGGTCTCGAGGCGAAGATCGGCGAAAGGCTGGAGGCGCTGCGCAAGCGCCGCGAGGACGGCGAGCGCTGAGCCTCAGGCGGCGCGTGCAGGCGGCAGGCCGTAGCGGCTGCGCGAGACCGGCATGCACAGTTCCCACACTCCGGCCGGCGGCGCATTGCGCCACACCGTGACATAGCGCCGCCAGGACAGGCCGACCGGTGCGCGGAAAGGCGCCCGCGGCTGATAGGTGAACTGGATCATGCGCCGGTGCGGGCTCGCGATGAGCAGGCGCTGCAGTGCCTGGATGGTCGGGATGGCCACTGCCG
The DNA here is from genome assembly GCA_019634975.1 of Burkholderiales bacterium. Lineage (GTDB taxonomy): Bacteria > Pseudomonadota > Gammaproteobacteria > Burkholderiales > SG8-41. The sequence continues at coordinate 466,485 of JAHCAI010000001.1, forward strand.
CCGGCAGCGAGCGGAAGGGCAGCGAGGACACGAAGACCGCGCGCTCGGGCAGCTGTGCCAGCCGCTCGGTGCGTTCGTGGAAACACTCGGCGATGATTTCAGCGTCGGGAAAACGTTCTTGCAGCCGCGCGGCGAGCGCAGGGCTTTGCTCGAACAGGATCAGCGGCACGGCAGGATACTGGCGCACAAGCTCGGCGGTGATGGTGCCGGTGCCCGCACCCAGTTCGACCAGCGCCTGCGCGCCGCCGGCGTGCCGCGCCATCGCTTTCGCCAGATGCCGGGATGAAGGGAGTATCGCCCCGACCATTGCCGGTGTCTTGAGCCACTGTCGCAGAAAACCGGCGGACATCATGGTCAGAATCCGTAAAGCCGTTCGGGGTTGTCGACCAGCACCTTGCGCCGCAGTGCATCGTCGGGGACCCATTCGGCCAGCAGTTCGGCCAGTACCGGATCCTCGGGCATCAGCTCACGTGCGCCGGGGTGCGGCCAGTCGCTGCCCCAGACGATGCGGTCAGGTGCAGTCGCGAGCAGCGCCCGCGCGAGCGGTGTCACGTCCGGGTACAGCGGCGCCTGCCGTGATATGAAATAGGGCCCCATGATCTTGGCCCAGCAGTTGTCGCGGCTCACCAGGCGCAGCAGCGCGCGGAATGCCGGCGCATCGGTGCCGGCCGCGGCGGGACAGCGCGCGAAATGGTCGATGACGATGGTGATCGGCAGCCTGGCGAGCTTCGCTTCGGCCTCCGGCATTTTGGGCAGGTCGAGGTAGAACTGCAGGTGCCAGCCCCGTTCCTTGAGCCGGGGCGCGAGCCGTTCGCCATCGGCGAGCGTCAGTCCCCCGGTTTCCGAGGCGAGATTGATGCGCACGCCGCGCACCCCGGCAGCATGCATTTCGTCGAGCTCGCGGTCAGTGACGTCCGCCGCTACCACGGCGATGCCGCGCAAGACATGCATTCCGGAGCGCAGCGCGTCGATCATGCAGCTGTTGTCGGTACCGTAGACGCTCGGCTGCACCAGCACGCCACGTTCACAGCCGTTGTTCTTCAGCATGCCCGCGTAGTCCGCGGTCAGCGCATCGGGCGGGATATAGCCGGCCTGGTCGAGGTAGGGAAAGCGGTCCTGCGGGCCGAAGACATGGGCATGGCAGTCGCAGGCGCCGGAGGGAAAGGCCACCCGAGGCCGGCGCCTGGCGGGAATGAATGCGGGAATGTTCGGCGTGCGCGGCGTGCGTATGGGAGGCATGGTGTTCCGGAGGTGGTGCGAGCGGGGACTGTAGAAGGGCGGTCCCGGCACTGTCAAGGACTGGCCGCTGGCAGTGAAGTCAACGATAATGCCGGCTGTTTCAGGCGACCGGCCCGCAGGGGCCGCAATCGTCGCCGGCTGGCGACGGGCGCCGGACCTTCTTGATTTGGAATATCCATGCTCGACATACAGACACTGAGGGCTGATGTGCAGGCCGTCGCTTCAAGGCTTGCCGACCGCGGGTTCATGCTCGATACCGCGCAGTTCGCCGCACTGGAAGCCGAACGCAAGCTCATCCAGACCGAAACCCAGGAGCTGCAGGCCAAACGCAATGCGCTGTCCAGGCAGATCGGCCAGCTCAAGGCGAAGAAGGAAGACGCCTCGCAACTGATGGCCGAGGTGAACGCGCAGGCCGACCAGCTGAAGGCGCTGGAGGCGAAGCTCGACGACGTCCAGCAGCGCCTCAATGATTTCCTGATGCACGTGCCCAACGTACCGCATGCCAGCGTGCCGGCAGGGCGCGATGCCGATGCCAATGTCGAAGTGCGCCGCGTCGGCGAACCGCGCAAGTTCGATTTCAAGCCGAAGGACCATGTCGACCTCGGCGAGGGCCTGGGATTGTTCGATTTCGAGACCGCGACCAAGATCGCGCGCGCCCGTTTCGTGCTGATGAAGGGTGGACTGTCGCGGCTGCATCGCGCGCTGGCGCAGTTCATGCTCGACGTGCATACCCAGGAACACGGTTACACCGAGGTCTACGCGCCGTACCTGGTCAACGCCGACTCCATGCGCGGCACCGGGCAGTTTCCGAAGTTCGAGGATGATCAGTTCGCGGTGACCGCCGACGGGCTTTACCTGATTCCGACCGCCGAAGTGCCGGTGACCAACATCGTGCGTGGCGACATCCTCGCCGGGGCCGACCTGCCGCTGAAGTTCGTCTGCCACACGCCCTGTTTCCGCCGCGAGGCCGGCTCCTACGGCAAGGACACCCGCGGCATGATCCGCCAGCACCAGTTCGACAAGGTCGAGCTGGTGCAGATCATCCATCCCGAGCAATCCTACGAGGGGCTTGAAGCCCTGACAGGCCATGCCGAAAAGATCCTGCAGAAACTCGGCCTGCCGTACCGCGTGATGACGCTGTGCACCGGCGACATGGGCTTCTCGGCGGCGAAGACCTACGACATCGAGGTCTGGCTGCCGGGGCAGGACGCCTACCGCGAAATATCCTCCTGTTCCAACTTCGAGGCCTTCCAGGCGCGGCGCATGCACGCGCGCTTCCGGAACGACAAGAACAAGCCCGAACTGGTGCACACGCTCAACGGCTCCGGCCTCGCCGTCGGCCGCACGCTGGTCGCCGTGCTGGAGAACTACCAGCGCGCCGACGGCGGCGTCGATATCCCGGCCGCCCTGCAGCCTTATATGGGCGGTCTGAAGGCACTGGAGCCAGCTTCCTAGGACTGGTAGAATCGCGCCCCTCGGCAGTTTTGCCTTGCCATCAGGTTTCCGGAGAGGTGGCAGAGTGGTTGAATGTACCGGTCTCGACAACAGCGCTTGCGCTGTTGCGGCGAAGGCTAACTTGCTGCAGGCAAGTTAAGCCCGCAGGGCGGTCGGAGCCAAAACCGCCGGTGGTAGACAGCAAGATCAAGTTTCTGGAGAGGTGGCAGAGTGGTTGAATGTACCGGTCTCGAAAACCGGAGTACCCGCAAGGGTACCGTGGGTTCGAATCCCACCCTCTCCGCCAGAATAAAAAGGCCCCAATCGGGGCCTTTTTCATTGTGGACAGAGTGAAGTGTGTGGACGAGATCACGGGGCTCGACCAGCGACACATGGGGCGTGTCGCGTAGCGCGCCGCGCCGTGTGCGGCGGTCCAGCGCCGGGAGTGCGGGATGCCGGGGTCGCCTCAAGGCGAGGCCGGCACATTACCGCCCTCATTGATGCCATCCCGCTGCGCACGTCCAGTACAGACTGACGTGATTATGCTTCGCCTTCCTGCAGCGCTGCTAAGATGACTTGACCCCGCATCGCAAAGGATCCGGCCATGCCGCAAAACCTCCCCTACGACGTCACCACCGCCACCGGCGAGAAAATCGCTTTCGAGTTCCCGCTGCATGCCGAGACCCAGTCGGCGATGCGCGTGTCGCAGCTGCTCAATGCGGTGCTCGGTTCGCTCGACCGGGAGCTGAGGGTGCTGGGCAATACCGCCAACGGCGATGTGATGCAGGCGCTGGCCATGGCGCTTGCGGTACGCACGGCGATGCTGCACTCGCCTTACGCGGTCGGGCAGCAGCTGGCGACTGAACTGGCAGCCACGGCGCTGGCGGCCGCCGCGAATTGCGAGCGCGACGAGGGCGCTGTCGGCCACGGCTGAGTGCGGCGGTGCGCGCCTGCGGCATCGCTGATGGCACTGCCTACTGCGCCAGTTCACGCATGACCTTGATCAGGTCGGACTTGCCCTCGAAGCCGATGCCCGGCAGCTCGGGCATGGTGATGATGCTGTTTTCCACGCGCACGCCGTCCGGAAATCCGCCGTAGGGCTGGAACAGGTCGGGGTAACTCTCATTGCCGCCGAGGCCGAGGCCGGCGGCGATGTTGAGCGACATCTGGTGCCCGCCGTGGGGTATGCACCGTGACGGCGACCAGCCGGCAACCTTGAGCACCCCCAGCGTGCGTTCGTACTCGCAGAGCCCGTAGGACAGCGCGCAGTCGAACTGCAGCCAGTCACGGTCCGGGCGCATGCCGCCATAGCGCAGCAGGTTGCGCGCGTCCTGGTGGCTGAACAGGTTTTCGCCAGTGGCCATCGGGCCGGGGTAAAACTCGGCGAGTGCCGCCTGCAGCGCGAAATCGAGCGGGTCGCCGGCTTCCTCGTACCAGAACAGCGGGTAGTCGCGCAGCATTTTCGCGTAGGTGATCGCGGTCTCGAGGTCGAAGCGGCCGTTGGCGTCCACCGCCAGCTGCGCATCGCGGCCGATTTCGGCGAGCACGGCCTCGATGCGCCGCCGGTCTTCATGAGGGTCTGCGCCGCCGATTTTCATCTTGACCACGCGGTAACCGCGGTCGAGATAGCTGCGCATTTCGTCGCGCAGCGCCTGCAGGTCCTTGCCCGGGTAGTAATAGCCGCCGGCGGCGTAGACAAAGACTTTGGGGTTGGCGGTGACGCCGTGCTTTTCGGCGAGCAGGCGGAACAGCGGCTTGCGCGCAATCTTGGCGACCGCGTCCCAGATGGCCATGTCCAGCGTACCCACGGCAACCGAACGTTCGCCGTGGCCGCCGGGCTTTTCGTTCTGCATCATCGCGTTCCAGGCGCGGTGCGGATCGATGTTGTCGCCGGCCTCGTTCATCAGCGTCTTCGGGTCCGCTTCGAGCAGCCGCGGCGCGAAGCGCTCGCGGATCAGGCCGCCCTGGCCGTAGCGACCGTTGGAGTTGAAGCCGTAGCCGACCACGGTGCGGCCGTCGACCTTGACGTCGGTGACCACGGCGACCAGGCTGGTGGTCATTTTCGTGAAATCGATATAGGCGTTGCGGATCGGGGAGGCGATGGGCTTGGTGACTTCGCGGACGTCAATGATGCGGGGCATGCTCGGTTTCCGATGGGCTGGGATTGTGGAATGCGTGGATTGCGGGTGCCGGTAAACAGGCTCCTTCGCGAGTGTATAACGCGAGGCACCAGGATCGAGCCAGAGTATCCGTGTTTATCATAAGTATTTGTTTTTAAACATTATTTTTATTTTTAATGGCTCGCTGTCGGATGTAAGCCTGTCGTAAGTCATGCGCGTTAATGTGTCACCGCGCAGTGACCTGCGCAATGGAGAGCGACGATGGGCAGAGGACGCATTAAGGCAGAGCCGGTTGATCCGAATAACAGCATCGCCAGCCGCATTCGCACGGCGATGACCGCCTGTGGCATGAAATCCGTGGCCGAACTCGGCCGCCGCATCGGCCTGCCGCGCCAGACGGTACATCGCTGGATCAACGGCGATACCAAGAACATGACCCACGAGAATCTGTACAAGGTGGCCGATGTGCTGCAGGTGAGGGCACGCTGGCTGGCCGTGGGTGATACCGCGCCGGCGCAGATCGATCTCGCCGACGGCGATGTGGTCGGACTGATCAGGATTTACGAATCGATGCCGCCCGCGGCCCGCGACCAGTGGCTGGCCATCGGCCGCACCCTGCTGTCAATGCACACGGTGGGCAAGGGCACGGTTGTCGATCCCTATCCCGGCCTGCCGCCTTTGCCGCCCCTGCAGGAAAACCCGTCTGTCAAGGCGGGGCAGTCCAGTTCCTCCTGATCCTTCCGGGCCGCCGCAACGCGGACTGCGGCGGTGTTTTCTTCCGGCCTTTTGGTAACCTCGGGTTTTTGACACCGGGGTTGGCGCCCGTTGCGGCGCAGGCATTTCCACATGGGCTTCGCAGCGCTCATCCGTCTCGCCGTTGTCGCCCTGGCGCTCGGGGCCTCTCCCGCGGCGCAGGCGACGGCATCCGCTTCGGACCTGCAGTCCTTTGTGCAGGAAATGGTCGAGCGCCACGGCTTCTCCCGACCCGCGCTGGAACGCCTGCTGCGTGAAACGCGCTTCCTGAATTCGATCATCCGCGCGATGGATGCGCCGGCAACCGCCTTGCCCTGGCATGAGTTCCGGCCGCGCCATGTCAATGACGCGCGCTTCGAGGGCGGGCTGCGCTTCTGGGGCGAGCATGCCGCGCTGCTGGAACGCGCCGCAGCCGAGTACCGGGTGCCGCCCGAGATCATTGTCGCCACCATCGGCATTGAAACGCTGTTCGGCCGCAATACCGGCCGCGTCAACGTGCTGGACGCGCTGACGACACTGGCCTTCGGTTATCCCCGCCGCGCCGCTTTCTTCCGCGGCGAGCTCGAGCAGTTCCTGCTGCTCGCGAGGGAAAACGGCTGGGCACCAAACAATGTGCGCGGGTCTTTCGCCGGCGCCATCGGCGTGCCGCAGTTCCTTCCCAGCAGCTACCGCAAGTATGCTGTTGATTTCGACGGCGACGGCCGGCGCGACCTGCGCGGCGTTGCCGATGCCATCGGCAGCGTCGCCAACTACTACCGCGAATTCGGCTGGCGCATCGGCGAGCCCGTGGTGATCCCGGCGGATGTCGGCGAGAGCGCGATCGATCCGCTGCTGGCCGCGGGCATCGCGCCGCACCTTGCCGTGGGTGAATTCCGCAAACGCGGCGTGCTGCCGCTGGAGGCGGTGGATGACGGTGCCCTGGCAGCGCTGATCACGGTGGAGACCGAGATCGGCCCGCGGTACTTCCTGGCACTGAACAATTTCTACGTGATAACGCGTTACAACCGCAGCATCAACTATGCGATGACCGTGCATGAGCTGGCGACGACCCTGCGCCAGTTGCGCGGCAGGGTGGTGCCCTAGGCGGCTGCCGCCTGGCGCGGGAAGGCCACCAGGTGGTCGAGCTCGAGGCGGATGCCGATTTTTTCGCCGATGGCGTGGTTGTGATGGCTGGGCACCAGTGAATAGACCTGTTCGCCATCGGGCAGCTGAAGGGTGTAGAGGAATTCGGCCCCGCGGAAGGCGCGGTGCAGCACCCGGGCCTGCAGGGGGCTCGCGTCGTCATGCAGCACGTCGTCCGGACGCAGCAGCACGTCGACCTCGGTGCCGCTTGGCCAGGGCAGGGTGACATCGGGCATGAACTCGCCGAGTCCGAGGCGCACGCGGCCATTCTCGAGCAGGGTGCCCGGGAGGAAATGGCCCTGGCCGACGAATTCCGCGGCGAAGCGTGTTTGCGGTTCGTGGTAGAGGCGGTATGGCGTGTCCCACTGTTCGATGCGCCCGTCCTTCATGACGCCGATCATGTCGGCGATGTTGAAGGCCTCGTTCTGGTCATGGGTGACCAGCACGGCGGTGGTGCGCTCACGCTTGAGGATATCGCGCACTTCGAGGCTCAGCCGCTCGCGCATTTCGACGTCGAGATTGGAGAAGGGCTCGTCGAGCAGCAGCAGCTGCGGCCGCGGTGCCAGCGCGCGCGCCAGCGCCACGCGCTGCTGCTGTCCGCCCGACAGCTCCTGCGGATATTTCCGGCCGAGCTCGGCGAGGCCGACAATGTCGAGCAGTTCGGCCACGCGCGCGTCGCGCTCGGCAGCCGGCGTGTCGCGCAGGCCGAAGGCGATGTTACCGGCCACCGTCAGGTGGGGGAACAGCGCGTAGTCCTGGAATACCACGCCGATGCGGCGTTTCTCCGGCGGCACCGCGAATCCCTTCGCGCTCAATACGACCTGGTCGACAGCGACCGTGCCGCCCAGCACCGGTTCGAATCCGGCAATGCAGCGGAGCACGGTCGTCTTGCCGCAGCCGCTGGCGCCGAGCAGGCAGGCGATCATGCCGGGCTCGACCTGGAAACTGACGCCTCTGAGCACCGGGATGCGGTCGTAGGCGTGGGTGACGTCGGTGAAATCGAGGCGCGCAGGCATGCGGAAATTATAGCGTTTTTGCTGCTGATAATGATTCTTGTTAAAATGATTTTTCCAGTAATTTCCATAAGTTACGATTCATCAACCAGGTTCAATTGACCGCGGTGCCGGCATATGCGGCACTGTCCGACCGGTGACTACCGCGCTATCCCCGCAAGCTGTCCACGGCGACCTTGCCGCACGCATCCGCCTGCCGCGGCTGCTCACGGTATTTGCGGTGGCGCTGGCCGCCCTGCTGTCGCTGCCGGTGCTTGTCGTGCTGCTCAACCTGCTGGCGCCGTCCACCGGCACCTGGCAGCACCTCGCTGACACGGTGCTCGCCGACTATGTCGCCAATTCGCTGCTGTTGATGCTGGGGGTGGCCTTCGGCGTGATCGTCGGCGGCGTCACCACCGCCTGGATCACCACCATGTGCAGCTTTCCCGGCCGCCGGGTTTTCGAATGGGCGCTGCTGTTGCCGATGGCGATGCCGGCCTACGTGATGGCCTATGCCTACACCGACCTGCTGCAGTTCGCCGGTCCGGTGCAGTCGGCGCTGCGCGAACTCACGGGCTGGGGGGCGCAGGATTACTGGTTTCCGGACGTGCGCTCGCTGGGCGGCGCCGTCGTCATGCTCGCGCTGGTGCTCTACCCCTATGTCTACCTGCTGGCGCGCGCGGCATTTCTCGAGCAGTCCGACAGCATGCTCGAGGTGGCGCGGGTTTCGGGTTACGGTCCCTGGGGCACTTTCCGCCGCGTCGCGCTGCCGCTGGCACGGCCGGGCATCGTTGCCGGCACGGCACTGGCGTTGATGGAGGCGCTGGCCGACTATGGCACGGTCGCCTATTTCGGCGTGCAGACCTTCACCACGGGCATTTTCCGCGCCTGGTTTTCGCTGGGCGACCATGTCGCCGCGGCGCAGCTCTCGGCGATGCTGCTCGGTTTCGTGTTCCTCGTGCTGCTGCTTGAGCGGGTGACACGCCGCGGTGCCGCTTTCCACTCGGTGTCGCATCGCAAGCGGCTGCGCAATGTCTACCAGCTGCGCGGCCTGCGCGCGGCAGTGGCGGTGATGTTCTGCGTGCTGCCGCTGGTCTTCGGCTTCCTGCTGCCGGCGGGAATCATGGCGCACATGGCTTTCACCTCGGGCGATGCCCAGTTCGGCGCGCGTTATCTGACGCTGACCGGCAACACGGTGACGCTGGCGGCGGTGACCGCCGCGCTCGCGGTGATGCTGGCGCTGGTGGTTGGTTACGCGGGCCGGATGTCGCCGACGCGCGTGGTGCGCGCCGCCAACCGCATTGCGGGGCTCGGTTACGCGGTGCCCGGTGCGGTGATTGCCGTCGGCGTGCTGATCCCGGTGACACGGTTGGACCACGTCCTCGCCGGCTGGATGCAGTCCTTGACCGGGATCAATCCCGGACTGATCCTGACCGGCGGCATAGCAGCGCTGGTCTATGCCTACCTCGCGCGTTTTTTTTCCGTCGCCCTGCAGACCGTGGATGCGGGCCTCGCCAAGATCACGCCTTCGATGAGCGATGCGGCGCGGTCACTGGGCCTGGGGCCCGGCGCAACGCTGGCGCGGGTGCATGTGCCGCTGCTGTGGCGCAGCGCGCTGACGGCGGGTCTGCTGGTGTTCGTCGATGTCATGAAGGAACTGCCGGCGACATTCGTCATGCGGCCCTTCAACTTCGATACCCTCGCGGTGCAGGCCTACAATCTTGCTTCCGACGAGCGGCTGGCAGAAGCGTCAACGGCAGCGCTCACCATCGTGCTGGTGGGGCTGCTGCCGTTGATCGTGCTTTCGCGGATGATGCTCAGGCCGGGACCGGGGCGCTCCGCCGACTGATTGCGCGAACCGGGGCGGCTTCTTACTTGTAGCCGACCTTGTCGAAGATCTTCTGCGCCGTCGGCTGGTTCCTGCCCAGGACGCTGATGTTGAGCGTATCCATCTTGAAGCTGCCGAGTGAAGTCAGCGCGGCGTTGTCGAGCGGGGCGCCCTGGACCACCGGCCACTCATTGTTGCCGCTGGCGAAGTAGGTCTGCGCGCTGTTGCTGGTCAGGTATTCGAGAAAGCGAATCGCGGCGGCCCTGTTCGGGGCGCTCTTGACCACGCCGGCGCCCGAGACGTTCATGTGGGTGCCGAAGCTTTTCTGGTTGGGCCAGATCAGGCCGGTGGCGGCGACGACCTTCTTGTCCTCGGGTTTGTCCGACTTCATCAGGCGCGCGTAGTAGTAGCTGTTGCTGATGGCCACCGCGCATTCGCCGGCAGCGACCGCGCGGATCTGGTCGGTATCGCCGCCCTTGGGCGCGCGCGCGAAGTTGTCGACCACGCCCCTGGCCCACTGTTCGGCCTTGGCCTCGCCGAGATGCTCGATCAGCGCGCTCATCAACGACAGGTTGTAGATGTGGCTGCCGGAGCGCGTGCATACCTTGCCTTTCATTTTCGGGCTGGCGAGGTCCTCGTAGTTCTGCACGTCCGCCGGATTGACCGCGGACTTGTTGTAAATGATGACGCGGGCGCGTGCCGAGAAGCCGAACCACTGGTTGTTCGATGCGCGCATGTGGGCGGGCAGGCGCTCGGCGAGCACTTTTGATTCGATCGGCTGGAACAGGCCCATCTGCTCGGCGCGCCACAGGCGACCGGCATCGACGGTGATCAGCACGTCGGCCGGAGACGAGGCACCCTCGTTGCGGATGCGCAGGATCAGCGGGTCTTCACCGGCCTCGATGCGGTTCAGTTTGATGCCGGTGGCCTTGGTGAAGCCGGCGTAGAGGGCCTCGTCGGTCTGGTAGTGGCGGGAGGAATACAGATTGAGCTGCTGCGCGGCGACCGAAGTGCTGAACAGGCCGGCCAAGAGCATTGAAAGCATGACGGGTTTCATTTAATAAAATCCTTATAAAACAAATGGTTGAATATTTTTCCAATGCGATCCGAGTCCGCGCAGAGAATACTAACAAGAATTATTCTCAATATCAACAAAAATGAGAATTGTTATTATTTGCGCTCGAGAGGCCGACATGAAGGCTCGCACGGCGCGACCCAGACAGCCTTGATCAGGCGCAAAGGGGGCGTTGGCAGGGGGACTGCGGGGGGGGTGTGGTGGAGCGGGATCCCGGCAGTGCAGGATCAGATCGGCAGGCGGCGTGCGCCGTTGTAGCGGTTTTTCCAGTAGCGCTGGCTCATGTCGACAATTTCGACGGCGCCGCCACGGCTGGGTGCATGAACGAAGCGCGAGTCACCGAGATAAATGCCGACATGGGAGAACGGACGGCGCAGGGTGTTGAAAAACACCAGGTCACCGGGCTGCAGTTCGGATTTGTCGATGACCGCGCCGACACGGCTGATTTCCGCGGCATTGCCCTGCAGCGTCTGCCCGGTGATCTGCGCATAGAGGTAACGGATCAATCCGCTGCAGTCGAAACCGGTATCGGGAGAGGAACCTCCCCATTTGTAGCGCACACCGATAAAGCCGAGCGCGCGCATCGCGAGTTCCTGGGCCTGCGAGAACAGGCTGGCTTCGGCGCTGGCCGGCGCCGGTTCGAAGCTGCCGGGCCCGCGGCCGGGCTCGTCCGCCATGGCGGTTGAGGACAGCAGGACCAGCGCGCCGGCCGTGACAAGGGTTTTCAGCATGGGCGGAATTTAATTTACAAGCGTTTGATTGTAAAGGGTTAACTGAGGTGGCTCGACGGCCCCGGGGAGGCGCCTGTTCCCGGGGTACACTGCGACTCGCCACCGACCGTTATTTCGCCATGACCATACAAACTACGGCTCTCCGACTGGCCCGTGCACTGTTGCTGGCCGGCGGACTTGTCATGACTGCAACTGCGGCGGCGCAGGCCACGGTGGAAATCATTCCGCTCAACAATCGCAGCAGCGAGCAGGTCATCCCGGTGATCCAGCCTTTGCTCGGCCGCGACTCCAGCGTCAGCGGTTTCCAGAATCAGCTGGTGATCCGCGCCACGCCGGCGGAAATGGCCGAAATCCGTCGCGTGCTGGCCAGCATCGACAAGGCGCCGCGGCGGCTGCTGATTACCGTGCGCCAGGATGCCGAACTCGACCGCCAGCGCCGTGAGGCCGAGATCTCCGGCAGCATCGGCAATGACAACGCCCGCGTGATAATTCCAGGAAGCGGCTCGCGCGGCGGCGGCAACGTCGTGCTGCGCGAAGGCGACGACCGGCTGCGCGCGCGCATCATCGATTCCCGCCAGGTCAGCAGCGACAGCAGCACCCAGACCCTGCAGGTGCTCGAGGGGTCTTCGGCCTTCATCCGCGTCGGCGAGTCGCGACCGGTGCCCAGCCGGCAGGTGGTGCGCACGGTCATCAACGGCCAGATCGTCGACCGCGTCGTCGAGGGCACGGAATACCGCGATGCCGCCACCGGCTTCAGCGTGCGGCCGCGGCTGCAGGGCGACATTGTCACGCTGGACATCAGCCCGCAGCGCGACAGCTTCGACGACCGCCGCCGCGGCGCGGTCAATGTGCAGCAGGTGACGACCACGGTGTCGGGGCGCGTCGGCGAGTGGATCGATCTCGGCGGCATGGGCGATGCGCGCAGTGACGAGCGCTCCGCGCTGCTGGGGCGCAGCAGCGGGCGGGTCGAAGACCGGCGCGGCGTGCAGGTCCGCGTCGAGGTCCTGCCCTAGGGGCTTTTGTCCGTATCCGCCCCCGGGTCCTTCAAAACGACGAACCCGGCTGCTGCAGGAAGGCGTTCTCCTCCGCGGTTGATGTGCGGCCGAGGATGCGGTTGCGGTGGGGAAAGCGGCCGAAGCGCTGGACGACGTCGCGGTGCCTGACTGCGTAATCGAGAAAGCCCGCAAATGTCGCGCGGTCGGCTGCGGCAACGCCGGCCAGCAGGTCCTCGAAGAGCGCGACGCTTTGCGCCTGGATATCCGCCGACTCGGCGTGCTCCAGCGGCAGGTAGAAAAACACCCGTTCGATCTCGCGCAGGCTGCGGTCGGCGCCGTGTTCCATGCCATCGAGCGCAAGGCGCAGGGCAAGGCCGTCATGGGCGAAAGCCTGCGGCGTGTCGCGATAGATGTTGCGCGGGAACTGGTCGAACAGCAGGATCAGGGCGAGGCGCCCGCGCGGCTCGCGCGCCCATTCGCGGTGTGCGCCTCCCGCGGCGGCGGCAACCAGCGCGCCGAAACGCTCGCGGATTTCCGCGTCGATCACGGCATCCTTGGACCACCACAGTTTTTTCTGCGCCTGCGCGGCCGCGCTGTTCCCGGCTTCCCGGCCGAACCAGAATGCAAGGATGTCCTCGGGGTTGGCGTTGGGAGTCATCGCGCGCTCAACGGTACTTCGCTGCGGTGATGAACTGCCCGAAGGATTCACACCAGACGATCACGGTGTTGTAGCTGGCCGGGTCGACATGCGCCGGCACCGGCACGATGAAGTTGGTGAAGGTCTTGACGTCGCCGACCAGTGCCATGCGCGGCTTCAGGCGCATGAAGGCTGATTCTGTTTCGACGAATTCCGGCGACAGGTAGAGCTTGTAGTCAGGGCCCGGCGCGAGGCGGCCGGTCAGCGTGATGCTGCGGCGGCCGACTGCGACGGTGCCTTCGCCCCAGTGCAGGAAATCGCTGTCTTGCAGATCGCGGCGGAACACGCCGGAGAACTGCATCCCGCCGGAGTGGGCCTGGACTTCAGCGGCGGTGGGCGCGGTCGGCGCGGTGAGGATGGGCAGCAGGTAGATGCCCAGCGCGACACCCGCGACCAGTGCGGCGGTATGGGTGATGCCGAGGATCAGCAGTTTTTTCATCGCGCATTCCCTCCTGTCCCCCAAGCATAATCCAGATCGCCGCCAGACTTGACGCCGGTGGCGCATGCGGTGACCATGCGCTGCGTCATTGCTGTCCAATCCCCACGGAGCACGGCCCATGCAGATCAAGCGCGGTTTTGATTCCATTTTTGCAACCTGGCTGGCCGGACTGGTGGTGTTCCTGCCGCTGGCCCTGACGCTGGGCGTGCTGGGCTGGCTGATCGGCATACTCAACCACTATCTTGGTCCCGAGAGCGGCATCGGCCAATTCTTCTCGGTGCTCGGATACAAGATCCTGCCCGTGCTGCCGGTGCCGTACCTGGTCGGCACCCTGATGCTGATGTTCGCCATCTACCTGCTCGGCGTGGCGCTGCGCCTCGGACTGCGCGGTCCGCTGTCGCGATTCCTCAATGTCACACTGAAGCGGGTGCCGCTGGTTGGCGCCCTGTACGATTTCACGCAGCGTTTCGTCGGACTGCTGGAGAAGAACCAGGGCGACATTGGTGCAATGAGCGCGGTGTGGTGCTTCTTCGGCGGCGACGGTGTTGCCGTGCTGGCGCTCGCGCCCAGCCCGGAGCCGATCGAGATCGACGGCCGGAGCTATTTCGCGGTGCTGGTGCCGACCGCGCCGGTGCCGATTGGCGGCGGGCTGCTGTATGTGCCGGTGGAGTGGGTCAAGCCCGCCAATGTCGGCATCGACAAGCTCACCGAAATCTATGTGTCGATGGGGCTCACGCCGCCGCCGCGCCAGAGCCCATCGGTTCCGCCCGTGGCGCAGGAAGCCGCAAGCAGGTCCTGACCCACACCGTGGTTACCACGGTATGCCTCGGCCGTGCTGGTCGAAAAATCCGCCGGAGTCGGCCGAGTCCAGGCGATCGAGCGTATTGAGGATTCCTGCAGCGGCAGTATCCGGGTTTTGCACTTCCAGCCCGCGTTTTGCGAAAGCCCGGGTGAGGCCGGTGTCCACGGTGCCCGGATGCAGGGCAACGCAGATTGCTTCCGGGCGGGTGCGTTTCAGCTCCACTGCCGCACTGCGCAGGACCTGGTTGAGCGCCGCCTTTGCCGCGCGGTAGCTGTACCATCCGCCAAGCCGGTTGTCGCCGATGCTGCCGACACGCGCGGACAGTGCGGCGAACACGCAGCGGCCCGAGCGCGGCAACAGGGGCATGAAGTGCTTGATCAGCAGTGCCGGGCCGATGGCGTTGACTGCAAGGCTTTTCGCGAGGGCATGCGCATCGAGCTGGCGCCAGCTTTTCTCGGCATGGCAGCCTTCACCCTCGAGCACGCCGGTGGCCACGATCAGCAGCCGGATGTCCATCCCCGTGGCGGCAACGTGGGCTGCCGCGGCGGCGATCCGCGCTTCGTCGAGCAGGTCGAGGGGTGGCGATCCGCCGCGAGACAGCTCGACGACGGCGGCGAAGCGCCGATCGGCGCGCAACTTCGACGACAGCGCGCTGCCGATCCCGCCGCTCGCCCCGCAGACCAGCGCGAGCCCGCCCTCGGGCAGTGCCTGCGTCGCGGCGCTCAGGCTTTTTTCACCCAGGCAATGCACCAGCCCTTGGCGTTGACCTGCTTGCCGCCCACCGCGCCGCAGGGTGCCCAGGGATCGCTGGGCTTGCCAAGGTAAAGCTGGCAGTTGGCGCAGATCTGGCCGGGGGCGTACTTCGGATACTTCTTGCGGTCGACCTTGGCGGCGTCGTGCAGGTAGCCGAGGGCGACCGCCTGCGGATCTTTCTCGTCGAGGCGTGCGGCCTGGGCCTGTGCCATGCGCGTGCCGATCAGGCCGGCGGCGGCGACGGGCAGGGTGGCGGCGATGAACTGGCGTCGGGTGGTCATGCTTGGCTCTCCTGTGAATGTAAGGAATGTGAACCGGATTCTACGGATCAAATGCGGACGATGACGGTTTTTTGTCCAGGATGAACCGGAATTTTTGAGTTCATGACCGTGACAGATCCGGTTCATCTGATTAATCTTCCAACCACTTAAACAGGAGTCTGAACCCGTATGGATACCTCGATTGCACCCGACCTCAACGACACCGTGCTCTACCGCAGCGGCGCCGCAGCCCGCCTCTCCGGCGTGCCGGTGGAGACCCTCCGCGTGTGGGAACGCCGCTACGCCATCGTGCGCCCGCAGGTCAGCCCCAGCGGCCGCAAGCTGTACTCCGCGGAGAACATCCAGCGGCTGCGGCTGATCAAGCAGCTGGTGGCGATGGGCAACTCGATCGGTTCCGTGGCTACGCTGCCGATGCAGGTCCTGCAGCAGATGCTCGCCGACTCGGCGCCGCTGGTGATGGCGCCGCGGGCGCAGGTCTCCGGCCATCGCGCGCTGCGCGTGGCCCTGGTCGGCGAAGCGCAGGCCTCGGGCCGCGGCCGCGGGCTGAACGTGGTTGCGGTGTGCGAGGACATCACCCAGGCGGCGGTCGCGCTGCAGGGCATCAGCGCCGATGCCGTCATCATCGAAATGTCTTCGCTGATGCAGGCCGAGCCGAAGCGCATCACCGCGATCCGCGACGCGGCTGCGGCGCCGGTGGCCATCGTGCTCTACCGCTACGGTCCGGCGCCGGTGATGCGCCATTTGCGCGAGGCGGGTCATGTGGTCGCCCATGCCGCGCTCGATGCCGTCGAATTCGATGAACTGTGCCGCAGTGCGATGACGGCCCCCGACGGCGCGGCCGACGATGAGCCGCCTGCCCCGCGTTTCGACGCCGCGGCACTGAGCGCGCTCTCCGGTTCGCGCAACAGCGTCTATTGCGAATGTCCGCGCCATCTCGCCGAACTGGTGCGCGCGGTGCAGGGTTTCGAGCGCTACAGCGCCGAGTGCGCGGTCCGCAGTCCGGCCGATGCGGCACTGCACGGACGGCTGCAGCGCAGTGCCGGCCGCGCCCGCGCGCTGCTCGAGGATGCTCTGGTCGAACTCGCGCTGGCCGAGGGCCTGCCGCTGCCGCAGGCGGCGAAGGCGGCATGAGCATCGCAAGCCGGCCCGCGATGCCGCTACCGGCGCTGCTGCTCGGCGCCGGCGGCCTGATTCCCTTTGTCGGTCTCGCGCTGCTCGCCGCGGCCGGTCCCGTGGCTTCCCATGTCTACTGGCTGACCGCGCTGTCGTATTACGGTGCAGTGATCCTCGCCTTCGTCGGCGCGCTGCACTGGGCCTATGCGGTGAAGCGCGGCGCCGAGGGGCGCAGTGCGTGGATACAGTATGGCGCGAGCGTGCTGCCCGCGCTGCTGGCCTGGCTGTCGCTGCTGTTCCCGGTGTGGACGGCGTTGCGGCTGCAGGCCCTGGCGCTGCTAGCCTGCCATGCCTTCGACCGCCTGATGCAGCACGATGATCCGGTGCCGCCGTGGTTCCTGCGCCTGCGCGCCGTGCTCAGTGCCGTCGCGGCCCTGTCACTGTTCGCGGCCAGCGTCGTCTGACAGGAGCTGCCATGGACCGCCTGCATCATGTCGCCATTGCCGTTCCCGAAATCGCCCCGGCCGTCGCCTGGTATCGCGGGCAGTTCCAGGTCGAGATCGTCTATCAGGATGCGACCTGGGCGCTGCTGCGGTTTGCCAATATCGACCTGGCGCTGGTGGTTCCGGACCAGCACCCGCCGCATATGGCCATCGAGCGTCCCGACGCCACGCGCTTCGGTACGCTGAAAACCCACCGTGACGGCACGGCCTCGGTCTATGTCGACGATCCTTTCGGCAATGTCATAGAAATCATGCAGGCCGGCCTGCCCGACGGGCGCTCGCCATGAGAGCAGTGTCGGAGCCCGCGGTATCGGTGCGCCATGCGCACGGCATCCTGACCATCACCGATGCCAATACCACCATCGGCTACTGCCGGCACGACGATGACGGCAACATCGAATACATTTTCGTGCACCCGGCCTGCCGCCGGCAGGGTCATGCAAAGCGGATGCTGGAGCAGGTGCGCGCGCGGGTCGGCAAACCGCTGCGGCTGGCGCCGCCGGTCAGTCCGCTGGGCGAGAAGCTGAGGCCGTACTGCGGATCAGGCTGACCGCTGCGGCAGACTCACTGAACCAGGTCGCCGTTCGGGCGGGGCGTGGGGCGCCTCCACCGTGCGCAGGGCGCGCTTCGGCAGTTCCGCGACGGTGTGGAGCAACTCCGGACATTGCGCTTGCCAGGGAACGATGCGCCGAATTGCGGCCGGTTATTTCAGCAGAAGCACCATGGCGCTGGCCGCGGAGATCGCGAGGATTGCGAGACGTATGCGCCGCGCGTTGAGGCGCCGGATCAGCAACGGTGCGGCGAGGATGCCGGCCAGCGTGCCCGGCAGCAGCACCGCGGCAAGGATCAGCTCGGGCAGGCCGAACAGGCCGAAGGCGGCGAGTGCCGCGACCGAGATCAGGTAGGCGGGCACGAATATCGTGCCCATCATCGCCCGCGCGACCTCGGGCTGCGCGTTCTGGAACACCAGCGCCACCGGCGGTCCGTGGATGCCGGCCATGGTGCCCATGAGGCCGGCAATGCCGCTGCCGGCGGCCAGAGCCGCCGGTGTCGGCCTCAGGCGGATTCCGCTGAGGCTGATCGCCACCGCAAGCAGCACCAGTGCGCCGAAGAACTTGTCGAGGTAAGCGGGGTTCAGCATGCCCAATGCCAGCGCGCCGGCCAGCGTGCCGGCCGCGAGTGCCAGCAGTGCGGGGCCGAGACCGCGCAGGTCGACGGCATGCCACTCGCGCCAGGCGCCACTGAGCGGCACCAGCGCGCCCGCGAGCAGCATCGGGCCGGGCACGAACTGCGGCTCGATCAGCACCAGCAACGGCACCGCAAGCAGTGCCATGCCGATGCCCACGGCCGCCTGCATCGCGCAGGCCGTGGCCATGACGAGATTCGCGGCCAGCCAGGCAAGCCAGTGCGCCGGGATCTCTGCGGGAGAGGGCATCGCTTCGGGATGGAAATGCGGCAGTCCCCGTGCCGGGACTGTCACCGGGATGTCAGGGCAGCTTCCAGCCTATCCATTCACAGACACCGCGGCCGAGCACCCACTCCTTGTCGGCCTCCTTCAGCCAGGGCGCGTCCTTCAGCCACATGTCGACGTGCTCGCGGTAGGGTACCGGTGAGCGCGACCAGTCGCTGCCCCAGAACAGGCGCTGCGGCCCGAAGGCCTCGTAGGCGCGTTTGGCGTAGCCCTGCATTTTTTTGAAGGGATAGGGTTCCTTCAGGTAGCAGGGCAACGCGCTCGCCTTGCAGGCGACGTTGGCGCGTTTCGCGATCGGCAGCAGCTTGTCGAAATCGCGGAAGGTTTCGTCCTCCGGTTTGCCGCTGGACAGCGCCATGTGGTCCATGATGATTTTCAGGTCCGGATGACGCGCGGCGACGCCGTCGATGATGTGCACCAGGCCCTGCGGCACCAGGATCATCAACTTGATGCCGAGTTTTTCCGCCTCGCTCCACACCCAGTCGAACTTGCCGTTGACCAGCGGTTCCTGCAGCACGGGGATGTGGAAGGAGAAGCGCATGCCGAGCATGCCGGGCTGCTGCATGAAGGTCTTGATGGCAGTCTTTGCATCCGGCGCTTCCGGGTTGAAGCGGCCCATGATCGCGAAACGCTCGGGGTGCTGTTTCACGGCCTCGATCGCGAGGTCGTTGCGGTCGCCTTCCCAGGACGGCGGCACGATCACCACGCGGTCGATGCCGGCCTCGTTCATGTCCTTCAGCAGCTGCTCGTGGCCGAGCGGAATCTCGCGCTGCGCATGCGCGCGCGCGGGCCACGGACGTTCCGGCGTGTTGGCGCCCCAGATGTGTACCTGTGAATCGACGATCAGCATGTCTTGTTCTCCAATTTCAGGAAGCCCGATTTCATGATGAACGGGCAAGGGCGTCAAGGCGTCCGGAACGTGGAGTGTGATGCAGCTCGACAGTGCTGCAACGCTGGAGCATTGGTGTGTTGCCCGTTACACTCGATGCGCCGCATGCGGTCCTCGCAGACGCTGTGTTCCGCAGCCGCGCCGCCTCCAAGTTTTAATTATAAGTATTTGATTATAAAGGATATTTTATGAACGGCGCAGAAAGCCTCGTGCGCACGCTGTTGAACGGCGACGTCAACGTCTGCTTCGCCAATCCCGGCACGTCCGAAATGCATTTTGTCTCCGCGCTCGATCGCGTCGAAGGCGTGCGCTGCATCCTCGGCCTGTTCGAAGGTGTCGTCACCGGCGCGGCCGACGGTTATTACCGCATGGCCGGCAAACCCGCGGCGACGTTGTTGCACCTCGGTCCTGGCCTCGGCAACGGGCTCGCCAACCTGCACAACGCGAAGAAGGCGCGCTCGGGCATGGTCAACATCGTCGGCGAACACGCGAGTTACCACATCAAACATGATGCGCCGCTGACCGCCGATATCGAAGGTGTTGCGCGGCCGATGTCGGATTGGGTGCTGACTTCGCGTTCGGCAAAGGACGTCGCCGCCGACGGCGCGAAGGCGGTCGAGGCGGCGCGCTCCGCGCCTGGACAGATCGCGACGCTGATCCTGCCCGCCGACACGGCCTGGGGCGAGGCCGGTGGTCCGGCGCAGGTGGCGGCGCCCGTACCGCGGGCGCGCGTGGACGGCAAGGCCATCGACGCCGGCGCGCAGGCGCTGCGTTCCGGCAAACCGGCGGCAATCCTGCTCGGCGGCGCCGCGCTGCGCGGCAAGGCGCTGGAATGGGCAGCGCGCATCGCCGCGAAGACCGGCTGCGAACTGCTCTGTGAATACAACAATGCACGCATGGAGCGTGGTGCAGGCCGGGCGGTGGTGAAGCAGCTGCCCTTCGCCGTCGATGCCGCGCTGGCGATGCTGAAGGACGTGCGCGAACTTGTGCTGGTCGGCGCGAAGACGCCGGTGTCCTTCTTCGCCTATCCCGGCAAACCCAGCGTGCAGGTGCCGGAAGGCTGCACGGTGACCAAGGTTGCCGGCGCAGAAGCCGATCTGGAGCACACCCTGGAAGCGTTGGCCGATGCGCTGGGTGCGCGCAATACTGCACCGCTGCTCAACAGGCCTGCGTACGACATGACGCTGCCGACCGGTGCGATCACCCTTGACGGCCTAGGCGCGCTGTTCAATGCGCTACTGCCCGAGAATGCCGTGGTCATCGATGAGGCCGTCACCAGCGGCCGCGCCTTCACCGGCGCGATGATGGGCGCGCGGCCGCATGACTGGCTGAACATCATGGGCGGCTCGATCGGTTGGGGTCCGGCCGCCGCCACCGGCGCGGCGATTGCGGCGCCGGGACGCAAGGTCGTCGCCTTCGAGGGCGACGGCAGCGCGCAGTACACGCTGCAGGCACTGTGGACGATGGCGCGCGAGGGGCTCGACGTGACGATGGTGGTCTTCGCCAACCGCGCCTACAAGATCCTGCTCGGCGAACTGAACAACGTCGGCGCCGCCGCGCTCGGCGCGAACGCGCTGTCGATGCTGACGCTGGACCGGCCCGACCTCGACTGGGTTGCGCTGGCGAAGGGTTACGGCGTGGAGGCGGGGCGGGCGGTGACGCTGGAGGAACTGGCGGCGCAGTTCAAACGTGGGCTGGCGGTGGCAGGGCCGTATCTGGTTGAGGTGGTGATGTAACGGTGGGTTTGTAGCCCGTAAGGAGCGCGCCCCGAAGGAAGTGCCCTTGGCGGAAAGCGCATTGCGGGAAGCCGGCTTCGTTCCCGCAATGCCTGGTCATGCCGCCGTCAGCTTGACCTTGCCGACGCTGCCGAGCTTGACGCGCTGCCGCGCGTGCCAGAGATCGTGGTTGTACTGCATCGCCAGCCAGCTCTCGGGCGAGCGTCCCAGTGCCTTGGACAGGCGCAGCGCCATTTCGGGACTGATGCCGCTGCTGCCGGTAAGAATGCGGTTCAGCGTCGAGGCCGCCACGCCCAGCTTTGCCGCCAGTTCGCGGCCGCTGAGCTTGTTCGGTTCGAGATAAACCTCGGTGATGAATTCCCCTGGATGGGGCGGATTGTGCATGCTCATCAGTGATAATCCTCGTAGTCTAGGACGTAGGCGTGTCCGTCCCTGAATTCAAAAGTCATGCGCCAGTTGCCGTTCACCCAGACCGACCAGCGGCCCCGTTCGTCACCCTTCAGCGGATGCAGCCGGAAGCCGCGCACATCCATGTCTTCCACCGACTGGGCGGTATCCAAAGCAGCCAGCAGCATTCTCAACCGTTTGGCATGGTGGGGCTGGATGCCTGCCGCGCTACCGGATTCAAAGAATCTTTTTAATCCCTTGTGCCGGAACGACTGGATCATGAGTGCAGTATACCGTGTTGCGCATCACGCAACAATGGCTGTGCGGGGCTGAATCGAGAAACCCGACTCCGGTACCTTTGGCTCACGACTGGGTCGCGCTGGCGAAGGGTTACGCCGTGGAGGCGGGGCGGGCGACGACGCTGGACGAACTGGTCACGCAGTTCAGGCGCGGGCTGGCAGTAACGGGACCATATCTGGTTGAGGTGCTGATGTAACGGCTGGTCTGTCTGCAGTCAAATTGACGGTCGCTGCCGGGAGGCATAGACTGCGTAATAACTGATGTAATAACGAACCGGAGGTGCAGCATGCTCAAGGTAAAAGTGACCGCGATCGGCAATTCGATGGGCATCGTGCTGCCCAAGGAGGCGCTGGCCAAACTGCGCGCCGAAAAGGGTGATGTGCTGTACCTGGTCGAAACGCCTGAAGGCCTGACGCTGACCCCCTACCAGCAGGACTTCGAGGCGCAGATGGAGGCGGCCGGAAAAGTCATGAAGAAGTACCGCAACGCGTTGCGGGAACTGGCCAAATAAGCCGGCCCGTCGCGTGACCCGGAAAACCGGCGCCAGGGGCGGACTCCGGTGGATATTGCCGGAAGTCGTCACTGCCATCCACCGGATGCTGATCGCCGAGCATGGCGGACTCCCGGGCATCCGCGATCAGGGCCTGCTCGATTCGGCGCTGGCGCGTCCGCGGCAGCAGGCGGCCTACGGCAAGAAGAATTCAGTTTTCCAGCTGGCCGCGGCCTATAGCTACGGTCTCGCCCGTAACCATCCCTTCGTCGATGGCAACAAGAGGGTTGCGTTGACTGTTGCGGCCGTGTTCCTCGAGCTCAACGGTTATGCCCTTGATGCGCCCGAGGCGGAAGCCGTGATTGTCTACCAGCAACTGGCGGATGGCAGGCTGACGGAAGAAGCGCTGGCGGAGTGGCTGCGGAAAAAGGCGGTATCGATTTCTTAATCGTCGTGGCAAACAGCGGTCCGCAGCGGCGGTCTTTGCTAGGCGCAGTGATTCGCGGTTCGTCCGTTTCACCTGGAGTTGGGGCACGAAAGTCTCAATGCGCCTCCTTGGCGAGGCGGTCATCACGTTCCCGCAGCAGCCAGTAGACCACGCCGAGCACAAGGGTCGCTCCTGCCAGCGCCGCAATGGTGCTTGCGGCGGTGGCGCTGGAATCGAGAATGACGAACTTGCGACTCAACGCAATGAGCGCGATGAGCACCACAGTCTTGACCTGGATGATGCTCGAGCGCCGAAGAGCAATGCGAATAATCGAATGCTTGAATTCCATGGCGATGAGCAGGGTCATGATCATGCCAAAGAGCGCCTGAAAGACATCATGCTCCAGTGGATCAATCGCACCGCTGAGCAACAACGGCACAATGCGGATGACCAGCTGCACAAGCGCCAGGGCGATGACTACCGAGATCACGAGACTCAGAACGATCGCAACAATCTGTTCGAAGCGCTCGTAAATCGACATGATCGGCCAATGCTCAAGTGTTTCCGCAAAGAACCTCCGCGACGCGTGGCGTTGGTTTTCCATTTTCTCCTCCTTGCCCGCCGCGTCAAACGAACGCTCGAGAGCGCGTGCGCTTGACTTCCATCTCAGGCGAGCGATCCGACGATGCCACCCACTGTCGCGACGGCCGACTCGACCTTCTGCGACCATGGCAGGCCATAATTGAGGCGCAGACAGTTCTGGAACTTGCGTTGCGGCGAGAATATGGGCCCGGGCGCGACCGTGATTTTCTGTCGGGCGGCGAGCCGGTGGACTTCCAGTGCGTTTACCCTCTCGGGCATCTCCAACCAGAGAAAATACCCGCCTTCGGGCCTGGTTACGCGGGTTTCAGCGGGGAAATAGCGCGCGATCGCCTGGAGCATCGGGCTCTGCTGGCTCTCGAATGCCTTGCGGAGCCGGCGCAGGTGATAGTTGAACCCCCCGTGCTTCAGGAATTCCACTATTGCCGCTTGCGCCGGGACGCTGGTGGCTATCGTCGTCATCGCCTTCGCGCGCTCCACCAGCCTGGCGTAGCGGCCCGGCGCGGCCCACCCGACCCGGTATCCGGGCGCGAGAATCTTCGAGAACGACGAGCAGTGCAGTACACGCCCGGAGCGGTCGAACGCCTTCGCGGGCCTGGGGCGATCCGCTCCGAAATAGAGCTCGCCGTATACGTCGTCCTCGATGAGCGGAATATCGCGCTCGGCAAGCAATTTCACCACCTCGCGCTTCTCGTTATCGGGCATTAGACAGCCGAGCGGATTCTCGAAGTTCGTCATGAGCCACACGGCCTTGATCGGATGCCGGTCGAGCGCTGCAGCCAGCGTCGAGGCACTGATTCCGTCGCGCGGATGCGTGGGGACCTCCACCGCCTTCAATCCCAGCCTCTCCATCGCCTCCAGCACGACGTAGAAAGTCGGGGATTGGATTGCCACCGCGTCTCCGGGTCGCGTCACGGCCTGCAGGCACAGGTTGAGCCCCTCCAGGGCGCCCGTCGTGATGACGATTTCCTCGACGGGAACGTTGCATCCGGTCTCCAGGTAACGGCGTGCGATCATGCGTCTCAAGTCCGCGTTTCCGGGGACCAACTGCTCGTAGATCGATTGGGGATCCAGGCGGGACGCGGCGGAATACAGGGCGCGGGCGAGCTTTCGCAGGGGAAACAGGTCGGGAGCGGGAAACGCCGAGCCAAGCGGCACGAAATCGCGCCTGCCCGCCGTGTCGATCAGCTCGAACGCCAGGTCGCGGACGGCAACCGCCGCGGATGCGCCAGAGTGGCGGGACACCGAACACTGCTGCAACGGCCTCCCGCCCAGATGCGCGCTGACGTAGTGGCCGGAACGGGAGCGGGCATGGATCTCGCCGCGGTCCTCGAGCAACTTGTAAGCCTGCGTCACGGTCGCCGGGCTGACCCGATGACTGCGGCATACGGACCTGACGGAAGGCAGGCGCTCGCCGGGCCGCAGGA
This sequence comes from Burkholderiales bacterium, assembly GCA_019634975.1. Taxonomy (GTDB): domain Bacteria; phylum Pseudomonadota; class Gammaproteobacteria; order Burkholderiales; family SG8-41. The sequence goes on from JAHCAI010000001.1 coordinate 491,089, forward strand.
TCCCCGCCCGGATCCGGCCGGACATTTCCTCGGCAAGCTGGTGGTAGCGTGTCATGACGGACCGGCGCCCCCTGCGCGCGGTAAGCGCCCGTCTATTGTCCGCCGAATCTGTACCCATTGCCAGTCGGATCAACTGACCCGCTTTCCGGGTCTGCTACTGCCGCCGAACTGCCAGGCTGTGCCTGCGCCTTGCCTCACCCAAACTCCATATTGAAACCGCAGGCGCCGCTTCGAGGCGGCGCGCACACAGACAAACAGGTGCGGACATGACGGAAGAACCGAAGGTATCGGCAAAAGCCCGGCTCGACGAGTTGCTCGAGCGCGTGCGAGCCATTGCATCGACACTGCCGGACGTCGTCTGGTCGGTCGCTGTTCCGTCGCACAAGATCATCTACGTCAGCCCCGCAGCCGAGGCCGTTTTTGGCAAGACCGACGAGCAGATGTCGAAAAGCTTTTCGGAATGGAGCGATCTGCTCCACCCGGACGATCGCGGCCGAGTGCTGGAAAAGTGGGAGCACGCGACGCACGGGGCGCCGTTCGAGGCCGAGTACCGGATCGTTACACCCCAAGGCGGCATGCGGTGGATACAGACCAAGGGCCGGTGTGCTACCGACGCGGACGGCGATGTAGTGCGCATCGACGGCATGGCGCGGGATGTGACCGAAAGGCGCGAGCATGAAGAAAGGATCTCGCATCTCACCCGCATCCGGTCGGTGCTGAGCGGAATCAATTCCATCATCGTGCGGGTACGCGAGCGCGAGGATCTGCTGCGCGAAACCTGCCGCATCGCGGTCGAGCAGGGCGGCTTCGGCATGGTATGGATCGGACTGCTCGATGCGGGTGGGCGGGAAGTGAAGGTCGCTGCCCACCATGGATTCGCTCCGGACGTTCCCGGCGAATTAAAACTGCCCGCCGGCGGCAGCACCGAGCTTCAAGACAGAGCCGGATGCCGGGCGATCCTCGACGGGATACCGGTCATCGTCAACGATCTTGCCAGAGTTCACCCGCACAATGAGCTGCGGCGGCTGGCCGTAAAGCGGGGATATCGCTCCGTGATCGCGCTGCCGCTCATCGAGTCCGGCGCGACCGCGGGCGTGATGATCATGTATGCAAAAGAGATCGATTTCTTCAACGCGGATGAAGTGAAGCTCCTTTCCGAGCTGGCTGGAGACATCTCGCTGGCGCTGGAGCATATCGGTATCGAGGAACGGCTGAAGTTTCTCGCGAACTATGACCCGCTGACCGGTCTTCCGAACCGTGCGCTGATGCATGAAAGGCTGACGCAACGCCTTGCTGCAGCCCGGCAGAAGCAGGTGCACACGGCAGTCGCCGTGGCCGACGTCAAGCGCTTTCGCCTGGTAAACGAGACCTTCGGGCGGCACGCGGGGGACAGGGTGCTGCGCGAGCTGGCCCAGCGTCTGCGCGCCCACGGCCCGGAATCGCTTGAACTCGCGCGGGTCTCGCCGGATTCATTTGCGCTGGTTCTCACCGGAACCCGGGATGCCGCGGATATCGCGACGACGCTCGAACGCTGCGTCGGCGGGGCGCTTGCCGCGCCGTTCCTGATCGACGGCGAGGAAATCAGGATTGCCATGACCACGGGAGTGGCGGTGTTCCCACCGGACGGCGACGATGCAGAGGTGCTGTTCCGCAACGCCGAAGCGGCACTCAAGCGGGCGAAGAGGGCAGGCGACCGCATCCTGTTCTATCAACCGGAGATGAACGCCCGCGTTGCGGAGACGCTCATCCTGGAGAACCGGCTGCGCCGGGCGGTCCAGGAAGAACAGTTCGTGCTGCACTACCAGCCGAAGATCAGCGCAGTCAGCGGCCGCATTACCGGGCTGGAGGCGCTGATCCGCTGGCTGGATCCGGGTGCCGGTCTCGTGCCGCCCGGGAAGTTCATACCCGTCCTGGAGGAAACCGGGATGATCCTCGATGTCGGTACCTGGGCGATTCGCAAGGCATTGATCGAGTCGCGCAACTGGAGGCTGACGCGCGGCGGCCCGCTCCGTATTGCCGTCAACGTATCCGCGATCCAGTTGCGGCAGCGCGATTTCGTCGATACCGTGAAGCGCTCCATCGACGGTCTGGGCATCGCCGCGACCCACCTCGATCTCGAGCTGACGGAAAGCATGGTCATGGAGGACATCGAGGAGAACGTGCGCAAGCTCCAGGCGGTGCGCGACATGGGCGTCAACGTGGCGGTGGACGACTTCGGCACCGGATATTCGTCCCTTGCTTACTTGGCGAAGCTGCCGGTGAACGCCCTGAAGATCGACCGCACCTTCGTTGACACCATGACGCGCAACCCCCACAGCATGACGCTCGTGTCCACGATCATCTCCCTGGCCCACGCGCTCGACCTGAAGGTGATTGCGGAAGGCGTGGAGTCCGAGGAACAAGCCAAGTTGCTGCGGCTGCTGAAGTGCGACGAGTTGCAGGGCTACCTCTTCAGCAAACCGCTTGCCCCCGGCGAAGTCCAGGACTTCCTCATGAGCCGTGGTGGTGGAACTCAGGTGGAAAGTTGGATCGCATGAAAACCATGAGGCAATCTCAGGAAAATCTTGTCAATCTCGAACGACGGCTTGAACGAGGGCCTTCGTGCCGTCAATATGCGCAAGCTCCCAATCCCTGATCGCTTTCAGTAACGGCCCAAGGCTCCTGCCCTTGGGGGGCAAGTGGTAGCTTGCGTGGCCGCCGGTCGGCCCGATACGCTTTTCGACCAATCCATGTTCGACCAGTGTACTCAGGCGTGTCGACAGGATGTTGGTTGCCATGCCCTCCGGCGCCGCGCCCGCATAGACCCTGAAGTGTCAAAGGCTGACTTCCTGATTCATCCCAGGCTGGGTTACCGGGCCGGTCCGCGGCGCGGTTATTTTGTGGAGTCAAGACAGATCGGGGAAGCCACTGCACGCACCCTTTTGCCTGCATTGCTGGAGCGCCTCAACAAGGCATAGTGATGCATCGTCTGCGTGCGAGCCTGATAAACTCCGCCCGTGTCCGATCTCGCTTCCGTCTTCTCCGCCACCGGCGCGCTTGCGCAGGTCGTGCCCGGTTTCCGTGCCCGCGCAGGGCAGCTGGAGATGGCCGATGCCATCAAAAAAGTAATTAATAATCAAAAAGTTATCGTTGCAGAGGCGGGGACCGGCACGGGCAAGACCTTTGCCTATCTGGTACCGGCGCTGCTGTCGGGCGGCAAGGTCATCATCTCCACCGGCACCAAGACGCTGCAGGACCAGCTCTTCGGGCGCGACATTCCGACGGTGCGTGATGCGTTGCGCGTGCCGGTGACGGTTGCGCTGTTGAAGGGGCGCGCGAATTACGTTTGCCACCACCACCTCGGCCGCGCCAGGCTCGACGGCCGGCTGCCATCGCGCGACGACGTGATGCACCTCGCGCGCATCGACAGCTTTGCGCGCATCACCACCACCGGCGACCGCGCCGATTGCGCCGAGGTGCCGGAGCATGCCTCGATCTGGCCGCTGGTGACCTCGACACGCGACAACTGCCTTGGCTCGCAGTGCGAGCATTACGACGAGTGTTTCGTCATGAAGGCGCGCAAGCAGGCACTGGAGGCGGACGTGGTGGTGGTCAACCACCACCTGTTCTTCGCTGATCTGGTGCTGCGCGAGGAAAGCGTCGCCGAGCTGCTGCCTGCCTGTAACACGGTGATTTTCGACGAGGCGCACCAGCTGCCGGAAACGGCGAGCCTGTTTTTCGGGGGGTCGGTATCGACGACCCAGCTGGTGGATCTTGCGCGCGACACGCGCATCGAGGCCGCGACATCGGCCAAGGACTTCGCCGCGCTGCCCGAGGCAGCGAACGCGGTGGAGAAGGCGGCGCGCGACCTGCGGCTCGCCTTCGACGAAAGCGGCCTGCGCATGCCGGCCAGCGCGATCCGGCCGCGGCGCGTGGTCAGCGAGGCGCTGGCCGAGGCTGGCGCCAGGCTGGAGGCGCTCGCCGAGACCCTGCACAGCCAGGCGGCGCGCAGCGAGGGACTGCAGAAATGCTTCGAACGCGCCGATGCGCTGCGGGCACAGCTCGCCGGCTGGCGTGAGGATGACAATGCCTCGCTGGTGCGCTGGGTCGAGGTATTCCAGCAGTCGGTGCAGTTCAATGCGACGCCGCTGTCGATCGCGGAGATTTTCAGCAAGCAGGTCGAGGCCCAGGCGCGGGCCTGGGTGTTCACCTCGGCAACGCTGTCGGTCAACGGCGACTTCTCGCATTACGTCAACGAGCTCGGCCTGCACGACGCGCAGACCGCAAGCTGGGCGAGTCCCTTCGAGTTCGAGAAGCAGGGCCTGCTCTATGTGCCGCAGGGGCTGCCCGAGCCGAACACGCCGGATTACACCCGCGGCGTGGTCGAGGCGGCATTGCCGGCGCTGGCGGCGAGCCGCGGCCGCGCGTTCCTGCTGTTCACCAGCCTGCGCGCGCTGCGCGAGGCGCGCGAACTGCTGGCGCAGGCATTCAGCAAACGCGGCTGGAATTACCCGCTGCTGGTGCAGGGCGAGGGCTCGCGCAGCGAGCTGCTCCAGCGTTTTCGCGATCTCGGCAATGCGGTGCTGATCGGCAGCCAGTCGTTCTGGGAGGGCGTCGATGTGCGCGGCGAGGCGCTGTCGCTGGTGGTCATCGACAAGCTGCCCTTTGCGCCGCCCGACGACCCGGTGCTGGCCGCGCGTATCGAGAAAATCAACGCCGAGGGCCGCAACGCCTTCATGGAATACCAGCTGCCGCGCGCGGTGATTTCGCTGAAGCAGGGCGCCGGCCGGCTGATCCGCGACGAGACCGACCGCGGCGTGCTGATGATCTGCGACCCGCGGCTGATCTCGAAGTCCTACGGCAAGCGCATCTGGCGCAGTCTGCCGCCGATGACGCGGACACGCGAGGTGGCCGATGTCGAGGCGTTTTTTGCGCGGGAGCCGGCGCCGGTCGCGGCTTAGGTTCGTTACCTCCGGCGCATGCCGGAGTCGAGGCGGACAGATGGTGCTGCCAAGGCGCTGGATTCCGGCTTTCCGCGGGATGACGGATCTGTTTTATTGCGGCGGCGGAGGCAGTGCCGCCTGTTTTTCCGGATCGAGCTGCAGTTTGGCGCGCACCATGTCGATGTGTCCGCGCAGCGCATAGACATAATCCCAGTAGGTCAGCGGCACCACGGTGTTGTCGACGCCGTCCTCGATTTCCTCGAGCCGCGCCAGCAGTTCCGCGGTGTTGGCGGCATCGGGTGAGCGCCGTGCCTCCAGTTCGACCGCCTTCAGCTCGCGGTACCAGCGGAATACCTTGCGCTTGACCTTCCAGTCATAGACCACGGGCATCAGACGCAGCACCGGGATCAGCACGGCGATCAGCGGCAGCAGCAGCACCAGCAGGCGTTCAATCAGGTTGGCGACCCAGAAGGGCATGTAGCGCTGCAGGAAGGGCGGGCCGGACTTGAAATAGCGCTGCGCATCCTCGCTGACCGGAAAATCGCCGTCGCGGATGGCCGGAAACTCGCCGCCGCGGCGGAACACGCCGGCGCTGCCGTGAATTTTTGTCGCGGCCTGCAGCAGCACGGCGACCAGCGCCGGATGGAAATCCTCGCGCGCGACAAGGTGGGTGGTCGAGGCGACCATGCGCACGTTGGCGGGGGGAATGTCGGCGCCGAGGTCGATCATGCCGCGTGGCAGTGTGACCGCGGAAAGGTAATGGAACTTGCGTGCCAGGGCTTCGGCATGCGACAGGCTCATCAGGCGGATTCCCGGCGTTTTCAGCAGATGCTGGACCACCGGGGCATCGGGCGCGGCGACGAACAGCGCGGCGTCGAGCCGGCCGGCAATCAGCGCATCCGCCGCCTCCCTGCCGGTCAGCGGCGACAGCGGCGTGCCGCGCCTGAGCGCGTTGCCGGCCTCGAGCACATGGGTCACCAGCACGCGGGTGCCGCTGCCTTCGGGACCGACAGCGATGCGTTTGCCCGACAACTGGCCGAGCAGGGTCAGCGGGTTGTCGTCGCGGTAGAAAATCCACAGCGGCTCGTAATAGAGCGCCGCCAGCGAGACCAGTCCTTCCGCCTGTTCCGGCGTGGCAACACCGCCCTGCACCAGTGCGACCTCGACGCCGGATTCAGGGTCGGCGAGGCGTTGCAGGTTTTCGATCGAGCCCGCAGACGGCCGCACCTCGACGCGGATCCTTTCCTTCGCCAGCAGCTCGCGGTAACGCTGGCCGTACATGTAGTAGGCGCCGGCTTCATTGCCGGTGGAAATGACGAAGCTGCCCGGCGGCGCAGGCCGCACGAAGCGGTAGGCGATCAGGAAGGCGGCGCCGATGATCAGCGCGGCGATCAGTGTGACGATCGACAGTTCGCGGTAGGCGATGGCGCCGCCGGGCATGCGCAGCCGCAGGCGCAGGGATTTCTTTTTCGGGTCTTTTTCGCTCATGAACGGATTTCTGTCAGCCGGTGAACCAGCGCCACAGCAGCCAGGCCAATACGATCCAGAGCAGCACGAATACTGCGGCGGCGATGTAATTCTGCGGTTTGGGCCTGCGCGCGTCCAGCCAGGCCTGCGCCTGCGCGCGGACTTCGGTCAGTACGGCCGCCGGAACCAGTTTCAGCGCGATCCAGATGCCGACCGGCAGCAGGATGGCATCATCGATGAAGCCGAGCACCGGAATGAAATCGGGAATCAGGTCGATCGGGCTGAAGGCGTAGGCCACCACCAGCGCGGTGAAGAGTTTGGCGTACCAGGGTGTACGCGGATGGCGGCAGGCAAACCACAACGCGACGATGTCGCCTTTCAGCAGCTTCGCCCAGCGCCGCAGCGTCTGCAGCATGGCTATTTGACGGCGCGCAGGCCCGCCGGCACCGCCCACAGGTCGTGGGCGTCGGACTTGGTGATCTTGACCTTGACGAGTTCGCCGGGTTTGAGGTCCTTGCCCTGGCGGATGATCACGCGGCCGTCGATCTCCGGTGCATCGGCGGATGAGCGCGCGATGGCGCCTTTCCTGCCGGCCTCGTCGACCAGCACGGTCATCATGCGGCCGACTTTCTGTTTCAGCCGCGCCGCGCTGATTCTTTCCTGCACCGCCATGAAACGCGCGCGGCGTTCCTCCTTGACCTCTTCGGGCACCGGATCGGGCAGGGCGTTGGCGCTGGCGCCTTCCACCGGCGAGTAGGCAAAGCAGCCGACGCGGTCGAGCTGGGCTTCCTCGAGGAATGCCAGCAGGTCCTCGAACTCGCGCTCGGTCTCGCCGGGGAAGCCGACGATGAAGGTGCTGCGGATCGTCAGTTCGGGGCAGATCGCGCGCCAGGCCTGGACGCGCTTGAGCGTGCCTTCGGCGTTGGCCGGCCGTTTCATCAATTTGAGGATGCGCGGGCTGGCGTGCTGGAAGGGCACGTCGAGATAGGGCAGCAGCCGGCCTTCGGCCATCAGCGGGATGACCTCGTCGACATGCGGATAGGGGTAGACGTAGTGCAGCCGCACCCAGACGCCGAGGCCGGCCAGCGCCTGCGCGAGTTCGGTCATGCGGGTTCTGATCGGGCGGCCGTTCCAGAAGCCGGTGCGGTACTTGATGTCGACGCCGTAGGCGCTGGTGTCCTGCGAGATCACCAGCAGTTCCTTGACGCCGGCCCTGACCAGGCTCTCGGCCTCGGTCATCACCTCGCCGATCGGCCGGCTGACGAGGTCGCCGCGCATCGAGGGGATGATGCAGAAGCTGCAGCGGTGATTGCAGCCCTCGGAAATCTTCAGATAGGCGTAGTGCTTTGGCGTCAGCCGTATGCCCTGCGGCGGCACGAGGTCGGTGTAGGGGTCGTGGGGCTTGGGCAGGTGGATGTGCACCGCCTCCATCACCGCATCGGTCGCGTGCGGGCCGGTGACGGCCAGCACCTTCGGATGGTGCTCGCGCACGATGTCGCCTTTGGCACCGAGGCAGCCGGTGACGATGACGCGGCCGTTCTCGGCCAGTGCCTCGCCGATGGCGTCCAGCGATTCCTCGACCGCGGCGTCAATGAAACCGCAGGTGTTGACGACGACCAGGTCGGCGTCCCGGTAGGAGGGCGCGACGAGGTAGCCCTCGGCACGCAGCTGCGTCAGGATGTGCTCGGAGTCGACGGTGGCCTTGGGACAGCCGAGCGAAACGAAACCGACCTTGCGCGGGGGCGTGGGCACGACGGGGAGCCGGGAGACGGGCGGGAATTCAGCCGGGGATCAGGACTTCGGGTCCTCGCCGCCGTCCTTCTTGGTTTCGGCATCGGTCCCGGCTGCGCCCGGGAATCCGGCAAAGGGGAAATTGCCCCACAGGTTGCGGGTCTGCGCCGAGAGCTGGTTCTGCATGTCGAGGAATGTGCGCGCGCTCTGCTCGAGGTAACGGCTCATCAGGCCCTGCATCGCCGGGCCCTGCATCTTGACGAATTCGTTCCAGGTTTCGGAGTTGAGCATAGGGTTCTGGCCGTAAACCTGGCGCGACTGATCCTGCAGCTTCTGCTGGATCTGCATGAAGGTCTGGATGTTTTTCTCGAGGTAGCTGCCCATCATGCCCTGCATGGCATTGCCGTAGAAACGGATGATCTGCGACAGCGAGTCGCTGGAGAACATCGGTTCTCCCGCAGACTCCTCTTCCAGGATGATCTGCAGCAGGATGCTGCGCGTCAGGTCGTCCTTGGTCTTGGCGTCCTCCACCTTGAACTCGATGTTTTCGAGCACGAGTTTCTTGACATCGGCCAGCGTGATGTAGCTGCTGGTCTCGGTGTCGTAGAGTCGCCGGTTCGGATATTTCTTGATGATTCGGGCCTGTGCGCTCATGGGGGAATCCTGAATGGGAGTCGTTGTCCAATTATCGCACAGCAAAATGTTGCAACGCAATCACATTATTAAAAAAAATATAATAAAAACAAATACTTACGAATTTGTGCAATGTTGCGAAAAAGATGGGGCGATATTGACCATGATCAACAGGGCGTGCATCAGCAGAGGGGATAGTCCAAGCTGAAGATCAACCCAACCCGAGGAGATGTCGATGTCCAAGGCACCCGATGCAATCAGTGAACTGAACCAGAAAGCGGCGGAAGCCGCGATGAACCTGGCGCGGCTGTCGATCGAACAGGGTGAACGCCTGCTCAAGCTGCAGTTCGATGCCGTGAACGGCATGTTGAAGGACGGCATGAAGGCGGCGCGCGAACTGGCGGAAGTGCGTGATCCGCAGCAATGGACGGCGCTGCAGCAGCAGAACGCACGGGAGATGATCGGGCGCCTGACCGATTACTCGCGCAGCGTCCATGAAGTGGTGGGCAAAACGCAGAAGGAAATCAGCAGCGTGGTGGAGGCGCGGCTGAAGGCAATGGGCGCGCAGACCAAGGAACTGGTCGACGAGATGGCGAAAACCGCTCCGCCCGGGTCGGAGCCGGCATTCGCGGCCATGAAGCAGACGCTGACTGCCGCCAGCGCGCTGGCCGAGACCATGGCGAAGACGACGCAGCAATTCACCGAGTCCGCCGAGTCTGCGATCAAGGCCGCCGCGAGCGCGGCCGCCAAAGCGGAAGGCAGGAGCGGGAAGGGCGGCTGAGGACGGCAGCGGATAAGCAAAAAGCCCGTGGCAATTGCCGCGGGCTTTCCTTTTCCTGTGCCGCAATTCCGCGGCCCTGATATCCGCTTACTGCATGTGCTGTCCGCCGTTGATGGCGATGTTGGCGCCGGTCACGAAAGCGGCTTCTTCCGAGCAGAGATAGGCGACCAACCCGGCGACTTCCTCGGGCTTGCCGAGGCGGCCGATCGGGATTTGCGGAATGATCTTGGTGTCGAGCACTTCCTTCGGGATCGCCATCACCATCTTGGTGCCGATGTAGCCGGGCGAGATGGTGTTCACGGTGACGCCCTTTCTGGCGTATTCCAGCGCGGCGGCCTTGGTGAAGCCGTGCATGCCGGCCTTGGCCGCGGAGTAGTTGGTCTGGCCGAAGGCGCCCTTCTGGCCGTTGACCGAGGATACGTTGATGACCCGGCCCCAGCCGCGCTCGGCCATGCCGTCGATCACCGGCTTGGTCATGTTGAACACGCTGTCGAGGTTGGTGGTCAGCACGGCGTGCCAGGCTTCCGGATCCATCTTGCGGAAGGTGGTGTCGCGGGTGATGCCGGCGTTGTTGACCAGCACGTCGACCGGTCCGACGTCCTTGGTGATCTGCGCGATCGCCTTCTGGCAGGAGTCGTAGTCCGCGACATCGACCGGCACGGCACGGAAGTCGTGCCCCTGCTGCTTCATGTCTGCCAGCCACTGCGCATGCTTGGTGTTGCCGGGCGAGTAGGTGGCAACCACCTTGTAGCCCATTTTCGAGAGCTTGATGCAGATTGCCTCTCCCAGACCGCCCATTCCCCCGGTAACCACCGCGACTCGTGACATGACCGCCTCCTTGGTTGAACTTGTGTTTCTAATTTAACAGCAAACCCGCGCCTTGCCTTCTGATTCAGGTCAACTCAGGCATTTTTGTCCTTGACGTAGCGGCCCGGGGCCGGCTCGATGGGCGGGTGTCCGGCGCTGCCCGGGGCGGCCGGTGCGGGGATGCGTCCGCCGCCATGCGTCTCCAGCCATGCGGTCCAGTGCGTCCACCAGCTGCCGGGCACGGAACTGGCGCCTTCCAGCCAGGCATCGGCTTCCGGGGCCAGGCTGTCGCGGGTCCAGTAATTGCGCTTGTTGCGGGCCGCCGGGTTGATCACGCCGGCGATGTGGCCGCTGGCGGCGAGCACGAAGCGGACCGGGCCGCCGAGCAGGCCGGTGCTGGCGTAGGCCGTGCGCCAGGGAACGATGTGGTCTTCGCGCGCCGCGAGCAGGTAGGCCGGCATGTCGACCCGGCCAAGGTCGACCGGTGTGCCGCACATGGTCAGCGCGCCGGGAATCCGCAGCCGGTTCTCGAGATAGGTGTTGCGCACGTAATACTTGAACATCACGCCCGGGAGGTTGGTGCTGTCGCTGTTCCAGTAGAGCAGGTCGAATGCTTCGGGGCTGCGGCCCTTCAGGTAATTGTTGACCACGTACGGCCAGATCAGGTCGTTGGCGCGGAGGCTGGCGAAGGTGCGCGCGAGCTCGCGGCCACGCAGCAGTCCGCCCTGTGCAAACTCCGCCTCGCGGGCGGCAACGTAGTGTTCGTCGATGAACACCGACAACTCGCCGGTGTCGCTGAAATCGAGCATGGTGGTCAGCAGGGTCAGGCTTGCAACCGGGTTTTCCCCGCGGGCGCGCAGCACCGCCAGCGCCGAGGCAAGCAGGGTGCCGCCGACGCAGAAGCCCAGCGCATTGACCTGTTCGGCGCCGCTGATGTCCCGCGCCACTTGCAGCGCGCGCATGACGCCCTGCTCAAGGTAGTCATCCCAGCTGGCATGGCCCATTTCTTCGGGCATGTTGCGCCAGGACACCATGAACACGGTGTGGCCGCAGCCAACGGCGTGGCGGACGAAGGAGTTGTCCGGCTGCAGGTCGAGGATGTAGTACTTGTTGATGCAGGGCGGCACCATCACCAGCGGGCGCGCATGGACCTCGGCGGTCTGCGGGGCGTACTGGACCAGCTGCATGAAATCGTTCTCGAACACGACGGCGCCCGGCGTGATCGCCAGGTTGCGGCCGACTTCGAAGGCCGATTCGTCGGTCATCGACACCAGGCCGCGCTCGATGTCGGCGGCGAGGTTCTTCAGGCCGCGGCTGATGCTTTCACCCTCGGTCGCCGCGGCAAGCTTGATCGCTTCCGGGTTGGTCCAGGGGAAATTGGCCGGCGACATCGAGTCGATCATCTGCCGGGTGAAGAAATCCAGCTTGCGGCGCGGATGGTCGCCGAGCTTCGCCGCGGCGGTCAGCTCCTCCAGCCAGCGCGCCGACAGCAGGTAGGAATGGGCGAGGTAGCTGTAATAGGGCTCCTGCCATTCCGGTGCGCGGAAACGGCGGTCGGCGGGCGGAGGCGGCGGTGACTGGCCGTCCTGCGGATTCATGAAGGCTTGCCACAATGCAAGCTGCTCGCGGTAATAGCGGCTGTGCAGTTCCAGCCAGCGTTCGCTGTCGGCGGCGGCGCCGGCGGAGAGCAGCCTGATCATCTCCGGAAAACCGGGCAGTGCCTGCGCGGCACCGAGTTTTTCGGCAGCCTCTCCGAGCAACAGGCGGTTCAGTTGGGCAAATGCGGCGGCAGGGTCGGACTTCGGGTCAGTCATGGTCGGTCAGCAGCATGCGCCGTCAATGTGACAGGCCGATGGCGGCGTTCCGGGCAACGATATCACAGTGACCGGAAGCGCAGGCCGCGGGATGCCGGCCCCGCAGCTCAGTGACTGTGGGCCCAGCCGCTGACCAGCCAGATGGTGGCGATGCCGAGCCCGATCAGCAGGACCTGCTGGGCGGTTGCGGCCAGTTCCGGGCGGCGGTGCAGCCCGGGGATCAAATCGGCGACGGCAACGTAGAGCATGCTTGCCGCGGCGAGCGCCAGCAGCGGCGTCACCAGCGACTCGGCAAACTGCAGCGTGAAATAGGCCAGCACGCCGCCGACCACCATTGCAGCGCTGGCCAGCATGTTGAGCAGCATCGCCTTGCGCCTGCTGTAGCCCGAATGCAGCAGGATCAGGAAGTCGCCGACTTCCTGGGGCACCTCGTGGGCGATGATGGCGACCGCGGTGACGATGCCGAGCTGGATGTCGGCCATGAAAGCCGCGGCGATCAGCACGCCGTCGACGAAGTTGTGGAAGGTGTCGCCGACGAGGATCATCAGGCCGCTGCGACCGTGATCGTGGCCGTGGCTGTGCTGAGGCCGGTCGTGGGGATCGTGGGCTTCGCATTCCTCGATATGGCAGTGGCGCCACAGCACCAGTTTCTCGAGCACGAAAAAGCCGAGGATGCCGGCGAGCACCGTCGCGGCGGTCGCCTCGATGCTGTCGCTCTGGTAGATCGCGTGCGGCAGCACTTCGATGAAGGCGGCGCCGAGCAGGGCGCCGACGGCATAGCTGACCAGCATCGGGATCTGCGAGGCCTTGGCCTGGATCGCGAAAAGCCCGGCAACCACGGCCGACAGTATGCCGCCGGCCAGGGTTGCCACGATGATCCAGGTCAGTGTGTCCAAGGGGGATTCCGCGAAAAGGGGCGGATTATAACTGAGCGATGAGTGATGAATGATCAGTGATGAGCACAGGCCTCAACCCGGAAGTCCGTGCTTTCCCTCCGTTCACCGCTCATCAGTCATCGCTCCGCGCTGCTTTCCAGATCACTGCGGCCATGCGGCCGGTGACGCGGTCGCGGCGGTAGGAATAGAAGCGCTGCGGGTCCGAAAAGGTGCACCAGTGCCCGCCGTGGATGGCGGTGATGCCGCAGCGGCTGAGCGCTGCGCGGGCGAGTGCCGGCAGGTCGCAAAGCCATTTGCCCTGGCGCAGCGGCCGGAAAGCGGCGCGGTTTTCGGGGGCTGCGGCGGTGAAGGTCTCCAGCACATCCTCGCCCACTTCAAAGGCCGAGGGGCCGATGCCGGGGCCGATCCAGGCGAGCAGATCCTGCGGGGATGCCGGCATGTGCGCGACGGTGTTGGCCAGCACGCCGCCGGCAAGGCCACGCCAGCCGGCGTGGGCGGCCGCGATGCAGCTGCCAGCGCGGTCGGTGAACAGCACGGGCAGGCAGTCGGCGATCTGGATCGCGCAGACGGTGCCGGCTGCGCGGGCGACGCTGGCATCGGCCTGCGGCAGTCCGTCGAGCGTGTCGGCGTCGACCACGGTGCTGCCATGCACCTGCGCCAGCCATTTCGGCGGCTGCGGCAGGCAGGACTCCAGGCGTGCGCGGTTCCTGGCGACCGCTGCCGGATCGTCGTCCGTGCGCAGTCCGAGATTGAGTCCGGCCCAGGGGCCGCTGCTGAATCCTCCGGCCCGGGTGGTGACGCAGGCGCGGACCCCGGGCGGTGCCGGCCAGTCGGGCGTGATCCAGTCCGGATGCAGATCGCTGCTCATGATTCGCGCAGCGCGGCAATCAGTTGCCGCATGTCTTCGGGCAGCGATGCCTGCCAGTGCAGGCTTTGCCCGGTCACCGGATGGACCAGCGCGAGCTTCTCGGCATGCAGCGCCTGGCGCGGGAAGCGCGGCGCGGCGGGTGCGTTGCGCGGGCCGTAGACGGGATCGCCCCAGATCGGGTGGCCGAGCTTCTGCAGGTGCACGCGGATCTGGTGGGTGCGTCCCGTTTCCAGCCGGCAGGCCAGCACCGTGGCGCGCGGCAGCTGTTCCAGCACGGTGTAATGGGTCACTGCGGGTTTGCCGGAGGAGGTGACCGCCATGCGGGTGCGGCTGCGCGGATCGCGCCCGATGGCGCCCTCCATCGTGCCGCCGCGCGCAACCCTGCCGTGAACCACTGCGCGGTACTCGCGGCTGACGCTGCGCGCCTGCAGCTGGCGCACGAGGTCGGTCTGCGCGGTCAGGGTCTTTGCGATCACCAGCAGGCCGCTGGTGTCCTTGTCTAGGCGGTGCACGATGCCGGCGCGCGGCACGGTTGCGAGCTGCGGGGCATGGGCGAGCAGGGCATTGAGGAGCGTGCCCTGCCAGTTGCCGCTGCCGGGGTGCACCACCAGTCCCGCCGGCTTGTCGATGACGATCAGGGCATCGTCCTCGTGGACGATGTCGAGCGGGATGGCTTCGGGTCGGAACGCCGTTTCCTCGGGTGACAGCATGGGCTGCACGCTGACCTGTTCCCCGCCGTGCAGCTTGTCGCGCGGCGCCGGCCTGCGCCCGTCGACCGAGACACGACCGGCCTTCACCCATGCGCTGAGGCGCGCGCGCGAGTACTGGGGCAGCAGCCGGGCCAGTGCCTGGTCCAGCCGCAGTCCCGCGCAGGAGTCCGGCACCGCAAGGCAGTGCGGGGCGGGATCCTTGCCGTTCTGGGTATAATCCTGCGCTGGCAATTCAGCGCCTGTTCACTCGAGGCTGCATGCGAAACATTCTAACGGTATTCATCGCGCTTTCCCTGGGCTGGATTCTCGGCGGCTGCGGCGTTTTCGGCGGCCCCGAGGTCGACGAGACCCGCAACTGGTCGGTGCAGAAGCTGTATGCCGAAGCGCGTTCCGAGCTGTCCGAGCGGAACTGGGAAAACGCGATCAAGCATTACGAGCGCATCGAATCGCGCTATCCCTTCGGGCGCTTCGCCCAGCAGGCGCAGATCGAGCTTGCCTATGCCCACTGGCGCAACGAGGATCCGGCGCTGGCGCTGTCGACCATCGAGCGTTTCATCAAGCAGAACCCCAACCACCCCAGCGTTGACTACATGTATTACCTGCGCGGGCTGATCAATTTCAACGATGATCTGGGCATCATGGGCTTTTTCAGCGGCCAGGATCTTTCGGAACGCGACCCCAAGGCCGCGGCCGATGCCTTCGCCGCGTTCAGGGAACTGGCGACCCGTTTCCCCGACAGCAAGTACACCCCGGATGCGATCCAGCGCATGAACTACCTGGTCAACGCGCTGGCGTCGAACGAGATCCATGTCGCGCGCTATTACATGAAGCGCAAGGCCTATGTGGCCGCCGTCAACCGCGCGCAGTACGCCCTCAGGACCTATCCGAGCGCCCCGGCCAACGAGGAAGGACTGGTGATCATGGTGCAGGCCTACGATGCCATGGGCATGACCCAGCTGCGCGACGACGCCGAGCGTGTGCTGCAGAAGAATTTTCCGAATAGCGTCTACCTTCGCGGCGGGCCCCGCAAGGACGTGCCCTGGTGGCAGATCTGGAACTGGTGAGCCGGCTCAGCGCGCGAAGCGCTTGACCGCCGTCATCAGTTCCTCGATGGCCTGATCGCCGCGATCGGCCCGGACCGCGTTGGCGACGCAGCCGCGGGTGTGATCCTCAAGCAGCTGCAGGGCGACGGCATCCAGTGCCGACCGGATCGCGGCGACCTGGGTCAGCACGTCCACGCAGTAACGGTCGTCCTGCACCATCTGCGCCACGCCGCGCACCTGCCCCTCGACCCGGTTCAGGCGCTTCAGCAGGGCCTGCTTGTGCGGCTGCACGACCGGCTGCGGCTCGAGGCAATGCGCCTCCGTCGGGCGCGAGGCGGCCCTAGTCGACGTCATAGCCGGCATCCGTGATCGCGGTCTTGATGGCCTCGGCGCTGGCCTTGGCCGGGTCGTAGCTGACGACAGCCTGTCCCGGCGTCAGCGTGACTTCGGCGCTGGCAACGCCGGGCAGGTTGCCGAGCACGCGCTTGACGCTGCTGACGCAGCCCATGCAGGTCATGCCTTTGACGGGGATTACGGCGGTTTCCATTTTGGACTCCTTGTTCAAGTGACTAAGTGATTAAGAGATTAAGTGACTGGGTGATTTTTTAGGCAAGTGCTTAATCACTGAATCACCGTCTTCAACGGTTTCCAACGCTTGAGCAGCAGCGAATTGCTGACCACAGACACCGAGCTCATGGCCATCGCCGCGCCGGCGATCACCGGGTTGAGAAGGCCGGCGGCGGCCAGGGGGATGCCCAGCACGTTGTAGATGAAGGCAAAGAACAGGTTCTGCTTGATCTTGCGGAAGGTCGCGCGCGACAGGCGCACTGCGTCCACCGTGCTCATCAGGTCGCTGCGCATCAGGGTGACGTCGGCGGCATGGATCGCGACATCGGAGCCCGCGCCGATGGCGAAGCTGACCCGGGCCGCCGCGAGTGCGGGCGCGTCGTTGACGCCGTCGCCGATCATGCCAACCTGGCGCCCCTGCTGCGCGAGGGCATTCACGCGCTGTGCCTTGTCCTGGGGCAGCAGTTCCGCCTCGAAGCGGGCGATACCGGCCTCGCGGGCGATGTACGCGGCGGTGCGCCGGTTGTCGCCGGTGAGCATGATGACTTCGATGCCCAGAGCCTGCAGCGCGGCAACCGCCGCCCTCGAGGTCGGGCGCAGCGGGTCGGCGATGGCGATCAGCCCGAGGACGCGGCCGCCATGGGCGACACCGACCACGGTCTTGCCCTGCTCCTGCAGGCTGGCGACGGCGGTGTCGTCGAGCGCGAGGCCATGGCCGGCAAGGAACTGCGGCGAGCCGAGAAGCGCGGGTTTGCCGTCGATCGTGGCCTGTACGCCTTTGCCGGCAATGGCTTCGAAGTCCTGCATCCCGGCGGCAATGATCTGCCGCTGCTGCGCGTATTCGAGCACGGCGCGGGCCAGCGGATGCTCGGAGCCCTGCTCCAGCGCTGCGGCGATGCGCAGAATGGCCGTTTCGTCATCGCTGGCGGCAACGTCGGTTACCGAGGGCTTGCCGAGGGTCAGCGTGCCGGTCTTGTCGACGACCAGGGTGTCGATGTGACCGGCGCGTTCCAGTGCCTCGGCATTCTTGATGAGGACACCGGCGCGCGCACCGGCGCCGCTGCCGACCATGATCGCCGTCGGGGTCGCCAGTCCCAGCGCGCAGGGGCAGGCGATGACCAGCACGGCGACGGCAGGCACCAGCGCTTCGGTCCAGGAACCGGCGAACCACCACCAGCCGGCGAAGGTGAGCACGGCCAGGGCGACCACTACCGGAACGAAGACCCCCGAAATCGAGTCGGCGAGGCGCTGGATGGGTGCCTTGGAGCCCTGTGCCTCCTCGACCAGGCGGATGATGCCGGCCAGCGCGGTATCGGCGCCGACGCCGGTGGCCGTGCAGCGCAGCAGTCCCTGTGCGTTGAGCGTGGCGGCATAGACCGGACTGCCGGCAACCTTTGCCGCCGGCAGGCTCTCGCCGGTGAGCATGGCCTCGTTGACACTGGAACCGCCTTCGATCACCTTGCCGTCGACGGGAATGGCCTCACCGGGGCGAACGATGAAAACGTCGCCGACACGGATGGCCGATACCGGGATTTCGCTTAGCTTGCCATCCCGTTCGACGCGTGCTGTCTGCGGCTGCATCCGGATCAGTTCCTCGATCGCCGATGATGCGCGCGCGCGCGCCCGTGATTCGAGCAGCTTGCCGAGGAAGACCAGGGTGATGATGCTGGCGGCAGCCTCGAAATAAAGATGGCCGTCAAGCCCGAACAGCACCACCGCGGCGCTGTAGAAATAGGCAACGCTGGTGCCGAGCGCGATCAGCACGTCCATGTTGGCCCCGCCGCCTCGCAGCGCATGGTATGCGCCAGTGTAGAAACGGCTGCCGATCCAGAATTGCACCG
Organism: Burkholderiales bacterium; assembly: GCA_019634975.1. Classification (GTDB taxonomy): domain Bacteria; phylum Pseudomonadota; class Gammaproteobacteria; order Burkholderiales; family SG8-41. The sequence continues at coordinate 509,169 of JAHCAI010000001.1, forward strand.
GCGTCGCGATCAGCAGCTGCGCCATGGGCGGGAGCCAGGGCGCGTGGTGCTGGCCGGTCAGCATGTAGAGCATCAGTGCCAGAAAGGGCAGTGTCAGCAGCGCCGACACCGTGAACAGTCTCAGGTCCCTGCGGTATGCAGCGAGGCGCTCCGCCTTGCGTGCGGCATCGCCGTCGCCGGAGGGCAGTTGCGCGTCGTAACCGGCCTTGCGCACGGCGGCTATCAGGTCCTGCGGCGACAGGCGGTCGGCCGGGTATTCGATGTGCGCCTTCTCGGTGGCGAAATTCACCGCGGCGCGGACGTCGGGCAGCCGGTTGAGGGTTTTCTCGATGCGTGCGGCGCAGGCAGCGCAGGTCATGCCGGTCACCGGCAGGTCGATTTGCGCGGATTTGGTGGCAGGCAGGGCGATGGTATTCATGGCGTCGGATGGCTTTGAACCGGTTGCGATAGGCGCGCAATATACCCTATGGGGGTATATAAGGCAAGCGCAACCCGCCATTGACTCGCCCGGGAATCCGCCATGGTCGGGCAGGATATTAAAAGTTGTTTATAAACAATAAGTTATAATCAATCAGCGCAACGGCGCCTGTCCGGCGTGGCGGGGAAACAAAAAAGGCGCCCAGCGGGGCGCCTTGCCTGGTGTGGTGCCGGTCAACCGGCCGTCAGCGCTCCATCGACCACCTTCACCTTGCTGCCGGCCTGGAAGGCGGGCTGCGCGTCGTAGGAGAAGGTGCGCGTCGAGCCATCATCCATTTTCACGGTCACGTCGTAGCGCACCGTGGATTTCAGGTGTTTCTCTGCCTGGTGTCCGGCATAGGCTCCGCCGGCAGCGCCCGCCACGGTGGCGATTTTCTTGCCGCTGCCGCCGCCAACCTGGTTGCCGAGCAGCCCGCCGACAACGCCGCCGGCGACCGCGCCGAGACCCGAGCCTTCGCCCTGCAGCTTGACCGCATTGATGCCGGTCACCACGCCACAGTTGGCGCATACGGGTGCCGGGGCCGGAGCCGCTGCCGGCGCCGCCGGGGCCTGCGCCTGTTTCTGTGCGGCCGGCGCGGGCGGTTGCTGGACGGATGGTTGTGACGCCGTGCGCTTGGCCGGTGCCGGCGGCGCCTTCTGTGCGGCTTCGCTGGATGCGGCGGGCCTGGCGGCAGGGGCGGCTTCCTGGGTCTTGGGCGCTGTCGCTTCCAGCGCTGATTCATTCTTTTTCGACAACGAACTCGGCATCAGACCGGTCATCACCGCGATGCCCACCAGGCTGAACAGCGTGACGGAGATCGCGGCAATCGCGATCAGGGGATTGATTTTCCTGGATTCCTGCATGTCTGCACTCCTGTCTTCAACGGAAGATGGGGCATATCCTACTGCGCCGGCGCTGCGCTGTGTGTGAGGATTGTCACGGTGTTACAAAGCGTTACACGTGAATGCGGCAGGTTTCACGTTGCTGCGTCAGCCGCGCAGTTCCCGGCGATCCCTGAAGTGGTCCAGCGCCTCCGGATTGGCCAGCGCCTCAATGTTCCTCACCGGCAAGCCGTGAACGACATTGCGTACAGCGATCTCGACGATCTTGCCGCTCTTGGTGCGCGGGATGTCCGCCACCTGCACCACGACTGCGGGAACGTGCCGTGGAGTGGTGTTGTCGCGGATGCGTTGTCTGATCCGCTCGATCAGCGCGGAGTCCAGCGTCAATCCCTCACGCAGGCGGACGAAAAGCACCACGCGGACGTCGGCGGGCTGCTGCGGCGGCCAGTCCTGGCCGATGGCGAGGCTCTCGACGACTTCTTCCAGCTGCTCGACCTGGCGGTAGATTTCGGCGGTGCCGATGCGCACGCCCCCCGGATTGAGCACCGCATCGGAGCGGCCGAAAATCATCAGTCCGTCGTGCCTGGTCAGCTCGACGTAGTCCCCGTGGTGCCAGACGCCCGGGAAGCGTTCGAAATAGGCGGCGCGGTACTTCGAGCCGTCCGGATCATTCCAGAAGCCGACCGGCATTGACGGAAAAGGCGCAGTGCATACCAGTTCGCCCTTTTCGCCACGGACCGGCTTGCCCCGGTCGTTCCAGACCTCGACTTTCATGCCGAGGCCGCGGCATTGCAGCTCGCCGCGCCATACCGGCAGGATCGGGCAACCCAGAGCGAAGCAGGAGATGATGTCGGTGCCGCCGGAAATCGATGCGAGCTGCAGATCGGACTTGATGCTGCGGTAGACGTAGTCGAAGCTTTCGGGCGCCAGCGGCGAGCCGGTCGAGAGCAGCACACGCAGCGCGGACAGGTCGTGGGTTTTGCCGGGTTCCAGTCCGAGCTTGGCCAGCGCGTCGATGTACTTTGCCGAGGTGCCGAAGATGCCGATTTTCTCCTCGGCGGCGTAGTTCCACAGCACGGCGCCCCGGGAGACAAAGGGAGAGCCGTCATAGAGCATGAGCGTTGCACCGGAGGCGAGTCCCGATACCAGCCAGTTCCACATCATCCAGCCACAGGTGGTGAAATAGAACAGCCGGTCGCCACGGCGGATGTCGGTGTGCAGCACGTGCTCCTTCATGTGCTGCAGAAGGGTGCCGCCGGCACCGTGGACGATGCACTTGGGCGCGCCGGTGGTGCCCGAGGAGTAGAGGATGAACAGCGGGTGGTCGAAGGGCAGCCGCTCGAAGTCTATTGGTCCTGCGCTGAACGGGGCCATGAAGTCGTGGACGCTGATGGCACGCGGCAGGCCGCCGATCTGCGGATTGCCGCAGGTGTAGGGCACGACGACCAGCGTCTCGACGCTCGGCAGCATTGCCATGATTTCCCGCAGCCGCGGCAGATTGTCGACAAGCTTGCCGTTGTAGAAGTAGCCGTCGGCGGCAAACAGGACCCGGGGCCCGATCTGGCCGAAGCGGTCGACCACGCCCTGCACGCCGAAGTCGGGCGAGCACGATGACCACACGGCGCCGATGCTCGCGGCCGCGAGCATTGCGATCACCGAGCCCGGGAGATTGGGCAGGTAGCCGGCGACGCGGTCACCCGGCTGGATACCGGCAGCGCGCAGCGCCTGCGCCAGCCGTGAGACCTCGTGGCGCAGTTCACGGTGGCTGATGCGGCTGGCGACCTGGTTCTCGCCGCGGAAGACGATGGCATCGCCGTTGCAGTCCTGCCGCAGCAGGTTTTCGGCGTAGTTCAGGCGCGCATCCGGAAACCAGCGCGCACCCGGCATGCGTTCCCCGTCGGCCAGCACCGTTTCGCCGCGATCGCCGATGATGCCGCAGAAATCCCAGACCGCTGGCCAGAATTCCGCCGGCCGCTCGACCGACCAGCGGTACAGCGCAGGGTAATCGGGACAGGCCGGGCCGCCGCCCGCAGCAAGCTGCCGCATGAAGGCGGTGATCCTGGCGTTTTCAAGCTGCCGCTGCCGCGGCTGCCAGAGCGGAGTTTCCACGGCTGGCCCTCGTGCTGCTGCTGGAGGCTTTTATTCCGGCCGCATGTGCGGGAACAGGATCACGTCGCGGATCGACGGGCTGTCGGTCAGCATCATCACCAGCCGGTCGATGCCGATGCCGGCGCCGCCGCAGGGCGGCAGGCCGAACTCCAGCGCGCGGATGTAGTCGGCATCGTAGTGCATGGCCTCATGATCGCCGGCATCCTTCTGCCGCACTTGCTCCATGAAGCGCTCGGCCTGGTCTTCGGGATCGTTCAGCTCGGAGAAGCCGTTGGCGATCTCGCGGCCGCAGACGTAGAGCTCGAAGCGCTCGGTCAGCTCGGGGTTCCTGTCGCTGCGCCGCGCCAGCGGCGAAACTTCGGCCGGGTAGTCGATGATGTAGGTGGGATCCCACAGCTCGGATTCGACCGTGTTCTCGAACAGCGTCAGCTGCAGGCCGCCGAGGCCGTCGCTTTCGCGGAACGGGATCTTCAGTTCGTTCATCTTGCTGATGATATTCGCGCGGTCGTTGAGCACGTCGTCACTGATGTCAGGGCGGTATTTTTTGATAGCGCCGGTGATGGTCAGCCGGGCGAAGGGTTTTGACAGGTCGAGTTCCCGGCCCTGGTAGGTGATCTGCAGCCTTCCGCAGGCGGCCTGCGCGGCGGTGCGCAGGATCAACTCGATGAACTCCATCAGGTACTCGTGGTTGGTGTAGGCCGCGTAGAACTCGAGCATCGTGAATTCCGGGTTGTGCCGGGTCGAGATGCCCTCGTTGCGGAAATTGCGGTTGATCTCGAACACCTTTTCGAAGCCGCCGACCACCAGGCGCTTCAGGTAGAGCTCGGGCGCGATGCGCAGGTAGAGCTGCATGTCGAGCGCATTGTGGTGGGTGACGAAGGGCCGGGCCGAGGCGCCGCCGGGGATCGGCTGCATCATCGGCGTTTCCGCCTCGTAGAAGCGGCGGCTGATCAGCAGGTTGCGGATGGCCTGGATGATGCGGGCGCGCTGCACGAACACCAGCCGAGTGTCCTCGTTCATGATCAGGTCGACATAGCGCTGGCGGTATTTCAGTTCCTGGTCGGTAAGGCCGTGGAACTTCTCGGGCAGCGGGCGCAGCGACTTGGTGAGCAGGCGGATATGGCCGACACGCACGGTCAGTTCGCCCTTCTGGGTCTTGAACAGCATGCCCACGGCTCCGACGATGTCGCCGATGTCGTAGTGCTTGAAGGCCTCAAGCGCGGCCTGTCCGGTGTCGTCGATCGAGACATAGATCTGGATGCGGCCGCTCATGTCCTGGATGGTGGCGAAACAGGCCTTGCCCATGACGCGCTTGAGCATGATGCGGCCGGCGATCTTGACCACGACTTTTTCGTCGACCAGGGCCTTGGGGTCCTTGTCCTCGTGCTCGGCTGCCAGCACCTCGGCCAGGTGTGTCCGCGAAAAATCATTGGGGAAGGCGACGCCCTCTTCGCGCAATGCCTTCAGCTTGGCGCGGCGCTCCTCGATGATGCGGTTGGTGTCGACGACCGGCGTGTTGTTCGGGTTTTCCATGGCGGATTCCTGGTTCAGAGGCCTGATTTGAGGCTGGCGGTGATGAAGGGGTCGAGGTCGCCGTCGAGCACGGATTGGGTATTGCCGATCTCGACGTTGGTGCGCAGGTCCTTGATCCGCGACTGGTCAAGCACGTAGGAGCGGATCTGGTGCCCCCAGCCGATGTCGGTCTTGGCGTCTTCCATGGCCTGCTTCTGTTCATTCCTCTTGCGCAGCTCGAGTTCGTATAGCTTCGACTTCAGCATCGCCATCGCCTCCGCGCGGTTGCGGTGCTGGGAGCGGTCATTCTGGCACTGCACGACGATGCCGGTCGGTTCGTGGGTGATGCGCACCGCCGAGTCCGTCTTGTTGATGTGCTGGCCGCCGGCGCCCGACGCGCGGAAGGTGTCCACGCGCAGGTCGGCCGGATTGATCTCGATCTCGATCGAGTCGTCGACCTCGGGGTAGACGAACACGCTGGCGAAGGAGGTGTGGCGGCGGTTGTTGGAATCGAAGGGCGATTTGCGCACCAACCGGTGCACGCCGCTTTCGGTGCGCAGGTGGCCGAAGGCGTAGTCGCCGGTGATCTTCAGGGAGGCACTCTTGATGCCGGCGACGTCGCCCTCGGACTCCTCCAGCACCTCGACGCGGAATTTCTTCTGCTCGCAGTAGCGCAGGTACATGCGTTCGAGAATCGCTGCCCAGTCCTGCGCCTCGGTGCCGCCGGATCCGGCCTGGATGTCGAGGAAGCAGTTGTTGGGATCCATCGGATTGGAGAACATGCGGCGGAACTCCATGTCCTCCACCACGCCGGCGAGCTTGGCTGCATCCTGCTCCACCGCCTCCAGGGTGCTGTCGTCCTGTTCGGCGCGCGCCATTTCCAGCAGTTCCCGGGTGTCGCGCAGGCCGCCGTCAAGGTCGCGCAGCGTGACGACTATGCCTTCCAGCAGCTTGCGTTCGCGACCGACTTCCTGGGCACGCTGCGCGTCATTCCACAGCGCGGGATCTTCGCTGAGCTTGGTCAGTTCTTCGAGACGGCGGGTTTTCGTCTCGTAGTCAAAGATACCTCCGCAGCGCCCCCGCGCGCTCGTCGAGGTCGTTCAGGCGGTTGGCAATGGCATTGATGCGTTCGGCTTCCATGATGTTTCCGCGAAAAAGCCGGATTTTACCGGATTCGGGGGGCTTGCCCCGTCTGCCCGCGCGAGCCGGGACCGTTCGACGCAGGCGCTTTTCCGCTCATTTCCGGAAGTCGGTGTCGGTCAGCAGGCTGCCGCCGGCGGCCTCGTGATCCGCAGGCGTCAGGCCGCGTTCGATCAGCAGGCCGGGATTGAAGCGGAGCTTTTTCTCCGCTGCGAGTTTGCGCCCGCGCGCCGCCAGCTCGCCGCGGTTGAGCCGTTCCGGCCGCGGCAGGGCCAGCAGGATGCGGTTGTTGGTGCCGGCGACGCGCAGCACGTAAAGCTCGTCGAAGCTGTCGCGGTAGGTGCGTACCATCGAGTCGTACGGCGGCCGGGTGGAGACGCTCCACAGGTTGCCGATCACGACGCCGTCGCTGCGCACCGCGCGCCGCACGGCGGACAGGAATTCGCGGGTTGTCAGGTGGGCGGGCACTGCGTCAGCGCCGAAAGCGTCGAGGAATATCGCGTCGTAGGGCTGCGTGACCGCCTCGACGAAGCGGCGGCCATCGGCAATGTGGATGCGCATGCGGGCATCCTCGCGAAAGCCGAGCTGGCCGGTGGCCGCCGCCGCGACCTCGGGATTGATGTCGACGGCATCGATCTCCGAATCGGGGTAATGGTGGCGCAGGAAGGCGGGCAGGGTGCCGCCGCCCAGTCCGATCACCAGAAACCGCCGGGGCTCCGCGCACAGGGCGAGTCCGGCAATCGCGGCCGGCAGGTAGGCGAGGCCGAGAAATTCCGGATCGCCGGGCCGGACCAGGCTCTGGCGCACACCGTCGCGGCCGAAGCGCAGCGCGCGCAGTCCGTCGCCCTCGTCGGTGATGACCACCGTGCCGTAGGCGGAGGGCTTCTCGTAGATCACGTGGCTTGCAGGGTGTGCTGCCGTGGCCAGCAGCACCCAGGCGAGCGCCAAGGCCTGCAGGCCTTGGCGCCAGGCCGGGAATCGGTTCATCGCTGTTCTCCTCGCCGCTTGGGTCGCACCGGTGTGTCCCGGCTTGCTGCGGACCAGTGTAATCGGGCGCCGCCGGCTTGTCTCGCGTCAGCCGGCCTGCCAGTGTTCGAGGATCAGCTGCAGGGTGGTGCTGCCGTTGTAGTGGTTCGCAGCCAGGCGGTAGGTGGCGATCACGGTGCCGGGCAGGGGATCGGCATGGCCGAAGAGCATCGCATCGAAGGCCTGCGCGCCGCGGCGCAGCCGCAGCTTCAGGTGACGCTCGCCGACGACGCGCTGTGCCGCGACCTCGAAACGGTCGTGGAAGCGCGGTTCGGGGAAGCCCTGCCCCCACACCGCATCGCCGAGCGCTGCGGCATTTTCGAGGTTGAGGTCTTCCGCAGGCAGTTTGCCGTCGCTGATCCATTCGCGTTCGAGGTCGGCCGGCGTCAGCAGCTCGCGGGTGACTGCCTCGAAAGCCTGGCGGAAATCGCCGAAGGCGTGTTCCGGCAGCGAGAGGCCGGCCGCCGCGGCATGGCCGCCGAAGCGAAGGATCAGGCGCGGGTGGCGCTTCGACACCAGGTCCAGCGCGTCGCGCAGGTGCAGCGCCGGGATCGAGCGGCCGGAGCCTTTCAGTTCGCCGTTGCCGGCGGCGGCAAAGGCGAAGGTTGGACGGTGGAAACGCTCGCGCAGGCGCGAGGCGAGGATGCCGATCACGCCCTGGTGCCATTGCGGATCGAACAGGCTCAGCGAGTAGCCGGGCTCGACCTCGTCCAGGGTTGCCAGCGCGGACTCCTGCATGCCGGCCTCGATGTCGCGGCGCTGGCGGTTCAGCTGGTCGAGCTGGCGGGCGATGTCGGCGGCGCGGATCGTATCGTCGGTGGTCAGGCATTCGATGCCCAGCGACATGTCGGTCAGGCGCCCCGCAGCGTTCAGGCGCGGACCGGCGACGAAGCCGAGGTCATAGGCGCCGGCGCGGCGGATGTCGCGGCCCGCGGCACTGAACAGCGCGGCGATGCCGGGCTGGGCGCGGCCGGCGCGCATGCGCTGCAGCCCCTGTTGCACCAGCAGGCGATTGTTGTCGTCGAGCTTGACGACGTCGGCCACGGTGCCCAGCGCGACCAGGTCGAGCAGGGCCGCCAGATTCGGCTCCGGTCTTGCCGAGAAGGCGCCGCGCCGCCGCAGTTCGGCGCGCAGCGCGAGCATCAGGTAGAACATCACGCCGACGCCGGCGAGGCTCTTGCTGGGGAAGTCGCAGCCGGGCTGGTTGGGATTGACGATGCACCAGGCATCGGGCAGCGCGTCGCCGGGCAGGTGGTGGTCGGTCACCAGCACCTTCATGCCGAGCCGGTTGGCTTCGGCGACGCCGTCGATGCTGGCGATGCCGTTGTCCACGGTGATCAGCACATCGGGCTTTTTCTGCGAGGCCGCGAGTTGCACGATCTCCGGCGTCAGGCCGTAGCCGTATTCGAAGCGGTTGGGCACCAGGTAGTCGACCTCGGCGCCGAACTGGCGCAGGGCACGCAGACCGACCGCGCAGGCCGTGGCGCCGTCGGCGTCATAGTCGGCGATGATCAGCAGCCGCCTGCGCGCGGCAATGGCCTCGGCAAGCAGAGCGGCCATGGTTCCGGCGTGGAGCAGCCGTTCCGGCGGAATCAGGCGTGACAGTCCGGTTTCGAGCTGCGCCGGATCGCCGATGCCGCGCGCGGCATAGATCCGCGCCATGAATGGCGACAGGCCTGCTGCGGCAAGGCGTGCCGCAGCGTCTTCGTCGACGCGGCGGGTGACGATCGCGTTCATGCGCCCGGCGCCGCCGGGACCGGCAGCGGCTGCGGCCGGCGCCAGAATTTCAGCCGGTCCGCCGGGCGCAACGTGCAGCGCAGGCACAGCCCCGGGCCCGTCGCGACGATCACCAGTTCATCGAGATTGCGGTGGCCGAGGGTGCCGTATAGAGGGGAGAACCAGCGCTCGTCGAGTGCCGTCAGTGCGCGCAGCCAGGCATCCGCCCCCTCGTAGCGCAGGCCGAGATGCGCGCGGTTGAGGATCACCAGGTGCTGATCATCGGTGCCGGGGCGCTGGCCAAACCACAGGGCGGCGCTGGCGGGCGCGTTCTGGTGCTCGGCGCCGGCCTGCACGGCCAGCGCGATCGCCAGCGGGTCGTCGCTCCAGATCTGCGAGAAATGGCGCCCGGGAACCGCGGGTTTGCGGCCGGCACCCCACAGCAGCAGGCTGTTCACCGGTGGCAGGCCGCGCGCCTCGCGGGCCTGGTTGACCGGGTGCTCGTGCAGCAGCATCTGCGCCTCGGTCAGCACGCGGTGCCAGTGGCTGGCCCGTGCTCCGCCCAGCGCGTTGGATGGCAGCGGCCGGCCGGCGAGTGCGCTGCGCATCGGGGCCGCAAGTCCCGGGCTTTCCTCGAGGCGGAAATACCAGTGCTGCGGATGCGGTGTCAGAAGCTCGAGGCCTTCCTCCGCGAAGTGCGCGTTGAGGGATGCCGCGAGTGCCGAGGACTCCTGCGTTTCCAGTGGCAGAGCCGGTGCCGCGAGCAGCCGCGTGTGGTTGCGCTGCAGCTGCAGATGTACCGGGTCGGCGCGCAGCCACCAGCCCGATTCCGCAGGCAGGCCGTCGATTGCGGCAGTCAGCGCCGCCACGGGCCAGTCCTCGCGCTGTTCGACTTCAAAAGCCTGGCACAGCCATATCTCGGAATCGATCTCGGGGAAATGTTCGACTTCCCCGCGGCCCAGCATGCGTTCGAGCGCGGGTGCCGGGGCACTGCCGGCGATCAGTGCTTCGGCGCCGGGCGGCGGCAGCAGGTCGGGTATGAACAGGGTGAGATGCACGATGATGCTCTTGTTGCAGGACACTCGTTCAAGGGAGCGTCTCAAGGTAACGTCCCGGGGGAACGCGGGTAACGTGGCGAGTCTAGCATGTGCGTCGCGCCATGCGTTTGTGGCACACTGCGTCTTTCGTTTTTTCCGCGCCCCGTGAACTCCTTTCCGTTATTTGTCGGCCTGCGGTACACGCGCTCGCGCCAGCGCACGAAGTTCATATCGGTGATCTCGCTGATATCCGTGGTCGGCATCGCGCTCGGCATGACGGTGTTGATCACCGTGCTCTCGGTGTTCAACGGCTTCCAGCGCGAGGTGCGCACGCGCATGCTGAGCGCAGTCGCGCATGTCCAGGTCACCGGCCTCGGCGAGTCGTTGCGCGATTGGCAGTCGGTGGCTGATGCTGCCCTGAAACATCGGCATGTGGTGGCCGCCGCGCCCTATGTCTCGGCACAGGGCCTGCTGACCAGCGGCGGCAAGGTGCGCGGCGCGCTGCTGCGCGGCATCGATCCCGCGGCCGAGGACAAGGTCAGCGAGATCGGCGCGCACATGCGTTTCGGTACGCTGGGATCCCTGCGCTCCGGGGAGTACAACGTCGTGCTGGGTGCACCGTTGGCGCGCGCGCTGGATGTCACGGTCGGCGAGCGCGTGGTGCTGGTCGCGCCGCAGGGGCAGGTGACGCCGGCCGGCATCCTGCCCCGGCTGCGCCAGTTCACGGTGACCGGCACCTTCGAGGTGGGCCATTACGAGATCGACTCCGGACTTGCCGTGGTGCACATCGAGGATGCGCAGCGTCTGTACCGCCTCGAGGGCGGCGTCTCGGGCGTGCGCCTGCGTCTCGATGACCTGTTCCTTGCCCGCCAGGTTGCGCGCGAGCTGCTGGAGGTGCTGCCGCCGGAGGTATCGGTCAGCGACTGGTCGCGTTTCAACGCCACCTATTTCCGCGCGGTGGAACTGGAGAAGCGCATGATGTCGCTGCTGCTGTTTTTCATCATCGCGATCGCCGCCTTCAACATGGTTTCCAGCCTTTACATGATGGTGCGCGAGAAGCAGGCCGACATCGCGATCCTGCGTACGATGGGCGCCTCGCCCGGCGAGGTGATGCGGATTTTCATGGTGCAGGGCACGCTGATCGGCGCCATCGGCGTCGGTTGCGGCATCGTCTTCGGCATCCTCGGCGCCCTCAATGTCGACAGCATCATCGGCTTCATCGAGCAGGTGTTCCGCGTCAAGTTCATGCCCCAGGATGTCTACCAGATCGCCGACCTGCCCTCGGAATTGCAGGCAGGCGATGTGGTGATGACGGCGGTGGTAGCCTTCGTGCTGTCGGTGCTGGCGACGATCTATCCGAGCTGGCGGGCTTCCAAAGTCAATCCGGCCGAGGCCCTGCGCTATGAGTGAGCATGCCGCGCCTGTCCCGGTGATTTCCTGCAAGGGCCTGCGCAAGGCCTATCGCGAGGGCGCCGATGCGGTGCCGGTGCTGCTCGGCATCGACCTGGAGGTGATGCCCGGCGAGCGCATTGCCATCGTCGGCGCTTCCGGTTCCGGCAAAAGCACGCTGTTGCACCTGCTCGGCGGACTGGATGTGCCGAGCGGGGGCGAGGTGAGCATCCTCGGCGAGGCGCTTTCGGGGCAGGGCGAAAATCGCCGTGGCGAGGTGCGCAACCGCACGCTGGGGTTTGTCTACCAGTTCCACCACCTGCTGCCCGAGTTCAGTGCCGAGGAAAACGTCGCGATGCCGCTGATCATCCGCCGCGAGCCGCGGGCAGAGGCGCTGGTGGCGGCGAGAAAGATGCTGGAGGCAGTGGGCATGGGGCATCGCCTGGCACATGTGCCGGGGGAACTGTCCGGGGGGGAACGCCAGCGCGTGGCGCTGGCGCGCGCTCTGGTGACGCAGCCCGCCTGCGTGCTTGCCGATGAGCCGACCGGCAACCTCGACCGCGTGACGGCGGAGGCGGTATTCGACCTGATGCTGCGGCTCAACCGCGACCTCAACACCAGTTTCGTCATTGTCACCCACGATCCGCGCATTGCGGATCGCGCCGACCGCATCCTCGAACTGGTCGATGGTCAGCTGAAACACAGGGGCAGCAACGGCCATTAACAGGATGGGCAGGATGTGCAGGATAAACCCGGATTCCCGGCAAACACCTGCCTTTGGATCCTGTATATCCTGCCCATCCTGTAAATTCGATCTGCTTTATCGCCCGACAACCTGCATGATGCCGGCGTGCAGCGCTTCGCGGTAAAGCCCTTCATCACCCAGCATCTGCTGCATCAGGAAACTCGGCGCGCCGCGTTTGATCATCCGCGGCACGATGATGCCCAGCGCGATCACCAGCAAGCCGGTCCAGATCCAGCCGATCAATGCCAGCGCCACACCGATGCCGAGCACCGGCATCATGAACAGCGGCAGCAGCAGCCGCGCGCTGAGGAATTTCGCGGCGGCCTGCGGATCGAAATTGACGACGATGCGGCCTTCGCCATAGGCCTGCACGAACTCGCGATGGGTCAGTGTCAGCGGCGGGGATTGTGGTGTGCTGTCCGAAGGCATTATATAAATATTTGATTTTGTTGATTTTTTTAGTATTCAACGGGTATCGGGTCGAGGCTGCGCCAGAGATACCAGGTGGCGACCGAACGCCAGGGTGACCACAGTTTTCCGAGCGCGGCGATGCGCCGCTCCGACAGCGGGCGTCCCTTGTTGTAGTACCGTTGCATCGCGCGGCGCAGGCCGAGATCGCCGAGCGGGAACACGTCGGGCCGCGTCAGGTGGAACATCAGGAACATCTCCGCGGTCCAGCGGCCGATGCCCTTGACCTGCGTGAGGTCGGCAATCAGTGTCTCGTCGTCCATCTCCCGCCAGCGCGCGACATCGAGGGCGCCGGCCGCAAAACGTTCCGACAGGTCGCGCAGGTATTTCACTTTTTGTCCCGACAGGCCGCAGCCGCGCAGCCGCTCTTCGGACAGTTCCAGCACGCACTGCGGACGCAGATCCCCGACCGCGGCGGCGAAGCGTTTCCACACGCTTTGCGCGGCCTTCACCGAAATCTGCTGGCCGATGATCGAGCGCGCGAGCGTCTGGAAGGCATCGCCGCGGCTGGCCATGGTCAATCCCTGGTAGCGCACGATCAGTCCGCCCATCACCGGATCGGCTGCGCCGAGCTCGCGGGTGGCGCGTTTCCAGTAGGGGGGCGTCCTGATGCTCATTGCTCGCGGCGCTGCTGCATCCGGTTGCGCCAGGACAGGCGCACATGGATTTTCCATGCGGTGTCGACAATCAGGTAACCCGCGGCGGCCAGCGTGATCCCCAGCAGCGGCAGGCCGACCGCGAGCGGCTTGCCCATAGAGACCATCCAGTCGAGCAGCGCCGGGATCCAGCTCGTCAGCGTATGGCCTTCCATGCTGAAGGTTGCGGGCATCGCGCCGCCGTTTTCGGACAGCGTCACCAGCGCGCCGTAACGGTAGGCCAGGTAATACAGCGGCACTATGGTGAGCGGGTTCGTGTAGAGCGTCACCAGGGCCGCGACCGGCAGGTTGACGCGGAACAGGATCGACAGGATCACGCCGCTGAGGATCTGCAGCGGGCCCGGCACCAGCCCGGCAAACAGGCCGACCGCGACGCCGCCGGCAACCGACCGCCGGTGCAGGTGCCACAGGTTGTGATGCTTCAGCCACGGCCCGAAACGCGCGACCCAGCGGTTGCCGGTGATCGATTCGTGCGAGGGCAGGTATTTGCGGAAATATTTTCGCGGCATGGCTTGCCTGGGGGTGGTCGCGGTCAGCGCGGCAGTTTGCGCCGCGTTAGGTAGCGATGGTTGCGCATATTACCGCTTTCGCCGCCGGCGTCTGGTTATTGCAGCAGCAGGCCCGGTTGCCGCCGCTGGATTGGGGCTGGCTGCTGCCGCCAGCCCTGCTGCTCGCGGCCCTGCTGCGCGGTGGCGGATGGCGTTCCGCACCGCGCTCGGCGGTCACGCTGGCCTGTGCCGCAGCGGCAGGGTTTCTGTGGGCTGCCGCCTGGGCCCACTGGCGTCTCGCCGATCATCTGCTTCCGGAATGGGAATCGCGCGACATCGTGGTTACCGGCGTCGTCGCCGGCCTGCCGCAGCCCTATGACCGCAGCGTCCGATTCGAGTTCGACGTCGAGCAGGTGCAGACGCCGGGGGCGCGTGTTCCGGGGCGCATCGTGCTGTCGTGGTGGGGTCGGGGCCTGCCCGGCGGCGGGATGCAGCTGCCCGAGGTTCATGCCGGAGAGCGCTGGCAGCTGACGGTGCGTCTGAAGCGCCCGCATGGCCTGGCCAATCCCCATGGATTCGACTACGAGGCCTGGCTGCTCGAACGCGGCATCCGCGCCACCGGCTACGTTCGGCCCAAAAGCCAGCCGCGGCGCCTTGATGCCGCGGCCGCCGGCTTCACTTACCGTGTCGAGGCCCTGCGCGAGAGGCTGCGCGGGCGGATCCGCGCCGCGCTTGGTGACGCGCCCGCCGCCGGTGTCATCGCCGCGCTGGCAATGGGCGACCAGCGCGCGATTCCTCCCGAGCAGTGGCAAACCTTCACGCGCACCGGCGTCAATCATTTGATGTCGATTTCGGGTCTGCATGTGACCATGCTGTCCGGACTGGCTTTCGCGCTGGCGAACCTGCTGTGGCGGCGCAGCGCGCGCCTGACACTGGCGCTGCCTGCGGTAAAGGCGGCCTCGGTCATCGGCTTCGCCGTCGCACTGGTTTATGCCCTGCTCGCGGGTTTCGCGGTGCCGGCCCAGCGCACGGTGTTCATGCTCGCGGTCGTCGCTGCTGCACTGTGGTCGGGGCGCATCACCGCGGCCGGGCCGGTGCTGGCGCTGGCCCTGTTCGCGGTGCTGGTGATGGATCCCTGGGCGGTTCATGCACCGGGCTTCTGGCTGTCCTTCGGCGCGGTGGCGGTGATCATGTGGGTGTCGGTCGACCGCCTGCGCCAGCCGCACTGGCTCCTCACCTGGGGTCGGGTGCAGTGGGCGGTGACGCTGGCGCTGATCCCGCCGCTGCTGGCGATGTTCCAGCAGGTATCGCTGGTCTCGCCGCTGGCGAATGCGCTGGCGATCCCGCTGGTGAGTTTTGTCGTGGTGCCGCCGGCACTGGCGGGGATGCTGCTGCCGGTGGATGCGCCGCTGCATTTCGCGCAATGGGTCATGGCCGGATGCCTGCTGGCCCTCGAATGGCTGGGGCAGTGGCCTGAAGCGGCCTGGCAGCAGCACGCGCCGCCGGCTTGGACGGTGATCGCCGCTCTGGCCGGCACGGTGTGGCTGCTGCTGCCGCGCGGATTCCCGTCACGCTGGATCGGCGCGCTTGCTTTCCTGCCGATGTTACTCATCGCGCCTGCACCGCCCTCTGAGGGCGCGCTGCGGCTGACCGTGCTCGATGTCGGACAGGGTCTCGCGGTGGTCGCGCAGACGCGCAACCATGCGCTGTTGTTCGATGCCGGCCCGGCTTTCGGTCCGGGCGCCGACAGCGGCAGCCGCGTGATTGTGCCCTTTCTGCGCGCGGCGGGTGTGCGCCGGCTGGACATGCTGGTGATAAGCCATGATGACGCCGACCACACCGGCGGCGCGCTGTCGGTTCTGCAGGCAGTGCCGGTGGATGTCCTGCTCACTTCATTGCCCGATCTCGACCCGCTGCTGCTGATGGGGCCCGAGGAGCGGCGTTGCGTGGCGGGACAGGCCTGGGACTGGGATGGCGTGGTTTTCGAAATGCTGCACCCCGATGCGACGGCGCGCGGTGCGGAAAAACTGAAGGACAACGAACGCAGCTGCGTGCTGAAGATCACGGCTGCGGCCGGCAGTGTGCTGATTCCCGCCGACATCGAACGCCGCGGCGAGGAGAAGCTGCTGTCGACGATGCCGGAAAAGCTCAAGGCGGAGGTGCTGGTGGCGCCGCACCAGGGCAGCCGCACGTCCTCGTCACAGGCTTTCGTCGAAGCCGTCGCGCCGCGGCTGGTGATATTTCCCGTGGGTTACCGCAATCCTTTCCGTCATCCGCATCCGGAGGTTGTCGCGCGTTATGCGGCTCTGGGCAGCGTGATGCTCAGAACCGACGAGGGAGGCGCGATATCGCTGGAGCTGCAACCCGGAGAACCGCTCAGCGTGGCCCGGCATCGGGATCGCCACCTGCGGTACTGGCAGGCGCCGAGAACGGGCGGGGCGCTGGAGCCGCTGTTTCCGGCCGCCTTGTAAAATAGCCATCAAAACAAGTGCCTGGGCATTCCCTGGCAAGATTTGCACGAAGGGCAACCCCGATCCGATGATTCGCGATGAGCCCGGCCGCCTCCCCTTGCGGGCATCCGGTTGGCTTGTGGCGGAACCCGGCGGCAGGGCGGCTGGTCACTGCGATGCCGGGGGGGGCGCCTGGCGCAAGGCACGCCCCTGAACGGTCGCGTCACTGGCAAACTCCATTACCGTGTCCCTGACCCTGTCCAGCCTGCTTGCGCTTTTTGCCGCGATGGTCGTACTCGCGCTGATTCCCAGCGTGAGCGTCCTTGCCGTCACCGCACGTGCGGCTTCCGCCGGTTTCCGGCAGGGCGCCTGGGTCGCGCTGGGCATCGTCGCCGGCGACATGCTGTTCATCGTGCTGGCGATTTTCGGCCTGAAAACGCTGGCGGCGGCGCTGGGCGATGCCTTCGTCTGGCTGAAATATCTCGGCGGGATTTACCTGCTGTGGCTGGGCTTGCGTCTGTGGCGCGCAGACCTGCCGGCGGGGACAGAGGCCGCCGGCAGCGCCGCGGCATCGACCTCGAGTTTCATGTCCGGCCTGCTGCTGACCCTGGCTGACCAGAAGGCGATCCTGTTCTACCTCGGCTTCTTCCCGGCATTCTTCGATCTCGGTGCACTGACCTTCGGTGATGCGCTGGCGGTGGCGGTGATTGCCACGGTCGCGGTGGGCGGTGTCAAACTCGCCTACGCGGGCATGGCAAGCATGGCCGGGTCCGTCCTCGGGCAGGGGTTGGGGCGCGCGCTGAATCTCGTTGCCGGCAGCGTGCTGCTGGTGGCCGGCGCATATGTGATCCTGAAGCCCTGACATCGCAATGTGGCTCAAGCTCAAGATCGGGGTTTTCTACGGCGCGCCCGTTCTCGCCGCGCTGCTGGCGCTGTTCGCCCTTGTGCTGCTCCTGTTGCGGGTGCGGCGCGGCCGGATGTCACGGCGGCAGGCAGCCCTGCTTTCCCTGTGGACGCTGCTGCTGCCGGCGCTGGCGGTGCTGCTGATCTGGCTGACCGGTGAGATCGCCGGATACTTTTCCGCGCCGCGCGAGCGCTATGCCTGGGATGCGGAGATCTCGCTGAACCTGTTGCGCGCGCTGCTGCCGCTTGGGGCTTATGTCGCGGCGGCGATTGGCGGATTGCTGCTGCTGTTCTGGATCGGATTGCTGCTGCTCCGGACCAGATCCTGAGTGCCGCGCAAAGTGCAATCGCGTCAATGGCTTATCTTTCCACCGCGGAAAGCCACTGCCTGCGTTGGGTGCCCAGTCAATTCCCGGTAAAATACGGCGATGCAAGGCCTGCAAATCCGACTCCAGAATCCGCGTGCCCCGCGCCGCGTGATCTCCCTTTACCGCGCCCATGACTGAAGCCGCCAATCCCGCAGCCGAAGCGGCGCCGTTTGCCCGGGTCTATGGCCAGCCGCTGCTGAAGATTCCGCAGGATCTCTACATTCCGCCGGATGCGCTGGAGGTCTTCCTCGAGCAGTTTGAAGGTCCGCTTGACCTTCTGCTGTACCTGATCCGCAAGGAAAACATCAGCGTCCTCGACATTCCGATGGCCAAGCTGACCGAGCAGTACCTGGTCTACGTCGAGATGATGCGCTCGCAGCAGCTGGAACTGGCTGCCGAGTACCTGCTGATGGCGGCGATGATGATCGAAATCAAGTCGCGGTTGCTGCTGCCGCGGCCGGCCAGCGCCGACAGCATCGAAGAGGACCCGCGTGCCGAGCTGGTGCGCCGGCTGATGGAATACGAGCAGATGAAGCTCGCGGCGCACAAGCTGAATGAGCTGCCGCAGGCGGGACGCGATTTCACGGTCGTGCAGGTGGTGTTCGAGCGCGAGGCGATGCTGCGCCTGCCTGACGTCAGCATCGAGGACCTCAAGCACGCCTGGCTGACGCTGCTGCAGCGGGCGTCGGTCAACCGCCACCATCGCATCACGCGCGAGCAGCTTTCGGTGCGCGAGCACATGTCGCGCATCCTGCGGCTGCTGCAAAGCGAGGAATTCATCGAGTTTGACCGGCTGTTCACGCCGGAACAGGGCGTGCCGGTGCTGGTGGTGTCCTTTCTTGCCGTGCTTGAACTTGCCAAGGAGACGCTGATCGAGGTCAGCCAGGAGCAGGCTTACGCCCCGATTTACGTCAAACTGCGCAGCAACGCGCTTGCTGCTGTAAACGACAAGACCGAATGACCATGTCCGAAGAACACGTCCAGGAAGAATCGCAGAACGAGGAGGCGCGGAACGAAGGGTCCGGCCAGGCACCGGAGGGTCTGGATCTTGCCCGGGTCAAGCATGTGCTGGAGACGGCGCTGCTGGTGACCCAGGAGCCGATGTCGCTGAATGACCTGAAGAAGCTGTTCGAGGAGAAGATCGACAACAGCACGCTGCGCAAGGTGCTCGATGACCTGCGCGACGACTGGGACGGCCGCGGCGTGGAGCTGGTCAGCGTGGCCTCCGGCTGGCGCTTTCGCGCGCGCCCCGAGTCGCAGAAGTTCCTTGACCGGCTCAACCCGCAGAAGCCGCCGAAATATTCGCGCGCCGTGCTGGAGACCCTGGCGATCATTGCCTACAAGCAGCCGGTGACCCGCGGCGACATCGAGGAGATCCGCGGCGTCACCGTGTCACCGGGCATACTCAAGGCGCTGGAGGCGCGCGGCTGGATCGATGTCATCGGCCACCGCGAGGTTCCGGGGCGTCCCGAGATCTTCGCGACCACCCGATCCTTCCTCGATGACCTCAACCTGCGGTCGCTGGAAGAGCTGCCGCCGCTGTCGGAGCTGGGCAGCCTGGTCGAGCAGAATGCCAATGCCGAAATGGATCTCGAGGCCGCACTGGCCGCCACGGCGCCTTCGGCAAGCATGGCTGAAGGCGTGATGGATGCCGAGGAGGACGAGACGGATGCGGCCGATGGCGACGAAGCGCCGTCCGCGGATGCAGAGGCCTCCGCCGGTGACGCGGTGACGGCGGTTGCCGGTGAGGCTTCGCCGGACAGGCTGCACTAGCGAGCCCTCCGCGCGGCGGCGCCGTCGAGCGTCAGGTGGTCAGCCGGCGGTAGATATCGGCCACTTTCAGCGGCAGCCGTTCCACGTTGTCCACCAACGTCCAGTTCACCGGCCCGTAGAGCTGCGGCAGGTAGTCGCGCGCTTCATGGTCAATGGTGATGCAAAAGGGGTGGATTCCGGAACGCTGCGCTTCGACCAGCGCCTGGCGGGTGTCCTCGATGCCGTACTCGCCGCGGTAATGGTCGCTGTAGTCGTCGGGCTTGCCGTCGGACAGCGTGATCAGCAGCCTGGTGCGGGCGTCGACCCGGTTGAGCATTGCGCTCAGGTGCCGGATCGCGGCGCCCATCCGCGTGTAATCCTTCGGCGTGATGCCGGCGATGCGGCGACGGACAGTTTCGTCGTATGCTTCGTCAAAGCGCTTGATGCGGTAGGTTTCGCAGCGCTTGCGGGTGAGGCCGGAAAAACCATAGATCGCGTAGCGGTCGCCGAGCACCTCCAGCGCTTCGCACAGCATCACCAGTGCCTCGCGCTCGGCGTCGTTGATCCAGCCCTTGGTCGAGCCGCTCATGTCGACCATGAACAGCGCAGCGAGGTTGCGTTCGTTCCTGAGGCGCCGGGTCAGCAGCCGTTCCGGCAGTTCCATGCCGGCCTTCAGGTCGGCGTGGCCCTCGACCAGTGCGTCGAAGTCGATGTCATCGCCGCCAGTCTGGCGCTTGAGCAGGCGATCTTCTCCGCGCAGCAGCTCGAAGCTGCGCCTGAGGCGGACGATTTGCGGTCTGTAGCGGCATAGCACTGCTTCGACAAAGCCGTTGTCCGCCGGCAATACGTCGGTTTCCCGCAGCGCGCACCAATCCTTGCGGTAATGGCGGCGCCGGCAGTCCCACTCGTCGTAATAGTGCACGCCGGGATCCTGTCCGGGCTCTGCCGATTCCTCGCCGGATGCTGCGGCATCATCCCGTTGCGCATGACCGGCGGCGTCCGCGGCCGCGAAGTAGTCATCCGGGATCTCGCCGAGATCCTGCATTATGGATTCGATCAGCCGAGCCAATGGCGGCGGCGGGGCGAGCGGCTGGCCGTCGAGCCGCAGTTCGAATCCGCGGCCCTCGTCACCGGAAGGGGCGCCGGCCTCGATGCTGAACCGGCCGTCATCGGCGGCCGCGGCTTCGGGCGGGGGCGGCTGCTGTCGAATCAGTTCGGCGAGCGCAGCCGCGAATTCGCTGCGTTCGCGCTGAAGGCGGGCTGCACGCACTGCACCGGCGCCGGCATGCAGGCTGAAGCGCCAGGGGGGCTCGGGCGGTTCGGCGGCGTCATACAGGCGCCCGAGCAGCCTGATGCTGTCGGCAACAGTCGCGTTTGCCGCAGCGAGTCCGGCACAGCGCGGATCATGTGCATGTCCGCGCAGCCTGTTCATCGCACGCGCGATGCCGGGATAAATTCCGGCGAGCCGCGCCTCGAGGCGCATGCCCTCGAGGCGGGCGAGCAGCCGGCCCGCGCGAGCGGGATCGGCATAGTCCGCGCAGGCTGCCGCGAGATCGGCCTGCCAGGTGCCGTAGCGGCCCTGCGCCCAGAGCAGCGCGACGAGAATGCGGTAGACCGCGAAGTTGTCGGCCTTGTCGGGAAAGAGGGCAATGCGCGGAGGCAGGTACAGGGTCTCGGTATCGGTGCCGGCATCCTCTGCGGTGTCGAGTCTGAGGCGCCGTCCGGCGAGGCCGCGGGCAAACAGCTCAAGCACCCGCGCATGCTCGGCGAACGTCGCAGCATGCGTTTCCCGGGCCTGCCGGTCGAAGGCCTCGAACTGCCGCAGTGCCTGCGCCCCGAGGTGGAGGCCGTCGCGGTCGTAGACGTCCATTGCATGGATGATCCAGGCCTCGGCCGTGGCGGCATCGAAGCTGCCGAGGGCTGCGGGGGCCGCTGCCGCGAACTGGAAGGCCATTTCGTAGTTGCTGCGGTCGATGACCTCGATCCAGTGCAGCATGAAGTCCTGCGCGGGACGGTCGAGCTTTGACATCGCTTCCGCGAGGGGGGCGGAGCTGCGGCGCGAGGACAGCACCGGTCCGAGCAGGTAATCGAGTTTCCCGCGCAGTTCCCTTGCCGTCAGCGGCGCGGCCATCCGGTGTGTCCAGGCGGCAGGTCAGAATGCCGACGCGGTGAATTCATCGATCGCGCGCAGCATTTCCGGATCATCGGTCAGTGCCTCCGCAATCGCGCTGTGGCAGGCCGCCGCGGCCGGGACGCCGCGGGCGATCAGCTTGGCGGCATGCACCAGCAGGCGCGTCGAGGCACCCTCGTCAAGACCGTTGTCCTTGAGGTTGCGGGTCATCCGGGCAAGCCGTACCAGTGCGGCCGCCGTCGAGGCGCCGGCGCCTGATTCCTTGCGGATGATGGCCTCCTCCAGCGCGGTCTCCGGGTACTGGAATTCGATGGCAACAAAGCGCTGGCGGGTGCTCTGCTTGAGGTCCTTCAGCACGCTCTGGTAGCCCGGGTTGTAGGACATGGCGAGCAGGAATTCAGGCGGTGCCTGCAGCAGCTCGCCGCGTTTCTCCATCGGCAGCATGCGCCGGTCATCGGCGAGCGGATGGATGACCACCGTGGTGTCACGCCGCGCCTCCACGATTTCGTCGAGGTAGCAGATCGCTCCCGCGCGCACCGCACGGGCCAGGGGGCCGTCCACCCACAGCGTTTCGTTGTTGGTGATCAGGTAGCGGCCGACAAGGTCCGCCGCGGTGAGGTCATCATGGCAGGAGACGGTGACCAGGGGGCGCTGCAGCCGCCACGCCATGTGTTCGATGAAGCGCGTCTTGCCGCAGCCGGTCGGACCTTTGAGCAGCACCGGGAGCCTGCTCGCATGGGCGGCTTCGAACAGCGCGATTTCGCCGCCGAGGGGCTCGTAGTATGGCTCGGCCTTGATGATGCGGGCTTCGCCCTGCAGGGGCCGGACATCCCGTGGCGCGGTTCCTGTGGGCACGGTTTCAGAGGCCAAGCGCCCGGCACGCCTGGAAGAGAGGGATTGTATTAAAGGCCATCATTTAAGTCATTGATTTTATTGATAAATTTAATCTTAACCGAATCCGGGTACGGGCCGGACCTCGAATTCGAGGGTCTGCAGGTTGCCGAAGACGTAGGTCTTGGGCGCGCTGACGCCGGCAACGCTGCCGGGATCGATGCGCAGCGTTTCGCCTCCCTTGATGTTGCGGATGTGCTCGATGACCGCACGGTGCTCATGGCCGTTGCAGACAAGGTCAAAATCGCCGGTCAGCGCCATGGCCTTGGCGTAGTGCGGGTAATGCACCATGAAAATCCGCCGATCCGCCAGCACCAGCGAGCCATCCTGACCGTAGTAGTGCACGCGGTTTTTCGGATCCTGTGCCCATTTCGACAGGTAGTACAGGTCGCCGGTGTTGTTGCCGTGGATCATGTGGACCGGCAATCCGAATCCGGTGACCGCATGCAATGTGGACGGTGCGACTAGATCGCCGCAGTGCAATATGAGCTCCGCGCCCAGCGACTTGGCTTCGGCGATCGCTGCGGCCAGGGGTTCGCGATGGTCGTGGCTGTCTGAGACTATGCAGATTTTCAGGGGGCACCTCCGTGTAGGGAGTGATTTTACCCCGCACAATCCCAAGTATTTTCTATGACGACATAACCTTTTTTTCGCGTATGCTCGGCACTGCCTGTTTAAAATCCGGGCACCCAAACAGGAGGGAGGCAGATGTTCACCAGCAATCCGTTCGCCGAGCTTTCGGCGTCCATTCCGCCCGCCGTGATGCAGGCTTACGTCATCGTTATGGTCCTGCTCGTTGTCGCAGGCGTCTTGTTCGACATCGTGCACAAGGGCAGTGCCAAGTATTTTTTCGAGAACATGCGCCGCTCGAAGGCAAAAGCCAAAAAGCAGCTCGGCGGGGGCGACCTTGCCGCCATCGCGGTCCAGACTGTGGTCGTCGACGTGCTGGCTTCCGGCGAGTTCTGCAATGTCCGGCGCCGCATCGCGCACCTGCTGACAATGTACGGCTTCGTGATTTATGTCGTGACCACCGTGCTGATGGTGTTCTGCTATCCGACCTCGGCGACGGCCACTCCGGCGATCGTGCCGCAACTGTGGTGGCTGGGCGGCCTGATGCTCTGCTTCGGCGGTTACTGGTTCTGGTTTTTCATCCGCGTTGACGTGGCGGCAGAGGGCAACTCGCCGTTCCGCGTGATGCGCGCCGACCTTTTCGTGCTGTCGCTGCTGGCCAGCGTCACGCTGGGCCTGATCTGGGCCTGGATGCAGGCGAAGGGCGCCGGCGGGTCGATGGTGCTGTTCGCGCTCTACATCATCGCCACCACGATCCTGTTCGGATCGGTGACGTGGTCGAAGTTTGCGCACATGTTCTTCAAGCCCGCGGCCGCCTTCGAGAAGAGGATAACCAAGGCTGACGGCACGGCGGAGAACCTGCCGACGCTGACCCGCGACGATCCCGAGCAGCAGCAAAGGCATTCCATGGAGCTGCTGCGGGAAGCGCCGATGGAGATGGGCCTGGGCATCAAGCGCGAAGCGCCCCGCCACTACTAAAATTTCAAGTTCTACCGGAAAAGATCAAGGAGCCGACTTATGCCAACCTTCGTCTACATGACAAGGTGCGACGGATGCGGACACTGCGTCGACATCTGCCCGTCCGACATCATGCACATCGACAAGACCTATCGACGTGCGTACAACATCGAACCGAACATGTGCTGGGAGTGCTACTCCTGCGTCAAGGCCTGCCCGCAGAATGCGATCGACGTGCGCGGATACGCCGACTTTGCGCCGCTCGGGCACAGCGTGCGCGTGCAGCGCGATGAACAGAAGGGTACGATTGCCTGGAAGATCAAGTTCCGCAACGGCACGGAAAAGAATTTCCTGTCGCCGATCACCACCAAGCCCTGGGGTACCGCGATCCCCAAGCTCGCCGAGGTTGCCGGACCGAGCAAGGACATGCGCGACAGCCAGTTGCTGTACAACGAGCCGAAATGGATCCGCATGGATGACGGCGGCCTGCACACACTGAAATCCGCCGGCCTCAAGATGAAGAAAGGCGTGTACTACTAATGGCTTACAAAACAATCATCGAAGACGGCATCGATATCCTGGTTGTCGGTGCCGGCCTTGGCGGCACGGGTGCCGCGTGGGAAGCAAGGTTCTGGGGGCAGGACAAGAAGATTGTCATCGCCGAGAAGGCCAACATCGACCGCTCCGGCGCCGTCGCCCAGGGCCTCTACGCCATCAACTGCTACATGGGCACCCGCTGGGGCGAGAACAACCCGGAGGACCATGTCCGCTACGCCCGCATCGACCTCATGGGCATGGTGCGGGAAGACCTGCTGTTCGACATGGCGCGCCACGTTGACTCGACAGTGCACCAGTTCGAGGAGTGGGGCCTGCCCATCATGAAGGACCCCAAGACCGGGCGCTACCTGCGCGAGGGGCGGTGGCAGATCATGATCCACGGCGAGTCCTACAAGCCCATCGTGGCCGAGGCAGCCAAGAAGTCGGCGGACAAGGTTTTCAACCGCATCTGCGTTACCCACCTGCTGATGGATGAGAGCAAGGAAAACCGGGTCGCCGGTGCAGTTGGCTTCAACGTCCGTACCGGCGACTATCACGTCTTCAAGTCGAAGACCGTGATCTGCGGCGCGGGCGGTGCCTCCAACATCTTCAAGCCGCGCTCGGTCGGCGAGGGTTCGGGCCGCACCTGGTATGCGCCATGGTCTTCGGCATCGGCCTATGGCCTGATGATCAATGCCGGCGCCAAGATGACGCAGATGGAAAACCGCATCGTGCTCGCGCGCTTCAAGGACGGATATGGCCCGGTTGGTGCCTATTTCCTGCACCTCAAGACCTACACGCAGAACGGTCTGGGCGAGGAATACGAGTCCAAGTGGTTCCCCGAGCTGCAGAAAATGGTCGGCAAGGAGTATCTGGATCCCGAGGCTTCGCACCTCACGCACCGGCCGATCCCGACCTGCCTGCGCAACCACTGCATCATCAGCGAAGTCAATGCCGGTCGCGGCCCGATACACATGGTGACCATGAAGGCCTTCCAGGATCCGCACCTGGAGGAAGTCGGCTGGGAAAACTTCCTTGGCATGACCGTCGGCCAGGCGGTGCTGTGGGCGGCAACCGATGTGGATCCGAAGAATGAAAACCCCGAACTGACCACGTCCGAACCCTATGT
This sequence comes from Burkholderiales bacterium, assembly GCA_019634975.1. Classification (GTDB taxonomy): domain Bacteria; phylum Pseudomonadota; class Gammaproteobacteria; order Burkholderiales; family SG8-41. The sequence continues at coordinate 534,442 of JAHCAI010000001.1, forward strand.
CATGGGCTCCCACGCGACCGGTTCCGGTGCCTGGTGCTCGGGTCCCGAAGACGTGTCCCCCCCCGAATACTTCTGGGGCTACAACCGCATGACGACGGTCGAAGGCCTGTTCGGTGCCGGTGACGCGGTCGGCGGCACGCCGCATGCCTTCTCGTCCGGATCGTTCACCGAAGGGCGGCTTGCCGCGAAGGCTGCGTGCAAGTACATCGACGACGGCAAGGCGGAGGGCATCATCGTCTCCGACGAGCAGATCAACCGCCGCAAGCAGGAAATCTACAAGCCGCTGGAGCATTACCGGATTTACCGCAATGCGATCGTGGCCGGTGACGTCAATCCGCATTACATCAATCCCAAGCAGGGCCTCGACCGCCTGCAGAAGCTGATGGACGAGTATTGCGGCGGCGTGACGGTCAGCTACATGACCAACGAAAAGCTCCTGAACATCTGCCTGAAGAAGCTCAGGATCATGGAAGAGGATCTGGAGAATCTGGCGGCGAAAGACATTCACGAGTTGCTGCGCGCCTGGGAACTGAAGCACCGTCATCGCGCGGCGGAGTGCGTCACGCACCACACGCTGTTCCGCAAGGAGACCCGCTGGCCGGGCTACTACTATCGCGGCGACGCGATGAAGCTCGACGACGAAAACTGGCACGTGCTGACCGTTTCGCGCCGTGACCCGAAGACCGGCGAGTACACGATGGAAAAGGCGCCCTGTTACCATCTGGTGGGTGACAACGAGTAGTCGCGCTCCCGTGCAGAAGGGGGCTTTCCCGCCCTCTGCACGGGTGCCGGGCAGGCCGGCATGTCGTGCGGCAACCGACAAGGCCGCCCCTTCCGGCCGCCGAGAGCATCCGCATGAACATCATTGAAAAGACCGACGAGGAAATCCTGGCGCTGGCCGCCCCCTTGTGGCGCGACCTCGTCAGGAGTTCGAACGAGGGCAAATACGGGGAGTTTGCGAAGAATTTCTCGAGCTCCCTCGCGCAGGCGATCAATACCGTGGTGGCGAACCACCAGTTCGCGAACAGTGAACTGGCAAGAAGCCTTTCAGAGGAACTTGATCCGCTTGGCATCATCCGCCGCGGCGAGCATGTGACGGTTCTTTACCGGCAGCGGAGCACCAAAAAGCCGGGCGAATGGCTGGGCCGGCTGGTGCTTGGCTATGAGAATGGCGGTCTCAGGATTTTTGGCGCTTCGATCTTCTGAGAATGGCATCCGCATCCGACATGACTGAAACCATCCGGGACGGCAAGTTTGTCGAACTGACCTACAAGGTGACTGACCGGAAAACGGGGCAGGTGCTGACCGGGGTCGAGTTTCCCCTGGGTTATGTCCATGGACATAACGAGATTCTGGCGCCCTCGGTACACCGGGAACTGGAAGGCAGGGTCGCGGGAGACGTCATCGAAGTGCCGATCGACGGCAACCAGATTTTCGGCGCCCGCGATGAATCGCTGGTTTTTACCGATCTCCTTGAGAACGTTCCCGAAGAGTATCGGCAGGTCGGCACCTCCATTTTGATGGAGAATGACAGGGGGCAGACCCGCAGCTTCCTCGTGACGCGGGTGGATGACAAGACGCTGACCGTCGACGGCAACAACCCGCTCTGCGGCAGGGAGGTTGTGTTCAGGCTCGAGGTTCTGACCGTGCGTGATGCGAGCGACGAGGAGACCCGGGCGGGCGGGGCCATCGCCGCCGGTGCGGATGTTGATCCGTCGCTGATGAGGCCGGTATGACCGGTGACGGGCGAGAGCCCAGGGAAAGAATTTGATTTTTGTCTATCTGCAGTTGCAATGCTGACTCCACGGAAAAGAGGTGATTTATGAGCGAGCAAAAACCCAACATCAAGGTTCCCGACGGCGAGACGCCTTTCTATACGACGCGCCAGATGCCGCCCAACGAAAAAGGCTTTGTCGGTTACGAGACCGTCTGGAAGCCGCTCCAGAAGGAAGCCGAATACAAGACGCCGAAGAAGCCCTAGGCCTCTTGCCGGAGCTGGCCGGCAGGCGCTGCCACCCTGGGCAGGCAGCTTTCCGCCGGCTGACCATGTCCCGTCGGAGCGCTGTCCCAAGAAAATAGCCGCCCCTCGGGGCGGCTATTTTGCTTGGATCGCAGAGGATCTTGCCGCGCTTCAACGGGCGGAGTGTCCGCTGAGTTTGACCTCCACCTTGTCTTCGTCCCTGATTGTGGCGTAGTAGGCGCGCAACACCTCAAGGACTTCGGGCCGGCTGAATTCCGCGGGGACCGGATCGCCGTCGGACAGCCATTTGCGCAGCTTGGTGCCGGATACCAGCAACCGGTCCTTTTCGTCGTGCGGGCAGGTCTTTGCGGAGGCCATGCCGCCACACTGGTAACACCAGAAAGTCCAGTCGATTTTCAGCGGCTGGGTCTCGAGGGCGCCGCGCGGAATTTCATCGAAGATATGGTGGGCATCGAAGGGCCCGTAGTAGCTGCCGACACCGGCGTGGTCGCGGCCGATGATCTGGTGCGAGCAGCCATAGTTCTGGCGGAAGAGGGCGTGCAGCAGGGCTTCGCGCGGGCCGGCATAGCGCATGTCGAGCGGGTAGCCCGATTGCACCACGGTTTTCTTGACGAAATACTTTTCAATGAGCACCGCGATGGCCTTGGTACGCACGTCCGCCGGAATGTCGCCCGGTTTGAGATTGCCGAGCAGGGAATGCACCAGCACCCCGTCGCAGACTTCGATGGCTACTTTGGCCAAGTACTCGTGCGAGCGATGCATGGGGTTACGGGTCTGGAACGCGGCCACGGTCGCCCAGCCGTTGGCGTCGAACAGGGCGCGGGTCTGAGCCGGCGTCATGTACATGGCGCCGTATTTTTCGGGGAAGCCGCCCTGTGACAGCACTTTGACCGGTCCGGCGAGGTTGAATTCCCCCTGCTCCATGACCATCCGGACGCCGGGGTGCTCGCCATCCGTGGTGCGGAAGACCGACTTGCATTCATGCAATTTGTCGATCGCGTACTTCTCGGTGACCCGCATCGTCGCGATGATTTCACCGTTGTCCGGGTCAGCCAGGGCGATTTCGCTGCCGGCCTTGATGGAAGCCGCGTCGCTTGCCGTCGCTGAAAGGGTGATCGGTATCGGCCAGAACGTGCCGTTCGCGAGGGTGTAGCGGTCGCACGCGCCTCGCCAGTCGTCATGGCCCATGAATCCGTCGAGCGGCGTGAACCCGCCGATACCCAGCATCAGCAGGTCGCCCTTTTCCCGTGAACTGACAGTGAGTTTCGGCAGGCCGGCCGCCCGCTTGCGTTCGTCTTGAAGTGCGGGGCCCTCAAGCAGCAGAGGCTTTAACGCGCCTCCTCCATGGGGTTTTACCAGTTTGCTCACGACTATTCCTCTTGTTGATGAGGTTTTTCGGATGGAACAAGCGCCCCGGAGGCTAACATGCCCCCCGGAACCGGCCGTATCCATTCTTTTTATGCCAAGATAAGATCGCGCAGCCATATTGTGGATGTCACGGATCCGGGACATGAACTGGATTTCGGTTTTACGGTGCAGGCTTCCCGATTTTTGGTGCTACCATGCCTCGCCTTTGCCCGATATTTCAATCAAATAAAGACGCTGCCGCATGCACTTATACGGCCGTAGTATCCCAGCGCTGTCTGCAGCTTTTTTACTGTGTGTCGCGAGCGCGCAGGCGACCGGACAGTCCACTTGGCGAGACCCTTTTGCTACGCAGGGAAGCACCGCAGCCGAGCCTCATCTGCGTTGGGAAACGCATCTGCCCTTGCCCGAGGTCGGTTTGCCGCAGGCCGCCAGTGAACTGGCCCGCAATCAACCTCTTTCGCTGCCCGAGCTGACCGAGTTTGCCCTTCGCAACAACCCGCGCACACGGCAGTCGTGGCTGGCCGCACGCGCCGCAGCAGCTGGTGTCGGCATCGAGAAGGCTGATCTCCTGCCACAGCTTAGCGCGAGCTATGCCCTGACCCGCACGCAGCAGGTGACGAACCAGGGGGCGACCGTGCCCTGGCAGACCCGCTATGGACCCTCGATCAGCCTGAGTTACCTGCTCTATGACTTCGGCGTGCGCGAGCTGCAGATCGAAACCAGTGAATACCGCCTCCTCGCGGCCAACCTTGCGCATAACCGCGTGCTCCAGGACGTCGTGTTCGGGGTGGAGCAGGCGTACTACCGCCTGCTCGGCAATGACGCCCTGTTGCGTGTCAACATCCAGTCCCTCAAGAATGCGGAGACGGCCCTCGAGGCCGTGAGCAAGCGTCGGGAATCGGGCCTGGCAACCGTTGCCGATGTCTATCGTGCGGAGACCCTGGTCGCGCAGGCGAGGCTGAACCTCACGCGCAGCACCGGTGAGCTGGAGAAGTCGCGCGGGCAACTGGCCTCAGTGGTCGGCCTGCCGGTGAATGTCGGCATCGCGGTGCGCCCGCTTGAGGCGCCGCCGCAGACCACCGAGATATCGGCGTCGATTGGCGAACTGCTCGCGCGGGCCAAGGCATCCCGTCCGGACCTGGTGGCTGCGGAAGCGCAGGTGCGGGCATCTCGCGCCAGCGCCAAGGCGGCTGCCCGCGCCGGCCTGCCTTCGATTGAAGTGGTTGGCGGCAGCGGCCGCACGTCCTTCGGCGACAACCGCCCTTCGGCGAGCAATTACAACATCGGCCTCGCGATCCGCATTCCCATATTTACGGGATTTCGAGAGACCTACACTGCACGGCTGGCACAGGCGCAGGCGGAGGCTGCCGAGGCGGGCCGTGACGCGCTTCTGCGCCAGGCGGAGGTGGAGGTCTGGCAGGGTTATTACGACCTTACCACGGTGAACAGCAGCATATCGAGCACGGAAGCACAGGTGCGCTCCGCGGAGCAGACTGCGCAGGCCACGCTGGCGCGCTACCAGAGCGGCTTTGGCAGCATTCTCGATCTGATCACTGCGCAGCAGGATGAGTCCAATGCACGGGTGCAGCGCATACAGTCCTACCTGGACTGGTTCACCACGCTGGCGCGGCTGCAGGTTGCTGTCGGCGCGAGCGATTTAATCAAGGCGGGCGGGACGAAATGAAAAGACTGATCATGTTGCTGGTGTTTGTCGCGGTCGGTGCGGCTGTGGCGGGGGGATACTGGTACTGGCAGCAGGGCGGCAGCGCCAAGGGTGGCGAAAAAGCCAAAGCCAAGGGTGGCAAAGGGGGTGGCGCGCCGTTGATCGTCAGGACTGCACGAGCGGTGGCCAAGCCCATGCCGGTGCTGATCGAGGCCGTCGGTACTGTGGAGCCGGAGCAGAGTGTCCAGGTGCGGGCGCAGGTCAGCGGCGTGCTGCAGACGGTGGCATTCAGGGAGGGCGACCGGGTCAAGGCGGGGCAGACGCTGTTCGAGATTGATCCGCGGACATCCCGTGCCCAGTACAACCAGGCACTGGCCGCTCTGGAGCGCGACAAGGCGCAGCTCGAGAATGCCCGTGCCCAGCAGCAGCGACTCGAGCCCTTGCTCAAGCGCGAATTCATCACGCGCCAGGAGTATGACGTCGCAGTGACATCGGCTAAATCCCTGGAGGCGACCGTCCAGGCGGGCCAGGCGGCGGTGGAGCAGGCCCGGATCCAGCTCGACTATGCCCGCATCGTCGCCCCGATCAGCGGACGCACCGGCCAGCTTGCGGTCAGGGCCGGGAATCTCGTGCAGGCCTCCGGGGGCGGCGCGCCATTGGTCACCATAAACGGCACGGATCCGGTGCTGGTGGCTTTCAGCGTCCCCGAGCGCCAGCTCGAGGATATCCGCCGGTTCCAGAACCAAAAGGACATGCGCATCGAGATACTTCCTGACCGTTCCGGTCCGCCGGTAGCGGCGGGACAACTGGTGTTCGTCGACAACACGATCACACCGCAGACCGGAACGGTGCTGTTGAAGACGCGCGTGGAAAACTCAAAGGAGGCGATCTGGCCCGGCCAGTTCGTCAACGTCCGCGTGGTGCTGACCGTCGAGCCGGAAGCCATTGTCGTGCCCGAGGTCGCGGTGCAACCCGGTCAGAACGGGCCGTTCGTATACCTGGTGGACGGCGACAGCAAGGTCGAAGTCCGTCCGGTCAGGATTTCGCGTCAGCTCGGCGGAGAGGTGGTCATCGGCGAAGGCGTCAAGGCCGGTGACCATGTGGTTGTCGAAATACCGCAGGCACTGCGGCCGGGCGCCACGGTGAGGCTTGCCGATGGCGAAGCTGCTGCTGGCGAGAAGCGCAAAGGCAAGGGCGGCAAAAAGGGTGAAGGCAAGGGCAAGCCCGCCGAGGGCGGTGCTGCAAAACCCGCTGGTGATAAATAGACTGACGGCCATGGTCGGCTGAAATTGAAGATTTCGGGAGCAAGGACATGAACGTTTCGCGGATATTCATCGTCAGGCCAGTGGCAACCACCGTGCTGGTTGCCGCGATTATCATTTTCGGAGTGCTCGCTTTCCGGGCCTTGCCGGTGAACGAGCTTCCGAATGTCGATTTCCCGACCATCTCGGTCACCGCTGATTTGCCCGGTGCGAATCCCGACATCATGGCGTCCACGGTTGCTACGCCGCTTGAGCGCCAGTTCAGCCAGGTCGCCGGCATCGACTCAATGAGTTCGGTCAGCAGCACGGGCCGAACCCGCATAACGCTGCAGTTCAGCCTGGACCGCGACATCGATGCGGCTGCCCAGGATGTGCAGACCGCAATCTCGCAGACTTTGCGGCGCCTGCCCGACGGCATGGATCCGCCGACACTGCGCAAGGTCAACCCGGCGGACGCGCCGATCATGTTCCTTGCGCTGACGGCGCAGACACTGCCGCTTCCCGCGCTGGACGAGTTTGCCGACACCCACATCGCGCAGCGTTTTTCGATGATCAGCGGCGTCGCGCAGGTCCAGGTGTTCGGTTCACAGCGTTATGCGGTCCGGGTGTTTCTTGACCCCGAAGCCATGTCCAAGCGCGGTCTCGGCCTCGAGCGGGTGGTAAGCGCCATCCAGAATGCCAACAGCAATCTGCCCTCGGGTGTACTGCAGGGGGCGGCGAGGGATTTCACGGTCAAGTCTTCGGCGACACTGCAACGCGCGGAGAACTTCAACAACCTGATTGTCGCCTACAGGGACGGCATGCCCGTGCGGCTGTCCGATGTCGGCAGGGCGGTGGATGGAATCGAGAATGCCAAGATCAAGAGCTGGCTGAATGGCGAGAGGGCGATCGTGCTGGCTGTTTACCGCCAGCCGGGGGCGAACACGGTGGAGGTGGCCGGCAGGTTGCGTGCCCTGTTCCCCGAGATCGAGGCCAGCGCGCCGCCGGGCGTGCGCATTCACGTCGTCAATGATCGTTCGGAATTCATCCAGGCGTCTATCCGGGAGGTGGAGTTCCACCTGGTCCTTTCGATGGTCCTGGTTGTCTTGGTGATCATGGTGTTCCTGCGCAACGCGCGATCGACCATTATCACGGCGCTGATCCTGCCGACATCGATCGTGGCGACCTTCGGGGTGATGTATGTCCTTGGCTATAGCCTCAACAACCTGTCGTTGATGGCGATCATCCTCGCCGTCGGGTTTGTTGTGGACGACGCGATCGTCGTGCTGGAAAACATACTGCGGCACATGGAAATGGGCAAGGACCGCATGACGGCTGCGCTGGAAGGTGCTCAGGAGATCGGCTTTACCGTGCTGTCGATGACGGTATCGCTGGCGGCGGTATTCATACCCATCCTGTTCATGGAGGGCATGCTCGGCCGGCTGTTCCGCGAGTTTGCGGTTACAGTCGGTGTGGCGGTGCTCGTTTCCGGCGTGATTTCCCTGTCGATGACGCCGATGATGTGCAGTTTGATGCTGAAAAATGTCCACGACGAGAAGCATGGCCGCATCTACATGGCTCTGGAGCGGATGTTCGACTGGATGCGTGATATCTATGGCAACAGCCTGCGCTGGACCATGAAACATCGCGGACTGATGCTCCTTGGCTCGGCTGTGTTCCTTGTGCTCACGGTCATGCTTTACCAGGCGGTTCCACAGGGTTTCATTCCGCGGCAGGATACCGGCGTGTTTTTCGGCAATACACGGGCGCCCGAGGGTCTGCCGTTCACGGAATTGGAGAAGCGACAGGCCAGGGTCGCCGAGATCATTCAGAAAAATCCCAACGTTGAGGCGGTGATGTCAACCGCCGGGCAGGGGACCGGCGGCGTGGTGGGCAGTAACATCGGCCGTGTGATTATTCGCCTGAAACCGCTTGGCGAGCGCACCAAGGGGGCCGATGCGGTCATTCAGGAACTCAGGCGAGCATTTGCGGGCGGCGGGCAGGGTTTGCGCGTCTTCATGAACAACCCCCCGGCGATACGGATCGGCGGACTTATCAGTACCAGTGACTATCAACTGGTACTCCAGGGTTCAAATCAGAAGCAGCTCTATGAGGCCAGCAAGGAGCTGGAAGCGCGGCTACGCGAGTCCGGCCTGCTTCAAGATGTCAACTCCAGCCTTGAGGTCAGCAATCCGGAGATACAGATCGAAATCGACAGGGACCGTGCGGCGGTGCTCGGTATTTCGCCGCAACAGGTCGAGGCGGCACTCTACAACGCCTATGGCGGACGCAGGATCAGCACGTTGTACGGGTCTACCGATCAATACAATGTACTCCTCGAGCTTGATCCGAAATTTCAGCAAGACATCAATGCGCTGCGCTCGTTGTTCGTGCAGTCATCGACCGGTCAGATGGTGCCGATTCAGGCGGTTGCGGACATACGCATGGGTGTCGGGCCGGTATCAGTCAGCCACTATGGCCAGCTGCTTTCGGTGGTCCTGTCATTCAATCTCGCGCCAGGTTATTCCATCGGTGATGCGGTGACTTATGTGAAGGGCATTGCCGATGCGTCCCTTCCGGCCGGCGTGATTTACTCGGTCGCAGGTAATGCGCAGGCCTTCGAGGAAGCGTTCCGTACTTTGCCGATACTGCTGCTGATCACGGTGCTGGTGATCTATATGGTGCTCGCAGTGCTGTATGAGCACTATGGTCATCCGATCACCATTCTGACGGCCTTGCCCTTTGCGGGTTTCGGGGCGCTGCTCATGCTTCTCATTGCCGGGCACGAACTGAACGTTTTCAGCTTTGTCGGAATCATCCTGCTGGTCGGGCTCGTCAAGAAGAACGGCATCATGATGGTCGACTTCGCGATACAGATGCAGAGGGAGAGGGGCATGTCCGCTGCCGATGCCATTGTGGAGGCTTCGGTCGTTCGTTTTCGTCCGATCATGATGACGACAATGGCGGCCATTTTTGCGACGCTTCCCTTGGCTTTTGGTACGGGCATCGGCTCGGAAATGCGCCAACCACTGGGCATTGCGGTTGTCGGTGGGCTCGTGTTCTCGCAAATGCTGACGCTCTATGTCACGCCGACTTTCTACGTGAGCATGGACCGGCTCGCCGCCTATTTCCGCAAGCGAAGCGCTGCGCTGCCGGCCGTGGGCAGATAAAAAAATTGCCTGAAGGGTATTGCGCCCAGAAAAAAAGTCCCGGATAATCGCGGGCTTCGCTGATGCAACAGTTTGCTGGCCAGCCAGGGCGGCAAAAATCAGCGAGGGGCCTAAAAAAGTAGTTTCAGGGTGTTGACAGAAGTAAAAACATCCAGCTATAATTCTGGGCTTGATTGATCGGGCGCGGGGTGGAGCAGTCTGGCAGCTCGTCGGGCTCATAACCCGAAGGTCATAGGTTCAAATCCTATCCCCGCTACCAACGTTCTTTAAAAAATTACAGCCGATAAGTGTGGGCACTTGGTTTTGAGGGTGCCGCGCAAGGAAACGCGCGCGGTCATCAAGCAATACAGAAGTGCTCGCACGACGGAATTGAAACATACGTCAAGCGAGTTAATACTTTGCAGAGATTAAACTGAAGAGTTTGATCCTGGCTCAGATTGAACGCTGGCGGCATGCCTTACACATGCAAGTCGAACGCGAAAGCGGGGCAACCCGCAAGTAGAGTGGCGAACGGGTGAGTAATACATCGGAACATGTCCAGTAGCGGGGGATAACCTGTCGAAAGATAGGCTAATACCGCATACGATCTACGGATGAAAGCAGGGGACCGCAAGGCCTTGCACTATTGGAGTGGCCGATGTCGGATTAGCTAGTTGGTGAGGTAAAGGCTTACCAAGGCGACGATCC
>JAHCAI010000010.1 GCA_019634975.1 Burkholderiales bacterium
GTCGGCGAAGGACAAGGCCACCGGCAAGGAGAACAAGATCAAGATCCAGGCGAGCTCGGGCCTCTCCGAAGAGGAGATCCAGCGCATGGTCAAGGACGCCGAGGCCAACGCCGAGGAAGACAAGAAACTGCGCGAGCTGGTCGACACCCGCAACCAGGCCGACGCGATGATCCACAGCGTGAAGAAGACGCTCACCGAGCACGGCGACAAGGTTGATGCCGGCGAGAAGTCGAAGATCGAGGCCGCGCTGAAGGAACTCGAGGAAGCGATGAAGGGCGACGACAAGGACGCCATCGAAGCCAGGACCCAGGCGCTGGCCCAGGCCTCGCACAAGCTGGCCGAGCAGATGTACAAGGAGCAGCAGGCCCAGGCCGGCGGCGCGCAGGGGGGCGGCGAAGCGCCAAAGGCGGATGCCGGCAAGAAGGACGACGGCAACGTGGTCGATGCCGAGTTCGAAGAGGTGAAAGACAAGAAATAACTGCGTGAGCAGTAAGGCGTGAGGGGTGAGGGGAAAAATCTCTTCACCCCCTTTGCTTTTATGCGCCTTACGCCTCCCGCCTAACGCTTCACGAAAAGCAAATGGCCAAAAGAGACTATTACGAAGTGCTGGGCGTCAATCGCGACGCGTCGGAAGATGACCTGAAAAAGGCCTATCGCAAGCTCGCGATGAAATGGCATCCGGACCGCAATCCGGACAATCCCAAGGCGGAAGAGCACTTCAAGGAAGCCAAGGAAGCCTACGAGGTCCTGACCGACGCGCAAAAGCGCGCGGCCTATGACCAGTTCGGCCATGCCGGGGTCGATCCCTCGGCGGCGGGCGGTGCCGGCGCGGGGGCGGGATTCGGCGGTTTCGCCGACGCCTTCGGCGACATCTTCGGCGACATCTTTGGCGGGGCCGGCGGAGGCCGCGGCCGCTCCACGGTCTATCGCGGTGCCGACCTGCGCTACAACCTCGAGATCACGCTGGAGGACGCCGCGCGCGGTACGGAAACGCGCATCCGCATCCCGGCGATGGAGGAATGCGAAACCTGCCACGGCACGGGCGCCAAGCCGGGCACCCAGCCCACCACGTGCACCACCTGCGGCGGCCATGGCCAGGTGCGCATGCAGCAGGGCTTTTTCTCGATCCAGCAGACCTGCCCGCGCTGCCACGGCACCGGCAAGATGGTGGCGAATCCCTGTGGAACCTGCTCGGGCAGCGGTCGCGTCAAGAAACACAAGACTCTCGCGGTGAAGATTCCGGCAGGGGTCGACGAGGGTGATCGCATCCGCCTGTCGGGCGAAGGCGAAGCGGGTGTCAACGGCGGGCCGTCAGGTGATCTCTATGTGGTGATCCAGATCAAGCCGCACGGCGTGTTCACCCGCGACCACAACGACCTGCACTGCGAGATGCCGGTGTCCTTCACCACGGCTGCACTGGGCGGCGAGATCGAGATTCCCACGCTCGACGGCTACGCGAAAATAAAGATCCCCCCGGAGACCCAGAGCGGCAAGATCTTCCGCCTGCGCGGCAAGGGCATCAAGGGTGTGCGCTCCAGCGCCCACGGCGACCTGCTCTGCCATGTCGTGGTCGAGACGCCGGTCAAGCTGACGCCGCGCCAGCGCGAGCTGCTCGAGGAATTCGAGGCGATCAGCAGCAAGGACTCGGCGCGCCACAACCCGCGTGCGAAGTCCTGGATGGACCGGGTCAGGGAGTTCTTTGCCGAATAAGGCGGCCAGGTGACGAAAAAGCCGGCGCGTGCGCCGGCTTTTTTCGCCTTTCGTTGCCTGCAATCAGACGCGGTACTTCTCCATCGCCTTCCAGTCGATATCGAAACCGAATCCGGGCCTGTCGTTCAGGTGCACCTGCCCGTCCCTCACCTGTGCGCGCTCGGTGAACATCTCGAACCACAGCGGATCGCGTTCCGGTCCGCCGTGTGATTCGACACCGAAACCGAGGCGCGGGAAGGCGGACACCAGGTGGGCGTGCACCTCGGGCACCAGATGCGGCGCGATGCGCACGCCGTGCTGTTCCGCCAGGTGGCTCACCCGCAGCGATTCGGTGAAGCCGGCGAAACGCGTCGAATCGAACTGCATGAAGCCCAGCGCGCCGCTGGTGATGAAATCGCGGGCCGTGAAGCGCGTCATTTCACGCTCGCCGTGCGCCAGCGGGATCGGCGTATTCCTTGCCAGCACCGCGAAATCCGCGGGCTGCAGGTACCAGTGCAGCGGTTCCTCCAGCCAGTAGATGCCGTAGGGTTCCACGGCATGCGCGAAGCGGATGCACTCCTCAAGGTCATAGGCGGCGTTCATGTCGAGCATCAGCAGCACGTCGTTTCCGATTGCCGCGCGCGTGGCCTTGATGCGCTCGACCTCCTTCTCGATGGACAGGCCTGCGGTCTTCAGCTTGACCGCGCGGTAACCGCGCTTGACGAAACCCTCGAGTTCGGCCGCGCAGGCATGCAGCGGCGCGTCGAGCTCGTAGTAACCGCCGGTGGCATAAGTGAACAGCGGTTTGCCCTCGCCGCCGAGCAGCTTCCAAACCGGCACGCCGAGCGCCTTGCCCTTGATGTCCCACAGCGCGCTGTCGATGCCGCCGATCGCGGCCATGATCTGCGGCCGGTCGCCGCGCGGCAGCGGCTGCGGCAGTCCGTCGCGCCCGCCCATGCCGGTCGGCCGCGGCGAGGTCAGCGCCATCAGCTTCTCCCATACGGGGACCTGCGCCGTCGCGTCCATGCCGCGCGCGACCTCGCCCAGTTTTTCGACGTACTGGCAGACCAGTTTCATCGGCGCGCCATGCACCTGCCCGATGCCGGTCAGGCCGTCGTCGGTACTGACTTCGACCAGCACCACGCTGGAGCTGTGCAACTCCTCGTGAGCGGTCCACAGGGGATGCTTCAGCGGGGCGGAAAAGGCTCGGGCCTTGACGGAGGCGATGCGGGTCACGGGAGTTTCCTTTGCTTGGCAGATGACATGAAATGGGGCGGCGGCCTGTTGCCGCCGGACCGGGTCGGATTCAGGCGGTCAAGACCGGCGCCAGGTCGTGCCCGAGGCGCTGTCCTCCAGCACGATACCCGAAGCCTTCAGTTCCTCGCGGATGCGGTCAGCCTCGGCAAACTGTCTTGATTTCTTCGCCACAGCCCGTGCGGCAATCGCCGCCTCGATGCGCTCCACGGTCCAGTCGCCCTGCGCCGGTCCCGCCTGCAGAAAGGCCTCCGGTTCGCGCTGCAGCAGGCCGAGCAGTCCCGCCAGCGATTTCAGCAAGGAGGCGTCCGCCACGGAACCGCTGCGGTTGACCTCGTTGGCGAGGTCAAACAGCACGGCCACCCCCTCCGGCGTGTTGAAATCGTCGTCCATCGCCGCCTTGAAGCGGGCCGCGTGGGCGTTGCTCCAGTCGACCGGCCCCGCCTGCACCGGAACGCCCTTCAGCGCGGTATAAAGCCGGGACAGCCCCTGCCGGGCGTCGTCGAGGTGGGCATCGGAGTAATTCAGCGGGCTGCGGTACTGGGCGCGAATGATGAAAAAGCGCACGACTTCGGCGTCGTACTTGGCGAGGATCTCGCGCACGGTGAAGAAATTGCCCAGCGACTTCGACATCTTTTCGTTGTCGACGCGGACAAATCCGTTGTGCATCCAGTAGTTGACGAAGGCGCAGCCGTTCGCACCCTCGGACTGGGCGATCTCGTTCTCGTGATGGGGAAACTGCAGGTCCTGCCCGCCACCATGAATGTCGAAATGCTTGCCGAGCAGCGCGCCGGACATCACCGAGCATTCGATGTGCCAGCCGGGCCGGCCCGGACCCCAGGGCGACTCCCACGCCGGCTCGCCGGCCTTGGCGCGCTTCCACAGCACGAAATCCAGCGGATCCTGCTTGGAGGCATCCACGGCGACGCGCTCGCCGGCGCGCAGATCCTCCAGCGATTTGCCCGACAGCTTGCCGTAGCCCTCGAAGCGGCGCACTGCGTAGTTCACATCGCCGTCGGCGGCCTGGTAGGCATAGCCCCGGCTCTTCAGCACGCTGATCATGTCGAGCATGCCGGCCACGTATTCGGTTGCGCGCGGCTCGGCCGTCGGCTTCTGCACGCCAAGGGCGGCGGCGTCCTCATCCATCGCGCGGATGTAGCGCTCGGTCAGCGCCGCCACCGGTTCGTTGTTCTCCTGGGCGCGGCGGATGATCTTGTCATCGATATCGGTGATGTTGCGCACATAGGTCACGTCATAGCCGGAGGCGCGCAGCCAGCGCTGCACGACATCGAAAATGACCATGACCCGGGCATGCCCGAGGTGGCAGAAATCGTAGACGGTCATGCCGCAGACGTACATGCGAACCTTGCCCGGTTCGATGGGTCTGAATTCCTGCTTGTCACGCGCCAGGGTATTGTAGATTTTGAGCATTTTGAGCAGCGGGGATGACTTGGAGGCCAAGGCAGCCTCCCGGTCCCACGGATGGAGTCGCGGGCCGGTCCCGCCCCGCGAAAGAGAAATATTGAATTGGCGGTTGTTCTTGGTAAAATCCCTAAAATTCAAGGACTAAAGTCGGACTAAAGTCGTCAAATGGCCGTGAAATGAACAATGATTTCCGCGCAGCTGCGATTGGAATCAGCACCGGCCCGACAACGATCGCCGTCTTCAACAACGACGCTGGAATCATAGCACGATGACTTTCAAATCGGCCGCAGCCCGGCTCGCCGCAATCGCAGTCTGCCTCGGCCTCGCCGCTCCCGCATTCGCACAGGCCGACGAACTCCAGGAAGCGCAGCAACTGCTGAAACAGGGTCAGACCGACCGCGCGATGGAACGCGTCGAGCAGTTCCTCAAGACCCGTCCCAAGGATGCGCGGGGCCGCTTTCTGCGCGGCATCCTGCTCACCGAGCAGAACAAGCCCGCTGAAGCCATCCGTGTATTCACCGAGCTGACCCAGGAATACCCGGAGCTGCCCGAGCCCTACAACAATCTCGCCGTGCTCCATGCGTCCCAGGGGCAGTACGACAAGGCGCGTGCGGCACTGGAAATGGCCATCCGCACCCACCCCAGCTATGCCACGGCGCATGAAAATCTCGGCGACATCTACGCCAAGATGGCCAGCCAGGCCTATGACAAGGCCCTGCAGCTCGACCGGAACAACCAGGCCGCACAGACCAAGCTGAACCTGATCCGCGACTTGTTCACCGGCGCACCGCGCCCGCCGAAAATCGCGGCTGCGAAGGCCGAGCCGGCAAAGCCCGCGCCGGCAGCAGCCGCGGCCGCCAAACCGGCGCCGGCTGCCGTGGCCGCAGCGCCGGCAGTGGCCGCCACGACTGCGGTTGCAGCCAAGCCCGCCACGACTGTCAAGGAGCCGGCCAAGCCGGCAGCAGCAGCCAACAGTGAGGATGCGGTGCTGAAAGCCGTTGAGGCCTGGGCCTCCGCCTGGTCGGGCAATGATGTCAGTGCCTATCTCGCGCGCTATGCCCCGGACTTCAAGACGCCGGACGGCGAACCGCGCGCCGCCTGGGAGGCCGACCGCAAGGCGAAGGTCGCCAAGCCGCGCAAGATCTCGGTGCGCATCGAATCGCCCAAAGTCTCGTTCGCCGATGCCAACCGCGCCACCGTGACCTTCCGCCAGCACTACCAGTCAAACACCTTCAAAGCCTCGGCCAACAAGACACTGGTCATGATCCGTTCAGGCAACCAATGGCTGATCCAGGAAGAAAGAATCGGCGGTTGAACCGGCCGCTGCTCGCCGGCGCACTGGTCGCGGCGATCACTGCCGCTGCGCTGACGCCCTCCTCCACCACGCTGGCGCTGGGCAATCGCCCGCTGTTGTCTCCGGCCGGCGGTCTGCTGGGTCCCGCAGGCGGCACCGCTGCCGCACCGGAAGCCATGCTGGCGCAGACGCTGATCGCGATCGCCGGCGCCCGCTTTGACGTTGCGCTTGCGGAAATCGACAAGGTCCTCAACCAGCATCCCAACTTCCGCCTCGCCCACCTGATCAAGGGCGATCTGCTGATGGCGCGCACGCGGCCGATCGGCGACATCGGCGCCGCACCCAATGCGCCGTCCGACCGCATCGCCGACCTGCGCGACGAGGCGCGCGCGCGACTGGTGCGGCACACCCACGAACGTCCGGTCAACCGGATACCGCGCAACCTGCTGCAGCTGACTCCCGACCAGCGGCATGTCTTTGTCGTCGACACATCGAAGTACACCCTGTACGTGTTCGAGAATGACAATGGCACGCCGCGCTACATTGCCGATTACTACACCACCATCGGCCGCAACGGCATCGAGAAGCTGCGCGAGGGCGACAAGAAAACCCCGCTCGGCGTCTACCACGTCACCGGCAACCTGCCCCGTGAACAGCTCAACCGGACCTACGGCAACCTCAGCGCGCTCTATGGCGACGGCGCCTTCCCGATCAATTACCCCAACGAGTGGGACCGCCGGCGCGGCCGCAACGGCCACGGCATCTGGCTGCATGGCGTGCCCTTCGACACCTACAGCCGCCCGCCGCGCGCGAGCGATGGCTGCGTCGCGCTGACCAACGAGGACCTTCTGGCGATCGCGAAGCATGTCCAGGTCGGCGTGACGCCGGTGATCATCGCCGAGGGCATTGACTGGGTGGATGCCGGATCGGCAAAGGCCACCCGCGAATCGCTGCAGCGCACGCTCGACGAATGGCGCCGCGACTGGGAGAGCCGGGATACCGACCGCTACCTGCGCCACTACTCGGCCGAATTCACTTCGGGAAAACAGGACCTTGCCGCCTGGGCCCGCCAGAAACGCAGCATCAATGCCGCCAAGTCCTGGATCAAGGTCGGCATCGACGGCGTCAGCATGTTCCTCTACCCGGGCAACGACGATCTGGCCGTGGTGACTTTCAACCAGGACTACGCCAGCAGCAATGTCAGCAACAAGATGCGCAAACGCCAGTACTGGCAGCGGGAAAACGGCCAGTGGCGCATCGTCCACGAGGGCGCCGCCTGAGTTTCACTGCGGCGCGGCACCCCATAAATCAGCAACCCATTGTTTTTAAAGAGTAACTTTATGACCCGCCTGTTTCTTTTCCTGCTTGCACTGACCCTGGCGCCGGCAGCGCTGGCCGCCAATCCCAAGGTCGAGCTGCGCACCAGCGTCGGCACCATCGTCATCGACCTCTACCCGGAGAATGCGCCGAAGACGGTCGAGAACTTCCTGCAGTACGTGAGGGACGGCTTCTACGACGGCACCATCTTCCATCGCGTGATCCCCGGTTTCATGGCCCAGGGCGGCGGCTTCACCCGCAACCTCCAGCAGAAGCCGACGCGGCCGGCGATACCCAACGAGGCCGGCAACGGCCTGCGCAACGCCATCGGCACCGTCGCCATGGCGCGCACCAAGGACCCGCACTCGGCAACCGCGCAGTTCTTCATCAATGTGGCCGATAACGACTTTCTCGACTTCAAGTCTCCTGACGAGAGCGGCTACGGCTACACGGTGTTCGGCCGCGTATCGGCGGGCATGGACGTCGTGCAGAAAATGGTCCAGGTGCCGACCGCCACCATGGGACCGCACCAGAACGTGCCGCGCACGCCGATCGTCATCGAAAGGGCGCGCGTGCTCGAGGCCGCACCGGCCAGATCAAAGCCGGCAAAGGCCGCTCCGTAAACCGCTTCCAAGGACCCGTCATGATCAAGCTGCACACCAACCACGGCGTCATCAGCCTCGAACTCGATGCCGCCAAAGCGCCCGACACCGTCGCCAATTTCATCAAGTATGTCGAGGACGGCCACTACAGCAACACCATATTCCACCGTGTCATCGACGGCTTCATGATCCAGGGCGGCGGTTTCGAGCCGGGCATGAAACAGAAGCCGACCCGCGAACCGGTGCAGAACGAGGCCAACAACGGCCTCAGGAACGACAGGTACACCATCGCGATGGCGCGCACCTCGGCGCCGCATTCGGCCAGCGCGCAGTTCTTCATCAATGTCAGCGACAACGACTTCCTGAACCATACCGCGCCCACTCCCCAGGGCTGGGGCTACTGCGTGTTCGGCAGGGTCGTTGACGGCACCGAGGTCGTCGACAAGATCCGCAAGGTGAAAACCGGCAGCAAGGGCATGCACCAGGATGTCCCGGTCGAGGACGTGATCATCGAGAAAGCCGAAGTCGTCTGAGTCCGCGGGGCGGTGACGCCCCGCCGCCCATGCATACGCTGCTCATCTCCGACCTGCACCTTGCCCCCGAGCGGCCAGCCATCACGGCCCAGTTTCTCCGCTTTGCACGGGATACCGCGGCGCAGGCCCAGGCCCTCTACGTCCTCGGCGACCTTTTCGAATACTGGGCCGGCGACGATGACGACGATGCGCTCGGCATCCAGGCCGCGGCAGCCCTGCAGGCACTGTCAGCCGGCGGCACCCGGGTCTTCCTGATGCACGGCAACCGCGACGTGCTGATGGGACAGGCACTGGCGAAACGCTGCGGCGCCACGCTGCTCGCGGATCCGCTGCTCACCGAGCTCCACGGCGCGCCCACCCTGCTGACCCATGGCGATGCGCTATGCACGGACGACGCCGACTACCAGCGCTTCCGCGCCTATGCCCGTGACCCGGCCAACCAGGCGAAATTCCTGGCGCAGCCGCTGGCCGAGCGCCGCGAGCAGATGCGCGGCATGCGCGCGCAAAGCGAAGCGAGCAAGCAGCGGAAGGCCGAGGCCATCATGGACGTTGCACCGGCGGCAGTGGAAGCGCTGCTGCGCCGCCACGGCTACCCGCGGCTGATCCACGGCCACACCCACCGGCCCGCGCGGCACGTGCACGAGGTCGACGGCCACCGCTGCGAACGCTGGGTGCTCAACGACTGGTACGAACGCGGCGGTTACCTGCGCTGCGACAGCGCCGGCTGCACGATGCACCGGCTGTAACCCGCGCCTTCGCTAACCGGCCAGGCCGCGCAGCAGGTCGGCCTGGATATCCTCGACGTTCTCCAGCCCGACGGCGATGCGCAGCAGCCCGTCCCCGATGCCGGCAGCCGCACGCGCCTCCGGCGTGATGCGGCCGTGGGTGGTCGATGCCGGATGGGTGATCGTGGTCTTGGTATCGCCGAGATTGGCGGTGATCGACAGCAGGCGCGTGTGGTCAATGACCCGCCAGGCCGCGTCCTTGCCGCCCTTCAAGTCGAAAGACACGATGCCGCCCCCGGATTTCTGCTGCCTCATCGCCAGCGCATGCTGCGGATGCGAAGGCAGCCCCGGGTAGTGGACCCGCGCCACCTGCGGCTGCCGTTCCAGCCACTGCGCGAGTTTAAGCGCCGACGCGCACTGTGCCTGCAGGCGGATGTTGAGCGTCTCCATGCCCTTGAGGATGACCCAGGCGTTGAAGGCGCTCAGTGTCGGGCCGGCGGTGCGCAGGAAGCCGAACACGCCGTCGTAGACAATCTCCTTCCTGCCCAGGACCGCGCCACCGAGCACGCGGCCCTGGCCGTCAAGATACTTGGTCGCCGAATGGATCACCACGTCGGCTCCGAATTCCAGCGGCCGCTGCAGGGCCGGCGAGCAGAAGCAGTTGTCGACTGCGAGCAGGGCGCCGGCACGGTGGGCCACGTCCGCGAGCGCCGCGATGTCGTAGACCTCGGTGAGGGGATTCGACGGCGTCTCGACGTAGAGCAGCCGTGTCGCCGGCTTCACCGCGGCCTGCCAGGCCGGCACTTCGGTGCCGGAGACGAAGGTGGTTTCGATGCCGAAACGCTTGAGGATCGAGCCGAAGAGCTGCACCGTGGCACCGAACACCCCGGCCGAACAGACCACGTGGTCACCGGCCTTGAGCAGGCCCATCGCCGTCGACAGGATTGCCGCCATGCCCGAGGAGGTGGCAATGCAGCACTCCGCACCTTCCAGGGCAGCCAGGCGCTGCTCGAACATGGTCACCGTCGGGTTGGTGAAGCGCGAATAAATGTTGCCCGGCTGCTGGTTGGCAAACCGCGCCGCAGCCTCCGCCGCCGACTTGAATACGAAGCTCGAGGTCAGGTACATCGCCTCGGCGTGTTCGCCGAACTGGCTGCGTTCGATGCCGGCGCGCACCGCCAGCGTATCCAGGCCCAGGCCTTCCGGATTGAATGTCTTGTCCATGCCCCACCTTCCTGCTGACGTAAAAAAACCCGATTCAGCATTCTGCTAAACCGGGTTGCCCACGCTTTAGCCGCATTTTTTTGGACTGCCACCCGGTCATGGGTCGGCACCGGCGCCCGCAAGCTGATCGTCAAATCGGCGCAGGCAGAAGACTAACCCGCGCCGGCGGAATCCGTCAAACGGGGCGCTCGCCGTCGACGAGATCCGCCATCTGCAGCGACTCCGCGTCACCGCGCCGGCGAAGGCCTGCAGCCACACCGTCACGGTCCGCCTGCGCACGGTTCTGGCTGACCTTCCATTTGCCTTCGATGGACCTCACCGGAATCTCGATGCCGACAATGGCTGCGAGCATGCGGTCGATGTAATCCGCAGGCGCATCACCGACGCCCCAGGGCGGCGACAGCCCGGACTCCCGGACATCGGTGAGGCGCGAAACCAGGCCGCGCAGCCATTCGCGGTCGTCGCGGACCACCAGCGGGCCGCGCACATGGACCACGGCGTAATTCCAGGTCGGCACGACCTTGCCGTGATCGCCCTTGGACGGGTACCAGGACGGCGTGACATACGCCTGTGGCCCCTGGAACACGGCCAGCACCTCGCCGTCCGGTGGCTGCCGCCACAGGGGATTGGCGCGGGCGACGTGGCCGCGCAGGATGCCCCCGGGCGCGGGACCGTCCTCGATCAGCAAGGGGATGTGGTTGGCTTCGGGGGTTCCCGCGCTGACGCTCACAAGGGTCGCCAGCGGATGCGCGCGGATCAGCGCATGCATCACCGCGATGCGGGTTTCACGGAATGCCGCGACTTCGTACATGCCGCGGTCAGGAATTCAGTCGACGGTCTCCAGCCCGAGGTCGAGCTGGGTCGCGGCCGCCGTGGCCTCCGCCCGGGCGCCATCCCGGCGCTGCGCCTCGACGCCGTCGAGGTAGGCCTGGGTGACATCGCCGGTGATGTACTGGCCGCTGAAACAGGACGTCTCGAAGTTGGTCACCGCAGGGTTGACGCTGCGCACATCCTCTATCAATGCCTCGAGATCCTGGTAGATCAGCGCATCGCAGCCGATCTCCCGGGCGATTTCCTCGTCGCTGCGGCCGCTGGCAATCAGCTCGTCGCGCGAAGGCATGTCGATGCCGTAGACGTTGGCATAACGCACCGGCGGCGCCGCCGAGGCGAAGTACACCTTGCGCGCACCGGACTCGCGCGCCATCTGCACGATTTCCCGGCTGGTGGTGCCGCGGACGATGGAGTCGTCAACCAGCAATACGTTCTTCCCGCGAAACTCCATGCCGATGGCATTGAGTTTCTGGCGCACGGACTTCTTGCGGATCGCCTGGCCCGGCATGATGAAGGTGCGGCCGATGTAGCGATTCTTGATGAAACCCTCGCGGTACGGCAGGTTCAGCTGCTTGGACAGCTGCATCGCCGCCGGCCGGCTCGAGTCGGGAATCGGGATCACCACGTCGATGTCGAGCTGCGCGAACTCCTTCTGCATCTTGCGGGCAAGGCTCTCGCCCATCCGCAGCCGGGTCTCGTAGACCGATATGCCGTCGATCACCGAATCGGGACGCGCCAGGTAGACGAACTCGAACAGGCAGGGATTCAACGACGGATTCACGGCGCACTGCTGGCTGTGGAAATTGCCATCGAGGTCGATGAAGATCGCCTCGCCGGGCGCGACGTCGCGCACCAGCCTGAACCCGAGCCCGTCGAGGGCCACGCTCTCCGAGGCAACGAGGTACTCCCGCCCCTGGGGCGTCTCCGCCTTGCCGAAAACCAGTGGGCGGATGCCGAAGGGGTCGCGGAAGGCGAGCAGGCCGTAGCCGGCGATCATCGCCACCACGGCATAGGCTCCGCGGCAGCGGCGGTGCACCCCGGATACCGCCTTGAATATCGTCGCCGGGTCCAGCTTGTAGTTGGTGGCATTTGCCGCCAGTTCGTGCGCCAGCACGTTGAGCAGCACCTCCGAGTCCGACTCGGTGTTGACGTGGCGCAGGTCGAGGCGGAACAGGTCGTTCTTGAGCTGCTCGGCATTGGTCAGGTTGCCGTTGTGGCCGAGCACGATGCCGAACGGCGAATTGACGTAGAACGGCTGGGATTCCGCGGCCGACCACGCCGACCCGGCAGTCGGGTAGCGCGTATGCCCGATGCCGGCATGGCCGGCGAGGCTGCGCATGTTGCGCGTGCGGAACACGTCGCGCACCATGCCGCCGCCCTTGTGCATGTGAAAGCTCGAGCCATCGGCCGTGACAATCCCGGCGGCATCCTGGCCGCGATGCTGCAGGACCAGCAGCCCGTCATAGAGCAGCTGGTTGACCGGGTTACGGGCGACAACTCCGACGATTCCGCACATGGCGATTCCTCAGCCGTACTTGATATGCTGCCCGATTGCCGGCGGCAGCCAGTCCCGGATGCCCAGGGCCGCCCGCTCCAGCAGCGGCCGCAGCGCGGCCTCCCGCCAGACGGGCTCGGCGGGCAGCGAAGTCGCTCCCGCCGCAAGCACCAGTGCCATCACCACCAGCAGGCCGCGCGCGAGGCCGAACAGGGCGCCCAGCATGCGATCCTCCACGCTGAGCCCCGCGCTTTTGACCAGCTGGGACAGCGCAATCGCAACCAGGCTCATCGCCAGCAAAGCGAGGAAAAACACCGTGGCAAATCCGGCCAGCAGGCGCAATTCCATGGTCGGGATTTCTTCCGGCATCAGGGTGGCCAGCTCGCCGCCGAGAAGCCAGGCGGCGACAAAGGCGACCGCCCAGGCCGCGAGGGCAAGCACTTCGCGCACGAGCCCGCGGATGACGCTGAGCAGGACGGAGAAGCCGATGATCGTGAGCACCACATAATCGAGCAGGGTCATCGGCTATCGCGGCACGACTTTGCCGTCGAGCTGCAATTTCTGCAACTGCGCCCGCGCCTTTTCCGCGGCTTCGCGGCTGGCATAAGGTCCGACACGCACCCGAGTCACCGGTCCCCTGGCGGTCTGCACGATCTCGGTGTAGGCCTTCATTCCCCCGCCGGTGATCTTCGCCTGCAGTTCTTTCGCCCTGGCCGCGTCCGACAGCGCTGCAACCTGGATCGCGAAACCGCCGGAGGTCTTTGCAGCTTCCTTGGTCTTTGGCGCATCCTTGGCTTTCGCCGTTGCGTCCTGCTTCGCTGCCGGCGCGGGCGCTTCCGCCTTCGCGGCGGGCGCAGCCTGGGTCTCGGGCCGGGCCTCGGCCACGGCCTCCGCTTTGACCTCGGCCGCCTTCACCCCGGGTTTGGTTTCGGCCTTCGGTGCATCGTCGGCGGCCATTGCCGGCACATCCGCCGGCTTGAGCGGCTCGGGTTTCGCCGACAGCACGCCGGCATCCGGTGAAGGTATCTGGATGCTGATGCTCTGCCCGGTGGGTTTCGGTTCAGGATCCAGCACCATCGGCAACACCACGGCCACGGCAGTCACCAGCACGATGGCGCCGACAAGGCGGCGGCGCGCGCGTTTTTTCAGCTGGAGTTCTTCGTCGCTAACGGCTTTCGCCATGTTTCGCCTACCAGTGTTACTATAACTATTTGATTTTAAACAACTATTTAAGCTGACGCTTGCGGGCCGCAGTCATTGCTGCGGCGACGACGAGAAACGATCCGAAGGCCAAAATTCTATCACCAACTCCCGCCATCCGATATGCGCGGTCCATGGCTTCCTCGATGCTCGCGCATGCCGTGATACCGGCTGCCACGCCGGCGCCACGCAACTGCCGCCGCAATTCGGCCAGCGGCGTTGCGCGATGACCTTCAACAGGGGCGAGCAGCCAGTGATCGACATGGCCGCGCAAGGCGCGGACGACGCCGCCGATGTCCTTGTCACTGAGCATCGAGAACACCGCGATCGTTTCCCGGTAACCGGTCATTCTCGCGAGGTTGTCTGCCAGTGCCGCCGCCGCCTGCGGATTATGGGCCACGTCGAGAATCACCGCGGGACGTCCCGGCAGCACCTGGAACCGCCCCGGGTTCTCGACACGCACCAGGCCGTCGCGGATATTGCCGGTGGCAACGGGAAGCCGGTCGCGCAGCGCATCAAGCGCGGCAATGCAGGCACTGGCATTCGCAACCTGGAAATTGCCGCGCAGCGCCGGCAGCGGCAGGCCATGGCGGTCGCCACCGGGCCCCCGGTAGCTCCATTGCAGTGGCTGCAGCACGAAGTCGAAGTCGCGTCCCAGCAGCAGAAATTTCGCACCGATGCGCGCAGCATGCTCTGTCACTGACTGCGGCGGCTCGCGGTCCGCGCACACCGCCACCCGGCCGGGACGGAACACATGGGCCTTCTCCGCGCCGATGGCTTCCCGGGTATCACCGAGGTATTCCATGTGGTCCATCCCGACACTCATCAGCATCGCGAGATCGGCATCGAAGACGTTGACCGCGTCGAGCCGGCCGCCGAGGCCGACCTCGAGGATTGCCGCATCAACGCGCTCGCGGCAGAACAGCCGGACCGCCGCCAGCGTGCCGAACTCGAAATAGGTCAACGGCACGCCGGCTGCAGAGCGCGCCTGCTCGACGGCGGAGAAGGCCTCGGCGAGCGCATCATCGCCCGCCTCCGCGCCGCCGACGCGCACGCGCTCGTTGTAACGCAGCAGGTGCGGTGAGGTGTAGGTGCCCACCCGGTAGCCCGCACTGCCGAGCATCGCCTCCAGCATCATGCAGGCCGAGCCCTTGCCATTGGTGCCGGCCACGGTGATCAGCGGAAATACGGGCTGCAGCGCCAGCGCATCGCGCACCGCCATCACCCGATCAAGTCCCATGGCGATGGATTGCGGATGCTGGCGCTCGATGTAATCGAGCCAGCCGGGCAGCGAGGATGGCAGGTTCATGGCGGCCAGCTGGCGGCCCGATCAGGACCTAGCGACCGGAGGCACTGCGGGGCTCATGCAGAAGTCAGGCCGGAGGCGGCTGTTTCAGCAGCAGTGCCAGCAGCCGTGCCAGCCTGTCGCGCATCTCGCGGCGGTCGACGATCATGTCGATTGCACCCTTCTGCAGCAGGAACTCTGCGCGCTGGAATCCCTCGGGCAGCGTCTCGCGAACCGTCTGTTCGATGACCCGCGGGCCGGCAAAGCCGATCAGGGCGTTGGGCTCGGCGATGACCACGTCCCCGATCATCGCGAAACTGGCGGACACGCCGCCCATGGTCGGGTCGGTGAGCACCGAGATGAAAGGCAGCTTCGCCTCGCCCAGCCGCGTCAGCGCGGCGCAGGTCTTGGCCATCTGCATCAGCGAAAAAAGCCCCTCCTGCATGCGCGCGCCGCCGGTCGCGGTAAAGCAGATGAAGGGCAGCCGCTGCTCGACGCAGACCTGCACGCCGCGCACGAAGCGTTCGCCGACCACCGAACCCATCGAGCCGCCGAGGAAACCGAACTCGAAGGCCGCGGTGACGACCTGGATGTCCTTGATCGCGCCCTGCATCACCACCAGCGCGTCCTCCTCGTCGGTCTCGCTGCGCGCTTCGGCGAGCCGGTCGGTGTAGCGCTTGCTGTCGCGGAACTTCAGGCTGTCGACCGGCAGCACCTCGACCCCGATCTCGTAGCGTCCTTCCTGGTCGAGCAGCCAGTCGAGGCGCTCGCGCGCCGAAACGCGGTTGTGGTGATTGCATTTCGGGCAGACAAAGAGGTTCTTCTCGAGGTCGGTGCGGTACAGGACCGCCTCGCAGGAATCGCACTTGCTCCAGAGCCCCTCGGGTACCGCCTTCTTCGGGGTGCCCGTGTCGCGCTTGATGCGCGGCGGCAGCAGCTTCTGCAGCCAGCTCATGCCGCCGTCCCGCCATCCATCGCCGAGCGGATCCCGGACAGGAAAGACCGGGCACGGGCCGCGGCCTCGGCCGGTGCCGCCTCGATCTCCTGCACCAGGCGGCTGCCGATGACCACGGCATCGGACACGTCGGCAATCCTGCGTGCGGTGTCGCCGTCACGGATGCCGAAACCGACGCCGACCGGCAGCGCGGTGAAGCTGCGGATGTGCGAGAGGCGTCTCGCGACATCGTCAACATCGATGGTCGCCGCTCCGGTCACGCCCTTCAGCGAAACATAATAAAGATAGCCGCGCCCGAGCGCCGCCACCTGCTTCAGGCGCGCATCGGTGGTCGTCGGCGACAGCAGGAACACGGTATCCAGTCCTGCGGCGTCAAGCGTGTCCACCAGGCGCTCCGCCTCCTCCGGGGGGTAATCAACGACCACCACACCGTCGGCACCGGCGGTTTTCGCCGCAGCAGCGAACACATCGAAGCCCATGGACTCGACGGGATTCGCGTATCCCATCAGTACCACCGGCGTGTCGCTGTCGGTCTTGCGGAACTCGGCAACCCAGCCGATCACGTCGCGCAGGGAAACGCCGTGTTTCAGCGCGCGTTCGCTGGAGCGCTGGATCACCGGGCCGTCGGCCATAGGATCGGAAAACGGCACGCCAAGCTCGATGATGTCCGCACCGCCGGCGACCAGCGCATGCATCAGCGGCACACAGCTCGCCGGGTCAGGATCGCCGGCGGTGAAAAACGGGATCAGGGCCTTGCGCCCCTGCTGTTTCAGTCGGGAAAACGTGGCGGCGATGCGGGACATTGCTGGGTTTCTTCTCCTGCGATTCAGAACTTGATGCCGGACTTTTCGGCAACGGTATGCATGTCCTTGTCGCCGCGGCCGGAAAGATTGACCAGCAGGATCTGGTCCTTGCGCATGCGCGGCGCGATTTTTGCCGCATACGCGAGAGCGTGGCTCGACTCCAGCGCCGGGATGATGCCCTCAAGGCGGCACAGCTTGTGGAAGGCTTCCAGTGCCTCGTCATCCGTCACCGCCACATACTCGGCGCGGCCGCTGTCCTTCAGCCAGGCGTGCTCGGGGCCGACGCCCGGATAATCGAGGCCGGCGGAAATCGAATGGGTCTCGATGATCTGTCCGTTGTCGTCCTGCAGGAGATAGGTACGGTTGCCATGCAGCACGCCTGCCCGCCCCGCGCAGAGCGTTGCCGAGTGCTGGCCGGTTTCCAGCCCATGCCCCGCGGCCTCCACGCCGATCAGCCGCACCGACTCGTCGTTGATGTAGGGATGAAAAATGCCGATCGCATTGGAGCCGCCACCGACACAGGCGAGCACGGCGTCCGGCTGGCGCCCGGTCATCTCCGGCATCTGCTCGCGCGCCTCCTTGCCGATGACCGACTGGAAATCGCGGACCATCATCGGATAGGGGTGCGGCCCGGCGACAGTGCCGATGATGTAGAAGGTGTTTTCGACATTGGTGACCCAGTCGCGCATCGCTTCGTTCAGCGCGTCCTTCAGCGTCTTCGATCCCGACTCCACCGGAACCACCGTCGCGCCCAGCAGCTTCATGCGGTAGACGTTCTGCGCCTGGCGCTTGACGTCCTCGGACCCCATGTAGACCACGCATTCCATGCCGTAACGGGCGGCGATGGTCGCCGTCGCCACCCCATGCTGGCCGGCGCCGGTCTCGGCGATCACCCGCGGCTTGCCAAGATGGCGGGCAAGCAGTGCCTGGCCGATCACGTTGTTGATCTTGTGCGCGCCGGTGTGGTTGAGGTCCTCGCGCTTGAGGTAGACTTGGGCGCCGCCGAAGTGCTCGGACCAGCGCCGCGCGTGGTAGACGGGGCTCGGCCGGCCGACGTAATGCTTCAGCTCATAGGCGAACTCGGCCAGGAAGGCCGGATCATCCTTGAATCGCGCGTAGGCCTCTTTCAGGTCTTCCAGCGCGGAAATCAGCGTCTCCGAAACAAACACGCCGCCGTACGGGCCAAAGTGGCCTTTCGCATCCGGCAAGTCATATACACGCATTGCGCACTCCGTTGATGAAGGCTTCGATTTTCGCGGCATCCTTGATGCCCTTTGCCGACTCCACGCCGCTCGACACGTCGACCGCCCAAGGCCGCAGGCGCCGCACCGCCTGCTCCACGTTGTCAGGATTGAGACCGCCCGACAGAATCACGGGCATCGGCAGGTCTGGCGGAATCAGCGACCAGTCGAACGTCGCTCCGGTACCGCCGTGCACACCTTCGACCCAGGCATCCAGCAGCAGGCCTTTGGCGGCATGAAAATCACGCGCGTATTGTAGCAAATCGGTCCCCGGCTTCACCCGCAGCGCGCGCAGGAATGGCAGTCCGAACTCCGCGCAGTAGCCGGGAGTTTCGTCGCCATGAAACTGCAGGAGCTGCACCGGCGCCGCATGCAGAGTGGCGCGCACGGTCGCGGCGTCCGCATTGACGAACAATCCGACCGGGACAACAAAGGGCGGCAGCCCGCGGATGATGTCGCGCGCCTGCGCCGGCGTCACCGCGCGCGGGCTGCCGGGGTAGAACACGAAGCCGAGGGCATCGGCACCCAGGCGCGCGGCAGCCAGCGCATCCTCGGCGCGGGTGATGCCGCAGATCTTGATCCGGGTTTTCATCTCAATGCAGCTCCGCGTGGGCGAGCCCCGGCAGGTCCTGCCGCGGCCCGGGCAATTCCCAATGCGGCGCATACTCGACACGCGCCAGGTAGAGACCGGAAGCATCGAAGGTCGGTGCCGCCTGTGAGCGGTCCCGTCCCCCGAGCACTCCGGCCAGCCAGCTCGGCGGGCACTTGCCCTTGCCGACATGGATCAGGCTGCCCACGAGGTTGCGCACCATGTGGTGCAGGAAGGCATTCGCGCGGAACTCGAATACCAGATACGGGCCGGAACGGTGGATCGCAGCCTCGTGAAGGATGCGTACCGGAGATTGCGCCTGGCATTCGGCCGCGCGAAAAGCGCTGAAGTCATGTTCGCCGACGAGACAGGCCGCCGCCTCGCGCATGCTCGAGACGTCGAGCGGCATATGGAACCAGCCCACCCGGCCATGGTCCGCCGCAGGCCGCACCGGGGAATTGAGCAGGATGTAGCGGTAGGTGCGCGACAGGGCCGAGAAGCGCGCGTGGAAATCAGCGGCAACAGGCCGCGCCCAGGTCACCGCCAGCCCCGGCGGCAGCAATGCATTGACACCGCGCACCCAGGCGCTGACCGGACGTTCCACGGCACAGTCGAAATGCACCACCTGTCCCAGCGCGTGCACCCCGGCATCCGTGCGGCCGGCGCAGACAGTCCTGACCGGGACACCGGCAATGCCGGCGCAGGCATTCTCCAGCCGGTCCTGCACGGCGCAAGCTTCGGGCTGGCTTTGCCAGCCACAGAATCCTCCACCGTCGTACTCGATACCCAGCGCGATCCTCAAGGGCCATGTCTCCGATTGGGGCCCGCCTGCCCCGAAAAAAAACCGCGGCAGAACAACTGCCGCGGTTCATGATAAAGCCTGACGGAGTCCTCAGCCGAGCGAACTGAGCAGCTTGTGCGCCTGGTCCTTCTGCTCGGCATCCCCCTCTTTCAGCACTTCCTGGAGGATTTCCTTCGCACCGTCGTTGTCACCCATCTCCTGATAGGCCTTTGCCAGGTCGAACTTCTGCTGCACGTCGTACCAGTGGCTGTCCTTTTCGGCCGCCGGCGTGGCGGTCGTCGACGGATCGTCGAGGTTGATGTTGAGGTCGCCGACATCGATCTTGAAATCGAGACCGCCATCCGTCGCCGGCGCCGGCGCTTCGGCTGCGGGTTCCGCGGAAGATCCGGCGGCCGGAACGTCGATGGCCGGCAGTTCGATGTTGAAATCGATCGAGCCTGAATCCGCGCTTGCCGGAGCCTCCAGTGCAATGTCGGTCTGCGCGCCGGCCGGCGGCAGATCAAGATTGAACTCGGTTGCAACAGGCTCCACAGCCGTTTCTGCAGGCGCCGCCATCTGCACCGTGCCGCCGAAATCAACCGGCTGCGCCGCCGTCGTGGGATCAGCATCAAGGGCGATATCCGGAACGCTGCCGCTGTCGCCGCCGAGGTCGAAGTCGAGGTCGGTGCTCGTCGCACTGTCCGAAGCATCGACCACGGGCGCGACGTCCTTGCCCGCGGCATAGAGCGGATTGGCGGGATCCAGAGCGTACCCCATCGCTGCCATCTTGATCCAGTTGTCGCCCGAACCGCCGGTCAGGGAATTCATCGATTCGGCGACCGTCGCAAAGGAAGCGGCATCCTTGCGTGCGGAATAAACCTCCGCGAGCTTCAGTTGCACATCCTCGCGGGAAGGATCACGCGCCATTGCATCCTTGAGAATCTCTTCGGCCTGGCCATCCCGGCCATAGGCGATATAGACCTCGGCCTCCTGCACCGGATCCACTTCATCCGTGGCCGCGGCCGCCGGGGTTGCGGCCACCGCGGTCTCCGCGGAGTCCGCGGCAACCGCCGCTGCGCCGCCTGCAGCCGCGGCGGCAAGAGTCGGTGCCACCGCCTCGATGTCATCGCTGGCAGCCCGCGCGCGGCGTCGGCGCATCGCTGCGATGCCGAGCCCGCCGAGGACAAGCACTCCGAGACCGCCGCCGATCAGCGGCAGATTCTCCATCACCACATCCATCATTTCCGGCTCGGGCGGAGGTGGCGGCGGCGCAATCACCGGCTTGGGTTGTGGCTTCGGCGCGGGTTTCGCTTCCTCTGCCGGTTTTTCGGCGGCAGATGCCGCATCAGCCGCCGGGGCCTTCTCCTCCGGCTTGGCCGCAGGCATCTCGGACTTGGCAGCGGCATCCTTCGCCGCTATTGCCGGCTCCGCCGGTTTTGCCCCCTCGGGCTTGACTGGTTCCGGCTTCGCCGCCTTGGAAGCATCCGCTTTGGCCGCTTCAGCCTTCTGCTGCGCGGCCGCCAGACCGGGGCTCTTCAGTTCGGCAAGTTTTTGCGAGTCCTTGATGGTTTTCTCGAGCTGGGCAATCCGCTCGTTCGCTTCGGCCAGTTCCTTGGTCCGCGCAATCAGTTCCTCCTGAAGCGCGCGCGCCTTGGCTTCGCCAGTAAGCGCGGCCCCGCCCTTGCCGGGCTCGCCCTTCGACAGCTTGACGACATCACGGCTTTCCGCCGCCGGGTCATCCACTTTCGCAACGATGCGGCCGCGCGCCGTACTGCCACCTTCCGGAGCCTGGCCCGCCGCATCGGCGATCCGGCTGCTGTAGGCGCGCCAGTCCGCGACCTGGGCGCGATATTCCTTGATCGCCTCGCCCTGCGGGATCGCCGCAAGTTCCTGCGCGTCGGGCACCCTCAGGATGCGCCCCGACCTGACGAGGTTCAGGTTGTTGCGTATGAATGCATCGGGATTGCTGCGGTACAGCCCGACCAGCATCTGCTCCAGCGATACGCCCTGGGGCTTGAGGCTCGCGGCAATCTTGCCCAGGGTTTCGCCCTTGGCAATCGGGCCGTACTCCTGGGCCTGCGCTCTGGGCGCGGCCGCCGCAGGAGTCGGGGCCGGCGCGACCGGCGCCGCCGCGATGGGCTTCGATATCGGGACAGCCGGTGTGGCCGCCGGCGCCGCAAGAGCCTGCGCCTGCTGGCCATAGCCGGGCGGATCAAGCAGCGCGGTGTACTCGCGCACGATGCGTCCACCGGACCATGACAACTCGATCAACAGGTCAACGAAAGGCTCGTTAAGCGGGCGCGAACCCGTCACCTTGATATAGGACTGGCCGTTGGGACGCCGTTCTATGCTGAGCTTGAGTCCGGTGACGCCGGCGTTGTACTGAAGATTGGCCTGCTGATAGGCGTCCGGGGATGCCAAGCGAACCGTGAGCGTCGAGGCTTCATCACCCCTGACCGCGACGAGGTCGATTTCGGCGCTGAGCGGCTGCCCCAGACTCGATTGAACGGTGAGCCGTCCCAGACCGGCCGCGTGCGCCATCCAGGGCGTGAGCAGCAGCAGTGCCACCGCCAGTGCTTTGCCAAGAGAGAAAGTGCGCACGAACCGCTCCCGTATCGTTTTTTTATGGGACAACAAAGTTAGCATCAATCAGTTAGGCATGCAAGCTAACAAAACCTCTAATGTTGCCGTCCAACCACATATTTTTTAAAGGAATTTCCGATTCCCGATCGACCCGGACCTTCCCCGTAAACGGTGCCAGTCGCAAGCCGGCTCAGACGTTCGCCGGAACACCGGTCGCGGGTTGCTGACGCGCCGCAACATCGGACTCCAGCAGGATGCGCAGCATGCGCCGCAGCGGCTCGGCCGCGCCCCACAGCAGCTGATCGCCAACCGTGAAGGCCGCCAGGTATTCCCCGCCCATCGGCAGCTTGCGCAGGCGTCCCACCGGAACCGTCAGCGTGCCGGTCACTGCAGTCGGCGTCAGTTCGCGCAGGGAAACCTCACGCTGGTTGGGCACGACCCTGACCCAGTCGTTGGCTTTCGCCAGAAGCTGCTCGATTTCAGGCAGCGGCAGGTCGCGCTTCAGCTTCAAGGTCAGCGCCTGGCTGTGGCAGCGCATCGCACCGATGCGCACGCAGATGCCGTCGACCGGCAGAGGATTCGCCTCGCGGCCGAGTATCTTGTTGGTTTCGGCCATGCCCTTCCACTCTTCCTTGCTCTGGCCGTTGCCGAGATCCTTGTCGATCCAGGGCAGCAGGCTGCCGGCGAGCGGGTGACCGAAATTCTCGGTGGGCACAGCCCCTTTGCGCAGCGTGTCGGCGACCACACGGTCCAGTTCGAGAACTGCCGAAGCCGGATTGTCGAGCAGCGGCTTCGCCGCCGCATGCACCGCGCCCATCTGCGCCACCAGCTCGCGCATGTTGGCCGCGCCGGCACCGGAAGCTGCCTGGTAGGTCATTGCGGAGATCCACTCGACAAGTCCGGCCTTGAACAGGCCGCCCATCGCCATCAGCATCAGGCTCACCGTGCAGTTGCCGCCGATGTAGTTCCTCACGCCCTTCGCCAGCGCGGCGTCAATGACATCGCGGTTGACCGGGTCGAGGATGATCACCGCATCCGGCTGCATGCGCAGTGCCGAGGCGGCGTCGATCCAGTAGCCCTTCCAGCCGGCCGCCCGCAGCTTCGGGAAGATCGCATTGGTGTAATCGCCGCCCTGGCAGGAAATCAGGATGTCCATTTTCCCCAGCGCGTCGATGCTGTTGGCATCGGCCACCGGACCGGCATCGCGGCCGATGGCCGGTCCCTTGCCGCCCGCCTGAGAGGTCGAGAAGAAGGTCGGCGCCACGAAATCGAAGTCGCGTTCCGCCAGCATGCGCTCAACGAGCACCGATCCGACCATGCCGCGCCATCCGATGATTCCAAGCTTTTTCATGCAAACACCTTTAAAAACAGGGTATTACTCTAAACCAATCAGAGCGCCGCGACCACCGCGTCGCCCATCTCGACGGTGCCAACCTTTTTCGCGCCCGGCTCATCGATGTCCGGCGTGCGGTAGCCCGCCGCCAGCACGCTCTTGACCGCGGCCTCGATGCGATAAGCCCACTCGTCCTTGTTGAAGGTGTAGCGCAGCATCATCGCCGTCGACAGGATCGTCGCCAGCGGATTGGCGATGTTTTTGCCGGCGATGTCCGGTGCCGAACCGTGGATCGGCTCGTAGAGCCCGCCGCCGCCGGAATTGAGCGAAGCCGAGGGCAGCATGCCGATCGAGCCGGTCAGCATCGAGGCTTCGTCGGACAGGATGTCGCCGAAAATGTTGCCGGTGACGATG
Source organism: Burkholderiales bacterium (assembly GCA_019634975.1). Lineage (GTDB taxonomy): Bacteria > Pseudomonadota > Gammaproteobacteria > Burkholderiales > SG8-41. The sequence continues at coordinate 23,574 of JAHCAI010000010.1, forward strand.
ACGTCGAACTGCTTGGGATTTCTCACCAGCTGCATCGCCGCGTTGTCCACGTACATGTGCGACAGTGCCACTTCCGGATATTTCTTCGCGACGTCATTGACGATCTCGCGCCAGAAGCGGCTGGTCTCGAGCACGTTTTCCTTGTCCACCGAGCACAGTTTTTTGCCGCGCTTCATCGCGGTCTGGAAGCCGACTTCGGCGATGCGGCGGATCTCCGGCTCCGAATAGAGCATCGTGTCGTAGCCTTCCTTCTCGCCGCGCGCGTTGTCGCGGCGGCCGCGCGGCTCGCCGAAATAGATGTCGCCGGTCAGCTCGCGGATGATCATCAGGTCGAGGCCGGATACCACTTCCGGCTTCAGCGTCGATGCATGCACCAGTTCCGGATACAGCACGGCCGGTCGCAGGTTGGCAAACAGCCCCAGCTCCTTGCGGATGCGCAGGATGCCCTGCTCCGGGCGCTGCGGCCGCGGCAGCGCGTCGTATTTCGGCCCGCCGACCGCGCCGCAGAGCACGGCGTCGGCTTCCTTCGCCAGCTTCAGCGTCGGCTGCGGCAGCGGATCGCCGTGCGCGTCGAAACCGGCGCCGCCGAAGGGCGCCTCTTCCATTTCGAGCCTGAGGCCGTCTTCCGCCAGCCGGCGCAGCACCTTCAGCGCCTGGCCGACGATCTCGGGACCGATGCCGTCACCTGCAAGAACTGCAATCTTCATCGTGATTCCGTTCGAACGGGGTGTGGATCAGGCGAACAGCCAGGGCTGGGCCGCCTTGTGCTTCGCCTCGAAGGCGCGGATCTCGTCGGCATGGCCCAGCGTCAGGCCGATGTCGTCAAGGCCGTTGAGCATGCAATGCTTGCGGTGCGGGTCGATGTCGAACCTGAAGGTCTCGCCCGACGGTGTCGTCACCGTCTGCTGCTCGAGATCGATGGCCAGGCGATAACCCTCGTTCGCCTCGGTTTCGCGGAACAGTTGATCGACGATCTTCGCATCGAGTCTGATCAGCAACAGTCCGTTCTTCAGGCTGTTGTTGTAGAAGATATCGGCAAAGCTCGGCGCAATGATGGTCTGGATGCCGAACTGCAGCAGCGCCCAGGGCGCGTGCTCGCGTGAGGACCCGCAGCCGAAATTTTCCCGCGCGAGCAGCACGGTCGCACCGATGAACCGGCTCCTGTTGAGCACGAAATCCTTGTTCAGCGGGCGGCCGGTATTGTCGGAGTCCGGCTCGCCGCGGTCGAGGTAGCGCCATTCGTCGAACAGGTTCGGCCCGAAGCCGGTCCGCTTGATCGACTTCAGGAACTGCTTGGGGATGATCGCGTCGGTATCGACGTTGGCCCGGTCGAGCGGCGCTACCAGCCCCTCCTTGCGGATGAACTTTTCCATGCTACTTCGTCGACCTCTGGATCGCCTCGCCCGCCCTCTCCACGTCCTTGCCCACGCCGGCCACGGTATTGCAGCCCGCCAGCACCAGCATTGCCACCATCAGCATGATCACGCGTTTCATGAGCATCTCCTTCCGGAAAATCAGTTCATTTCACGTACATCGACAAAATGTCCGGCAACCGCCGCGGCAGCGGCCATCGCGGGGCTCACCAGATGGGTCCTGCCTCCGGGCCCCTGGCGGCCCTCGAAGTTGCGGTTCGAAGTCGAGGCACAGCGCTCGCCCGGGCTCAGCTGGTCCTCGTTCATGCCGAGGCACATCGAGCAGCCCGGCTCGCGCCACTCGAATCCCGCCTCGACGAGAATCCTGTCGAGCCCTTCCTGCTCGGCCTGCGCCTTCACCTGCCCGGAGCCGGGCACCACCATCGCCAGCTTCACGTTGCCCGCGACCTTGCGCCCCTTCGCCACGGCTGCCGCGGCGCGGATGTCCTCGATGCGCGAGTTGGTGCAGGCACCGATGAACACCTTGTCGATGCGGATTTCGGTGATCGGCGTATTGGGCTTGAGGTCCATGTACTGCAGCGCCCGCGCATAGCCGTCACGCTTCACCGGATTGGTTTCCCGCGCGGGATCCGGCACCCTGCCGTCGACCGTCGTCACCATCTCCGGCGATGTGCCCCAGGTCACCTGCGGCTGGATGTCTTCCGCCCGCAGCGTCACCACGGTATCGAACTTCGCGTCCGGATCGCTGACCAGCGTGCGCCAGTAAGCCACGGCCCTGTCCCACATCGCGCCGGTCGGCGAGAACATGCGCCCCCTGCAGTATTCGATGGTCTTGTCGTCAACCGCGACCATGCCGGTGCGCGCGCCGGCCTCGATCGCCATGTTGCAGAGGGTCATGCGCCCCTCCATCGACAGGGCGCGGATCGCGCTGCCGGTGAATTCGATCGCATGGCCGGTGCCGCCGGCGGTACCGATCTTGCCGATCACGGCCAGCGCGATGTCCTTGGCAGTGACGCCGAAGCCGAGTTCGCCCTCGACGGCGATGTTCATGTTCTTGTACTTCTTCATGACCATGCACTGCGTGGCCAGCACATGCTCGACCTCGCTGGTGCCGATGCCGAAGGCCAGCGCGCCGAAAGCGCCATGGGTGCTGGTGTGCGAATCGCCGCAGACCACGGTCATCCCCGGCAGTGTCGCGCCGTTCTCCGGTCCGATCACATGCACGATGCCCTGGCGCTTGTCGAGGAAGGGGAAGTAGACCTTGGCCTTGAATTCCTTGATGTTCTTGTCGAGCGTCTCGACCTGCAGCCGCGACACCGGGTCGGTGATCCCGGCAAGGCCCTTGTCCCAGTTGCGGGTCGGGGTGTTGTGGTCGGCCGTGGCCACCACGGAATCGGTGCGCCAGACCTTGCGGCCGGCGAGCTTGAGTCCCTCGTAGGCCTGCGGGCTGGTGACTTCGTGCACCAGGTGGCGGTCGATGTAGATCAGCGCCGTGCCGTCCGCCTCGGTGCGGACGAGATGGCTATCCCAGAGTTTGTCGTAAAGCGTTTTGCCAGCCATGGAAATACCGTCGTGAAGTCCAAGCTACGGAAACCTTGGATTATCTCACAGCGGGGTCCTCCCCCGCTCGGCGGGAATTCACGCCGAGCGCAGCCAGCGCCACAGCACGGCCGCCGCCAGCAGCGCGCACAGGCCCGCCAGCGTGAAGGTCAGCCCCGCCCCCAGTCCGCTCCAGGCATAACCGCTGGCAAGGCCGCCGACCGTGCCGCCCAGGCCGTAGGCCAGGCTGCCGTAGATCGCCTGGCCCCGCGCCTGGTGGCGGCCGCGGAACAGCCGGTGCACGACCCCGATCGCCGCAGCGTGGAAGGAGCCGAAACTTGCCGCGTGCAGCGTCTGCGCCGCGAGCAGCAGCACGAAGCTGTCCGCCGCCCAGCCGATGACGACAAAACGCAGCGCCGCGAGCAGCGTGCTGGCGATCAGGATCGCGCGCAGCGAATAAGCGCGGTAGAGCCGCGACATCCAGATGAAAATGCCGATCTCGCAGACCACGCCGAGCGCCCACAGCCAGCCCGCCGCCGACTTGCTGTAGCCATGGTCAACCAGGTGGATGGTATAGAAGGTGTAGTACGGGCCATGAGCCGCCGCCATCAGCGCCGAGGCCGCAATGATCGCAATGACCTCCGGGCGGCGCACGATGTGCCACACCGGCAGCTCGTCGCCGGGGTGGGATTCCGCCTTCGACTCGGCCAGCGTCGTGGTCAGCAGCAGCATGGTCGCCATCAGCGCCGCGATCACCCACAGCACCGCGCGCGGGCCGGTGGCATCAATCAGATAGCCGACCGCCACCACCGCGGCGATGAAGCCCACCGACCCCCAGACCCGGATGCGGCCGTAGCGCGCGGTCTCCTCGCCGAGATGCGACAGCGTGGTCGCCTCCACCAGCGGCAGTGCCGCGCTCCAGAAAAACATCATCGCGAACAGCACAGCGAACAGCAGCCAGAAACTGTCGCCGGCGAACACGCCAAGGAATACCACCATGCCGGCCGCGCCCGAGGCACGCACGATGGCAATACGCCGCCCCGTGTGGTCGGCGAGCCAGCCCCACAGGTGCGGCGCGACGATGCGGGTCAACTGCGGCAGCGCCATCAGCACGCCGATCTCGACGGCGTTCATGCCGACGCTGTTCAGGTAGAGGGCAAAAAACGGCGCGAAGGCGCCGAGGTAGGCGAAGTAGAAAAAGTAGAACGCGGAGAGATTGAGATGGATCGACCGGGCCACGGGCGGTGCCGCGCGCGCCGCGCACGGAATCTATAAGTATCTGTTTTTAAACAATTATTTAAGTGGTGCTCAGGCTTCGTCGGGATCCGGGTTTTCCGCCGCAGCGGCCGCCCGCAGTTTCTCGACGACACCCGCCGGCGCCTGTGCGGCAATCACCGGCGTGCCCGTATTCACGTCGGCGTTCTGCGCACGATGGCGCAGCGCGTGATCGATCAGTGTCAGCGCCAGCATGGCCTCGCAGATCGGCGTCGCACGTATACCGACACAGGGATCGTGGCGGCCGTGGGTTTCGATCAACGCGGCCTGGCCCGTGGTGTCGACGGTGTGCCGCGCGAGGCGGATGCTCGAGGTCGGCTTCACCGCGACATTGACGATGATGTCCTGCCCGGTCGAAATGCCGCCCAGCACGCCGCCGGCGTTATTGCTGACAAAGCCCTGCGGCGTCATTTCATCCGAGTGTTCGGTGCCGCGCTGGCTGACCGCCGCGAAACCGGCGCCGATCTCGACGCCCTTCACCGCGTTGATGCTCATCATGTTGTAGGCGATGTCGGCATCGAGCTTGTCGTAGACCGGCTCGCCGAGGCCAACCGGCACACTGCTGGCAATGGTCGTGATTTTTGCGCCGACCGAATCCCCGGATTTGCGCAGTTTGTCCATGAAGGTTTCGAGTTCGGCAACGATGCCGGCGTTCGGCGCGAAAAACGGGTTATTACCGACTTCGTCCCAAGTGACAAAAGGAATCTCGACCGGCCCCAGTTGCGACATGTAGCCGCGGATCACCGTGCCGTATTTTTCTTTGAGCCACTTCTTGGCAATGGCGCCCGCAGCCACGCGCACCGCGGTTTCGCGCGCTGACTGGCGGCCGCCGCCGCGGTAGTCGCGGATGCCGTATTTCTGCCAGTAGGTGTAGTCGGCATGGCCGGGCCGGAACAGGTCCTTGATCTTGGAGTAATCCTTGCTCCGCTGGTCGGTGTTGCGGATCAGCAGGCCGATCGGCGTGCCGGTGGTCTTGCCTTCGAACATGCCCGAAAGAATTTCAACCTTGTCCTCCTCGCGGCGCTGCGTGACATGGCGCGAAGTGCCGGGCTTGCGGCGGTCGAGCTCGAGCTGGATGTCGGCTTCGGAAAGCGCCAGTCCCGGCGGGCAGCCGTCGACCACGCAGCCGATCGCCGGCCCGTGCGATTCGCCGAAGGAAGTGACGCAGAACAGGGTACCCAGCGTGCTGCCCGACATGAGGTAAAAACTCCATTAAAATCAAGCACGAAGTTTAACACAGCCGCCACCCTTCCCGAGCGCAGCCATGAGTGAAAAACCCGATCCCGACAAGATCAAAGGCCCCGGCGGCCTCAACATGCGCGAACTGCACGAACTGGTGAAGCAGAGTCATGCCCGCGACCAGGTCCGGCATGCACCGAACGCGCTGAAGCAGCCGCAGAACCGCTGGCAGCGGCTGGTGCGTTATGTCTGGGATAAAAAACGGGGATAGCGCGGTTAATACCTGCGCAGGAACTCCAGCCCCCAGGCCACGCCGAAACCGGTGCAGTCGGTCGCTACCGCCCCGAGCCCGCCCTTGCAGCCGTGGGCCGACAGGTCCATGTGGATCCACGGCGTCTTGTGCGTAAAGCGCTGCAGCAGCCTGGCCGCCAGGATATGGTCGGCCTCGCCGTCCAGCGTGCACTGCTTGACGTCGGCCACCGCGCTGTCGAGCGCGCTGTCGTAATCCTCGTCCATCGGGAAGCGGCACAGCCGCTCGCCGGCCTGCACGCCCGCACGCAAGGCCTTGTCGGCAATATCATCGCCGGTGGCGAAGATGCCGCTGTAACGCGTACCGACGGCAACATGCATCGAGCCTGTCAGCGTCGCGAAATCGACGATCAGTCCCGGTTTCGCCCGCGCCGCCAGCGTCAGCGTGTCGGCCAGCACCATCCGCCCCTCGGCGTCGGTATGCACGACCTCGATGGTGGTGCCGTCGAGCGCGGTAACAATGTCATTTTGCTTGTACGCCCGCGGGCCCAGGTGGTTCTGCGCCAGCGCCAGCCAGCAATCGATGTTGATCTTGAGTTTGGCCGCAGTCGCCGCCGTCAGGATGCCCAGCGCCACCGCCGAACCGTTCATGTCCTCGTGCATGCCCATCATGTAGCGCGCCGGCTTCAGGTTGTGGCCGCCGGTGTCGAAACAGATGCCCTTGCCCACCAGCGCAACGGTCTTCTTCGCGCCGCGCGGCCGGTAGCGCAGGCGCACGATCGCGGCGTCCCGTTCATCGCTGCCCTGGGCCACCGCGCAGAAGGCGCCGGCACCCATTTTCTTCAGGCGCCTGAAATCGAATTCCTCGCGCGTCCAGCCCTGCGCACGCGCCAGCTCCGCAATGCGTTTGCGGTAAGCGCCGGGCGTGAGTTCGTTCGGCGGCAGTACCGTCAGCCTGCGGCAAAGCACATTGCCCTCGGCGACCGCGCGCGTCGCGGCAAAGCCGTCTGCCGCGCGGCAACCCCACAGCTCGAGGGTTTTCAGGGGTTTGGCCGTGGAATCCTTCTTGCGGTTCGGCAATGGCACGCCATTGATCCAGGCCACAAATGCGGCACGCTCGGCCAGCGCCTGGCGGGCGCCCGTCGCCCCGGCAACGGCCACATGCAGCGCTTCCGGCTGCTCGGCAAGCAGGGGGGCCAGTGCCTTGCGCAGCAGCGTGTGCTGCTCGAAGGCGGATTGCCTCGGATCCGGCGTCACCCACAGCACCAGTGTACCGTCGGCGGTCTCGGCGCTGACCGCACCCTTCGCGAGGTCGACCGGTTTCTTGCGACGGCGCGCCAGCGCCTTTTCGAGCGCGCCGTTAAGCGGCAGCGCCGACAGCGCAGTGCCGGAAGGCGCGACCACCAGCAGGTGGCGGATTTTGCCCAGTTCGCGCGCGGACGGCAGTCCGGCGCGGGATTGCAGCTTGGCCAGCATGGTCTTTGTTCCCGTGTTTGAGTCCCGAGGATTATAAAGGGCCTGTTAAAATCCTCCGGGACGCAATCCTCTGCCCACTGAACCCGATGCGCCCCTACCTCGACCTGCTGCGCCACGTGCTCGAACACGGCACCCGCAAGACCGACCGCACCGGCACCGGCACGATCTCCGTTTTCGGCGCGCAGCTGCGTTTCGACCTCCAAGCCGGCTTCCCGCTGGTGACCACCAAGAAGGTGCACCTGAAGTCGATCATCCATGAGCTGCTGTGGTTCCTCAAAGGCGACACCAACGTCAAATACCTGCAGGACAACGGCGTGTCCATCTGGAACGAATGGGCACGCGCCGACGGCGACCTCGGCCCGGTCTACGGTTACCAGTGGCGTTCCTGGCCGGCGGCGGACGGCCGCCACATAGACCAGATTGCGCAGGTATTGGAGCAACTGCAAAAGAATCCGGATTCGCGGCGCATGATCGTCTCGGCCTGGAACGTCGCCGATCTCGACCGCATGGCGCTGATGCCCTGCCATGCCTTTTTCCAGTTCTACGTCGCCGACGGGAAACTGTCCTGCCAGCTCTACCAGCGCAGCGCCGACATGTTCCTCGGTGTGCCCTTCAACATCGCCTCCTACGCGCTGCTGACGCTGATGATCGCCCAGGTCACGGGCCTCAAGCCCGGCGACTTCGTGCACACTTTCGGCGACACCCACATCTACCTGAATCATCTTGACCAGGTGAAGGAACAGCTGTCACGCCAACCGCGGCCGCTGCCGAAGATGAAACTGAATCCCGCGGTGAAAGACCTGTTCGCGTTCAAATACGAGGACTTCACGCTGGAAGGCTACGATCCGCATCCGGCAATCAAGGCTCCCGTGGCGGTCTGAGCCGATGAATGCCCCGCAAAAGCCGCGCCTGTCGCTGATCGTCGCGATGGCGAAAAACCGCGTCATCGGCGCCGACGGCAAAATTCCCTGGCACCTGCCGAGGGAACTGCAACTCTTCAAGCGGGTAACCATGGGCCATCACATGGTGATGGGCCGCAAGACCTACGAGTCGATCGGCCGCCTGCTGCCGGGACGCACCACGGTGATCGTCACGCGGCAGCAGGATTACGCCGTGCCGGGAGCAGTCATCGCGCATTCACTGGAGGACGCCCTCGCCCGCTGCGCCGGCGATCCGGAAATCTTCGTGATCGGCGGCGGCGAACTCTACCGCGCCGCCATGCCCAGGGCCGACCGCATCTACCTGACGGTAGTCGATGCCGAACCGGCCGGGGACACGCGCATGCCCGAGCTCGATCCGGCGCAATGGACTCTGGTCAGCACGGAGCAGTTCGGCAGGGATGAGCGTCATGCCCACGATTACCGCTTTGAAATCCATGACCGCGTGCCGGCCGCAAGGACATAATCCTTTCGGCTGCGCGGCATCCGGATCATTCGAGCAGAGAGACGAAGTCCTCGTATTTCTGCCCCGCACCGCGCGGTATTGAATCGACGCGACTGATGGTCATCCGGAACGGATAATCCAGTGCCTTGATCAGCGCCTGCTCGAGACGCGTGCGTTCTTCCCCCTCGAAATCCCGCGGCATCACCACCCGCGCCTCGATGTGGTCGATCGCGTCCTGCACCAGCTGGATCTGCAGCACAGGCGCCGCATGGCGCCAGGCTTCCCACGGAAAACTCGGCCAGTAGCGCACGCCGTCAGGACGCCGCAGCATGTTGCGCTGCCGTCCGGCGATGCGCGTCAGCACCGGCAGGCCGCGCCCGCAGGCGCAGGACTCGCCGACCTCGGCATAGTCGCCACTGGCGTAGCGCAGCAGCGGCATCGCGAAATTGTGCAAGGTCGAGACCACGACCTGCCCGACTTCCCCCGCCGCGCAGGGCGCCCCCGCCTCGTCGAGTACTTCGACGATCAGGTTCTCTGCCAGAACGTGATAACACTCCCTCTCCGGGCATTGCAGAGCAATATAGCCCAGTTCCTCGGAGCTGTAGCTGTCCGCGATTTCGACGCCCCAGGCATCACGCACCAGCGCCCGGGTATCGGGCAGCAGGGTCTCGCCGTAGGTGCGCGCCTGTCTAAGGCGCGGCAGGCGCACGCCGAGTTCGAGGCCGCGCTGCGCCAGCGCGCGCAGGTTGGTGGCGAAGGTCAGCAGGTAATCCGGATTCTCCGACTGCAGCCAGCGCAGCTGCTCGTCGATGTCGATGACGAGGCTGCGCACGACCGAGGGACCGGTAACGAAGGCGGACGTCGCCGGCCCCCAGTCGGCGAACCCGGCATCCTCGGTCTTGCTGCGGATGGCTGCCAGCTTGCCGCGCAGATCGCGGCCATGCCAGAGATGATCGCGCAGCAGGAAAGCCTGCCACAGCACCTGCGTCCAGGCAGTGCCGGGCGTGATGATCGGGCTGCCTGTCGATCCCGAGGATTGTGTCGTCACGCCGGGACCGTGCGACTGCGGCGGTGCCGTGCTGTGCAGCGCATCGCCCGCCAGCTGGATGTCGCGGCGCGTGGTCAAGGGCAATTCCCGGTAGCGCGCCCAGGTCATCGTGCCGGGGGACCAGGGCGCGAAGCGTTCCCGGTAATACGGCACCGTCGCCACTGCATGGCGGAACACCTGGCTGAACTGCGCGAGCTGCAATGCCTGCAGCCGCTCCCCGGGCCACCACTGCGTCTGATCGAGCTGGTACTGCAGCGCCAGCATGCGCGATGCCGGCTCTCCGGTGGGTGCAGGCCAGGCGATGCCGGAGCAGGCCGAGCGCGGCACATGCGGGAAGCCCGTCACGCGGAAACCTCGGAACGGAACTCCTCGTACTTGCCGCTGGCCGTGCGCGGAATGTCATCACGGTAGGAAAAGCGCACGCTGAACGGATGCCCGAGGTTGCGCAGGATCAGCTCGCGCAGGGCCGACTCCTCCGCCGCGGTCAGCGCGCGCGCAACGACCAGCAGCACCTCGATGTCCTCGAGGCTGCGCTGCACCACCTGGAACTGGCGCACCGGCGCGATTGCGGCGAACTGCGCCTCGCCGAAGCGCGGCGAGCGCAGTCCGCCGCCGGGCAGCCGCAGCATGTTGCGGACGCGGCCGAGGATGCGGCGGATCACCGGAAGGCTGCGCCCGCAGGAGCAATCCTCTCCGGCCTCGGCGTAATCGCCGAGATCGTAGCGGATCAGGGGCATCGCGAAATTGTGCAATGACGTCACCACCACCCGCCCCGACTCACCGGGCGCGCAATGATTTCCCTCCGCATCCAGCAGTTCCAGGTAAACGCCCTCCGCCTGCACGTGGTAGTGCTCCCGCCCGGGGCACTGCAGGGCAAGATAGCCGAGCTCGCTGCAGGAGTAGAGGTCGGTCAGCGGCACGCCCCAGGCGGACATGACCTGGGATCGCAAGTCAGGGGGCAGCGACTCGCCATAGGTGCGCAACTCGCGCAGCCCCGGAAACCGGATGCCGCGCGCCGCGCAATGGTTCGCAAGCGCCCCGGCATTGGCCGGCAGCGTCAGCAGGTACTGCGGCTTCTCGCGCGCCAGCCACTGTGCCTGCTCGGCAACCGTGCAGTCGACGCCGCGCGTCACCGAGGGTCCGGTGCGGAAGGCCGTGTCAGTGGAAGGCCCCCAGCCCGGGCTCTCCCCGGATTTCACCCGGCCGCGAACAACGGCGAGCTTTCCGGAAAAGTCGCGGTGATGCCAGAGGTGGTCACGCAGGGTGAAGCTTCGCCAGTAGAGTCCATTGAGTTCCGTGGCGCGAAAGCGGACCGGACGCCCCGTGGAGCCGGAAGTCTGTCCCTCGTGCACCTGCCCGTGGTCCGGCGGCACCGCGGTACTGCACAGATCGGCGAAGCGATCCTGCAGATCCTGTCGCCGCAGCAGGGGCAGCGCGGAAAATGCCTCCGGTGTGAGCGGCCCCGAGAGATCGAGTCCCGCGAGACGTTCGCGGTAGAACGGCACGCTTGCCCTGGCGTGGCGCAGCAGCAGCGTCAGTTGCGCAAATTGCGCCGCGCGCAGCATCTGCGCCGGCCAGCGTTCGCTTTGCGCGAGCTGGAACTGCAGCGCCAGCATGCGCGCGCCTTCACCACCGGGCAGTGCCGGCCACAATATGCCGTCAAGGCTGCTGACGGGCAGCGCTTCATGCGCCAGCGGCTGCATCGCCTGCCCTCCCGATGCGCCAGGCTCCCGCCCCGGAAAAAGTAAAATTTTTCAATAAAAACAAATACTTACATTGATTCGCCAGTAACACAATCAACGTAGTAGCGAAGCTGGTCACCATGGCCTTCCGCCACCAGCCCGTGGATATCGGTGTCGAAGCCGGGGAACTGCTGGTTGAACATGCGCGCGAACTGCAGGTAGCGCACGATCGTGGCATTGAAGCGCTCGCCCGGGATCAGCAGCGGTATGCCCGGCGGATAAGGCGTCAGCAGCACGCTGGTGACCCGCCCCTCGAGCTTGTCGATCTCGACGCGTTCGATCTTGCGGTGGGCCATGCGCGCCCAGGCCTCGCCCGGGGGCATCGCCGGCTGCATGTCGGAGAGGTACATCTCGGTCGTCAGGCGCGCGATGTCGTTGGCGCGATAGACGCCGTGGATCTGGTCGCAGAGGTCCTTCAGGCCGATCTTCTCGTAGCGCGGATGCTTGGTGAGGAACTCCGGCAGCACCCGCCACAGCGGACGGTTGTTGTCGTAGTCGTCCTTGAACTGCTGCAGCTCGGTGACCATCGTGTTCCAGCGGCCCTTGGTGATGCCGATGGTGAACATGATGAAGAAGGAATAAAGCCCCGTCTTCTCGACGATGATGCCGTGCTCGGCAAGGTACTTGGTCACCACCGCCGCGGGGATCCCGCTCTTCGCGAACTTGCCGCTGACGTCGAGGCCGGGGGTAATCACCGTCGCCTTGATCGGGTCGAGCATGTTGAAGCCCGGCGCGAGGTTGCCGAAGCCGTGCCAGCGCTCCGAGGGCCGCAGCATCCAGTCGTCGCGGTTGCCCATGCCTTCCGCCGACAGCCGCTCCGGCCCCCACACCTTGAACCACCAGTCCTTGCCGAATTCCGCATCCACCTTGCGCATCGCGCGGCGGAAATCGAGCGCCTCCATGATCGACTCCTCCACCAACGCGGTGCCCCCGGGCGGCTCCATCATCGCCGCGGCCACGTCGCAGGACGCGATGATCGCGTACTGCGGGCTGGTCGAAGTGTGCATCAGGTAGGCTTCGTTGAAGGTGTCGTAGTTGAGTTTCCGCGACTCGCTGTCCTGCACCAGGATCTGCGAGGCCTGCGACAGGCCGGCCAGCAGCTTGTGCGTCGACTGCGTCGAGAACACCAGTGACTCCTTCGTCCGCGGCCGGTCGCGGCCGATGGCATGCATGCCGTGGTAGAACTTGTGGAAGGTCGCGTGCGGCAGCCACGCTTCGTCGAAGTGCAGCGTGTCGATCTTGCCGTCGAGCATCTCCTTGATGGTGTCGACGTTGTAGACGATGCCGTCGTAGGTGCTCTGGGTGATGGTCAGGATGCGCGGCCTGGATTTCGACAGCGACTTCGCCGCGAAGGGGTTGGCGCGGATCTTCTTTTCGATGTTCTCCCAGCGAAACTCCTCCAGCGGGATCGGGCCGATGATGCCGAAATGGTTGCGCGTCGGCGTCAGGAACACCGGCACCGCGCCGGTCATCGTGATCGCGTGCAGGATCGATTTGTGGCAGTTGCGGTCAACGATCACCACGTCGCCCGGCGCCACCGTCGAGTTCCACACCATCTTGTTCGAGGTCGAGGTGCCGTTGGTGACAAAGAACAGGTGGTCGCAGTTGAAGATGCGCGCGGCATTGCGCTCGGAAGCCGCCACCGGACCCGAATGGTCGAGGAGCTGGCCCAGTTCGTCGACGGCGTTGCAGACGTCGGCGCGCAGCATGTTCTCGCCGAAGAACTGGTGGAACATCTGCCCCACCGGGCTCTTCAGGAAGGCAACGCCGCCGGAATGCCCCGGGCAGTGCCAGGAATAGGATCCGTCCTGCGCGTAATGGGTCAGGGCCCGGAAAAACGGCGGCGCCAGGCTGTCGGTGTAGGCCTTCGACTCGCGCACGATGTAGCGTGCGACGAACTCCGGCGTGTCCTCGAACATGTGGATGAAACCATGCAGCTCGCGCAGCACGTCATTGGGAATGTGCCGCGAGGTCTGGGTTTCGCCGTAGAGGAAAATCGGAATCTCGGCGTTGCGGAAGCGGATCGCCTTGACGAAGGTGCGCAACTCGCCGATCGTCGACTCCAGCTCCTGCGGCGAGAAATCGTCGTCGTCGACCGAGAGGATGAAAGCCGAGGCGCGCGACTGCTGCTGGGCGAAGGACGACAGGTCGCCGTAGCTGGTGACGCCCAGCACCTCGAGCCCTTCGTCCTCCAGCGCCTTGGCCAGTGCGCGGATGCCGAGGCCGCTGGTGTTCTCCGAGCGGAAATCCTCGTCGATGATGATGACCGGAAAACGGAAGCGCATGGTGTGCCTATCTTAAGACGGAATTCCGCGCCAGCGGAAGGGTTTTCCGGTGCGGCCCGGCGATCAGGTGTTCTTGACGACGATCTTCGGGAAGGCCGCCGAGTGGTCCTGCTGCTTCTCGGCGATCTTCACCGCGACCCGGCGCGCGATCTGGCGGTAGATCTCGGCAACGCGGCCCTCGGGATCGACGACCACCGTCGGCTTCCCGGAATCCGCCTGCCTGCGGATGTTGATGTCGAGCGGCAGCGAACCGAGCATTTCCACATCGTAGTCCGCGCCCATTTTCGCGCCTCCGCCCTCGCCGAAAATGTGCTCCTCATGGCCGCACTTCGAGCAGATGTGGATCGACATGTTCTCGACGATGCCGAGTATGGGAATGCCCACCTTCTCGAACATTTTCAGCCCCTTGCGCGCGTCGATCAGCGCGATGTCCTGGGGCGTGGTGACGATCACCGCGCCGGTGACCGGCACGCGCTGGGCGAGCGTGAGCTGGATGTCGCCGGTGCCCGGCGGCAGGTCGACCACCAGGTAGTCGATCTCCCGCCAGCGGGTCTCGTTGAGCAGCTGCTCGAGCGCCTGGGTCACCATCGGGCCGCGCCAGACCATCGGCGTCTCGGTGTCGATCAGGAAGCCGATCGACATCGCCTGCAGGCCGTGGCCTTCCATCGGCTCCAGCATCTTGCCGTCCTTCGACTCCGGGCGGCCGGCGATGCCCAGCATCATCGGCTGCGAGGGCCCGTAGATGTCGGCATCGAGCACGCCGACGGTCGCGCCCTCGGCGGCCAGCGCCAGCGCCAGGTTCACCGCAGTGGTGCTCTTGCCGACGCCGCCCTTGCCCGAGGCCACCGCGATGATGTTCTTCACGCCCGGCACCAGCTTCACGCCGCGCTGCACGGCATGCGACACGATCTTCATCGCCACGTTGACCGTCACACTGCCGACGCCGGGAATTTTCTTCAGCCCCTCGGCGACCTGCCTGCGGATCGGCTCCAGCTGGCTCTTCGCCGGATAGCCCAGCAGGATGTCCACTGCAACGTTGTTGCCGTCGACCTTGATGTTCTTCGCGGCCTTGCCGGTGACATAGTCGGTCTTGGTGTTGGGGTCGATGAGCTGCTTCAGTGCGCCCTGGACGTCCTGATCGGTAATGGCCATGTTTCGGGTTCCAGTTGGATTGCGGGGTGAGGCCGCGATTGTAGCGACATCGTCACCCCGGACCAACCACAACCCCATGTCGGCAAAGGTTTTTTCGGCCGCGAGCGCGGCGGGGACCAGCGGCGCCACTGCGGCAGACCGGGCCGTCGGAGGTTTATTGTTATAATTCAATCCTTTAGCTTCACTCGCCAAAACGCCACCCATGTCCCGCCGCATTCTGGTCACCTCCGCCCTGCCGTATGCGAACGGCGCCATCCACCTCGGCCATCTGGTCGAGTACATCCAGACCGACATCTGGGTGCGGTTCCAGCGCATGCAGGGACATGAAGTGCACTATGTCTGCGCCGACGACACCCACGGCACGCCGGTGATGCTGCGCGCGGATGCCGAGGGCATCACGCCGGAGCGTCTGATCGAACGCGTGTGGCGGGAGCACAAGCGTGACTTCGACGGTTTCGGCGTCGGCTTCGACAATTACTACAGCACCAACTCCCCCGAAAACCGGGCGCTGTGCGAGGCCATCTACGGCGCGCTGACAGCGCAGGACCTGATCGCCGTGCGCTCGGTCGAGCAGTTCTACGACCCGGTCAAGGCGATGTTCCTCCCCGACCGCTACATCAAGGGTGAATGCCCGAAATGCGGCGCGAAGGACCAGTACGGCGACTCCTGTGAAGTCTGCGGGGCGACCTACGCGCCGACCGAACTGAAAAACCCCTACTCGACGGTATCGGGCGCCAAGCCCGAGCGCCGTCAGTCCGAACACTACTTCTTCAAGCTTTCCGACCCGCGCTGCGAGGCCTTCCTGCGCGAATTCACCCAGACCTCCGGCACGCTGCAGCCGGAAGCCGCCAACAAGATGAAGGAGTGGCTGGGCGAGCCCGGCGACTCGAAACTGTCGGACTGGGACATCTCGCGCGACGCGCCCTACTTCGGTTTCGCGATCCCCGGCACCGACGGCAAGAAGTTTTTCTATGTCTGGCTGGATGCGCCGGTGGGTTATTTCGGCAGCTTCACCCACCATGTGCGCAGCAAGAACCTGGACGAAAAACTGCTGCAGGATTTCCTGCGCCCCGGCGGCGACACCGAACTGGTGCACTTCATCGGCAAGGACATCCTCTACTTCCATGCGCTGTTCTGGCCGGCGATGCTCAAGCATGCCGGTTTCCGCACGCCGACGAGGATCTACGCCCACGGCTTCCTGACCGTCAACGGCGAGAAGATGTCGAAGTCTCGCGGCACCTTCATCACCGCCGAAAGTTATATCCGGCAGGGCCTGAATCCGGAATGGCTGCGTTACTACTATGCCGCCAAGCTGGGACCGACGATGGAGGACATCGACCTCAACCTCGAGGATTTCGTGGCGCGGGTCAACAGCGATCTGGTGGGCAAGTACGTCAATATCGCCAGCCGCGCGGCAACCTTTCTTACCAAGCACTTCGATGGCCGGCTTTCGTCATCGCAAATGCTATCGAAAATCGACCCCGTAGCCGTCGGTGAACGCGCTGAAGCCTCAAAAACAATTGCCGAAGCGTACGACGCACGCGAATACGGCAAGGCCCTGCGCGAAATCATGCGCATTGCTGACGGCATCAATCAATATGTCGATCTAAAAAAACCATGGGTTCTTGCCAAAGATGAACCACAACGAGACTTATTGCAGGCGATCTGCAGCAAGTGCATCTTTGACTTCAAGATGCTCAGCGTTTTTCTTGCTCCAGTACTGCCCGCGACCGCCCGAAAAGTCGCTCAGGAGTTCTTCGGGCTTGAACGCGACTTTATCTGGAGCGACTACAACGTTTACCCGGAAAAGATTAATCCTTATTCGCACCTGACCAACCGCATCGACCCCAAGCAGATCGAAGCCCTCGTCGCCGCCAACCGGGAAAGCCTCAAACCCGCCGCAGCGGCGCCGCATTCGCAGCAGCGCCATGCCCAGCACCAGGAGAACGCCGTGAAAGCTGCCACCCAACCCGAAACCATCTCGATCGACGACTTCACCAAGATCGATCTGCGCGTCGCGCGCATTGCCAATGCCGAACACGTCGAAGGCGCCGACAAGCTGCTGAAGCTGACGCTGGACGTCGGCAGCCTCGGCACGAAACAGGTCTTCGCCGGCATCAAGTCGGCCTACGATCCGGAACAGCTCAAGGGACGGCTGACGGTGATGGTCGCCAACCTCGCGCCGCGCAAGATGAAATTCGGCATGTCGGAGGGCATGGTGCTCGCCGCCAGCGGCGAGGCCCCCGGCCTCTACATCCTGTCGCCCGATTCCGGCGCCCAGCCGGGCATGCGCATCAAGTAGGCGCAGGCATAACACCCTCGGCGATCCCGGCGCCCCGGCCATGAGCAACGGCAACCGCACCTTCATCTGCAGCGTCGTCTTCATCGATATCGTCGAGTATTCGAAGAAGTCGGTGGCCGAGCAGCTGCGGGTCAAGGAGCAGTTCAATGCGCTGCTCGCCCGCGCGCTCGCCGACGTGCCGGCCAAGGACCGCATCATCCTCGACACCGGCGACGGCGCCGCAATCAGTTTCCTCGGCGACCCCGAGGACGCGCTGTTCCTCGGCCTCGCGCTGCGCGACGCGCTGCGCGGGGATGACACGCTGCAGCTGCGCACCGGCATCAACCTCGGTCCCGTGCGCCTGGTGCGCGACATCAACGGCCAGCCCAACATCATCGGCGACGGCATCAACGTCGCCCAGCGCATCATGAGCTTCGCCGGCATGAACCAGGTGTTCGTGTCGCGCTCCTACTACGAGGTGGTCTCGGCGCTGTCGCCGGACTACGCGCTGCTCTTCGCCTTTGAGGGCTCGCGCACCGACAAGCACGTGCGCGAGCACGAGGTCTATGCGCTGGGCAACGCGCCGGCGCCGCAACGCGCGCCGCGGCGCCTGCCCGGTGCGGCGGCCGCCCATGCGGCGGCTGCGCTCCACCGCTTCATCCATGCCGCGCATGTCTCCCGCGCCTTCGTCACGCGCCGTCCACCGCTGGCGACCGCGCTGGCAGTGGCGCTGATCCTGATCGCCGCAACCGGCCTGCGGCTTTTGCTCAAGGACATGGAAGCACGGGAGAAAAAACGCGCCGAGCTGGCCGAGGCCACGGTCATCATGCCGCGCCCCCTGCCCGCCCCGCCGCCGGCTGCCGGGAAGCCGCCGGCACCGGTCGTAGAAGCCCGTCCCGCCGCTCCGCCGCGCCCGGCAAAAAAACCGGCACCGGCAGAAGCCGAAGTCGCCACCGGCAGCCTGCGCCTCGCCGTCCTGCCCTGGGGTGAAATATTCATCAATGGCAACAAGTACGGCGTGTCACCGCCGCTGCGTGACATCGCCCTCAAACCCGGCCTCTACAAGGTCGAGGTCCGCAACCCGGGCTTTGCCTCGTACCTGCAGGTGGTGGAAGTCCGGTCCGGGGAAGAGATTAGAATCCGGCATCGGTTCCGTTAGCAGTTTGTCGAGATTCCCGAAAATGATGCTGCTCGCTGACGCACAAGATTTTTCGACCCTCGTTGAATCAATGACTTGTACGCGTGTGCGCTTGGTCGCTGCGCTCCCCACGCGCTCGCGCATCACTTTTTCACCGGACTGTTAGGGGGAGACCATGCGTCTGATCCACATTTTGCTGCTGCTGGTGCCGCTGCTCGCCGGCTGCGAGACGGTGCAGAAAGGCGTGAAGAGCGTCACTGACGCGCTCGACTTCGACAAGGAGCGCGCGAAGGCACAGGAGACCCAGCTGCCCAGCGCGGAATCGCGCCTGAAAACCGGCATCAGCCAGTACGAGGACGGCAACTACGCCCAGGCACAGCGTTCCCTGCAGTCGGCACTGGCGACCGGGCTTGCCTCGCGCAGCGACCAGGCCCAGGCATACAAGTACCTCGCGTTCATTTACTGCGTTACCGACCGCATTGCGCAGTGCCGCCAGGAATTCAACAATGCCTTCAGCGCCGACCCCAAGTTCACGCTGACGGCGGCAGAGGCCGGCCATCCGACCTGGGGTCCGGTCTACCGCAGCGTCGCCCGCGGCCGCTGAGCACGGCGCACGGCAATGGATCAGCCCTCCCGCATCGGCCGCTACGACGTCACCGCGGAAATCGGCCGCGGCGCGATGGGGGTGGTCTATCGCGCCGTCGACCCGATGCTCGAGCGTACGGTGGCGATCAAGACCATCAACATGGCGCTCGATCCGGGCGAGATGGAGCAATACGAGAAGCGCTTCACCATCGAGGCGCGTGCCGCCGGCGGCCTCAACCATCCCAACATCGTCATCATCCACGACATCGGGCGCAGCGGCGACCTGGCCTACATGGCGATGGAGTTCCTCGAGGGCCGCGAACTGCGCGACCTGATCATCGGGCGCGAGCTGACGCCGGACCGCGCGCTGGAAATCGCCGCCCAGGTCGCCGACGGGCTCGCCTACGCCCACGAGCACGGTGTCGTCCATCGCGACATCAAGCCGGCGAACATCATGATCCTGCGCGACGGCCGGGTGAAAATCACCGACTTCGGCATCGCCCGCATGCGCACCGCGGACGTGCGCACCCAGACCGGCGTCGTGCTCGGCTCGCCGCGCTACCTGTCGCCGGAGCAGGTGCTGGGAAAGCGCTCCGACGGACGCGCCGACACTTTTTCCCTGGGCGTCATCATCTACGAGATGGTCACCGGGCAGACGCCCTTCAACGGCGTCGACGTCAACTCGCTGATGTTCCAGATCGTCAACTTCACGCCGCCTCCGCCCAGTTCGGTCAATCCCGCACTGCCGCCGATGCTCGACCTGATCATTGCCAAGGCGCTGGCCAAATCCGCGGACGACCGTTACCCGGACATCGCGGAACTCGCCGCAGACCTGCGCGCCTGCCGCGCGCAGGGCCTGTCCACCGCGATCCCCGCACCGCAGCCCGCGCCGCCCCTGATGGCGCCGCAATCGACCGCAGACCTGTTCATGGACACGCTGCCGGCGTCGCGTGCCGGCGATGCCCGTCCGGAACCGGGACCGGGCGCGGACACGCTGCCGGCCCGCGGCCTCGCCCGGGAGTTCGATTCGATGGCGGCGACGATGCGGCTCGCCGCGAGGACAGGCGCCATCACCGACCCCGACAGCTTCGCCGCGGATTTCGGCGTCAGCCGCCACGCCATCGACGCCGCGATCCTCGATGCCGAGGATGAATCAGAACGCAACTGGGGAGCGACTACCGTCATGCACTCGCCGCCCTGGTCAAAACGCGACCGCCGCATATTCCTGGTTGCCACCGGCCTTGCCCTGGTCCTTGGCACCGTCATCGTCTTCGCCTGAAGGAGCCTCATGCGCATCACCGCCGTGGAAGCCATCGCCGTCGATATCCCGCTGTCGAGGAATTTCGGCGGATCCACCTACAGCGTGCTCAAGCGCTCGACCGTGATCACCCGGCTGCGCACCGACGAGGGACTGGTGAGCAATGTCTACAACGGCGACAACCGTGCCCACGGCCTCCACATCGCGGCCCTGATAGAAAGAGAATTATTCAATAAAATCAATGGTTTAAGTATATACGAGCGGGAGCTGGCCTGGGAGCGCATGTTCGCGCTGACGCATACCATCGGTGACCGCAAGCTGCTGCTCGAAGCCATCGCCTGCGTCGACTGCGCGATCTGGGATCTCAACGGCCGCGCGCTCGGCAAGAGCGTGCGCGAGCTCACGGGCGGCTATCGCAGGGAGCTGCCGATCATTTCCATCGGCGGTTATTACATGCCCGGCAAGACCCACGCCGACATCGGCCGTGAAATCGAGTCCTACCGCAACGCCGGCATGGCCGGATGCAAGTTCAAGGTCGGCGGTCTGTCGCCGGAGGAAGATGCCGAGCGCGTCGCGGTTGCGCGCAAGGCTGCCGGTGACGACTTCATTCTCTGCGTCGATGCCAACCGCGGCTGGTCCGCCGAGGATGCCATCCGTTTTGCGCGTCTGGTCGAGAAGCACGACATCCGCTGGTTCGAGGAACCCTGCCACTGGTATGACGATGCAGCGCAGATGGCGCGGGTGCGCCAGGCCATCACGATTCCGGTCACCGCGGGACAGAGCGAGATCACCAGCCATGCCATCCGCCGCCTGATCGACGCGAAGGCGGTCGACCTCGTCAACTACGATGCCTCCGAGGGCGGCGGCGTCACCGACTGGCTGCGCGCCGCCGGCCTCTGTCGCGCAGCGGGGGTGGCGATGGCGCACCACGAGGAGGCGCAGATCGCCAGCCACCTGCTCGCCGCCGTGCCCCACGGCACCTATGCCGAGTGTTTCGCCGATCCGGCGCGCGATCCCGTCTGGCAGTTGATGTGGATCAACCGGCCGCCGATCCGCGATGGCATCATGCAGGTCGCCGAAGGACCCGGTTTCGGCATCGAACTCGACGAAGACATGATCCGGAAATACCGCAGCAACTGATCAGGGCGCGACCGCACTGAAGATGCCCGCACTGCCCCGTTTCCGGCCGCGCCTGCTCGATGTCATCGGCGACTACGACGCCGCTCGCCTGCGCATCGATATCCTCGCCGGCATCACCGTCGGCGTGCTCGCCCTGCCGCTCGCCATCGCCTTCGCGATCGCCTCCGGCATGACGCCGGAGTCCGGCATCTACACCGCGATCATCGCCGGCTTCATCATCTCCGCCTTCGGCGGCTCGCGGGTGCAGATCGGCGGCCCCACCGGCGCCTTCATCGTCATCGTCTACGGCATCGTGGTCCAGTACGGCGTCGCCAACCTGCTGATCTGCACGCTGATGGCGGGCGTGATGCTGCTGGCAATGGGCCTGCTGCGCATGGGCACCTGGATCCGCTTCATCCCGGTGTCGGTGATCAGCGGTTTCACCAAAGGCATCGCGGTGCTGATCCTGCTGTCCCAGGTCAAGGATTTCTTCGGCCTGCAGACCAGCCAGTTGCCGGCGGAGTTCTTCGCCCAGGTCACGGTCTTGTGGAACGCGCTGCACACGATCAACTGGATCGCCGTCGGCCTTGCCCTCGCCTGCCTGCTCCTGATCGTGTTCTGGCCGAAACGCTGGAGCCTGGTGCCGAGCCCCATCGTCGCGCTGGTCTTCGGCACGCTGATTGCCGCACTGCTCAACCTGCCGGTGGAAACCATAGGCTCCAAGTTCGGCGGCATCCCGCAGACCCTGCCTTCGTTTGCATTCCCGGAGCTGTCGATCGACCAGGTGCGCCACCTGATCTCACCGGCAATCGCCATCGCCCTGCTCGGCGCGATCGAATCGCTGCTCTCCGCCACCGTCGCCGACAACATGATCGACGACCGCCATGACCCCA
Organism: Burkholderiales bacterium; assembly: GCA_019634975.1. Classification (GTDB taxonomy): domain Bacteria; phylum Pseudomonadota; class Gammaproteobacteria; order Burkholderiales; family SG8-41. Next base: position 45,549 of record JAHCAI010000010.1, read on the forward strand.
ACCAGGAACTGGTAGCCCAGGGCCTCGCCAACATCGCGGCGCCGCTGTTCGGCGGCTTCTGTGCCACCGGCGCCATCGCCCGCACCAGCACCAACGTGCGCATGGGCGCCTTCGGCCCGGTATCCGGCATCGTGCACGCGGCGACGCTGCTGGCCGTGATCCTGGTCGCCGCGCCGCTGGCGAAGCACGTGCCGCTCGCCGCGCTGTCGGCGATCCTGGTGGTTGTCGCCTGGAAAATGGGTGAATGGGGCGACTTCCGCGAGATGCGCCGCTACACGATGAACTACCGCGCGATCCTGCTCGCAACCTTCGTGCTGACCGTGGTCTTCGACCTGGTCGTGGCCGTGGAGGTCGGGCTGGTGATGGCGGCCCTGCTCTTCATCACCCGCGTCTCCTCGCTGACCGGCGTCACCGAGATTGCGGCCGATCGCCTGCCGCCGGCAGTACGTGCCTACGAGATGTTCGGCTCGCTGTTCTTCGGCTCGGCCAACAAGCTGGAACCGCTGCTCGCCCGCGCCGAACCGTCCGACCCCTGCCGTGTGCTGGTGCTCGACATGCAGAAGACCATGAACGTCGATACCACCGGACTCGACATCCTCGACACGCTGCAGCGCAAGCTCGCAAAAAACGGCAAGACGCTGCTGATATCCGGCGCGGGTGAGCAGCCGATGTCGCTGTTCCGGCGTTCGGGATTTTCGGAGAGGCTCGGCGGGGACAGGCTGCACCCGCAACTCGCCGCGGCGCTGGTGCAGGCCCGCGAGCTGGCGGCAAGCCCGTTGCAGCGTTAGTCCTGCGCGGCAGGGCGGCCGTTGCCTTTGACGAAATCGCGCGCCGCCTGCAGCGCCTGCAGCCGCGTGGCAGCGAGCTGCCGCGGCCCCAGCAGGCGCAGCACGCCCGCGCGCTCCATGGCCGCGCGCACCAGCTCCCGCACGCCGCAGAGTATGACCGCATCATTGCCGTCGCGGGCATCGACGATCACCTCCTCCAGGGCCATGGATGCGCTGCTGTCGATGAAGGGCACGTCGGAGAGGTCGATGACCAGCGCATCTCGGGACTCCGAGGACTGCATCAGCCGCGAGAGGTCGCGGGCCGACGCAAAGCTCAGCGGTCCTTCGACATGGAACAGCACGATGCGGCCGCCGGCAGCCTCGAGTATCGAAGCCTCCTCGGGGGCGAGGCCGGCGGTCTCCCCGGATCCGCGAAAAACGCGGGCGCTGTCGGTCTGCACCTCGGCAGTCCGGGCAACAAATATCAGCGCGGCCATCACCACGCCCACCGCCACCGCCGTCATCAGGTCGATGAACACGGTGGCTCCCAGCGTGGTGAACATCACCGCCAGGTCGCCGCGCGGCGAGTGGCGCAGGCGCCTCAGGCACTGCCAGTCGATGATGTCGTAGCCGACCTTGAGCAGGATGCCGGCGAGGACCGCGAAGGGGACATGACTGGCCACGCCGCCGAACCCGAGCACCACCGCGAGCAGCACCAGGGCGTGGATCGCACCGGCAAGCCGGGAGGTCGCGCCGGCACGGATGTTGACCAGGGTGCGCATGGTCGCGCCGGCACCGGCGATGCCTCCGAGCAGTCCGGCGGCCATGTTGCCGATACCCTGCCCGACCAGCTCACGGTTCGAATCATGGCGGGTCCGGGTCACGCTGTCCGCGATCAGCGACGTCAGCAGCGAGTCGATCGCGCCGAGAAAGGCCAGTATCAGCGCATAACGCAGGATGATGTGCAGGTCCGCGAGCGTCATTTCCGGAACGACGATCTGCGGCAGTCCGGTCGGGATCTCGCCGATCTTCGGCACCCCGGGGAGGAACAGCATCGCGACAACGGTGCCGGCGACAATCGCAATCAAGGGCGGCGGCAGCACGGCGGCGACTCGTGCCGGCGTGAAGGCCATGATCGCAAGGCAGAGCCCGCACAGCGCCAGCGCGGGATAGAGCGGTGCAGCCAGCATCGGCGGCAGCGCGGCCAGTTTCTCCACCACCTCGCCGGGCGGCGGCTGGTGGCCCAGCGCATGGGCAAACTGCAGGATGATGATGATCACCCCGATGCCGGTCATGAACCCGGACACCACCGGCTGCGGCACCAGCTTGATGTAATGGCCGAAGCGGAGCAGCCCGAACAGGATCTGGAAGGCCCCGGCGAGCATCACCACCGTGAATGCCATCGCGAGATTGCCGCCGAGTTCGGTGAGGATCAGTGCCATCACCACGGTCATCGGCCCGGTGGGCCCTGATACCTGATGGCGCGTGCCGCCGAACACCGCGGCGAAAAATCCGGTCAGGATGGCGCCCCAGAGGCCCGCCAGTGCGCCGGCACCGGATGCGACGCCGAAGGCCAGCGCCAGGGGCAGCGCCACGATGGCGGCGGTGAGGCCGCCAAAAAGGTCGCCCCTGTGCCTGGCGAAAGCGTTCATCGGATTGCGAAAAGGGAAATTACGGATTTACAGGTGCAGGCAGATGCGGGCAGGGCTGCCGCTGCCGGACAGCGGCAGCCCTGAAGAACGTCGCTCAGGGACGCAGGTAGGCGTAACCCTCGCGCTGCTGGAGGCGGGTGATCTCGGCGACACCGGAGGGCACGAAACTCGCCTCGGGAATGAAGCGCGAACGCGTCAGCTTGCGGTTGCGCAGCGTGATGTCGCAGACGTCGAACTGCACGCCCTTGCTTTTCAGCTGCTCGACCGGAATGTTGTAGGGATTGCCGTTGGCATCCCGCGCGCCATCGAACAGGAAGTCGACGCCTCCGGCATGGGTCACGACGACGATCTTCGCCCTGGGATTGACCTCGAGATGGTTGCCGATGTTGCGCAGGGCATTGGCGGCCTGTGCCTTGGAGTCATTGACGTGGTAAACCACCTTGTCCTCGGCGACATTGGGGTTGCCGCCGGTCGAAGCGCAACCGGCGGCGAACAGGGTGGCTGCCAGCGCCACTGCAACTGATGATACTTTCATAAGCTCCTCCGATCATGGAATCAGTAAAAATTATGGTTATATCGACTGCAGCAAACGGGCATCAGCCTACTCCGCGCGTTTGGCGATCGCAACAGCCGCATCATCCGCAGGCGGCAACCGGGCAATGACTGACACGGTGACCCGAAAGCTGCAAATCCGCGGCCTGGTGCAAGGTGTCGGTTACCGCAACTACCTTGCCTACAAGGCCGGCGTGCTGGGGATCCGCGGCTGGGTGCGCAACCGCAGCGATGGCAGTGTCGAAGCCGTGGTCCAGGGCAGCGCGGAAGGCGTTGCCGAGATCATCGCCTGCGCCGGGCGCGGTCCGCGGGCCGCCCGCGTCGATGCCGTCGATAGTGTTGAGAGCGCCGGCGAGTTCAGCGGCTTTTCCGTGAGAAATACAGAATAACTTTTATAATCAAATACTTATAAATCAGCCACTGCCTGGCCCGCGCGTGCCGCGGTGGATGGCCGCAGCCCGCGCTAGCAGCTTCTCCGCTTCCGCCCGGCGCCCCTGCGCCTCCAGCACCCGCGCCAGGTTGTTGAGGGTATGCGCGACGCTGGGGCTGTTCGGACCCAGCGTCTTCTCCTTCATCGCCAGCGAGCGGCGCAGTACCGGCTCGGCCTCCGCATGCCGCCCCTGCGCCTGGATCGCCGCCCCGAGATTGTTCAGGCTCGCCGCGGTCTTGGGGTCATCGCCATAGGCCTTCTCGAACACCGCCAGCACGCGGCGGTGCAGCTTCTCCGCCTCGGCAAACTTCTTCTGCGCCTGCACCACGTCGGCCAGGTTGTTGAGCAGGATCGCAGTCTGCGGGTCACGCGGCCCGAGCGCCTTCTCGCGCATTGCCAGCGCGCGGCGGAACTCGCGCTCCGATTCCGGATAACGCTGCGCGAAGCGCAGCACCAGGCCCAGGGTTGCGATGCTCTGGTCCACCGCGCGATGCCCGGGGCCGAAGCTGCGCCCGGCCTCCGCAATCGCTTCGCGCGCGAACAGCTCGGCCTGCTGCAGGCTGCCGCGCTGCAGGTGCAGGTTGGCCTGGTCGACCAGCATTTTCCACTCGACTTCGCCGGCCCGGACGGGAACGGCGAGGAGTAGCAGCGCCAGGGTCGCGGCAAGCGCCGCGGAACCGCTAAGCCGAGTTGCCATAGTCGATGTTGACGTTTTCCGGCCTGAGCCACTCACCCAGGGCACGCAGCAGGTCGTCACTGATATTGACCTGCCAGGCGGGCCCCAGCTTCACCTCGCAGCGCGCGCCGTTGCTCATGTAGTCGATGGCCACCGGGCAGTTGCCCTGGCGATGCGGGCCGAGCAGCTCCTTCAGCCTGCTGCCCGAGGACTGGCCGTTGCAGGTCAGGCGGATGCCGCGGGCATAGCGGTTGCGCGCCTCGTTGAGGTCAAGGATGTTCAGCGCTTCCAGCCGCAGCGCATTGTCGCCGCCGTTGCCGCCGCCGTTCTCGCCTTCAGCCTCCGCGCTGCGATAGCGCTGGCGCCCGCGCACCTCGATCAGCAGCAGCTCGTCCTCGCGCAGCTTGTGGCGGAAGCGGTCGAAGGCCTCGCGGTAGACCACGACTTCGTGTTTACCGCTGTCGTCGGCCAGCGTGACGATCCCCATGCGGCCATTCGCGGTGTTCTGCACGCGCACCGACAGCACCACGCCGGCGATGGTGACGCTGCGCCCGGCGAGGTCGCCCGCGGACTGCAGGTCGCCCAGCTTCTTGGAGACCATGCGCCGCACCTCGTCGCGGTAGACATTGAACAGGTGGTCGCTGCGGTAGTAGCCCAGCGCGAGTTTCTCGTTCTGCAACAGCTCCTTCTTGCTCCAGCGCGGCACGTTGGCCGGCGCCACCATCCGCGGCGCCTCCACGGCGTCGCCGAACAGGCTGACCTGGGCGGCAGCACGGCTCGCCTGCTCGGCCGATTCCAGTGCCAGCCCGACGCAGGCCATCAGTTCCGCGCGGTTGTCGTTGACGCTGTCGAAAGCGCCGGCGCGCACCAGCGACTCCACCACCCTGCGGTTCACCAGGCGCTTGTCGACACGGTGGCAGAAATCAAAAAGGTCCCTGTAGGGTCCGCCCGCTTCACGCAGCTCGACGATATGGTTGATCGCGCCCTCGCCCGTGCCCTTGATGCCGCCGAGGCCGTAGCGGATGCGCCTGTCGTCAACCGGCTCGAAGCGGTACACCCCGGAATTGATGTCCGGCGCCAGCACCTCGAGGCCGTTGTCCCGCGCGTCGTCGACCAATTGCTGCACCTTGTCGGTGTCGTTCATCACCGCCGACATGTTGGCCGCCATGAACGGCGCCGGATGGTGCGCCTTCATGTAGGCGGTCTGGTAGGCGACCAGCGCGTAGGCCGCGGCATGCGACTTGTTGAAGCCGTAGCCGGCGAATTTCTCCATCAGGTCGAACAGTTCGTCGGCCTTGCGCTGGTCGAGGCCGTTCTTCGCCGCGCCTTCGCGGAACAGTCCCCGGTGTTCGGCCATTTCCTCGGGCTTCTTCTTGCCCATCGCCCGGCGCAGCAGGTCGGCGCCGCCGAGGCTGTAGCCGCCGATGATCTGCGCCATCTGCATCACCTGCTCCTGGTAGACCATGATGGCGTAGGTCTCGGAGAGGATCGACTCCACCCGCGGATCGGGATAGCTGAAACGCTTGCCGTGCTTGCGCGCGCAGAACTCCGGGATCAGCTCCATCGGTCCCGGCCGGTACAGCGCCACCAGCGCGATGATGTCGCCGAAGCGGTCGGGCTTCGCGCTTTTCAGCATGTCGCGCATGCCGCGGGATTCAAACTGGAATACGGCGGAGGTGTTGGCTTTCGCGAAGATGTCGTAGGCGGCCTTGTCGTCGAGCGGCAGCTTGTCGAGCCGGATATCCAAGGACGGATCGAGCCGCCGGATGTACTTCAGCGTCCAGTCGAGGATGGTCAGCGTAGTCAGCCCGAGGAAGTCGAACTTGACCAGGCCGATCGACTCGACGTCATCCTTGTCGAACTGGCTGACCGCGGCGCTGGCGCCATCGGCGACATAAAGCGGGCAGAAATCCGTCAGTTTCCCCGGAGCGATCAATACGCCGCCGGCATGCATGCCGACATTGCGGGTCAAACCCTCCAGCGTGCCCGCCAGCTCCAGCAGCTCGGCGACCTCCTCCTCGTTCCTTTCGCGCTCGGCGAGCTGCGGCTCCATCTTGCGCGCCTCCTCGAGCGTGATGTGCTTGCCGGGCTGGAAGGGAATCAGCTTCGCCAGCTGGTCGCAGAAGTTGTAGCCGAGGTCGAGCACGCGGCCGACGTCGCGCACCACCGCCTTGGCCGCCATGGTGCCGAAAGTCGCGATCTGGGACACCGAATCCGCGCCGTAACGCGACTTGACGTAGTCGATCACGCGGTCGCGTCCGTCCTGGCAGAAGTCGATGTCGAAATCGGGCATCGACACCCGCTCCGGATTCAGGAAGCGCTCGAACAGCAGGTTGTAGCGCAGCGGATCGAGGTCGGTGATGCCCAGGCTGTAGGCCACCAGCGAACCGGCGCCGGAGCCGCGGCCGGGGCCGACCGGCACGCCATTGTTCTTCGCCCAGTTGATGAAATCGGCGACGATCAGGAAATACCCCGGGAAGCCCATCTGCACGATGGTCTTCGTCTCGAACTCGAGCCGCTCGCGGTAAGCCGGCTCCTGCGCCTTGCGCTCGGCTTCGTCCGGGTAAAGCCCGGCGAGCCGCGCCGTCAGCCCCTCGCCCGCGCGCTGGCGCAGGTAGTCCTCGAGGCTGACCTCATTGGGCGTCGGGAAATGCGGCAGGCGGCTCTTGCCCAGCGTGAGCTGCAGCGTGCAGCGGCGCGCGATTTCAACACTGTTCTCGAGCACCTCCGGCACATCGGCGAAGAGCTCGGCCATCTCGGCCTGGGTCTTGAAATACTGCTCGGTGACAAAGCGCCGCGGCCGGCGCTGGTCGGACAGGATATAGCCCTCGGAAATGCACACCCGCGCCTCGTGGGCGCGGAAATCCCCGGGCCGGAGAAACTGCACCGGATGGGTCGCAACAGCGGGCAGTCCGAGCTCGGCTGCGAGCTGCAGCGCCCGGGCGACATGGGTCTCAACCGGCACTGCGGCCGCGCCGCTGGTCATTGCCTGGTGTCCCAGCCGCTGCACCTCGAGGTAGTAACGGTCCGGAAACAGCGCTGCCCATTCCCGCGCCAGGCGCTTCGCCTCGTCCTGGCGGCCGGCGACCAGTGCCTGGCCGACCTCGCCGTGGTGGGCGCCGGACAGGGCGATCAGGCCTTCCGTGCCGGTCTCCGCAAGCCAGGATTTCATGACCTCGGCCCGGCCGCGGTACTGGTTGCTGCGGTAGGCGCGGGTCAGCAGTTCGCACAGGTGCAGATAACCGGCGTAATTCTGCGCCAGCAACAGCAGGCGGTGCGGATTGTCGCGGTCGGCCTCATGGGTGAGCCAGAGGTCGCAGCCGATGATGGGCTTGACGCCGCTGCTGCGCGCCTCCTTGTAGAACTTGACCATGCCGAAGACATTCGACAGGTCGGTCAGCGCCAGTGCCGGCATGCCGTCCGCTTTCGCCGCGGCGACCGCTTCGTCGACGCGCACAATGCCATCGACGATTGAGTACTCGCTGTGCAATCGCAGGTGGACGAACGCCGGATTCATGAGTCTATTTTAGAACATGGCGCGCACGCACAATCCCTGCCGCCCGCGCATCTGCGATATTCCCGAAAAATCCGCTACATAGAGTGCCTCGCTGCCTGCGCCGTACGCAAGCGCGGGAACCCGCGTGACCCCGTCCCCTGCTTTCACGCATAATGCCGCGGCCCTCGACTGCTTTCAGTCACACACTTCCCGATCAGGACCGCGCACATGCCCTCCCCGGCATCCTTGCCCCGCTCCGGCATCCTCGCGCTGGTCGCGCTCTGCGCAGTCTGGGGCTACACTTGGGTGATCCTCAAGGAAGGCGTGCGCTACGCCGACCCCTGGGATTACGCGACACTGCGCACGGTACCCGGCGCGCTGCTGCTGTTCGCCATCGCCGCCTGGCGCAGCGAAAACCTCGCGCTGCGCTCGCCGCGCCATGTCTTCATGCTCGGCCTGTGGCAAACCGCCGCCTTCAACGGCCTCGTATCCTGGGCGCTGGTCGCCGGGGCTGCGGGCAAGACCGCGGTGCTGGTGTATACGATGCCCTTCTGGACGCTGCTGATCGCCTGGCCGGCACTCGGCGAGCGCATCCGCGGCCTGCAGTGGCTTGCGGTCGCCTTGTCGGCTGCAGGACTGCTGCTGGTGCTTGAGCCGTGGTCGCTGCAGGGCAGCTTCGCCGCCAATGTACTGGCGGTACTGACCGGCGTGAGCTGGGCAGTGGCGGCGGTGCTGACACGGCGCTGGCGCAGCCACCTCGCCGTCGGCACCTTTGCGCTGACCGCCTGGCAGATGCTGCTCGGCGGCCTGGTGCTCTGGGTCATCAGCTTCTTCCTGTCGGCGCGACCGGTGCAGTGGACGCCCTATTTCGGATTCCTGCTGGCCTATGCCACAATTTTCGGCACCGTGCTCGGCTGGGCACTCTGGTTTTACGTGCTCAAGCTGCTGCCTGCCGGCGTGGCGGGGCTTGCGGTGATGGCGGTGCCGGCGATCGGGGTGCTGTCTTCGCGCATCCAGCTCGGTGAGCAGCCCGGCCCGGTGGAATCCGCCGGCATGCTGCTGATCGTCGCCAGTCTGGCCGTACTGTCGTGGTCGGCGCTGCGCCGCCGCGGCTGAGCATCCGCCTTTCAGCGGCGGAAGCGCTCCGCTGCGTAGGGCGCGGGATCGACGAAGGGCGTCTCTCCGGTGATCATCTCGGCCAGCAGCCGGCCGGTGACCGGCCCCAGCGTGAATCCATGGTGGGCATGGCCGAAAGCAAACCACAGCCGTGAATGCCGCGGCGCGCGGCCGATGATCGGCAACATGTCCGGGGTGCAGGGCCGCGCGCCCATCCACGGCTCGGCATCGAGCCGCTCGCCCAGCGGAAACAGGTCGCGCGCGACGGGCTCGGCACGCCCCAGCTGCACCGGCGTCTTGATCGCATCGCGCCGCGCGAACTCGGCGCCGGTGGTCAGGCGGATGCCGCGCTGCATCGGCGCCAGAAAATAGCCGCGCTCGGTGTCGAGCAGCGGATGGTTCAGTCGGGCGACGCCCGCGGCACGGTAATGCATGTGATAACCGCGCTTCACCGCGAGTGGCAGGTCATAGCCCAGGGCGCGCGTCATCACGTCGGACCAGGGACCCAGTGCGATCACTGCCTGACCGACCGCGACCTTGCCCTCGACAGTCTGCAGACGCCAGCCCGTGCCATCGGCTTCGAGGCTGGCCGCGTTGCCCTGGACAAACCGCCCGCCCAGGGCCTCGAAGCGCCTCAGGTAGGCGAGTGCCAGTCCCTGAGGGTCGTCAACGCTCGCCGGATCAGTCCAATGCAGGGCACCCGCGAGCACCGGCGCGACGTGCGGCTCGGCTTCCTGCAACGCCGATGCATCGAGCATCCGGTAGTTGACGCCGAATTCGCGATGCCAGCGCTCGGCCTCGGCATAGCGCCGGTCACGCTCGCGCGCGGTGCGAAACACCTTGATCCAGCCCCGGCTGCGCAGCCGGTCGGCGGCAGCGGACTCCGCCGCGAGGGATGCGTGTTCGGCAAGGCAGTGCTCGATCAGCCTGGCATAGCGCCGCGCAACCTCGGCATGGCGCGCCGGCCGGGAATGCTTCCAGTACTGCCACAGGAAGGGCGCGAGCGCGGGCAGCGCCGAGGGATGGTAGTGGGCATCGATGGTACGGTTCAGCGCGTAGCGCAGCAGCGCGCCGAAATCGTGGGGAAAGCCGTACGGATAGACGCCTTCGCGCTGGATCAGCCCGGCATTGCCGAAGGAGGTTTCCTCGGCAGCGCCGCGACGGTCCACAAGCACCACCGCACGCCCCCGCTTCTGCAGATGCAGGGCCACGCAGATGCCGATCATGCCGGCACCGAGCACGGCAACATCGGCGCGCATTGCTGCTTTCATGCCGTTCATTGCCGCCGATTATACTTGCAGGGCTGCCCCCCGAAAGCTGATCCGAGCCACCCCGAACCGAGATGCCCATTCACCCATCGCTGACAACCAGAGCCGTCCACGACACCGCACCCGCCGGTCGCCCCAGCCACTCCGAGTTCCACCTGGTCAACGGCCTGCGCTGCCATGTGCGGACCTGGGGTGACGCCGCTGCGCCGCCGCTGTTCCTGCTCCACGGCTGGATGGACGTATCACTGTCCTTCCAGTGGGTGGTCGACGCGCTGAGGCGGGACTGGCGGGTCATCGCGCCCGACTGGCGCGGTTTCGGCCTCTCCGGCTGGTCATCGGGCGGCTACTGGTTTCCCGACTACTACGCCGACCTCGACGCGCTGCTGGCAATCTACTCTCCGGACCGCCCGGCGCTCGTCGCCGGCCACAGCATGGGCGGCGTGATCGCCTGCACTTATGCCGGCCTGCGGCCGGAACGCATCGCGCGTCTGGTCTCCCTGGAAGGCTTCGGGCTCGCCCGCACCAGCCCCGCCGAAGCGCCGGCGCGCTACCGGCGCTGGCTCGACGAACTCGCGACCGAGCCGCGCTTCCGGATCTACGACTCCTTCGACGCGCTGGCCGCGAAGCTCCGCGGCGACAACCCGCGCCTCACCGCGGACAAGGCACAGTTCATCGCCCGCGCCTGGGCCCGCGAAACCGCGCCCGAGCAGGTCGAAATGCTCAGCGACCCGCGGCACAAGCGCGCCAATCCGGTGCTGTTCCGCATCGAGGAACTGATCGCCTGCTGGAAGGAGGTCACGGCCCCGGTGCTGTGGGTGTTCGGCCGCGACTCCCGGGGAACCGGCTACCTGAAGGACACCCCCGAACAGCTTGCCGAACGCAAGGGCGCCTTCCGCGACTACCGCGAGGCATGGATCGAGGACGCCGGGCACATGATGCACCACGACCAGCCGCAGGCCGTCGCGCGCCTGATCGAGGACTTTCTCGCACAATGAAGGATATCCGCAATCCGCCGCTGCTCGGCGTCCTTGGCGGCATGGGCCCGCTCGCTGCGGCCGATTTCCTCACCAAGCTCGCCGAGGAGACACCGGCCACCCGAGACCAGGACCACGTCCCCTATGTCGCCTGGGGCGTGCCGCAGATCCCCGAAAGACCCGCAGCCATCCTGGGCCGCGGTGAATCACCGCTGCCGCAGATGCTGCGCGGCATCGCGGCTCTGAAACAGGCCGGTGCCCAGGCCGTCGCCATCGCCTGCAACACCGCCCACTACTGGCACGAAGACCTGCAACGCGAAGGCGGACTGCCGATACTGCACATCGCCGATGCCGCCTGCGACCTGCTCGCCGAGCGCGGCATCACCGGCGGCAACATCGGGCTGATCGGCACCGAAGGCACATTGCGGGCGGGCTTCTTCCAGCAGCGCTTTGCCGCCCGCGGCCTCGGCTGCATCGCCAGCAGCCCCGTGGACCAGCAGCGGCTGGTGCTGCCGGCCATCGCCGCGGTCAAGGCCAATGACCTGGCGCAGGCGCACACCCTTGCGGTGCAGGCGGTGCTTCGGTTGCACGAAGCTGGTGCACGCGCCGTGGTACTGGCCTGCACCGAAACCCCGCTGGCGATCGACCACGCTCCCAGTGCAGCGACGCCGCTGTGCATCGACGCCACCCGCGCCCTCGCGCGCGCCTGCGTCTCCTGGTACCGGCACGCCGCAGCGGCCGGCGACGGCCGCATACCGTGAGCCCGCTGCTGCGCGAATGGCCTGGCCTGCGCGAGTTTTGACTGGACAAAGCACTACGCATCGCCTACATTGAATCAGGCAAGGAAACCCTGCCGCCGCCCTGCGCGGCGCCGTTATCCCGTTTTGACAATCAAGGAGGCTGAACATGCTTCGCATCGGATCCCTTTTCGCCGCAATCGCCGCAGCCGGCCTGCTCGCCGCGCCGCTGCATGCCCAGGAACTCACCGGCACACTGAAGAAAATCAAGGACACCGGGGTCATCAAGATCGGCCACCGCGACGCCTCCATCCCGTTTTCCTATCTCGATGACAAGCAGCGCCCGATCGGATACGGCGTGGACATCTGCATGAAAATCGTCGACCGCATCAAGGCGGAGCTGAAAATGCCCAAGCTCAAGGTCGAATTCGTGCCGGTGACCTCGCAGACGCGGATTCCCATCCTCACCGGCGGCAACATCGACATGGAATGCGGCTCGACCACCAATTCGGTGGAACGCCAGAAGCAGGTTGATTTCGCGCCGACCTATTTCGTCACCGGCACCAAGATCATCGTCAAGAAGAGCTCGGGCATCAAGGGCTATGACGACCTCAAGGGCAAGACCGTGGTGTTCACCCAGGGCACCACCAACGAGCGCGCGATGAAGGCCTACAACGACGAGAAGAAGCTCGGCATCAACTTCATCCCGGCAAAAGACCATGCGGAGTCCTTCCTCGCCGTGGAAACCGGCCGCGCGGTTGCCTTCCCGATGGATGACATCCTGCTCTACGGCCTGAAGGCGAACGCCCGGAACCCCGATGACTACGAGGTGATCGGCGAATTCCTCTCCGACGATCCGTACGCAATCATGATGCGCAGGGATGATCCCGCCTTCAAGAAAGTCGTCGACAGTGCTGTGACGGCCCTCTACAAGAGCGGCGAAATCAACAAGATCTACACGAAGTGGTTCCAGTCGAAGATCCCGCCCAAGGGCATCAACCTCAACTTCCCGATGTCCGACGGCCTGAAGGAGGCCATCAAGAACCCGAACAACACCGGCGTCGGCCCCTGCGGCAAGATGAAGTGCTGAGCGCGGAACACTCCGTCCCAGACAGAAGAAACAAAACCGGGGAATCGGCATCCCCGGTTTTTTTTCGTCCCCCTTTCGCGCTACACTGACCCGCATGGACTTCGGATTCCTGTTCGAGCCCGCATTCTCGGGCGGCGGCACCTACCTCGACTGGGTCATCTCCGGCATCCAGTGGACGCTCTACCTGTCCGTGCTGGGCTGGATCATCGCCTTCGTCCTCGGCTCGATACTCGGCGTGCTGCGGACCGTGCCGCTCGCGATCCTGCGCGTGCCGGCAACCATCTATGTCGAGGTGTTCCGCAACATCCCGCTGCTGGTGCAGATGTTCATCTGGTACTTCGTGGTACCGGAGATCGTGCCCAAGGCCGCCGGCGACTGGCTGAAAACCCAGATGCCGATGCCGGAGTTCTGGAACGCCGTGTTCTGCCTCGGCACCTACACTGCATCCCGCGTCGCCGAGCAGGTGCGCGCCGGAATCCAGTCGATCCCGCGCGGGCAGGTGCACGCCGGCCTCGCGATCGGGCTCACGCTGCCGCAGACTTACCGCCACGTGCTGCTGCCGATGTCCTACCGGATCATCATTCCGCCGCTGACCACCGAGTTCCTGACAATCTTCAAGAATTCATCGGTGGCGCTGACCATCGGGGTGCTCGAGCTCACCGCCCAGGCACGCCAGATTTCCGAGTACACCTTCCAGACCTTCGAGATCTTCACGATCGCCACCGTGGTCTATGCCTTGATCACGCTGACCGTGACTTTCACGATGCGCTGGATCGAGGGCCGCGCGCGTGTTCCCGGCTACATCGGGACCACGGGAAAGTAAGCCGTGTTCAGCCAGTTCGACTTCGAGGTCATCCGCAGCGCGCTGCCCTTCCTGTGGGAGGGGATGCAGTTCTCGCTCGGCCTCACGCTGCTGGCAATGGCCGGCGGCATCGTGCTGGGCACCCTGCTCGCGCTGATGCGCCTGTCCCCCTTCGCGATCCTCAGCTGGCCGGCAGGCGCCTATGTCAACCTGGTGCGCTCGATACCGCTGATCCTGGTGATCTTCTGGTTTTATTTCCTGATCCCGATCGCGATCAAGCACCTGACCGGCAACCCCTACGCCTCCGGCATCGGCCCCTTCTATTCGGCGCTGATCGCCTTCACGATGTTCGAGGCGGCGTACTACTGCGAGATCATCCGCGCCGGCATCCAGAGCGTGCCGCGCGGGCAGGTGCAGGCCGCCTATGCCCTCGGGCTCAGCTATCGCCAGGCGACGACCCTGGTGATCCTGCCGCAGGCTTTCCGCAACATGATCCCGGTCCTGCTCACTACCAGCATCATCCTGTTCCAGGACACCTCGCTGGTCTACGTCGTCGGCCTCACCGATTTCATGGGCGCCGCGAGCAAGATCGCGCGCCGCGACGGGCGCCTGGTCGAGCTTTATCTGTTCGCGGCGCTGGTCTATTTCATCCTCTGCTTCACCGCCTCGTATTTCGTGCGGCGCTTGCAGGAACGCATCACGCCTCCGCGCTAGGAACCCCGACATGGCCATGATCGAATTTCGGAACGTCAGCAAATGGTACGGCAGCTTCCAGGTGCTGAAGGACTGCAGCACCAGCGTCGAAAAGGGCGAAGTCGTCGTCGTCTGCGGCCCTTCCGGCTCCGGCAAATCGACGCTGATCAAGTGCGTCAACGGACTCGAGCCCTTCCAGCAGGGCGAAGTCATCGTCAACGGCCAGTCGGTCGGCGACAGGGGGACCCGGCTGCCGCAGCTGCGCGCGAAGATCGGCATGGTGTTCCAGCACTTCGAGCTGTTTCCGCACATGGACGTCACCGCCAACCTCAACCTGGCCCAGGTCAAGGTGCTCGGACGCAGCGTCGAGGAAGCCACGGCCAAGTCGCATGCCCTGCTGCAGCGCGTCGGCATGATCGAGCACGCGAAGAAGTTCCCCGGACAGCTTTCCGGCGGCCAGCAGCAGCGCGTCGCCATCGCCCGCGGCCTGGCAATGGACCCGGTCGCGATGCTGTTCGACGAGCCGACTTCCGCGCTCGACCCGGAGATGATCAACGAGGTGCTCGACGTGATGGTCGAGCTCGCGCAGGAAGGCATGACCATGATGTGCGTGACCCACGAGATGGGATTTGCACGCAAGGTCGCCCACCGGGTGATCTTCATGGACCAGGGCGAGATCGTCGAGGATGCGCCGAAGGAGGATTTCTTCGGCACGCCGCGCTCCGAGCGCGCGCAGCAGTTCCTGTCGAAGATTCTCCACCACTGACCCCTTCCGCGCAGTTACAATGCGCGCTTTTCAGCGAGGGCGCCCCGGCGGGCGTGTCTGTCACGATGGCTTCGAGCGCTTCAAAAAAGAAATCCGGCAACCAGTACGACTGCAGCAAATGCCCGGGCTACTGCTGCAGCTACCCCCTGATTGAGGTCGGCAAGCGCGACATCGCGCGGCTGGCGAAGCACTTCGGAATCACCTACGCCCAGGCGGAGTCGCGCTACACCCGCTTTGACCGCTCGGAGAAGGTGCGCTCGCTGAAGCAGCAGGACGACCGGCACTTCGGAAAAATCTGCAAGCTGTTCGACACCCGCAAGCGGCATTGCACGGTGTACGAGTCGCGCCCCGGCGTCTGCCGCGAGTATCCGGACGGCAGGCGCTGCGGCTATTACGAATTCCTGATGTTCGAGCGCGAACACCAGGACGATCCGAAGTTCGTCGCAACCACCGACAACTAGCCCGATTCCGCCCCGGGCGCCTCGCAAGCCCCGCCTCGCGGGGCTTTTTCATTTGCGCCGCGGGGCGCCGGAGGACGAGGGGTTCAGCGGCAGCACTCCGCCATCAGCCGGTGCAGGAAACGCTCGCAGCGCGCGACCTGCTCCAGCGCGACGAATTCGTCGGGCTTGTGCGCCTGGCGGATCGACCCCGGGCCGCAGACCACGGTCGGCACGCCAGCCACCTGGAACTGAGAGGCCTCGGTGCCGAAGGAAACCTTGAGGGTTTCACTGCACTCCGAGAACTCCTGCGCCAGCGCGGTGATCCCGGCCTCCGGACCGGTATCCAGCGCCGGGATCTCCGACAGCTTCTCGATGGTGAAGCCGGTGCCCGGATCGACGGCGTGCATCTCGGGCTCGATCACCGAGCGCACATGGTGCTCGAACTCGGCGCGCAGACGCTCCGGATCGTCGCCGGGCAGGTTGCGGAACTCGAAATCGAAAACGCAGTCCTGGGGCACGATGTTGAGCGCGGTGCCGCCGCGGATCACCCCGGTATGCACCGTGGTGTAGGCGATGTCGAAGCCGCGGTCATAGGGTCCGCGATCACGGTGCCGCCGCGCGAGCTGCTTGAGAAAGGCGACGGCTTCGGCGGCGGCCTCCACCGCGTTGACGCCGAGCGGCGCGTAGGCGGAATGCGAGGCCAGCCCGCGCACGCTGCAGCGGTAGCTCTGCTTGCCCTTGTGCGCGATCACCGGCCGCATTTCGGTCGGCTCGCCGACGATGCAGGACTTGGGGCGGATGCCGGCCGCCACCATGTCTGCGAGCAGGCCGCGCACGCCGAGGCAGCCCACTTCCTCGTCATAGCTGAACGCGAGGTGCAGCGGCGTCTTCAGTCCGCGCGCGACGTACGCCGGCACCAGCGCAAGCACGCAGGCGATGAAGGCCTTCATGTCTGAAGTGCCGCGGCCGTAGAGCCGGCCCTCGCGTTCGGCGAGCACGAAGGGGTCGCTGGTCCACTGCTGGCCATCCACCGGCACCACGTCGGTGTGCCCCGACAGCACGATGCCCGGCTCCCCGCGCGGCCCGAGGGTCGCGAACAGGTTGGCCTTGCGCCGGTCGTTGTCGAAAGTCAGCCGCAGCTCGGGGTCGAGCGGGCGCAGCAGCTCCCGCACATGGTCAATCAGTTGCAGGTTGGAGTCCCGGCTGACCGTCGGGAACGCGATCAGCTCGCGGATCAGCCGGAGAGTGTCGGCGCCGGGCGCAGCAGCGGCATTCATGATGACGTCCGTCGTTAAAGGGGCAGAATAGGCAGACCTTCGGCAGGTGTCAACGCGGCATCCTGCGGTATCCTTCGCACACCATGAACGGAAAATCCTTCATCGCAGCGCTATGCGCCGCAGCCGCGCTGTTCGCCGCGGTCCCCGCGCCCGCGGCGGAATTGCGCATCGGGCTGTCCGGCGAAGTGACTTCGCTGGACCCGCACCTGCTCGCCTCGCAGCCGAACCTGACGGTCGCGCGCCACGTTTTCGAATCACTGACCGACGTCGATCCGCAGACGAAGCTGATTCCGGGCCTCGCCGAGCGCTGGCGCGCGCTGGACGCGCTGACCTGGGAGTTCAGCCTGCGCCGCGGCGTGAAGTTCCACGACGGCTCCGAGTTCACCGCGGAGGACGCGGCCTTCTCCATCGCGCGGCCGCTGTCGATCAGGGGCAGCCCCGGCGGCTTCGCCTCGTACGTGCGCGCCGTCGAATCGGCGACCGCGGTCGACCGCCACACGCTGCGCGTGCGCACCAAGTATCCGTATGGCGCGCTGCCCGAGGAACTTAATTCCATCCTGATCGTCTCGCGCAGGCATGCCCAGGATGCCGGCCCCGAGGACTTCGATTCGGGACGGGCGATGGTCGGCACCGGCCCGTACCGCTTTGTCCGGTATCAGCGCGGTGACCGGCTGGAACTCGCGCGCCATGACGGCTGGTGGGGCAAGGCGCCGGCGTGGAACCGGGTCACCTTGCGCGTGATCCCCGCCGATCCTTCGCGCACCGCCGCCCTGCTCTCGGGCGAACTCGACGTGATCGAGCACGTCCCCTCGGCGGACTTAAAAAATATCATTAAAAACAATAAGTTACATGTAACCCAAACCACCTCCTGGCGCACCATACTGCTGCACCTCGACCAGTACCGCGCACAACCGCCCGGCGTCAGCGGCCCCGACGGCAGGCCGCTGGCGGACAATCCCTTCCGCGACCCGCGCGTGCGCCGCGCAATCTCGATGGCCATCAACCGCAGCGCCATCGCCGAGCGCGTGATGGAGGGGCTCGCCGTCCCGGCGGCCAACGTTGTGTCGCCGGATGTCTTCGGCCACAACGCCGCGCTGAAGCCCCAGCCCTACGACCCCGAAGGTGCCAAGCGCCTGCTCGGCGAGGCCGGTTATCCGAAGGGTTTCCGCATCACGCTCGCCGGCCCCAACAACCGCTATATCAACGACGAGCAGATCCTGCAAACCGTCGCGCAGCTGCTCACGCGCATTGGTCTGCAGACCCGCGTCGAGGCGATGCCAATGTCCGCCTTCCTTGGCCGGGTGCGCAAGGAGGAAACCGCGGTGTCGCTGCTCGGCTGGGGCTCCTTTGCCGCCGACCTCGCGCTGCGCTCGCTGGTTGCCGCACCCAATCCCGAGAAGGGCTACGGCGCGTGGAACTGGGGGCGCTATGCCAATCCGAAAGTCGATGCGCTGATGGAGCAGGCGCTGGCGAGCGTCGACCGCGGCAGGCGCGAAGCACTGGCGCGCGAAGCGAACACGCTGGCGATGCAGGACCTCGCCTTCATCCCGCTGCACCACCAGGTCGTCAGCTGGGCAATGCGCGCGGATCTCGCCTATGTCGCCCGCACCGACGAGTTCACCTTCGCCCACCACTTTTCGCCGGCCCGGCGCTGAGCGGGCAGCCACCCAAGGAAGACGAATGACAGACCCCAACGCCTACACCGTTGAAATTTCGCCGCCCGACATCACGCCCTACCGGGGCGGGAATACCGGCATCGACTACGTCACCACCCTCGACAGCGGCAAGTCCGGTCCCCACGTGATGGTGACTGCGCTGGTGCATGGCAACGAGATCTGCGGCGCCATCGTCCTCGATGAACTCATGCGCGGCGGCATCCGCCCCCTGCACGGCCGGCTGACACTCGCCTTCTGCAACATCGCCGCGTTCGAGCGCTTCGATGTGGCCAATCCGGAAACCTCGCGCTGGGTCGATGAAGACCTCAACCGGATGTGGACCGCCGCCGTCCTCGACGGAGAGCGCGACAGCACCGAACTGCGCCGGGCGCGCGCGCTGCGCCCGCTCGTCGACAGCGTCGATTTCCTGCTCGACATCCACTCGATGCAGCATCCCTCCGCTCCCCTGCTGCTCACGGGACCGCTCGCCAAGGGGCGCGATCTTGCCGCCGCCGTCGCCTACCCGGCCCTCGCGGTGAGCGATGCCGGGCACGCAGCCGGCAGGCGCATGCGCGACTATGCCGGTTTCGGCGACGCGGCCAGCCCGAAAAACGCGCTGCTGGTCGAGTGCGGCCAGCACTGGGCGCGGCGGACCGTGGACGTTGCCCGCGAGACCACGCTGCGCTTTCTCGCCCATTTCGGCATCATCGATTCCCGCGACGGACCGTTCCGTTTCGCCGAAACACCCCTCCCGCAGCAGATCGTCGAGGTCACCCATCCCGTCACCATCGAATCGGAGCTGTTCCGCTTCGCGCAAACATTCACCGGCCTGCAGGTCATCGAGAAGGCGGGAACGCTTGTCGGCTGGGACGGTGAACGCGAAGTACGCACGCCCTATGATCACTGCGTGCTGGTGATGCCCTCCAAACGCCTCTACCGCGGACAGACTGCCGTACGCCTCGGACGCTTCGCCGTGCCCGGCACCTGAGCCTTCCGCCACCGCGCATCCGGCCACGATGCTCAACCACATCCTGCGGCGGCTGTGCTGGAGCCTGCTCGCGCTGCTCGTGATGTCGCTGCTGGTCTTCGCCGGCGTCTATGCGATCGGCAACCCGGTGGACATACTGGTCAACCCGCAGGCCGACCAGGCGGAGATCGCGCGCAGCATCGCGCAGCTGGGCCTCGACAGGCCGCTGTGGCAGCAATACGGGCTTTTCCTCCGGGGCGCGCTCGGCGGCGACCTCGGCAACTCCTTCGTCGCCGGCGTGCCGGCGATCACGCTGATCCTCGAGCGCCTGCCGGCGACACTGGAGCTTGCGTTGCTGGCCATGCTGATCGCCATCGTGCTCGGGGTGCCGCTGGGCCTGCTCGCCGGCCTCAAGCCGGAATCCTGGCTCGGCCGCGCGATCATGGCCGGCTCCATCCTCGGCTTCTCGCTGCCGACCTTCTGGGTCGGGCTGATGCTGATCCTGCTGTTCTCGGTGCAGCTCGGCTGGCTGCCGACGACCGGGCGCGGCCCGACGGTCGAGCTGCTGGGGATCCCCGTGAGTTTTCTCAGCTGGGAAGGCCTGCGCCACCTGATCCTGCCGGCCGCCAATCTCGCGCTGTTCAAGCTCGCGCTGCTGATCCGGCTGGTGCGGGCCGGCACGCGGGAGGCGATGCTGCAGGACTACGTGCGCCACGCCCGCGCCAAGGGCGTGGCCGAGCACGCCATCCTGCGCGTGCACGTGCTGCCCAACATCCTGATACCCGTGGTCACCGTTGCCGGACTCGAATTCGGCTCGCTGGTCGCCTTTGCGGTCGTCACCGAGACCGTGTTTGCATGGCCCGGCATGGGCAAGCTGCTGATCGACTCCATCGGCCTGCTTGACCGGCCGGTGATCGTCGCCTACCTGCTGGTGACCGTCTGCCTGTTCATCCTGATCAACCTCGCGGTCGACCTGCTCTATGCCGCGCTCGACCCGCGGGTGCGCGCCCGATGAATGCCGCGGCCGCAGCAGCCTCCCCGACGCGCGAATTCGCCGCCGGCTTCGCGCGCGACCGCGTCGCCGTCGCCGCTCTGGCGCTGCTCGGCCTGCTGCTCGCGGCGGCGCTCGGCGCGTCCTGGATCAGTCCGCAGGATCCCTATGACCTGGCCCAGCTCGACATCCTCGATGCGCGGCTTGCGCCGGGATCCGCATCCTCCGCCGGCGGCATCTACTGGCTGGGCAGCGATGGCCAGGGCCGCGACCTGCTCTCGGCGATCCTCCACGGCCTGCGCATCAGCCTCGGCGTCGGCATCCTCTCCACCGTTGCCGCGCTGGCCATCGGCCTCGTGATCGGGCTGGTCTCCGCGCGCGCCGGCGGCTGGATCGACGCGCTGCTCATGCGCGTGGTCGACCTGCAGCTGTCCTTTCCGTCCATCCTCGTCGCGCTGATCCTGCTCGCCGTGACCGGCCAGGGCGTGGACCGCATCATCGTCGCGCTGGTTGTCGTGCAATGGGCCTATTACGCGCGCACCGTGCGCGGTGCCGCGCTGGTGGAACTGAAGCGGGAGTATGTTGATGCCGCGGTATGCGCCGGCTACGGCGAGGCGCGCATCCTGTTCCGCCATGTGCTGCCCAATGTGCTGCCGCCGCTGATCGTCGTCGCCACGGTGCAGGTCGCCCATGCCATCGCGCTCGAGGCAACGCTGTCCTTCCTCGGCCTCGGCCTGCCGATCACCGAACCATCGCTCGGCCTGCTGATCGCCAACGGCTACACCTACCTGCTCTCGGGACAGTACTGGATCAGCGTGTTCCCGGGCCTCGCACTGCTGCTCGCCATCGTGTCGATCAACCTCGTCGGCGACCGGCTGCGGGACATGCTGAACCCGCGGCTGCATTAGTTGCCGGCTTCTGGCCCTGGTCTGCGCCACCGGCTCGCGCCGGGCCGCGCAGGCGGGCTGCACATCCCCGGGTGCGCCTGATTACGCGAATCAGAAAAACAAAGGCCGGGCATCACCCGGCCTTTGCCTTTCCGGAATCGGCTGCTTACTGCGGCTGTATGCCGACCTGCGCCGCGACCTTGCGGTAGCGCTCCAGCTCGCTGCGGATGCGCTTGCTGAAGGCATCGGTGCCCATGGTCGTGGTCTCGGCGCCGCCGACCGTGGCATAACGCTTCTTCACGTCCGGGTTCTTCAGCGCCGCGGCCGAGGCCTCATAGAGTTTCGCGACAACGTCCTTCGGCGTGCCCCTGGGCGCGAACAGGCCGACCCAGATCGAGGCATCGACGCCGGGAATTCCGGCTTCCTGCGCCGACATGTAGTCGGGCACCTGCGGCGAGCGCTTCGCCGTGGTCACGCCCAGCACCTTGACGCGTTTCGCCTGCAGGTGCGGCAGCACGCCGGGAAGGCCGGCGACCGTGAACACGACCTCGTTTGCGGCCACGGCCGACACCGCCGGCGCGCCGCCCTTGTACGGCACATGCAGCGCCTTGGCGCCGGCCGCGGCGACCAGCCATTCGGTCGCCATGTGGTTGACCGAACCGGTGCCCGGCGAGCCGAAGGTCAGTTGCCCCGGCTTGGCCTTGGCGCCGGCGATCAGGTCCTGCAGCGTATTGAAGGGCGATGCGGCATTGACCACCACCAGCATCGGCGCGTCGCTGATCATGATGATCGGCGTGAAATCGCGCTCGACGTTGTAGGGCATCTCCTTGAACAGCACCGGGTTCACCGACATCTCACCGGTGTGCGCGGCGAGCAGCGTGTAGCCGTCGGGCGTCGCGCGCGCGGTGGTGCCGGTGGCGATGAAGCCGTTGGCACCGGGACGGTTGTCGACGACGAACTGCCAGCCCTTGTCCTCGGAAATCTTCATGGTCAGGATGCGTGCCGAGGTGTCTACGACGCCGCCCGGCGCGAAAGGCACCAGCACGCGGATCGGCTTGGTCGGGTAATCCGCTGCCTGCGCGGACAGCGCAAATACAGCGGCGAAAGCGGCGGTAATCAGGCCCCTCATAATTTTTCCTTTATAATCAAATACTTAATTAAAGTTTCAGCAAGTGGCGCCATTTCTCGCGCACCCGCTCCTGCAGTTCCTTGCTCGCTTCGGCCACCGCCGGAAAATCATGCAGGTGGTCATAGGGCCGGCAGGCATCGATGATCGCCTTGGAATTGTACGGCGCCCCGGAACGGTAGGCGACGAACATCGGATCGTTCTTCGAGCCCATGCCGCGGCGGATGATGTCGATGTCGACCTCGGGATCGCTGCGCGTGGCCACCGCCCACATCACCTCCTGCAGGTTCGAGGGATCGATGTCTTCGTCGACCACCACGGTATAGCGCGACATGTAGGCGCCGACGCCGCACTGGTTGAGGATCAGCGCGGCCTGGCGCGCATGGCCGGCGTAACGCTGCCTGATCGCCACCACGTTGAACATGCGCGCGCCGCCGATCTCGTGCGCCCACACGCTCGCCACGTCAGGCACGCCGGCGGCCAGCAGTGCATCGAACAACAGGGCCGAACGCATCACAGCCTTCGAGTAGGAATAATCGTTGGGCGGCTTTGCCGGCGGGCTGCCGACGATGATCGGGGAATTGCGGTAATAGACGCGCTCGACAGTCATCACCGGCGCCGTGCCTTCCTTGCCCGGGTAATATCCGTGGAATTCGCCGAACGGCCCCTCGGTCTTCACGTCTCCGGGATAACAGTAACCTTCGAGCACGATTTCCGCGGCGGCGGGCATCGGCAGCCCGGTCAGCCCCCCGCGCACCACCTGCACCGGCTCGCCGAGAATGGCGCCGATATAGTTGTACTCGCACATGCCGAAGGGCACTTCGATGCCGGAGATCAGGTAACCCAGCGGGTCGCAGCCGATGACGATCGCCACCGGGAAGGGCTTGCCCGCCCGCATGTGTTTCTCGTACTGGATCGCGCCGTGCTTGCCGGGAATCATGTCGAGGCCGACATGGTTCCTGTCGTGTACCATCACGCGATAGGTACCGACGTTGACCCAGTCACTGTCGTAGTCTTTCGTCACCACGCAGCAGCCGGTGCCGATGTACGGACCGCCGTCCTTTTCGTGCCACAGCGGCGACGGAAAAATGCCGATGTCGACGTCCTTACCGGACTGGATGTTCTCCATCACGGGTCCGGATTCCGCGATCACCGGCTCGTATTTCGGCGCTTCCGCCTGCCAGCCCTTGGGCCTGCCGCGCAGCGCCTGCACCAACCCGCGGTGGCTGCGCTCGACCGGCATGCGCAGCAGCGAGGACAGCCGCGCCGGGCTCGCCGTGGTGCAGGTGACGACGCGAAAACCCTTCGGGTAGCCCGGAATGTCGTCGAACAGCAGCGCCGGCGCGCCGTCGACCTTGACGTTCATTTCGCTGATCGCGCCGAGTTCGAGCCTGGCGTCGGCGCCGGGCACGTCCTTCAGCTCGCCGAGCCCGCGCGCGGTGTCCAGCCAGGCGCGCAGGTCCAGGGAATTGCCTGCCGGACGTTTCGCCATGGTCAGCCCCCGCGCTTTTTCGCCGCGAGCCGCACGGCCTTGATGATTTCCGGATAGGCCGCGCAGCGGCAGAGGTTGCCGGCGAGGTAGTGGCGGATCTCGTCGTCGGTGGGATCGGGATGGGCGTCGAGCAGCTGGCGCGTCATCAGGATGAAACCCGGCGTGCAGAAGCCGCACTGGAACGCCCCCGTTTCGATGAACGCCTGCTGCACGGCGTCGAGTCCGCCCTCGCCGGCCTGCGGTTCCTCGATGGTGCGCACGTCGGCGCCGTCGACCAGCGTCGCCATCGTCAGGCAGCCGGAAACCGCCTGGCCGTCGACGATCACCGTGCAGCAGCCGCACAGCCCCTGGGCGCAGCTCTCGCGCGCGCCGAACAGCCCCTGTCCCTGCAGCAGCTCAACCAGGTTCTGGTGGTTGCCGGCATGCACCGTGACCGGGTTGCCGTTGAGGGTGAATGCAATCGTACGATGTGTGGTCATTTCAAACCCTAAAATCCGCCACAGAGGGCACAGAGATCACGGAGATAACCAAGAAACGATTTAACAGGATAAACAGGATATTCAGGATAAAACCCATTCTGATGCATGGATGGTTTTGCCCCGTTCTTGATCCTGTCCATCCTGCACATCCTGTTAATTGGTTTTGCAGTTCTCCGTGTTCTCTGTGCCCTCTGTGGCTCGTTTTTGAACTTAATCTTCCAAAGGCCTGCCCGCATTCGCGCGCAAACCGCGATACACCGCTTCCGCGGTCAGCGGCAGGCTGGTCAGCCGCACGCCCACCGCATCGTCGATCGCGCTGGCGATTGCCGGCGACACGCCGAAGGTGCCGCTCTCGCCCACGCCCTTGGCGCCGAAGGGCCCGGTCTGCTGCACCATGTCGACGGCCTCGTTCTCCATCACCGCCGGCACGTCACGGATGCCCGGGATCTTGTAATCGGCGAGCGAGGCGTTGGTGACCTGCCCTGCATCGAAGTCCATGCGCTCGGACAGCGTGAAGCCGAGCTGCATCAGCGTCGCGCCGGAAATCTGGGTTTCGACGATCGCCGGATTCACCGGACGCCCGACGTCGACCAGGTTGACCAGTCGCGTGACCTTGAACTCGCCGGTTTCGGTGTCGACCTCGACCTCGGCGCCGGTGGCGCCGATCATCCAGAACGGCGTCGCATTGTCGGTCTGGCCCTGGGCGTCGGGCGGCGCGTAGCTGGGGATGAAGCTGCCGACGCCGACGATGTTGCCGGCCTGCATGCCGTACTTCTTGCGGAAGATGTCGGGTATCGGCGTGGTTTCCGCCGACAGGCCGACTTCCTGTGCGAGCTTCATCAGCTTGTCGCGGGCGTCCTCGGCGGCGAGCCGCACCGCATGGCCCATGTGGAAGGTCGAGCGCGAGCCCAGCGTCGCCATGTCGTAGGGGGTGACGTCGGTGTCGGGATGCACCAGCGTCACCGACTCGACCGGTACGCCCAGCGCCTCGGCAACGACCTGCGCCATCGCGGTATCCGAGCCCTGACCCATGTCGACCGTGCTGCAATTGACCATCACGCTGCCGTCAGCGCTGACGTTGACGATCGCCACCGAGGTCGTCGGCGAAATACTCGCCTTGAAACCGATGGCGATGCCGCGGCCGCGGCGCAGCCTGTCGCTGCCGCGGTCGAATGCCTTTTCCCATTGCATGCGCTGGGCCAGGCGCTCGAGCACCTGTTCGATGCCGGCGTCGCGCATCAGCGTGCCGGTGGCCTGCGGCCGGCCTTCCTTCAGGATGTTCTTGCGGCGGATCGCCAGCGGATCGATGTCCAGTGCCTTCGCGATCATGTCGGTGTGGCTCTCGTAGGCCCACACCAGTTGCGGAATGCCGAAGCCGCGCAGCGCGCCGGCGGCCGGCAGGTTGGTATAGAGCGCGTAGGAATCGATGGCCACATGCTCGATGTCGTACGGCCCCGGCGCGGTGAAACCGGATTTCTGAGTCACCCGCGGGCCGATGTCGGCATAGGCGCCGCCGTTCCACCACACCTCGCATTCGCGGGCGAGGATCTTGCCGTCCTTCGATACGCCGCTCTTGATCCGCAGCGTCGCTGCGTGCTTGGTGATCTGGTAGAACTGCTCTTCCATGGTCAGCGAGATTTTCACCGGCCGGCCGGCGAGCAGTGCCGCGATGGCGACCAGCGCCTCGAGCTTGATGTAGAGCTTGGCGCCGAAACCGCCGCCGAGGTAAGGCACCTTCACCCGCACCCGGTTCTCGGGCCAGCCGAGCAGGCGCGCGATCTCGATGCGCACGAAGGACGGGCTCTGCGACGCAGTATGGATTACCAGCTGGTTCGGCGTCGGGTCGGCGACGGTGACGAAAGGCTCCAGCGGCACGTGCAGCACCTGCTGGGTGCGGAAGGTATGCTCGAAGACGTGGTCGGCCGTGGCAAAAGCCTTCTGCACATCACCGCGGCGCAGATGGAAGTCGAGCGCGATGTTGGTATCGCGCTTGCCCTTCAGGTGCTTGAGGTCGGGGAAGGTACCCGCGGGTTTCAGCACTTCGTGCACCACGGCCTTCGAGGTCATCGCCTCGACCTCGTCGAACACCGCGGGCAGTTCCTCGTAGTCGGCCGCGATCATCTGTGCCGCCGCTTCGGCGACATGCGGATCGGCGGCGAGCACCAGTGCCACCGGCTCGCCGACATGTCGCACCTTGTCGACCGCCAGCACCGGCTGGTCATGGAAGGCCGGACCATAGTGCGGATCCGGCACCAGTTTCATGATGTCGGCGGCGGTGTAGACGGCATGCACGCCCGGCAGCTCCCGCGCCGCAGACACGTCTATGCCCTTGATGCGCGCATGCGCGACGGTGCTGCGGAACACCTTGCCGTGGAGCATGCCCGGCAGGCGCAGGTTGTGCACGTACTCCGCCTTGCCGGTGACCTTGGCCCGCGCCTCGACGCGCGGAATGGAGCGCCCGAAGGCGGATCCGCTGTTGCTTTTGCCTAAAGTGGTGGCCATCGTTACTCCGTGACAGGTCAGGCGGCGAGTGCCTGGCGCAGAGCGCGACCGGCGTGTACCCGCAGCAGTTCGGTCTTGTAGGCGGCGGAGCCGCGGGCATCGCCGATCAGTTCGGCCTCCGCCGCGGCGGCTTCGCCCGCCCGGGCGAGCAAGGCGTCGTTGACGACCGCCCCCCGGAGCAGCGCCTCCACCGACGCGAGGCGCAGCGGCTTCTCGGTGGCCGCGCTGACCACGAAACGCGCGTCCTCGATGACCCTGCCGTCGGTGCGCAGCGACACCGCGATGCCGAGCGTCGGCCAGTCGTCCGCGGCGCGCGTGGTCAGCTTGACATAGGCGGCACGGCGGCCTGTCTGGTCCGGCACCAGCACCTCGGCAATCAGCTCGTTGCGCGCCAGTGCGGTCTCGTAATAACCGGTGAAAAGCCCGCTGACCGGCAGCGTGCGCGAGCCGGCCGTTGCGGCAGTGACCAGCTGCGCATCAAGTGCGATCAGCACCGGCGGAAGGTCCATGTGCGGATCGGCGTGGGCCAGATGCCCGCCCAGCGTAGCCACGTTGCGCACGCGCACATTGGACAGCGTGCGCAACGTGGCCGCGATCACCGGCAGTCTGCGGCGCACCGCGGCCGTGCGTCCCAGCGCGCTCAACGTCGTCAGCGCGCCAATGCGCAGGCTGCCATCCTTCGCGGCGGTGGCTTTCGAATAGCGCGACTCGATGCCGCGCAGGCTGATCAGCCGCGTCGGCTGGAAAACGCCGGCCTTCATCATCAGCATCAGGGCGGTGGCGCCGCCGAACACGCGCACCGACTCGTCGCCCGCATCCAGCAGTTTCAGCGCCGACTTCAGCGAGCGCGGCTGCTCCAGCTCGAACGGCCTCATGCGCCACCCTGCGCGGGGGCCGGCGCAAAAGCCGCGCCGAGGTTCTTCGCAAACTGTTTTTCCATGTCCTTCGCCTTTGCCTTCAGCACCGGCTGGCCGATGCTGCCCAGCTTGCCGGTCAGTGCGGCATCGATTTCATAATGAATCACGGTCCGGTCACCGTCCGCCACCAGACGCGTGGAGGAGTTTGCTGTCAGGCGGCCGACCAGCCCCATGGGCGCGCCCTCGATTTTCGCGGCAATGCGTTCCGGTGCCGCGACCTCGGTCAGCTCCACGGTGACCTTGAACTTGAAAGTCATGTAGGCGACTTTCGTCTCCAGCACAGCGTCGTAGCGCGTGTCGTCCAGCGGCACGAGATCGCGCACACCGTCCACGCAGGACGCGAAAAAATGGATGTCCTGCAGCTTCGCGAACACCGCGTCGCGCGGCGCTCCGACGGCTATTTCTCCGCTGAATTTCATGCCGGGACCGCTTCGTCAAAAGCGTTCTAATGTAACGGCAGCCCCCGCGAAAATCAATGCGCGGCAGCCATGAAAAATCCCCCGGCGCCTCGCGGCGGCGGGGGATCGCAGCAAGGGACAACTGCTTTCAGTCAGCGTAAACGCCCGCTTTCTTGATGATGGGGCCCCACTTCTCTATTTCAGCCTTCAAATGCTTGGCCAGCGATTCCGGCGTCGCGCGATCAGGCGTGACCGCCTCGGCGCCGAGTTTGACCAACGCATCCCTGAATTGTGGATCCTTGACCGCGGCGACCAGGGCCGCATTAAGCCTGTCGAGCACCGGCTTCGGCGTGCCTTTCGCGACATAGAGACCATGCCAGACTGCGACCTCGAAATCCTTGAGTCCCTGCTCGTGCAACGTCGGCACGAACTGCAGCGAGGGAATTCGCTTCTTCGACGTGACGCCGAATACCTTGACGCGGCCGGACTGTATCGCGCCGGTGGTGTTGGTGGTCTGGTCGCACATCAGATCGATCTGGTTGCCCATCAGCGCCGCCATCGCAGGGCCGGTGCCGTTGTAGGGAATTGTCTGGATATTCGCCTCGATGCGCGACATGAACAGCAGGCCGCACAGATGCGAAGCGGCGCCGAGCCCGGCGTTGCCGAGGTTCAGCTTGTCCTTGTTCGCCTTCACATAGGCAACGAAGTCCTTGTAGTTGTCCGGCGGCAGGCCGGTGCGCGCGATAAGCGTCATCGGTACATCGGCCACCTGGCCGATGTATTCGAAATCGGTCAGCGGATTGAACGGCAGTTTGCGGTAGAGCGCGGGCGCGGTCGACATGCCGATATGGGCAATGAGCACCTGATACCCGTCGGGCTTCGACTTTGCCACCACGCTGGCTGCCAGCGTGCCGCCGGCGCCGGCACGGTTTTCCACGATGACCTGCTGCTTGAGCGTCTTGGACAAGTGCTGCGCCAAGTTGCGCGCCAAGGTGTCGGTCGGACCGCCGGCAGCGAAGGGCACGACCAACGATACAGGCCGGTTGGGGTAATCCTGTGCCGCGACTGATACGGCGCAAAACATGCCGACTGCCAAGGCCAGCGCAGAAAATTTTCGCAACATATTGATTTTCCTATAAAAGTAAAAAGGGTCTGGGCACGATCAGCCCGCAGCCCCACCCTAGCTCCGGGTCTGCAGCCGGGTTAACGCGGAGCCGTCCCGTTGCGCCGACCGCTGCCGCCGCGGAATGCAGGACGGCCACCGGCATTGGCGCGACCCTGAGGCGCACCACGGCGCGCACCGGAGCCCGGGCGACCGCCGGGGCGCTTGGCGCCGCCGCCCTCGGTGCGCAGCGGGCTCTTCGCCTCGAAACCGGGAACGCTCATGCGTTCGATAGACTGGCCGATGTAGCGCTCGATCTGTTTCAGCTGGCGCACATCTTCCGACGATGCGAAGGAGATCGCCGTGCCGGAGGCGCCCGCGCGGCCGGTGCGGCCGATGCGATGCACGTAATCCTCGGCCACCTTCGGCAGGTCGTAGTTGATGACATGGGTGATGCTGGCGACATCGATGCCGCGCGCGGCGACATCGGTGGCAACCAGCACGCGCACCGCGCCGCTGCGCAGGCGGGCCAGCGTGCGGTTGCGCTGCGACTGGTTCATGTTGCCGTGCAGGGCCGCCGCCTCGTGGCCGCCGTGGAACAGCTTGTCGGCCAGGCGGTCGGCGCCGTGCTTGGTCGCCGTGAACACGATGGCCTGGTCCCGGCACTCCTCGCGCAGCAGGTGGTCGAGCAGGCGGTGCTTGTGGCTGCCGTCATCGACGACATGCAGGCGCTGTTCGATGTTCTCGTGCTTCTCCTGCTTGCCAGCGACCTCGATCAGCTTCGGGTCGCGCAGCAGTTCGCGGCCGAGCCTGGCGATGTTGCCGTCGAGCGTCGCCGAGAACAGCAGCGTCTGCCGCGTCGCCGGCGTTTTCGCCGCGATGCGCTTGACCGGCTCGATGAAGCCCATGTCGAGCATGCGGTCGGCTTCGTCGAGGATCAGCAGCTCAAGCCGGGAAAAATCCACCTTGCCCTGGTCAATGAAGTCGATCAGGCGGCCCGGCGTCGCCACCAGCACGTCGAGCGACTGCTCGAGCATGCGGCGCTGCTTCGGATAGGGCATGCCGCCGAGCACCGTGCCGGTGCGCATGTGGCGCATGAACTTGCAGTACTTGTCGACGGCGGCAGTCACCTGCATCGCCAGTTCGCGTGTCGGCGTCAGCACCAGCACACGGGGGCCGCGGCCGTTCTTCACCGGCGCCAGCGCAAGGCGCTGCAGCGAGGGCAGCACGAAGGCTGCGGTCTTGCCGGTGCCGGTCGGCGCCGACACCATCAGGTCGAAGCCGGTCAGCGCAACCGGTATGGATTGCGCCTGCACCGGCGTGGGCTCGTTGTAACCCGCGGCGGCCAGGGCCTGCACGAGGGCGGGATTCAGGTTCAGTTCGGCAAAAGTCATGTGTATTACTTTCTTCAAAAAGCACAGCGACTGAAAGCCGCGCAGGACGCAGGCCGGCGGAATGGCTCCGCGACCCCGGCAAGGGGCGGTTTCAGCAATAAAAACGCGCAGGAAATGCCACGAGCTGTGAGGCAGGCCGCAAATCAGTTCGCGGCTGCGGCCACCGGCGCACGGGTATCGTCGCTAACCGTGGCGGAAGCAGCTTTTCGGAGAAGGGAGCTGAAAACGAAGGGGTCAGGGACAGATGCATCCTGCGGCGACATGATGCTCTGTGGGTCGCCGCAAGGTGGCCGAACTATACCCGCAAGTATCGGAAATAGCGAGGATTTTTCCTGCGGCGCAGCATGCAACCGCTTGCAGGCACCTGCGAGCGTGCTGCTCTGGCCAGAAAATTGCAGGATATTCAAGGAAATAGCACTAGGCTCCGTGCTACAATTCGCCCCTTTTTTGCAAGGCTCCCTACCGTGTCCGCCACCGAGCAACGCCCGCTGCGCAACATCGCCATCATCGCCCACGTCGACCACGGCAAGACCACGCTCGTCGACCAGCTGCTGCGGCAGTCCGGCACCTTTGCCGCGCACGAGCAGGTGGCCGAGCGGGTGATGGACTCCAACGACCTCGAGCGCGAGCGCGGCATCACCATTCTCGCCAAGAACTGCGCGGTGACCTGGAACGGCACGCTGATCAACATCGTCGACACGCCGGGACACGCCGACTTCGGCGGCGAGGTCGAGCGCGTGCTGTCGATGGTCGACGGCGTGCTGCTGCTGGTCGACGCCGTCGAGGGGCCGATGCCGCAGACGCGCTTCGTCACGCGCAAGGCGCTGGCCCAGGGCCTGAAGCCGATCGTCGTCGTCAACAAGATCGACCGCCCCGGCGCCCGACCCGACTGGGTCGTCAACCAGACCTTCGACCTCTTCGACAAGCTCGGCGCAACCGAGGAACAGCTCGACTTCCCCGTCGTCTACGCCTCGGCGCTGAACGGCTATGCCGGCAACGAGGACAGCGTGCGCTCGGGCACCATGCAGCCGCTGTTCGAGGCCATCGTCAAGCACGTGCCGCGGCGCGAGGACAACCCGGACGGCCCGCTGCAGCTGCAGATCTGTTCCTTGGACTACTCCAGCTACGTCGGCCGCATCGGCATCGGCCGCGTCAACCGCGGGCGCATCCGCCCCGGCCAGCAGGTCGCCGTGCTCAAGGGCCCGGATTCGGCTCCGGCGATGGCCAAAATCAACCAGGTGCTCGGCTTCCGCGGGCTCGAGCGTGTGCTGGTCAACGAAGCGCAGGCCGGCGACATCGTGCTGATCAACGGCATCGAGGACATCGGCATCGGCGTCACCATCGCCGACCCCGAGAAACCCGAGGCGCTGCCGATGCTGAAAGTCGACGAGCCGACACTGACCATGAACTTCCAGGTCAACACCTCGCCGCTCGCCGGCCGCGAGGGCAAGTACGTCACCAGCCGCCAGATCCGCGAGCGCCTGCAGCGCGAGCTGATGAGCAACGTCGCGCTGAAGGTCAGCGACACCGCCGATGCCGACGTGTTCGAGGTCTCGGGCCGCGGCGAACTGCACCTGACGATCCTGCTCGAGAACATGCGCCGCGAGGGTTATGAACTCGCGGTGTCGCGCCCGCGGGTGGTGATCCGCGAAGTCAACGGCGAGAAACAGGAACCGTACGAAATGCTGACCGTGGACGTCGACGAAGCCAACCAGGGCGCGGTGATGGAAGCACTCGGTGCGCGCCGCGGCGACCTGCAGGACATGCAGCCCGACGGCAAGGGGCGCGTGCGCCTCGACTACCGCATCCCGGCACGCGGCCTGATCGGCTTCCAGTCGGACTTCCTGACCATGACCCGGGGCACCGGCATCATGAGCCACGTCTTCGACGACTATGGCCCGATGAAGCCGGACATGGAGGAGCGCCGAAACGGCGTGCTGATCTCCGCGGAGGACGGCGCCGCCGTGGCCTACGCGCTGTGGAAGCTGCAGGAGCGCGGCCGCATGTTCGTCAGCCCGGGAGACCCCCTTTACGAGGGCATCATCATCGGCATCCACAGCCGCGACAACGACCTCGTCGTCAACCCGATCAAGGGCAAGCAGCTCACCAACGTGCGCGCCTCCGGCACCGATGAAGCCGTGCGCCTGGTGCCGCCGATCCAGGTGACCCTGGAATCGGCGATCGAGTTCATCGCCGACGACGAGCTGGTCGAGATCACGCCGAAGTCGATCCGCATCCGCAAGCGCCACCTCAAGGAACACGAACGCAAGAAGGCAAGCCGCGCCGACCAGGCCACCGCGGCCTGAGCGCGCGGCCCTGATGTCCGGCGCTGCGTCTCTCGCCGTTCCGGCGCTGTTCGTGCTGCTGTGGAGCACCGGCTTCATCGGTGCGCGGCTGGGCATGCCCCATGCCGAGCCGCTGACCTTCCTTGCCCTGCGTTACAGCCTGGTGCTGGCCGTGATGCTGCCGCTTGCCCTGCTGTTGCGCGTGCGCTGGCCGGCGAGCTGGCGCGATGCCCGGCACATTGCTGTCGCCGGAACCCTGATCCAGGGCGGCTACCTCGGCGGCGTGTTCTGCGCGATCGATGCCGGCATGTCTGCGGGCGTGGTGGCGCTGATCGTCGGCATGCAGCCACTGCTGACTGCAGCCGCGGCCGGACGCCTGCTCGGCGAGCGGGTATCGCCGCTGCAATGGGCCGGCTTCGCGCTGGGACTCGCCGGCGTGGCGCTCGTCGTCTGGCACCGGATGTCGCTCCAGGGCATGACTGCGGGCAGCCTCGCACTCGCGCTGTTTGCGCTGGCCTGCATCACACTGGGGATGCTCTACCAGAAAAAATACTGCCCTTCCTTCGACCTGCGCGCCGGGGTCGTGCTGCAGTTCGGCGCGGCCCTCCTGGTCACGCTGCCGCTTGCGCTGGCATTCGAAACCCTGCGCGTCGACTGGACCGGCGAGTTCCTGATCGCGCTGGGCTGGCTGTCGCTGGTGCTTTCGGCGGGCGCGACCACCATCCTGTTCCGGCTGATCGAGCGCGGTGCGGCGACCCGCGTCACCAGCCTGTTTTACCTGACGCCGGCGGTGACCGCCGCCATGGCCTGGCTGATGTTCGGCGAAACCCTGGGCGCAGCCACGATTGCCGGCATGGCAGTGGCGGTGGCCGGGGTGGCGCTGGTCAATCGCGGTAAGCTTGTATCCTGAATGCAGGAACCGGGACCATGAACGACACACAACAGCAAACAGTCACTGAAAGCCCTTATCAACTGCTCGGCGGCGACGCCGGCGTGCGCCGCCTCGTCGACCGTTTCTACGCCCTGATGGACGAGGTGCCCGAGTACCACGGCATACGCAAGCTGCATCCCGCCGACCTTTCGGGCTCCGCCGAGAAGCTGTACCTGTTCCTCTCCGGCTGGCTCGGCGGCCCCCAGCTCTACATCGAAAAATACGGCCACCCGATGTTGCGTGCCCGGCACCTGCCCTTTCCGATCGGCATTGCCGAGCGCGACGCCTGGCTGGCCTGCATGCTGCAGGCGATGGAAGACACCGGGGTCGGGGACACCTTGCGGATGGCCCTGCTCAAGGCTTTTTTCGGCACCGCGGACTGGATGCGTAACCAGGCCGGATAGCGCTGGTGATCGGCCGCATCGCACCGGTGACGCTGCTTCTGGCGGCGCTGGCCTTCAGCCCGGCGCCGGCCTATTCCGGCGAACCCCGCTGGCAGGTCGAGCTCGATGCGCCGGATGACGTCCGCCCCCTGCTTGAGGAACACCTGGAACTGTTCCGCTACCGCAACCGCGACGATCTGGACGATGACATCATCGAGAGACTCGCGGCGCGCGCCGCAGAGGATGCGCGCGAGCTGCTGGCCACCGCTGGTCATTTCTCCCCCGACATCGGGGTCGACAGCCGCCGCGAAGACGGCATGATCAGGCTGCACATCGCTGTGCGGCCCGGTCCCCGCGCCACTGTCGCTTCGGCCGATGTGCGCGTAATCGGCGCGATCAGCAGTGAAAGCACCGATGCCGGACGCGCCGACCGCTTCACCGGGCGCTGGCGCCTGCGGCCGGGAACGGCATTCAGCCAATCCGGCTGGGACGGCGCCAAGGATGCGCTGCTGCGGGATCTGCAGCTCGACGGATATCCTGCCGCACGCATCACTGCGAGCCGCGCCGAAATCGATCCCGCGGCCGCAAAGGTGGACATCACCGTGACCGTGGACAGCGGCCCGCTGTTCCGATACGGCGCAGTGCAGGTCGAAGGGCTGGAGCGTTACCCGCGCACTCTGGTCGACAACCTGCGACGTTTCCATCCCGGACAACGCTACCGGTACGAAGAGCTCCTGCAATACCAGTCCGCGCTGCAGAGCAGCGGCTTCTTCAGCAGCGCCTCGGTCGACATCGACAGCGATCCCGCAAGGGCCGCCGCCGCGACAGTGCGCGTGTTGGTCACCGAGTACCCCGTGATGAAGGTCGACCTCGGCGCCGGCGTCAGCACCGACAACGGTCCGCGCGGTGAAGCCTCCTTCACCCGCTACAACACCTTCCGTGACGGATGGCAGAGCATCACGCGGCTGCGCGCCGACCGCAAGGAACAGTCACTCAACAGCGAGCTTGCCCTGCTGCCCGAGCCGGGTGGCTGGCGCAATCGCCTCGGTGTCGAGGCTTCGCGCAGCGACATCGAGGATCTGACCACCCGCCGCCTCGGCCTGATCGCGCAGCGCTCCTGGCGTTCGCCCGAGCGCGAGCACGACTGGTCGCTCAAGTTCCAGACAGAGGAACAGTCGCTGACGGCCGGTCCCGTCGACAACATCGACGCACTGACCCTGAACTATTCCTGGACGCGGCGACGGGTCAACGACCTGCTGCGCCCGCGGCGCGGACACATGATCAACCTGCAGTTGGGCGGCGCATCTGCCTCCCTGCTGTCCACCCGCTCCTTTGCCCGGGCCTACGGCCGCGGCCTCTACATCCTGCCGCTGGGCCGGCGCGACCGGCTGCACCTGCGCGGAGAGGCCGGGGCGGTTTGGTCAGATGAGCGCGTGGGCATTCCCAGCGAATTCCTGTTTCGCGCCGGCGGCGACCAGTCCGTGCGCGGATACGATTACCAGTCGCTCGGCGTGCGTCAAGGCAGTGCCATCGTCGGCGGCCGCATGCTCGCCGCAGCAACACTGGAGTACCAGCGCGACCTCACCCGCGACTGGGGCGCCGCGGCATTCATCGATGCCGGTAATGCCGCCGACGCGCGCTCCGGCCTGAGTCCGGTTTACGGCTACGGCTTTGGCGTGCGCTGGATCACACCGGCCGGCTCGCTGAATCTCGACCTCGCACGCGGTCATGAAACAGGACAGCTGCGCCTGCATTTCACACTCGGGGTCCGCTTCTGACCATGGCCGCACAAAAACATGCGCTGGTCCTGCGATCCGTGTTTGCTGTCGGCGCACTATGCCTTCTGGCGGCCGCGGCAATCCTCGGCTGGCTCGCCACTCCCCACGCACGGGACTGGGTCACTGCACGCATAGTTGAAGCCGGTCCGGGGCGCATCGTAGTGGAGGCAGTCGAAGGCTCCCTGCTGGGTGAGTTGCGCATCGGGCGCCTGCACATCGACGACGAGGAATTCACCCTCGAAGGCAAAGCCATCGTGCTCGAATGGCATCCCGCGCGGCTGCTCCTCGGCACCGTCAGCCTGCGACAGCTGCGCGGGCAATCCCTGGCCTACACAAACCGCAGCACGACACCGGCGGCACTGCCGCAATCTCTGGCACTGCCCTTCGCTCTGGAGATCGCCACGCTGGAATTTGGGCGCCTGCAGTTGACTAACCTGCCAGAGATCCGCGACCTGCGGCTGACCTATGCCGGAGACCGCATGGGCCACCGCCTCGAACTGCCCGGCGTGCGCGTCGGCGGGTGCAGGCTCGACGGCAAGGCCGCCATTGCCGCAAATCCGCCCTTCGCAGTTGAGGGACATATCCTGGCCAGTTGCGACAATGGCAAGCTGTTCGACGCCCGAACCCGCGTGTCCGGATCCCTCGAGGCACTGCAGCTGGTGCTCGAGGCTGACGGGCGGGGCGCCACGGCGCACGGCCACATGCTGCTCTCGCCGTTCTCGCCGCAGCTGCTGCGCGAGCTGGAAGTGTCGGCGCAGGACATCGATCCGCGGCTCTGGCGCAAGGACCTGCCGCATGCGCGACTCACCCTGCGGGCAACCGCTGCAACCCGTGACGGACTCGTGGCCGGGACGCTGGATATCGACAATGCCGTCGCCGGCAGCATCGACAAGGAACGCCTGCCGGTCAACAGCGCGACCCTGCGCTGGTCGCTGCCCGCCGGACGCTATGCCGCAGACCATCTATCGGTGACACTGCGCGGCGGTGGACGCCTCGAGGGCAAGGGCGACTGGCTGCCGGGCAAAAGCACCGGTTTCGCCGAGTTCCGGCTCCGCGGCGCGGATGCCCGGCAGATCGACAGCAGGCTCAAGCCGCTGCGGGTGAACGGCAGCATGACCGTCCGCGGTGACCGGCAGGCGCAGCGGATGAGTGCACGACTTGATGCCGCTGGCGCAGAGTTCGATGCCCGCGTCCAGCATGCCGACGGGCGACTCGTGCTGGATA
Source organism: Burkholderiales bacterium (assembly GCA_019634975.1). Lineage (GTDB taxonomy): Bacteria > Pseudomonadota > Gammaproteobacteria > Burkholderiales > SG8-41. The sequence goes on from JAHCAI010000010.1 coordinate 82,796, forward strand.
AAGGCCTGCTGCGCGCCGGCGCGGGCGAAGTCCGCCTCTCCGGTCATCTGGGGCTCGATGGCCTGCAGGCCTATGCCTTGCGCGCGCAACTGCGCCGCTTCGATCCCTCTGCCATTGCCACCGCACCCCCGGCGAGTTTCAACGGCATTGTGACAGCCGAAGGCGCGCTCGCACCCTCCTGGCAGGCACGCGTCATCGCCGACCTCGCCGACAGCAGCTTCCGGGGCCGCCCCTTCGCTGTTTCCGCGGATTTCATCGCCAGTGCGACGCGCTGGTTTGACGGCCGTGCGCGCCTGGTGGCTGGCCGCAATCGCCTCGAACTGGACGGGCGTTACGGACAGATACCGGACGCACTCAGCATCACCCTGGTCGCGGACGAACTGCGTGACCTCGACCCCCGCTGGAGCGGACGGCTGCGCGGCAACGGTAACCTGAGCACCTCGCCGCAGGGTCCGCAGATGGAGATGACGCTCGACGCAGCCGGACTGTCGCTGCCGGAACTGCGCCTCGCACAGGCCGTCTTCCGCGGCAGCATCGCACCCGGAACAGGGGGGGCGCTACGCGTGAATTTCGATGCACGGCAGTTGCAGTGGGCTGGCCGCAGCGTGGAACATCTGCAGTTCTCCGCCAGCGGGACCCGCGCGCGCCATCGTGTCGAAGGCCGCGCGGACGGCAGTGATCTGTCACTGTCATTTACCGCAGACGGCGGACTCGATGCATCCTCTACATGGCGCGGCACGCTGGAACGGCTCGACAATGGCGCATCTTGGACCCTGAGGCTGGACGCACCAGCTGCAATTGTCGCAGGTCCGACACGGTTTTCGGTGGAAGGGCTGCGCGCAGCCTTTCTCCAAGGCAAGGTCGGCCCTCTCTCGCTGCATTGGACGCCTGAGGCACTGCGCAGCAGCGGCACCTTCCAGGGCATCGCAGCCGGACCACTGCTGCCACGTACGGCGGGCTTCGAAGCCCCGGCACTGCGTGTCGGCGGCGATTGGACGATCGATGGCGGCGAATCGCTGAACGGCCGCCTGATGCTGCGCCGCGAAGCCGGGGACGTCATCATCCCCGGTGCCCGTGCCATCGCCTTCGCCCTGCGCGCGGCAGCCCTGGAGGTTCGCATCAGGGACGGCGAACTCGAGGCCCTCGCCGAGATCGACAGTGCGTCCATGGGCACGGCGCGTCTGCAGGCACAAAGCCGCACCCTGCGGCGTGACGGGCAATGGATGATTCCGGGCGACGCACCGCTCAGCGGTCAGCTTTCACTTGCACTGCGTTCGCTGGCCTGGGCGCGCGCGCTGGCCCCGGGATTCGACCGCATCGACGGCTCACTCGCGGCACGCATCGACATGGCCGGTACCGTCGCCGCGCCGCGCCTCGCCGGAGACCTCTCGGGCGAGCGCATCGCCCTGCGCGCCATCGGCCCTGGCGTCGATCTGCGTGACGGCCGCCTGCGCGCGAAGCTCGATGGCGAGCGGCTGCAGCTTGAACAATTCGAGATTCGCGCTGGCGAGGGCCGCATCACCGCCTCCGGCAATGCGGATCTCGGCGGCGGCCTCCAGCGAGTGGAGCTGCAGGCGCGCGCCGAACGCGCTCGGATATTGTTCGCACCGCAGTGGATCGCGACGGTCAGCGGCAGCGGCAAGCTTGGCCTGCGCGACCGGCGCGTCGCGATCGAGGGCAGGTTCGCACTCGACGAAGGCCGCTACGAACTCGGAAGCCGAATGCGCCCGACACTCGGCGACGATGTCGTGCTGCGCACGCCGGCGGGCATGCCCGCGGAATCCGCCGCTGCACTGCCGCTGGATCTTGATGTCAGTGTAGACCTCGGCAACCGCTTGTTGCTGCGCGGCAACGGCCTGGATGCACTGCTCGGCGGGACCGTGCGCGTGCGCAGCCAGGCTTCGACACTGGCTGCCACCGGCGCCGTGCGCACCGTGCGCGGCACTTACCAGGTGTTCAACCAGACACTGGAAATCGAACGCGGCACGGTTACTTTCGGCGGACCGCTCACCAACCCCGCCCTCGATCTGCGCGCAATGCGCCGCTTTGCCGCGGTCGAAGTCGGGGTCGAAGTCGGCGGCTCCCTGCGACGCCCCCAGTTCAGGCTGGTCTCGACGCCGGACATGTCGGACTCCGACCGCCTTGCCTGGCTTGCGCTCGGCCGCGATCCCCGCGGCTCCGACAGCGCCCAGCTCGCGGTGCTGCAGGCCGTCGCGCTCAGTCTCGTCAGTGGCGGCGGCAAGCCGCTGACCGGACAGATCGCCGAGGGCGTCGGCCTCGACGAACTGGGCTTTGCCGGCGGCGAAGGCGACACCCTGGGCGTGGTCACGCTCGGCAAGCGCCTGACCGACCGCCTGAGCATACGGCTCGAGCAGACGCTGGGCGGCACCGCGGGCAGCCTGCTGCGCATGGACTACTTTCTGTCCGAACGCTGGCGCCTGCGGGGCACGGCCGGGGCCGAAAATGCCGGCGACATCCTCTTCACCTGGCGCTTCGACTGAGTTTTCCCTGCGGCTTTGCCGCCGTATACAAGGCCCGGCAAGTTCCATAGAATGCCTTGCCACAATCCAAAAACCGATCGGAGGAGATCATGGTGGAGAAAAAACAGAAGCTGCTGGCCCTGGGGGCAATTGCGGTTGCGGGCGCACTCGTTGCAGGTGCCGCCTCGGCACAAAACTGGCCGAACCGTGCGATACGCATCATCAACCCCTTCCCGGCCGGCGGCGGCACCGACGCTTTTGCCCGTCCGCTCGCGGCAGTAATGCCCAAGGACCTCGGTCAACAGGTACAAATCGAGAACCTCGGCGGCGCCGGCGGTACGCTGGGCGCCGGCACGGCGTCCCGCGCCAATCCCGACGGCTATACTTGGTTCATGGGCGCGGTGCACCACACCATCGCCGAGACGCTGTACCGCAAGCTGAGCTACAGCCTGACCAGGGATTTCGTGCCGGTGACACTCGCCGCCTCGGTGCCCAGCGCGGTGGTCGTCCACCCCTCGGTGCCTGCCAAGACGATCAAGGAGCTGATCGCGCTCGACAAGCGCTCACCCGGCGCCATCAACTACGGTTCCGCCGGTTACGGCACGACCCACCACATGAACGGCGAACTGTTCAACCTGATCACCGGCACCAAGTTGACCCATGTGCCGTACAAGGGCGCCGGCCCGCTGACCCCGGCGCTGCTGTCGGGCGAGGTGGCAATGGCCTTCGACGGCATGGGCACGGCGGGCCCCAACGTCAAATCCGGCAGGCTGCGCGCGCTGGCGGTCACCACCGCGACGCGCTCCGCGTTGCTGCCCGAAGTGCCGACGCTGCAGGAATCGGGCGTCAACATCAACGTCACCACCTGGTACGCGCTGTGGGGCATCCGCGGCACGCCGCAGCCGATCGTCGACCGCATGTACCAGTCGATGGCCAAGGCGCTGCAAATGCCGGAGATCAAAAAGGTCTGGGACTCGCTCGGCGCAAGCCCCGGCGGCCAGCCCCCCGCCGAGTTCGGCAAGTTCGTGCAGCAGGAAATCGACACCTGGGGCAAGGTCGTGAAAGCGTCGGGTGCCAAAGTCGACTGACGCTGCAGTACCGGAGGCGGGCTTGCTGACCCGCCTCTGGCGCGGCCTCGCCCGCCACGGCCGCACCCTCAACGAGAGGCGCGGGCAGCAGTGGCTGGCACAGGCCGCGGAAACCCTGCGCTCCGAACTCGGCGAGTCCTCGGGCGTTTCGCTCGCGCGCCGCATCACCGAGCGTTATGCCGCACTGCCGCCGGAAGGCCGGCTCGATTTCCTGCAGATGCTGGCGACGCGTTTTTCCACCGATACCGCACGGCTCGACGCCGCGATCCGTCATTACGCGGAACATCCCGGCCCGGCGGCCGCCCAGCTGCTGCACGAAGCCGCTGAATCGCGCCGCCAGGAAGTCCTGCGCCGGCTCAATTTCGCGCCCAGCGGCACTGCCGCGCTGCTGCGCATGCGCGAGGATGTGCTGGAACTGCTGCCGCAGCATCCGGAGCTTGGCGAGGTCGATGCCGATTTCGAGCACCTGTTCCGCTCCTGGTTCAACCGCGGCTTCCTGCAGCTGAAGCGCATCGACTGGCACACGCCGGCGGTGGTGCTCGAGAAAATCATCCGTTACGAGGCGGTGCACGAGATCTCGGGCTGGAGCGACCTGCGCCGACGGCTTGATCCGCCGGACCGCAAGTGCTTCGCCTTCTTCCACCCGACGCTCGCCGACGACCCGCTGATTTTCGTCGAGGTCGCGCTGACCGAGGACATCCCGGACGCGATCGGCCCGCTGCTCGCCGACGGCCGCCCGCCGATCGATGTTCGCGCGGCGCGCACCGCCGTGTTCTACTCGATTTCCAACTGCCAGAAAGCGCTGCGCGGCGTCTCCTTCGGCAACTTCCTGATCAAGCAGGTTGCCGAGGAACTGAAGCGCGATTTCCCGCAGCTGCGCAATTTCGTCACGCTGTCGCCGGTGCCCGGCTTCATGTCCTGGCTCAAGCGCGCGCATCCGGAAGCGCCGGAATTGCAGGCTCTTGCCCAACCCGGCTGGCAGGCCGATGCCGCCGCCGCGGAACGCCTGCGCCCGCGCCTGCAGGCCCTGCTGGCGTCCTACCTGTTCGATGCCAAAACCGACATCGGCCGCCCCGCCGACCCGGTCGCGCGCTTCCATCTCGGCAACGGCGCCTGCATCGAGCATGTACGCTGGCTCGGCGATGTTTCGGAAAAGGGCCTGCGCAACGCCGCCGGCTTCATGGTGAACTACCTCTATGACCTCGACAACATCGAGGCCAACCACGAGGCCCACTTCAAGCACGGCACCATCTTTGCCTCGCGCCAGGTCCGCGCGCTGCGCGAGCCCGCGCAGCGCGCCGACTGATCAGACCAGCGACTGCGCCGCAATGCGGCGCACGTCCATCACGTCGCGCAGGCGGTTGTAGAGGTGGAAGCCGAACTGCAGCTGGCCGCCGCGCAGCGCGTAACGAACCCTGCCTGAAGCCAGCTGCTCGGCGAACTTCTGCAGGCGGTGGTCGCGCGGCGGACTGTTGGTCGCCGCTGCCGGCTTGCCGACACTCGCCACATGGCCCAGCTGGCCGGCGATGCCCGGGCGCTCAACCGGCAAGCCGAGCTCCTCGAGCGCGGCACGCAGCCGCTCGGCGAGCGCCAGTGCATGGCGCTCGACCGCAGCGACGCCGCATCCGTCGATGACCCGCAGCGCTTCCTGGGCCGCGGCGAGGCTCAGCAGGTTCGGCATTTCCGGACGGCAGTCTCGCGTCCTGCCTCTGCGCAGGAAGGGCTCGGCCGCACCGCACCATGCGCCGGACAGGAACAGGAAGGCCGCGCCCTGCGTGCCCAGCGCATTGCCCTCTGCGGCGACAAGCAGGCCGTCGATGCAGTCGCGGACGACATCGATGCCGAGTATGCCGACGCTGGCCGAAGCGTCGATCAGCAGGAACACATGCAGCGCGCGGCACAAGCTGCCAATGGCCGCAACCGGCAGCCGCCAGCCGCGCGCGTGCGATACCGCCGGCAGGGCGACCAGCGCAGTGCCGCCATCGACCAGGGTGTCCAGTTCCGCCGTCATGAAGCCGTCCGGACCGACAGGGACTTCGCGCAACTCCAGGCCGAGGCGCCGGGCCTGCACGCGCCAGAACGCGGCGAAGGACGGACGGGTGAGCGCCGTGCACAGCACGATGTTGTTGTGCCGTCGCGTGTCCAGCCGGACGGCAACCGCATCCAGGGCCGCGGCCGTTGCCGGAAACAGCTGGACATCCGACGCCGCGGCGTGAACCAGCCGCGCAAAAAATTCGCGGCAGGACTGCAGCATCGACAACGCGTGGTTTTCACCGAAACTCGCCAGCAGCTGCGCCTCCAGCACGCCGCTCACCCGCTCGCGCGCCGTCTCCGGCAGCAGGCCGGCGGTCGCCGCATCGACATAGATCCAGCGGCTGGTGGCCGGGAACAGGTCACTCAGCGGGCGGATCAGGGGGCTGTCGTCGGACATCGGGGAGACAGGACGTGCGTTATGGTTTTGGATCGACCCGGCGCTCCGGGACTGCACCGCCGATACTGCCCAATACCCGGGGCGCCAACAATTCCCGATGTGCAAACGGAAGGTTCCCAAAATTGAAACGCTAAGCACGCATTAACGTTTCCCATTTGCAGGGGGACGCACTATATTGGCCCGACGGAGCCGCCGGCCCGCCCGTAAAACAATAACCAACAACCAGCGATCGTCGCCCGAATGCGAAAATCCGCTTTTCCCGCGCTGCAAGGTCTGGACATCCGCACGCTGCGGCTGTTCGAAGCCGTGGTCAAGACCGGCAACCTGACCCAGGCCGCGCGTGCCAACCACCTCGCGGTCGGCGCCGCCAGCCGCCGCATCAGCAACTTCGAGACCCTGATCGGCACGCCGCTGCTGGAACGCTACGCCCGCGGCGTGCGCCCGACGGTGATGGGCCTCAAGGTCGTGGAATCCGTGCGCAGCATCCTCGATGAAGTGAACGGACTGAGCAGCATCTCGCAGAACCTGCGCCAGGGACTCACCCAGCATGTGCGCCTGCTGGGCAACGGCGTCGCCATCACCGAATACCTGCCCGGAGTCATCCGCAAGTTTCGCGACCGGCATCCGGATGTGCTGGTGGAAGTGGAGGAATCCCTTTCCTGGAACACCGTCAGCGCGCTGCAGATGAATCGCGCGAAGATCGGTATCGCCGCGCTCAGGGAAAGCGAAATCAACGTGGGTTTGCATCAATTCGAATTCGCCCGGGAACCACTGGTCCTGGTTACCCACAAGTCGCATCCGCTGGGGCGGAAGCAGCGCATACTGTTCATCGATACCCTGGATTACGAGCACATTGCGTTGCACCAGGAAAGCATCATCTACAGCCACTTGCGCGAGGAAGCCAGGGCGGCAGGCAAGGTCATCCGCGTTCCCGCCCAGGTCAGCGGGCTTTATCACGCATGCCGGATGGTATCAGCCAACCTCGGCATCTCCGTGGTTCCGCAAAGCCTCGCGCAGTCACTGAAGCAATGCTTTGAGCTTTCCATCATCCCGATGGAAAACCAGGGCGGCTTCGTGTTCCGTGAAGTCGTCGTGCATGTCGACGAGCAGCGCATGAATGACAGCGAACGCGCGCTGCTGAACCACCTGCGCTCCAGCAGCCTGGCGCAGGGCAAACCAGCCCCGTCGTCGAAAGGCAAAGCCTAGCGGCTGGTTGAAAAGCCCGGCGCTGATGTCATTCTCTGACGCACGGGATTTTTAGAGCGCCTAACAGAATGAAACACGTGTGCGTTACAGCCAGAATCGGTTCTGACGCGAAGCGCGGCGCAGCTCATATCGCGAATATGAGCAAGCCGCGCGACAAAGTCAGGGCCGATTCTGGCTGTAACCCGATGATATTGTTGAATATTTCAAGTGCCTGCCGGGCTGGCGCGATTTTGGCCGGAGGCGGCGTCCCAGTCCTTGCGAATATTCCCGATATTCGCTGCGGACTGCTCCTTGCCTCCAGCCAAAATCGTGACAGCGCATCACGCGTTTCATTCTGTTGGGCGCTCTTAGACTCCAGCTGAATCAGGGACTCACGCGCGCGCCCGCGCATCACTGTTTCGACAGGCTGTCAGCGCTTCTTCCCGAGCAGCGTCCCGCGGCAGTTGCGCGCGCCGCAGCGGCAGGGATGCTCGCGCTTGAGCTTCGGCGTGTGCCGCTCCTCGAGCACCAGGTTGTAGTCGTACGACAGTTCAGTGCCGGGCGGGATGCGGCGGATCGCGTCTATGAACACGCGGCCGTCCTCCTCGTTCGCCTCGCAGTTCGGCGCACAGGAATGATTGATCCAGCGCGCGGGGCCGCCGCGTTTCGTGGCATCGATCACCACCTTGTCGGTGGCGGCGAACAGCATGGTGTGCGAACTGCCGTCGTGCAGGTCGCCGTAGAGACGGTCCGCCTCGGCATGCGAGATGCGGTCGCCGGTGTACTCGATGATGCGCGCACCTTTCGGAATATCCGTCACCGCAAACACGCCACGGCCGTGGATCGGCGAGCGGCGCACCGCGATGCGCGGCTTGGCCGCCTTGGTCACGGCCTTCGGGGCTGGCTTCTTCCGAGGGTGTGATACTAACTCTTTGTTTTTAAATGATTTTTTTGATTTCTTGCGGGTGCTGCCGGTTTTCTTCGGGGTCATCGCTTGCGGGGTGTCCTGGTGGTGATTTCGGGTCTGAGGAAAGAAAAATCGCAGCCTTCATCGGCCTGGGTGATCTGCTCCATGAACAGTCTGCGGTAACCGCGCGTGTCTTCCCTGCGCGGCTTTGGCGCCTTGAAGCGCCGGCGCCGCGCCTCGAGTTCGGCATCGTCCACCAGCAGTTCCAGCCTGCGTGCCGGCACGTCGAGGCGGATGCGGTCGCCGTTCTGCACCAGCGCCAGTGTGCCGCCGACCGCGGACTCGGGCGTCACATGCAGCACGATCGCGCCGAAGGCGGTGCCACTCATGCGCGCATCGGAAATGCGGATCATGTCCTTGACGCCCTTCGATGCGAGCTTTTTCGGGATCGGCAGATAGCCGGCCTCGGGCATGCCCGGCGCGCCGATCGGCCCGGCGTTCTTCAATACCAGGATGTCGTCGGCCTTGACATCGAGATCCGGATCGTCGACCCGCTCCGCCAGGTCGGGCAGCGATTCAAACACCACTGCGCGGCCCACATGCTGCGTCAGCTTCGTATCCATCGCCGCCTGCTTGATGATCGCGCCGCCCGGCGCGAGGTTGCCGCGCAGCACCGCGATGCTGCCGCCGGCGAACACCGGATCACCGAACTTGCGCACCACCTGCTGGTTCCAGCCCGGCGGCGCATCGGCGATGTTCTCGCCCAGCGTTTTCCCGGTCACCGTCAGCGCCTTCAGGTTGAGCTGGTGTTTGATCTCGCGCAGGATCGTCGTCAGGCCGCCGGCCTTGTAGAGATCCTCCATATAGCCCTGCCCGGTCGGCTTGAGGTCGACCAGCACCGGCGTCTCGCGGCCCATCCTGTCGAAAGCATCGAGGTCGAGCTTGATGCCCAGACGCCCTGCCATCGCGGTGAGATGCACGATGGCGTTGGTCGAACCGCCGACGGCGAACAGCACGCGCAGCGCGTTCTCGAAGGCCTCGACGGTCATGATTCTGTCCGGCGTCAGCTTTTCCTTCGCCATCGCCACCGCGCGCGCGCCGCTCGCCTCGGCCTGGCGCAGGCGGTCGGCCATCACCGCCGGCACGCAGGCACCGCCCGGCAGCATCATGCCCATCGCCTCGCTGCACAGCGCCATCGTGCTCGCCGTGCCCATCACCATGCAGGTGCCGGCCGAAGGCGCGAGCTTGTTGTTGATTTCGCCGATTTCCTTCTCGGAAATCTCGGAGGCGCGGTATTTGCCCCAGAAGCGGCGGCAGTCGGTGCAGGCGCCGAGGCGCTCGCCCTTGTGGTCGCCGGTGATCATCGGCCCGGTGACCAGCATGATCGAGGGCACGTTGGCGCTCGCCGCGCCCATCAGCAGCGCCGGCACGGTCTTGTCGCAGCCGCCGATCAGCACCACCGAATCCACCGGCTGGCCGCGCAGCATCTCCTCGGTGTCGATCGCCATCAGGTTGCGCAGGTACATGCTGGTCGGGTGCGCGAAGGACTCGTGCAGCGTGATCACCGGGAACTCCACCGGCAGGCCGCCGGCGAGCATCACGCCGCGCTTCACCGCCTCGATCAGCTCGGGCACGTTGCGATGGCAGGCATTGAAGCCGCTGAAGGTGTTGGTGATGCCGACGATCGGGCGGTCGAGCGCCTCGTCGGTATAGCCCATCGCCTTGACGAAGGCCTTGCGCAGGAACAGCGAGAAGCCTTCGTCGCCGTAGGCGGTGAGGCCCTTGCGCATGCCGGTCTTGGCGGTTTTTCTGGCCATACGGGGGGATCCTCCTTGGCTTCGTGGAAATTGATAATGGCGAATGTTAACCGGAAATCTGTTCAGAACGGCAACTTGCCCCTGAGTCCGGTATCGGCGGCGATGGCGGCAAGACCGGCCAGCGTGTCGGCCGGCAGCAGCAGACCGTCGCGGCGGTTGGCCGCGTCGTTGTTGGCCTCGATCTCGCCGGGGTAGTACACGGCATCGTGGCCCTGCGCCAGCGGCACTGACTTCAGTTCGGCGATGTACTGATCCATGCGCGCGTTGAACTGTGCCAGCGGCTGGAAGGCTTCGATGTTCACGGCGATGAAAAAATGGCCGCAGTTGCTCTTTTCCGCGGTCTTGTAGGGACTATGCACCGACGACAAAAAACCGCTGCCGGTGAGCACGCCCGACAGCAGGTCGACCATCATCGCGATGGCGTAGCCCTTGTGCCCGGCCATCGGCAGGATGATGCCGTCGATGGCCGCCTGCGGATCGGTCGTCGGCGCGCCGTCGCTGTCGATCGCCCAGCCCTCGGGAATCGGCTGGCGGCGGTTGCGCGCAAAGTAGATCTTGCCGCGCGCGACGCCGGTATTGGCCATGTCCATCAGGAACGGCGGGTGCCGGCCGGCGGGCGTCGCCACTGACCACGGGTTGGTGCCGATGATCTTTTTGCGGCCACCCCAGGGCGCCATTGCTGGTCCGCCATTGCTGGTCAGCCACATCACGCAGCCGTCGAGCGCTCCGAGCCGCGTGTAGTACATGCAGGTGCCAAAATGATTGGACATACGCACACCCACCGCGGCGATGCCGTACTGCTTCGCCCGCTTCACCGCCTCGCGCGTGGCCTGCAGCGCCAGCACGTGGCCGACGCCGTCATGGCCGTCGATGACCGCCACCGCGCCGGCATCGACCGCGAACTCGGGCTTCGTCACCGGCGCCATCACGCCGCTGCGGATGCGGTCGAGGTACCAGCCCAGGCGCAGCACGCCGTGCGACTGGTGGCCCCAGAGGTCGGCCTGCACCAGCGTGTCGGCGACCAGCCGCGCGTCATCTTCCGGCATGCCGGCCTGACGGTAGACCGCCGCCGCAAAGTCCGTCAGCCGGGCCGCATCAATGCGCGGCTCAGCCGACACCATCGCCGCCACCCTTGCGGAAGCGCACGCCGAGCAGGTCCTCGAACACCCGGATCATCGCGCCCTTGTCGAGCTTGCCATGCCCCTGCAGCAGCGCCATCTGGTAGGTGGCGGACGCCGCGGCCAGCACCGGCATCGGGATGCCGTGGGTGGCGCTGACCTTCGCGCCCGAATCGATGTCCTTGTAGGCATGCTGCAGCGGATAACCGTCGGAAAAATTTCCCTCGAGGATACGCGGGATGAAAAACTCCGAGGCATAGCTGCGGCCGGTGCCGCTGTTGACGACCTGGCCGATCTTTTCCGGATCAATGCCCAGTTTCGCCGCCATCGGCAGCACTTCCGCGATCGCGGCGCAGTTGATGTCGAACAGCAGCTGGTTGATCAGCTTGGCCAGTTGCCCGCTGCCAGACTCACCCATGTGCAGGATGCTGCTGGTCATGCAGGAAAGAAAAGGTCTGACTCGCTTCAGCGTTTCCGCCCGGCCGCCGCACATCACCGTCAGCGTGCCTTCGATAGCGCGCTTCTCCATGCCGGAGACCGGGGCATCGATGAAACCGGTGCCGCGCTCGCCGAGCTTCGCCGCAAACTCCCGCGTCTCCAGGTAATCGGAGGTGCTGTTGTCGACGACGATCTGCCCTTTGCCCATCAGCGCCGCGATGCCGCGCGGCCCGAACAGGGTTTCGCGCACTTGCGCGGTTCCCGGCAGGCACAGGAACACGATATCCGCGCGGGCAATGTCCGCGGGATCCGTGGTGGCCTTCGCCCCCTTGCACTCCAGTTCCGCATGGCGGCGGCCGCTGGCGGAACTTACGGTCAGCCGTGCTCCGCTTTTCAGCAGATTAACGGCCATGGGATACCCCATCTGGCCCAATCCGATAAAGGCGATATTCATGATTTGTCAGTTCACCCGCAAAGTAAGAAATTGCCCAAGCATTGCCTGTAGTATTGCTTGTACTCTGGAAGGAGCTCAATCAACGCGCGCCGGATCACCGCGAAAGTCTTTTGCACAAGCACTTCCACCGTGGAAGATCCTGGCAATTCTGCCGCCAGGTGCCGGAATACCTTCGACCTCGGATGCGTAAGACTCCGCATTATCCTCAGGAACATAGCCCACATGGCCTCGTGCCGCCTGGTCGCCACCCCATTTGTTTCTGGTATTGGCCGATACGCCATAAATGACAAGGAAATGAAAAGGGGGGGCCTCGACGCAGCAGCGCACAAGGCGAACCATATCGCGCGGGCTGATCCAGCCTCCCAACTCGCGTGAATTCCCCGGCCTCTGCCGAAAAGCGCCGATGCGCAGGCAGGCGATTTCCAATCCGTACTTGTCTGCATACAGACGCCCCATTGCCTCGCCGAATACCTTGCTTACCCCGTAATGGCCGGAGGGACGGGATGGCGTTTCGGCCCCCACGGACCGGTCGGCACGGTAAAAACCAATGACATGATTGGAGGATGCAAAAATGAAACGCTTTACGCCCGCCAGCCGGGCAGCCTCGTAAACATTCTGGGTACCGATGACGTTGGCTTCCAGTATTTGCCGGGGCGAGCCCCCGGTCTCGCGGGCGATACCCGCGAGATGGATGACGCAGTCGACACCCTGCATCACCGATTCGGCGACACCGGGCACCGTCAGGTCGCCGGACGTCAACTCCTCCTGTCGAGTCGGGTCCGCAAGCGGGCAGAGGTCATGCAGGCGTATGCGCTCAGCGGTTTGACGCAACGCGGGGCGCAAAACCGAACCGATCTGGCCAGCGGCTCCGGTTATCAGCAAGCGACGGAATTTCCGCGGAAGCGTTTGCGTAACAATCCCCCCTCGCAAAGTTATCCCCTCTTGGCCCGGATCACAGTCTGGAATAACCCGCCTATCAGATGCCTGGGGGAATCACTGTTGCTGCAGCCCCGCTTCCCGCACCACCTTGGTGTATTTTGCGATTTCGCTCTTGATGTAACGGCCGAATTCGGCCGCGCTTCCGCCGAGCGGATCCGCGCCCAGCGAAGCCAGTCGCTGCTGCACATCAGGCTGTTTGATCGCCTTGTTGATCTCGGCGTTGAGACGGTTGACCGCGACGGGAGGAGTTCCGGCCGGGGCGACCGCGCCGTACCAAAGAATCATGTCGTAGCCGGGAACACCGGCCTCGGTCACCGAGGGCACGTCGGGAAGCGCGGGATTGCGCTTGGCGCTGGTCACGGCCAGCGCGCGGATCTTACCCCCCTTGATCTGCGGAACGGCAACCGGCGCTGTGTTGAACCCGACCTGAATCTCGCCCGCGATCAGCGCGATCACGCTCGGGCCTCCGCCCTTGTAGGGTACATGCGTCATCGGTATCTTGGCCATGCTTTTCAGCAACTCCGCCGCGATATGCTCGGGACTTCCCTCGCCCGCCGAGGCGTAGTTGATCGACCTGGACTTCGCGAGCGCGATCAAGTCGGATAGCGATCGCGGACCCGACGATTGCGGCACCACCACGAACATCGGGACCGAGGATATGTTGATGACCGGTGTCAGATTGCGCTCGAGGTCGTAGTCAAGCTTCCTGTACAGCGGCTTGCTGATCGCGTGCGACAGCGAAATCATCATGACCGTGTAGCCGTCGGGCGTTGCACGGGAGACTATTCCGGCCGCCAGATTGGCATTGGCGCCCGGCCGGTTGTCGACGATGACCTGCTGCCCGAGGCTCTCGGTCAGCTTCATCGCGACGGTGCGCGCCATGATGTCGGTGCCGCCGCCCGGCGCGTAGCCCACCAGGAAACGGATCGGCTTGGTCGGGTACCCCTGTGCGGACACGCCGCCCGCGGCGGCCAATCCGGCCAGCAGAATGCTCGTGATGACGGCATTTTTCATGATTGTTCTCCTCCTCGGACTGTTTTTCGGACTCAGGCCACGGCGGCCTGCACTTCGCTGCTGCGCAAATGCTTAACCACTGCTTCGGCGAAGCCGCGGGTGTTGCCGCGGCCGCCGAGATCTCCGGTGCGCACCGCCGGGTCTGCGAGCGCGGCGTCGACCGCCGCCTGGATCGCACGCCAGGCCTGCTGAAAGGCCGGCTTGTCGTGACGCAGGCCCAGCCATTCCAGTAGCATGCCCGCCGACAGGATCATGCCGGCGGGGTTGGCGATGCCCTTGCCGGCAATGTCGGGGGCCGAGCCATGGCCGGCATTGGCGATCGCATGCGTGTCACCGGCGTTTATCGCCGCCGCGAGCCCGAGTCCACCGGACAGTGCGACCGCAAGGTTCGACAGGATGTCGCCGAACATGTTGGAAATCAGTATCACGTCGTGGCGTTCCGGCCGGCTGTAGATATCGGCGGCCATCGCATCGATATCCATCTCGCGCAGGGCGATGTCCGGCTTCGCCCTGGCCAGCGCATAGGCAGGTTCCATGAACAGGCCGTCGCTCATCTGCAGCACATGGCGCTTGCCGACCACCGTGACGCGTTTGCTGCGCCGCGCCGCGTAGTCGAAGGCCACCATCGCGATGCGCTCGGAGCCGCGGCGCGTGATTTTCCTGACCGACAGCGCGAGGTCCTCGGTCGGCATGAACTCGCCGTGGCCCTGGAACATGGTACGGTCGGAATAGAAACCCTCGGTGTTCTCGCGCACGATCAGCACGTCGAGCCCCCGGCGCGCATCGGGCAGGCCGGCGCGGCTCCTCGCCGGACGCAGGTTGGCATAGAGATCGAGACGCTTGCGGATCGTGCCCGGGATATTGATCCCGCCCTGCTCCAGCGGCGGGTAATCGGTCATCCCGCAGGGCCCGACGATGACGCCGTCGGCCTGGGCCGCCGCCTGGAATGCGGATTCGGTCAGCGTGGTGCCGTTCCTGCGGTGGCTCGCCATGCCGACCTCGACCTCGGTAAAACGCAAACCCAGTGAAAACTCGGCATCCGCCGCCTTAACCACCGCCGTCGCCGCAGCGACGATTTCAGGGCCGATGTCGTCGCCGGCCATTACCACCAGATTCATGCAATATCCCTTCGTTACTTAACGGAAATCTTGGCCTCGCTGACCACCTTGCTCCAGCGCTGGTAGTCGCGCTGGATGCGTTCGCCGAACTTCTGCGGCGTGCCGCCGGTCTGGATCATGCCCTGGCCTTCGAGGTTCCTTTTCATCTCCGGATCCTGCAGGGCCTGGTTGATGCCGGCGTTGAGCCGGTCGATCGCCGCCTGCGGCGTGCCCCGCGGCGCCATCGCACCGAACCAGAGCTCCACCTCGTAGCCGGGCAGCGTTTCGGCGACCGCCGGAACCTCGGGCAGGGAATGCCAGCGCTGCGCCGTCGTCACCGCAAGGGGACGCAGGCGCCCTGACTTGAAATGCGGCACCACCGGCAGCAGGCTGCCGACGATGATCGGCGCCTGGCCCGACAGCAGGTCGGTCATCGCCGCGCCGGTGCTCTTGTACGGCACGTGGACCATGCGGATGTTCGCCATCAGGCTCAGCAGTTCGGTGGCCAGATGGGTCAGGCCGCCAACGCCGCTCGAGGCATAGGTCAGGTCGCCCGGCCGCGCCCTGGCGAGTGCGATCAGCGCCTTGAGATTCTTCGGCGGCAGCGAGGGATGCACGGTGACCACGAACGGCGTGATGCCAAACTCGGCCACGGGGATGATCGAGTTGATCGGATCGAACGCCGGCTTGTGCGTGGCGGAACTGGCGGAGAAACTGCCCGACATCATCATGATGGTGTAGCCGTCGGGCGGCGCCTTGGCCACCGCCTCCATGCCGATGATGCCGCCCGCGCCGCCGCGGTTGTCGACGACGAACTGCTGGCCCAGCAGGGCGGCCAGCTTGGCCGAGAACTGGCGGGCCGTGAGATCGCTGCCGCCGCCCGGCGCGAAGGGCACGATCACGCGCACCGGCTTGACGGGATACTGCTGCGCCTGCAGCGGCTGGATAGCCACGAGCAGCAAGGTTGCCGCCAAAAGCTTTAAGGCCTTACTCATACGCATTCCTCCTGATCATTGTATGCATCCACCTAGCCCGGAAGATCCATCCGACGAGCTTCTTCCCGTTTTTCCCGTCGACCGCTGGCGGAAGCAATAGTGCATAATTTCAAACAAAAATGCAATATGTCCTGATTGGAACCGCGCTGTATGCTCCCGACCCCATGAGCACCGTCCCACGACTGACCCCCCTGCAACAGAAGGTCGCCCGCGAGATCGTGGCCCTCGTCCGCAGGGAAGACCGCCCGGCCGGCCATCACCTGTCAAAACTGGCGCTGGCGAAGGCGATCGGCACATCGCACAATCCGGTCGAAGCCGCGCTTGCACACTTGGCACGGATCGGCATCGCCCGCCACGAGAAGGACCGTGGCTACTTTCTCGCACACGACGCTAGGCAACTTGGCGCCGTCGCGGCAAAGCTGATGCCGGCGGACGACCCGCTGCAGCGCCGAATCCTCGACCTGAGGCTCGATCGCCGCCTGGCCGAGACTGTCTCTGAAACTGAACTCATGCGCAGGCTGGGCGCCACGCGCAGCGCCGTGCACAAAGCATTGGTCAGGATCCAGCAGGAAGGCTGGATCGAACGCCGCGCCGGCCACGGCTGGGCCTTCCTGCCACTGATCGACTCGGTGGAAGCCTACGAAGACAACTACGAAATGCGCCGGATCGTCGAACCCGCCGGCATCCTGAGCCCGAAATTCGCCCCGGTCGCCGCGGAGTTCGAGACGCTGAGACAACAACAGGCGTTCATGGCCGATGGTGGCTACCTGACGATGACCGCGGCCGAATGGGTGGATCTCAACGCGCTATTTCATGAAACGCTGTCGCGCTGGTCTGGAAACCACCTGCTGCATCAGACCATCCGCCACGTCAACAGGCTGCGCAAACTGATTGAACATCGGGTCGTCGCGGGCGCGCCCGCGCTGCGGGCACGGCAGGCAGCCGAACATCTCGCGATACTCGAGGCCATAGAGCACGGCGACCGTAGAAAGGCCGCCGCGCTGCTGGAAGAACATCTCATCAGGGCGCGCCGCGACAAGGCACGTCCGACGCACTTCACTGCCCGGAAACCGTGAAAGAAACGCCTGGATTCAGGCGCCGCGGAACACCGGCGGCCGCTTCTCGATGAAGGCGCGCAGCGCCTCCTGGGTGTCGGCGGTGCCGCGCAGCTTGTTGTTCATGGTGTTCTGCAGCTCGAGCTGCTGCTCCACGTCCTGCTGCCAGGCGCGGCGCAGCGCGACCTTGGTCATCTGCACAGCGATCGGCGCCTTGCTGTTGAGTCTCGCCGCCAGTGCCAGCGCCTCGTCCATCAGACTGTCCTGCGGCACGACCTTGGTCGCGAGCCCCCAGGCCAGCGCCTGCCGGGCATCGAAGGGTTCGCCGAGCAGGCAGATTTCGGCGGCTTTCGCATGTCCGACCAGCCGCGGCAGGTACCAGGTGGCGGTCTCGCCCATCAGCCCGCGCTCGACGAAGTTGACGCCGAAATTGGCATTCTCCGAGAGGATGCGGAAATCCGCGGCGAAGGCCATGTTGCAGCCCGCACCGCGGGTGACGCCGTTGACCGCGGCAATGACCGGCTTGTTGATCTGGCTGAAACCGATCGCATAGTAGTACTTCATGTCGAACAGCGGCTGCGGCGCGGTGCCGCCGGCCCCCGCCTTCTCGGCTTCCGCCCTTGCCTTGAGGTCGGCGCCGGAGCAGAAGCCGCGGCCGTTGCCGGTGACGACGATGGTCCACACCTCCGGATCGGCCTCCGCCGCGCGCAGCACATGCTCCATGTCGTTGCGCATTACATTGTCGATTGCATTCAGCCGCTCCGGCCGGTTCAGACGGAGCACGCCGGTGTGCCCGGTGATTTCCCACTGGATGGCCTGGTAGTCCTTGTACATCTGGATTTCTCCCGCTAAACTGGAATCGCCGCACCATACCGGCGCGGTGGTGCACATGCAACCCGGGTCCACGATCAGGACGCCACGCGCGGCCTGATCGACATCAAATCGGGGCGGCTGGCAAGTCTTTCCCCGATCTGCGGCCCGGCGCATACTTCGGTTCAACCGCGCAACACCGAAAGAGGAAGACCCGCAATGAACGAAACCGCCGCCGGCACCGCGCAGATTGCACTCCCCGAACAGGAAATCAGCCGCGACACCCTCATCGAAAAATACGCCAAGGGCAAGGAATCCAGCATCACCGAAGTGCGCCGCCGCGTCGCCCACGCGCTGGCGCAGGTCGAAGCCGAGGACCAGCGCGCCCACTGGGAAAAGCGCTTCCTGCAGGCCCAGGAAGACGGCTTCATCCCCGCCGGCCGCATCAACTCCGCGGCCGGCGTGCAGCTGGCGGCGACGCTGATCAACTGCTTCGTGCAGCCGGTGGGCGATTCGATTTCCGAGACCGTCGACGGCCGCCCCGGCATCTACATCGCGCTGCAGGAGGCCGCCGAGACCATGCGCCGCGGCGGCGGCGTCGGCTACGACTTTTCCTCGATCCGCCCCAAGGGCGCCGAGGTCAAGGGCACCCAATCGAACGCCAGCGGCCCGGTGTCGTACATGCGCGTGTTCGACCGCTCCTGCGAAACCGTGGAATCCGCCGGCTCGCGCCGCGGCGCGCAGATGGGCGTGCTGCGCTGCGACCACCCGGACGTCGAGGACTTCATCCACGCCAAGGACAAGGGCGACCTCACCAACTTCAACATCTCGGTCGGCGTCACCGATCCCTTCATGGAAGCGGTCGAGAAGGACCTCGAGGTTGAACTGGTGCATCGCTCGAAACCCAACGCCAAGCAGATGGCCCGGGGTTCGTACCAGCGCGAGGACGGCCTCTGGGTCTACCGCAAGGTGCGCGCGCGCGACCTGTGGGACCAGATCATGCGCTCGACCTATGACCACGCCGAACCCGGGGTGCTGTTCATCGACCGCATGAACAAGGACAACAACCTCAATTACTGCGAGACCATCGAGGCCACCAATCCCTGTGTGACGGCGGATACCTGGGTCATGACCAGCGAAGGCGCCCGCCAAGTCCATCAACTCGTCGGCATTCCGTTCAGCGCGGTTGTCGATGGCAAATCCTATTCCACCGAGTCGGCCGGATTTTTCGCCACCGGCACCAAGCCCGTATTCAAACTGCGTACCCGGGAGGGCCACGCGCTGCGGCTGACGGCGGATCACCCCGTCCTTTCGGTATCAACACTGACCCGCTATCGCCGCGAAACGGAGTGGCGCAAGGCCGGAGACCTGCGCCCCGGCGATCAAATCGTGCTGCACGACCATCACGACATTCCTGAATGGACGGGTCCGCACTCAGAAGCCGAGGGTTATCTGACAGGCCTGCTGCTGGGCGATGGCACACTCAAGACTGACAAGGCGGTGCTGGGTGCATGGGATCCGCTGGCTGCCAAGGCGGCCAATGGCGAAACCTTGCAATCGCACGGTGTTCGCACACTCATGGAAGCCGCCCATGCTGCCGCATTGACGCTGCCGCATCGGGCGGATTTCACGGGCTGGCTGACCGTCGCCGGACAACCGGGGCATTACCGGCTTGCGCTGAGTGCACTGAAATCCCTTGCCCATGAACTGGGCATGTCCCCGGGCCACAAAACACTGACACCGGAAATAGAACGCTGCTCGTCAGCGTTTTACCGCGGATTCCTGCGCGGCCTCTTTGATGCGGATGGTTCGGTACAGGGCGCGCAAGCCAAAGGCGTATCGGTGCGGCTCACCCAGGTCAGCCTGGCGGTGCTTGAGGGAGCGCAACGCATGCTGGCGCGACTGGGCATCAACTCGACCATTTACCGCAATCGCAGAACCGGCGGACCACGGCTGCTGCCGGACGGCAAAGGCGGCTGCAAAGACTATCCGACGCTGCCCCTGCATGAACTGATCATCAGCGGCGCCAACCTTGCGACTTTTTCGGAACGCATCGGCTTTGCCGATGCCGACAAGGCAGACCGGCTGAAGCGGTCGCTCGGTGCTTACCAGCGCACCCTCAACAGGGACCGCTTTGTCGCCACGGTCGAAAGCCTCGACGAAGACGGCATTGAGGCGGTTTACGACGTCACCGTTTCCGAAGTACATGCCTTTGATGCCAACGGCCTCTATGTGCATAACTGCGCTGAACAACCCTTGCCTCCGTATGGCTGCTGCTGCCTCGGTTCGATCGACCTCACCAGGTTCGTGAAGAACCCCTTCGCCGAGAACGCCAGCTTCGACCACGAGCGTTTCGGCAAGGTCGTCGCGGTGGCGATCCGCATGCTCGACAACGTGCTCGACGTCACCGCCTGGCCGCTGAAACAGCAGCACGAGGAAGCGATGAACAAGCGCCGCGTCGGCTTGGGCTTCACCGGGCTGGGTGATGCACTGATCATGCTGCGCCTGCGTTACGACACGGCGGAAGCGCGGCAGATGGCGGCGAAAATCTCGGAAGCGATGCGTGACCACGCCTACCGCGCCTCCGCCGAACTCGCGCGCGAGAAAGGCGCCTTCCCGCTGTTCAACGCCGACCTCTACCTCTCGGGCAGCAGCTTCGCCGCGCGACTGCCGGAAGAGGTCAAGCAGGTGATCCGCAAAAACGGCATCCGCAACAGCCACCTGCTGTCGATCGCGCCCACCGGCACGATCAGCCTGTCGTTTGCGGACAACGCCTCCAACGGCATCGAGCCGCCGTTCTCCTGGACCTACACCCGCAAGAAGCGCATGCCCGACAACACCATGCGCGAGTTCGCGGTCGAGGATCACGCCTGGCGGCGCTGGAAGGCGATGGGCGGCAACACCCAGCAGCTGCCGCCGTGGTTCGTCACCGCGCTGGAAATCTCGGCCAGCGCGCACGAGGAAATGGTCGCCGCGGTCGCGCCCTATGTCGACACCAGCATCTC
This sequence comes from Burkholderiales bacterium, assembly GCA_019634975.1. Lineage (GTDB taxonomy): Bacteria > Pseudomonadota > Gammaproteobacteria > Burkholderiales > SG8-41. Next base: position 103,629 of record JAHCAI010000010.1, read on the forward strand.
GAAGACCGTCAACGTGCCCGAGGACTACCCCTACGGCGAATTCCAGGACCTCTATTTCAAGGCCTGGAAATCCGGACTGAAGGGGCTGGCGACCTACCGCCCGAACAGCGTGCTGGGCTCGGTGCTGTCGGTCGAACCCTCGGCCAAGGAAAAGGCGCCCCAGGATTTCCGCGCCGACGACGTCAACCGCCGCATCCAGATCCAGTCGCTGCCGGCCCCGGTGCTGGCCAGCCTGCGCTGGCCCGGCCGGCCGTCGATGGCCGCGGGCAACCCGGCCTGGACCTACATGATCGAGCATCCCCACGGCGCCTTCGCGGTGTTCGTCGGCCATGTCGAGAACGACCACAACCACGCCTTCGAAGTCTGGGTCAACGGCAGCGAGCAGCCGCGCGGGCTCGGCGCAGTGGCGAAGACACTGTCGATGGACATGCGCGCCGACGATCCGGGCTGGCTCAAGCTGAAGCTCGATACCCTGGCCAAGGCCGGCGGCGACGAGCCCTTCGACATGCCCTTCCCGCCGCACGGCGAAGTGAAGCGCATGCCCTCGGTGGTGGCCGCCTTCGCGCAGGTGCTGCGCTGGCGCGTCGACCAGCTGGGCGGGCTCACCGCCTCCGGCGCGCCGCTGTTCGGCCAGTCGCTGACCCCCGTGCTCGATGCGATGTTCGCGCCGAAGGAACCGAAGACCGGCACCGACGGCACGATGTCATGGACGGTCGACGTGCTCAACCCGCGCACCGGCGACGACTTCGTGCTCGGCATCAAGGAAATCACCCTGCCCGACGGGGTAACACGCCCCTACTCGATGTGGCTCTCCGGCGAATACCCGCGCGCGCTCGACGGCCTGTGCAAGATCCTCTCGCTCGACATGCGGGTGATGGACCCGGCGTGGATCGGGATGAAATTGAAAAAACTGCTCGAGTTCCCGGAACCGCTGGGCGACTTCATGGCTTTCGTGCCGGGAGAACGCAAGCAGGCCACCTACCCCTCGACGGTGGCCTATGTCGCGCGGCTGATACTGCACCGCTACGCGATGCTCGGCATCCTCGACGAAAACGGCGCGCCGCTGACCCAGATGGGCATCCTCGCCACGCCGGAGCGCGGCACCGAACCGAAGGTCATGAAGGGCGCTCGCTGTCCCGAATGCGGCAACGCCACGCTGATCCGCAAGGACGGCTGCGACTGGTGCTCGGCCTGCGGCTACACCGGCACCTGCGGCTGAAGTTCTCAGCGCGCGATCCGGCAGCTTGTGCCGGATCGCCATCCCCCGCTACCGCGCGCCCGCCTTGAGCAACAGGTCGATGGTCTTGCTGTCGCGGCTGCGCTGGGCATGGCTCAGCACCGAGCCGCCGCGCCCGATGCGGCTGTGGTCGGCGCCGTGTTTGAGCAACAACTGAACCATCGCGGCGTCGCCCAGTTCCGCAGCGATCATCAGTGGCGTGTTGCCATTTGAATCGCTGCGATCGACCCAGACACCGATTGCCAGCACCTCCGCCGCTCCCGCCGGATCACGGTTCATCACCGCGCTCATCACATCGTTGTATTTCGGCGCCGGCCCTGTCGGCGGCGACGCAAGCACTGGCGCCGGAGTTTCAGCCCGGGGCGCGGGCGCAGGCACAGGGCGTGGTGCAGCCTCGCGCGGCGCCCTGCGCGCCCCGGCCACGGGCGCCTGCGCAGCAGGAACCTCCACATCACTTGCAGCAGGCCTCGACGGAACGGGCGGCGGCGTTGCGGCAACCGGCGCCGCGGCAAGCACTGCCGGCTTGTCCGCTGCGGCAACGGCGGCGGGTGCGCTGGCTGTGGCAGCCGCAGTGCCGCCACGGGTCACCGTAAACGGATAATCACGCTTCAACAATTCCGCTGCGGCAAAAAGCTCGACCCGCGCCACCGGCGCAGCGAAGCCGTAGGTGTGGAGGTTTCCACTCCTTGCTGTGCTGCGCACCGGCACTTCGGCGCCCTGCGCATCGTAACCGGCAGCACCCAGATAATTGCCCGGGTCGCCGGAAATCGCGATGGATACCTTGTCACCCTCGAAGGATTTCAGCGTGGCCTTGATCGGGCCCACCGCCAGTTCCTTGCCGGCATCGCCTGATCCTGCCGTGGCTTGCTGCATGTTCATTGGCAGCTCCAGGTGCAGCACGCCCTCGACCTTGTGCACATCAGGCTTTGCCGTTCCCTTGGTGACGCGCACGCTGCGGGTCCCGGAGAGGTGCGGCACGCCGGTCTTGACCGGCGACAGAGTAACGTTGACGAAAGTGCCTTTCTCGAAGGGGCTGCCACGGTCGTAATGGTCCACACCCTTGGCATCCAGCACCTGCCGGATGGTGACGCTGACCCGCCCGCGCTCGAGGCCGGGCAGGGTCGGCATCAGCACCCGCAGCCAGAAGCTGTCATTGAATTGAGTGTCAAGATGGACAATTGCGGCACCGGCACGCGTGCTTGATGGCTTGTCGATACCCGACAAGGGCGTGGCAAGCAGCCTGTCGTAATCCTGCGACCCGCCGGCGGCCGGAGCGGATGTCGATTTCTCCGGCGCCGGTGCCGCAGCCGGTTTGGGTGCCGGCTTTGGCGCCGGCACGCTTTTCGGCATTTCCCTGGCGACCTTGTCGTGATGCTCCAGCGTTCCCTGCATCCCGCTCGTCAGCTGCGGCATGTAGACCCGGCTGAGGTAGTAATACCCGCCATAACCCGCTATCGCCAAAGCCAGTACCGTCGCGAGTATCGCCTTGAGGAAGCCCGAGGGGCCGGTACGCACCACCAGGCAGCCGGTCATCATGTCATGCAAGGCCTGCTTTCGTCCGGTGAACGCCGCCATCAGGAAACCAATGCAGAGGATCAGTGCCGAAAGGATTTTCGCCAGGTTGCGCAGCAGCGACTTGATGAACGACGTGGGCCCGCCTTCGAGATCGGTGACCTGGAGCCCCATCAGGCGCTTGCCGAAAGTCGCCTGCCGCGCCGAACTCTCCATCACCGGCCAGTACAGGAACTGGAGAATGACAAAAGCGATGTTGCCGATCACCGCGCCAACCCCGCCCATCGCCATGGACAGCAAGACAATCAGCACGATCCCGATGATCATGATGATTGCCGAATCCACCATCATCGCCGCAAACCGTGCCCAGAATCCGGCATACACCACCGCACCACCGGCCGCAGCACCCGGATCGGCGGGCATTTCCAGAGATTTTTTATGCTGTCCGAACATGGCTCCCCCCCTTGTGAAGTACGCCCCCGCTTGCGATCCTGCAACCCGCTGATGGGCTAGTAGCGCAGGCTCATCGAAACATGCACCCGGTTGTCATGCTTGTTGGTGCTGCCGGTGCCATCGAGCACATAGGCCCAGTCGGCGGACAGCGACAGCCGCTTGCGCCATTGCCAGCGCACACCCAGCCCTGCGCTGCTCGCGTGCTGTACTGCGCCGGCGGCACCGCCCGCGGCCCTGAGTCTCGCTTCACCGGCATCGACGAACACCAGTCCGCGCAGACCTTCGGTCAGCGGCGGCGTCATCAGTTCGGCTGTCGCGACGTAGCCGCGGTCGCCGGTGCCTTCGCGCTCCTCCAGACCGCGCACCAGTGAGGCCCCGCCGATGCCGAACTGCTCGCCGGGAATCAGCGCATCGCCCGAGGCCTGGCCGCGCAGCCGCGCGCTCGCCACCCAGCCACCCAGCGCGCGCGAAGCATCGATCGTGTAGCGCCAGGCCTGCCAGTCCGGCGTCGCGCCGGCGCGGTTGGCGGTGTAACTCGCGGCGTCATTCGCACCGCTGCCCTGCAGGTTGTGAGCCAACTCCAGCGCAGCGCGCGCGACATGCCCCGCGCCGTCGTAGCGCCCCTCGTAGCGCAGCAGCAGCGGCCGGCTGCGCACATCGGCGGAAATCGGCACGCCATTGAAGGACACGTTGTTGTCGAACAGGCGCTCCTCGACGCCGATCTCGGCCAAATGGCTGTAGGCGCCCACCGGCGCGAAGCGCTGGGTCCAGCGCAGGCCGTAGAACTCGCCGCGGCCGCTGACCTGGAAGAACTGCGCCACCGTGCCCGAATCCGAGTCCGAGAAGGTGTAGTACGCCGCCAGCGTGCCGCCCAGCGCATAAAACGGCGCGCGGTAATGAAAACCGTACTGCCGGATGTTCGAGGCCTGCTCCGGCGAGGTGGTGTAGGTCGCGGTGATCTGGTGGTCGCGGTTGAACAGGTTGGTATGCGACACGCCGACGCCCAGCCGCGTCATGCCCGAGGCCGGCGTGCCCGAGTTGGACAGGGTCGCGAAAAACTGCAGCGGATCGCCGTCCTCGACCTTCACCGCGGCATCCACGGTGTCCGGTACTCGTCCCTGTCGCACCGTCACTGCGACCTGCTTCGCCGGATGGTCGTTGACCTGCGCCTGGTTGCGCGCGACCTCGCGCAGGTTGGGCGATGCACCAGGCCGCAGTGCGGGCAGGCTGCCGAGAATGTTGGCGCGATCGAAGCTGCGGTTGCCCTCGACAATAACCTCGCCGAGCCGGAACGCCAGCACGCGCAACGTGATCACGCCTTTTGCGTCCTGCGGCGGAATCACCACGCGCATGAAGCTGTAACCCTGATCCTTGATCGCCGCCTCCAGCGCCGCGGCCGCAGCCTGCAGGCGGTCGATGGTCACGGCCTTGCCGGCAAAGGGCGCCAGCAAGGATTGCGTCGCTGCAGCCGACAGCGGGTTGTCGCCTTCGACCTTGTAGGCGGTGACAGCGAAGCGCGGTTCGGCTGCAACCTGCGCCCAGACAACACCCGAAACAGGACAAAGAATCGCCAGCCACAAGGCGCCGATCAGGCCGGCCGCAAACCGTCTCAGGCCAGCGCGGTGCTTGCCGGACGCCTGCGCCGCCCGCGCGCCACCCGATACGCCGCCCGGGGCTGTTCCGCCAGCGGCGGCAGACGCAGCGCATCGATCCGCGACAGGAAGTCCCGTGCCGTGACGATATTGCGCAGCCCCAGCGACAACAAATCCCGCTTGTCGCCGGTGACCAGCCACTCGGCTTCCGATGCGATCAGGGTCGCCATCACCAGCACATCCTTTGGGTCTCTCGGTACCGTCTTCAGCGCGACGCCGGTGACATCCACTACAACCGCCTTCAATCTCAGCATTTCCGTGATTTCGCGCAGGTCTTCGTAAGTCACTTCCGCATCTGCGAGCATTCTGCGCACTTTGGGATAATGAAAAACACGCAGCACCTCCTCGATCATCGGCTCCGAGACCACCAGATCGAATTGCCCCTTGCGCCAGGCTGACAGAATTTTTCCCGGCGGCCGATCCGCCCGGGCCAGGCCCGACAGCAGGACATTGGTGTCGAGCACAATCCTCATTTGGGCTTGCGCGCTTTTCGCGGCGGACGACGCGCATATTCCACCGCTTCGTCGATGAGGGAATCCAGTTCATCATCGCTCAGGTGCGCAAATGCCGCGCGTATTTTGTTGGTCAACTCGGTGAACCGCGCCTCCATCGCCTGGATGCGCTCGAACAGGCCGATGTCCACCAGCGCGGCGACAGGCTTGCCGTCCTTGAGGATGACCACCGAGTCGCGCTTGTACTGGACCTCGTTGAGCATCTCGCCCAGGTTCTGCCGCACTTTCACTGCCGGTGCTTCGCGGATCATTGCAATCTCCCATGACCAGTATGATCGATATGATCCTATCAGACCGCAGGGAAACCGGCATGGTTACCGGGACAGAGTTGTGAATTTTCATTAAATATTTGTTTTTATTGATTATTTTATCGAATCACGCACATGTTCTGGAGCGCACCGTCAGGCAAGCGGAAAGCGTCCAGCTTCGCCGTCAGCGACAGGTTCGGCAGCGGCGTCGGGTCGAAGCGCATGAAGTTGGGGACGGCGTCGAGCAGGCGCACACGGTCTTTCGTCGCCACTGCGGCGTTGCCGGCGCTGACATCGACGGCCTGATCGCCCTTCGTTACCTGCACCGCGCCGTCACGGACCCAGACGTAGAGGCCTTCTTCGACAGGCTTGCTGGTTTCGCGGAAGAGGTCGGGGTCGACCTTGACTTGATCGGGGCGCGGCACCTGTTTGAATACGGTTGTTGCGGCCCGGAGCACATCTTCGGGTCCCAGGTGCCGAGTGAGCATGGTACCGGCCTTCACGGTAGTCCTGCCTGCGATTTCGACTTCGCCATCCCAAACCAAAGTCCACACTGGCTGCAGCGCATCAGCTTCCGACTGCGCGCTGTTTTGTTGCGAGCCCTTTCGCGGATCCAATGCATCCCCCACTGCACGCCCTGCGGCAGCGCCCGCATCCCTACCGGAGGCCTCCCACTGATTTGCGATTTGGTCACCACGAGCAATCTGCCCGCGATCATCCTCCGATACTTCTCGGGCTCCGGCGACGTCTCCTCGCGCGAGCCGGCGCGCCGCCTCCGCATGTGCTTCGACAGCCGCGACCGTGCCCCCCACCAAATTTCCGACATACCACGCGACCCCTCCGCCAATATCGCCGCCGATCTTGGCGCCGAGTTCGCCCGGGCCCTCACGTACCGCTCCAGTCGTCTGGTCCACCTCAGACCGTATGCCATCGAGTAGCCGTTGACGGCTCCGAGCATCTGCTCGCTGATTATCTCTTGCTGTTTGTACTTCCTGCGCGATCGCAGTCTCGACTTCCCTGCGAACTTGATCCGCCGCTCCCCTTGCCAACGCAGCAGCCGCCTCAGCGATAGGAGTTGCCGCACGCTTACTTTCCGAAAGCTTCCTGTCGGCGGTCGCCTTCGCCTCGGCATTTAGTCGATCAGCTTCGGCCTTGGCGGTTGCAACCCCTTGCCCCAACGCATTGGCAAGTCGCGTCCCGTCTTCCGCAGCCATCTTTCCTTGCGCCACAAGAGTTTGCGCGATGTTGTTCAACAAAGCGGTTGCACCTTGCAGCGCATCTTGGCCACCGCGTGCTAGCGTCGCCTCGATGTCGGGAGGCATGGCATTCCGTACTGCATCCGGGTTATTTATAGCCTCTGCAACGATTACTCCCAATACGACCCCAGGAAATATACCCAATGGGCCAAGCAAAAAGACGCTTGCAACAACAACCAAGCCGAACACGATCAGGGTTATGGTTGATTGGCTCAGCGGAATCCCTGAATCTCTGATTGCGGCCAGAGCGCTACCAATTCGAGCAATCTCGGCCTGCGCCTGTTCTCGAATCCGCTGCGCGGCAACCGGATCTGAAGGCAGATCGTTCAGCGACTGCAACGCAGCCTGCAACTGCCTCATCAATTCCGAGACTGCCAGATCACCCGCCTGTTGAACTCCGCTTTGCGCCGCCTCCCCAGCAGCCGCGGCATTGGCACCCAATGCTTCCGCCTGCCTGCGCACTTCGGCCACTAATCCCTCAACTCCCGACTTCGACGGCAAAATCGGATAGGGCACGGGAATCCGCCCTGGACCTGCAGGTGGAGGCAGCGCCGGTATATATCCATGCTGAGTAAAGTCATAGCCAGACAGTTTTTCCGCTTCCGCCGCTGCGACTGCCCCACCCTGTTCGGCCTTCAGCTTCGCCTCTGCCGCAAGCCTGTCCGCTACTTCAGCAGCAGCGATTCCAGCCTGCTCAGCGGCACGCGCAGCCTCCTGCTCTGCCCTCTGCTGCGCCGCGTGCGCCGCCTGCTGTGCCCTGCGTTTCTCGAGGGCCGCTGCCTCCTGCTGCCGGCGGGCCTCCTCTGCGGCGAGATCGGATGCCTCGTTCGCCGCGGAAGTAACCGCTTCCATAGCATCGGCGACGGCGTCTTTCACGATCGGCGGAGTTTCCGGCACAACGGCAACATAGGTTACAAAAAATTGCTGCTCAGAAGCCGTATGTGCCGGCATTGAACCGCCAGTCGAAGTCCTCGGCATGCTTTGCGACTCGCGCGACACGAAAGTCGCGACATCCTGCGCCCCCTGCTCAGCATTCACCTTAGCCTCTGCCGCAAGCCTGTCCGCTTCTTCGGCAGCGATTCGAGCCTGCTCCGCAGCACGCGCAGCCTCCTGCTCTGCCCTCTGCTGCGCCGCATGCGCCGCCTGCTGTGCCCTGCGTTTCTCGAGGGCCGCCGCCTCCTGCTGCCGGCGGGCCTCCTCTGCGGCGAGTCTTGCCAACCGTTCTGCCGCAGCAGCAGCGGCCGCAGCCAGCCGTTCCGCTTCCGCTGCAGCAGCCGCGACTGCCGCACGTGCCGCCTCCTCGGCAGCGGCGGCAGCCCTTGCCGCCTCCGAAGCGGCCGCCGCTGCTGCGTCCACTGCGCTGGCCGGCGACGGCGCCCTCAGACCAGAACCGGGTGTGGGCTCCTTAATTGCAATATTGGTGTCCTCGACGAACTGGCGAGCCGCCGCCGCGGCCTCTGCAGCCAACCGTTCGGCCTCGGCCGCCAGCCTGGCCGCTTCCGCCGCAGCTTCCGCAGCCACTTTCTCGGCTTCCGCCCGCGCGGCGGCTGCGCGTCTCGCGGCCTCGTCTGCTGCCTTGGCCGCCTCCTCCGCTGCGCGCCGATCGGCCTCTTGCGCAGCGTCTCTGGCCGAGTCACCAGTCGATTCGGCAGTACTTTTAACCTGAGAGAAAAAGCCCGTTCCGCGCGGCCGTATCTCGCCTATCGGGGAGATGAATCGATAAAACCGGGGACCCTGTTTGGCAATGGCCCCGGTCTGCACTGCAGCTCCGCCACCGAGATGATCAAAGACGGCGTACCCCGTGCCTCTGGTCTCGTCAAAGCGAAAAGTCCGTATCGTCAGCTGGGAATCGGCAGTCACCGAAATGCGGCTACCGTCGCGAAACACCAGCACCGCGTAGCCGCCGGGGCCGGCGGCAATGCCGTCACCTTCATACAATGCAGCCCCCGGCACCAGCACCCGTCCCGCCCCGTCGATACCTGCTGCCGCCACCACGCCCTTCATCTCCACCACCCGCGCCACGGTCTGCGGGCGCAGCGGCGCCGGATGCAGGCGCTCTTCCTGTGCGCAATCCGCCTCGCACAGCCGCGCATCGAACTCGGTGCCGCGGATGCCGATCGTGGCCACCGCGGTCTGCACCCTGACACCCTGCGGATTGCGCTTGCCGAAAAATCCGGTCACCACGCGCAGCCCGCCCCGGACCAGCCCCATCAACATCGCCTCGGGCGCATCCGCCTTGTAGCTGTCGAGGCGGAACACGGTGTTGGGCCGCAGGGTCAGCCGCGTCTGGTCGCTGAATTCGAGGATCGCCCAGGAATCACGCGCCACGCTGATGGTGTCACGCGCATCGAGCGGTTCACCCGCGCCGAGGATGCGCGGCGCGGCACCCGCGCGCTCGACCAGGCTGGTGCCGCGCACATCGATGACCTTCGCGGCCTGGGCCAGCGCGGTGGCCGGCAGCCATAGCGAAAAAGACAGAAATACCAATAAAAACAAATACTTATTGATTTCCCCCGAGGGGGATGGCCTTCTCCACGGCATCAAGACGCTTACCGGCATTCGAGCACCGCGCCTTTCCGTTCCTCGTCACCGCTGTCTTTTGCGGCTTGCACATCGACGAAGAACCTGTCCTGCAGGATGCGCACGTCGTTTGCCGCGAGTTTCAGCGGCATCTCGTTCGAGGGCGTGGTTGCAACCGCCGGGGGTGGCGGCGGCACATTCAGCAGCAATTGATAGAAGCCCGCATTCGGCGTCGCGGTCATGCTGGCGCCCGCCGGAAAATTGATGGTGGCGAAATCTCCGGTGCGGCTGGCATAGGTCATGAAGTCGAACAGGTCACCGTTCGTGCCGGTGAAGCCGCCGAACAAACTGACATTGAGCGTGCCGTTGAGATTGGCCGTGCCGGTGACCTGCAGCAGGTCGTAGTTGACGCCCTGCGTGGTGCCGCCGAGTTCGATGTTGAGCGTGCTGCCGGCACCGAGGGTGAGGTCGCCGGCAATGGTCAGCGTGCCGGGCGAGGAGCCGACGTTGAGCGTACCATTGTGGATCACATTGCCGGTCACCGTGCCGGTGCCGCCGAGCGTGCCGGTAGTCAGCGTGAGCCCCGCGACCGGGGCGGTGATGCCACCGCCGCCCATCACCAGCGCGCCACCGGCGTCGGTGTAGCCACCGGCAAGATCCAGCGTGCCGGAGTTGACGTTGACCGTGCCTGAATTGTTGAAGCCGCCGGAGAAGGTGCTGGTGCCGGCATTAGCCTTGGTCAACGTGCCGGCATTGGTCAGGGCCGCCGTGCCCGATAATGTGCCGCCGGTGACATTGACCGAAGCGGTTGCCGCAATCTGCGTCGGGCTGTTCAGCGTCAGGCCGCCGCTGGTGGTGAAGCTGGCCGCAGCCGGGAAGATGATGTTGCCGCCGATGCTCAGCACCAGCGCATCGTTGATGTTCGTCGTGCCGCCGAAGGTCAGGTCATTGGCCGCCGTGGTGCGCAGGCCGATGGTGCCGGCACCCGCGCCGGTGGTGATGCCGGCAAGCGTGAGCGGATTTGAACCCGCATCCACGTACAAGTCGTTGAGCGCGTACAAAAGCTGCGGGCCGCTTCCCCGCAACCGGGCGTAGGTGCCGGCACTGCCGATGGATCCGCCGTTGGCATTCATGGTGATCAATCCGGTAGCGGACATCATGTCACCCGGATTGCCGCCGTGGACGATACTGCCGCCCGAGGTCATCGTGATCGTGTCGGCGGTGAAAGCATTGCTGAAATTGTCGAAAAAGATCACGCTCGCCGCGTTGACAGTGAAGTGGTCATTCGCCGTCACGAACGTCGTGCCGCCCCCCAGCACGCCGCCGTAGCCCGGTTGCGCAATCGAGAACACCAGCCCGACGGTCGATTCGATGTCGATGTTCTGGGCCGAACCTGCCGGAGTGCGAATTTCTCCGATCCGCGGCGTCGATCCACCCGTGAACTTGACGTTGATGTCGCCCGCGCTAGCTGCGCCGGAGGTCATCAGGCTGCCTACCCAGTTCGCCTGCCCTTCAACCGGGTTGGTGAGCCCGATGCCGCCGCCGGCCACCAGCATCCAGTTGGGATCGTTGACGTTGGTCTGGATGAAGCCGTCGGTGCCCGGCGCAAGGTTGTCGATGTTGCGTATCGCACGCACCTCCACGCGATTTCCGCGCACCGTGCCCCCCTGAAAAATGATGTCCTTGTCGGCGGCCAGAGTCTGCAGCAGGGCATTCTTGTCATTGAGGCTCGCATTGAATCCCGTCGTGCCGTCAACAATCAGGTGGCCGTCGGCAGCCTTGAGCCGCATGTAGTTGCCCACGACCGCCCCGTTCGAGAAATTCAGGGTATAGCGGCTGGTCAGCAGGTCGCCGCCGAAATGCATCAGCTGTATGGATCCGCCGCAGGGTCCGGGGGATGCGGTTGCCGTTGCGCTGACCATCCCCGTTCCGGGCTTCACCCCAACGCCGACCTGCGATCCGCCGCAACCGGTGCCTTCGATATCGCGCGCGGTGATGCTGATGTTGCCGTTGACGGCCGAGGTGTCGAACGCGGGCAAGAGCGGATAGACCCCCAGGCGCCCGGTCGAACCGGCAAAGGTGGCATTGACACTGTTGGCGGTCAGCGTGGCACCGGCGAAACCATAGCTCCCTGCCGAATCGATGATCCAGTCGTCGTTGCCGGTGATGTTGCTGTAGAACGCTAGGGTGCCCGTGCCGGTGTGCTCGAGGCTCACGGTCTGGCTCGTGCCGGCGTTGGTCTGGATGGCGGTGGGCGAATCAAAGTAGAGGCCGCTTCCGGTAAATCGCAGATGGATGTCGCCGCTGTCATGCGTGGTGGTGGCACGCGGGCCGCGCCCGTTGGTGCCGGCATAACGGTTGTTCTGCATGCGGACCGCGTTGCCGGCCGCGCCGATGGCGCCACCGTTGGCAGTCAGGTGCAGCGCGCCGTCGCCCGGGAAGGTGCCACCATAGAGAAAATCATTGGCCTGCGCGCCGCTGCGCTGGATGGTGCCGCCGGCGGTGACAAAAACCGAACCCGCCTGCACCGTGGCGTCATTCACCGTCACGTCGCCGCCGGCGTTCAGCGTCACGCTGGCAGTCTCTCCGGGGGCGCTGGCGTTGGGCAGGGTGATGTTGGCGTTGACGTTGATGTTGTTGTTGGCCGTGAGGCTGAGACTGGCCGCGTTGTTGGCGGTCTTGACGATGGGGCTGCTGACCGTGATGTTGCCGTCCTGCGTACCGGGTGAACCGCCCAGCCCTGTGGAGATTGACACACTGGTTCCGGCGTCGAGCTGGCCGGTGATCAGGTCGGCGCCGATCTGCGAGTCATCCCCGCCCGGGGTGAAAGCCGGCGCCCCGCCGTTGTTGACCGTGCCGCCGCCGGCGACGATTTCGATGTTGTAGGGGTCCAGCAGCCAAGTACCGGCCGTCTCACCAGAAGCCGATACACGAATGCCGCTGACATCGAGGAAGCGCTTGCCCGAGGTCTCGATGAAGCCCCCCGCTCCGCCCTGCGGCCCGCCACGCGCCGACACCTGGCCGTGAACCCGCGCCGTGTCGTCCGCCCAGACAATGATGCGGCCGCCGTCGCCCGCCGCGGTGGCGCCGGCATCGAGCGTCGCGCCCGACGCGACGTGCGTCATCGCCGCATTGCGCACCGCTGGATTCGCGCCCTGGACATCGCCGCCGACAAGGATCTCGCCGCCGCCCGCCGCACCGCGCGCGGTCACAGTGGCATTGTCAAACAGTCCGACGCGTTCACCGGTGATCTGCACCGTGCCGCCGCGCCCCGTGCTGTTGTCGACATTGATCACCGCATGGCCGTCGATGATCGCGTCCTGCTGCGCGGCCAGGATCACCCGACCGGAGGCATCGACACGGGCGCTGGTCGCGCGGATCTCGCCGGAATGCCTGAGCGTGCCGGCAAACATTGCCGCCGCATTGCGCGCGTCCAGTGTGCCGAGATTCAGCGCAGCATCGGTCGGCGCCTGCAGCGCGAACTGCACGCCGTGGGCATCGGGGCTGCTGATGGTCAGCGACTGGCCGGTGGCGAGCACCACGCTGCCGTTGTCGCTGCGGATGAGGCCGCTGTTCTCGACCTGCGGGCCGACCAGGAAAATGTCGCCGCCGGCCTGGATCGTGCCGGCATTCCTCAGCGCGCCATGGCCACCGCCCTCGAATTTCAGGCGCCCGGCAAGAAAATCGGCGTCGTTGATGTTGAGCGTGGAGGCGATGAAGCCGGCGGTGTTGATCACCGCACCCTGCCCGAACACGATGCCGTGGGGGTTGACCAGAAACACCCGGCCGTTGGAAGTGAGCGCACCGAGGATGCTTGAAGGATCAGAACCCGTCACACGGTTCAGTACGGCGCTCAGCGCCGACTGCTGCTGGAACCGGGTCAGCTCACCGGCGCCGATCGAGAACGACTGCCAGTTGATGATGGTGCCGGGCGCATTGGTGACGGTCAGCGTGTTGCCCGAGGTCTGGAAGCTGGCGGCGCCGGCGGCGACCTGCGGTGCGGTGGGGTTGGCCGAGACCGTCGCATTGAAGGCCAGCAGGATGGCAAACGTCATCGGCCGCAAGCGCGGTTGCCTGAGATTCCCGCATGCTGCCACGTCACCCCTGCGTCGCGCTGTCATTGTTGTTTTTTTCTCCCTGAATCAATCTGATGCGTCCGACGACCGGAGTTGAATCGTTGCCGCCGCTTATGTAAATGATGCAAATGCCCTATTCTTCGAGGGTCGCCAGACCTCGACTTTTCTGTCCTGGACGTTTGATTGCCAATCCATATAAAATACCTTTAAAAACAAATACTTATATGATTCCATCATTGAGTGGCCTGATCCTGTCGCTGTATCGCGGCAGCCGCGACATCCCGGCCACGGCGTTTCAGGACTGGGCACTGGAGCAGACGCGGCAGATCCTCGCCTTTGAATCAGCGATCTGGGGACGCGCCGGCATCGAAAACGGCATGGCGCAGATCTACAGCGTGCACCTGCATCGCTTGCCGCCGGAAAGCCTCGCAAGCTACGCACGCTTCAGGGATCGCGACACCGTCGGCGCAATGGCCATGCAGGCCATGGGCACCACCATCCGCGCGGCGGGTCACGAGGTGCTCGCCAATGACCCGGAAATGCTTGAGCAGCATGTCAGGCGTTTCGGCCTCGACTATTCGCTGACCACCTGCATCGTCGATCCACGCACCGGACTGATTTCTTTCATGACACTGTTCCGTCCCGAACAACAAATGCATTTCACCGAGGATGAACGCCTTGCGGCGCAGTCAGTGGTGCCGCACCTCATTGAAAGCTGCCAGCAATCGCGGCTGATGCAGCTCAATGCCGGTGGCATCGCCAACAGCAGCAGCGAGCGCCGGTTTGCCGTGTGCGATGCCGATTTTGTGCTGATCGCGGCGCGTGACGGCTTTGCCGAGCTGCTGCGCGGAGAATGGCCCGACTGGAATGCACCACGCCTGCCGGAAGCGGCCCGCATAAAAATGCTGGGAGCAGCCAAGGGCAGTCATGCCGGTGACCGCATCATGCTGTCCTTCGACCGCGTCAGCGATCTGTACTGGCTGTCGGCACGCGCCAAGACCGCGATCGACACGCTCGGCAAACGCCAGCTTGAAATCGCCCGCCTGTCGGCCCAAGGCCAGACCTACAAGCAGATTGCCGCCACGCTGAAACTGGCGCCGGCAACGGTGCGCAATCATCTCGACGCGGTCTACAGGAAACTCGGCATCGGATCGCGCGGCGAACTCGCCACCCTGGTGTCGCGTCTGGACTGATTTACCAGCGCCGGCCCAGCATCACGTGCAGCGCGAGGCTCTCCTCGCGCCAGGTCGAAGGACCGAAGGGCAGCGCGGGATTGTTGTAATTCACCGAATTGCGGAACTGGTATTCCAGTCCGCCATGCAACTCATACCCGCCGCTGATTTTGCGGCTGGCACCCAGCGTCAAATGCTTTTCGCCTATCGGATTGATGACCGGGCTGCTGCGCTCCACCGGCACCGGACTGCGGCCGTAGTTGAAACCGGCGCGCAGCGTGGTGCGCGGGCTGAGAGTGTAGGCAATACCGGTGGCAACCACGTACTGGTCACGCCAGCCGAGAAACTGGGTTTGGGTCAACATCGCCGGCGCTGCCGGGTTGTCCGGGCCTGACGCCGTCTGGGTCAGATTTTTCACCGCGCCCGACCAGTCGATCCATTCCAGCTTGGCGGACCACAACAGGCGCTTGCCGACCTGCCATGCAAAACCGGCGCCCGCCTGCTGCGGAAACGCGAGTCCATCCAGCTTCACATCGGAGTACGTCACCTGACCGAGGCCGGCGGCAGCCATGTTCACACGCAACCGCCCATCGCGCAGGGGCAACCGTGTCTTGCTGGTGTAGGTCGCCCCGACCGTGACCGCTGGCGACAACTGGTGAAGCACGCCGAATTTTGCGCCCAGGCCGTAGCCGTTTGCGCGATCCAGGGCCGAGCCGAAAAAAGGGCCGCCGGGCGTCAGCGCCGAAGTCGCCGGAAAAATATCCTGGCGCAAACCGCCGTACAACAAGGACAGCGTGGCACCCACCATGGTTGATCCGGATGCGCGCCAGGCCAGTCCCGAGGTGAATTTC
Source organism: Burkholderiales bacterium (assembly GCA_019634975.1). GTDB lineage: Bacteria > Pseudomonadota > Gammaproteobacteria > Burkholderiales > SG8-41. Next base: position 119,118 of record JAHCAI010000010.1, read on the forward strand.
AGCGCGCCCAACTGCGAGGACAGCTCATCGATGTTGCCGAACGGCGTGCGCATCCTTTCGAAAACCGCACCGGCCCCGCCCTGGGCAAAGGCGCCGATACCCAGCACCAGGTCGCGTCCCTGCAATGGAATGGCGTAACCGAATCCGGCGACACTGATCAGCTTCTCGTCGACCTCCAGATTGTTGCCGAGGGCATCGCTGTGGCCGACGTTCAGCGCATACGAACCTGCGCCATAAATATCCAGTGCCGGGGCACTGAAGCGCGCGATGCCGGCAGGATTGGTGTTCAGCGCCGCCGCATCGCGGGCAACCGCAACATCAGCGCCGCCCATCAGCGAGGATTCGGCGCCATAACCGATCAGGTTGAGACCGTTGGTTGCATGTGCGCCGGCACTGCAAACAAACAGCACGCAGGCAGGCAGTTGGCGCAAAAAAAAGCGCGGCGGCAGCAGGGATTTCATGCTCCATATTATGGCACTCCATGCGCGTTGACGCCCCGCGCATGCGGCCCGTAACATCGGTCGCTTACAGGAGGAGCCATGCCCAAAACCACCCTCGGCAAACTGCCGCGCGAAGCCATTCGCATATTGGAGCTGCCGCGCGTTGCCCCCGAAATCATCGAAGGCTTCCAGCAACTGGTCGACCTCACCGGCACGCTGTCGGACGCCTGCGACGAACTGGGCCTCGTTGCCGTGGTGCCGGCCTATGTGCTGCCGCCGGTAACCCTCGGCCGGCGCATCGTCGGCCCGGCGCTGACGGTGCGCAACGTCGCCCACGCCACGCAGATCCACAAGGCCGCCACCGACAAAACCAGCGGCCAGGGCGAAACCGAGGCGCACAATCTCGCCGAGCCCGGCGACGTGCTGGTGATCGAGGGCGTGATGGGCTGCTCCAACATGGGCGGCCAGTCGGCGACCATCGCCAAGCGCCAGGGTTTCATCGGCGCCATCGTCGACGCCACGGTGCGCGACCCCGATCAGTACCGCAGCATGGACTGGCCGGTATGGTGCAAGGGCTTCACCCCGATCACCGGCAAGTGGCGCATGCAGACCGTCGAGGTGAACGGCACCGTGCAGATCTGCGGCATCCAGGTGAAACCCGGCGACATCGTCTGTGCCGACGAGGCCGGCGTGGCTTTCATTCCGCATGAGAAGGCGGCGCAGGTGCTGGAATCCGCGCGCAGGATTGACGCCGGAGATACCAAACGCAAGGCTGACATTGATGCCGGCAGCAGTGTTGCCGAACTGATTACAAAGAAATACAAGTAAAAAAGCGATTTGCCGCCGATGAACGCGGATGAACGCAGATAAAACCTTCCGCAGGCATGGTTTGATCCCATCGGCGTCAATCGGCGTTCATCGGCGGTAAAAGAAATCTACAGGAGGATGACCCAGCATGACCGAACCGACCAATTTGATTTTCATCATGTCCGACGAGCACAACAAGCGCGTGCTCGGCTGCCACGGCCACCCGATGATCAAGACACCCAACCTCGACGCGCTGGCCGCGCGCGGCACGGACTTCACCTCGGCCTACACCAACTGCCCGATCTGCGTGCCGGCACGGGCCGCCTTCGCCACCGGCCAGTACGTGCACAAGATCCGCTACTGGGACAACGCCATCGCCTACGACGGCAAGATTCCGTCCTGGGGCCACCGCCTGATGGAACAGGGCCATCACGTCGCCTCGATCGGCAAGCTGCATTACCTGGATTCCGACGCGAAAAGGAACGGCTTCGACGAGGAGATCCTGCCGCTGCACATCGTCAACGGCGTCGGCGACCTGCTGGGCATGATCCGCGAGGAGCTGCCGCGCCGGGTCGGCGCGATGAAGCTCGGACCCGAGGCCGGCCGCGGCGAATCCGAATACACCAAGTACGACCGCAGCATCGCCGATGAGACCGTGAAATGGCTCAGGCACAAGGCGCCCACCCTCACGGCCAAGCCCTGGGCGCTTTACGTCGGCTTTGTGTCGCCGCATTTCCCGCTGATCGCGCCGCCGCAGTTCTATGACCTCTACCCGGAAGACGCGGTGCCGATGCCGGTCCTCTATGAAAAGTCGCAGCGGCCGCAGCACCCCTTCCTCGACGCCTTCCGCGCCAGCCAGTGCTACGACGACGGCTTTCTCGACCTCGCGATGGTGCGCCGCGCGATCACCGCCTACTTCGGCCTGACCTCGTTCATGGACGACAACGTCGGCAGGATCCTGCGCGCGCTGGAGGAAACCGGCCTGATGAACAACACCCGCGTCGTCTACACCTCGGACCACGGCGACAACCTCGGTGCCCGCGGCCTGTGGGGCAAATCGACGATGTACGAGGAATCCGCCGGCATTCCGCTGATGATCGCCGGGCCCGGCATTCCGGCGGGCAGCGTCTGCGACACCCCGGTGACGCTGGCTGACGGCTTCCCGACCTTCATCCATGCCCTGGGCGCGAAGCCGCATCCCGACGACGCGAAACTCCCCGGACACTCGCTGATCGACATCGCGCGGGGCCTGGTGCCGGCGCGCACCATACTCTCCGAGTACCACGCCGCCGGCTCGATGTGCGGCGCCTTCATGATCCGCCACGGCCAGTGGAAGTACATCCATTACGCGACAGTGCCGCCGATGCTCTTTGACCTGAAGAACGACCCGCTCGAATTGCGCGACCTGGGCCGCGACCCGGCGTTCAAGGCCGTCATCGCGGAATGCGAGCAGGTGCTGCGCAAGGTGGTCGACCCCGACGCCGCGCACCGCCTCGCGATGGCCGACCAGAAGGCGCGGATCGAGCAGCACGGCGGCGTCGAGGCCATCAAGAAACTCGGCACCTTCCGTTATTCGCCGCCGCCGGGGGCCAAAGCGTCATACTATTAGGCAAAACATAACAAGCAGAAGAACCGGGAGCGCAAACCAGAACGAGGAGGAGAAGATCATGCATCAGCTGCTGCGTCACGCCTTCATCGCTGCACTGTTCTGTTTCACCGCCGCACAGGCCGGCGCCCAGACCTACCCGACCAAGCCGATCCGTTTCATCGTGCCGACCGCACCCGGCGGCTCGCCCGACATCCTGGCGCGTATCGTCGGCAACAAGCTGGGGGAGCAGATGAAAACCCAGATCGTCGTCGATACCCGCCCCGGCGGCAGCGGCGTCATCGGCGTCGAAATCGCCAGGGCCGCGGCGCCGGACGGCTACACGCTGCTGCTGGTCACCTCGACGACTTTCGCATCGCTGCCGGTGTTGAAGAAAAAAATCCCCTACGATCCCGACCGTCACTTCATCGCGCTGTCCCGCGTGGCATGGGTCGCCAATGTCGCGACGGTCAACAAGGACCTCGGTGTCAACAGCATCGCTGACCTGGTGAAGCTGGCGAAGGACAAGCCGGGCGCCCTCAACTACGGCTCCGCAGGCAACGGTTCTCCGGCCCACCTCGCGGGCGCGATGTTCAACGTGCTCGCCGGCCTGAAAACCACGCATGTGCCGTACAAGGGCGCCGCGCCGGCGATGTCGGACATGATGGGCGGCCAGATCCAGATGCTGTTCACGTCGCCGCTGGTGGCAATGCCGCACGGCCGCGCCGGGCGCATCAAGGTGCTGGCCACCACCGGCGCGCAGCGCGACCCGCTGCTGCCCGAACTGCCGACCGTCGCGGAAACCGTGCCCGGCTACGAGATTGTGCAGTGGTGGGGCATTGCCGCGCCCGCCGGCACGCCGGCCGCAGTCACCCGTAAACTGCACCAGGAACTGATGACCGCGCTCAATTCGCCCGACGTCAAGGCGCTGATGAACAAGAACGGCGCCACGCCCAGCCCCGAAAGTCCCGCCGAGTTCACCGCCTTCATGAAGGCCGAACGCGCCCGCATCGCCAACGTCGGCAAGCAGGCCGGCATCGTCCTCGACTGAAAACAGCCATGACCCAAGCCGCCAACCTGATCCTGTTCCAGTCCGACAACCACAACGGCCACCTGATGGGCTGCCAGGGCCACCCGGTGGTGCAGACACCGGTAATGGACCGCATTGCCGCGCGCGGCGTGCGTTTCGAGAACGCCTATTGCACGAGTCCGCTGTGCTGCCCCTCGCGCTCCAGCCTCGCCACCGGGCGTTACCCGCACCAGACCGGATACTGGGACAACGCGCTGACCTACGACGGCCGGGTACCGACCTGGCACCACCGGCTGCGTGAACAGGGCCACACCGTCACCGCGATCGGCAAGCTGCATTACCGCTCCAGCAAGGACGACAACGGCTTCACCGAGGAAATCGTGCCGATGCACCTTCATGAAGGCAAGGGCGCAATCAAGAACCTGCTGCGCGGCTACGGCACGGAGCCGGCCAAGGATGACGGCAGTTTCTGGAAGCTCTACATCGAGCGTTCCGGCGTGGGCACCACGCACTACCAGGACTACGACCGCGACATCACCGCGAAAGCGATCGCCTGGCTGAAACAGCATGCCCGCAATGAAGGCAAACCCTGGGTGCTGTACGTGTCCTACATCAGTGCGCATCCGCCGTTCACGGTGCCGCAGCGCCTGTGGGATCTCTATCCAGCGGATGCCATGCCGCTGCCGCCGGCTTTCCGGCCGGGCGAACGTCCCGAACACCCGGCAGTGGAGTTCCTGCGCCACATGGACGGCATGCGCGTGATGACCGACGAGGCCGCGCTGCGGCGCATCGCCGCCGGATACTTCGGGCTGATCACCCACCTCGACGAGCAGATCGGTGAAGTGCTGAAAGCGGCCGAGGAACTCGGCCTGCTGGGCAACACGCGCATCGCCTACACCAGCGACCACGGTGAACTGTTCGGTGCGCAGGGCGTGTTCGGCAAGAAAAACCTCTACGAAGGCGCCATCCGCGTGCCGCTGCTGCTGGCCGGACCCGGCGTGCCCGCGGGCCGCGTGGTCAAACAGCACGCCTCCCATGTCGACCTCTTCCCGACGCTGCTGGCCGGAGCCGGCGCCCGCCTCGGCGAGGCCGACGCCGACTTGCCCGGCATCGACCTGTGGCCGGCGATCACCGGACAGGAACAACCGCGCCCCGCTTTCGCCGAGTACCACGCCCAGGGCTCGAAAGCCGGCGCCTTCGTGCTGCGCGACGGCGACATGAAGCTGATCTACCACGTCGGCATGCCTCCGCAGCTCTTTGATCTGGCGCGTGATCCGGACGAATTGCAGGACCTCGCCGCAAGTCTCCCCGACAAGGTCAAGGCGCTGGAGCAAAAACTCCGCGCGGTCTGCGATCCCGAAGCCGTCGACGCCCGTGCCAAGGCCGACCAGCGCAAGGCCGCGGACGCCTGGGGCGGGGCCGCCCGGCTGCTTGGAGAAACCCAGATCCTGTTCACGCCGCCGCCGGGCGTATCCAAGGAAGAGGCTTGGGCAATTCCAGGAAAATAAAATTTTGGCGCTCAAGCAACACCGCTACACCCGGGTTTTCTTCGCTCGCGATGCAATCTGAAAAAAATCAGCCACTTGCGCCTGCAAACTGAAGTGCATTTGCGCTTCAGGAGAAAAATTCCGCTTGGCAAAAAAATGGGCGCCGGGGGAATCGGCGCCCAACAAGTCCCTACATGCGTTCGCTTGCTTGCCGCACAAGCCCTTGATTTTCCGGGGATTGGAGAATCAGGGCCACAAAAGCGGCCAGCTCACAAAAATCTAGACCCGGGGAACGCGGTGAAGTTCAACCGCGGCCCGGGTTACTACAGTGCCGGAAATGCCCTACTTCAGCTTGGGAATTCCCGCCTCCACCACGACCCGCTTCCAGCGGGCGGTTTCCTCCTCCACAAACCTGTCGAATTGCTCGGATGATCCAACCCAGGCTTCAAGCCCCTGATCCTCCAGGATCTTGCGGTTGCCCGGTATCCGGGAGATTTCCGCCAGTTCGTTGTTGATCCGCTTGAGCACGGATTTCGGCGTGCCGTCAGGGGCGAACAGGCCGTACCAGGCGTAGTACGTGAATCCGTCAAGGCCGGACTCCATCAAGGTCGGCACTTCCGGAACTGCCGGCGCCCGTTGCTCGCTGCTCACGGCAATTGCCTTCAGCTTTTCATTGCGAACCTGCGGGATCAGCGAAGGCATGGTGCCAAAGAGCATCTGCACGCGTCCGGCCGCGGTGTCGATGATCGCCGGACCACTGCCGCGGTATGGCACGTGCAGGATGTCAAGGCCTGCGGCCTTTTTCAGCAGCTCCGAAGACAGATGGATCGAGGAGCCGTTGCCTGCAGAGGCATAGTTGAGCTTGCCCGGGCGCTCCCGGATGTAAGCCTGCAGCGAGCGAAAATCCGTGACCGCGAGCGAGGTCGGCACCACCAGCAGATGCGGCTGCCGCGCCAGCAGATAGACCGGATCGAAGTCTTTTTCCGGGTCATAGTTCAGCCGCGTGTACATCGCCGGTGCCGTCGCAAACGAGGCGGATGCGATGAACAGGTTGTAACCATCGGGTTCCAGCTGTGAGGCAATCTCGGCACCCAGCGTGCCGCCGGCACCCGGCCGGTTGTCAATAACGAGGTTGGTCCCCAGTGCAGGCTCGAGCCAGACCATGAACTGCCTGGCGGTGATGTCAGTTCCACCACCCGGTGAGAATGGGATGATGACGCGGATCGGCCTCTCCGGATACTCCGCAACGGCAAAGCCGCTGGTTGCGGTCAGTGTCAGACCCAGAGTTGCTGCTACCAGTGTGTTGAAGAGTCGCATGGCGTTCCTCCTATAATGGTTGTCATCCATGAAAACATCGTGCTGAGCGGGGTTTGAAATAATCGACACGGGCACTCTTGGACTCCGGATACAGGAATCCAGAAATTCCATATTTTGTTATTACCATCTTACAGGTTGGACTATTTACCGGACGTAAAGTTCCCGGCCCATGACCCTCACCGAACTCCGCTACATCGTTGCCGTCGCCCGCGAGCGCCATTTCGGCCGCGCCGCCGAAACCTGCTTCGTCAGCCAGCCCACGCTGTCGGTTGCCGTGAAAAAGCTCGAGGAGGAGCTCGGCGTGCAGCTCTTCGAGCGCGGCTCCGGCGAGATCACGGCGACGGCCGCCGGCAACCGCGTGGTCGAACAGGCCCAGCGCGTGCTCGAAGAAGCCGAGAAAATCAAAGGCCTCGCGAAAACCAGCGGTGACCCGCTGGAGGGCCCGCTGAAACTGGGCGTGATTTTCACCATCGCGCCCTACCTGCTGCCGCAGCTGATCCCGGTGCTGCGCCGGCGAGCGCCGAAAATGCCGCTGGTGCTGGAGGAAAACTACACCGCCACGCTGTCCGAGCGCCTGAAGCGCGGCGACATCGATGCCGCCATCGTCGCGCTGCCCTTCAGCGAGCCGGGCATCACCGTCACGCCGCTCTACGACGAGCCCTTTGTGGTCGCGATGGCGAAAACCCATCCCTGGGCCGCGCGCAAATCGATTCCCCCCGACGAACTGGCGCGCGAAAGCCTGCTGCTGCTCGGCACCGGCCACTGTTTCCGCGACCAGGTGCTCAATGCCTGCCCGGCACTCAACCGCTCCAGCGCAACCCAGGGCTCGCTGCAGAAAACGGTCGAGGGTTCCTCGCTCGAAACCATCCGCCTGATGGTGGCCTCGGGCATGGGCCTCACGGTGCTGCCGGCCTCGGCGATACCAGTGCGCCGCGCCGCCTCCGACCTGCTGACCTATGTGCCCTTCTCGCGCCCGGTGCCGGACCGGCGGGTGGTGCTGGCCTCGCGCTCGAGTTTTCCGCGCACAGCGGCACTCGAAATCATCCGCGTCGCCGTGGGACTTTGCGCGCTCAATGGCGCGACCTTGGTAAAACAAAAATAGCATTCAAAATCAATTGGTTATCTATTTCATCCGGCCGCCCTGATGAATAGTTTATTACTATTACTTTATTTATAACAATCAATTGGATTAATTAACCCTGCATCCCTATCATGCTCTCCAAGCGTTGCGAAACGCGCCACTTTTCAACACAGGAGATGCAGATGAAACCCGAGTCCGTCACCGTCAAGAACATCGAAGCCGCCTTCGCCGGCGAGTCCATGGCACACATCAAGTACATGTACTTCGCCAAAATCTGCCGCGAACAGGGCGACGTCGAAACCGCGAAAGTGTTCGAGGAAACCGCGGCCCAGGAAGTGCAGCATGCTTTCGGCCACCTCGACCTGCTCTACCCGAAATCGGAGATGAGCCCGGCCAAGGCGCTCGACATGGCAATCGCCGGCGAAACCTACGAATACACCGAGATGTATCCGCAGTTCCGCCACCTCGCCGAGCAGGAAGGCAACCACGCCGCGGTCAGGGAAATGGACGAGCAGATCGAGGAATCGAAGGAGCACGCCGACCGTTTCCGCCAAACCCTGGCCAAGGCCGCCAAGCGCTTCGCCGCGCTGGCCAAGGTCGAGGAGCGCCACGCCAACCACTACCGCGCGGTGCGCGCCAACGTGAAGGCGGCGTGATCATGACCGGCCGGATCCCGCTCGCACTGCTGCAGGCCCTCGCCTGTGCAGTCGGCGGGCGTGCCGCGGGAACATCGACTGAAGCCGACAACCACATTACTGATACGGAGAACTGAACATGGCAACCGAAATGCGCAAATGGGAATGCATCGTCTGCGGTTACGTCTACGACGAAGCCGAGGGCGATCCGGAGCACGGCATCAAGGCCGGCACCCGCTGGGAAGACATCCCGGAGGACTGGACCTGCCCGGAGTGCGGCATCGCCAAGGCCGACTTCGAGATGGTGCTGAAGGCCGCTTAAGCCTCAGGCGAACACCCCGTCCCGCCGGCGCGGGACGGGCGCAGGACCCGAACCACCGTACACGCTGAAAGGAGCTGACATGACCAAGACCCCGAAAATCGACATCGGCATCAAGGACCGCGACCGCAAGGCCATCGCCGACGGCCTGTCGCGGCTGCTCGCAGACACCTACACGCTGTACCTGAAGACCCACAACTTCCACTGGAACGTCACCGGCCCGATGTTCCAGACCCTGCACCTGATGTTCGAGACCCAGTACAACGAGCTGGCGCTCGCCGTGGACCAGATCGCCGAGCGCATCCGCGCGCTGGGCTATCCGGCGCCGGGCACCTACGCCGACTACGTGAAGCTGTCCTCGATCAAGGAAACGGCGGGCGTGCCGAAGGCCGAGAAAATGATCGCGCTGCTGGTCGAAGGCCAGGAAGCCGTCGCCCGCACCGCGCGCTCGGTGTTCCCGGTGGTCGACAAGGCCAATGACGAGCCGACTGCCGACCTGCTGACACAGCGCATGCAGATCCACGAGAAGAATGCGTGGATGCTGCGCAGCCTGATCGAGAAGTAACCAGGCGCAGCCCGCAGAGAGCACACCATGGCCGAGATGATCATGCACGCACGCCGCCTCGCCGCCGAGCCGTCCTGGCAGCGGCTGGCGGCGTTCATCGTCCTCTCGGTCGTCGCGGTCGCCGTTGCGATGGAATTCTCGGCGGCAGCGCCCGCGAACGACGCGGTGCGCGCGGCGCTCGCAGCCACGCTGGTCACCGCGCTGGCCACCGGCGCCGGCGCGCTGCCGGTATTGGTGGTCCGGCAAATTTCCGACGCGACGCGCGACACCCTGCTCGGCTTCGGTGCCGGGGTGATGCTCGCCGCGAGCTTCTTCTCCCTGCTCTCCCCGGGCCTGGAAACCGGCAGCGAGCTCGCCGGCAGCCCCGCCGGCGGCGTGATGATTGCAGCGGCCGGCGTGCTCATCGGCGCCGCGGTGCTGATGGCCAGCGACCGCTGGATGCCCCACGAGCACTTCGTCAAGGGCCGCGAGGTCGGACAGCCGGCGACGCCGGCCAATGCTGCCGGGCTGTGGCTGTTCGTCACTGCAATCACATTGCACAACATCCCCGAGGGGCTGGCAGTCGGCGTCGCCCAGGGCAGCGGCGGCGGCGCGGCGATCACCGCGGGAATTGCGATCCAGAACATGCCGGAAGGCCTGATTGTCGCGATCGCGCTGGTCACGCTCGGCATCTCGCGCTGGAAAGCCGCGGCGCTCGCGCTTGCGACCGGCATGGCCGAGCCCCTGGGCGGCCTTGTCGGCGCCAGTGCCATCGGTCATGCCGCGGCGATGCTGCCCTGGGGACTTGCCTTCGCCGCCGGCGCGATGCTGTTCGTGATCAGCCACGAGATCATTCCGGAGACTCACCGCAACGGCAACGAGCGCGTGGCAACCATAGGCCTCATCGGCGGTTTCGTGCTGATGATGGTGTTTGATACCATCCTGCGCTGATTTATCACGGAAAACCCATGGACCCGATCATCATCATCGGCAGCGGCCTCGCCGGCTACAACACCGCGAAGGAGCTGCGCAAACTCGACACCGCCACCCCGCTGACCCTCATTTCGGCCGACAGCGGGCCGTTCTACTCCAAACCCATGCTGTCGAACGCCCTGGCCTCGAAAAAGGAGCCGGCCGCGATCGCGCTGAACACGCCGGAGCAGATGGCGTCCCAGCTCAATGCCCTGGTGCGTCCGCGCACCCGCATCGACGCCATCGACACCGCAGCGCACACGCTGCGCAGCGGCAGCGAAACCCTGCACTACTCGAAACTCGTTCTGGCGCTCGGCGCCGACCAGATCCGGCTGCCGATCACGGGCGATGCCGCAGCAGGCATCATGACCGTCAACGACCTCGACGATTACGCCGGTTTCCGCAGCGCGATCGCGGGCAAAAAGCGCGTCGCGATCATCGGCGCCGGCCTGATCGGCTGCGAGTTCGCCAACGATCTGGCCGCCACCGGCTATGCCGTGGACGTCATCGACATCGCCGGCCAGGTGCTGGGCCGGCTGCTGCCGCCCGAAGGCAGCGCGCTGCTGCAGTCGAAACTCGCCGCGCTGGGCGTGCAATGGCATCTCGGCACCAGCGTCGCCGAGGTCAGCCGGGCGGACGGCGGCTGCAAGGTCACGCTCGCGAACGGCGCGACGCTGCAGGCCGACGTCGTGCTCTCGGCGGTGGGCCTCAGACCGCGCACCGCGCTCGCCGCTGCGGCTGGCATCCAGGTCAATCGCGGCATCGTCGTCAACCGCAGGCTCGAAACCAGCGCCCCCGGCGTGCACGCGCTGGGTGACTGCGCCGAGATCGAGGGCCTGGTGATGCCGTACGTGATGCCGATCATGCACGCCGCCCGCGCGCTGGCGCAGACGCTCGCAGGCAAGCCCGCGGCAGTGTCCTTCCCGGCAATGCCGGTGATGGTGAAGACCCCCGCCTGCCCGACCATCGTGTCGCCGCCGCCCGCCGGCGCCGAGGGCCAGTGGCAGGTCGAAGCCACCGGCGATGGCGTGAAATCGCTGTTCGTCGGCGCCGACGGCAGGCTGCTGGGCTTTGCGCTGAACGGCAGCGCCACAGCGGAGCGCGCAAAGCTCGCGCCGCAGCTGCCGCCTGTGCTGGCCTGAGCAGGACGCGCGGGGGCCGGTCCCGCGCATCCTCGGCGTAGTACTATCCGGACATGATGCTGCCACCGATCACCCGGATCCTGCTGATCGCGAATGTCGCGGTCTTCCTGCTGCAATTCATCATCGGCGACCTGCTGGTCATCTGGTTCGCGCTGTGGCCCTTCCACACGCCGCACGAGTTCGGCGCGCGTTTCCTGCCGTGGCAGGTCATCAGCTACGGCTTTCTCCACGGCGGGCTGATCCACATCGGCTTCAACATGCTGGCGCTCTACATGTTCGGCGGCCAGATCGAGCAGGTGTTCGGCTCGCGGCGTTTCCTGATCTACTACCTCGGCTGCGTGTTTGCCGCCGCGGTCGCGCAGCTGCTGGTGTCGACGCTCAGCGGCGGGCCGCCGGTGCCGACGGTGGGCGCCTCGGGCGGCGTGTTCGGGCTGCTGCTCGCCTATGGCCTGTTTTTCCCGAACCGCACGGTGATGCTGATTTTCCCGCCGATCCCGATGCCGGCCTGGCTGTTCGTGACCCTCTACGGCCTGCTTGAGCTCTATCTCGGCGTCACCGGTACCCGCGCGGGCATTGCGCATTTCGCGCATCTCGGCGGCATGTTCGGCGGATGGCTGCTGATCCGGCAGTGGCGCGCAAGGCGGTGATCAGGTGATTAAGTCACTGGGCAAGGGATTCCTTGATCACCTAATCACCTAATCACCTAATCACTTAGTCACCAGTTTTTCAGTAGCAGATCGGCGATCCAGGCAGCGTCCGCATCCAGCGTCGAATGCACGAGATCCTCGTCCGCGCCGAGCCCGGCGCGCAGGCGGTGCAGCCTTGCGGCACGGATATTGGCGTCGCGCACCGTGTAGCCGTAGCGCGCAAAGCGGTCAATCTCGATGGCATTGTCGGCCTCCGGCGCATCGCGCAGCCAGAAACCCTCGCCGACAAAACCTTCAGCCAGCGATTCGAGTTCGGCGTACAGCTCGCGCCCCACCGGTTGCGGCGGCGTCACTGCCTGTGCGGCGGCAGCCTCCCCTGCACCGCACTGCCAGCGCCAGGCCCACTCGGCAGCGCCCTCGGTGGCGAGCAGTTCCACCGCGTCGCCATCCCGGGTAATGCGGAACAGCGCATCGCGCTCGTGGTCGAGCACATATCCCGCCCATTCACCGGCAGCGCGTCGCCGCACCACGAAGGCGAGACGGATCGTGCCGTCGGCCGCCGCTTCGAGATAGCGGTCGGGCGCCTCGCCGGACAGGGTGTCGATGGCCTCCTCGACATGCTCCGTGATGCTGCCCCGGCTGAGGCAGGCGCGCCCCCTCCGGCCGGCCGCGACATTGACCCATTCGGCGATGATGGTGACGCCCGGAAATTCCTGCGAAGCAGCGGCGAACGCGGGGAAAGGAATGCCGCCGCGCACCTTGAAATCGTAGGCCAGCGCGTCATCGCCATGGTGCGCCTCGAACTCCCCGGCGCTGGCCTCGGCGGCCAGCAGCGTCGCGATCCGCGCTTCAACCGCCGGCAGCTGCGCGCGCTCGCCGCTGACGGTCAGCGTGGCGTGGATCAGCAGGTCCATGGCTTAGAGCGCCTGACAGGATGAAACGCGTGATGCGCTGACACGATTTTGGCTGGAGGCAAGGAGCAGTCCTTGCGAATATCGGGAATATTCGCAAGGACTGGGGCGCCGCCTCCGGCCAAAATCGCGCCAGCCCGGCAGGTACTTGAAATATTCAACG
>JAHCAI010000011.1 GCA_019634975.1 Burkholderiales bacterium
CGCCGAACTCGACCTCAACCCGGTGCTCGCCGGACCGCAGGGCGCCACCGCCGTCGACTGGCTGATGGTCCTGGACTGAGGCGATGAGGGAGGCTTCGAGGGTGTCGGCGCTGGCGCCGTTCAAGGTCCGCAGCTTTCGTTTCCAGTGGCCGGCCGACCTCGCCACGTCCTGGGCCTTCGAGATGGAAATGCTGATTCTCGGCTGGTACGTGCTGGTCGAGACGGAGTCGGTGCTGATGCTGACGATTTTTGCCTCCTTGCAGTACATCGGCACGCTGCTGTCGCCGATGTTCGGGGTGATGGGGGATCGAGCCGGCCACCGCAACGTATTGTGTGCGATGCGCGCGTTCTATGCGGTGCTGGCTTCGCTGCTGATGACTCTCGCCTTCCTTGATGCGGTAACACCGGCCGTGGTGCTGGTGATCGCCGCACTGCTCGGCCTGGTGCGTCCGTCCGACATCGGCATGCGCACTGCCCTGGTCGGCGAGAGCATGCCGCCGGCGCAGCTGATGGGTGCCATGAGCATCCAGCGCACCACCCAGGATTCGGCACGGATTGCCGGTGCGCTGACCGGTGCCGGGCTGGTGGCGGTCCTGGGCATGGCCACGGCCTATGCGGCCGTCGTCGCTTTTTACACGATCAGCCTGGTGCTGACCTGGCAGGCCGGCAGCGGTGAAAGGAAAGCGACACCGCTGCCCGCCGCCAAGGCCGTCACGTCTCCCTGGCGCGAATTGCGCGAAGGTGCCGTCTATGTCTGGCGCGCCCCCCAGCTGCGGGCGACGATGCTGTTTGCATTCCTGCTCAACCTGACGGCATTTCCCCTGTTCAACGGGCTGATGCCCTACGTGGCGAAAGAGGTCTACGGCGCCGACCAGACCACGCTGGGAACGATGGTTGCTGCAGCGGCATCCGGTGCACTCGCCGGCTCGATCATCATGACGCGGTACGGCGGGCTGTTCCGGCCGGCGCGGGCGATGCTCGGCTTCGGCGCGGCATGGCTCGCCGCGCTGCTGGTCTTTGCCCAGACCACGCATCCGGCTGCCGGCATTCCGGTGCTGGTGCTCGGCGGCATCATGCAGACCATGGGCCTGATCCCGATCAATGCGCTGCTGCTGCGCACCTCGGACAAGCGTTACCGGGGGCGCATCATGGGCATCCGGATGATGGCGATCTACGGCAATCTTCCGGGCCTGTTGCTGGCCGGCCCGTTGATCGCCGCCTGGGGATATTCCGCAATGGCGAGCCTGTACTGCGTGTTCGGCATTGCGGTCATCGTGCTGATCGGCTGGATCTGGCGGCTGCACCTGTGGCAGGGCGGGGCCGAGGCGAACCGGCGCTGACGACCGACGTTTCCGGCGTTATCATGACGGACATAACAGGGAGGAGGAGAACATGAACAGCAAATGGTGCCTGGCGGTCCTGCCGCTGGTAGTGGTCCTGCAGCCCGCGAATGCGCAGACCGGAAAATATCCCGACCGCCCGATCCGTATGGTGGCGCCGTTTCCGCCGGGGGGCACTGTCGATGTCGTGGCCCGTCTGGTCGGCCCTCTGGCCGCCAAGCTGCTCGGTCAGCAGGTGGTGATCGAGAATCGCGTTGGTGCCTCGGGCATCATCGGGACCGGATATGTTGCGCAGGCCAAGCCTGACGGTTACACGCTGCTGATCAACACGACGCCGCTGGTGACCAACACGCTGATGTACAGCAAGATTTCGTACAATGTCCTCAACGATTTCGAGGCGATCTCGAACATCGCATCGACACCGTCCTTTGTCAGCGTCCATCCTTCGGTTCCCGCGCGGTCGGTGAAGGAACTGATTAGTCTCGCCAGATCCCGCCCCGGCATGCTGAACTATGGCGGTGCCGGCACCGGCACCAACCCGCACATCGCCGGTGAGCTGTTCAATTACCTGGCAAAAACCGAGATCACCGTGGTGCAGTACAAAGGCGGCGGCCCGGCGCTGACGGCGGCGCTCAGCGGCGAGGTCGGCGTGTCTTTCTCGGGTGTTGCCGGCGCGACCGGTTTCGTGAAATCGGGGCGCTTGCGCGCGCTGGGCGTGACCAGCCTGCAGCCGGTGGCGGCGCTCCCCGGGGTGCCGACGATCGCGAGCGTGCTGCCCGGATACGAGTTTTCGGCATGGTTCGTGGTCGCCGCACCCAAGGACACGCCGCGGGAAATCGTTGGCTTGCTCAATCAGCACTTCAATACCGCGATCAGGTCGCAGGAGCTGGCGAGCCGTTTTGCCGGCGAGGGCATCGATGCGATCGGCACCACGCCGGAACAGACGGCAGCGCACCTCGAAAGCGAACTGAAGAAATTCGAGCGGGTGATCCGTGAGCGCAAGATGAAGGCCGAGTAGGGCGCTGCTCAGCGGCGTCCGGACTCCAGCCAGTGCATCGGCAATGTTACGGCGTCACTGTCGCCCAATCCTCCGCGCGCGGCTTCGTCGAAGCATTCCAGGGCGCGCATGGTGACCGGCAGCCCGCGGTAGCCCAGCGCCTGCGCCTCTTCGATCATGGTTGCCATATCCTTGCGGATGGAGTCGACGTTGAACGTGGTGGCGGCCGGCGCCTTGCCGCGCAGCGCATCAGCGAGCATCCCGCCGCGGGTTTTCAGCACGTTGGGGCCGCCGGAGGTATCGGCAAAAATGCTCACCAGACGCTCCGGGTCGAGCCCGAGCGGCCGGCACAGTGCAAGCGCCTCGCCGACCGCCTGCCAGTAGACCAGCAGCGGCAGGTTGATCGCGAGCTTGAGGCTGGCGCCGGCGCCGACCGGGCCGACGTGCTCGATGCGGCGGCACAGCTGTTCCAATACCGGACGCGCGCGCTCGACGTCTGCAGTGTCGCCGCCGATGAAACCCAGCAGTTTGCCCTCGCGGGCGGGACCCGTGGTGCCGCCAACCGGGCAGTCGATCATCGCCGCTCCCCGGGCGCTGATGCGTGCGGCAAGGGCGCGCTCGGTGTCCGGACGGACCGTGCTCATTTCAACGAACAATTTGCCCTTGATGTCGCCCGACAGCAGGCCGTCCGGCGCATCGTAAGCCGCAGCGATGGCATCGGCATCGGTCAGTATCGACAGGATGATGTCTGCGCCGGCAGCCAGCTGCGCCGGTGTCGACGCGACCGCGGCGCCGAGCGGGGCGAGCGCCTCTGCCTTGGACCGCGTGCGGTTCCAGACGCCAAGCTGGTGGCCGTGTTTCAGCAGCCGTTCCGCGATGGCTGCGCCCATCCGGCCGATGCCGGCAATGCCGATTTTCATGGTGCCGCTCCCTCAGGCTCGAAGGCACGCATGCTATCAAAGCAGCAGTGGCGGCAGACCTTAAAAATGCGCTTGGGGCATGACAAATGTTTTTGCTATAATCCGCCCCCTTGAGCGGCCGTAGCTCATCTGGATAGAGTACCTGGCTACGAACCAGGGGGTAGGGGGTTCGAATCCCTCCGGCCGCGCCAGATGCACCGGGCCCGCGATGAGAGTCGCGGGCCCTTTTCAATGGTTCTTTCGCGAACGCCATCGCGGGTTCACGCGGCCCTTGCTTGCTGCTAACGTGGCGGCCACGCATTCCGCGGCCTGACCGAATAACCTGGGAGAATCCCCTTGAGCCACCTGCGCCATACCGAACAACGCAAGCGTTTTCGCGCCATTCTCGGCGGCAGCCAGTGCCTGTCGCCGGCGAGCGTCTATGATCCGCTGTCCGCCCGCGTTGCCGAAAGTGTCGGCTACCGCCTCGGCATCCTCGCGGGCTCGGTGTCGTCGAACACCACGCTGGCCGCGCCCGACCTGATCCTGCTGACGCTGACCGATTTCGCCGACCAGGTGCGACGCATCATGCGCGTCAGCGACCTCAGCCTGCTGGTGGATGCCGACCACGGCTACGGCAACGCGCTGAACGTGATGCGCACGGTGCAGGAACTGGAGCACGCCGG
This sequence comes from Burkholderiales bacterium, assembly GCA_019634975.1. Lineage (GTDB taxonomy): Bacteria > Pseudomonadota > Gammaproteobacteria > Burkholderiales > SG8-41. Next base: position 3,923 of record JAHCAI010000011.1, read on the forward strand.
CGTGTCGGCGATGAGCATCGAGGACACTTCGCTGCCGATCCGTTTCGGCCAGCCCGAGGGCAAGGACGAGCTGATTTCGGTCGAGGAAATGACCGGCAAGCTGAAGGCGGCCGTGGCGGCACGCCGCGATCCGTCGACGGTGATCGCCGGGCGCACCGCGGCGCTGAAGGTCGAAGGCACGGAAAAGACCGTGGAGCGCGTCAAGGCCTATGCCGCCTGCGGCGTGGACTGCATTTTCATCATCGGCGTGGAGACGGCGGAGCAGGTGCGCGAGGTGCATGAAGCGTCGAAGCTGCCGGTGATCGTCGGCCCGGGCAAGACCTCCGCGACACGCGATGAGTTTGCGCAAGCCGGTGCCCGCGTGCTGCTGCAGGGCCACCAGCCGGTGGCGGCCGCGGTGAAGGCGCTGCGCGAGGTCTATGCGCACTTCCACGGCGGCGGTGCCGCGGCAGACCTCAAGGACAAGGTGGCGTCGGCGAAGGAGATGGACGCTTTGGTATTCGGCGAGGACTACAAGAAATACCTGCGCGATTTCATGCGCTGACGCCGGCAGTGCAAGACGGACTGCTCAGGCGGCGGCCTGCCGCCGCGGACTGCCGATGGCGGCATTGACCAGCGGCATCACCTTCTCCGCCATCAGTTCCATCGAGCGCTTCGCCAGCGCCGGATCCACCCAGTCCATGCCGGCATAGACGATCTCGCCAAAGTCGCCGGCTTCCTCGCGCAATGCAAGGATCTGCTCGGCGACGCGGTCTGGCGTGCCACAGATCACCAGCCTGTCGACCATGTAATCGATGGTCAGCTCGCGGTCATCCTGTTCCGGGTGGGTCTTGAAAATGGCGTGGCGCCTCGAGATCAGCATCTTGCGCAACAGCAGATCCCAGTAATGGCGGTAGGGGCTGGCGCCATCCTCCAGCGCGTAGCGCCGCGCCGTGCTGTCATCGTCGGCGACAAATATGGTGCGCGCGATGCGCCAGTCTGCCGGGTCGGCGACCTGTCCGGCGCGGCGCTTGCCTTCGGCGTAGTTGCTCCAGTGCGAGGCAAGGTACTGCGACAGCAGGAAATTGGCCGACAGCGGGTGGAAGTCACGCTCGCCCATCGCGATGACACCCTTCGATCCGGGGGCCACCACGGTGCCGACGATTTCCGGGCGCGGTTTCTGGTACGGCTTGTACATCGCGCCGCGGCCGATGGCGGCGTTCTGCGTGTTCGCGGTGCTGACCTTGAAGCGGTTGCCGGGCAGGTCGATGTCGTAGGGCGCGTCGCGTTCCCAGATCGCCAGGATCACGTCGATTGCCTCGGCAAACAGCCGGTTGCGGTCCTCGGAGAGCATGCCCAGCGCCTCGGCGTCCGAGGGCAGGGCGCCGGGGCTGATGCCGAAAATGAAGCGGCCCTGCGCGAGGTGGTCGAACATCGCGGCATGCGCGGCGATCAGCACCGGATGGGAATGGGACAGGTTGGAGGTGCCGGTGGCAAGCCTGATCGATCGTGTCTGGTGGATCAGGGTTGCGAGGAAAATGAAGCTGTTGCTGACATTCTCCGATGGCTCGGTGAGGTGTTCACCGACGAAGGCGTCATGGAAACCCAGCCGGTCGGCCAGGATGATGGCTTCCCGGTCTTCCTGCAGCGTGACAGCCGGAGGACGATGGGCCGGGTGCAGCGGCATCGTGAAATAGCCAAGACGCATGACGGATTCTGCTCCTGGGCAACATTGGGGAAAGGCAAATCAATGTAACATCGGCAAGTTGCCAACCGCAATGAAAGCCGCCGATGGATCTTGATGCGATGAAGCCGGGCCTGCAGGGTTCCACCGAAATCATGGTCGGGACCCGTGACACCGCGCCCCATGTCGGCAGCGGCAAGATCAAGGTGCTGGCGACACCGGTGCTGGTGATGCTGCTGGAGGAGGCGGCGCTGAACGCCGTCGAGGGTTTGCTGCCTGCCGGTCACCAGACCGTGGGTACCCGTCTCGATGTCAGCCACACTGCGGCCACACCGGTCGGGATGCGGGTGTATGCGCATGCCGAGGTCAGCAGGGTGGAGGGTCGCAAGCTGGTGTTCAGGGTGTGGGCCGAGGACGAGGTGGAGCGCATCGGCGAGGGCACTCACGAGCGGATCATCGTCAATGTCGGCCGCTTCGATGTCCGGACTCAGGACAAGGTGGCTCGGCTCAAGTCAAAAAAGTGATTAAAAAACAATAACTTGCTACTTTTCATTGCCGCGCTGATCGGTGATCGAGGTTTCGATCACGGTGTATTCGCCTTCCACCAAGGTGTTTGCGGTCTCGCGCCGCAGTTTGCGCTGCAGCCACCACCAGCGCACGAGGAAGATGCCGGCCAGGATGGCACCGGCAAGCAGTGCGATGCCCACGAAAAAGAAGGCCGCGACCAGAACGATCAGGCCAAGCACGAAAAACACGATGCGTTCCAGCAGGCTCGCCTGCGGGCGGTTGATGAAGCGGATCCGCGGTCCCTGCTGCTGATTCATGGTGTGGTATCGCCGGGTAAAAACTGTTCGACCGCATCCATAACCCGTCGTTCAGTAATCGGGGTTGTAACTCTTGATGATCACGCCGCCCGATTTCTCGTCGGGCTCCAGTTCCAGCAGCTTGCGGGCATGCGCCTCGTCGAGCAGCTTGCCGAAGGAGCGGAAGCCGTAATAGCTTTCATTGAATCCCGGCTGGCGGCGCTTGAGCGCTTGCTTGACCATCGATCCCCAGATCTTTTCCTCGGCGCTGCGTTCGGAAAAAAGGGCCTCGATGGTTTCCATGACCAAATCCAGCGCTTCTGACTTTTTGTCACCGCCATCCTTGTCCGCGCCGTCCTTGTCGGCATTTTCGGCAGCTGGGCCGGCCTTTGCGGCGGAGCTTGCGCCGGCTGCGGGCTTTTTCCGGCTGCGTTGCTGCTTTTTGGCCTTTTCCCGCGCGAGGTCGTCATAGAAAATGAATTCGTCGCAATTCGCGATCAGCAGGTCGGAAGAGGATTTCTTCACCCCGACGCCGATGACCACCTTGTTGTTTTCCCGCAGTTTCGACACCAGGGGCGAAAAATCGGAATCGCCGCTGATGATGACGAAGGTGTCGACATGGGACTTGGTGTAGCAGAGGTCGAGCGCGTCTACCACCATGCGGATGTCGGCGGAATTCTTGCCCGACATGCGGACGTGCGGGATCTCGATCAACTCGAACGCGGCCTCGTGCATGGGTTTCTTGAACTCGCGGTAACGCTCCCAGTCGCAGTACGCTTTCTTGACCACGATGTCGCCCTTGAGCAACAGCTTTTCGAGTACCTTGCGAATGTCGAAGTCGGAATATTTGGCTTCGCGCACACCAAGCGCGACGTTTTCGAAATCGCAGAACAGGGCCATGTTTTTGGTGTCGGATGCGGTGCTCACGGTGCTTCCTTCTCAGGCGGGGATGCCGATTGTGAGGCTTTGCCCGACGCTTGTCGACGCAGCGGAGGCCGGTGTTCTGACTTAAAGTAGCGGCCACCGAGTTCCGCCGGTCGCTTTTTGCCACCATGTCCGAAAAATCCGATCATCTCGCAGTGCTGTTCGCAGACATCGTCGGGAGCACTGCGCTCTACCGCAGGCTGGGCGATGTTGATGCCCTGCGTGTCGTCAGCGCTTGCCTCGCGGCACTGAAGACGGTGCTCCCGGTCCACCGCGGGCGCCTGGTGAAGCTTCTCGGCGATGCCGTGATGTGCCTGTTCCCGGATGCCGATCACGCGGTCGGCGCGGCCATGGCCATGCAGCGGGCGGTGGCGGAACTGCGCCCCGAGGGCGTGGAACTGCAGATCCGCATTGGCCTGCACACCGGCCCGGTGGTCGTCGGCGGCGAGGATGTCTACGGCGATACCGTCAATGTGGCGGCGTACCTGGCCGATGCGGCGACGCCCGGCCAGATCCTCATTGCCGAATCGACGGCGGACGAACTGGCGCCGGAACTGAGGGAGTCGGTGTTCCCGATTTTCGATGCCGTGCTCAAGAATACCCTGGCGCCGACAGCTGTCTGCGAGGCGCGGTGGCGGGATGATTTCGCGCTGCGCACGCACATCAACCTGCAGATCCGCCGCTCGATTCCCGAGGATGCCGGCAGCATGATGCTCGACCTGGGCGGACGGCAGGCCCGGCTCGATCACTGGCACTCCACGCTGCTGATCGGCAGGGCGCCGGAATCGGGGCTCGTCGTCGCGCACGCGATGGCCTCGCGCCGGCATGCGACGATACGCCTGGAGCGCACCCAGTTCTACCTGGTCGACCACAGCACCAATGGAACCTTTGTGACCCGCGCCAGCGGCGAGGAGATTCACGTCGTCAGGCGTGAAATCGTGCTCGAGGTCCGCGGCGAAATCCGTACCGGCTTCAGCCGTGATGAACACGACGGACCCTGCATAGAGTTTCGCCGCGACCGGCGTTCGCTGTACCGGGTCTAGGCGCCGATCCTCAGCCGGCGAGGTTGCGGATGATGGTCCGGCCGTCCCTCGCCTTTGCGCGCGCCTGCTCGGGTGATTCCCTGCCGAGGGCGGTAGCGGCAACCATTTCGTAGACATCGGCTGCGCCGAGAAGCATGCGCGGCGTCAGGCCGGAGTCTTCAAAGGTTTTTGCGATTTCGAGCATTTCCGGAACCCAGCGGTAGGCTTTGGGCGGCGTTGTCACCAGCCGGCGGAGTATCCAGTCCAGGTTGTCGGCTGCAGTCTCCTTCAGTTCCCGGTCCAGTGCATCGTCCACGCCGAGACGGCGCGCGGCAACCAGCATTTCCACGCCCAGCGCGACTGCGGCCTTTGAGTAGGAGGCGTAGCACATCTTCAGCGCCGACGCGTCGCCGATGCGCGTGCCGAGTATGCGCACCTTGACCCGCGGACTCGCCAGCTGGCTCACCAGCCCGGCCTCGGGGCCGGACGCGTAGAAGTGCATCGATGCCTTGCCGCGCGGCGGGGGTCCGATGATCCCGGCGTCGATGCAGGTCCCGCCCGCCCCACGGATGATGGCGTCGATTTCGCGCATGGTCCGCGGCGAGATTGCATTGCAGTCCACGAATACCGGTCTGCGGCCGCATTCCTGCATGGCCTCCGCCACGGCACGCGCGGTGTCAACGGCGGCGCCCGGATTGAGTATCGACAGCACGATGTCGCTGTCCTCGACCAGCCGCCGCATCGAGCCGCAGTCATGGAGGCCGGCCTCCCGGGCGAGGGCGCGGGTGCGGTCGCTGCGGCCGTCGAGAGCGGTGCATACCCGCAGGCCGATTTCCTTGAGCGTGCAGGCGACAGCCTGGCCCATGTCGCCGGGGCTGGCGATCCCTATGCTTTGCAGTTTCATGTCCGTTTCGTCCGCTTCTTGAAGGTGGGTGATGCGATAAAATACCGCCTGTCCCTCCCGCCCAACAAGAAGATTCTTCATCCGTAATGCGGATTTACAGATCGGCCGGCCGCCTGCATCGGCGGCGCATGCCGGCCAACGCCTGACATGATGCTGGCTCCCATTTTCCGCATCGTGCTGCTCAGCGTGCTGACGCACACGGCCTACAAGGGCAGCAAGGTTCTGATGTCGCTTTCGGCTCTCGACATGGGGGCGAACGAGTTTTTCGTCGGCATGCTGTTTTCGACCTATGCGCTGTTTCCCTTGCTGCTTTCGGTCTATGCGGGGAAAGTTTCCGACCGCATTGGTTTCCGTCTGCCGATGGTTCTCGGGTCCGCAGGGCTGCTCCTCGGGCTGCTGCTGCCTTTTGTTTTTCCCCGGCTCGAGGTGCTTTATGTGGCGGCCGGCCTGATCGGCTGCTGTTACATCTTCTACACCGTCGCCGTCCAGCACCTGATCGGCACGCTGGGCGAGGGCCTCGAACGCACGAGGAATTTCAGCTGGTTCAGCCTCGGCATCGGCATGACCGCACTGCTGGGGCCGACATCCGCAGGTTTCCTGATCGATGCGGTCGGGCACCGGGCGACGTTCGCCGTGATGGCGGCCATGCCGGTGGTGCCGGTGCTGCTGCTCGTGCTGTGGGCCGGCTGGCTTCCGAGGACACATCATCCGGCCGCGGGAAAGTCGGACAAGGCACAGCACCGCATCGGTGACCTCGTGCGCAACCGCCCCTTGCGGCGTGCACTGATCACCGCAGGCATCATCGAGACCGGTCTGGAGCTCTACAACCTGCTGCTGCCGATTTATGGTCACAGGATCGGGCTCAGCGCTTCCGAAATCGGCCTGATCCTGGGCGGCTTCGGTTTCGCACTGCTGGTGGTGCGTTCGGTGATGCCGCACCTGGTGAAGCGCTCTAGCGAGGAGCGCGTGCTGGCGGCATCGCTGGTGCTGGCTGCCGGGGTGTGCCTGGTGTTTCCCTTTGTCACGAGCTTTGCGGCCCTGCTCGCGATCTCTTTTGTCCTCGGCCTCGGGCTGGGTTGTGGCAGTCCGCTATCCATGCTTCTGGCCTTTAATCGGGCTCCGGCCGGCCGCTCGGGCGAGGCAATGGGACTGCGCCAGATGGTCAACAAGGGTACCGAGGTCCTGGTGCCCTTCGTGTTTGGCACCCTCAGCACGGCCCTGGGCATGGTGCCGGTGTTCTGGCTTGATGCCGGGCTGCTGGCCGTCGCGGCAGCGCTGATGCGCCGGGATGCCGCAACAGTCAGGCGCGCAGCGCCGCAATGAGCCAGTCCGGCTTGGGGGACAGGCTGGCGGTGATCGTAATGACATTAAATATATAAAAAAATCAATAACTTATAAAAATATTTTGGGCATTGCGACGAGTTCGGTGGGAAAATGAAAAACCGACATTCCAGTCGCCCGTCGATGAAAGCGTCCTGATGAATTCGCAAGCGATCCTGCAGCAACTGCAGCAGGCGGGATTTCCCGAATTGCCGGCGATATTCGTGGTGCTGGCGCTGCTGTTCTGGCTGCTGCGCCCCGGCGACCGTGGCACGCTGTACCACACGGCGGTCTTCTTTGCGCTGGCGGTGGCGGGACAGGTGGCAATTGTCCTGCTGGGCGGATTCGCGCTCGGACTCGCTGGCGATGTATTGCGTGAAGCCTTCGTGATCATGGCCGGGGTTGCCTTCATCAGGCTCTGCGGGCTGGCGCTGTTCCGCCTGCTGCTGCCGGTGCTGCGGCTGCAGCCGCCGCGCATCCTCGAGGATGTGCTGGTGATCGTTGCCTACGTCGCCTGGGGGATGGTGCGCCTGCGCTACGCGGGTCTGGACCTGTCGCAGATCGTCACCACCTCGGCAGTGATTACCGCGGTGATCGCCTTTTCGATGCAGGACACGCTGGGAAACATACTGGGCGGATTGGCGATCCAGCTTGACGGATCGCTGGAGGTCGGGGACTGGGTGCGCGTCGATGATGTCACCGGCCGGGTGACCGACATCCGCTGGCGCTCGGTGTCGATCGAGACCAACAACTGGGAAACCGTCGTGGTGCCCAACGGCCAGCTGATGAAGGGCAAGTTTGCGGTGCTGGGGCAGCGCGGCAGCAGTCCGTCCCCGGTGCGCCGCTGGGTCTGGTTCGATGTTGACTACACGGTGCCGCCGTCGCGGGTGATCGCCGTGGTGCAGGAGTCGCTGCAGCGTTCGGCGATTGTCCGCATGGCCGCGGACCCGGCACCGCAGTGCGTGCTGATGGGGCTCGAGGCCGGGCGCGCACGCTATGCCCTGCGTTACTGGCTCACCGACTCCGGGCACGATGACGCGACCGACTCGGAAGTCAGGGTGCATCTGCTGGCGGGTCTGCAGCGCAGCGGGCTGGCGATTGCGGCACCCCAGTACTCCGTGCACATGGTCGAGGAGGGGGAGAAACAGCGGCAGGCCGGTCAGCTGCGCGAGCTGGAGCAGCGGCTGAAGGCGCTGCAGCATGTCGACATTTTCGTCCATCTCCAGCCCGAGGAGCTGCGGCGCGTGGCCGAGGCGCTGGTGCCCGCGCCGTTCGCGCCTGGTGAAGTGATAACCCGCCAGGGTGCCGAGGCGCACTGGCTGTATGTGCTGGTGGAGGGCGAGGCGCAGGTGGTTTTCGAGGACTCCAAGGGTTCGCATCCGGTGTCCAGGCTGCGCGAGGGAACCGTGTTCGGAGAGCGTGGCATGATGCTCGGCGAGCGGCGCAGTGCCACGGTGGTCGCGCTGGGTGATGTCAGATGCTATCGCCTCGACCGCGCGGCATTCCAGGACGTCATCCGTTCGCGGCCGCAGATCGCGGAGGACGTATCACGGATACTCGCCGTGCGCGAGGTGGAACTGCAGAACGTGCGCCAGGCGCTGGATGCGGAGCAAAGGGCCTCGGAAATGTCGCGGCGGCATGGCGAGATACTGGGCCGCATCCGGGAGTTTTTTGGATTGCACTGAATTTTCGGCCAGACCATGTTCGATGAGGCTCGCATGCCCGAAATCCTGAGAACTGCGGTGCTGGCCGTGATGTTGTGTGTCGGCGGCGCGGCCGCTGCGGCAGTTCCGGACACGGTGCAGTTTCCGAGTGCCGACGGACGCACCCGGCTTACCGCTTATGTGTTCCTGCCGCACCAGGCCGGACCCCGTCCGGCCGTGGTCATGCTGCACGGGCGCGCCGGACCCTATTCCTCGCTCAAGCGCGGGCAGCATGATGCCGGCGCACTGACCCAGCGCCACCGGATGTGGGGACGCTTTCTCGCCGATCGCGGCTATGTCGCCATCCTGGTCGACAGTTTCGGCCCGCGCGGCTACGGAGATGGTTTCGGCAGGCATTCCTACGACAGCCGTCCGCCCGAAGTCAGCGAGCAGAACGTGAGGCCTCTCGATGCCTATGGCGCGCTTGCTTACCTGAGAACGCGAGGCGATGTTGCCGCAGACCGTGTCGCCGTGCTCGGCTGGTCCAACGGGGGCATGACCGTACTCGCCGCGATGGGACCGCGGCCGCCCGGGCTGACGGATCCCACGCCGGAGAACGGCTTCCGCGCCGCGATCGCGCTTTATCCCAGCTGCCGCTTCCAGGCGAAGCAACCCGATTACAAGCCGTATGCGCCGCTGCTGATCGCGGTGGCGGAGCAGGATGACGAGGTGTCGCCGGCGGTATGCCGCAGTTTTGCCGGGGTGCTGCAGCTGCGTGGCGCGGATGTGGAGTTCCACTGGTATGACGGCGCCCAGCATGCCTACGACGATCCGGGCAAGACCAAGCAGAGCCACGAACCCAACCGGGCAGCGATGCAGGACACGCTCAAGCGGGTGGAGGCTTTCCTGGTGCGCCACCTGGGCCCCTGAGTAGGCCGGCCGCACGCCGGCATCCTGTATCATTCGCCCCCATGAAAACGACCTTTCTCGAATTCGAGCAACCGATCGCCGATCTCGAAGCCAAGATCGAGGAACTGCGCTTCGTTCAGGACGACTCGGCGCTGGACATTTCCGAGGAAATCGCGCGCCTGCAGAAAAAAAGCCAGGCGCTCACCAAGGATATCTATTCCAAGCTGACGGCCTGGCAGATTGCGCAGGTGGCTCGTCATCCGCAGCGTCCCTATACGCTCGACTACATCAACGGCCTGTTCACCGATTTCGAGGAAATGCACGGCGACCGGGCCTATGCCGATGATCCTGCGATTGTCGGGGGGCTGGCGCGCTTCGGTGGCCAGACCGTGGTGGTCATCGGACACCAGAAGGGCCGCGACACCAAGGAGAAGATTTTCCGCAATTTCGGCATGCCGCGTCCCGAGGGTTATCGCAAGGCACTGCGCCTACTGAAACTGGCCGAGAAATTCGCCGTCCCGGTGTTCACTTTCATCGACACGCCCGGAGCGTATCCCGGTGTGGGTGCGGAGGAGCGCGGGCAATCGGAAGCGATCGGCCGCAACCTCTACGTGATGGCATCGCTGAAAACACCGGTGATCTGCACGGTAATCGGCGAGGGCGGTTCCGGCGGCGCGCTGGCGGTGGCCGTGGGCGACGTGACCCTGATGCTGCAATATTCGACCTACTCGGTGATCTCCCCCGAGGGTTGTGCGTCGATACTCTGGAAGAGCGCGGAGCGGGCTGCTGATGCCGCGGAAACGCTGGGCATCACGGCGCCCAGGCTGAAAACCCTGGGGCTCATCGACAAGGTTGTCGGCGAGCCGCTGGGGGGCGCACATCGCGATCATGCGGCGATGATGCAAAGCCTCAAGAAGGCGCTCCAGGACAGCTGGCGGCAGCTGCGTGACACGCCGGTCGAAAAACTGACCGAGTCGCGCTTTGAAAGGCTGATGGGCTATGGCCAGTTCAGGGAAGTGGAAAGCCGCTGACCCGGGACTGGTGCCGGCGGTCTCGGGGTGAAACCGGACCTGGCAGCCGGGGTACGCAAGCACCTGCGTGTTCACGTGCCGCGCGGCGCTTGCCTCGTGGTCGGTCTCAGTGGCGGCATCGATTCCGTCGTGCTGCTCCACCTGCTGGCGCGCGGGCTGCGCCTGCCGCCGCGCCGGCTGTCCGCAATCCATGTCAATCACCAGTTGAATCCACAGGCTCCCGGCTGGGCGTCGTTCTGCCGCCGTTTCTGCAGGCAACTGGGCATTCGCCTGCGGGTGGTGAAGGTCGAGGTGAAGCGGGGCAACAGCACAGAGGGCGCGGCAAGGTCGGCTCGCTACGCGGCTTTTGCGGAGAGCGGCGCCGACGTCGTCATGCTCGCCCATAACCGTGATGATCAGTCGGAGACCGTTCTTCTGCAACTGTTCAGGGGCGCAGGCCCCCGTGGCCTTGCGGCAATGCCCGTGTTCAGGGAGGGCGTCCCCGGGACACCCGCAGTGCTGCGGCCGTTGCTGGAGGTGCCGCGCAGCCTGATTTCGGAGTACGCCGCCCGCCATTCCCTGCAGTGGGTGGAGGATGACAGCAACGATGATCGCCGCTACCTGCGAAATTTCCTGCGCCACGAACTGATGCCGCTGATCGAGGCGCGGCGGCCGGGCACCCGTGCCGTGCTCGCGCGCGGGGCCCGGCTGCAGGCGGAGGCCTCGGATCTGCTGGACGCGCTGGCCTTGCAGGATCTTGGCGGGAGCCTGCCGCCGGGGCGGCTGGATCTGACGCTGCTGGAGTCGCTTCCCGCGCATCGTGCCCGCAACGCCCTGCGTTTCTTCCTGCGCGGCAACGGCCTGCCGATGCCTGATGCGGATCGCCTGGAGGAACTGCTGAGACAGGCACTGACAGCAGGGCGCGATGCCGCTGTGTGCATGCCCGTGGGAACATCGGATTTGCGGCGTTTCAGGAATGCCCTCCACATCGTCAAGCAGCTTGCCCCGCCGGACCGAAAGTTTGCCGTGCACTGGAGTGGCCGTGGCGTGCTCCGGCTGGCGCCGCTGGCGGGATCCCTGCAGATGCAGCCCGCCACCGCGGGCGGCATCGACGGGGCATTGATTCGCAGCAGCGGTCTCCTCGTCGCATCGCGGCGGGGCGGCGAGACCCTGCGCCTTGCGCTGTGCGGCAGGCAGAGGACGGTGCGCAAGCTGCTGCAGGAGGCGGATTGCCCGCCCTGGGTGCGGGAGCGCCTGCCGTTCCTTTATATCGAAGGACAACTGGCGGCGGTGCCCGGGCTGGGGGTCGACGTGCGTTTTCAGGCGCCCGCCGGAAAAGGGGGTTATCTTCCGGTATGGCGCCCCGACTGATGGTTGGGCTCCACCCGCCGGCGTCGTGAACAACTTGAGTGCGGCCCCGGTTTGCCAAATCTGGGATGCTTTGTTAATCTGGCCTTGCAGGTCCACAGGATGAAAATAACGCTTCGCCGTCGGCAGTGGCGCGTCCTGTATCCCTTAACGACCCAAAGCGAGGAAAAAAGCAATGAAACTTTCACAACTAGTGAAGCTCGCGCTCGCCGCGACCATCGGCATGACCGTGGCCACGGGCGCAATGGCGCAGGCCAAGCCCAATCCGAAATGGCCGACCAATCTCACCCTGGGCACGGCCTCGGTGGGCGGAACCTATTTCGTGTACGGCCAGGTATGGGCCAGCCTGGTCAATGAAAAGATCGGCACCAACATCAGCACGCAGCAGACACAGGGGCCGAACCAGAACATCATCCTGACCGACTCCAGGCAGATTGATTTCGGCATGGCGACCATGGGCGTCGCACTGCAGGCCTGGGAAGGCAAGGGGGAGTGGACCAAGGGCAAGAAGTTCAGCAACATCCGCGCGATGTTCCCGATGTATGACACGCCTTTTCATTTCATCACGCTGGAAAAAACCGGCATCAAGTCGGTGAAGGATCTGGCCGGCAAGCGCTCCGGAGTCGGACCGCGCGCGGGCACCTGCGGCACCTATTTCCCTCTGATGTTCAAGGCGCTGGGCATCGACACCACCATCCGCAACGGCCAGGCCTCCGACATGGCGGCCAACCTGCAGGACGGACTGATCGACGCTTTCCCGTTCTGTGCCGGGGTCCCGATTGCCGCCTACTCGGAACTTGAGACCACCAACAAGGTGCGTTTCTTCACGTTCTCGGATGACGAACTGAAGCGGGTCAAGGCGGCGCTGCCGGAGCTGTCCGATTCGCTGATCCCGAAGGGCACCTACAAGCAGCAGACCGAGGACCACAAGACCGTGGGCCTCTACAACTTCGCCATCGCGAACAAGGATGTTCCCGAGGATCTCGTGTATGCCGTCGTGAAGGCGGTGCTCGAAAACAACCCGCAGATGGTCAAGGGACATGCCGCCGCCAAGGAGACGCTGATGGAGAACTGGAACCGCAACGGCTTCCTGCCCTTCCATCCGGGCGCGATCCGCTACTTCAGGGAAAAAGGCATCAATGTGCCGAAGCACCTGATTCCGCCCGAGTACAAGGGCTGACAACCAGCTGGCTTCAAGCCGCACTGCGCGTGAGCTCAGTGCGGTTTTTTTTATCCGGAGGGGATAGTGCATGAGCGCCGTGCCGACAGCAGAAGAAGTCATGAAGCCACCGATGGCGGACGAGGAGTTCAGCGGCAACAAGCGGGTGTTGCGCCGATGGGAAGCCATCCTCCTCGCCGTGCTCTGCGTAGGCTTCACGGTCTTCCACCTCTTCGTGCTGAACGTCTACTCGCTGGAGCCCTTGCTGTTCCGGGCGATTCACGTCGGCTGGGGCGGTGCGCTGGGGCTGATGCTCTATGCGCCACTGCGGCGCTTCGCGAAAAGCGGCGTGCCCTGGTATGACTGGATCCTGGTGCTGGCTTCGGTCGCCTGTGCCGTATACATCGCGATCGAACTTGACGGATTGCTGTTTCGCGCCGGTGCCCAGTTCACCACCGGCGATGTCATCGTGGGTGTCGTTGGCACGCTGCTGATTCTGGAATTCACGCGCCGCACTTCAGGACTGGCGCTGCCGATCATTGCCGGCATATTCATCATCTACTGCTTTGTCGGCCCCTGGATGCCGGGCGTGCTCGAACACAAGGGTTTTGCCGTTGACCGGTTCTTCACCTACATCTACAGTGAATACGGGGTCTTCGGCGTGACGACGCAGGTCTCATCTTCGTACATCATACTTTTCGTCACCTTTGCCGCCTTCCTGCAGGTCTCCAAGGTCGGGGATTACATCAACGACCTCTGCAATGCGCTGTTCGGCTGGGCGCGCGGCGGTCCGGCCAAGGCGGCTGTAGCCTCCGGCATCATGTTCGGCTCGATTTCGGGTTCGGCGGTCGCGAACGTGGTGGCATCGGGCATGGTGACCATTCCGATGATGCGCAAGGTCGGCTACGACCGGCCGACTGCGGCGGCAATCGAGGCCACGTCCTCCACGGGCGGACAGATCACTCCGCCGGTTCTGGGGGCGGGGGCTTTCCTGATGGCGGAGATCACCGGAATCCCGTACGGCCAGATTGCTCTCGCTGCCGTCATTCCCGCCGTGCTCTTCTATATTGCCTGCTGGATACATGTGGATCTGCATGCAATACGTCTGGGGCTGAGAGGCGTGTCGCGGAATGAGCTGCCCCCGGTGAAGCTGATGCTGACGCGGCTCTACATGTTCTCGCCGCTGATCATTTTCGTGTGGGCCTTGCTGGAAGGTTATTCGCCGTTTCGCGCCGGCGGTCTCGGCATCGTCGCGGCTCTGATCGCCGGCTGGCTGTCGCGGATGTTCAGGGACATCGGCACGGATGCGGCCAGTGATCCGCGTTCAGTGGTGATGGTGTTCACGGCACTGCTGATGCGCGTAGCCGCGCTGGCGGCCGGTGGCGCACTCCTATATGCGGGGCTGCAATACCTGGTGCCCGTATTCGAGTCCTTCGGCACTGCAGTGACCTGGTCTCTGAGCATCCTGGTCATCCTGGTTCCGGCAATCTTCTTCGGCTGGCGGCGGACCCTGGAGGCGCTCAACCTGGCAGCGCGCGATACGGTGCAACTGGTCGCGGTCTGTGCCTGCGCAGGCATTATCGTCGGCGTCATTGCGCTGACCGGCATCGGGGGGCGCTTTTCGGAATTGATCCTGGGTATCGCCGGCGCGAGCCAGCTGGCGGCCATGCTGTTTGCAGCCGTGGTTGCACTGGTGCTCGGCATGGGCATGCCGACCACGGCCGCTTACGCGATTGCCGCCGCGGTGATCGCGCCAGGCCTCACGAAAATCGGTGTGCCGGTATTGGTTGCGCACATGTTTGTGTTCTATTTTGCGGTGGTTTCGGCAATCACGCCGCCGGTGGCGCTGGCGTCGTTTGCGGCGGCCGGCATGGCGCAGGCTGATCCCTGGAAAACATCCTGGACGGCACTGAAGATGGGCTTGGCCACCTTCATTGTGCCCTTCATGTTCTTTTTTTCTCCGGTGCTGTTGATGCAGGGGCCGTGGCTGGGGATACTCCAGGCGACTTTTTCCGCGGCGGTCGGCGTGTGGTTCCTTGCCGGATCCACGGAGGGCTGGTTCGGCGGCCGCCTCGCAATGCCGCTGCGGGTCCTGCTGTTCGGCGCGGCACTGGGCCTGCTGCACCCGGGCGGCGCGAGCGATTTCATCGGCCTCGGCATCGGTTTGCCGATTTACCTGTGGCAGAGACTGCGGTTGCGTAGGTCTGTGGCCTGATCCGGCGCGCGGCGTTTGCCGAGCGCTTTTTGCCCCTATTTGCCCGATATTGTCTTTTATTCAAGACGTTATCGTGCTATCCTTCCGGGTTATTTCAAACTCTGGAATCAGGGGATTTTCATGGCAGTCGAACGCACGCTTTCCATCATCAAACCCGATGCGGTGGCCAAGAACGTAATCGGCCAGATTTACGCCCGTTTCGAGCAGGCCGGCCTGCGCATCGTGGCCGCGCGCATGACGCGCCTGTCGCGTGCCCAGGCAGAGGGCTTTTATGCGGTACACAAGGAGCGGCCTTTTTTCGGCGAACTGGTGGATTTCATGGTTTCCGGCCCGGTGATGATCCAGGTGCTGGAGGGCGAGGGCGCAATTCAGAAAAACCGCGACCTGATGGGTGCCACGGACCCGAAAAAGGCGGCCAAAGGCACGATCCGCGCCGATTTTGCTGACAGCATTGATGCCAACGCGGTGCACGGTTCGGATTCTGCGGAAAACGCCGCCACCGAAGTGGCCTATTTTTTCCCGGCGCTTGACATCCACTCGCGCTGAAGGCTTTGGAAACGGGAGCGACATGTCGCTGAATCTGCTGGGACTGGACCGGAAGCGGTTCGAAGCCCTGTGCGCGGAAATGGGCGAGAAGCCTTTCCGCGCGCGGCAGATCATGCGCTGGATGCACCAGGCCGGTGTCAGCGATTTCGGCGCGATGACCGACGTGTCGCGCCTGTTCCGCGAGCGCATCGCGGCATCGGCAACCATAGCAGCCCCGGAAGTGCTGCGTGACACCACGGCGCCTGATGGCACGCGGAAGTGGCTGTTCGATGTCGGGACCGGCAACGCGATTGAGTCGGTCTACATCCCTGAGGGCGATGTTGATGACGGCACGCCTGCGGAGGAGGCTGCGGGCCGCCGCTACCGCGGCACGCTCTGCGTATCCTCGCAGGCAGGCTGCGCCCTTGAATGCTCCTTCTGCTCCACGGGCCGGCAGGGTTTCAACCGCAACCTGACGGCGGCGGAAATCGTCGGCCAGCTGTGGCATGCCAGCCGCAGCCTCGCGGCGACGCTCGGAATTGAGCGGCCCATCACCAACGTGGTCATGATGGGCATGGGCGAACCGCTGGCCAACTTCGACAACGTGGTCGTCGCCATGCAGCTGATGCTCGATGATCACGCCTACGGCATTTCACGGCGCAGGCTGACGCTGTCAACCTCGGGACTGGTGCCGGCAATCGACCGCCTGCGCGAAGCCTGCCCGGTCGCGCTTGCCGTTTCGCTGCATGCCCCCAATGACGCGTTGCGCGACCAGCTGGTGCCCATCAACCGGAAATACCCGATACGGGAGCTGCTGGACGCCTGCCTGCGTTACATCGAAAAGGCTCCGCGCGATTTCGTCACTTTCGAGTACGTGATGCTGGCTGGTGTCAACGACAGCGTGGCCAATGCTCGGGAACTCGTCAGGACCGTCAAGCCGGTGCCGTGCAAGATCAACCTGATCCCGTTCAACCCTTTTCCGGATTCCGGCTACCGGCGCTCGGGCAGTGAAGCGGTTTCGGCGTTTCGCGATGTCCTGATCCAGGCCGGGCTGACGGCAACGGTGCGCAAGACGCGCGGCGACAGCATAGACGCAGCCTGCGGCCAGCTGGCCGGTAGGGTGCAGGACAAAACCAGGCGCGTGATGCGCCGCATGGAGGGAAACCCGGCATGACTAGGCGATCGGACATGGGGCGCATATCCGGATTTCTTGTCATGGCGGCATTGGCCGCAGGCATGGCAGGCTGCGCGGCGACGGATGGTGGAGTGGATCAGGGCGTGCAGCCGATGGTCGACACCACCGGTAACGAAAGCAATGCGCGCAACCGGGCGCGTATCCACACCGAGCTCGCAGCAGGGTATTTCGAACTGGGCAACCTGGGGGTGGCGCTCGAGTCGATCACCACGGCACTGCAGGCGGATTCCAGTTATCACACGGCGCACAATATCGCGGGTCTGGTATACGCATCACTCAAGGACGACCGTCGTGCGGAGGAGAGTTTCAGGCAGGCGCTGCGACTGAACCCGTCGGACCCCGACAGCAACAACAACTATGGCATGTACCTCTGCCAGCGCGGCCGGGAAGGCGAAGGGATCAAGTTCTTTCTCGCAGCAGTGCAGAATCCCCTGTACCAGAACCCCGAACGGTCACTGGTCAATGCCGGTGTCTGCGCCCGCCGCCGCGGCGACAATGCCGCTGCGCAGGACTTCTTTCAGCGCGCCCTGGGCGTCAGGCCGAACCAGCCGCAGGCACTCTATCAGCTTGCGGAACTTTCCTTCCTCGCCAGCAATTTCGCCGCGGCGCAGGGCTATCTGCGGCGGCTTTCCAATGTGACCCCTGCCAACGCGGAGACGCTGTGGCTCGGATTGAGGGTCGAGCGCAAGCTCGGCAACTCGCTGGCCGAGGCCAGTTATGCGCAGCGGCTGCGCAATAACTTCCCGGATTCCCGCGAAGCCGAGGCGCTGAAGGCGGGCCGTTTTGAATGAGCGATACCGGCGCCGAAGACCAGGCAGCTCCCGCGGGTCCGGGCACGGTTACCCGTCCCGGCCGTATGCTGGCGGAGGCCCGCATGGCGAAAGGCCTGACGCTGGCCGAGGTGGCTGCACAGCTTAAGCTCTCGCCATCCCAGGTGGCGGCGCTGGAGGCCGATGATTACGGCAGTCTGCCGGGTCCGGTTTTCGTGAGGGGGTTCATACGCAACTACGCGCGCCTCCTGGAGCAGGACCCGGAGCAACTCTCCGGCGGCCTCGATCTGCCCAATGCTTCGGCGCCGGCGACGGCAGCACTGCCGCTATCGCGCGACATCCCTTTCCCGCCGCGAAAGACCGGAAGCTGGCGGCCCTATGCGGCGGTCCTGCTGGTCGCTGTGCTGCTCGCCACGGCGTACGAGATTTTCTACGCCGAACCTCCCGAGGTCCTGGTGTCGGCACCGCCGTCTCCGGCCGCTCCGGCAGAAAGACTTGCGGAATCCGTGAATGCAGGCAGGACCGCGGAATTGCCGGCGGGGACTGCCGGTGCTGCGGACGTTGCCACGAATTCCGCGACGCCGGAAACGCCGGCCGCGGAACCGGGCGCGCGTGATGAGCGGCCGGAACCTCAGGGGCAAGCTGCACCGCTAGCCGCCGGGATGGCCGAAGTGCATTTCGTTTTCGACGCCGCATCCTGGGTGGAAGTGAGGGATCGCGGCGAGCGTATTCTTCTGTCGCAGCTGAACGCCGCCGGCACCGAGCAGCGGGTCACGGGGCGGCCGCCGCTCAGCGTGGTTGTCGGAAACGCGAAGGACGTCCAGATGACGTACAACGGCAAGCCTTTCGACCTGGCACCGCATACACGCGTTGAAGTTGCACGATTCGTACTGGAATAGATCATGGATTGCCTTCCCAAATACGGGCCTTCGGCGAGGCGCAAGAGCACGGGTGTGCTGATCGGAGACAGGATGGTCGGTGGTGATTCGCCGATCCTCGTGCAGTCGATGACCAACACCGACACGGCCGATGTTGATGCCACCGTCGAACAGGTTGCTGCACTCGCCAGGGCCGGATCGGAAGTGGTGCGCATCACCGTCAACAATGCGGAGGCTGCTGCCGCCGTTCCGCTCATCCGCGACCAGCTGGAGCGTCGCGGGGTCACGGTTCCTCTGGTCGGCGACTTTCATTTCAACGGTCATCGTCTCCTCAGCCAGCATCCGGCCTGTGCCGAGGCGCTGGCGAAGCTGCGGATCAATCCCGGAAATGTGGGCAAGGGTGCAAGGCGTGACGAGCAGTTCGCGACGATGATCGAGTTCGCATGCCGCTACAACAAGCCGGTGCGCATAGGCGTGAACTGGGGCAGCCTCGACCAGGAATTGCTGGCGAGGATGATGGACGAGAATGCCGGCCGCGAGCGGCCGCAGGAGGCGGCTGTCGTGATGCGCGAGGCTCTCGTTGCTTCCGCACTGGAAAGCGCGCGCCAGGCCGAGTCGCTGGGCCTCGGGCATGACCGGATCGTGCTGTCCTGCAAGGTCAGCGGAGTCCAGGACCTGATTGCCGTTTACCGCGATCTCGCGGCACGCTGCGACTATCCGCTGCACCTCGGCCTGACCGAGGCGGGGATGGGCTCGAAGGGCATAGTGGCCTCGACGGCTGCGATGGCCGTGCTGCTGCAGGAGGGCATAGGCGACACCATCCGCGTGTCATTGACTCCGGAACCGGGCGGAGACCGGACGCGTGAAGTCATTGTGGCGCAGGAAATCCTGCAAACCATGGGCTTGCGTTCGTTTACCCCACTGGTCATCGCCTGTCCAGGTTGCGGCCGCACGACAAGCACGGTTTTCCAGGAGCTCGCCGACCGCATCCAGGGGTATCTGCGTGCGCAGATGCCGGTCTGGCGCGACCGTTATCCCGGCGTGGAAAACATGCACGTGGCGGTGATGGGCTGCGTGGTCAACGGACCCGGCGAGAGCAAGCATGCGAACATCGGCATCAGCCTTCCGGGTTCCGGCGAGACCCCGGTGGCGCCGGTGTTCGTCGACGGCGTGAAGACGGTGACGCTCAAGGGCGGAAACATTGCCGAGGAATTCCAGCGCATCGTTGATGACTATGTGCGCACCCGTTACGGCGCTGCGCCGGATGCAGCCACTGCACAGGCCGGCGCTGCGGCCACCAGGGTCTGAGCGGAAGGTCCCCCGGAACATGGCAAAAACCGTGCAGGGTATCCGCGGCATGAACGATGTCCTGCCGTCGGAGGCGCATCGCTGGGCGTACTTTGAACGTACGGTGCAGGACTGGGTCAGGAGCTACGGATACCAGGCGATCCGCATGCCCATACTCGAACGCACCGAGCTCTTCGTGCGTTCCATCGGTGAAGTGACCGACATCGTCGAGAAGGAAATGTATACCTTCACCGACGAGCTCAACGGCGAGCAGCTGACGCTTCGCCCCGAGGGCACCGCTTCCTGCGTGCGCGCCGCGATCGAGCACAACCTGCTCTATCCGGGTCCGCAGCGCCTCTGGTACTGGGGGCCGATGTTCCGCCACGAGCGCCCGCAGAAGGGCCGCTACCGGCAGTTTCACCAGGTCGGCATCGAGGCTCTCGGTTTCGCGGGGCCCGACATCGATGCCGAGCACATCGTGATGTGCGCGAGGTTGTGGCGCAGGCTCGGGCTGCAGGACCTGCGTCTGGAGCTGAATTCGCTGGGCTCGGCGGAGGCGAGGGCGCGACATCGCACGAAACTGGTGGCTCACCTCGAAAAGCACGTCGCGGTCCTCGACGATGACGCGAGGCGGCGCATGCACACGAACCCCCTGCGCGTGCTCGACAGCAAGAATCCCGCGTTGCAGGACATGATCGCGGCCGCCCCGCGGCTGGCCGACGACCTCGATGAGGCGTCCGCCGAAGCCTTTTCGGCACTGCAGGCATCGCTGCGCGCGGCAGGCATCGCCTTCAGCGTCAATCCGCGGCTGGTCAGGGGGCTGGACTATTACAATGGCACCGTGTTCGAATGGATCACCGACCGTCTCGGCGCGCAGGGTACGGTATGCGCGGGCGGGCGTTATGACGGATTGATCGGACAGATCGGCGGAAAGCCGGCGCCCGCCTGCGGCTTCGCGATGGGCGTGGAGCGCCTGCTGGCATTGATGGCGGAATGCGGTGTTGCCGTTCCCGAGGATCAGCCGGATGCGTATGTCCTCAGACAGGGCGAGGCCGCGCTGCCCTGGGCGGAGCTTGTGGCCGAAACGCTGCGCGATGCCGGCCTGTCAGCCGTGCTGCACTGTGGCGGCGGCAGCTTCAAGTCGCAGATGCGCAAGGCCGATGCCAGCGGCGCGCGTTACGCGGTGATCATCGGCGACGACGAGGCGCTGTCCCGGATGGTGTCGGTCAAGGCGCTGCGCGGCGGAACGCAACAGGCGCAAGCCCGGGTTTCGCCTCAGGCAGCATGTGAAATCATCAAATCAGGGTGAATCAATGGCTTTGGATCTCGAAGAACAGGAACAGCTGTCCGCAATAAAGTCCTGGTGGGGACAGTACGGAAAACTGGTGATCGTCACGGTGGTGGGCAGCCTGCTGGCCATCGGCGGCGTCCGGGGGTGGTATTACTACAAGGGGTCGCAGGCGGCGGCTGCGGTCACGCTGTTCGCGCAGCAGCAGGCGGCCGAGCGTGCGAGCGACCACAAAAGGGTTCGTGACATCGGCACGGAAATCGTCGAGCGTTACGGCGCCACGGCCTATGGCGTGCTGGCTGCCCTGTCCGCCGCCAGGAGCGATTTTGATACCGGGGATCTGGCGGCCGCCAAGACGCGCCTGCAATGGGTCATTGACCGGGCGCGCGAAGAGGAGGCGCGCGATGTGGCGCGGCTGCGGCTCGCGCGCATATTGCACGACGAGAAAAAGACCGATGAGGCGCTGAAATTGCTGGAGGCCAAGCATCTGGACAGCTTTGCCGGACTTTACGCGGACCTCAAGGGCGATCTGCTGCTGTCCCAGGGGAAACGGGAGGAGGCACGGGCGGCCTACCAGCTGGCCCTGGAACGCAGTGATGCCGGCGCATCGATGCGCCAGATCATCCAGCTCAAGCTGGATGCTGCGGGTGGCGGGAAGTGAGCCTCAGCCGGCTTGCCGCGGCGGCGGCCCTCCTGACGCTGGCCGGTTGTCAGACCGTTTCCGGTGTCTATGACAGCTGGTTCGGCACTACCCCCAAAAAGAGGGCGGCCGAACTGGTGCAGTTCCAGGCCAGCGCGACAGCCCGCGTGCTCTGGCAGGCGAATGTGGGCTCCGCCGAGCGAGGCGCCTTTTACCCCGCGGTCAGCGGCAATGCGGTTTACGCCGCGGGTGCCAACGGGCAGATCGCGGGATTCACGGCCAATTCGGGTGGCGGTACCGGGCGCTTCGAGGCCGGCACGGTTCTCTCGGGGGGCGTGGGCGCCGGCAACGGACTGCTGCTGGTCGGTACGGGCAAGGGCGAGGTACTGGCCTTCGAGCCGTCCGGAAAGCAGGCCTGGAAGACTCAACTCTCGGGAGAGGTGCTGGCGCCGCCGGCAGGGGCCGAGGGTGTTGTCGTGGTGCGCACGGGCAATGGCCGCATCTATGGCCTGAATGCGGCGGACGGCAAGCAGCGCTGGGTTTACCAGCGCGCGCTTCCGCCGCTCGCGGTGCGCAGCTTTGCCGGCGTGGTGGTGCATCGCGGCGCGGTCTTTGCCGGATTCCCCGGAGGCAGGCTGGTGGCCATTGCGCTGGCGACAGGCAACGTCGGCTGGGAGTCCGTGGTGGCATTGCCCAAGGGCGCCACCGAACTCGACCGGGTCACGGATGTGGCGAGTTATCCCGTCATCGAGGGCACGCAGATTTGCGCGGTGGCCTACCAGGGCCGCGTGGCCTGTTTCGACGCGCTCAGCGGCGAGACGCAATGGGCGCGCGACGCCTCCAGCGTTGCCGGCATGGGCATCGACGCACGCAACGTCTACGTCACCGACGACCAGGATGCCGTCCAGGCCCTGGACCGCAACCGCGGCGCCAGCCTGTGGAAACAGGACAAGCTGCGCGGCCGCTGGGTGACCGCGCCGCTGGCGCTCGGCCGTTACGTGATCGTCGGCGACTTCGAGGGGTATGTGCACGTGATGTCGCGCGAGGACGGCGCTTTCATCGCGCGGGTCGCCACGGACGGCAGCGCAATCCGCGTGCCGCCGGTCGCACTCGACCTGTCCAGTTTCCTGGTGCAGACCCGCAATGGCGGCCTCTACGCCATCAACCTGCAATGATCGCGACGCACTGCGGCTGAGCGCGGCAACCCCGGATCCATCCGATGAAACCCACGGTGGTCATTGTCGGCCGGCCCAATGTCGGCAAATCGACGCTGTTCAACCGGCTCACGCGCAGCCGTGACGCCATCGTCGCCGATGCCCCGGGAATCACGCGCGACCGCCATTACGGCGAGGGGCGCGTTGGCGGAAAACCCTACCTGGTGGTCGATACCGGCGGATTCGAGCCGGTGGCGAAAGGCGGCATTTCCCAGGAAATGCTGCGCCAGGCGCGCCAGGCCGTCGACGAGGCGGATGCCGTGCTGTTCGTTGTCGACGCGCGGGTCGGCCTTACCACGCAGGACCGCGAAATAGGCGCGGAATTGCGGCGCAGCGGCCGCCGGATCTGGCTGGTGGTCAACAAGGCCGAGGGCATGGCGCCTGCCGCGGTGACGGCGGATTTCCATGCCCTCGGCCTCGGCGAACCGCTCGCGGTATCCGCCGAGCATGGCGAGCATGTGTCTGACCTGATGGAACTGGTGCTCGCCGATTTTCCGGATCCGGACCGAGCGGCCGAGCAACCGTCGAAGCACCCCAAGATCGCGATAGTGGGGCGCCCCAATGTCGGAAAATCCACCCTGGTCAACGCCCTGCTGGGCGAAGAGCGGGTGGTCGTGTTTGACCAGCCCGGCACCACCCGCGACTCGATCTACATCGACTTCGAGCGGGCGGGAAAGCAGTACACGCTGATCGACACCGCCGGAATGCGCAAACGCGGCCGCATCGACGAGGCCGCCGAGAAATTCTCGGTGGTCAAGACGCTGCAGTCCATCGCTGACGCCAATGTCGTCATCCTGGTGCTTGATGCGCGCCAGGAGATATCGGAGCAGGACGCACATATTGCGGGATTCATCCTGGAGGCCGGACGCGCGCTGGTCGTTGCGGTCAACAAATGGGAAGGGCTCGGCGAAGCCGAGCGCGAGCAGGTCAAGCGCGATGGCGCGCGCAAGCTCGGCTTTCTCAACTTCGCGCGCTTTCACTTCATTTCGGCGCTCCAGGGGCAGGGTGTCGGTGCCGTGCTGCGCTCGGCCGATGCGGCCTATGCCGCCGCCATGTCCAGTCTGCCGACGCCGCGGCTGACGCGGGCCTTGCAGATGGCAGTCCAGCAGCAGCAGCCTCCCCGTGCCGGCATGGTGCGGCCCAAGCTGCGCTATGCCCATCAGGGCGGACACAACCCGCCGCGCATCATCATCCACGGCTCGGCGCTGGAGCGCGTGCCGGACACCTACCGGCGCTATCTGGAACGTTTCTTCCGGGATGCGTTCAAATTGACGGGTACGCCGCTGCGAGTCGAGTTCAAAACCGGGCGCAACCCCTATGCCAGGAGTGACGCAAGGCGCGGCTAACTCTATGGCCAGACGCAGGAAATTAGGCTAGAGTGAACTTTCCAATAACGACAACCCAGAGGGTGCCATGAGTAATAAAGGGCAGTTGCTACAAGACCCGTTCCTGAATGCCTTGCGCAAGGAACACATTCCGGTGTCCATCTATTTGGTCAATGGCATCAAGCTGCAGGGCCAGGTGGACTCCTTCGACCAGTATGTGGTGCTGCTCAAGAATACGGTGACGCAGATGGTCTACAAGCACGCCATCTCCACCGTGGTTCCGGCCCGGGCCGTCAGCCTGCAACCGGATGATAAAGATAAGTAATTGATTTTATTAACTATTTTAGATGTTTGAGCGTCCGGGTCACGGCACCTTGGCGGTGCTCGTCGCCCTCGATCTGGGCGATCCGGACTACGCCGAAAGCCTCGAAGAACTGCAACTGCTGGCACGTAGTGCCGGCGTGGCCACGTCCGCGGTCGTGCGCGGCCGGCGTGACCGGCCTGACCCTGCGCTGTTTGCCGGCAAGGGCAAGGTCGAGGAAGTCGCCGAGGCGGTGCGCAGCGCCGGGGCGTCCATCGTCATTTTCAATCACGCGCTGAGCCCGATCCAGGAACGCAATCTGGAGCGCAGGCTGGGCTGCCGCGTCATCGACCGCACCAGCCTGATCCTCGACATTTTCGCGCAGCGCGCCCGCAGCCATGAGGGCAAGCTCCAGGTCGAACTGGCACAGCTCGAGCATTTGTCGACGCGGCTGGTCCGCGGCTGGACCCACCTCGAACGGCAACGCGGCGGCATCGGCATGCGCGGACCCGGCGAAACCCAGTTGGAGACCGACCGCCGCCTGCTGGGCAAGCGGGTCAAGGTGCTCAAGGAGAAACTGCAGCGGGTGCGTGCCCAGCATGCGACCCAGCGCAGGTCGCGGTCGCGCGCCCACGTGTTCTCGCTGTCGCTGGTGGGATATACCAATGCCGGCAAGTCGACGCTGTTCAACCGCATGACCCGCGCCGATGCCTACGCCGCCGACCAGTTGTTCGCGACACTGGATACCACGACGCGGCGCCTTGGCGGGATCGAGGGCGCGTCGGTCGTGATTTCGGATACCGTCGGCTTCATCCGCCACCTGCCGCATACCCTGGTCGATGCCTTCCGCGCGACGCTTGAAGAGACCGTGCATGCGGATCTGCTGCTGCATGTCGTCGATGCCGGCAGTCCGGATCGCGACGCGCAGATTGCCGCAGTGAACGGCGTCCTGTCCGAAATCGGGGCTGACCGCATCCCGCAGATCATGGTGTTCAACAAGATCGATCGAACCGCGCTGCCGCCCCGGGTCGAGAGGGATGAATATGCTAGAATTTCGCGCGTCTGGTTGAGTGCGCTGACCGGTGACGGGATCGACCTTCTGCGCGCCGCAATCAGCGAGCATGCGAGCGATGCAGTGCGTTCTGGACAGCCTGCAGCGGCCTGACGCAGTAGCCCGATGTTCCGTCCGTTCCGAAGAATCCAATAAGCCCACCAGCAGTTTTGACCCGATGGTTTGTCTGCCCCGATGACCGAATCCTCTCCAAGCTTCCGCGAACGCCTCAAGCACGGCCTCGCCAGAATGCTGGCGCCGCTGCTTTCCCTGAACGATCCGCAATGGGGGCGACGCCCCGGCGGCGGCAACCAGGGCCCTCCCGACCTCGACGAGATCTGGCGCAACCTCAACCGCAAGCTGAACCGCCTGCTCGGCGGGAAGGGCGGCGGCGGCAGCGACGGCGGCGGCAGCGGCACGGGCGGCCCGTCGCCTGCCGCGGTTGGCGGCGGTGCCGGCCTGCTGGTCGTGCTGGTGGTGGTGGTCTGGCTCGCCAGCGGTTTCTACATCGTCAATGAAGGCCAGGAAGGCGTGGTGCTGCGCTTCGGCAAGTTCGTCGAGACCACCCAACCGGGCCCGCGCTGGCACCTGCCTTACCCGATCGAGTCGGCCGAGGTCGTCAACGTCAAGCAGGTGCGCACCGTCGAAGTGGGCTATCGCAACAACGTGAAGAGCAAGGTCCTGAAGGAAGCGCTGATGCTGACCGACGACGAAAACATCGTCGACGTGCAGTTCGCCGTCCAGTACGTGCTGAAGAGCCCCAACGATTACCTGTTCAACCATCGCGCCCCGGACGATTCGGTGCTGCAGGCGGCCGAGACGGCCATCCGCGAGATCGTGGGCAAGAGCAGCATGGACTTCGTGATCTTCGAAGGACGGGCCGAAGTGGCGGCGCGTGCGCAGAAACTGATGCAGGACATTCTCGACCGTTACGGCACCGGCATCAGCATCAGCAAGGTGACCATGCAGAACGCCCAGCCTCCGGAGCAGGTGCAGGCGGCATTCGACGATGCGGTGAAGGCGGGCCAGGATCGCGAGCGCCAGAAGAACGAAGGTGAAGCCTACGCCAACGACGTGATCCCGCGCGCGCGAGGCATGGCGGCGCGCCTGATCCAGGAGGCCGAAGGTTACCGCAGCCGGGTGATCGAGCAGTCGCAGGGCGATGCGGCGCGTTTCCGCCAGATCGTTGCCGAGTACAACAAGGCGCCGCAGGTGACCCGCGACCGCCTCTACATCGACGCCATGCAGCAGATCATGAGCAACACCAGCAAGGTGCTGGTGGACCAGAAGAGCGGCAGCAATCTGCTGTACCTGCCGCTCGACAAGCTGATGCGGGGGCAGACCGGCAATCCCGCCGACGCCCCGGTGGCCAAAACGCCGGAGACCGTTCCGGCCGAGAACGCTGCGCGGGGGCGTGAAGCCTTCCGCAGCCGCGAGCGGGAGGTGCGGCCATGAAGCAGAACTTTGGCGGAATCGTGGTCGGCGCCGTCGCGCTGATCCTGATCCTTTCGATGTCGATGTTCGTCGTCGACCAGCGCCAGAATGCGATCGTGTTCAGGCTGGGCGAGGTCATCTCGATCAAGCGCGACCCCGGCCTCTATTTCAAGGTGCCACTGCTCGACAACGTGCGCTTCTTCGACGTGCGCATCCTGACCATCGACACGCCCGAGCCGGAGCGCTTCCTGACCTCGGAAAAGAAGAACGTGCTGGTCGACCTTTTCGTCAAATGGCGCATCACCGACGTGCGCAACTACTACACATCGGTGGGCGGCGACGAGTCCAATGCGCAGAGACGGCTGCTGCAGACCATCAACGACGGCCTGCGCGCCGAGTTCGGCAACCGCACGGTGCATGACGTGGTGTCCGGCGAGCGCGACAAGATCATGGACCTGATGCGCAGCAAGGCCAACGAGGACGCGGTGAAGATCGGAGTCGAAGTGCTGGACGTGCGCCTCAAACGAGTCGATCTGCCGCAGGAGGTCAGCGAATCGGTCTACCGCAGGATGGAGGCCGAACGCAAGCGCGTGGCCAACGAGCTGCGCTCGACCGGCGGCGCGGAGTCGGAAAAAATCCGCGCCGATGCCGACAAGCAGCGCGAAGTCATCCTCGCGGAGGCTTATCGCGACGCCCAGCGCATCAAGGGCGAGGGCGACGCAAGGGCGGCTGCCAACTACGCCCGTGCCTACGAGATCAACCCCGAGTTCTACGCCTTCTACCGCAGCCTCGAGGCCTACCAGGCCAGCTTCAGGAACAAGAATGACATCCTGGTGCTGGAGCCCAACTCGGAGTTCTTCCGGTACCTGAAGTCGGGCGGAAAAACCGGCGGCAAATGACCGCCGGTTTTTCCCGGGGACCGGCGGCCGGCGGCGGATTGTCGATGCATGGCTGAGAGCCTGCTGGCGGCAGTGGCCCTGATGCTGGTGATCGAGGGGCTGCTGCCGTTCCTGTTGCCGGAGGCCTGGCGCGACACATTCCGCAGGCTGATCGAACTCAGCGACGGCCAGTTGCGTTTCATCGGACTGGCATCGATGCTGGCCGGTCTCGCCTTGCTCTACTTTGCGCGGCACTGAGCCGCCAAGCTTCTATAATGCGCGTTTTGCGTCCGAACGCGCCCGAAATCACCTGTCATGCGTAACTGGCTGCTGCCTGAATACATTGAGGACATCCTGCCCGAGGAGGCACTGCGGGTGGAGCGCCTGCGCCGGCTGATCCTGGATGACTTCGCGATGCATGGCTATGAACTGGTGATGCCGCCCCTGCTCGAGTACGTTGATTCCCTGCTGACGGGTACCGGCCATGATCTCGACCTGCAGACCTTCAAGCTGGTCGACCAGCTGTCCGGACGGATGCTCGGCATCCGGGCCGACATCACGCCGCAGGTGGCACGGATCGACGCGCATCTGCTCAACCGCAGCGGGGTGGCGCGGCTGTGCTACGCCGGCAGTGTGCTGCGGACACGCCCTGACGGGTTGACCCGCTCGCGCGAGCCGCTGCAGATCGGCGCCGAAATCTACGGCCACGCCGGTATCGAGAGCGACATCGAAGTGCAGCGCCTGCTGCTGCGCGCCCTGCAGCTGGCCGGGGTGCGCGAGATATCGCTCGATATCGGGCATGTGGCCGTGTTCCGCGCGCTGCTGCGCCGCGCCGGGGTTTCCGGCGAACTGGAGTCGGAACTGTTCCAGGCGATGCAGAGCAAGGATGCGCCGGCGATCGCCGCGCTGGCGCGCGGGCTGGACCGGGTCACCCGGGCCGCCCTTGCGGTGCTGCCCGGTCTTTACGGCGGGTCGGAAGTCCTGGCGCGGGCGCGCAGGCTGCTTCCCGCGCTGCCGGAGATCCGCGCGGCGCTGCGCGACCTCGCAGCGCTGTCGCGGCAATTCGCCGACCTCGGGCATATCCGCAGCTTCGACCTCGGCGAGTTGCGCGGCTACCATTACCACAGCGGCGTGGTGTTTGCCGCCTATGCGAAGGACCGCCCCAATGCGCTGGCGCAGGGCGGGCGCTACGATGAAGTGGGCAAGGCCTTCGGTCGCGCACGTCCGGCGACCGGGTTCAGCATGGACCTCAGGGAGCTGGCGGCGGCAGGCGGCGGCATTCCGCGCCGGTCGCGGGTGCTGGCCCCCTGGCGGCCGGCCGACCGCGCCCTGCAGCAGCGGATTGCCGGTTTGCGCGGCCGCGGGATTGTGGTGGTGGAAGAATTGCCCGGACATGGGCGTCATCGCCGTGAACTGGGTTGCGACCGGGTGCTGGTGCAGCGCCAAGGGCGCTGGGTTATCCAGAAGCAAGATTAGAGTATTTATTTAAGAATTTGATTTTAAATATTAATTCATCCGGCACTGAGGTGCGGAAATCGTCGGAAAAGGCAACAGGGCTATGAGCAGGAACGTGGTGGTGATCGGCACTCAGTGGGGTGACGAAGGCAAAGGCAAGATCGTCGACTGGCTGACCGACCGTGCCCGGGGCGTGGTGCGTTTCCAGGGCGGACACAATGCCGGGCATACCCTGGTCATCAACGGCAGGAAAACCGTCCTGCACCTGATTCCGTCGGGCATCCTGCGCGACAAGGTGGCCTGCTACATCGGCAATGGCGTGGTGATTTCGCCGGAGGCGCTGCTTGAGGAAATCGACACCCTGAAAGCCGCCGGCGTCGATGTCGCAGGCCGGCTGAAAATCAGCGAGGCCTGTCCGCTGATCCTGCCGCACCACGTCGCGCTCGATCGCGCGCGCGAGGCGGCCAAGGGGGCAGGAAAGATCGGCACCACCGGCCGCGGCATCGGCCCGGCCTACGAGGACAAGGTCGCCCGCCGCGCCATCCGCCTGCAGGACCTGTTCTACCGCGAACGCTTTGCGGCCAAGCTCGGGGAAGTTCTGGACTTCCACAATTTCGTGCTGAAGAACTATTTCAAGGCCGAGCCCGTGCCCTTCCAGAAGACGCTGGACGACACCCTGGCTTTTGCCGAACGCATCAAGCCGATGGTGGCCGACGTGCCGCGGCTGCTGTTCGAGGCCGAGCAGGCCGGCGACAACCTGCTGTTCGAGGGGGCGCAGGGCACGCTGCTCGACGTCGACCACGGCACTTATCCCTTTGTCACCTCCAGCAACTGCGTCGCCGGAGCGGCGGCTGCGGGCGCCGGCATCGGGCCGCAGAACCTGCACTATGTGCTGGGCATCACCAAGGCCTACACCACGCGCGTCGGCTCGGGGCCGTTCCCGACCGAGCTCGAGGACGACATCGGCAAGCAGATCGCCGCCCGCGGCAACGAATTCGGCGCAACCACCGGCCGTCCGCGGCGCTGCGGCTGGTTCGATGCCGCTGCGCTGAAGCGCTCGATCCAGATCAACGGCGTGTCCGGGCTGTGCGTGACCAAGCTCGACGTGCTCGACGGCATGGAAAGCGTGCAGATCGGCGTCGGTTACAAGATGAGCGGCGTCGCCCGCGACATCTTGCCCTTCGGTGCCGAACTGCTGGCCGAGTGCCAGCCGGTGTACGAGGAAATGCCGGGCTGGCAGGACAGCACGGTGGGCGTCACCCGCTTCGACGACCTGCCGGCAGCCGCGCGCAATTATCTCAAGCGCATGGAAGCGGTCTGCGGCGTGCCGATCGACATCGTGTCGACCGGAGCCGACCGCGAACACACCATTGTCCGCAGTAATCCGTTTGACTGACAGCGATGAGCACGGAGCGATGAGTGATGAGCGCAATCCGGGCTTGCAGGTTCGCACCACCCGGTTTGCGCTGGCGATTATCCGCTTGTGTTCGGCGTTGCCCGCAGGACTGCCGGGACAGGTGCTGGGACGCCAGGTTCTGCGTTCCGGGACTTCGGTGGGCGCGCAGTATCGCGAAGCGAGACGCGCCAAATCCGTTGCAGATTTTGTCAGCAAAATCGAAGGCGCGTTGCAGGAGATAGAAGAGACCGGCTACTGGCTCGAACTGCTGGCGGAATCCGGGTTGATATCGCCTGCCGTAGCTGCACCGTTGTTGGCCGAAGCGAATGAACTGACCGCTATGTTGGTGGCCAGCGCCAAGACCGCCAAAAAGAAAAAGCGATGAGTGCGGAATTCATCGCTCATCGTTCCGCACTCATCGCTGCCTTTTGGTGCCCAGAAGAGGACTCGAACCTCCACGGTGTTACCCGCCAGTACCTGAAACTGGTGCGTCTACCAATTCCGCCATCTGGGCAATGAGGGCGGCATTCTAGCCCATGAAAGAATATTCTTCAAATGAAAAAACCTAAAAAATCCGCCGCCGGAGGCCCTGTTTCCCGGCGTGAATCCGATCCTTTCGGCGCTCGCGAAGCCGAGCGTTACGAACACCCGGTGCCGAGCCGCGAACTGATACTCGAAGTCCTCAACGAGGCCGGCGTGCCCATGGACGAGAGGGATGTTTCCCGGCAACTCGACATCGGCAAGCGTGACCGTGAGGCTTTCGCACGGCGCATTGCAGCGATGGAACGCGACGGCCAGATCATGCGCAACCGCCGCGGCGATCTTTGCGTCGTCGAGAAACTCGATCTGATCCGCGGCCGGATCATCGGCCACAAGGACGGCTTCGGCTTCCTGCAGCGCGAGGACGAGGGTCCGGACCTGTTCCTCGGCCCGCGCGAAATGCAGAAAGTGCTGCACGGCGACCGCGTGATGGCGCGCATCAGCGGCATGGACCGCCGCGGCCGGCCCGAAGGCAAGATCGTCGAGGTGCTGGAGCACGGGCAGCTGCGCCTGGTGGGGCGTTTGCGTGTCGAGCACGGAGTGACATTCGTCACCGCCGAAGACAAGCGGGTCAGCCAGGAGTTCGTCGTGCCGGCGGGAGAGGCGGGCAAGGCAAAGCCGGGGCAGGTGGTCAGCGTTGAAATCATTTCCCAGCCCGGCCGCCATGCGCAGCCGCTGGCGCGGGTGGTCGAGGTGATCGGCAACTACGCCGACCCCGGCATGGAAATCGAAATCGCGCTGCGCAAACATGCGTTGCCGTGGATTTTTCCGGCAGAGGCCGAGGCACTGGCGGCGAAATTGCCGAAAGCGGTGCGCAGTGCCGACCACAAGGGGCGGGTCGATCTGCGCGACCTGCCCTTGGTCACCATCGACGGCGAAACGGCGAAGGACTTCGACGACGCGGTCTGGTGCGAGCCCTCGGGCAGCGGCTTCCGGCTGATCGTGGCGATCGCCGATGTCAGCCATTACGTGAAGCCCGGCGATGCACTGGACGAGGAGGCGCGCAATCGCGGCAACTCGGTCTACTTCCCGCGCCGGGTGATTTCGATGCTGCCTGAAGCACTGTCCAACGGCCTGTGCTCGATCAATCCTGACGTCGAGCGGCTGGCCATGGCCTGCGACATGCAGATCGACGGCCATGGTTCCGTGAAGAGCTACAAGTTCTATCCCGCGGTGATGCGTTCCCATGCGCGCCTGACCTACACCGAGGTCGCGGCCATACTCGATGACGCGCGCTGCGCGACGGCGCGGCGGCGTCGGGCACTGGTGCCGCAGCTGCAGGGGCTGTACCGCCTCTACCATCAGCTGGCGAAGGCGCGCTCGAAGCGCGGCGCCATCGATTTCGAAACCATCGAAACCCAGATGATTTTCGATGACAAGGGCAAGATCGAGAACATCGTGCCGGTGTTCCGCAACGACGCCCACCGGCTGATCGAGGAATGCATGCTGGCGGCAAACGTCTGCGCCTCCGACTTCCTGCACCGGAACCGCCACCCGATGCTCTACCGCGTGCACGAGGGGCCGACGCCGGAGAAGCTCGGCGCGCTGCGCGATTTCCTCAAGGGTTTCGGGTTGCAGCTGTCGGGTGGCGACACGCCGCATGCGCTGGATTACGCAAAGCTCCTGGCCAGGGTCAAGGATCGGCCGGACGCGCAGTTGCTGCAGACGGTGATGCTGCGCTCGCTGAAGCAGGCGGTCTACACGCCGAAGAACACCGGCCATTTCGGGCTGGCCTACGAGTCATACACCCATTTCACCTC
This sequence comes from Burkholderiales bacterium, assembly GCA_019634975.1. Taxonomy (GTDB): domain Bacteria; phylum Pseudomonadota; class Gammaproteobacteria; order Burkholderiales; family SG8-41. The sequence goes on from JAHCAI010000011.1 coordinate 36,800, forward strand.
GCCGATCCGCCGTTATCCCGACCTGCTGGTGCACCGTGCGATCAAGGCGGTGCTGGCGGGGCAGAAATACGAGCCCGGCGACTGGGCGCAGCTGGGCGCGCAATGCTCGATGACCGAGCGCCGTGCCGACGAGGCGACGCGCGATGTCACGGCCTGGCTCAAGTGTTATTACATGCGCGACCGCGTCGGTGAAGTGTTCATGGGCAGCGTCGCCGGCGTGGCGGCTTTTGGTGCCTTTGTTGCGCTGGATGATGTGTACGTCGAAGGACTGGTGCACATCTCCGATCTGGGCAAGGACTATTTCAAATACGATGCCGCCAAACACGAGTTGATGGGCGAACGCACCCACCAGCGTTATCGCCTGGGTGACCGCTTGCGGGTCAAGATCGCCCGCGTCGATCTCGACGGCGCCCGTATCGATTTTGTGCTGGCATAAAATATTGTTTAAAAACAAATACTTATATAATGCCAGAATTGCAGCTGATCCACGGCTTCCATGCGGTCACCAGCCGTCTGCGCCAGCGCGAAGGCGCGGTGCGCGAGATCTACATCGACGCTGCGCGCCGTGACCAGCGTGCGCGCGACCTGGTGGCGCTGGCGGAATCGCGCGGCGTGCGGGTGATCCCGGTGGACGCGAAGCGGCTCGACGGCATGTCCGGACAGGCACGCCACCAGGGGGTGGTGGCGAAAGTCGAGCCGGTGCGCATGCCCACCCACATCGAGGACGTGCTGGAAGAGCTGGCCGAGCCGCCGCTGCTGCTGCTGCTGGACGGCGTGACTGATCCGCACAACCTCGGGGCCTGCCTGCGGGTGGCCGATGCGATGGGCGTGCATGCGGTGATCGCGCCCAAGGACCACGCGGTGGGCCTCAATGCCACGGTCGCAAAAGTGGCCAGCGGCGCGGCGGACAGCGTGCCCTACCTGATGGTCACCAATCTTGCGCGCACCATGCGCGAACTGAAGGACCGCGGCATCTGGCTGATCGGCGCCGACGAACACGCCGAGCGCGATCTCTACGACATCCGGCTGGGCGGCCCGCTGGGCTGGGTGCTGGGTGCCGAGGGCGGCGGACTGCGCCGCCTAACCCGCGAAACCTGCGACGAACTGGCGCGGATTCCCATGCTGGGCAGTGTCGAGAGCCTCAACGTCTCGGTGTCCGCAGGGATCTGCCTGGCCGAAGCCCGGCGGCAGCGGCGGCAGGGCTGAGGTCCTTCCGCTGGCTGTTCGGGCCGTGCGGCTGGCCGATGAACCTGCGAAGCCGTCACATGCGGCAGGCAATTCGTGAGATAAATCACGTAAAAATCACGTCAGTTCCCTACACGGGCTGGATTGCGCAAACTGCTGGCTTGTTGTCGTCATAAAGGCTTAGAATTCAGGGAGATTGGCCGCGACTGACGGATCCGAGTCCGCCCAGAGTTTCGCGGCGCAGAGATAACGGGGGGCACCATGCGCAAATCCAGTTTGCGACGCGAACACATCCGGACCGGGACTTCGCTGTCCCGTCACATCAAACCCTCGGCCGCTGCCCTCGCCGTTGCCGCCTGCTTCAGCAGCGCCGCCCTCGCCAATCCCACCAATCCGACGGTGGTCCACGGCACGGCGACCTTCCAGCAGGCCGGCAACATCCTCAACATCACCAACAGCCCCAGCGCCATCATCAACTGGGGCTCGTTCTCGATCAGCGCCGGTGAACTGACCCGCTTCATCCAGCAGTCGTCCAGCTCGGCGGTGCTCAACCGCGTGATCGGCCAGGACCCCTCGGCGATCCTGGGCGCGCTGCAGTCCAACGGCCGCGTGTTCCTGCTCAACCCCAACGGCATCGTCTTCGGCGCCGGCGCGCAGATCGACGTCGCCGGCCTGGTGGCCTCGACGCTGAACCTGAGCAACGAAGACTTCCTCAACAACCGCCTGCGCTTCACCGACGGTGCCGGTGCCGGCAGCGTCATCAACCAGGGCCAGATCACCGGCGGCAGTGTCTACCTCGTCGGCAAGGCGGTGACCAACGACGGCCTGATCACCAGCCCCAACGGCGAAGTCATCCTCGCCGCGGGCAACAGCGTCGAACTGGTCAACCCGGGCACCCCCAACCTGCGTGTGGAAGTCACCGCCCCGGACAACGAAGCGAAGAACCTCGGCACCATCAGCGCGGAGGCCGGGCGCATCGGCATCTACGCCGGGCTGATCCGCAACAGCGGCACGCTCAACGCGAGCAGTGCCGTGGCGGAGGGCGGGCGCATCCTGCTGAAGGCGAAAAAGGACATCACGCTGGAGTCGACTAGCGTCATCGACGCCAGCGGGAGGGGCGGCGGAGAGATCATCGCTTTTGCCGACAACAACATGTATGTCGATGGCGTGCTGAATGCCTCGGCGCCGGTCGGTGGTGATGGCGGCTTCATTGAGACCTCGGGCAGCAACCGGGTCAAAGTTGCCGACTCTGTTGTGATTAACACTTCGGCGGTGAACGGAAAAACGGGTATTTGGCTGATCGATCCCAACGATTTCGTGATTGACGCCAACTCTTACGGCGGCGACATCACGGGCTTAACCCTTGGAGGGCAGTTGGACTCTACCAACGTAGTGATTACGTCTTTAATGGGGAGCGGAGCCTACGGTGGTGGGAATGGAGATATTCTTGTTAACGATGGAGTTTCCTGGAGCAGTGACAACAGCCTAACCCTGACGGCGATTAATGATGTCGTCGTGAATGCGGCAATATCGAACACCGGTGGTAACGGTAGCGTGAATCTGTACGCCGGCTGGGACGGCGTGAGCAGTGCCGCCACCCCTACGCTGGTGCCGTTAAGTGGGGATGTGATTGTTAACGCACTGGTCAGTGTCCCAACAATTAAGATGGCTGCAGGTAATGACATTAAGATATACGACTCTGTCATAGCGACTGGCCGCTCACTTTCCTATGGAGGCTCGGCCAGTATCATGATGACCGGCCGCTCGGTGTTCATCGATGGGTTTGACGGATCGGTAACGGCCAGCGGGGAAGATGGCAGTCCTTCTGCTGTGGTTGCCGGTGGCAATGCCAACATTACGATCGTTGCGGGCGCCGGGGGTGTGGACATCAACAACTGGGTGAATGCTTATGGTGGCGATGGCGCTTATGGCGGAAGTGTTGGTGGCAACGCCGGAATCCAGATTACGTCCACCGGTAATGTAGTCATTCGGAGTTCCGTTACCGCTGAGGGCGGTGATGGAAATTACGCCAACGGCGGCAACGCCAGTATCCAGTTAAGCAGTACCAGTGGCAGTGTCAGCATTTTCGACGACGTATCCGTCGTTACGCAGGGTGGCAGTGGTACTTGGTCTACTGGTGGTTCCGCTTTGACCAGATTAAGTGGTGCACAAGGCATCCTGATCGAAGGTGGTGAGGGCGGCAGTCCCAGTGTTCGGTCTATCGGCGGCTACGGCGATACCGGGGGTACCGCGGTTACCGAAATCATCAACACGGGACCCTCCAGCGCGATTACGGTTTCCGACTATGCCCAAGTGTCATCGAGAGGCGGCGATGGGGCGGAGGGCGGTACTGGCGGTTCGGCGCTGACCACGCTGAGTTCTGCGGGCGCCATCATGCTGACCAACCCAGACAACTGGTCTCAAGGAGGGAGCACCTCCAGCGGTTACGATGGGACTGGCGGTGCCGCGACGGTCAGCATGTTCGCCGGGTCCAATGTGCTTATTGATGGCGGTGAGGGAGGGTATGCCAGGGGCGGGGATGGGCTTGCGCCTGGCGATGCCGCTGTTCTCGTGGTGGCCGGCGGCAACATCAACGGCGTGAACGGTGCTTATTTCTCCTCTTCCGGTGGATACAGCTATTTCGAATCCGAAGGATTGGCTTCCACCGTGCTCGCGGCGGCTGGCAATGTCGATTTGAGCAATGTTTATTTGGGCAGCGGAGGGGTAGTGGGTCTGGGGGCGGGCAGTAACATCATGGTGAGCGCTTCCCAGGTCTATGGCAGTACCGGTCTCAGCATCAGCGCCGTGGGCAATCTGTCAGTGACGAACCAGAGCTATATGTCAGGTGGTGGCGGTAATGCTTTCATCAATACCGGCGGCAACGTGTTGGTCGACCAGAGCCAGATCCATGGCAACCCGGATGTATTCATGCAGGTCGGCGGTGTAATCGATATCAACGGCACCGTATCTTACGGCGGCAGGATCGAGGCTTCGTCGCCGAGCACCATCAATATTAATTTCACCAGTGCCAGCGGCGGATTTTCGGTCAATGGTATTGCCGGGCTGGTTTATGATGCCGCCACCAATACCGGATTCTTTGTCAACGGAGTTGGGGCATCCATAGGCAACGGCCTCAACATTGTCTATTCCGGAACGCCACCCAGCACACTGAATATACCGACCGAGAACCTGATCGTGGCAATGGGCGAATCCAGCAAACCGCCCGACCCCGAGAAGGACAAGGACGTTTTTGAAGAGATCGACGAGAAAAAGAAAAAGGACCTGCCGGTTTGCCGCTGAGTGCCGTCGGCTGCTGGCTGATCAAGCCCCGGTCTAGGACCGGGGTTTTTTCATCTGCAATGCGAAAGCTGATCACAAAGTAGTCGTTGAAAGCGGGAAGAAATCTGCCATAATTCAAGGCATTAATGCCGCACAAGGGGTTCTGGCGAGCCGCGCAGTCGGCGGATGGCCAGATCGGGGACTTGGTAGAATAAGTGTTATAAAACAATGACTTACTTTAAATCATTGCGTTGCCTGCCCTGTGTCCTGCTGTTTGGCATTGTCCTGTCATCGCCGGCAATGGCCCAGGAAGAGGCCATTCCCGCCCCCAAGTTTGCGATCAAGAGCTTTGAGGTCGTCGGCGATTCCCTGCTCGGTGCCGAGCTGGTGCAGCGCCTGGTCTCGCCGTTTACCGGCAGCAACAAGGATTTCAGCGACGTGCAGCGCGCGCTGGAGGCGCTGGAGGGAGAGTACCGCCGGCGCGGCTTCGGCGTGATCCAGGTCGCGTTGCCGGAGCAGGACATCACCCGCGGCGTGGTGCGCTTCAACATCGTCCAGCCCAAGGTCGGCAAGGTCAGCGTCGAGGGCAACCAGCATTTCAGCGAGGCGAATGTCCGCCGCTCGCTGCCGTCGGTGAAGGAGGGCGAGACGCCCAATTCCCACGACATCGCGCGCAACCTGCAGATCACGGCCGAGCATCCGATCAAGCAGACCAGCGTGCTGCTGCGCTCGGGCGCGAACGAGGGCGTGGTCGACGTCAATGTCCGGGTTGCGGACGACAGGCCTTGGCGCCTGGTGGCCACGCTGGATGACAGCGGCACCTCGGACACCGGCTATACCCGCCTCGGTCTCGGCTACCAGCACACCAACCTGTTTGACCGTGACCACACGCTGTCGCTGCAGTACATCACCTCGCCGTCCAAGCTGGACCAGGTGGCGATTTACGGCTTCGGCTACCGGATTCCCTATTACCGCCTCAACAGTTCGCTGGAGCTGTTTGCCGGTTACTCGGATGTCGATTCGGGCACCGTGCAGGGCCTGTTCACGGTCAGCGGCAGCGGCACCATTTTCGGCGGCCGCTGGAACTACTACCTGGAGAAGTGGGACGACATCGAACACAAGACCTTTGTCGGACTGGACTATCGCGCCTACAAGAACAACGTGACGCTCGGCGGCGTCGGCTTCGTGCCCGACATCACTGTGCACCCGGTGTCGCTGGGCTATTCCGGTGTCAAGCGCATGACCGCCAGCGAGTGGGCTTTCAATGCCGCGGTCTCGGCCAACATCCCGGGCGGCAATGACGGCGGCGCAGCGGATTTCCGACGCACCCGGATCAATGCGACGGACAACTATGTCATCCTGCGCGCCGGCACCAGCTTTGCGCACGCCTTCCGCAACGAGTGGCAGGCCCGTGCCGCACTGAACATGCAGTACACCGAGGATGCGCTGATACCGGGCGAGCAGTTCGGCATCGGCGGCGTCGGCACCGTACGCGGCTATCTGCCGCGGGAAGCCTCCAATGACCGCGGCTATGCGGCACAACTCGAACTTTACACCCCGAATTTCGCCGACAAGGTCGGACTCGGCGACCAGTGGCGCACCCGCCTGGTCGGCTTCTACGACTTCGGCTCGGTGTCGCGGAACAAGGTGTTGCCGGGCGAGCAGGCCGGCAAATATCTTGCCAGCGCGGGTGTCGGCCTGCGCCTGTCCTTCGGCAAGAGCGTCAGCCTGCGGGTCGACCTGGCGCAGATCCTCAAGGCCCACGGCACCCGCCAGACCGACGACCAGCGCCTGAGCACCAGTCTCGCGATCATTTACTGACCGCTGCGTGGGGCGCCCAAGCCCTTGATCCGGCGAGCAGTTCCTGTATAATCCGCGCCTTCGCACGGCAGCCTTCCGTGCGTTTGTTTTAACCTGATTTTCCGATTCCTTGCCGCACCGTGCTCGCATCACGGGCGGCCCAACAGCCCAAAAGGAGAACTGAATGCGACATTACGAGATCGTTTTGATCGTCCATCCGGACCAAAGCGAGCAGGTCCCGGCGATGCTCGACCGCTATCGCCAGATGATCACCGGCCGCCAGGGCGCGATCCATCGCCTCGAGGACTGGGGCCGCCGCCAGCTGACCTACCCGATCCAGAAAATGCACAAGGCGCATTACGTGCTCATGAACATCGAGTGCGATAACGAGACCCTGCTCGAGCTGGAACATGCCTTCAAATTCAATGACGCCGTGCTGCGCCATCTCACCGTCAGCATGGACGAGGCCGTGACCGGTCCGTCGCCGATGATGCGGGAAGAGAAATCGCGTCCGCTGCCCGTCAACGACGAGGCGGCCAAGCCGGCTGCAGCAGCGCCCGCGGCAACGGAGAACGCGGTCTGAAGGCTGTGACCAGGTGAACGGCAACACGGTCAGGCTGATAGCATCCCTGGCCGCGATGGAAGCGCTGCGCCACACACCCGCCGGCATACCGGTCATCGAATTCACACTGTCCCATGCCTCGCAGCAAATGGAGGCGGGCAGCATGAGGCAGGTGGAATTCGACATGCCCGCCAAGGCGGCCGGAGAAATGGCCGCCCGGATCGCAAGACTGAGTCCGGGCTGCAAGGTGGAGGCGCAGGGATTCCTGAACCGCAGGCATCGCATGAGCAGGCAGCTGGTGCTGCATGTTACGAACATTGAACTGATCTGAACGATCTGAGAGCTGAAAGGAAACGCACATGGCAAGAATGGGCGGAAGCAGTGGTGGCAAGGGCAGGTTTGGCAAGGGCAAGAAGGACGGCCGGAAAAAGGGCAATGCCCTGTTCCGTCGCCGCAAGTTCTGCCGTTTCACTGCCGAGGGCATCAAGCAGGTGGACTACAAGGACATCAACCTGCTGAAGGATTTCATCAACGAGAACGGCCGCATCATCCCGGCCCGGATCACGGGCACCAAGGCGCGTTACCAGCGCCAACTGTCGATTGCGGTCAAGCGCGCGCGCTTCCTGGCGCTGCTGCCGTACACCGACCTGCACTGAGAGGCCAGACATGCAAGTCATACTGCTTGAGAAAGTGATCAACCTCGGCACGCTCGGCGACGTGGTCCGGGTCAAGGACGGCTATGCCCGCAATTTCCTGATCCCGCAGGGCAAGGCCAAGCGCGCGACGACCGCCAATCTCGCGGAGTTCGAGAAACGCCGTGCCGAGCTGGAGAAGGCGCATGCCGAAGTGCTGGCACAGGCGCAGGATAAGGCGGCCAAGCTCGAGGGGCTGATGCTGCAGATCACCCAGAAGGCCGGCGTCGACGGCAAGCTTTTCGGTTCGGTGACCAACTCCGACATTTCCGAAGCGCTGAAGAAGCAGGGCTTCGAGGTGCCGAAGTCCATGATCCGCATGCCGGAAGGCCCGCTGAAGATGATCGGCGATTATCCGATCAAGCTCGCCTTGCACGCCGACGTCACGGTCGCGATCACCGTGTCGGTGCTCGGCGAATCCTGAGCGGAGCGGCTTCCGGCGCAGAATCAAGGCATTAGCGCCGGGCAAAAAAAAGGGCTGGCAACAGCCCTTTTTTTGTTACATTGGCCTTGGGTGGAGGGCTTGCTCCCTTCCGCAGGATTTTTAAAAAATCGTTTAAAAACAATTACTTGTAAACTCATGTCATGGTCCAGCTGGTCGCACCGCTGAGCAAGGATCCGCAACTCGAAGCCGCGCGCACACCGCCGCATTCGGTCGAGGCCGAGCAGTCGGTGCTGGGCGGCCTGCTGCTCGACAATGCCGCCTGGGACCGGATTGCCGACGTGGTCACCGAGTCCGATTTTTACCGCGCCGACCACCGCACGATTTTCCAGCACATCGCGCAGCTGATCGAGCAGAACCGGCCGGCAGACTCGCTGACGGTCACCGAAAGCCTGGAGCGCGGCGGCAAGCTCGCCGAAGCCGGAGGGCAGGCCTACATCGCCTCGCTGGCGCTGAACACGCCGAGCGCCGCCAATATCCGGCGTTATGCCGAAATCGTCCGCGAGCGCTCGGTGCTGCGCAACCTAGCTGCGGTGGGCACCGCGATCGCCGATTCCGCCTACAGCCCCAGCGGCAAGGACGCCCATGTGCTGATCGACGAGGCCGAAGCCCGGGTGTTCCAGATCGCTGAAGCCGGCGCCAAGACGCGCCAGGGCTTCACCAAGATCGATCCGCTGCTGACTGAAACCGTCGAGCGCATCGACATGCTGTACAGCCGCGAGAACAAGCACGACGTGATCGGGCTTGCGACCGGCTTCGTCGACCTCGACCGCATGACGTCGGGCCTGCAGCCGGGGGAGCTGATCGTCATCGCCGGGCGGCCGTCGATGGGCAAGACCGCGCTGGCGATGAACATGGTCGAGAACGCGGCGCTCGACAGCAAGAAGGCGGTTGCCGTGTTCAGCATGGAGATGTCGGGGCCGCAGCTGGCGATGCGGATGATCGGTTCCGTGGGCCGGGTGGACCAGCACCAGCTGCGCACCGGAACGTTCAAGGAAGAGGACTGGCCGCGGCTGGTGGATGCGGTGGGCAAGCTCAACGATTCGCAGATCTACATCGACGACACCGCCGGCCTGAACTGTCTCGAGGTGCGCTCGCGCGCGCGGCGCATGCACCGCCAGTGCGGCGGCCTGTCGCTGATCGTGGTCGACTACCTGCAGCTGATGTCCGGCACCTCCAGCGGTGGCCGCGACGAGAACCGCGCCACCGAGATCGCCGAAATCTCGCGCTCGCTGAAGGGCATTGCCAAGGAGCTCAAGGTGCCGGTGATCGCGCTGTCGCAGCTCAACCGCGGCGTCGATTCACGCCAGGACAAGCGGCCGATGATGTCGGACCTGCGCGAGTCCGGCGCCATCGAGCAGGACGCGGACGTGATCCTGTTCATCTACCGCGACGAGGTCTACAACGCCGATTCGCCACGCAAGGGCATCGCCGAGATCATCGTCGCCAAGCAGAGGAACGGTCCGGTAGGGAAAATCGACCTGACCTTCCTCGGCAGGCATACCCGCTTCGAGAACTACGCGGGCGGCGGCATCGGCGGCCCCGACTACTGAGACGGGCCGCCACGCCTGGCAGTCGCCTACAGCACCTCGGCCGCCTGGTCAGCCAGCCGCGAACGCTCGCCGCGCATCAGCGTGACATGGCCGCCATGCGGCCAGCCTTTCATGCGGTCCACCACGTAGGTCAACCCCGAGCTGCCCTCGGTCAGGTAGGGGGTGTCGATCTGCGAGATGTTGCCGAGGCAGACCACCTTGGTGCCGGGGCCGGCGCGGGTGATCAGCGTTTTCATCTGCTTCGGCGTCAGGTTCTGTGCCTCGTCGATGATCAGGAACTTGTTGAGGAAGGTGCGCCCGCGCATGAAGTTCAGCGACTTGACCTTGATCCGCGAACGGATCAGGTCGCGGGTCGCCGCGCGGCCCCATTCACCGGCCTCGTCATCGGTCTTGTTGAGCACGTCGAGGTTGTCCTCCAGCGCGCCCATCCAGGGATTCATCTTTTCCTCTTCGGTGCCGGGCAGGAAGCCGATGTCCTCGCCGACGGGCACCGTGACGCGGGTGACGATGATCTCCGAGAACAGTTTTTCGTCCAGGGTCTGGGCGAGGCCCGCGGCGAGCGTCATCAGCGTCTTGCCGCTGCCGGCCTGGCCGAGCAGGGTGATGAAGTCGATGTCGGGGTTCATCAGCGCGTTGAGCGCGAAATTCTGCTCGCGGTTGCGCGCGGTGATGCCCCAGACGCTGTTGCGGGCGTGGCTGTAGTCCTTCAGCGTCTGCAGGATCGCGGTCTTGCCGCTGACTTCGCGCACCTGGGCCTGGAAGGGCTGGTCGCCTTCGAGATAAACGAACTGGTTGACCAGCAGGTTCCGGCACAGCGGCCCGCTGACGCGGTAATAGGTGTGTCCGGCCTGCTGCCAGGATTCCATGTTCTTGCCGTGGGTGTCCCAGAAATCCGCCGGCAGCGCGCAGATGCCGGTGTAGAGCAGGTCGGTGTCTTCGAGCACCTTGTCGTTGAAGTAATCCTCGGCGGCGAGCCCCAGCGCACGCGCCTTGATGCGCATGTTGATGTCCTTGGACACCAGGATCACCTGCCGCTTGGGGTGCAGCTCCTGCAGGTGCTTGACCACGCCGATGATCTGGTTGTCGGCCTTGCCGCTGGGCAGGGTCGAAGGCAGCTGGCCGTTCATCGCCTCGGTCTGCAGGAACACGCGTCCCCGCGCCGACTTGTCGCCGTGGAGCTCCAGAGGAATGCCGCCCGAGATGTCGCCCTCCAGCGCGCCGACCATTTCATCGAGGTAGCGGCTGGCCTGGCGCGCATTGCGCGAGACTTCGGACATGCCCTTCTTGTTGTTGTCCAGTTCCTCGAGCGTGGCCATCGGGATGAAAATGTCGTGTTCCTCGAAGCGGAACAGGCTGGTGGGGTCGTGCATCAGGACATTGGTGTCCAGCACGAACAGCTTGGTCGCGGCGGTGGCGATGCGGGTGACGACGGCGGAAGAAGATGCTGCCTTGCGCTGGATCATGGGCCTCCGGGCGGACGTGGTGGGGAAAAAAGGGTTGGCACCGGGGCAACTGCCCCTGTGGATGCCGGTGCCCGGGAGGTCAGGCCAGGGTTCTTGCGAATTCCAGCACCTCCTGGGCATGTCCGGGAACCTTCACGCCGCGCCACTCGCGGCGGATGATGCCCTCGCGGTCGATGACGAAGGTGCTGCGTTCGATGCCGCGCACCTTCTTGCCGTACATGTTCTTCATCTTGATCACGCCGAAGGCCTTGCAGGCCGCCTCCTCCGCATCGCTCAGCAGATCGAAGGGCAGGCCCAGCTTAGCCTTGAAGTTCTCGTGCGACTTCAGGCTGTCGCGCGAGATGCCGTAGATCGCGCAGCCGGCCTTGGCGAATTGCGGGTGCAGGTCGCGGAACTGCTGGCCCTCGGTGGTGCAGCCGGGCGTGTTGTCCTTCGGGTAGAAATAGAGCACCAGGGTCTGGCCGGTCGGCGATCCGAGCCTGAGTGTCTTGCCCCCGGTGGAGGGAATTTCGAGTTCCGGTGCAGGTTGGTCCAGCACGCTGATGAGTTGCCGTGGTCGGTGTGGAGTTGGGACTATCTTGGACGAATTCCCGCCGGCTTGCAACAGGCAGGTCCGCCTGCCTCGAAAGTTTCATGCTGGCGCAGCATTTTCGTAAACTGCAGGGGCCATCATCGCGCCATCCATGCAGAAAGTACAGGTGCTGTCATGAACATTGCAGTGATTGGATGCGGCTATGTCGGACTGGTGACTGGCGCCTGTCTCGCGGCAACGGGCAACAGCGTGACTTGCATCGACAGCGATGCACAGAAGGTCGCGCAGCTGCGGCTGGGCCTGCTGCCGTTTTTCGAGCCCGGCCTCGAGCCGCTGGTGCAACGCCATGTGCAGCAGCGGCAGCTGCATTTTTCCGCGGAGCCCGGGCCGGCGATTGCTGCTGCGGACCTGGTGTTCATTGCAGTCGGCACGCCGCCGCTGGCCCATGGCGATGCCGATGTCCGCCAGGTGCTCGAGGTTGCGGATGCCGTCGGCCGGCACATGGCGGCGGGCTGCATCGTCGCCTGCAAGTCGACCGTGCCCGTGGGCACCGCGGAACGCATCAAGGCGGCCCTTGATCGCGCGGCGAAACAGCGCGGTCTGGCGCCGGATCACGCGGTGGTGGCCAATCCTGAATTCCTGCGCGAAGGCGGTGCTGTGCAGGACTTCATGAGCCCGGACCGCGTCGTGATCGGGCTGGAGGATGCCCGGGCGGAGCGGGTGATGCGCAGTGTCCATGCGCCGTTTCTGGAAAGGCCTGCACAGCTGCTGGTCATGGGGCTGCGCGACGCGGAGCTCACCAAGTATGCAGCCAATGCGATGCTCGCCACCCGAATTTCATTCATGAACGAAATGGCGAGGCTCTGCGATGCGCTGGGTGTCGATGTCGAGCAGTTGCGCCGCGGCATCGGCGCGGATGCGCGCATCGGTCAATCCTACCTCCACCCCGGTTGCGGTTACGGCGGCTCCTGTTTTCCGAAGGATGTGCGTGCGTTGCTCGCCATGGGGCGAGCGGCACGCACTGACCTCGACCTTGTCGCGGCAGTCGCCCATGTCAATGACCTCCAGAAGCAGTGGGCGGCAGGCGTCATCGCCAGCCGCTTCGGCCATCGCCTGCAGGGACGGCGTTTCGCGGTCTGGGGACTCGCGTTCAAGCCCGGCACCGACGATCTGCGGGAGGCGCCGGCGCTGGCGCTCATCTCCGACCTGCTCGCCGCAGGCGGGCGCGTCTGCGCCCACGATCCGGCGGCGATGCCGCGCGCGCGCCGCGAATGGCCGCAGCACTGGTTCGACTCCGGCGCCCTGCAGCTTGCGGTCAGTCCCCTGGATGCGGTCGACGGTGCGGATGCGCTGGTACTGATGACGGAATGGGCGCTGTTCAGCGAGCCGGATTTCGGTGAAATCCGCCGGCGCCTGCGCGGGAGCCTGATTGTCGACGGCCGCAACCGCTACGATCCGGCGCGGCTGCGGGCCCTGGGTTTCGACTACGCCGGGGTTGGCCGCGGGGCCGCCGCTGCCTCGGTGAAGGCCTGCGCGGAATCGACACTTGCGGCCTGAGTTCAGGCCGCCGGAGGCCGTCCGGCGTTGCCGGCCAGTTCGGCGGCGAGCGCGTGGATCGCGGCCTCGCCGTGGCCTTCCAGCTTCAGCCGCAAGGCCTGCGGCAGCCGCGGATAGTGCGCGGCGATGGCGCGGGTATAGGCCGGGTCGTAGTGACTGGAGAGAAGATCCTCGGTCAGCTCATCCCAGGCGCCACCGCCTGCGAGTGCCTGCCAGCGCTCGATCACGGCGGTGCCATGCAGCGGCCGCAGGCAGTCAAGCTGGGCGTTGAGCGCCGCAGTGTCGGCGAGGAAATGGACGTATTCGTCCTTCAGCAGCGCGACTCGCACGGCCATTGGCGCATCGATGACGACGCAGCTGCTGGCCCACATCGCGGCAATCAGCGAATCGGGCACGCGCAGCGCGCCGATTTTCTTGCTTTCCGATTCGACGAACACGGGCTGTTCGGGCGACAGCGCCTTCAGCCGCGCCCACAGCCGACTCTCGAACATTTTCTGCGAGGGCTGCGGCTGCCCGGGCAGGTTGCCGAGCACCGAGCCGCGGTGCGCTGCCAGCTCTTCGAGGTCGAGCACCTGTGCGCCCTGTTCCTGCAGCGCGCGCAGCAGCCTGCTCTTGCCGGTGCCGGTCATGCCGCAGATGACGCGCCAGTCGAAGCCTGCGGGCAGGGTTCCGAGCTCCGCGATGACCGCGCGGCGGTAGGCCTTGTATCCGCCGCGCAGGCGGCCGACCTTCCAGCCGACGCGGCTCAGGATGTGCGCCATCGCGCCGCTGCGTTCACCGCCGCGCCAGCAGTAGACCAGCGGCCGCCAGTCGCGCGGCCTGTCGAGGAAATGCGCCTGCAGGTGGCGGCTGATGTTGGCGGCAACCAGCGCAGCGCCGATTTTCTTGGCGTCGAAGGGCGATTGCTGCTTGTAGAGCGTGCCGACCTCGGCGCGCTCGCGGTCGTTCAGCACCGGGCAGCTGATCGCACCCGGAATGTGGTCTTCCGCAAACTCGCTTTCGGAGCGCACATCGATGATGGTGTCAAAGCCCGACAGCGCATCCTGCGCGTCGACCTCGCTGAGGCGGGAATGGGAGGGGGATGCGGAAGGATTCATTGCGTGCCGCGGATTGTACTGCATGCCCGCCAGTGCGCCGGGATCAGGGAACAATGCCCTTGCCCAGGGCGCGCGCGACAAATCGTGCCGGATCCACGGCTGCGGCGAGGCCATGCTCCAGCGGCAGCGGCTCGCCATCGACATGGCAGCCGATGATTTCCGCGGCGAGGCTGGCCCAGGCCAGGCCGCGCGAGCCATAGGCGAAGGCGCCGAAGAGCCCCGGCTGGCGCGGCAGCTTCGTAACCGGCTTGCCGCGCCAATGCAGGCCTTGCGCGCGCACCGCGGCAAGATCCGGCAAGGCACCAATCAGCGGCAGATGATCCCGGGTGGCGGCACGAAAGCCGACAAAGTCGGCGCTGGCGCCTGCACGATCCTGCAGCGGGGTCTCCGGCCACAGGGACCGCAGTGCGGCGAGGTTGCGCGCGCGGTCTTCCGCGCGAGGCGCCGGCTGCAGGTCTTCTTCGGCGAAGGTGCTGCCGACGGCGAGGCCGCAGTCGAGTGCGATAACCGCGGTGCGCCCGGCAATGGCGCTATGGAGAGGCGGCGCTGCGCAGCCAACAATGCTCATTTGGCCGCGGATCAGGCGCAGGTCGCAAAGTCCGGGAGCGAGGCGCGCGGCGTCGTGGCTGTTGGCGAGCACGGCGAGCGGTGCCGAGGCGAGCAGGTCGTCGCCGGCGGTGAAGGCTTGCCAGACACCGTTGCCGCTTTTCAGGCGCTCGACGCGTGCGCCGTAACGGGGGGTGATGCCGGAAGCCGCCAGCTGGGCACGGATCAACGCTCGCGGGTCCAGCCAGCCGCTGCCGCCGAACCAGCAACCCCCGTGAGCCACGGGCAGGCCGCAGCGCTGGCGCAATGCATCGCGTTCGAGGAAACAGAGGTAATCGGCCGGAAATCCCAGTCGTTCGACGGTCTCCCGCATCGATGACTCCTCGCCGCTATCGGCTGCCGGCCAGGCAAGACCGTCGCCTGCGCCGGGCAGGGGCCCCAGTGCCGGCCAGCGCCGCAACGCCAGCAACAGGCCGCTGCGCACCAGACGCGAGAGGACCGCATCGTCGGGCGACAGATGGGGATGGAACAGCGCGGCAGGCAGGCCGGAGGCGCCGGTCGCGGGGCCTGCGCCGGCATCCAACACCGTGACGGGATGGCCGCGCCGCGCGAGGTTTTCGGCGACGGCTGCTCCGGCCATGCCGGCACCGATCACCAGCACCGGGGTTTCGGGCGGCACTGGCGCCGCAGCGACGGCACTGCGGTGCCAGTGCGGCGGGCGGAACTCGGCAACCAGACGGTGACGCTTGTGGCCGAAACCCGGCAGGCGTTCGCAGCGGAAATGCGCTGCGGCGAGGCCGTCGCGAACGGCGCGCGCCGCGGTATAGGTGGCCAGTGTGGCCTGCGGTGCGGCGAGGCGGGCGCACTCGCGGAACACTTCCGCGCTCCACATCTGCGGATTGCGCGCCGGCGCGAAACCGTCGAGGTAGAAGGCATCGAAGCCGGCATCGATTTCAGGCAGTGCCTCCGTGATGTCCGCGAACAGCAGCGTCAGCACCACGCGCCCGCCGTCGAAAGCGAGCCGGTGCCAGCCGGGCAGGGCTTGCGGCCACCGGGCCTGCAGTTCCGCGGCGAGCGGGGCGACCTCCGGCAGCCGCGCGTGACAGGATGCGAGGTCGGCGGCGGTGAGGGGGTGCTTCTCCACCGAAAAATAGTGCAGCCGCTGGCAGCGCGCCGCATCCCCGCGCCAGGCCTGCCAGGTGGCGAGGAAGTTGATGCCGATGCCGAAGCCGGTTTCGAGCAGACTGAACAGCCGTCGTCCCGCCCAGCGCTGCGGCAGGCGATTGCCGGCGAGGAACACCGCGCGCGCCTGCGCCAGCCCGCCATCGCTGCTGTGATAGACATCGCCGAAGTCCGGCGAATACGGGGCGCCGTCCTCGCGCTGGATCAGGATTGCGGTGTGCAGCGGCATGTCCGGGCCTGCGCCTCGTCAATGTCCGGGGGTTGTGTTAGCGTAGCGGCGCTGCAGAAGTCCCAGTCCACCTGACTACAAGCCGCCGGTGCCGCGAGTGTACCGGCAAAAACCGGCAGTTACCGGCGAACCATGAGCAAAACACCCGATACCGCACCCCTCCGCCTGACCCAGTTCTCCCACGGCGGGGGATGAGGCTGCAAACTGACGCCAGCGTTGCTGAGCGAAGTTCTGGCCAATGTCCCGGCCGCACAGCCCTTCAAGGATCTGCTGGTCGGCACCGAGTCGAGCGACGACGCCGCGGTCTATCGCATCAACGATCAACAGGCGATCATCGCGACGACGGACTTTTTCATGCCGATCGTCGATGATCCCTACGACTTCGGGCGCATCGCCGCGACCAATGCCATATCCGACGTCTATGCGATGGGCGGCAAGCCCTTCCTCGCGCTGGCGCTGCTGGGTGTTCCGGTCGGAAAAATGCCGATGGCAGCGGTGCAGCGCATCGTTGCCGGCGGCCACGACACCTGTGCGGCGGCAGGCATTCCGATTGCAGGCGGTCATTCGATTGATTCGCCGGAGCCGATCTACGGCCTGGTGGCGCTGGGCCTGATCCATCCCGACAAGGTCAAGCGCAACGACCGCGCGCAGGCCGGAGACGTGCTGATCCTCGGCAAGGGGCTGGGCGTGGGTATCATGAGCGCGGCGCTGAAGAAGGGTGAACTGCGCGACAAGGCCTATGCGCAGATGATCGAATGGACGACGAAGCTCAATACGCCGGGTGTTGCGCTCGCCGACATGCCGCAGGTGCACGCGCTGACCGACATCACCGGCTTCGGCCTGCTCGGCCACCTGCTTGAAATCTGCCGCGGCTCGGCTCTGACCGCGGAAATCGAATGGTCGAAGGTGCCGGTGCTGCGTGCCGCGCGCCACCTCGCGGAGGCGGGTTATGTCACCGGCGCCTCGGAGCGCAACTGGTTGAGTTACGGCAGTGACGTGCTGATGCCGGCTGGCGACGTGACGCTGCAGCGCAGGCTGCTGACCGATCCGCAGACCAGCGGGGGCTTGCTCGTCGCCTGTGCGCCGGAGGCGGCGGAAAAGGTGCTTGAAGTGTTCAGGACAGAGGGTTTTGGCGATGCGGCCGCCATTGGCCGGCTCGTACCCGGCGGCGCCCGGGTGAAGGTCGCCTGAACGCGGGTGTATCAATATAACTATTTGTTTTTATTGATATTTTTTAATACGGGCTCGAGCGCCTTCCAGACCGTGTCGAGTATCAGCGGCTGCGCCGCCGCAGTCGGATGCAGATTGTCGGGCAGGAAGAAATCGCGTTTGTCGGCAAAGCCCTCGAGCAGGAAGGGCACCAGCGGCAGCCGGCGTTTTTTCGCGATGTCGCTGAAGGTTGCCTGGAACTTTTCCGTGTACTGCTGGCCGTAATTGGGCGGTATGCGCATGCCGACGACGATCACGCGCGATTTTGCTTTCTGCGCCGCGTCGACCATGCGCTCGAGGTTGCGGCGCATCGCGTCAAGGTCCGAACCGCGCAGGCCGTCATTGGCCCCCAGCGCGAGTATGGTCACTGCAGGTCGATGGATTTTCAGCGCCTGCTCGATGCGGTTGAGTCCGCCCAGCGTGGTCTCGCCGCTGATGCTGGCGTTGGCAACCGTATAATCCAGCTTCTTTTCACGCAGCCGCTGGGCGAGCAGTTGGGCCCAGTCCTCGCCGCGCGCAAGCCCGTAGCCGGCGGACAGGCTGTCGCCGTAGACGAGTATGGTCGACGCACCGGCAACCGGCGGCAGCAGCAGGGTCAACAACAGAAACAAGCGAATCAACATGAGTGAAGAACTCCGGAAAGCGAATGGCAATGCGATGGTCCGCGTGGCGGGCCTGACGAAGCAGGTTACCACCGGTGATTCGGAGTTGACCATCTTGCGCGACGTGAGTTTCAGCATCGCGCCCGGAGAAGCGGTGGCGGTCGTCGGCGCCTCGGGTTCCGGCAAGTCGACCCTGCTGGGCCTGCTCGCCGGCCTCGACACACCCACTGCGGGTTCGGTGCAGATCGACGGCGAGGACCTGTTCACGCTGGACGAGGACGGCCGCGCTGCATTGCGGGCGCGCCTGCTCGGTTTCGTGTTCCAGTCCTTCAATCTGCTGCCGGCGATGACCGCGCTGGAAAACGTGATGCTGCCGCTGGAACTCGCCGGTGCGGCGAATGCGGCGGCGGAGGCGAAGTCGCTCCTCGGGCGGGTCGGTCTTGCACAGCGCCTGAACCATTATCCGAAGCAGCTTTCCGGCGGCGAGCAGCAGCGTGTGGCCATTGCCCGCGCCTTCGTCACCCAGCCGCGGCTGCTGCTGGCCGACGAGCCGACCGGCAACCTCGATGCCGACACCGGCGCTGGCATCATCGAGCTGATGTTCGATCTCAACCGCGAACGCGGCACCACGCTGGTGCTGGTGACGCATGACATGGACCTGTCGCAGCGCTGCAGCCGTTCGCTGCGGCTGGCCGGCGGGGTGTTGCAGTAATGCGCCTCTTCGGTGACATCGGCCTTGCGCTGCGCCTGCTCGGGCGCGACTGGCGTGCCGGAGAACTGACGCTGGTCGCGGTGGCGGTGGTGGTCGCCGTCGCCAGCGTGACCACGGTCGGATTTTTTGCCGACCGCGTCAATCAGGCGCTCAATCGCCAGGCCAACCAGCTGCTGGGCGCGGACCTCGTGGTCTCAGGCGACCGGCCGCTGGATCCGCAGTTCACCACCGAGGCACAGCGTCTTGGCCTGGAGGTCACGGAAATGCTGCGTTTTCCGAGCATGGCCGCGGCCAATGGCGAGAATGTCCTTGCCGAAATCAAGGCCGTCACCGAGGGTTATCCGCAGCGCGGCGAGCTGCGCATCAGCGATGCGCTGTATGCGCCCGATCGCCGCGCAACTTCGATTCCGGCGGCCGGCACGGTCTGGGTCGATGAAAAACTCTACACGCGCCTGCAGCTGAAAGACGGCGACACCGTCGAAGTGGGGCAGAGCCGCCTGCCGGTGGGGGCGATCATCACCCAGGAGCCGGACAGCGCGGTCGGCTTCATCAATGCCGGACCGCGGGTGATGCTCAACATGGCCGACCTGCCGGCTACCGGCCTGGTGCAGGTCGGCAGCCGCATCCGCTACCGCGTGCAGGTCGCGGGCAGTGCCGCCGCGGTCGACCGCTACCGCGCCTGGGTCAATGGCAGGCTGGGTCCCGGCCAGCGCGTCGAGACCATCCAGGATGCGCGCCCCGAAATCCGCTCGGCGCTGGAGCGCGCTGAAAAATTCCTCAGCCTCACCGCGTTGCTGAGCGTGATCCTCGCCGCGGTGGCGATCGCGCTGGCCGCGCGGCGTTACCTGCAGCGCCACCTTGATGCCTGCGCGATGATGCGCTGCTTCGGCGTCTCGCGCGGCAAAGTCGTGCGCCTGCATGTGCTGCAGTTCATCGTGCTCGGCGCCGTGGCGAGCCTCGCCGGCTGCGCCGCGGGCCTGCTCGCGCAACAGGGACTGGCCTTGTGGCTGGGCAGCCTCGTGACCGTCGAACTTCCGGCCGCGGGACCGCGGCCGGCGGTGCACGGCTTCGTCACCGGCCTCGCATTGCTGCTCGGTTTCGCGGTGCCGCCGCTGGTCGCGCTGGGCCGGGTGTCGCCGCTGCGCGTGCTGCGCCGCGATCTCGGACTGCCCGGTGGCAGCGGCTGGCTGGGCTATGCGCTGGGCACCACGGTCATCGCGGGCCTGATCATCTGGAAAGCGGGGGAACTGCGCACCGGCGGCCTCGTTTTCGCCGGCTTCGCGGCGGCGATGCTGGTTGCGGGTCTTGCGGCCTGGGGCGTGATTGCGCTGGTGTCACGGCTGCGCGGTTCCGGCGTGTCCTGGCGTTTTGGCATCGCCAACCTGCGCCGCCGCCGGCTGGCGAGCGTTCTGCAGGTCGTTGCGCTGGGCATCGGCATCATGGCACTGCTGACGCTGACGATTATCCGCAGCGAGCTGCTGCAGCTGTGGCAGGCGAGCCTGCCGCCGGATGCGCCCAACCGCTTCATCGTCAACATCCAGAAGGACCAGGTGCCGGCGCTGAACAAGTTCTTCGCCGCGCGCAACATCACGGCCCCGGAGCTGTATCCGATGGTGCGGGCGCGGTTGACCGGCATCAACGACCGCGCGGTGTCCTCCGCCGATTACAGCGACGACCGCGCACGGCGCCTGGTCGACCGCGAGTTCAATCTGTCCTGGGCGACGCAGATGCAGCCCGACAACCTGCTGGTCGCCGGCCGCTGGTGGGGTGACAAACCCCAGCGTCGCGACCAGTTCTCGATGGAGGACGGCATCGCCAAATCGCTGGGCATCAGGATCGGTGATCGCCTGACCTTCGACGCCGCGGGCAGCGTGTTCACGGCGGAGGTGACCAGCCTGCGCAAGGTCGACTGGGACTCCTTCAACGTCAACTTTTTCCTGGTCGCGCCGCCGGGCCTGCTCGAGGACAAGCCGCTGAGCTATGTCACCAGCTTCTACCTGCCGCCGGGCAATGTCGAACTGCTCAACGCGCTGGTCAGGCAGTTCCCCAATTTCCTGCTGATCGACGTCGCTCAGGTCTTGACCCAGGTCCAGACCATGATCACCCAGGTCTCGCGCGCGGTGCAGTTCGTGTTCCTGTTCACGCTGATGGCGGGTCTGGTGGTGCTGTATGCCGCGATCGCCAGTACTCAGGATGAACGCCTCTATCAGGCGACCATCATGCGCACGCTGGGCGCGAACCGCACCCAGCTCGCCCGCGCCAACTTGGCCGAGTTCGCGATGATCGGCGCGCTTGCCGGCCTCATTGCTGCTGCCGGTGCCAATGCGCTCGGCTATGCGCTGGCCGACCGTATCATCAACGTCGGCTACAGTTTCAGCCCGACGGTGTGGGCCGTGGGGCTGGTGTGCAGTATTGCCGGGGTTGCCGCTGCCGGCTATCTCGGCACTCGCCGTGTGCTGCAGGTGGCGCCGCTGCGGGTGCTGCGCGATCTCTCCTGAAGACTGTCCGCGGCGCAACCGCGGAGGCTATACTTCGGCTAACTGCGGCGAGTATCCATGAGCGATTTCTCGGTATTCTATATCTTATTGATTTCATTGGTTTTTTTTGCAGGTTTCGGCACGGTGCTGATGCTGCAGAAAAAGGCCGCAGCACGGATGATGCTGGAACTGCAGCAGGCGCTGGAGGAAAAGCACCGCGCGATGCTCGGCGACCTGCATGACGGCCTGACCAAGCAGGGCGACCGCATCGGCGGCCAGGTAGCTGAGGCCGGTCAACGCCAGCGTGTCTCCACCGCAGAGGAACTGAAGCAGACCCGCGAAGTGCTGCACGCGCTGCGCCTGACGCTGAGCCAGGAGATGGGCGGCCAGCGCGAGGCGCTGCTGGAGCGGCTGGCCGCGACCACCGAATCACTGAACACCAAGATCGACGCCCGGCTCGGTGAAATCGCCGGCAAGGTCAACGAACGCCTCGACGAGGGCTTCAAGAAGACCAACGAGACCTTCGTCAGCGTGATGACCCGGCTCGCCACGATTGATGAGGCACAGAAAAAAATCGAAAGCCTCACCGGCAGCGTGGTCAGCTTGCAGGAACTGCTGGGCGACAAGCGTGCCCGCGGCGCCTTCGGTGAAGTGCAGCTCGAAGGCCTGGTGCGCAATGTGCTGCCGCCCAACGCCTGGGAGATGCAGGCAACGCTGTCCAACGGCACCCGCGTCGACTGCCTGCTGCGCCTGCCGCCACCGACGGGACTGGTGGCGGTGGATTCGAAGTTCCCGCTGGAGAACTACCACCGCATGTTCGAGGACGGCATCAATGATGTCGACCATGCGCTGGCGCAGAAGCAGTTCCGCGCCGACATCCGCAAGCATGTCGACGACATCTCGAAAAAGTACATCATTCCCGGCGAGACTTCCGACGGCGCGGTGATGTTCGTGCCGGCGGAAGCGGTATTTGCCGAGATCCACGCCCATCACGCCGAAACCGTCGAATACGCCAGCGCCAAGCGCGTGTGGATCGTCTCGCCGACGACGCTGATGGCGGTGCTCAACACCGCGCGCGCGGTGCTGAAGGATGTCGAGACCCGCAAGCAGATCCATGTCATCAAGGACTCGCTGTCGCGGCTGGCGGTGGAGTTCGGCCGCTTCGACGACCGCATGAAGGACCTCGCCAAACACATCCGCCAGGCCTACGACGACGTCGAGAAAGTCCAGGTCACCAGCGGCAAGATTTCGCAGCGCTTTGCGCAGATCGAGGGCGTGGAACTCGACGACGAGCCGCAGGAAAGCGCCAAGGTCCTGAAACTCGGCGACGGCCGGGATGGCGCCTGAGGCGATGGGCCTCGGCAGCTGGTTCGGCCGCTGGCGCCGCACGCGCGCCGTAGAGCGGCAGCCGATCGGCGATGTGCAGTGGCTGCGCCTGATGTCGCGTTTCTCCTTCTTCCGCCTGCTGTCCGCCGGCGAGCAGCTCAGGCTGCGCGAGCTGACCGCGCTGTTTCTCGACCGCAAGGCCGTCAGCGGCGCTGGCGGCCTGCAGATGAGCCGTGACATGCAGCTCGTCGTCGCCGCCCAGGCCTGCCTGCTGGTGCTGAACCTCGACCTCGATCTTTATGACGACTGGGTCGAGGTCATCGTCTACCCCGATGAATTCATCGTCGAACACGACTACATGGACGAGCACGGCGTGATGCACAGGGTGCGCGCACCGCTGTCCGGGGAGGCCTGGGAGCACGGCCCGGTGATCCTGTCCTGGCGCGACGCGCAGGAGGCCGACGGCGGCGACGGCTACAACGTCGTGCTGCATGAGTTTGCCCACAAGCTCGACATGCGCAACGGCACGCCCAACGGCTTCCCGCCGCTGCATGCCGACATGGATCGCAGGGCCTGGAGCGAGACATTCAGCGCCGCTTTCGCCGATTTCGAGCGCCGCCTCGATGCGCGCGAGGAAACCGTCCTCGATGAATATGCCGCCGAAGACCCGGCGGAATTCTTCGCCGTCACCAGCGAACTTTTTTTCGAGCGCCCCGAAGCACTGCACGGCCTCTATCCCGCGGTCTATGACCAGCTCGCGCAGTTTTACCGCCAGAACCCGCTCGCACGCATGCGCCCGCACGGGAGCAGGGCGACGGCATGATTTTTAACATCCCCGCGATCCGCTCCCTCTCCCCGTCCCACGGGGAGAGGGCAGGGGTGAGGGGTGACCACGAACAGTGAACAACACCGTCATCCAATGACCACCACCCCCAGCTTCATCCTCGCCGCCGACATCGGCGGCACCCACGCCGGTTTCGCCATCGCCGAGCGCCATGGCAGTGCCAGCCGCGTGCTCTACGAGCGCGCCTTCGAAAGCCGCGACTTCGGCGATTTC
This sequence comes from Burkholderiales bacterium, assembly GCA_019634975.1. Classification (GTDB taxonomy): domain Bacteria; phylum Pseudomonadota; class Gammaproteobacteria; order Burkholderiales; family SG8-41. The sequence continues at coordinate 60,302 of JAHCAI010000011.1, forward strand.
GACGCGTTGCTGGCGCATTTCTTCGGACTGCCCGAACCTGCTGCCGCGCGGACTCATCTGGCGGCAGCGGTGTTTGCCGTCGCCGGTCCGGTCGCCGATGGCGAATCGACGCTGACCAACCTCGGCTGGAAGGTCAGTGCGGCGGGGATTGCCGCGCGTTACGGGCTGCAGCAGGTGAAGATCGTCAACGATTTCCACGCCGCCGGCCTCGGCGTGCTGGAACTGCCGCATGCAAGCTTTGCCACACTGCAGTCGGCGGAAGCACCGGAACATGGCACGGCGGCGATCATCGGCGCCGGCACCGGACTCGGGGTCGGTCTGATCCACTGGAATGGCGGAAGCTGGGAAGTCCTGCCGTCTGAGGCCGGCAACGCGGATTTTGCGCCGATCGACGAACTGCAGGACAGACTGCTGATGCACCTGCGCCGCACCTACGGCCGCGTGTCCTGGGAGCGGGTGGTGTCCGGTCCGGGCCTGATGCGCGTGTTCAGCTTCATGCATGAAGCCGGTCTCGGCGTGCCGTCGAAACAGCTGCTCGACGCCACCAAGCGCCCCGGTGCCGATCCCAGCGCGGTGATCGCCGAATACGGCCTCAACAAACTCGACCCGCTGGCCGTGCGCGCGCTGGACCTGTTCATTTCGGCCTACGGCTCCTTCGCCGGCAACATCGCGCTGAGCGTGCTCGCGCGCGGCGGCGTCTACATCGCCGGCGGCATTGCGCCGCGCATCGTCAACCGCCTGAAGGACGGCAGCGGCTTCATCCGCGCTTTCACCGGCAAGGGTGCTTTCACGCCGTTGCTGTCAGGGTTGCCGGTCCGGGTCGTGATGGATGCGCAGGTCGGGTTGCGGGGGGCCTTGCGCCTGGCGGCACAGGATTGACCGCCGCGACATCTTCAAGCATGCCTGCCTGCGGCGGGCATGCCGCTCATCAGAGCGTGTCGCGGATTACCGGCCGATGAGCGTCAGGCATCACTCCGGTTCGATGCCCGCGGTTTTCACCACCTTTGCCCAGCGTCCGATTTCCGCCTTGTAGAAGGCATCGAATTTCTCGCCGGACCAGTTGCGCGCTTCGACACCATGCTCGTTGTACTTGGACAGCAGGTCATTTGATGCCAGGGCCTGATTCGTCGCATCGACCAGGCGCTTGACCACCGCAGGCTGGGTTTTCGCCGGGCCGCAGAGGCCGTACCACACTGTCACCTCGAAGCCCTTGTAGCCTGACTCGTCGAAAGTGGGCACGTCGGGCAGTTGCGGCTGCCGCTTCATGGCCGTCACGGCAATCGGTCGCACCTTGCCCGCCTTGATGTTGGTCAGTTGCGAGGGCAGGTTGTTGAACTGGGTGTGCACCTCGCCGGCGATGACGTCATTGGTGGCCTGGGCGCCGACCTTGTAGGGCACGTGCAGGATGCTGAAGCCGGCAAGGGTCTTGAAATATTCCATGGTCAGATGCGGCGAAAGCCCCACGCCGGAGGAGGCGTAGCGGAATCTGCCGTCATTGGACTTGGCATGGGCGACGAATTCCTTGAGGCTGCGCACCGGGACCGAGGGGTTGACGACGAGGATGTTGGGCACGGCCCCGTACAGGGAGATCCGGGTGAAATCCTTCAGCGGATCGAAGGGCAGTTGCTTGCGCAGGGCGGGGCGGATGGCCTGGCCCAGGCTGCAGCCCACGAGGGTGTAGCCGTCGGGCGCGGCGCGCGAGACCACGTCCATGCCGATGATGCCGCCGGCGCCGGGACGGTTGTCGACGACGAATTGCTGACCCAGCAGTTCGGTCATTTTGGCGGCGTAAATGCGCGCAGTGACGTCGGGGGCGGCGCCGGCGCCGGTGCCCAGGATCAGGCGCACCGGTCGCTGGGGGTAAGCCGCGCCGGCAGCAATGGCTGGCACGGTGTCCAGCAGCATCAGGCCGCCGATTGCGGCGATTGCGGCGGTCAGGCGGTGGTGCTTGGCGGCAAGGTCGGTTGCTGGCATGAGGGTCTCCGGTTTGGTCAAAGGCGGCGCTTGCGGAAAGGCATGAGTGGGCGCTGCATCAGGCGGCACGGCCGCTGCGGGCAGCGCCCAGCTGCTCGCGCACGAAATCCGCCAGTGCGACGATCAGCCGTTCGAGATTCTCTTCCAGCATGGCGAAACCCTGGTGGCGTTCGCGGCTGGTTTCATCCATGTAGAGCGCGCGATTGATCTCGATCTGCAGGCTGTGGCGTCCGGTGGCGGGATTCGAGTAACGGCGCACCAGTTCGGCGCCCTTGTAAGGGTCATTGACATTGACGCGATAACCGAGGCTGCGCAGCGTGGCGACGACGCAGTCCGTGAATTCCCCGCCGCAGCTGCTGCCGTCGCGGGTGCCCACCACGAAATCCGGCCGTGCCTGGCCCGCATCGACGTTCATTGCATTGCCGCGCGATTTCATCGAATGGCAGTTGACATGCCAGACACCGCCGAAACGGCCATGCAGCCTGTCGAGCTGGTCGCGCACGGCGTCGTGATAAGGGTCGTAGTAGTTGCGGAGCAGACCCTCGACTTCGGCTATACCCAGCCTGCGGCCGTGCACCGGCACGCCCGGCAAGGCAAGGCGGCGGATCAGGCCCATGCCGCTGCGAGACTTGTCGGAGACATTGAGCGGACCCGGCCAGGGTGCGTCCAACAGTTCAGGGTCGATGTCGTCGCGGGATCGATTGGGATCGATCAGCCAGCGCGGGAACGTCGCGGCGATCAGGGTGCCGCCATGCTCGGGGGCCTTGCCCCAGAGCTCGTCGACGAAGGCGTCGCAGCTGGTCGCCAGCGCCGGGAGCGGTGCGGCCGGCAGCATTTCGGGCGGGAAGGCGAAGCCGCTGTGCGGCGAATCGAACAGCAGCGGCAGCGGCGCACCCTGCGGGCCTTGCACGATCACCGGCGGCGGGACTGCAGCCTGGCGCTTGTTCATCACGGACTCCTGAAGACGATGCGCGAGAGTGTCGGCAGCCTGCGGAAATCATGCAAGCACTTTCATGAAACGTATTAAGCTATGCGTTTCAGGCATGATCTGGAGGGGTGATGGACTACCGGCAGCTGGAAGTGTTCCGGGCGGTGATGGATGCCGGATCGGCCAGCGCCGCGGCGCGCCTGCTGGGGCTCTCGCAACCGGCGGTGAGCCGGCAGCTGGCCCAGCTCGAATCCGCGCTGGACATCGACCTTTTTGCCCGCGAGCGGGGGCGGCTGCTGCCCACGGCGCATGCGACCGAACTGTACCGCGAAGTCGCGCATGCCTTCGAGGGCGTCGAGCGCGTGCTCAATGCGGCGCGCAGGATGCGTGCCAACAATACCGGCACACTGCGCATCGCCGCGCCGTACAGCTTCTGCGAGGTGCTGTTGCCGCGCATGATCTCCCGCCTTTCGCCGCAGCATCCGGATCTTCGCTATGCGGTGGAACTGGGCAGTTACGAGAGCATCGCGATGATGATTGCGAAGCGCGAAGTCGATCTGGGTATTCTGAAGGAGCCGGTGGCCCATGCCGGAATTTCGACGCTGCCGCTGGTGGAAAGCGTCGTGGCCTGCGTGTTGCCCGCGGCTCATCGCCTTGCGAAATTGCGCCAGATACCGGTTGCCGGCCTGGCGCGGGAGCCGCTGGTGATGCTCGGCCGCAATGCGGCCTGGCTGCAGGAGGTGCGCAGGCTGCTTGCGGGGGCCGGGAATGTTCCCCTGGTACGGCTGGAAACCCATGCTGTGGGGGCAGCCTGCGGCTTTGCCGCCAACGGACTCGGCATTGCACTGGTGCCGGAACTGCTGGGCGCGCAGTACGTGCGCCAGGGACTGGTGCTGAGGCCGCTCGCAGTGCGCATCGAACAGCGTTTTGCCGTCGGTTTTCCCAAGGGACTGCAGCGCGCCGGTCTGGTGGGCAAGTTCACCCGGGCGGCCAAACTCGTTGCCAGGGACCTGCTGCGCGAGGCCCGGCGGGTACCCTGACGGGAAACTCAGGAACCGCTGGCGGCGAGTTCCTCCCGCGTGTTGATGTTCCGGAATGCGGCCTCATCGGCAAACTGAACCTCGACAACTTTCAGTTTCGAATACCAGAGATCAATCTTCCGTCCGCCTGATTCAAGAAAGGCGGTGAGGCCCGGCAGCACCGACTTTTTGCACAGCGAGAACACCGGATGCGGCTGATCGCCGGTCCTGGCGACGGCGAGGTCGGCCTGTTGCGCATCGAGCGCGGCTTTCAGTTGCGCCACCAGGTCCAGCGGCAGGAAAGGGGAGTCGCAGGGGGCGGTGACCACCAGCGGATGCGTGGCTTCTCCCAAGCCCCGGTGCAGGCCGGCCAGCGGGCCGGCGAAGCCACCGATGGCGTCGGGAATGACGCGATATCCAAGTGCTTGATATTGTTCAATATTCTGGTTGGCGTTGATCAGCAATTCGTCAACCTGGGGCGCGAAGCGTTCGATGACGTGCTGCGCCATCGGCTTGCCGCGCAACAGTTGCAGCCCTTTGTCGACGCCGCCCATGCGCCGGCCCTGGCCGCCGGCGAGGAGTATCCCGGTGATGCCGCTCATGCGAAGGCGGTGCGGCTGACCGGTTTCACGAAACGCTCGCGGCCGGTGAACAGCAGGTAGTGTTTGTTGACGGCACGGCCGATCATCGTGATGCCGGTGCGCAGCGCGACGTCGTGGCCCATCTGCGTGAGGCCCGAGCGCGACACCAGGAAGGGGATGCGCATCTGCGCGGCCTTGATCACCATTTCCGAGGTCAGGCGGCCGGTGGTGTAGAACACCTTGTCCGAGCCGTCGATGTCCTCCAGCCACATCAGGCCGGCGATGGCGTCCACGGCGTTATGACGGCCGACGTCCTCGACGAAGTGCAGGATCTCGGCGCTGTCGCCGTTGACCGCTGCCAGCGCGCAGCCATGCACCGCGCCGGCGCTCTTGTAGATGGTTTCGTGGCGGCGCACGGCGTCGAGCAGGGCATAGAGGCCTGTTTCCCCGAGGCGCACGTCGTCGCGCAGCTGGATGCTGTCGATTTCCTCCATCAGGTCGCCGAACACCGTGCCCTGGCCGCAGCCGGTGGTGACGGTGCGCTTGCTCATCTTCTTCGTGAGTCCCTTTACCGCCTTGCGCGTGGTGACGGCGGCAGACTGGGTTTCCCAGTCGACCTGCACCGCGGCGATGTGTTCCACAGACGGCACCAGCCGCTGGTTGCGCAGGTAGCCCAGCACCAGCGCTTCCGGATGCTGGCCCAGCGTCATCAGCGTGACGATCTCGCGCTTGTCGAGGTAGATCGTCAGCGGGTGTTCGCCGGCAATGGGCGTGGCGACGGCCTCGCCGTGCTCGTTGATCGATTCGACTTCGACGGTGAGGGGGCGGGTGGCTTTGGTGATTTCGGGCTTGGGCACGGGGGTATGGCTAATGGCTTTTGTTGCCCCTCACCCTGGTCCTCTCCCCGCAAGTTTGCGGGGAGAGGGGATATTCTGGGGGAGAGGGAATCCGGGTCAGCCGCCGATGTAGGACATCTCGATTTTTTTCAGCGGCTGGGTCTGCTGGCCGCGGATTTCGGAATAGCGGTCGTCGCGCGCGCCCCATACGCCGCCGATCCTGGCGAGGATGGCCTCGTCGCTGGCGCCGCCGCGCAGCAGCGCGCGCAGGTCGTGGCCGGAGGTGGCGAAGAGGCAGGTGTATAGCTGGCCCTCGGTGGAGATGCGTGCCCGGGTGCAGTCACGGCAGAAGGCCTGGGTCACCGAGGCGATGACGCCGATCTCGCCGGGGCCGTCGCTGTAGCGCCAGCGCTCGGCGACTTCGCCGGTGTAGTTGGGATCAGCCGGTTCCAGCGGCATTTCGCGGGAGACGATATCGACGATTTCGCGTGCGCTGACCACGTCGTCCATGCGCCAGCCGTTGGTGACGCCGACATCCATGTATTCGATGAAGCGCAGGATGTGGCCGCGCTCGCGGAAAAATTTCGCCATCGGCAGGATGCTGTGCTCATTGACGCCGCGTTTGACGACCATGTTGACCTTGATCGGTGTCAGGCCGGCTGCTGCTGCGGCATCAATGCCTTCGATCACCTTCGCTACCGGAAAATCAACGTCGTTCATCGCCTTGAACACGGCGTCATCGAGCGAGTCGAGGCTGACGGTGACGCGCTTCAGGCCCGCGGCGCGCAGGACTGTTGCCTTCCTGGCAAGGAGCGAGCCGTTGGTGGTCAGTGTCAGGTCGAGGCCGGGGATCGAGGCGAGCATGCCAATCAGCTGCTCGATGCCGCGGCGAACCAGGGGCTCGCCGCCGGTAAGGCGGATTTTTTCGATGCCGAGCTGTGTGAACAGCCGCGCCAGCCGCGTGATCTCCTCGAAGGAAAGCAGGGCCTTGCGTTCGAGAAACTGGTGATCGGCTCCGAACTTCTCCTTCGGCATGCAGTAGACGCAGCGGAAATTGCAGCGGTCGGTCACCGAGATGCGCAGGTCGCGCAGCGGACGGCCCAGGCGGTCGCGGCTTGCTGCGTTCAATGCTGCGGATGGCATCAGGGTCATGTGCGGATTCCGGAGGGGCTTTGATTATGGCAAAGTCGAATCATCAGTTGCAAGGATGACAACACTTGCAAATCAGGTATTTAGCTGCACTGCAGGATTGTTTCGTGCGCGCTTCTCCCGCAGAATGACCCTCATGTCCGAATCCCCGACATCCGTGACCCCGCGCTGGGCTGCCGCCGTGGTGATGATGCGCACGCCGCTGAACAACCGCTGGGCCAGCGAAAAATGGGAGGTCAAAGGCGTGCTGCCCGACCTTGATCCCGAGGCGCCGCCGCGGGTGCTGGTCGAGGATGCCGATGGGCGCCTGGAGATGCTGTATCCGGGGCTGCAGATCGCGTTGCAGCGCGACGAGGCCGAAGGGTATTACATGAACATCACGTCGCCGCAGCCGAAGGTGTTCGTGCTGTGGCGCATGGAGGACGGGCGGGCGACGCCGCAGCTGCTGACCGTGAGTTACCACGAGGGCTCGCGCTGGCTCGACAGCGGCGAGAGCGTCGACGGAGTTGCGTTGCCGATGGAACTGCTGCCCTGGCTCGCGCAATTCTGCGAACTGCACTACAAGCCCGAGCCGCGCAAGAAGGCACGGTATGCGACCAGCAGGGACAAGGGGCGCATGGGCAACTGGCGACCCGATTGAAATCCACGAGCACGATGGCCGATACCGAGCGCAAATCCGCCGAAACCCCGGAAGAATTCCTTTCCCGCTGGTCGCGGCGCAAGCGCGAGGCGCGCGAGGAGGCGCTGAAGCCGCCGGCGCCACCGGCGCCGGCCACCGCGGAAGAAGCGCCCAAATTGCCTCCGCTGGAGGAACTTGGCATCGGCTCCGATTACCGCGGTTTCCTGCATCCGAAGGTCGACGAGACCCTGCGCCGCGCGGCGCTGAAAAAAATGTTCAGTGATCCGCATTTCAACGTGATGGACGGACTCGATGTCTATATCGACGACTATTCGGTCTCCGACCCGCTGCCTGCCGCGATGCTCGCGGAGTTGAAGCAGGCGCAGAAGATACTCGGCTGGGCGCAGGAAACGGACGATGAGGCGCAGAAGCGGCGCGCAATGACGCCGCAGCAGGAAATCGAGACGCAGGCGGCGGAAGCCGCGGCGCTGGCCGCAGGGGAGGCGGAGGCCACGCCGTCGCCGGTGGAGAACACGGCGGAGCCCGCACCGGTGGCGCAGAAACCCGACGATGAATCCGGGGCGCCGCCGCAAACCGCGTAGACTGCGCACACTTTCTTTTCAGCGGATTCCCCATGAGGCACAAAACGCTGCTTTGCAATTGCAACAAGACCATGACCGTCGACGGCAAGGCGCTTGCCGGCGCATTGGGCGAAGGTGAACTGCCGCCGGTGCGCAGCGAACTCTGCCGGCATCACCTCGGCAGCTTCGAGGCCGCGGTGAAATCCGGCGACGACCTGCTGGTCGGCTGCACCCAGGAAGCGCCGCTGTTCTCGGCGCTGCATCAGGAAATGGGCGGGCAGGGCGCTATCCGTTTCGTCAACATCCGGGAAACCGCAGGCTGGTCGGAAGAGGGCGCCCGGGCTTCGGCAAAGATGGCGGCGCTGATTGCGGCGGCCGATCTGCCCGATCCGGAGCCGGTGCCGACGGTGAACTATGAAGCGGGAAATGAACTGCTGATCATCGGTCCCGGCGCAGCGGCACTGCCCTGGGCCGGCCGGCTGGCGGAGCAGTTTTCGGTGACGGTGCTGATGAGCGACGACGGGCGCGGCGCGGAACTGCCGGACGAACGCCGTTACCCAGTTTTGTCGGGCAGGGTCGGCGCGCTGTCCGGTTATCTCGGCGCCTTTTCGGTCCAGTGGACTCAGCGCAACCCCATCGACCTCGAAGCCTGTACGCGCTGCGGCGCCTGCATCGAGGCCTGCCCCGAGCAGGCCATCGATTTCAGTTTCCAGATTGACCTGCAAAAATGCAAAAGCCACCGCAAATGCGTCAGCGCCTGCGGCACGGTGCAGGCGATCGACTTCGGCCGCGGTGAGTCGCCGCGCGAGGACCGTTTCGACCTCATCCTCGATCTTGACGACACGCCGCACATCCGCACGGAACAGCCGCCGCAGGGATATTTCGCGCCGGGCCGGGATCCGCTGGAGCAGGCGCTGGCCGCGGGCAGGCTGGCGCAGCTTACAGGACACTTCGAAAAGCCGAAATTCTTTGTCTATCGCGAGAAGGTCTGCGCCCACGCCCGCTCCGGGATCACCGGCTGCACACAGTGCATCGACGTCTGTTCCACCGGCGCAATCCGCAGTGTGCTGAAGGAAAACAGGATCGAGGTCGAACCGCATTTGTGCATGGGCTGCGGCGGTTGCGCGACGGTCTGTCCCTCGGGGGCCATGACTTATGCGTACCCGCGCGTGGCCGATAACGGGGCGCGGCTGAAGGCAGCACTGAAAGCCTACCGCGCCGCAGGCGGCCGCAATCCGCGCCTGCTGTTTCACAACGGCGGCGACGGCCGCGAATTGCTCGCACTGCTGGCGCGCCGGGGCAGGGGGCTGCCGGCGGACCTGATTCCGGTCGAGGTGCTGCATGTGGCGGCCATCGGCATTGACCTGATGCTCGGCGCCATTGCGCTGGGTGCGGCACAGGTGGTCGTGCTCGGCGCAGGCTCGGAAGTAGCGGCTTATGTCGAAGCCGGCGAACGCCAGGTTGCACTGGCGCAGGAACTGCTCGCGGGATTCGGCTACGAGGGCGAGCGCGCCTGCTGGTTGCCGGTCAGTGATTGGGCCGAGGCGGAGCGCCGACTGTGGACCCTGCCGCGCCCGGCATCGCTGCCCGAGGCGGGCTTCAACCTGGGCAACGACAAGCGCGGAACGCTGGATTTCGTATTCGACCACCTGCGCACCCATGCACCAAAAAAGACCGACTCGATTGCTCTGAAATCGGGTGCGCCTTACGGCAGCGTCGCGGTGAACAAGGAAAAATGCACCCTTTGCATGGCCTGCGTCGGGTCCTGTCCAGAAGGCGCGCTGCTCGATTCCAAGGAAACGCCGGCCCTGCGTTTCCTTGAACAGAATTGCGTGCAATGCGGATTGTGCGTACGCACATGCCCGGAACAGGCCTTGTCGCTGCAGCCGCGCCTGCTGCTGGCCGCTCAGGCAAAGGCGGCACGGACTCTCAACGAGGCACAGGCCTTTGACTGCATTAAGTGCGGAAAACCTTTTGGAACCAAGCAGATGGTCGATGGCATGTTGTCGCGGCTGGGCCAGCATTCAATGTTTGCCGAGCCAGGCGCGCTGGATCGCATCAAGATGTGCGCGGATTGCCGGGTCGTCGACCTGCTGCAGAATTCGCGGCATGGCAACATAAATGATCTTTGAACGGTCCTGTTCAATAGCGGCCGTCTTTGCTGCGATGAGGGTGGAAGTTTGGAAAAAACGCACCTAAGATAGGCACTGTTTCACATATTGGCTGCGACGGCAGAAAATGATCAGCGCGACGGCAATGTCAGACCGGCAGGCTGTGCCCGCATCTTCCGCAAGGGAGGATGGTGACGGCATCCGTAGTGCGCTCTACGGCCTGCTGAGCCATCTCTTTATCGCCGCGCCCGGCCCCGAACTGCTGCAACGGATCGCCGATTCTCGCGATGTGATCGGCGAAAGCGCCGGCGAATTGCATGACGCGTGGCAGGCGCTGGCCGATACCGCGGCACAGGCGGATGCCGAGGCCATCCGCAGCGAATTCGACGAGGCCTTTGTCAGCACCGGGCGTCCGCCGGTGTCGCTGTATGCCTCTAGCTACATGCAGGGCAGGCGCAAGGGCCACCTGCTGGCCGAGTTGCGCGATGACCTGGTGAAACTCGGTTACCGGCGCTCCGATGAAGCCGTGGAATACGAGGACCACATATCCGCACTCTGCGACGTGATGCGCGGGCTGATCGTCGATGATGCCGCGCCGGACGTTTCATTCGCGGCGCAGCAGGTTTTTTTCCGCAGCTATCTGGCGCCGTGGTTTGCAGCACTGTGCGCCGCGCTGGACGGTGCCGGCCAGACTTCGTTTTACCGCAGCGTTTCCCGGTTTGCCGCAGCCTTTTTTGCCAACGAATCCGAATATTTCGAGCTTGCCTGAAGGAGGAACGACATGAGCACCCAACTGAGCCGCAGAAAGTTTCTTGTTGCCGCAAGTGCCGGCGGTGTGGCCGCCGCCGCCGTGGTCGCCACCAGGACGGCCGGCGAAACGGCCCCTGAGGACAAGCAGGCGGCGAAGCAGGGCAAGGGCTACCAGCTGACGGCGCATGTCCGCCGTTATTACGAAACCACCAAGGTCTGAGGAGCGCGCCATGTTACTCACCCGGAAATCAAGCCAGACTGCCGTCGCACCGAGCCGGCTTGCGCGCGGCGCATCAGCCTTCCTCGGCAGCACCATCGACCGCCGCACTTTCCTCAAGCGAAGCGGCATGGCCGCCGGCGGCGCCGCGGCGCTGTCCCAGCTGCCTTTCCCGGTCATGCGCAAGGCCGAGGCCGCGGAGAAGGCCGCAGGCGGCACGGTCGAGGTCAAGCGCACGATCTGCACCCACTGTTCGGTCGGCTGCGCAATCGATGCGGTGGTCCAGAACGGCGTCTGGGTTCGCCAGGAACCGGTGTTTGATTCGCCGATCAACCTCGGCGCGCACTGTGCCAAGGGCGCCTCGATCCGCGAACACGGCATGCACGAGATCTCCCACCGCCTGCGTTCGCCGATGAAGCTGAAGGACGGCAAGTGGGAGAAAATCTCCTGGGACCAGGCGCTGACCGAGGTCAGCGACCGCCTGCTGAAGGTGCGCAAGGAATCCGGACCCGACGCGACCTTCTGGATCGGTTCCTCCAAGCACAACAACGAGCAGTCCTACCTGCTGCGCAAGTTCGTGTCCTTTTTCGGCACCAACAACATGGACCACCAGGCGCGGATCTGCCACTCGACCACGGTCGCCGGCGTCGCGAACACCTGGGGCTATGGCGCGATGACCAATTCGTACAACGACGAGCAGAACTCGAAGTGCATCCTGTTCTTCGGTTCGAACGCGGCCGAGGCGCATCCGGTGTCGATGCTGCACACGCTGCACGCGAAGGAGAACGGCGCCAAGGTGATCGTCGTCGATCCGCGCTTCACCCGCACCGCGGCCAAGGCCGACACCTACTACCGCATCCGCTCGGGAACCGACGTGGCTTTCCTGATGGGCATGCTGCACCACATTTTCAAGAACGGCTGGGAAGACAAGGACTACATCAAGGCCCGTGTCTACGGCATGGACAAGGTGAAGGAGGAGGCCGCGAAGTGGACCCCCGACAAGGTCGAGGAAGTCACCGGCATGAAGGAAGCCGAGGTCCGCGACGTTGCCGAGAAGATGGCCAAGAACAGGCCCAGCACCATCGTCTGGGCGATGGGCCAGACCCAGCATACCAACGGCAATGCCATCGTGCGGGCTTCCTGCATCCTGCAGCTCGCCTTGGGCAACGTCGGTGTTTCCGGCGGGGGCTGCAACATCTACCGCGGCCATGACAACGTTCAGGGTGCGACCGACGTCGGGCCGAACCCGGACTCGCTGCCCGGCTATTACGGCATCGCCGAGGGCTCGTGGAAACATTTCGCCAATGTCTGGGGCGTCGATTTCGAGTGGATCAAGAAGCAGTTCGCACCGGGCATGATGACCAAGCCGGGCATCACGGTGTCGCGCTGGATTGATGCGGTGCTGGAGAAAAACGAGCTGATCGACCAGGACCACAATGTCCGCGCGGTGGTGTTCTGGGGCCATGCACCGAACAGCCAGAGCCGCGGCAAGGAGATGATTGACGCGATCAAGAAGCTGGACACGCTGGTGGTCATCGACCCCTATCCCTCGGCGACTGCGGCGATGGCAGCCATGGCGCGCAAGGACGGGGTGTACCTGCTGCCTGCCGCGACGCAGCTGGAGTGCGCGGGCTCCTGCACCGCCTCGAACCGCTCCATCCAGTGGCGCGAGAAGGTCATCGAGCCGATGTTCGAGGCGCGCACCGACCACATGATCATGTACCAGCTGGCGCAGAAATTCGGCTTCGCCAAGGAGTTCACCGCCAAGATCAAACTCACCAAGGGCAAGGGCGGCATGGACGAACCGGACATGGAGGATACGCTGCGCGAGATCAATCGCGGCGTATGGACCATCGGCTACACCGGCCAGTCGCCGGAACGGCTGCAGGCCCATATGCGCAACATGCATGTGTTCGACATCAAGACACTGCGCGCGAAGGGCGGCAAGGATGCCAAGACCGGCTACGTGCTGGACGGCGACTACTTCGGCCTGCCATGGCCGTGTTTCGGCACGCCCGCCATCAAACATCCGGGCTCGCCTAACCTGTATCAGACTGACCGGCACGTGATGGACGGCGGCGGCAACTTCCGCGCCAATTTCGGCGTCGAGAAGGACGGCGTCAACCTGCTGGCCGAGGACGGCTCGCACTCCAAGGGCGCCGACCTGACGACCGGCTATCCCGAACTCGACCACGTGCTGCTGAAGAAACTCGGCTGGTGGGACGAACTCACCGAGGACGAAAAGAAGGCGGCCGAGGGCAAGAACTGGAAGACCGATCCTTCGGGCGGCATGATCCGAGTATTCATGAAGGAGCACGGCTGCCATCCCTTCGGCAATGCCAAGGCACGAGCGGTGGTATGGAACTTCCCGGATGCAGTGCCGCTGCACCGCGAGCCGCTGTACAGCCCGCGTCCCGACCTGATCGAGAAGTATCCGACCCACGCCGACCAGAAGAACCGCTGGCGCCTGCCGGTGCTGTTCAAGACGGTGCAGGACGCCAACAAGGATGCCGGCAAGCAGTACCCGCTGATCATGACCAGCGGCCGGCTGGTGGAGTACGAGGGCGGCGGCGACGAGACGCGCTCCAATCCCTGGCTGGCAGAACTGCAGCAGGAGATGTTCGTCGAGATCAACCCGAAGGACGCCAATGACCGCGGGGTGCGCAACAACGAGTACGTCTGGGTCGAGTCGCCGACCAAGGCGCGGCTGAAGGTCAAGACGCTGGTCACCGAGCGTGTCGGCGCGGGCACCGTGTTCCTGCCTTTCCACTTTGCCGGCTGGTGGATGGGGGAGGACATGAAGAAGTATTACCCGGCGGGCGCGGAACCCATTGTGCGCGGCGAGGCGGTCAACACGGCGACCACTTATGGCTACGACATCGTGACCATGATGCAGGAAACCAAGACCACGCTGTGCCAGGTGTCCAAGGCGTAACGAACAGAGAACCAGGAGAACAACATGGCCAGAATGAAATTCCTGTGTGATGCCGAGCGCTGCATCGAGTGCAACGGCTGCGTAACCGCCTGCAAGCAGGAGCACGAGGTGCCCTGGGGCGTGAACCGCCGCCGGGTGGTGACGCTCAACGATGGCCTGCCCGGCGAGAAATCGATCTCGGTCGCCTGCATGCACTGCTCCGATGCACCGTGCATGGCGGTGTGCCCGGTCGACTGCTTCTACAAGACCTCGGAGGGCGTGGTCCTGCATGACAAGGACCTCTGCATCGGTTGCGGCTACTGCTTCTACGCCTGCCCCTTTGGCGCACCGCAGTTTCCGCAGGACGGCGCTTTCGGCATGCGCGGCAAGATGGACAAGTGCACTTTCTGCGCGGGCGGGCCCGAGGCCGACAACTCTGCGGCGGAATTCCAGAAATACGGCCGCAACCGCCTGTCCGAAGGCAAGCTGCCGGCCTGCGCCGAGATGTGCTCGACCAAGGCGCTGCTGGGTGGCGACGGCGACGTGGTGGCGGACATTTACCGCAACCGCGTGCTGAAACGCGGCAAGGGTGCCGAAGTCTGGGGCTGGGGCACCGCCTATGGCAAACCGGAAAGGGCACCGACGCCGCCTGCGGGAGCCAAGTCATGAAAAAACTCCTCGTTTCGGCCGTTGCCGGCAGCTTCCTGTTGCTGGCCGGCTGCGGTGAAAAGACGCAGGTCACCGTCTACAAGCAGGGCCAGTACCAGGGCAAGCCGGACAAGCAGCCCTGGGACAACGCCCAGTTCAAGAACGACCGTGTTGCCTGGGAAAAAGCCATCAGGGCGCGTACTGTCGGCCAGAACGAATACGTACGCGTCAGCGGTAACTGAACAATCAAAGGAGGAGCCATGCAGGCAGTCCTTAAGCAATGGCTGGTCGCCGCGTCCTGTGCACTGTGTGCGGCGTTGTCGATCCCCGCAGTGGCGGCTGACACGAGTTCGGCACAGGAACAGGCGGCACGCCAGCAGGTGCAGCCGGGCAACAATGCACCGATGTGGAGGGATGTGCGCGGCGGCGACAATCCGTACCAGACCACGCAGGTGCGCGGGGTCGAGACCGAGGTGCTGATGCTGCCTGCCGGCGAGACATGGCGGCAGCTGCGCAACGGCCCGATCACCATCTACGGCGGCTGGCTGATCGTGGCGATGATGATCATCATCGGCGCGTTTTATGCTCTGAAGGGTCCGATCAGGCTGCACGAGAAACCCACCGGCAGGAAGCTGCTGCGCTTCGGTGCCTGGGACCGGATGGTGCACTGGGGTGCCGCAATCAGTTTTGTCCTGCTGGCGGTGACCGGCATTGTGATTCTCTTCGGCAAGCACATACTGCTGCCGGTCACCGGCTACACCCTGTTTTCCTGGCTGGCGACCGCTTCCAAGCTGCTCCACAATTTCGCCGGACCGGTGTTTGCGTTCTGCACGGTGCTGATGTTCATCACTTTCGTGAAGGACAATCTGCCGAAGGCGCAGGACTTGCAGTGGCTTGCCAGGGCCGGCGGCCTGTTCTCGGGATCCCATGTCCCTTCCGGACGCTTCAATGCCGGCGAGAAAGCCTGGTTCTGGCTGGGGGTCACGCTGCTCGGGGTGGTGGTCAGCGTCACCGGACTCGTGCTGAATTTCCCGAACTTCGGACAGGGCCGGGAGCTGATGCAGCAGATGAACGTGATTCACGCCATTGCCGCAATCGTGTTCATGACGCTGTCACTGGGCCATATCTACATGGGCACGATCGGAGTCGAAGGCGCTTATGAGTCGATGCGCACGGGCTATGTGGACGAGACCTGGGCGAAGGAACACCACGAATACTGGTACCGCGAGGCCGTGACCGGGAACAGGGGTGGCGGCGGAGCGGCAAGTCCCGCCGTGGCCTCAGCGATGAAGGAGGGATGGAAAGCATGAAGACGCCCAAAGGAGCAATCACGGTCACTGCGGCATTGATGCTTGGCATGTTCGGGGTCGCTTCGGCGAAACTGCCTGCGCCACCGCCGGTGGATCCGGCGGCAGCGGAGGCTGCCAAGAAGAAGGCTGCCGAAGCGGCGAAGAAGGAGGCGGATCTGCTGGCAAAGGCCCAGGACAGGGTCGCAGACCGATACAAGAAGCAGAAGGGCGGCGCGCCGGCGGCCGGGAAAAAGTAACTGCTGTGCCCCGACATTTGCAGCAAGCCCGGTGCGCCGGGCTTTTTTCTGCTACGACGGGCTTAAAATATAAATAAAAACAAGTAGTTATGATATTTTTCCGACACTGGCTTCAAGCAACTGCCAGGCTTTTTCCCCGGTGATCGCGCGCCAGCGCCGATAGAAGCCGGCCTCCCGCAGGCGCTTGCGGAAATCCCCGCGATCGACCGTCGTCGCTTTCATTCCCCAGTCGCCGATCCGCGATTCAAGGTTGCGATTCAGCGCGTCGGTATGTGCGCGCTGGCGTGCGACGTGCCGGCGTGCGATGTTTTCGATGGTTTGCCGGATATCCCCGGGCAGCGAGTCCCAGAAGCGCCGGCCGGCAATCAGGTTGAAGCCCGACCACATGTGCGAGGTCAGCGCGACATGGCGTGTGACTTCATGCAGCTTCAGCGCCTCGGTGATAGACAAGGGGTTTTCCTGGGCATCGATGTCGCGGTTCTTCAGGGCGTCGTACAGCTTGAGCACGTTGACTTCGACCGGCACTGCGCCGAGGCTCTCGAAGGCATCGGCAAACATTTTTCCTTCAGGAATGCGGATTCTCAGGCCTTCAAGGTCGGCTGCTTTCTCGATCGGCCGGTCCACGGTGGAGATGTGGCGGAATCCGTTCTCCAGCAGGCCGTGGGGCAGCGCATGGATGCCCTTGGCGCGCAGTTCGCCGCGCAGGTGGTCGCCGAGGGGGCCGTCGAGGGTGCGATGCACCTGCTGGTGGCTCTCGAAGGCGAAGGGCAGGCCCTGAATTTCCATCGCCGGCAGCATCGGGCCGAGCAGCCCTCCCATCAGCACATAAAACTCGATGTCGCCGGACACCAGCAGATCGACGACCGCCTGGTGGGTGGGCGGCAGGCCGGCATTGCCCGCGATCACGGTTGCCGTGACGCGGCCTCCCGTCGCCTGTGCAACTTCACCCCACAGGTCGACGAGGAAGGGGTGAACGTGGCTTTTTTCGGACAGATAGTGGTACTGGCGCACCGGCCATTGCGCTGCGCTCATGCCGGCAGTGCGGAGGCCATCAGCTCGGGCGTGATGCCTTCGGCCTCGGCATTGGCGAAATTGAGTTCGACTTTGACGCCGTTGGGATCGAGCAGGAACAGCTGGAACAGGCCCTGATCACTGACCATGCGCTGGCGGAACTCGACCTTGCGGCTGTGCAGATGCTCCATCATTTCGCGCAGCCCCGTGCAGCGGAAGGCCACGTGGTCGACCACGCCGCTGCCATGCACGGCATCGGACTGCTGGCCCAGGTAGGCCTTGCGATTCTCACTGACATTCTTGCCGCCCTGCGTCAGGTGCAGCACATCGGTGTCGCCGAGGTAGAGCCAGACCACCGGAAACTTGAAATCGGGATGAGGGCCTTCGCGGAACCCCAGCACGTCGACATACCAGTCGCGTGTGGCCTTGATGTCGGCGGTCTGGATAAGGAAATGTTCGAGGTGGCTGACGGGCATGCAATGTCTCCTGCTGTTTTCAAACCGGAGTGGCATCTCCGGATTCGACGATGACCTGTTCGACTTCTCCTACACCGGGGGCGCGCCGGAACGCGGCTGCAGACTGGTATTCCGGCGACTGATGGCATTTTACCGCCTGCTCCATCGTCGGGAATTCTATGACGACAAAGCGATGAAACCGGTCGGTGCCCTCCATGATCTGGTGCCTGCCCCCGCGGGCCAGCACCTTGCCGCCGAACCTGGCGATGATGCCGGGCACGAGGTCGGTGTACTTCTTGTACTCGACGGGGTCGTTGATTTTGCAGCGGGCGAGCCAGTAGGCGGGCATGGAGCCTCCTGAAGGGTTTCGTGGGCGAGCGGCGTCGCCGGTCTAGATGACGCCTTCCATCACCTGCACCTCGACCGTCGTGCCCGGCGTGACGTTGCCCTGCTCGGTAGGCAGGATGATGAAACAGTTGGCCTCGGACATCGAGCGCAGAATGCCGGAACCCTGTTCGCCGGTGACGCGGACGCTGAGCCTGCCGGCTGCATCGCGCGACAGGATGCCACGCTGGAATTCGGTGCGGCCCGGCGCCTTCTTCAGCGTTGACGTGCAGGGCACGCTGAACGTGGGCAGCGGGTCTATGGGGTCGCGGCCGGAGAGCTTCAGCAGCGCATCGCGCACGAACTGGTAGAAGGTCACCATCACCGATACCGGATTCCCGGGCAGCCCGAAGAAGTGCGCATGGCCGATCTTTCCGTAGGCGAGCGGGCGGCCGGGTTTCATCGCGATTTTCCAGAACACCACTTCACCGAGCTTGTTCAGCAGTACCTTGACGAAATCGGCCTCGCCGACCGACACGCCGCCGCTGGTGATCACCACGTCGGCCACCGCGGCCGCCTCGCGGAACGCCGCCTCCAGCAGCTTCGGATCGTCGCGCACCACGCCCATGTCGATCACATCGCAGCCCAGCCGCGTGAGCATGCCATGGATGGTGTAGCGGTTGCTGTCATAGATCTGGCCTTCGCCCAGCGGCGAACCGATGGACACCAGTTCGTCGCCGGTGGAGAAGAATGCGACGCGCAGCCGGCGGTAGACCGGGACTTCGGCGATGCCGAGCGAGGCGATCAACCCGATCTCGGCGGGCCGCAGGGGCTGTCCGCGGCGCAGCGCGGGCTGGCCGCGCTGCAGGTCCTCGCCCGCCTTGCGCAGGTTCTGCCCCAGCCGGTGGCCGCCGCCGATGATCACATTTGCATCCTGCACTTCGGCATGCTCCTGCATGACGATGGTGTCGGCACCCGCGGGAACCACGCCACCGGTCATGATGCGCACGGCCTCGCCGGCCTTCAGCGCTCCGGGATAGGGCGCGCCGGCAAAGGCGCTGCCGACGATTTTCAGGCTGGCCTTGCCGTCGGCCTTGAGGTCGGCGAAGCGCAGGGCATAACCGTCCATCGCCGAATTGTCGTGGGACGGCACGTCGACCGGCGATACCAGGTCTTGGGCAAGAATCCGGCCCAGCGCGGCGCGCACGGCAAGGCGTTCGACGGTGGTGACCGGAGACAGGAAGCGGGCGATGACCTCCCGCGCCTTGGGCACGGGCATCGAATTCGGATCATAGTCGTCGGCGCAGGACAGTTCGCGCAGTGTCGGGGCATTGCTCATGACACATTCCTCGGATGCGGGGATGGACGAATTCTAGCAGGGGTGCGTGCTCATTCGATGACATCGGCCGCATCGACCCAGTGCAGTGCGGCGACCGAGCGGTAACCGGCCAGCCCATTGACCAGGCGGCGAAAATCACGGCTGTCGAGCCAGGCCAGCAGGCTGCGCACTCCGGCGCGTTGCAGCACCGCATTGCGCGCGGCAAGGTAATAGTGCTCGTTGACGACGGGCACGAAATCCAGTCCCTGTTCGCGGGCCGCGGCCTCGATGCCGAAGGCCGCATCGGCCATGCCGCTCGCCACAGTCGCCGCGACTGCGGCATGGGTGAATTCCTCGTGGCTGTAGCCATGGATGCCGGCGGGCTGTATGCCCTGCTGCGCCAGCAGGAAATCGAGGCACAGGCGGGTTCCTGATCCCGGCTGGCGGTTGACGAAGCGGACCTTGCCGCCGGCAAGATCATTCAGCCGGCTCAGCCCCTTCGGATTGCCCGCAGCCACCATCAGGCCCTGGGTGCGGTCGAACAGGTGTGCTGCCCGCAAGCCTTTTTGCCGCAGGTACGGCAGGAACTGCGCTGCGAGTGTGCGCGTCCCGGGAATCGCTGGCAGGTGAAACCCCGCGAGGTCGCATTGCTTGCGGCGCAGCGCCGCCAGGCAGTCGAGGCTGCCGTGGAAACTGAGCGTCAGTTCGAAGCCATTCTGGCGCGCGACCATGTCGCGCATCTGCGCAAGTGCGAGGTCATGGCTGGCATGCAGGGTGACCCGGTCCGACGTGCCGGCGACGTGTGCCGCATGCGCCAGATGTCCGGCCATCCGTGCTTCCCCCTCGCGCAGTGCGGCCGCCAGACTGCCGTTGACGTCAACCATGCCCTCCAGCAGGCGCGCGCCCAGTGGTGCAAGGATGGTGCCGCGGCCCTGCTGGCGCAGCACCAGGGGCTGGCCCAGCTGCCTGGCGGCTGCCTCGAACAGGCCCCAGGCATGGCGGTAGGAGAGCCCCGCGCTGCGCGCCGCGCCCTGCAGGTTGCCGTGACGGGCCACCGCTTCCATCAGGGCGACCAGCCGGGGTTCTATCTCGAGGTCGCCGAGTGTCCAGCGGATTTGGGCGGAGACATTCATACTTGCAAGTTTTTGCATGTTATGGATTCTCCCATGATCCGAGATGATTGACGATCACTAATCATGAGATTTCTTGCATGACCAGCCTGTGGGAAGCCTTTGCCGCTGCCTGGGCACTGATTGCCGGATTTGACGCGACCCTGGTGCAGATTGTCGGACTGAGCCTCCAGGTCAGCCTCAGTGCGGTTCTGATTGCGACCTGCATCGGCCTGCCGCTGGGCGCCGTGATCGCCGTCGAGCGCTTTCCGGGCCGCCAGGCGCTGATCGTGCTGTTGAACGCGCTGATGGGCCTGCCGCCGGTGGTGGTGGGGCTGCTGGTCTACCTGCTGCTGTCACGCGCCGGCCCCCTGGGTCCCCTCGGCATCCTGTTCACGCCAACGGCGATGGTCATTGCGCAGACCCTGCTGATCCTGCCGATCATCGCAGCGCTGTCGCGGCAAACCATCGAGGACGCCTGGCGTGAATATGACGAGCAGCTGCGTTCGCTCGGAGCAGGTCGCCTGAACGCGGCAATGACACTGATCTGGGACACCCGGTTTTCGCTGCTGACCATCCTGCTCGCTGGTTTCGGCCGCGCCGCGGCGGAAGTGGGGGCGGTGATGATTGTCGGCGGCAATATCGACGGCGTGACCCGGGTGATGACCACCGCCATTGCTCTGGAGACCAGCAAGGGCGACCTGCCGTTGGCCCTGGGACTGGGCATCGTGCTGATCGGGCTGGTGCTGCTGCTCAATGCGGCGGCGGCCTTGCTGCGTGAAGTGGCGCAGCGGAGGTACGGCTGAGATGCTGCCCCTGGAACTCGATCAGCTGGCATTGAGCGTCGGCGCCACGCCGATCATCCGCGGCGTCTCGGCCCGCATCGAGGCCGGGCCGCGGACCATCATCCTCGGGCCCAACGGCGCCGGCAAGAGTGTGCTGATGCGCCTCTGCCACGGCCTGCTGCAGCCGTCCGGCGGCCGTGTCATCTGGCATGGTCTGCGCAACGGCGACCCGCGCCGCCACCAGGCCATGGTGTTCCAGCGCCCGGTGATGCTGCGCCGCTCGGCGCTGGCCAACGTGGTCTACGGCCTGAAACTTGCCGGCAAATCGAATCACGAGAGCGAACTGCGCGCGATGGATGTGCTGGACGTGGTGGGTCTGGCCCGGCATGCCGGCCGGCCGGCGCGGGTGCTCTCCGGGGGCGAACAGCAGCGGCTGGCGCTGGCGCGGGCCTGGGCGCTGGGACCGGATGTGCTGTTTCTCGACGAGCCGACGGCCAATCTCGACCCGGCATCAACCCGGGACATCGAAAGCATCATCCAGGCCATCCATGCCTCGGGCACCAAGATCATCATGACTACGCACAACCTCGGTCAGGCGCGGCGCCTGGGCGACGAAATCCTGTTTATCAGCAACGGCCGCCTGATGGAGCACACGCCCATTGACCGGTTTTTCAGGGAACCCGTTTCAGCCGAAGCGGCCACCTTCATCAGAGGAGAATTGCCATGAGGTTAATACGGGGGGCAGCACTGGCGCTGGCCTTGCTCGGGTTGATGCAGGGACCGGCAGTCCATGCGCAGCAGAAATTCATCACAGTGGCCTCGACCACCTCGACCGAGCAGTCGGGCCTGTTCAAGCATATGTTGCCCATATTCGAGAAAAAAACCGGCATCCAGGTGCGCGTGGTCGCTCAGGGCACCGGCCAGGCGCTGGACATGGGCCGCCGTGGCGATGCCGACGTGCTGTTTGTGCACGACAAGTTCGCGGAAGAGAAATTTGTCGCCGACGGCTTCGGCGTGCAGCGCTTCGAGGTGATGTACAACGATTTCGTGCTGGTCGGGCCGAAATCCGATCCGGCAAAAATTGCCGGCACCAGGGACATCGTTGCCGGTTACCGGAAAATTGCGGCAGCCAAGGCGCCTTTCGCATCACGCGGCGACAAGAGTGGCACGCATGCGGCCGAACTGCGCTTGTGGAAGGCGGCCGGCATCGATCCGCAGACCGGGAAGGGAACCTGGTACCGCGAGACCGGTTCCGGCATGGGACCGACGCTCAACACCGCCTCCAGCATGAACGCCTATGCCTTTGCTGATCGCGGTACCTGGCTGTCGTTCAAGAACCGCGGCGACCTTGTGATCGTCGTCGAGGGGGACCAGAAGCTGTTCAACCAGTACGGCATCATGCTGGTCAACCCGGCGAAACACGCCCATGTCAAGAAAGACCTCGGCCAGGCGTTCATCGACTGGGTGGTTTCGCCGGAGGGGCAGAAGGCCATCGCCGACTACAAGATCGGCGCCGACCAGCTGTTCTTCCCCAATGCCAGACGCTGAACGCGCGCAGCCATCGCGGCTGCGTTAGCATCCGGGGTTGTGAAATCCCTTACTCCAGAACGGCTGGGTGGCACGCCCGGTGCTGCGCCGCGGCTGCGTTTCGACAGCCGCGAATGGTCAGGCGCTTTCGGTGACCTCGGTACCCTCGTGCCTTTTCTGCTGGCTTATGTGACCGTGGTGGGTGTTGCGCCGGCCGGCATGCTGCTGGGCTTTGGCGTTGCACTGGTAGCCGCCGGATGCTATTTCGGCACCCCGGTGGCGGTGCAGCCGATGAAGGCCATCGGCGCAGTATCGATTGCCGGCGCAGCACAGACCGCGACAGTCACACCGGAAGCCGTCGCGGTGGCCACTCTGGCGACCGGCCTGATCTGGCTGGCGCTGGGCGCGACCGGTACAGCAGACCGCGTGGTACGCTGGGTCGGGCGTCCGGTCATCATCGGCATCACGCTGGGGCTGGGATTCGCGTTCATGCTGCAGGGCACGCAGCTGATGGCCTCCGCGCCATGGTTTGCCGCACCCCTGCTGCTGCTGACCGTCCTGCTGCTCGCGCGCAAGGCGATTTTCGCGATGGCGCTGATCATTCTCAGCGGCATGGTCTGGGCCCTGTTCAGCGATGCCGGCATGGCGTCTGCGCTGGCCGCCGCGAAGCCCGGGTTCGTGGCGCCGGCATGGCCCTTCGGAGCGTTGTCCTGGGAAGCGGTGCTGACCGGCATCGTGCTGCTGGCGCTGCCGCAGTTGCCGCTGACCCTGGGCAATGCCGTGCTGGCCCCGGTGGAGTTCAGCAACCGCGAGTTTCCGGATCGTCCCGTCACCGAGCGCCAGGTGGCGGTCTCCACCGGGCTGATCAATACCCTCGGCAGTTTCATCGGCGCCGTGCCGATGTGCCACGGTGCCGGCGGCATGGCGGCACAGACCGGCTTTGGCGCACGCAGTGGCGGGGCACCGGTGATTCTGGGCATCCTGCTGATCGTGCTGGCGCTCGCTTTCAGCGAATCGCTGGCCATGCTGCTGCGCCTTTTTCCGCAACCGGCACTGGGCGTGATGCTGTTCCTTGCCGGGCTGCAGCTGGCGCTGGGTTCCTGCGACCTGGCACGCGACAAGGGTGAGCGATTTGTCACCCTGGGCACCGCCGCCCTTGCGGTATGGAATGTCGGCATCGCATTCCTGTTCGGCATCCTCATGCTTTACATCGCGCGTCGCGGCGGCCTGCGGCTGTAACGCATGTCATGAACGCCAGATCCTTTCTCGTTTTCGCGCTTGCCGCCGCCGCCCTGGCTGCAGTCACGGGCCTGGCGTTTGCAACGGGTCGCTACCCGGTCGCATTCGCCGATCTGCTGCGCGTGTTGTGGGCCTGGCTGGGCGGGGCTCCGCACGGACTCGATCCGGCGATCGATACCGTGGTGCTGCAGATCCGCGGCCCACGGGTGCTGGCGGCACTGCTGGTGGGCGCCGCGCTGGCCGCGGCCGGCGCCGCCTACCAGAACCTGTTCCGTAATCCGCTGGTGTCGCCCGACATTCTCGGGGTGTCTGCCGGTGCCGCTGTCGGTGCGGTGCTGGGTATCTTCCTGTCGCTGGGCATGGTGGCGATCCAGTCCATGGCCTTGGCCGGCGGCCTCGCCGCCGTGGCCATGGTTTATGTGGTGGCACAGGCAGTGCGCGGCCATGATCCCTTGCTGGT
This sequence comes from Burkholderiales bacterium, assembly GCA_019634975.1. Taxonomy (GTDB): domain Bacteria; phylum Pseudomonadota; class Gammaproteobacteria; order Burkholderiales; family SG8-41. The sequence continues at coordinate 84,403 of JAHCAI010000011.1, forward strand.
GCTGGTGCTCGCCGGCGTGGTGCTGGGCTCCTTGTTCGGCGCCTTTGTCGCGCTGATGAAATACCTCGCCGATCCCTATAACCAGTTGCCGGCCATCACGTTCTGGTTGCTGGGCAGCCTGGCATCAGTGAGTCCGCGTGATCTGTGGCTGGCCGGCCCGCTGATGCTGGCCGGCCTGTTGCCGCTGTGGCTGCTGCGCTGGCGCATCAATGTGTTGTCGCTGGATGACGAGGAAGCGCGCGCGCTGGGGGTGTCGACGGTGCGCATCCACCTCGCGGTAATCGCCAGTGCCACGCTGATGACGTCCGCTGCGGTGGCGATTTCCGGTGTCATCGGCTGGATCGGCCTGGTCATCCCGCATTTTGCGCGGCTTGTCACCGGCCCGGATTTTTCACGCCTGCTGCCGGTATCGATAGTGCTCGGGGCCGGTTTCCTGGTGGGCGTGGACACGCTGGCGCGGAGCATAGCCGACATCGAAGTGCCGCTGGGCGTGCTGACGGCCTTCATCGGCACGCCGCTGTTCCTGTGGCTGCTGACGACGGCGAGAAAGGGGAGGCAGTGAGCCTGGCTGCAGAAAATCTGGGCTTCGGTTACCGCGGCCGTCGTGTCGGCAGCGGTGTCACGCTGCAGCTCGAGCATGGCGAGGTGTTATGCCTGCTCGGCCCCAACGGCAGTGGCAAAACCACACTGTTCAAGACCCTGCTGGGCCTGCTGCCGCCGCAGGAGGGCCTGGTGCTGATCAACGGCCGCGATGCCGGCAGGCTGGAGCGCGCGACAATCGCCCGGGAGATCAGTTATGTGCCGCAGGCCCATGGCGCCTTTTTCCCCTACACGGTCCGTGAAACCGTGCTGATGGGGCGCACCGCACACCTCGGCCTGTTCTCGGCGCCTTCCGCGCGTGACAACATGGCAGCTGCGGCCGCCATTGAACGCATGGGCATCACCCATCTGGCGGACGCCATCTATACCCGGATCTCCGGCGGCGAACGGCAACTGACGCTGATCGCAAGGGCTCTGGCGCAGGAGGCACGCGTCGTGATCATGGATGAGCCGACCGCAAACCTCGATTTCGGCAACCAGGTGCGGGTGCTGGAGCGTATCCGCACGCTGGCGGGCGAGGGCATCGGTGTGCTGCTGTCGACGCACGATCCGGATCATGCGTTTTTGTGCGCTGACCGGGTGGCGATGCTGCATCAGGGGCGGCTGATGGCCTGCGGTGAAACCACAACAGTGATGACTGCCCAGCAATTGCAGCAGCTTTACGGCATTCCCGTCAGCGTGACTGAGGTGTCCTTGCAGGGTGGGGGCAGCCGCAAGGTTTGCCTGCCTTTAGGAGTGTTGTGATGGTTTTATTTAAGCATTTGTTTTTATTGATATTTTTATTGTTTTCGCAGGGGGCGGCCGCACAGCCTGATGTGCCGGCCATCGCCGCCGCTTCTGATCTCAAGTTCGCGGTCGAGGAAATTGCCACGCGTTTCCGTGCAGATACGAAGCGCGAACTGCGCCTGTCCTTCGGCTCGTCCGGCAATTATTACCAGCAGATTGCGCAGGGCGCGCCGTTCCAGTTGTTCATGTCGGCCGATGAAAGTTTCGTGTTCAAACTCCATGCCGCAGGTCGCACTGAAGACCGCGGCACACTGTATGCCACGGGTCGCATCGTATTGTTTGCGCCGCAGGGATCACCGTTACAGCTCGACACCGCAATGGCCGGATTGAAGAAGGCGCTGGCCGCCGGACAGATCCGCCGCTTCGCGATCGCCAATCCGGAGCACGCGCCGTACGGGCGTGCCGCCGAGCAGGCCTTGCGCAAGCTGGGCCTGTGGGACGGCCTGCGGGATCGCATGGTGCTGGGCGAAAACGTGTCGCAGGCGGCGCAGTTTGCCGCCAGCGGCTCGACGCAGGGTGGCATTTTCGCCTATTCGCTGGCATTGGCGCCGCAGCTTGCGAAACTGGGACGCTACGTGCTGCTGCCCGAGGAACTGCACGATCCCCTGCGCCAGCGCATGGTGCTGGTCAAGGGGGCGGGGGATACGGCGCGTGCGTTTTACGCCTGGCTGCAGCAGCCTGCGGCGCGCGAGGTCTTTGTGCGTTACGGCTTTACCCTGCCGCAGGCGGATTCAAATTAAATCGCCATGGACTGGTCCGCGCTCAAACTGTCCTTCGAACTGGCCGCATGGACGGTACTGATCCTCCTGCCGGTCGGCATCGGCGTGGGGCGGCTGCTGGCAGTGAAGCAGTTCCGGGGCAAGGCGTGGGTCGAGGCCCTGCTGGCACTGCCCCTGGTGCTGCCGCCTACCGTGCTCGGTTTTTACCTGCTGGTGGCCATGGGCGGCGATTCCACGGTCGGGCGAATCTACGAATCGCTGGTGGGCAGGACGCTGGTGTTCAACTTCGAGGGTCTGCTGGTGGCCTCGGTGATCTTCAACCTGCCGTTTGCCATCCAGCCGATACAACGCGGATTCGAAGCCATTGCACCTGAAGTACGCGATGCCGCCGCCTGTTGCGGTCTGTCGGCCTGGCGCACGCTGTGGCGCATCGAATTGCCGCTGGCATGGTCGGGCCTGTTGTCGGCGGTCGTGCTGACTTTCGCCCACACGCTGGGCGAGTTCGGCGTGGTGCTGATGGTCGGCGGCAACATTCCGGGCGAGACCCAGACCATTGCCATCGCCATTTACGACCGCGTGCAGGCTTTCGACCATGCCGGTGCGGGCATCATGTCGGCGGCGCTGCTGCTGATTTCACTGATTGCGATCGGCGCGGCCTATTTCGCGTCATCGCGCGCGCAAGCGCGCCGCCATGGCTGAGCCGGGCATCCACGTCCGGCTGCGGCAGCAGGGGCCGATCCCGCTGGATGCCACCCTCAGCTGTGCGCCGGGCGAGGTGCTGGCACTGGTCGGGCCGTCCGGCAGCGGCAAGACCTCGATCCTGCGCGCGATTGCCGGGCTGCTGCAGGTGCAGCAGGGCTCGATACGCATCAACGGCGATGCCTGGTTCGATGCCGGTCAATCGATCAATTGGCCTGCACGCCGGCGCCGGGTCGGCTATGTGTTCCAGAACTATGCGCTGTTTCCGCACCTCAGCGCCCTGCACAATGTGATGGAGGCGCTGCTGGAATATCCGCCGGCAGAGCGCGAACGGCGCGCGCGAGAGACGTTGTCCCGGGTGCGGCTCGCAGGTCTTGAGGAGCGCCTGCCGAGAAACCTGTCGGGCGGCCAGCAGCAGCGCGTCGCGGTGGCGCGGGCGCTGGCGCGCGAGCCCCGGGTGCTGCTGCTCGACGAGCCGTTCTCTGCCGTGGACCGTGCCACGCGCCAGCGCCTGTACCGTGAACTGGCGGAACTGCGCCGCGAACTGGCGATGCCGGTGATCCTGGTCACCCATGACCTCGACGAGGCGCTGATGCTCGCCGACCGCCTGTGCGTGCTGCATCAGGGCCGCACACTGCAGACAGGAACGCCGCATGACCTGATGACCCGCCCGGACAGCGTCGAGGTGGCGCAACTGGTCGGTTTGCGCAATGTGTTCCGGGCCGGAGTCATCGCGCATGACGAATCCCGCAACGTCACCACCATCGAGTGGCGCGGGCATCGCCTGGAGGCAAGGCTGCAGCCGGCCTTCGCTGCCGGCCAGCAGGTGACCTGGGCGATTCCGCAAGGACATCTGATTTTGCACCGCCGCGACCGTCCATCGCTGGGCGAGCGCGAAAATCCGGTGTCCGGAACCGTCACCGAATGCATTTCGCTGGGAGAAAACGTCGCACTGACCGTGGCCGTCAACGGACCCGAACGGCCGCCGCTGTTCCTCAACCTGCCTGCGCACACGGCAAGGCGCAACGGCATCGCGGCCGGTGTCACCATCGGCATCTCGCTGCTGGCCGAGGGCATACACCTGATGCCGGCCGATGAATCGCGTACGCCGGCGCGGCCAGGATGACAGCATGGCGAATGGATTATGATGGAGGCTCAATTGCATCCGGCAGCTGCACTATCCTGATTCCATGAAAATATTCGGCTTTGCCGGTTATTCCGGCAGCGGCAAGACCACGCTGATCGAGAAACTGATCCCGCTGTTCGTGCGGCGCGGCCTGAAGGTCTCGCTGATCAAACATGCGCACCACACCTTTGACATCGATCAGCCGGGCAAGGATTCCTTCCGCCACCGCCATGCGGGTTGCACCGAAGTGCTGGTGACCTCATCCCGGCGCTGGGCCTTGATGCATGAACTGCGCGGCGCGGCAGAGCCAACCCTCAATGAGCAGATGCAGCGGCTATCACCCTGCGATCTGCTGCTGGTGGAGGGCTTCAAACACGAACCGATTCCCAAGCTCGAGGTTTACCGCAGCGAGGTGGGCGAGTCGATGATCCATCCCCATGACAGCAACATCGTCGCCATTGCCAGCGATGCCCGGGTCGAAACGCAACTGCCGCAGCTCGATCTGAATGCGCCGGACGTGATCGCGGCCTTCATCCTCAAGCAGGTCGGCCTGGGGCAGGGCGCATGATCACGCTGCTCTATTTCGCAAGACTGCGCGAAGCGCTGGGCACCGGCCGCGAAGAACTGCTGTTGCCGTCCGGCATCAATACGCTGGGGGCCTTGCGCGCGCATCTGGAGCAGCGCGGCGATGCCTGGGCGAAGGAAATGGCCGCAGGCCGCAACCTGCGTGCCGCGGTGAACCAGAGTGTGGCGACGCCTGATACGCCGATCAAGGACGGCGACGAAGTGGCATTTTTTCCGCCGGTCACCGGAGGCTGAGGCGATGAGCGTGCGCATCCACGAGCAGGATTTCGACGTCAGCGCCGAGATGGCCGCGATGCGCCGCGGCAATCCGAAAATCGGCGCCATCGCCAGCTTTGTCGGCGTGGTGCGCGACATCAATGAAGGCGATAGCGTCGCCACCATGACGCTGGAGCATTATCCCGGCATGACCGAAAAGGCGATCAGCGAAATCATTGACCAGGCCTGCGGTCGCTGGGAAGTGCTCGATGCCCTGGTGATCCACCGCGTCGGCACGCTCAAACCCACCGACCAGATCGTGCTGGTGATCGTCGCCAGCACGCATCGCGGCGATGCCTTTGCCGCCTGTGAATTCATCATGGATTTCCTGAAGACCCGCGCGCCGTTCTGGAAAAAGGAAATCACGCCGCAGGGCGCGCGCTGGGTGGATGCGCGAGTGGCAGATGACCAGGCGGCGGAGCGGTGGAAGACGTGATAGTAGCGTTGTAAAATAGTCAATAAAATCAATAACTTAAAAAATCAGCGTTGGCTGGAATTCAGGCGGAATCAACGAGTTACGGCGGTTTTTGTAGGGTGTACCGGTTTAGTTATTTGCGCCGCTTGGACGGTTCATCATCTTGGTGGCTTGAATAAAAGGGGGAAATTCATCATGCAGCGATTAGCGATGACGATGGGCCGCCCATGTGATCCGGCAGTTTTGCGGTCGAAATCACGCTCGATGGCACGACGAGAGTATCAAGGCAGTTGATTTCGACCCATAGCGGCCACTCATAGGCAAAAAGCATGAAACTCGCCCGTTTGCTGCTCATCGCGCTGTTGTTCCCTATCGCCACACAGGCAAAAACCGGGGCCCAGCTGCGCGACGACTGTGCGGCATTTGATGAACAACCAAATTCCGCCAGCATATCAAGCAACATGATGCGAATGAGCGAGTGCCTCGGCTATATCCACGGCGTCCTCGATGTGCCAAATCTGTACATCGTGCGTGGCGCAGACTATTGCGCGCCAGACGGCACTACGCGAGATGCTGCTCTCAACGTTGCGCGCGAATACATTCGACGCCCGGAAGTCGCCAAGATGACTTGGGCTGGCTCCGGATCACAAGCGGTGATCAACGCGATGATGACGAAATGGCCGTGTAAGGACACGCGCTGATGGGCGTGCGCGTTTCCAAGGCGAGACGTTCGATGAATGTCTGCTCAACCCATAGCTGACATACATCCCCTATGCCAAAACAGAATTACCGGAAACTCGATATTGCGTTTGATTACTTGGCTGTCGCGGCGGAACTCTATTTCATGGAGCGGTATTTCCCGTCGCTGGCACTTGCCGCAATGGCAGAGGAAATTTTTGAGGCAGTAATGCGCGCCCGAAACGCACCACGGCCAGTCGGCTCGTTCGGCATGCGCCTAGTGCCGTATCAATTCAAACCGATCTCGCGGGATCTAATCGCCGTGGCACGCGCCTTTAATCCGTCACTTCGCGCCCTCAAAGACGTCGAAGTTTACAGACGCTTGTATCGCGTGAAGAACAGCGCAAAGCACGGCACGGCTAAAGACGGGCGTAGCTTTGAACTATCGATTGATGCCGATCCGGAGCTCGAGGCGTGGTCGATGCTCGGCCGAGCGATTGAAAACTCTCTGCGCCTACACTACGTACCGCAAGGTGCAGCAGCAAAATTCTTTCAACTCTACCAACAGGGTCGCAATACATGGCATCACGAAGGCAGTTCCGAGGGGCCGCACGCGAAAGCCCACACAATCCCTGCGCCAAAGCCGTGGAAGTAGCACGAGCGGGCAAGCGATAGCTGAATGTGCGCTCCGAGACCAGACACTCGTGACACCGTTCTTCAGGCGATGCCATCGAACAACGGCTCGCAGAGCGACGCGCCGCGAGCGGCGCGCGCCTGAAGCCGAACGTTAAAAATTCGTTTTAATCGCCTGTCGTTCCGGTGAACAGTCTTTCGCAGCAGTCGCTGAAAACCCGCACCCTCACCGAAGTCGATGGTGGTTAGAGTGAAGCCGTGCTGCACGACCGTCTGGTGCTGAGCCTGTTGAATGCGCAACTCGATACCATGAGTCGGTAACGGGCAGAACGCAGGTCTTGCCGCGTTACCTTGATCATCTCCGGGCCCGGGGCGCGGAGCCGGCAAACGGAGCCCTTGAGCGTCCGGGCCCGATCCTGACGTCAGTAAATGCGGAACCTGCGCCTGGATGCGCGGTCAACAGGGGGTAATCCGGCATAGACTGAAAATAATAGAACCCGATTCGACGCAGATGTCCGCGTCGAGTCTTTCAAGGGGATCCCGCATGATCGATCTGCACGATGTGTCCATGCATTACGCGCTTGGCGCTGCGCGTATCGAGGTGCTCAGGTCCGTGGACCTGCACATTCCGCGCGGACAGAGCATCGCCATCACCGGTCCTTCCGGATCGGGCAAGACTTCGCTGCTGCTGCTGCTGGCGGGGCTGGAGCGCCCGGCGGCAGGGGCGGTGGCCTTCGACGGCACGCGGCTTGACCAGCTCGATGCCGATGCGCTGGCCGACCTGCGGCGTGACCACGTCGGCATCATTTTTCAGTCCTTCCACCTGATCAGCAGCCTCAGTGCCCTGGACAACGTGGCGCTGCCGCTGCAGATCGCCGGCCGGCGCGATGCGCTGGAACGGGCGACACAGCAACTGGAGCGGATGGGGCTGGCAGACCGCATGCATCACCATCCCGTGCAACTCTCCGGCGGTGAACAGCAGCGCGTGGCGATTGCGCGGGCGGTGGCCCATGGTCCCAAGGTGCTGCTGGCCGACGAGCCGACCGGCAATCTCGACGACACGACGGCCGGGGGCATCCGTGAGCTGCTGTTCGAGTTGAACGCGCAATCAGGCGCCACGCTGGTGCTGGTCACCCATGATCCGGATTTCGCGGCGCGCTGCGACCGCGTGCTGGGATTGCATGAGGGCAGGCTGCGGGAGCTGAAGCCGGCTTCCATCGCTGCGGTGCGTGATGCGATTCCTGCTTAGCCTGGCCTGGCGCGACCTGCGCGCCGGCGGCCAGTCGCTGTGGGTGTTCTGCGTCTGTCTGGCGCTGGGAGTCTGCCTGGTTGCCGCAGGCGGGGGCCTCTACCAACTGGTCAGCCACAATCTGCAGTCTGATGCGCGGGCGCTGTTCGGCGGCGACCTTGAAATCCGGCATGACCGCCCTCTGGATTCGACGGAACTGGCCTGGCTGAACGAACGCGGCAGGGTCTCGCTGCTGACCGAATTCCGCACCATGCTGCGTACCGCGGACGGTCGCAGCCAGCTGGTCGAGCTGCAGAGTACTGACGCGCAATATCCTCTGTACGGCGAGGTCCGGCTCGATCCGCCTGAAGCACTCGGCACTGCGCTGGAGCGCCGCGATGGCCGCTGGGGCGTCGCGATTGACGCGGCATTGTCGCAGCGCCTTGGCGTGGGTGCCGGGGAGGAGGTGGCCATCGGCAATGACCGCTTTGCGGTGCGGACCTTGATCCGGCATCAGCCGGACCGCAGCCTGCGCGCCGACTGGAGCGGCGCGCCGGTGATGATTGCCGCCGAAGCCCTGGCCGCGACCGGCCTGCTGCAGCCGGGCAGCCGCGTGGAATATCGCTACCGGATCAGAACGGAGTCCGCGCCCGAAAACCTGCGCGAGGCCCTGATTGCGGCTTTCCCGCAGGCGAGCTGGGATGTCCGCAGCTTCGCCGAACGCAGCGACCGCATGGCTGAAGTGCTGGGACAGATCGGCTCCGGCCTGCTGCTGATCGGGTTCAGCGCACTGTTCATCGGCGGCCTCGGCGTGTTCAACAGTGTGCATGCCTATCTGCAGGGCAAACTCGGCACCCTGGCCACCCTGCGCGCGCTGGGTCTGCGCGACCGGCGCCTGGCGGCGCTCTACCTCGGCCAGCTGCTGATGCTGTCCGGCCTGTCCAGCCTCGCCGGCGTGCTGCTGGGCGGCCTGCTGGCGCTGGCGGGGATTGCGCTGGCTGCGGAGCGGCTGCCGCTGGCGCCCGTGCTGTCGCAGTTGTCCGGGCCCTTGCTGCTGGCCTGGTGTTTCGGCGTGCTGACTGCGATTACGTTTGCGCTGCCGGCGCTGGGGCGTGCAGTGTCGGTGTCGCCTGCGGCACTGTTTCGCGGCCTGCATGGCATCGACACCAAGGCGGGCAGGGGATGGTTTTATCTGACTGCCGCCAGTGCCGCCGTTTCGCTGGTGCTGCTGGTAGTGGTGATGCCCGATCCGCGTTTTGGCCTGGCCTTCATGCTGGCCATGCTGCTGGTGTTGCTGCTGCTTGAGGCCGGCGTCCGCCTGCTGCAGTGGCTTGCGCGGAAGCTGCTGCGGCAACCGCGGTTCGCCAGCCACTTCGAGTGGCGGCTGGCCATTGCCAGCGTCGGCCGCACCGGATCGCCGCTGCGGCCTGCGCTGATTTCGCTGGGCTCGGCACTGACCCTGCTGGTGGCCTCCACGCTGGTGGTGATGTCGCTGCTGCGGACCATCAACGAGACGGTGCCTGAAAATGCGCCGGCGCTGGTGTTCTACGATGTGCAGCCTTCGCAGCGCGATGCCCTGCGTGAAACCCTTGGCGAGGCGGAGAGCCTTGAGCAACTGAAGCTTGCGCCGCTGGTGCTGGGCCGCCTGACGGCGGTGAACAATGCACCGCTGCGTGACAGCGGGGATGAGCGGCAGGTCCTCGAAGCCCGGGACGAGCACAAGCTCAGTGACCGATCCGGAAATTTCGATGACGTGGTGATCGACCGCGGCGCCTGGTGGCCCGTAAACCATGCCGGGCCGCCGCTGGTGGCGATGGAAGACCGTGAGGCGGACCAGCTCGGCCTGCGGGTCGGCGACCGGCTGCAATTCGAGATTACGGGCGCGCGGGTCGAGGCACAACTCGCGGCGATCTACAGCCAGCGGCGTTTCCAGTCGCGGCTGTGGCTGGAGGCGATATTCTCGGATGGCGTGCTCGATCCCCATGTCACGCGCTACGTCGGGGCGGCGTACATGAATGCGGCTGATGCACTGGCGGCGCAGAACCGGATCGCCGCCGGCTTGCCCAATGTGATCAGCGTGCGCACCGAGGGCATCCTCAACGAGGCCCGGGTGCTGCTCGGGCGCGCGGGCGGCGGGCTGGCGATGATCGCCGCCGTCAGCCTGCTGGTGAGCCTGCTGGTGCTGGCCAGCGCGATGGCGGCAAGCCGCGCGCGCCAGGTTTACGAGGCGAGCGTGCTGCACGTGCTGGGCGCGCGGCTGGGCGCAGTGCGCCGCAGCCTCCAGCTCGAATACCTGCTGATTGCACTGCTGACCTCGGTTTTTGCCGTGGTGACCGGCAGCGGCCTCGCGCTTGCACTGCTGCATTTCCGGCTGCAACTGGAAAGTACGGGGCTGCTGTGGACGGGGGCGCTGACCGCGGTGACCGTCAGCGCCTGCAGCCTGGGGCTGGGCGCCTTCTACCTGATGCGCAGGCTGCGCCTGTCACCGGCCCGGCTGCTGCGTAGCGCGAATTGAATGAACCCATTAAAAACAGGCGCTTGGCTCATGAATGCATACATAGTAATTAACTATCAAAATGTTCATAAAAATCAATTTGAGCAATTGTGACGGCGTGAGTAAGCTGGCCCTTTCTTTGTAAGGCCGGAGTTGCCCGGCGACGTCACTAGGCGCCGCTGCAGACTCCTGACGAAGCCGAAACAAAGTGTCGCAACCACAAGGAGGCAAACATGACTACCGAAGCCAAATGTCCTTTTCACCACGTCGCCGGCGGCGGCACTTCGAACCGCGACTGGTGGCCGAACCAGCTGCGCGTGGATCTGCTGAACCAGCACGGCAACCGTTCCAATCCGCTGGGCGAGAAGTTCAACTACGCCGAGGAATTCAGGAAACTTGATTACAAGGCGTTGAAGGCCGATCTGGTCAAGCTGATGACCGATTCGCAGCCCTGGTGGCCGGCCGACTTCGGCCATTACGGTCCGCAGATGATCCGCATGGCCTGGCACTCCGCCGGCACCTACCGCACCATCGACGGCCGCGGCGGCGGCGGGCGGGGACAGCAGCGCTTTGCGCCGCTCAATTCCTGGCCGGACAACGTCAACATCGACAAGACCCGCCGCCTGCTGTGGCCGATCAAGCAGAAGTACGGCCAGAAGATTTCCTGGGCAGACCTCTTCATACTCGCCGGCAACGTCGCACTGGAGTCGATGGGCTTCCGCACCTTCGGTTTTGCCGGCGGACGCGAGGACGTCTGGGAACCGGACCAGGACGTGAACTGGGGTCCGGAGATGAAGTGGCTGGGCGTGGATGCGAAGCGCATCGACGACAGCAAGCGTCAGCTTCAGGGGCCATTCGGTGCCTCGCACATGGGCCTGATCTATGTGAATCCGGAAGGTCCGAATGCCAGCGGCGACTACCTGCTGGCGGCGAAGGACATCCGCGAGACCTTCTATCGCATGGCGATGAACGACGAAGAGATCGTCGCGTTGATCGCCGGTGGCCACACCTTCGGCAAATGCCACGGCGCCGCGCCGGAATCGCACAAGGGACCGGAGCCCGAGGCTGCGCCGATTGAGGCGCAAGGCCTGGGCTGGAACAGCAACTACGGCAGCGGCCACGGCAAGGACACCATCTCCAGCGGCCTGGAAGTGACCTGGACCACGACACCTGCTCGCTGGAGCAACGATTACCTGGAACTCCTGTTCAAGTACGAATGGGAAATGGTGAAATCGCCGGCCGGCGCCAAGCAGTGGGTGGCCAGGAATGCGCCGGAGATCATTCCGGACGCGCATGTGAAAGGCAAGTTCCACAAGCCGACGATGCTGACCACCGACCTGACGCTGCGCTTTGACCCGGAGTTCGGCAAGATCTCGAAGCGTTTCCTCGAGAATCCGCAGGCTTTCGCCGACGCCTTTGCCCGTGCCTGGTACAAGCTGACCCATCGCGACATGGGGCCGAAGGCCCGCTACCTGGGACCCGAGGTGCCGAAGGAAGACCTGATCTGGCAGGATCCGTTGCCGGCAGCAACACACAAGCCGGGCACGGCCGACATCGCCGACCTCAAGGCGAAGATTGCCGCCTCGGGACTTTCGGTCAGCGAACTGGTGTCCGTGGCCTGGGCTTCGGCCTCGACTTTCCGCGGCGGCGACAAGCGCGGCGGAGCCAACGGTGCGCGCATCCGCCTCGCGCCGCAGAAGGACTGGGCCATCAACAAGCCCGTGCTGAAAACCCTGGCCAGACTGGAAGAGATCCGGAAGGCGAGCGGCAAGGCTTCGCTGGCCGACGTGATCGTGCTGGCGGGCTGCGTGGGCGTGGAACAGGCGGCGAAGGCGGCCGGCGTGGCGGTTGACGTGCCGTTCGCGCCGGGCCGGGTCGATGCCCGCCAGGACCAGACCGACGTCGAATCCTTCGCCGTGTTGGAACCGGTGATCGACGGCTTCCGCAACTACGGTCGGGGCAGGGAGGGTACACCGACCGAAGCCATGCTCGTGGACAAGGCGCAGATGCTGACCCTGACTGCGCCCGAAATGACGGCGCTGGTCGGCGGCATGCGCGTCCTCGGCACCAATGCCGACGGCAGCAAGCACGGGGTCTTCACCGACAAGGTGGGCGTGCTGAGCAACGACTTCTTTGTCAGGCTGCTCGACATGGGCACGGAGTGGAAAGCGGCCGACGGCAGCGGCGAAGTGTTCGAAGGCCGTGACCGCCAGAGCGGCAAAGTGAAGCACACCGGCACGCGCCACGACCTCGTGTTCGGTTCCAACTCGGTGCTGCGTGCCTATGCCGAGGTTTATGCCAGCGCCGACGGCAAGGAGAAGCTGGTCAGGGATTTCGTCGCGGCCTGGACCAAGGTGATGAACCTCGATCGCTTCGATCTGCAGTAATCCGGCCATGCGCAAGGCGCTGTCGCCCCACCAGGGCGGCGCGCCGGCCGGCACGGGATTTCACGAGAATTCCGACGCGCGGCGGAGAACGGGCGGAATTGCATTCCGCCCGTTTTGCATGGGCCTACCCGGTGGCCGCGGCCCCTGACCAGGGCGACATCACGTCGGAAATCCCCTGGTACCCGCCCGTGGCAGGGTCGCGGAGCACGGCGCTGGGGCATGCATAGTTGGTCGGGTAAACCACCAGTTCGTTGAATTGCACCGGAAACCGCCCGGCGAGGGCGGTACGCACGGCTTCGGTATGGCGCGGATCAACGCCGACCGTCTCTTCGCCGCTGGCATCGATGCGCGGGTGATGGAAAGCCTCTTCGAGCGTCATGCCATGGTCTATCAGGAAGGAGCTGATCTGGTATACCGCCGGCAATATTTTGCGGCCACCGGAAGCGCCGATCGCAAACCAGGGATGGTCATCGCGCATTGCGATCACCGGACACATGTTCGACAGTGCGCGTTTCCCCGGCGCAAGGCTGTTGGGTGAACCCGGACGCGGATCGAACCACATGATGCCGTTGTTCATCAGCACGCCGCTCGACGGCAGCACGACCTTGGAACCGAAGACGGACAGCAGGGTCTGGGTCAGCGCCACCATGTTGCCGTCGCGGTCGATGACGTTGAGGTGGGTGGTGGTCGAAGGATCGCGGCGGTCGCTGTTGTCGCCCATGTTCGCCAGGCGCTCGGCATAAGCCTCGCGCAGGGCCGCCGCGTAGGCGACGAAAGCATCGGCTTGCGGGCCACCGGCGGGGAAGGTGATGCCGCGCAAGGAATCCAGCGCGCGCAGCATCGTCGGCCCCGCCGTGAGCTGCGGCGGCAGCGCCAGCCGCGCATTGCGGTAAGTCGTGGTGACAGGTTCGACAATGCGCGCATGAAAGCCGGCAAGATCCGCGGCCGAAAGCCTGCCCCCCATCATCCGCAGGTCGTTTGCGATGCCGGCGGCAATGTCGCCCTCGTAAAAATCCCGCGGGCCGGCATCCGCAAGCCGACGCAGAGTACCGGCCAGCCCTTTCATTTTCAGGCGCGCAAGCGGGGCGCCTGCGGGCGTCACCGGCGGCAGGCCGCCGGGCAGCCAGATATCCCGTGTCATCGGATACAGCGACAGCTCCCGGGCCATTGTCGCCACTTTGAGCGTCAGGTACCAGTCCACCGCGATGCCTTCTTCGGCAAGGCCTATTGCCGCCTGCATCACGTCGCGGAAGGGCATCGTGCCGAACTGCGCAAGCGCGGTGGCCATGCCGTCGACCTGTCCCGGTATCGCGATCGACAGCGGGCCGTGCACGTTGCGGTCGTCCTGTACGGCCGGCCAGGTAAACAGGTCCCGGGTGAGGCCGCCGGTCAAGGGGTAGTCGGCCGGGTCGAGGCTGCCGGGCGCTATCGGGCCGAAATCGACCACACGCACCCGCTTTTCGCGGGCCAGGTAAATCATCATGAAACCCACGCCGCCGAGTCCGCTGTTCCAGGGTTCGACTGCCGCCAGCGCAAAACCGGTGGCGACAGCCGCGTCCACGGCATTGCCTCCGGCGGACAGAATACGGGCTCCGGCCTCGCTGGCGATCCGGTTCTGCGAAGTGACCATGCCGCCAAGCGAACAGGCGACGGGTTTGGCGACTTTCCAGTTCTGCACAGTATGGTCGTTCATGAAAGAGGGCGAAGTATGAGAGGGGCCCGGGGATGCTATGCGAAAACCGGCGCCGGCGCCTAGTCCGGCGGAGGCATACCCGGTGGAGAAAAGGCCTAGCCATTGCAGCGCGCTGACAACCTGGTCAGATCCATGCCGTTTCTGTGATGACAACATTCCCGATAAAATGGCGGCTGCTTACCCAGGAGGCAAGGCCATGGACGACGGCGTGATACACATCAAGGACAAACCCGCATCGGGCCCGGTGATCCGGCTGCACGAGAACGACAACGTGCTGATCGCCCGCGGCGACATCGGCATCGGCACCAAGCTCGACGGCGGGCTGACCGCGAAAAGCCAGGTGCCGGCGGGGCACAAGATCGCCTCGCGTGACATCAAGAAGGGCGAGCCGATCCTCAAATACGCGGTGACCATCGGGTTTGCGTCGGCCGACATTCCGGCCGGCACCTACGTGCATTCGCACAACCTCGAATTCCGCGAATTCGACCGTGATTACGCGTATGCCCGGGACTACAAACCCGAGCAGATGATTCCCGAGGCCGGGCGCGCGTCCTTCATGGGCATCGTCCGCGCCAACGGCCAGGTGGCGACGCGCAATTACCTCGGTGTGCTGGCCACGGTGAACTGCTCGGCAACGGTGGCCCACAAGATCGCCGAGTATTTCACTCCGGAGCGGCTGGCTGATTATCCGAACATCGACGGTGTCTGCGCTTTTGCGCACGGCACCGGTTGCGGCATGGAAATGACCGGCGAGCCCATGGACCTTCTGCGGCGGACCATGGCGGGCTATGCGCGCCATGCAAATCTCGCCGGTGCGCTGATCGTCGGCCTCGGCTGCGAGCGCAACCAGATCAAGGGTCTGATGAAGGAGCAGGGCATCGACGTCAGCGACCGGTTGAAGACCTTCGTGATGCAGGAATCGGGAGGCACGCGCAAGACCGTCGAGGCCGGAATCGCCGCGCTGAAGGAAATGTTGCCCGAGGCCAACAAGGTGGTGCGCCAGCGCGTGCCGGCCAGCCACCTGATGGTCGGCCTGCAGTGCGGCGGCTCCGACGGCTTTTCGTCGATCACCGCGAACCCGGCGCTGGGCGCGGCGATGGACCTGCTGGCGCGCCATGGCGGCACGCACATCCTGTCGGAGACACCGGAGATCTACGGCGTCGAGCACACGCTGACGCGGCGCGCGAAATCGCGGGAAATCGGCGAGAAGCTGATCGAGCGCATCCGCTGGTGGAAGGATGTCTACAATGCCGGCCGCGATACCCAGATCAACGGCGTGGTCAGCCCCGGCAACCAGCATGGCGGGCTGGCCAACATCTTCGAGAAGTCGCTGGGTTCGTCGATGAAGGGCGGAACCGGGCCGCTGAACGCGGTGTACCGCTATGCCGAGCCGGTCACCGAGCGCGGCTTCGTGTTCATGGATACTCCGGGTTTCGACCCGGTATCGGCGACCGGCCAGATTGCCGGCGGCGCCAACATGATCATGTTCACCACCGGCCGCGGCTCGATGTTTGGCGCGAAACCGGTGCCGTCGATCAAGCTGGCGACCAACACGCCGATGTACCTCCGGCTCGAGGAGGACATGGACATCAATTGCGGCGAAATCCTCGACGGCACGAAGTCGCTGTCGCAGAAGGCCCAGGAAATCTTCGACTTGATGCTGCGTATCGCCTCCGGGGAAAAAAGCAAGAGTGAGCTGCTGGGTCTGGGCGACCACGAATACGTGCCCTGGAACATCGGCGTCACCAGCTGACCAGCCGCCTCGCCGATGAACGCTGCAGGCTTTCTGGCGGTGGGTGTCGGCGCGATGCTCGGCGCCTGGTCGCGCTGGGGCCTGTCGCTGGCGCTGAATCACCTCGTGCCGGCGCTGCCGCTGGGCACGCTGTCTGTGAACCTGATCGGAGGCTTCCTGATCGGTGCAGCCCTGGAGCTTTTCCTGCAGCACGCTGCGCTGGCACCGGAATGGCGGCTGTTTTTCGTCACCGGCTTCCTCGGCAGCCTGACCACCTTTTCAGCATTTTCGATGGAGGCGGTCATGCTGCTGCAGCAGGCCCGTTACGGCTGGGCAGCAGCCCTGATCTGCAGCCACCTTGCGGGGTCGCTGGCAATGACGCTGCTGGGAATATTTACGGTGCGTGCGCTGGCGGCCTGAACCGGATCAGCGGCGGTTCAGCAACGTTCTCGCGGAATCGATCACCTCGCCAGCAGTCAAGCCGACCGGTCCGATGCCTTTGGCAATCAGGCGGTCCGCTGCGGCACCGTGCAGCTGCACCGCGGCCGTGAGAGCCTGCCGCTCGTCGACTCCCTGCGCCAGCAATGCAAGGAGAATACCGGTCAGCACGTCCCCCATGCCGGCTGTGGCCATGCCCGGATTGCCCGAGACATTGACGGCCCAGTGACCGTCGGGCCAGGCGCAGACGCTGCCGCAGCCTTTGAGCACCACAGCGCAATCCAGTTCATGGGCGAGCCGCAGGGCGGCCGCGACGCGGTCGGTCTGCACGCGATCGGTATCGCAGCCGAGCAGGCGTGCGGCCTCGGCCGGGTGCGGCGTCAGGAGGGTTTCCGCAACCCTTTGTTTTAATTTGTCTTTTAGCTCGGGGAAAGCGGCGATCAGATTCAGAGCATCGGCATCAAGCACCAGCGGCAGTGTTTTTTCGAGCGCCCAGTCGAGATATTCCGCGGCATCAGGTGAATCGCCGAGACCGGGGCCGACGGCGAGGGCACTGAGGTGTTCGAGGCGCAGTACCCCGTCGGCGGGGCGGAGCATCAGTTCAGGCTGCAGGGGATCCAGCAGCGGCACATCGTCGGCAAGCAGTCCGGCATAAACACGTCCCGCCCCGCATTTAAGCGCGGCACGCGCGGCGAGCAGGGCGGCGCCGCTCATACCATGTGCGCCGCCGACAATGCCGGCGCTGCCGTATGTTCCCTTGTGCGAGTTGTGCAGCCTGGGCGGCAGCAGGCGGGTCAGCACGCCGTCCGTGATCAGCACGCCATGCGGCGCAGCCGCCACGGCATCGCCGAGGCCGAGGTCGGCGACCTGCAGCACGCCGCAATGGTCGGGGCCGTCGCCGGTCAGCAGGCCGGGCTTCAGCGCAATGAACGTGAGGGTGTGGTCGGCGACGATGGCTGCGCCGCGCACGCAGCCGGTGTCGGCGTCGACTCCGCTCGGCACATCAAGCGCCAGCACCGGCGCATCCAGCGCGTTGACCTGCTCGATCAGCGCGGCGTAATCCCCGGTCAGATCGCGCTGCAGGCCGATGCCGAACAGGCCATCGATGACCAGCGACCAGTCCTGTTCCGCGGGCAGGCTTGGGGCGATGTCACCGCCGGCCTGCTGCCAGGCACGCAGCGCGGCTGCGGCATCGCCGGCGTATTTGCCGGTGCCTGCGGGGCAGACCACGACAACCCTGAACCACCAGTCCCTGAGATGACAGGCGACGACCAGCGCATCACCGCCGTTGTTGCCGGGACCCGCCAGCACCAGTACCGGTTTGCCGCTGTCCCCGGCCAGCTGGCGTGCCAGTTCAGCGGCGGCAAGGCCGGCACGCGCCATCAGCGGCGCGGGATCGGGGCCGGCGAGGGTGGTTTGCTCGACGCCGCGCAGGTCGGCTGTCAGCAGCACCGGCGCCGCATGCGGCAAGTGGCTGTTCATGCGGTGATTTTAGCGCATGCGCCGCGGCGGCCTGTCGCGGGTTTCAGGTAAAATTGCGCTTTACCAACACCTGCTTATCATGCCGCATTTCCTCAAGCTCAGAGGACGCGACGCCCTCTCGGCATTTCGCCGCAGCAAGCTGCTCCAGGCCACTGCCGCAAGCATTCCCGGCCTGCAGGTCAACGCCGAATACTGGCATTTCATTCAATCACGACAGTTGCCGGACGCGGCGGAGAGCCGCCGTCTGGAACGCGTACTGACCTACGGTCCGGCGACGGCGGCGGTGGCGCAGCAGGGCACGCTGCTGCTGGTGACGCCGAGGCTGGGCACGATTTCCCCGTGGTCCTCGAAGGCAACCGACATCGCGAAACACTGCGGCCTGCCCGCGGTGGAGCGCATCGAGCGCGGTGTTGCCTGGTGGTGCAGCGTTGCGGGCAAGCCGCTGACGGATACCCAGCGCAAGGCACTGCTGCCGTTGATCCATGATCGCATGACCGAATCCGTGCTCGACTCGCTGGATGATGCGGAAGCGCTGTTCCGGCACATCGAGCCGAAGCCGCTGGTGACCGTCGACCTGATCGGCGGCGGACGAGAGGCGCTGGTGCGCGCGAATTCGGAGATGGGGCTCGCGCTGTCGCCGGATGAGATCGATTACCTGCACGACAATTTCACCCGCATCGGCCGCAATCCGACCGATGTCGAGCTGATGATGTTCGCGCAGGCCAATTCCGAGCATTGCCGCCACAAGATTTTCAACGCCGACTGGATCGTCGACGGCGAGAGGCAGCATCGTTCGCTGTTCGGCATGATCCGCACCACCCATGAAAAGCACCCGCAAGGAACGGTGGTCGCCTACTCCGACAACTCTTCGGTGATCGAGGGGGCGGAGGTCGAGCGCTTCTATCCGGCGGAGGGCGGCGGCTACGCTTACCACCGGGAACTCACGCATATCCTGATGAAGGTGGAAACGCACAACCACCCGACGGCAATCTCGCCCTTCCCGGGCGCGTCCACCGGCGCCGGCGGCGAAATCCGTGACGAGGGCGCCACCGGCCGCGGCGCCAAGCCGAAGGCGGGGCTGACCGGTTTCTCGGTGTCGAACCTGCGCATCCCCGGTGCCGAGCAGCCCTGGGAGGCCAATCCGGTCGGCAAACCCGGCCGCATCGCCTCCGCACTGCAGATCATGCTCGATGGCCCGATTGGCGGCGCGTCCTTCAACAACGAGTTCGGCCGTCCCAACCTTGCCGGCTATTTCCGCAGCTATGAGCAACGGGTCGGCAGTGAAATCCGCGGCTATCACAAGCCGATCATGATTGCCGGCGGCCTCGGCAACATCGCGGCACGGCATACCGCGAAACACGCGCTGCCCGAAGGGGCGCTGCTGATCCAGCTGGGTGGTCCCGGCATGCTGATCGGCCTCGGCGGCGGCGCTGCGTCGAGCATGGACACCGGCGCCAACCAGGAAGACCTCGATTTCGATTCGGTGCAGCGGGGAAACCCGGAAATCGAGCGCCGCGCGCAGGAAGTCATCGACCGCTGCTGGGCGCTGGGAGATGGCAATCCGATCCTGTCGATCCACGATGTCGGCGCCGGCGGCCTGTCGAATGCGCTGCCCGAGCTCGCGCATTCGGCGCAGCGCGGCGCGCGCTTCGAGCTGCGCGACGTGCCGAGCGAGGAACCCGGCATGTCACCGCTGCAGATCTGGTGCAACGAGGCCCAGGAGCGCTATGTGCTGGCGATCGCGCCCGCCGACCTCGAGCGCTTCCGCGCGCTGTGCGAGCGCGAGCGCTGTCCGTTCGCGGTGGTGGGCAGGGCCACCGCCGACGGTCAGCTGCTGGTCCATGACCGTGTCTATCACAACAACCCGGTGGACATGGAGATGGCGGTGCTGCTGGGCAAGCCGCCGAAAATGCTGCGCGATGTCAGGCGCGTTGTCCGCGAAGGCCAGGTGTTCGACGCGGCCGGCCTCGACATCCGCGAAGCCGCCTATCGCGTGCTGCGGCTGCCGACAGTCGCGGACAAGACCTTCCTGATCAGCATCGGTGACCGCACGGTCGGCGGCATGACCGCGCGCGACCAGATGGTCGGGCGCTGGCAGGTGCCGGTGGCTGACGTCGCGGTCACGCTGATGGGGTTCAACACCCTGCGCGGCGAGGCGATGGCGATGGGCGAACGCACGCCGCTGGCAGTGCTCGACCCGGCCGCCTCCGGTCGCATGGCGGTGGGCGAGGCGATCACCAACATCGCCGCCGCGGCCATCGGCAAGATCGGCGATATCAAGCTGTCGGCAAACTGGATGGCGGCAGCTGGCCATGCGGGCGAGGATGCGGCGCTGTTCGATACCGTGCAGGCGGTGGCGATGGAGCTGTGCCCGCGGCTGGGCATCAGCATTCCGGTGGGCAAGGATTCGCTGTCGATGAAGACTGCCTGGAATGAGGGTGCAACACGCAAGGAAGTCGTGGCGCCGCTGTCGCTGATCGTCTCGGCCTTCGCGCCGGTAACCGACGCCCGCCGCACGCTGACCCCGCAGCTGCGCACGGACTGTGGCGAGACCGAACTGCTGCTGATCGACCTCGGTCGCGGCCGCAACCGCCTCGGCGGTTCGGCACTGGCACAGGTCTACGACGCGACCGGCGACCGGGTGCCCGATGTCGTCAGCGCCGACGACCTGAAGGCGTTTTTCGCGGTGATCCAGAAGCTGAATGCCGACGGACTGCTGCTGGCCTACCACGACCGCTCCGACGGCGGCCTGCTGGCGACGGTCTGCGAAATGCTGTTCGCGTCGCGCTGCGGCGCCTACCTCGATTTCTATGGCGATGCCGCGGCGGTGCTGTTCAGCGAGGAACTGGGTGCGGTGCTGCAGGTCCGCCTTGATGAGCGGGAAGCGGTGCTCGAGATCCTCGCTGATGCCGGACTGGGCGAATGCAGCACCGTCATCGGCGAAGTGGGCGACAAGGACCGTCTGCTGATTCGCGTCGACGGGGCGATCGTGTTCGACGAATCACGCACGGACCTGCATCGTGCGTGGTCGGAGACCACATGGCGCATGCAGCAGCTGCGTGACAATCCGGAAAGCGCGCAGCAGGAATACGACCGCATCCTGGACGCCGCAGATCCCGGCATTTCCCCGAAGCTGACTTTCGATCCGGCCGAGGACGTGGCGGCACCGTACATAGGCAAGGGGGCGCGGCCGAGAATGGCGATCCTGCGCGAGCAGGGAGTCAACGGCCAGGTCGAGATGGCCGCGGCTTTCGACCGCGCGGGATTCGCCGCGGTCGATATCCACATGAGCGACATCATTGCCGGTCGCACGAATCTCAGGGATTTCAAGGGTTTTGCCGCCTGCGGCGGCTTTTCCTATGGCGATGTGCTCGGTGCCGGCGAGGGCTGGGCAAAGTCGATCCTGTTCAATCCGCGCGCACGCGACGAGTTCGAGGCATTCTTCGGACGTTCCGACAGCTTCGCGCTCGGCGTATGCAACGGCTGCCAGATGATGAGCAACCTGCGCGAGCTGATTCCGGGTGCCGGGTACTGGCCGCATTTCGTGCGCAACCGCTCCGAGCAGTTCGAGGCGCGCTTCGTGACGCTGGAGGTCTGCAGATCACCGTCGCTCTTTTTCGAGGGCATGGCCGGCAGCCGCATTCCGGTGGCGGTGGCCCACGGCGAAGGGTATGCCGAGTTCGCCGATGCCGCCGCCCTCGATTCGGCGCAGCCGCTGGTGACCCTGCGTTATGTCGACAATCGGGGCGCAGTCACCGAACGCTATCCGCTGAACCCCAACGGTTCCCCGCAGGGCATCACCGGATTGACGACCGCGGATGGCCGGTTCTCGATACTGATGCCGCACCCTGAGCGCGTGTTCCGCACCGTGCAGAATTCCTGGCACCCGACCGAATGGCCCGAAGACGGTCCCTGGTTGCGCATGTTCCGCAACGCACGGCGCTGGGTTGGGTGATCCCGACGCCATGCCCGGTCCGCTGAAGACCGACGCGCCGTTCTACACCGAAGAGGAACTCGACCGTCTGGAGGCGAGTGATCCGGTCCTGGCCGCGCGCATCGCACGCGAACAGCTGCTGTTGAGGAAGCGCCTCGAGGCGCAAGCAGCAGCGGCCACTGCCGGACCGATGCCGGCACTCGGAGATCTCGAGCCGGTAATCGATGAGGCGCGGGTCATACTGCAGCGTGATGGTGGCGACATCGAACTGCTCGGACTGGAAGGAGGCATCCTCACCGTGCGCCTCAAGGGCAACTGCAGCGGATGCCCGCGGGCACCGCTGGACCTGAAGCAGGTCGTTGAAAAGCTGGTGCGCAGCCGGTATCCGCAGATTGCGAAAGTGCGCAGCGTGGCCTGATATATCTCGCGGGAAATCTTGTTGCTCGGTAAAGCCGATGGTCTTGATCAGCTTCGCGTAGCGAGCCGGTTCCGAGCGGATGTGATCCGGCAGCTGCTGCGGCGTGCGTCGATGTCCACGTTATGTGACGCGTTCGCCTGTTGCTGTCCATGAATCGCGCGTGATATACAAAGCCGCATTTACCAGCGAAGCGTGTTCCGCCGCCAGAAACATGTCCAATACTCCTGACAACATCGCGCTCCTGAGCGCAGCGGAGCAGTCACGCCTGATCCGCCAGCGCAGGCTGTCACCGGTTGAACTGGTGCGCGCCTGCCTTGCCCGAATCGAACGCTGGAATCCGGTGCTGAGGGCCTACATCACCGTGCTTGCCGCGACCGCACTCGCCGAAGCCGAGGCTGCCGAGCGCGAGATTGCAGCGGGTCGGTGGCGCGGCCCGCTGCATGGCCTGCCTTTCGGCGTCAAAGACCAGCTCAACACCCGTGGCATCCGCACCACACTCGGCTCGCGGCTGCTGGCCGGCAATGTGCCCGACCATGATGCCGCGGTGATCGAACGGCTCCGGCAGGCCGGCGCAATCCTGATCGGCAAGGAAAACCTGCATGAGTTCGGCAAGGGCGGCACCATCGATTTTGCCTACGGCCAGCCGCGCAATCCCTGGAACATCGAGCACAATCCCGCAAGCTCCTCCAGTGGCTCCGGCATCGCCCCGGCCTCGGGCTTCAATTCGGGATCGCTGGGCGAGGATACCGGCGGCTCGATCCGCAGTCCTGCTGCCGCCAACGGCATCGTGGGCCTGCGTCCGACCTTCGGCCGTGTCAGCCGCTGGGGAGGCGTGATGTATGGCTGGACCGCCGATACCATCGGTCCGCTGACACGGACGGTCGAGGACAACGCACTGTTCCTGCAGGCCATCGCCGGACATGATCCGCGCGATCCGCTGTCCAGCCAGCGGCCGGTACCCGACTACCGGTCGGCACTGACCGGCGATCTGCGGGGAATCAGAATAGGGGTGGTTCGTGAACTGTGCTGGCCCGAAGGCGCCCATCCGGAGGTGCTTGCTGCCATGCGCGCCTCGATCGAGGTGCTGTCGGGACTGGGCGCCGAGATCACCGAAGTGTCGCTGCCCAAGGCCCGCCACGCCGTGCCGCTGCAGCTGCTGACGTCCGATTCCGACATTGCGGCCATGATGCTCAGGCATTGGCTGCGCGCGCACTGGCGCGACATGGACGTCGGAACGCGAACCCGCCTTGCTGCCGGCGCGCTGATACCGGCTGCGGTATATCACCGGGCAATGCGGGGAAGGGTGCTGGTGCGCCGGGAAATCCTGGCGGCGCTGCAGGCCTGCGACGTGCTGGTCTGCCCGACCAGCCTCAATCCGCCCGGACGCATCGAGGCCACGCGTGAAACCGTGGACTCGCCCGAGGCGATGAAGAACAAGGTCCTGCTGAGGCGGATTTCAACCTATCCCTTCAGCATGGCCAATGTGCCGGCACTGGCACTGCCCATGGGTTTCAGCACGGCGGGGCTGCCGCTGTCGCTGCAAATTGCGGGCAACCCTTTTGCTGAAGCCACGGTATTCCGGGTCGGACATGCTTATGAACAGGCAACTCCCTGGCACTCCCGGCATCCCGATCTCTCGAAAATTTCCGCCGTACCGGCATGAAGGAGCCAACAATGCTGAACAAAGACCAGACCCGGGCGCTGGCACTGATTGCCGGGCTGGAGATTCCCGAGGATGACCTGGACAACGTGACCCTGCGTCTGTCGGCATTGCTCGAGTCCATGGCGGAACTGGAGGCCGAGCTTGGCGCCGAGATGGATGCGGTCGAGCCCTTGCCCCCGGTATTTCCCGGTGAAGACTTTGTTTGAGTGCGGATTTTTGCGGGCATGGCAGGAAACTTGCTTTAAGTCCAAGGCCCGGCAGTGCCGGCCCTGAAACATGAACTGGAGATTGTCATGATCCATGCATTGCGGAAATACCTGATATCCATTCCGGCGACTGCGCTCTGCGCGGCCGCGTTGCCGGCGGCGGCCCAGCAGGCCGCGGATTATCCCAATCGTCCGATCCGTCTCGTTGTCTCGGCTGCCCCTGGCGGCAGCAGCGACGGCGCGGCCCGCGTCATCGCGCAGCGCCTGAACGAACTGTGGAAGCAGCAGGTCGTCGTCGACAACCGCGGCGGTGCCGGCGGCGTGATCGGTGCGGGTCTGGTCGCGAAATCGGAGCCTGACGGCTACACCATCGGCATCGTCTCGCTGCGTTTCTCGGTGAACCCGAGCCTGTTGAAAATGCCCTTTGATCCGCTCAAGGACTTTGAATTCCTGACGATGAACGGGGCGGTCGGCAATGTGCTGGTGGTCAATGTCAAGTCGCCGCTGACCTCGGTCAAGGACCTGATTGCGCAGGCCAAGGAAAAACCGGGCCAGTTCACCTTCGCGTCCTCAGGCATCGGCGGCGCGCCGCACCTTGCCGGTGAATTCTTTGCACAGCAAACGGGCATCAAGCTGACTCACATCGCCTACAAGGGCGGCGGCCCGGCCGTGGCCGACCTGCTCGCCAACAACGTGACCATGAGTTTCGCCTCCATGACCTCGGCGCTGCCGCACATCAAGGCCAACCGCCTGCGGCCGCTTGCGGTGGGCGCGAAGACCCGGTCCACCCAGTTGCCGGAAGTGCCGACCATGAAGGAGGCCGGTGCGGGGGACCTTTACGTGCTCGACTGGCAGGGCATGCTGGCGCCATCCGGAGTGCCGAAACCGGTGGCGGCCAAGCTGTCGACGACCATTCGCGGCGTGCTCAAGGAACCGGAAACCACACGGCGTTTCGAAGCCATGGGGCTTGACGTCATGGCGACCTCCGGCGAGGAGTTCCGCCAGCTCGTGGCCAGCGACATCAAGCGCTGGGCACGGGTCGTGAAAGAGGCCAATATCAAGGCCGACTGAACGTTTTTCCGGATTCCTGGCCGCTGCTGCGGCCCGTTTTTCGCAATCACAGGCATCCAATCCACACATGAGCAAGCCCGTAGTCTGCATTGTCGGCACCGGCGGCACCATTGCGTCCCGCTTTGATCCATTGCTCGGAGGGCATGTCTCCGAAGCCTCGGCGCGTGATCTGGTCGAAGCCGTGCCTGAACTGGATAAGGTGGCCGAGATCCGTGTTGTCGAGCACTCCAACATCAACAGCGCACTGATGGATACCCGGACCGCCTTCACGCTGCGCGATACGCTGCGCCGTGTGCTGGCCGATGAGGCCGTTGCCGGCGCCGTGGTGACCCACGGCACGGCAACACTCGAGGAGTCGGCTTACCTGATGGATCTGACGCTGGGATCGGAGAAGCCGGTGGTGTTCACCGGTGCCCAGCGCAACGCCGACGAGAAGGACCCGGACGGTCCGCGCAACCTGCTTTACGCGGCGATGATCGCCGCGGATCCGGAAGCACGCGGTCGCGGCGTGCTGGCGGCGCTGGCCGGACAGATTTACGCCGCGCGCGACGTCACCAAGGTCAATCCCGAAATCGTGACCTGCTTCGGCGCACGCGACGGCGGCCCCGTGGGCGCGGTTTCAAAATACGGCGGGGTCAGCTTTTTCTCAATGCCCCAGCGGCGCATCCACCTCGAGGTGGATCACGTCAAGCCCGAGGTGCACATCATCAAGATGGTACAGGGTGGCAGTGACCTGCTGTTCCGGGCCTGCGTCGAGGCCCGCGTGGACGGCATCGTCGTTGAAGGCAGCGGCGGCGGCAACGTCAATCGCCCGTATTACGACGGCGTCTGCGCGGCGCTTGAGGCCGGCATACCGGTGATTGCCGGCCTGCGCCTTGTTTCAGGGGCGCCGCATGCCGGCAAGGGCTATCCCGGATCTTTCCAGAGTCTGGTCAACAAGGGCGCCATTGCAGCAGGGTTCCTCAGCGGCCTGAAGGCGCGCATCCTGTTGATGGTGGCGCTGGCGCATACGCAGGACCGCGATGCGCTGCGCGAAATTTTCAGGAAGGCCGGCGGCTGAGGATTCGGTGACTGCTGTTCAGAGCCTGATGCTTTTACCTTCCGCGATCGACCGGATTACGGCCTCGAAGGAGGCAATGGTATTGACCATTTCATCGGTGGTGATCGGGTAGGGTGCGGTACCGGCAACGGCATCGGCGAAGGCATCGATCTCCGCGAGCACCGAGTCGATTTTCGGAAAATCCTTCACTTCGGTCTTGCCGCCGCGCAGGCGGATGATGGCGCGGGTCTCGTCCAGCGCTTCGACCGACCCTTCGTCGCCGAAAACATGCACCCGGAAATAGAGTGGCGAGGCGCGCACGGCGCCGAGGAAGCCGCTGATGCCGTTCTTGAAGCGGAACAGCGCCGACACGGTGTCTCGCGGGTCTGCCCCTTCGCGGTGTGAAATGAACTGCGCCGTGATGCTCTCCGCGGGTCCGGCGACATTGGCGAAGGCATCAAGGATGTGGATGCCGGTGCCGGTCATGCCGGCGCCCGGCGTTTCGCTCGGCAGGTCGCGCCAGGGCGCGAAGAACTTGCTCGAATGCTCGTTGGAATAGTGCCCTTCGACGTGCATGATGCGGCCGAGGGCACCGCTGGCGACGACGCGGCGCAATTCCGTGCATGACGGCCAGAAGCGCTTGTTCTGTCCCACACCCAGCGGCATGCCGGCTTGTCTGCAGGCGGCCACCGCGCGTTCGGCATCCGCCCGTGTCAGGGACAGCGGTTTTTCACAGAACACCGCCTTGCCGGCGGCAGCCACCTGCATGACCTGGCTGCAGTGCAGTGAATGCGGCGTTGCCAGCACGACGGCCTGCACCTCGGGGTCGGCCAGCGCCGCATCAAGCGTGGCGGACAGCCGGAAGCCTTTGGTTTTTGCATACTCCCGGGCGGCATCAAGCTCCTGCGTGACGCCATGAACGAAGCGCAGTTTCCGGCTCTTGCCCTGCACTGCATCGGCGATGCTCTTGCCCCACCAGCCGAGTCCCACGATAGCGGCATTGATCATAAAATTATGAATAAAATCAAATACTTGTAATTAACATATATCAAGGCGCGTCAATTCCGCTCATCACCGCGTAACGGCCACGGAAATAACCGAGAGCGTCGCGGTCGGCATAGCTGTATTTCAGTACCTGGCCGATGAAAATGACGTGGTCGCCGGCATAGTGCCGCGCCTCGGTGCGGCACTCGAACTGCGCCGCAGAGCCGTCGAGCAGGGGCATGCCGTGTGCGCCGAAGCCGTGTGCGACGCCTTCGAATTTTTTCGGCAGCGGCCTCGAGAAGCGTTGCGACAGCGCGATCTGCTCGCGTGCCAGCACATTGATCGCGAAATGCGTGGCCTGCAGGAAATTCGGCAGATTCGGCGAACGCAGCGACAGGCTCCACAACACCAGCGGCGGCGACAGCGATACCGAACTGAAGGAGTTGGCCGTCAGTCCGATCGGTTCGCCTGTCGCGGTGCGGGTGGTGACGATGGTGACGCCGGTGGCGAACAGGCCCAGCGCGTTGCGAAAGTCGCGCGGATCGAAGTCCGGGCTGGCCGGCGCAGGAGTGTCGGACATGGCTTACAGCGTCGGCAGGTCGGCGGCGATGCCGAGCAGCGACTTGCCGGCCATTGTTGTCGCGATGTCCCAGGCCAGTGCGTAATGGCTGTTGGCGGCATGGATGTCGCGGAAGGAACGCTGGATCGCCTGCTGGTTATAGAGGAACTCGCCGCCGCCGGCGCCGAACAGCAGGTCGACGCCTTCGGTGCACAGGTGAGCGGCATAGGCGCCGTCGCGGCGCAGGCGGATTTTCTCCTCGCGCGAAGGCCCGGCCCTGTTGGCGGCAATGGCCATCGCTTCACGGCAGTTGCCGATCAGGATGCGTTCAGCGGCGGAAATCGCGGCAGCAGCATGGCCCAGCCGCGCCTGGGTGGTCGCGTAATCGGCGAGCAGCGTCGTCGAATAGGCAGTGATGCGGTGGCGGATGTCCTCGCTGAAGACCTCCAGCGCGCCCTGGGCGATGCCCAGCGCCGCGCCGGCCACCACGTAGGGGAACATGTCGAACACCGGCAGCTGGTAGAGCGGCGCGGTTTCACCACCAGCGCCGACGCCGCCTTTCATGCGGTTGACGGACAGTGCGCGGTGGGCGGGGATGAAAATGCCGGCAACCTCGACGTCCTTGCTGCCGGTGCCGCGCAGGCCGGCCACGTGCCAGGTGTCGATGACCCGGTAGTCGGACTTCGGCACCAGGAACACGTAGTACTCGGGCAGCTCGCCCTCGGCACTGTGGACGATGCCGCCGAGCATGCACCAGCCGCAGGCATCTATGCCGCTGGAGAATTTCCAGTGCCCGGCAAGCCGGAATCCGTGGCCATCGCGTTCGGCATGGCCGGCCGGAAACATCAGCGCCGAGCCGACCAGCGTGTCGGCCGAAGCCCCCCAGATCTCGTCCTGCGCGTCCCGGGGCCACAGCGCAAGCATCCAGTGGTGGTTGGCAAGGTTGGCCAGCACCCAGGCCGTCGAGCCGCAGCCGCGGCCGATGACCGCCGTCAGTTCGACGATGGCTTCATAGGAGAGCTCGCTGCCGCCCACCCGTTTCGGCTGCAGCATGCGGAACAGGCCGCTGGCGTGCAGATCGCCAAGCGTGTCGTCGGGAATGCGCCGCAGTTCCTCGGTGCGCGGCGCGCGTTCGCGCAGCACCGGCACCAGCGCCTGCGCCCGTGCAAGGAGGTCGGCATGGCCGGGCTGCGTGGCGGGCGTCGTCATCTATCCGGAAACCCGGTCAGGATTCGACATTGACGATCTGTCCGCTGGCGGCGGACTTGAAGATGGCCTCCAGTGCCGAGATGTTGGCGATCATCTGCGACTGCGGCACCGGGTAGGGCGCACGGCCCTCCGCGGCGTCGGCAAAGGCCTCGAGATTGGCCAGTACATTGGGTGCCGGCGCATATTCCCGGGTTTCCCGTTCGCTGCCGCGGACCACCTTGGTGAAAGTCCATCCGGTCGGCTTTTCGGGGTGGGTCTTGTCACGCACCTCGACCCAGCCCTTGCTGCCATAGACCGCGAAGCGCCCGTCGAAGGGCGTCGCAAGTATGGCGGTGATCAGGGCGTGCCCGCCGTTGCGGAAGGACGCCAGTATCGCCAGCGTGTCGCCGTTGACCAGCTGGCTGCCCAGCTGCTTGACGCTGGCAAACACGCGCTCGGCTTCGCCGAACACGCCGACCGACAGGTCGAGCAGGTGGATGCCGGTCGCGGTCATCGGGCCGGCCGGCGCTTCCTTGCCGGAGAGCCGCCAGTTGTCGGCAGTCAGCGTCAGGAATTTGTCCTGGCTGAAGTTGGCCTCGACCTGCAGCGGCACGCCGATTTCGCCGGATTTGACAACCTTCATCAGCTCGATGATCGGCGGTTCGAAGCGGCGCTCGTGGCCGACGGCCAGCGCCACCTTGTTGTCATTGACGGCCTTGATCGCACGCAGCACGTCGGCGCGCGTCATCGACAGCGGTTTTTCGCAAAACACGTGCTTGCCGGCGCTGGCGGCCGCAATGATCTGCTCGGTGTGCTGGGTATGCGGCGTGCAGAGCACGACGCCATGGATGGACGGATCCTTCAGCACTTCATCAAAGCTGGTGACAACCTTGACGCCATGTTCCTTTGCGAAATCCGCGATGGCGGCGGCGTTGATCTCGACCACGGTGCTGACGCTGATTTTCCTGCTGGTCCTGAGCAGCGGGACAATGATCTTGCCCCACCAGCCCATGCCAACAACGGCGACGTTGAACAAGCTGTTTCTCCTTGGGTATGCCGGTGTGCGGTCAGGCGGCCTTGCTGCTGCCCTTGGCGATGGCGGCGTTGACGGCGGGCATTACTTTCTCTGCGAGCAGCTCCATCGAGCGCTTGCCGAGTCCCGGATCCATCCAGTCGTGGCAGGCATAAACCAGGGTGCCGAAATCGCCGACCTTTTCACGCAAGGCGAGGATCTGGTCGACGACGCTGTTGACCGTGCCGGCAAGCACCAGCTGGTCGGTGACATATTCCGGGGTGATCGCCGAATCCGGCATGCTCTGGTCCACCTTGAACAGGTTGCCGCGGTTGCCGAAGCCGACGAGCTTGCGCACCAGCTGCTTGAAATAGAAGTGATAGGGCCCTTCGGCGGACTTGCCGTAGCGCTGCGCGGTGGCCTCGTCATCAGCGACAAAAATGCTCTTGGCGATGCGCCAGTCGGCGGGATCCGCCACCTGCCCGATGTTCTTCTTGCCCTCGACATAGTTGGGCCAGTGCGTCTTGACCCACTCGGGCATCAGGAAGTTGGCGGAAATCGGCAGCCAGCCGCGCTCGGCCATCGCGGTGACGCCCTTGGAGTAGGGTGCAACCACGGTGCCGACGATGGGCGGATGCGGCTTCTGGAAGGGCTTGAGGATGATGCCCTGGCCGATCTCCGGGATCATCGTTTTTTCGGTGCTGACTTTCCAGAACTTGCCCTCGAGGTTGTACGGCGGCTCCGACTCCCAGATCTTGAGCACCATGTTGATGCCTTCGATGAACATCGCCGTGCGGTCGTTGCCGAGGTTGCCGAATACCTCGGCATCGGACATCAGGCCGCCCGGGCTGATGCCCATCATGAAGCGCCCCTCGAGCATGTTGTCCAGCATCGCAACCTGCGCCGCGATCGCCGCCGGGTGCGAGTTGGGGATGTTGATGGTGCCGGTACCGAGCTTGATGCGCCTGGTTTCGGAGATCAGTGAAGCAAGGAAGGTCATGCAGTGCGTGACGGTTTCGGCAGCATCGGTGATGTGTTCGCCGACATAGGCTTCTTCGAAACCCAGCCGGTCGGCCAGGATGATGGCCTCGCGGTCTTCGCGCAGCGATTGCGGATAGCTCTTCCCGGGCGGGTGGAGCGGCATCATGAAGGTGGCGAGTTTCATCCTGGCTGTCCTGGCTTGTTGGTCTGTCGGTTGCGGCGATTTCGCCTTACTCGGTCTTGATGTTGTTGTCGCGGATCGCCTTGGCAAAGCGGTCGGTTTCGTTTTTCACGAAGTTGCGGAAGTCCGCGGGGTCCTTGCTGGTGATCGCAGCCACGCCGCTGTCACCGAGCTTTTTGAGGACCTCCGGATTCTTCATCGAGGCCTGGCCGACCTTGAACAGGGTATTTACGACATTGGCCGGCGTGCCCTTGGGCACGAAAATGCCCTGCCAGGAGCCCACCACCATGTCAAAACCCTGCTCGCGCATCGTCGGTGCCTCGGGCATCGCCGAACTGCGCTCGGGCGCGATGATGCCGAGCATGCGCAGCCGGCCCTGCTTGGCGAAGTTGACGGTCGAACTGAAGGTTGCCATCAGCCACTGCACCTCGTTGCCGAGCAAGCCGATCGTGGCGGGACCCGCGCCGCCCTTGTAGGGGATCATCGTCGCCTGGGTGCCTGACATGTTGAGGAACATCAGGGCTTCCAGCGTGTTGGCGCTGCTCGGCGCGGCGGCACCGTAGTTGAGCTTGCCGGGATTGGCCTTCATGTGCGCCACGAGTTCCTTGACCGTCCTCGCCGGCACCGAGGGGTGCGAGACCAGGCTGCCGGGGACATCGACAACCTGGGTGACCGGGATCAGGTCGACCAGCGGCTTGTACTGGAACTTGGTGTAGTAGACCGGGTTGATCGCCATCGTGCCGACATTGCCGAGCAGGATGTTGTAGCCGTCGGGCGTGGCGCGCGCGGCCGTCTCGACGCCGATGTTGCCCGAGGCGCCGGGGCGGTTGTCGACCACCACGGTCTGCTTCAGCAGGTCTGCCATCGCCGGCTGGATGATGCGGCCGACAAAATCGGAGGCACCGCCGGGGGCGAAGGGCACGATCATGCGGATCGGACGGTTGGGGTAGCCCTCCGCGCTGAGTGCGGGGGCGCAGACCACCATCGACAGTGCGGTGGTCATGGCGAGGCGTTTCAGGTCGAACTTCATGATGTTCTCTCCTTTGGTTTATAAGTATATGTTTTTATTATACTTTTTCATCGCCGGGCGCGATGGGCAGTGACACCGGCCGTTTCAGCTTCGCCGACAGGTCGATGGCCTTGGTCAGCATCAGGCGATTATGGCCTTCTGCTGCCGTGGCGTGCTGCGTCGGAACACCCAGCGACACGCGATTCAACCACGAATTGGTCTCCTCGCGCATCGGCCCGCGCAACTCGCCCAGCGCCATGTCGCCGACGGGATAGCTGGTCAGGAAATCGACGTGGCGGCGCTTGTCCGGGGCATAACCCTCGCTCTGGATCAGGTTGGTCGCCAGCACGATGTCGCGGTGGGTGTCGTCGATGGTCAGCACGCCCTCGGTGCCGACCGCGCCGACTTCGAGGCTGTACACCGCGCCGGGCCAGATCTCGGGCAGCGCCCAGGAAATGACGCCGTGGTAGATCGCGCCGTCGTCGAAGCTGATGGTGTAGCCGGTGCCGTCGACACCCTGCCAGGTCGGGCCCAGCGCCTTGTTGACCGAGCGCGCATAGACCTCCACCGGCTTCTTGGCCTCCATCAGCCACATCACGACGTCCAGCGCATGGGTGCCGGAAATCACCATCGGCGTCACCTCCGCGCGATTGTCGCTGCGCTTGTAGTTGTCGATGGCGACCAGGCGGTTCATGAAGGCGCGCGAAGTGACCATCGTCACGTCGCCCAGCGAGCCGGTGCGCACCTTTTCCTTGGCCACCAGCCAGCGGCGGCGGAAACGCTGGGTGTAGCCGATGACGGCGTCGGCGCCGTTTTTCTCGATCGCGGCCAGCGTCTGCGCCGATTCGCCGAGGTCGGTGGCCAGCGGCTTCTCGATCAGCATCGGCAGCTTGCGCTCGGCGGCCATGATCACCGGATCGACATGCAGGTGCTCATCGGTGCACACCGCGACCGCGTTGACCTCGGGCCGCGCCAGCAGCTCGCGGAAATCGGTGGTGACAAAATCGCCGCCGCATTTTTCGCGCACGATTTCGCCGCGCTCGGGATTGATTTCGGCGATGCCGATCCAGCCCACCTCGGGATGGCGGGCAGCGAGTTCGGCGCGGATCAGTCCGACGCGGCCGGCGCCGATGATGGCGAGACCGATTTTCTTGGGATTCTTCTTCATGATGGTTTCCAGGGCAAAGTCAAAAACTGGCCACAGAGAACACAGAGAGCGCAGAGAACTTCAAAATCAATTCACAGGATGGGCAGGATGTACAGGATAAGTGCATTCCCGCTTTGTTTTTTCTCTGTGTCCTCTGTGAACTCTGTGGCTAAAAGGTTTTAAGGTTTTCAGCGGCTCACCGCAGCCACGGCAGGCCGCGATTCGGGCAGCGGCAGGTTGACCGGCTCGTTGCGCTCGGCCGAGAGGTCGGCAGCGATGTAGACCTCCATCACCTTGCGCGCCTCCTCGGCGGTGACCAGCACCGGGCGGTCGCAGGCAACCGCCTCGATGAAGTGCACCGTTTCGGCGTGCATCGGGCCGGCGAAGGCGTGGTCGACGCGTTCGCCCGGCATTGAGGACATCGGCAGCTGCATGCCGCTTTTCATCGTGTTGAGGATCACGTCGCGGTGGGTGTCGTCGCAGATCACCGCGCCGTCGGTGCCGATCATCTCGATCCAGGTCGAGCAGGCATTGGGATAGCCCGGCGGCAGGCTCCAGCCGGCACCGATGACGAAGGACATGCCGCTGTCCATGGTCACGGTGATCCACTGGGTGTCGGGCACATCGGCCCCGCTGTTGGCCTTCATCGCGCCGTAGTTCAGCTGCGAATAGACCCGGATCGGCCTGGCCGGCGCCAGGCACCAGAGGATGAAATCGAGATCGTGGGTCGCTTCCATTGCAGCCGGCGACAGCTTGCTGCGGCCGGTGATCTTGGCGCCGAGGCTGCGCTGGATATGGCGCGACACCAGCGCGCTGACCGGCTTGCCGATGAGCCCGGTATCTATGCATTTCTTGACGTAGGCGTACTTCGGGTTGTAGCGCTGCGAGTAGCCGATCGTGAACTTGACGCCCTTGCGGCGGGCGATCGCGATCAGTTCGTCGGCCTCGTGAAGTTCGACCGCGATCGGCTTTTCCATGAACACATGCAGCCCGGCTTCAAGGCAGTCCCGCGCCATGGGGTAGTGCAGCTTTTCCGGGGTCGCCGAAATCATCACCGCGTCGAGATCCTTGATTTCGAGCAGCTTGCGGTAATCGTCGCTGGCGGTCCTGGCGTTGCAGGATTTCGCCACCTCGGCGAGACGCTCGGGCCGGGTTTCGACGATATGCAGGTCCTTGACGGCCGGATTGATGGCACAGGTGTCGGCACGGATGCCGCCGCACCAGCCGGTGCCGATGATGCCTACGTTGATCTGCCTCACTTGCGGAATCTCCTGTGGGTTGGCTGGCCGTGCGGCAGGGCGCACGCGCGACGAGGCCTGAATGTTAACGACGGCGGCACTTCGCGACAAATACCGATTCGAAAACCGTGACATACCGTTTTGGCATGGCTAAACTGCGGAGCGTCATCCGAAAAATTTTTTGCGCCGCAGCATGATCATCTATGAAAATGGCCGGGTAGAGGCCCTGCCGGCGTCCCGGACAAACATGCCGCTTTGTTATCTCATGTTGCCCCGGGCTGCCTGAGCATGGACCTGCGCGGCATCCGCTATTTCGTGCAAATCGCCGAGCTTGGCAGCATCACGCGCGCGGCCCAGCACCTGCGCGTGGCGCAGCCGGCGCTTTCAAGGCATGTGCACGCGCTGGAGGAGGAACTCGGGGTGGCGCTGCTGGTGCGGCTGCCGCGGGGCGTGCGCCTGACCACGGCGGGACGGCAGCTTTTGGACCACTGCCAGCGCATCCTGCGCGAACTGGGGCGTGCGCAGGACGAGTTGCGCAGCGGCAGGACCGCGGCCCAGGGGCGCGTCATCCTCGGTGTATCCCCGACCACCGGGCCGCTGCTGCTGCCGGGGGTGGTCGAGCGCATGCGCCGGCAGTGTCCGCAGATCAGCCTCAAGGTTGTCGACGGCTTCAGCAACCAGCTCTACGACTGGCTGCAGGCGGGACGGGCGGATGTCGCGGTGCTGACCAATCCGGTCAGCTCCCGCACGGTCAAGATGACGCCGCTGATTTCGGAGCCGATCGTGGTATTCGCCCGGGCGCAGGCCCGCGGCATGCCGCGGTTTCTCACGGCGGCCGAGCTCGCCCGCACGCCGGTCATCAGCACCGAGGCGATCAGGCTCATTGCCGACGAACAGCTGCAAAGGCAGCGGTCGCGGGTGCGTGTCGAGGCCGAGATCGATGCGGTCGAGGCCATCCGCCGGCTGGTGCTGCGCGGCACCGGCATGGCATTGATGCCGGTGTCGACATTCCATGATGACGTGATCGCCGGAGCACTCACGGCCACGCCGGTTGCGGACGCGAACATCCATCGTATACTCGCGCTCGGCCTGCAGGCGGAGCGGAGGCCCTCGGCGGCAATTGACGAAGTGGCGCAGATCATGACCGCCGAAGTCCGCGCACTCGCCGAACACGGCGTGTTCAGCCTGCCGCAGTCCGCCAGGGCGGGGGCACCGAACGCGCCGCAGCGGAAAAATACACGCAAACAGGAGAGGCAAGAGGCATGAAGCGCATCGACGTCCACAATCACGTCATTCCCGAGACCATTGTCAGGGCCATGCAGGCCGATCCGGCCTACAACACCCGGATCGAAGGCGAGGGCCCGGACCGGGTGTTCATACGCGGCAAGGTGCGCTTTCCCTTCGAGGCCGAGTTTTACGACGCCGAGGCCAAGCTCGAATCGATGGACCGCAAGAAAATCGACATCGCCTTCATCTCGCCCGGACCGCAGTGCTTTTTCTACAACCTCAGGGATGAACTCGCGATCCAGACCGCGCGCATCGTCAACGACGGCGTGGCCCAGATGGCGGCCGCGAAGCCCGATCGCCTGCGCGGCATGGCGACGCTGCCGATGCAGCATCCGGAAGCGGCGATCGCCGAGCTCGAGCGTGTGGTGAAGGAATACGGCTTTCGCGGCGTCGAGCTCGGCACCGCGATCGGCGAAGAGGAGCTGGCCGATCCGAAATTCCGTCCGGTGCTGAAGCGCATCGAGCAGCTCAAGGTGACGGTCTTTGCCCACCCCAATACCCAGGGTTCGGCGGGGCGGCTCGATTGCTATTACCTCACCAACCTGATCGGCAACCCGCTCGACACCACGATCATGGTCGGCAAGCTGATGTTCAGCGGTGCGCTCGACGAGCTGAAGGACCTGAGAATCCTGCTCGCCCACGGCGGCGGCTTCCTGCCCTACCAGATCGGCCGCTTCGTGCACGGCCACAAGGTGCGTCCCGACACCGCAGCGGTGACGAAATCCGATCCGCACGCGATGCTCAAGCGCTTCTGGTTCGATGCGCTGACCCACAGCCCGCAGGCGATCCGCCATCTCATCGACGTCGTCGGTTCGGAGAAAGTGGTGCTCGGCACCGACGCGCCCTTCGACATGGGCGAGATGGCGCCGGTGGACCGCGTCGAGATGACACCGGGGCTGACCGCCAAGGAGCGCGAGGACATTTTCTGCAGGGCCGCCACGGCGCTGTTCGACGGCAAAATCTGAGCCGGCAATGACGCAGGGCAGCTTCGTCCCGGGGCATCGCGGCCCCGCCTTCGTGGCAGGGGAGGTCGTCTGCTGCCTGTTCCAGGGCAGCCGCCTGCTGGTTGCGCGCGGTGCGGACGGGTTGCCTCAGCTGCCGCAGCTTGACGCTGCGGCCTGCGGACTGCCGCTGAAGTCGGCGCAGTACCTCGGCCGTCTCGAAGGCCGCCACTGTTACGGTCTGCATCTGCCGCCGCAGGCGAAGCTGCCGGGCGGGCTTGAGCTGCTGGGACTGCGGGCGCTGATCCTCGAGGGCAATGACCTGGCCTCGGCGCTGGCGGGGCAAGCCTTCCAGTTGCTGGAGTGGGAACGTACCCACCGTTTCTGCGGATCCTGCGGCGCGCCGACCACGCCGCATGCTGCTGACCGCGCGGTGGAATGCGCGGAATGCCGCATCGTCTATTACCCGCGCATTTCGCCGGTGATGATGGCGCTGGTCCATCGCGGAAACGGCGCTTCAGGCGAGCTGCTGCTGACGCGCAAGCCGAACTATGCGCCGGGCCGCTACACCGTGGTCGCGGGTTTCGTCGAGGCCGGCGAATCGCTGGAGCAATGCCTCGCGCGCGAAGTGAAGGAGGAGGTCGGCGTCGACATCCGCGAACCGCGGTATTTCGGCAGCCAGCCCTGGCCGTTTCCGAATTCGCTGGTCATGGCGTTCAGCGCGGAATGGGCCGGCGGCGAGGTCGACCCGGATCCTGCTGAACTCGAGGACGCGCAGTGGTTTTCCATCGACGCGCTGCCGGAATTGCCCGAGCCGGTGCACATCTCACGCCAGCTGATCGACGACACGATCGCGCGCCTGCGCGGCAGTTAGCACATCGTGGACCACGGCCGCCGCACGGGCTGCTGCATGCTAGGATGACTGCAGGAGGAGGTGACCGGCGGTCCACGCCGGCCCGGCCGTTGTTCAACACCAGCCAGCAGGGATGCACATGCCTTTCCATCGTTTCGAGGATTTCGAGAGCAATTACCTGACGCCGCATCTATCCACCGGCAAGGCACCGGTGATCGAAGGGCGCTATATCTATTTCTGCCTGCTTCACAAAAATGCGGGCACGGGGTCCGAACTGCATTACCACCCCAACGAACTGCTGATATTCCCGGTCCGGGGCAAGATCAATGCCATTGTCGGCAAGGACCGGCGGATCGTCAGACCCGGCACCTTTGTCCATGCGCCCGCCTACGCGCGGCACTCGATGAAGGCGACCGAGGACGGCAACCTGCAATACCTCTACATCAAGGACAAGACCTGGACCGTGGTCGGCCTGGCCGAGGACGAGGCTGTGCCGGACAAGGCAATGACCGTAGCCGAGGTCAACCGGAAATACAACGTCGGCGACCGCGACAAGCACCAGAAGACCCAAGGCAGGTCACAGGCGATCATCGAGGGCCTGCCGGTCTGCTTCCATCCCATGCTCGACAGCCTCGATGCGCCGGCGCGCTCCGGCCGCTGCGTGAACTGGATCGAAGGCGAGCGCCTGGCCTTCGGCCTGTTCGAGGTGCCTGCAGGTTATGCCGAACCGGAGAACGTTTCGGCGCACGAAATGTTCATTTACGTGTTGAGCGGGCGCATCGACGCGACTGCAGGCAGCGAGCATAAATCGATCGGCGCCGGCGACATCGTCCATGTCAATCGCGGAGACCGCCTGCGCATGCAGGTGCGCAAACACGCGCGCTACGCACTGGTCTCTTCGACCCCGTGGCTGGAAGACCGCATCGACAACATGACTCCGGAGGAAGCAGAGCAGGCACGGGTCAACATGAAACCGAATTAAGCATCGATACCGTCCAAGAACAGGTCCCGCGCCGGATGTGCTGTCCGGTGCAGGGGCCGATCTCAGCAGCAAGGAACCATCGGCCGTACGTTTACCAACCAACGGAGAGGAACGATGAAAAACTTGTTTAAAATCAATAAGTTATATATTTCACTCGGTATTGCCGGCGTCTTGCTCGGCGGCGCAGTCCAGGCCCAGGGCTGGAAACCCGACCGGCACGTCGAACTGATCGTGCCGGCCGGCGCGGGAGGTTCGCTGGATCACGTCGGCCGCACCTTCCAGAAACTGTGGGACGACCTGAAGCTGGTGCCGTCATCCAGCGCCGTGGTCAACCGTTCGGGCGGCGGCCACGCGGTTGCCTACAATTTCCTCAACCAGCAGTCCGGCAATCCGCATTTCCTGAGCATCACGTCATCGACCCTGCACACCAGCCACATCAACGGCCGGCTCAAGCTGTCTTTCCGGGATTTCACTCCGCAGGCGGTGATGCTGACCGAATACATCGCTTTTGCAGTGCGCCCCGATTCGCCATTGAAGACCGGCAAGGACCTGATCGAGGCGCTGCGCAAGGATCCCGCCAGTCTGAGCCTCGCGCTCAGCAGCGCGCTCGGCGGTACGCACCATATTTCCTTCGGCCTGCCGCTGATGTCGGGAAAGGTGGACATCAAGAAAGCCAAAATGATTGCCTTCAACTCCACCGGTGAAGCGATAACCGCGCTCCTCGGCGGCCATGTCGACGTGCTGTCGGGCGGGGCTGTGCAGATCGCGCCGCACGTGGCCAGCGGCAAGATGCGTCTGCTGGCGATTTCGGCCCCGCAACGCGTTGCCGGTGCGCTGGCTGACGGCCCGACCTGGCCCGAACTCGGGTATAAAGGCGTCTTTGAAAACTGGCGCGGTGTCATAAGCCCCGGGAAAATCACGCCGGAACAGACGGCATACTGGGATGGCGTGTTCAGCAGGATCGCAAACAGCCCCGATTTCAAGGCGATGGCGGAAAAGAACCAGTGGGTCATCAATTACAAGAACTCCGCTGAAACGCGCAGGTTCTTCGAGTCGGAGTATGCCGAACTCAAGGAAGTCATGGATTTTCTCGGCCTTTCCAAGCAATAAGGGGAGCAGCAATCATCAGGCAGCAGATCGGCAGCATCGGCCTCGGCATCATGGGCGGCGCCTTCGCGCGCCACCTCCTTGCGGACGGTTTCGCGGTCAGCGGCTTCGACATCGATCCGAAGCGGCGTGCCCAGCTGAAAAAACTCGGCGGCAGGCCCGAGGCATCGGCGGCTGCGGTGTCGCGCGGCTGCGCGGTCCTGGTCACCTCGCTGCCCAGTCTCGCCGCCGTGGATGCCGCCTTTTTCGGCAGGGGGGGCATTGCCGAATCCGCGAAACGCGGCACGGTGGTCATCGAAACCAGCACGCTGCCGCTGGCCAAGAAGCACGAGATCCGCGAGCGCTGTGCGCTGCGCGGCATCGCGGTGCTGGATTGCCCGGTCAGCGGCACCGGCGCGCAGGCCGCCAACCGCGACATCGCCATCTATGCCAGCGGGGACCACAAGGCCTACGCCGGGGCCGAGGCGGTGCTGAAGGGCTTTTCCCGCAGCGTCTATTACTGCGGCGAATACGGCAACGGTTCAAAACTCAAGTACGTGGCGAACCTGCTGGTGACCATCCACAACCTGTCCACGGCCGAGGCCATGGTGCTGGGCATGAAATCGGGGCTCGACCTGGACCTGCTCTACCGGGTGATCCGGGACGGGGCAGGGACCTCGCGGATGTTCGAGGTGCGCGGTCCGCTGATGGTTCGTGGCGGCTACCGCCCGGCGACGATGAAAATCGACGTCTACAAGAAGGATATTGATATCATTGAGGAGTTTGCGGCGGACCTGCATTGCCCGGTGCCGCTGTTCGAAGCTTCGAAACCGTTTTACGCGGCGGCCCATGCGCAGGGGCGCGCCCTGGAAGACACCGCCGCCGTCTGCGCAGTGCTGGAGCAGATGGCGGGCGTCAAGCGCAAACGCAGCACAAACAGAAAATCCACTTCAACCCGAACCAAGAGAAAGACCCGATGAAACCGACTCTTTCGCCGCAGGGCCAGGCGGCCCAGACCATTTCGCGCAACATGAAGCTGATCTCCCACAACGAGCTTGCCGGTTTCGGCGGCATCGGCGAGGGCATCAACATGCAGGTGACCAAGGACGGCCGCCGCATCCTGTGGCTCGCGCATGAGTCGGCACCGAAGAATTTCACTGCGGTCGACGTCAGCGACGTCAAGAACCCGAAGGTGATCTGCCAGACCGACCTGCCGCATGAGCGCGTGCGCTCGAACTCGCTCGACGTGGTCGGCGACATCATGGTCGTGGCCTACCAGACCAAGAAAGTGGGCGACAAGCCTGCCGGCATGGACATTTTCGACATCAGCACCCCGGAGAAGCCGAAGCTGATCTCTCATTTCGATGCCTCCGGTCCGCACTCGCGCGGCGCGCACTGCGTGTGGTTCGTCGACGGCGAATATGTGCACCTGACCTCGGGTTCGGGCGACTTCGAGCCGACCCACGAGAACGACTTCCAGTTCTACCGCATCATCGACGTGCGCAATCCGTCGAAACCGGTGGAAGTGGGCCGCTGGCACTATCCGGGCACCCACAAGGGCGACAAGGAAGCGCCGCCCCCGCGCCACCCCCGTTTCGACGGCGGCTACCGTCCGCACAACGTCAATGTGTTCCCGGAGCGTCCGGACCGCGCCTACGTCGCTTACCTGGATGGCGGCGCCGTGATCCTCGACATCTCCGACAAGTCCAACCCGAAGATGATCACCAACTGGCGCTATTCGCCCCCGTACAACGGCTTCTGCCACACCGTGATGCCGCTGCTCGGCCGCGACCTGCTGCTGGTCACCGACGAGTGCACCAAGGACGACGGCATCGACTGGCCGAAGCTGGGCTGGGTCGTCAACGCCAGCGTTGAGACCAACCTGGTGCCGATGTCGACGCTGCCGATGCCGCCCGCGGAAAACTTCATCAAGCGCGGCGGCCGTTTCGGCGCGCACAACATCCACGAGAACCTGCCGGGACCGGCTTCGTACCGCTCCAATACCCTGGTCGTGGGCACCTTCTTCAACGGCGGCGTGCGCGCGTTCGACACCTCCAACCCGTACCAGCCGCAGGAAATCGCCTACTACGTGCCGGGTGCGCCGAAACTGTCGCCCAAGGGCTCGATCCAGCTCAACGACGTGTGGGTTGATGAGAACGGCCTCGTCTACACGGTCGACCGTTTCGCGGGCGGCCTCTACATCATCGAGATGAGCGCTTAACCGGAGCTTCAGGCAATGCTGGATGCACTTTCGAGGAAGTTCCCGGTCAGCGTCGTGACCGGCTTCCTCGGCAGCGGCAAGACGACGCTGATCAACAAGCTGCTGAAACGGCCCGACATGAACCGTGTCGCGGTGATCGTCAACGAGTTCGGCGAGCAGGCAATCGACAACGACCTGGTCGAGGTGTCCTCCGAGCAGATGATGCTGCTCAACAACGGCTGCCTGTGCTGCGTGCTGCGCGGCGACCTGCAGGAGACCCTGCGCGACCTCTTCGTCAAGCGCCGCAACGGCGACATCATCGACTTCACGCGGGTCATCATCGAAACGACCGGCCTAGCCGATCCCGCTCCGGTGATGCAGACGCTGATGACCGACGACATGCTGGCCGAGCATTACCGCCTCGATTGCGTGGTGACGCTGGCCGACGCGGTCAACGGGCTGGAGCAGCTCGGCACCATGCAGGAGCCGGTCAAGCAGGCTGCGCTGGCCGACCGGATCGTCATCACCAAATCCGACCTTGCAGGGGAGGAGGCCACGGCGAAGCTCGAGGAGAAATTGCGTGCGCTGAATCCCCAGGCGCCGATCAAGCGTGCGGTCAACGGCGAGATCGACCTCGCCTTCCTGATCGACGTCGGACTGCGCGACATGAAGGGCAAGCTGGAGGATATCCAGCGCTGGATCGGCGAACCCGACGAGCACGGCGATCACCATCGCCACGACGAAAAGGTCAAGTCTTTCTGCCTGCGCTTTGCCGAGCCGATGACCTGGCAGGCGTTTTCGCAGACGATGGAGGTGCTCTCCGCGCTGCGTGGCTCCGACATGCTCCGCGTCAAGGGACTGGTCAACGTCGCCGGTCATCCGGGACCGATGGTGGTGCAGGGCGTACAGCATCTGTTCCATCCGCCGGTCGAGCTGGCGGCCTGGCCCAGCGACGACCGTTCGACGCGGATCGTATTCATCACCCGCGACATCCCCCGGGACACCGTGGCCAACCTGTTCACTGCCATCGGTGCAGTGACGGCAACAGCCTGATTACCTCCTTAACTGCCCTGCAGCGGCCTCCGCCGCAGGGCAGCTTCACTTTCCGCAGGATCATCAAACCATGGGCATCATCCTCGACCGTCTCCACGCACTGGGCCTCGAACTGCCGCCTGTGCATCCGCACGCCAATCCCAACCGCACGGGCTGCGTGCAGTCGGGCAAGGTGCTCTACCTTTCCGGCCACAGCTCGGGACGCCATGCAATGCCGCTCGGCGTGGTGACTGCCGGCAAGGTCGGCAGCGAGGTGTCGGAGGAGCAGGCCTATAAAACCGCGCGGGCCGTGGCCCTGGTCATCATGGCCACGCTCCACAAACACACC
Organism: Burkholderiales bacterium; assembly: GCA_019634975.1. Lineage (GTDB taxonomy): Bacteria > Pseudomonadota > Gammaproteobacteria > Burkholderiales > SG8-41. The sequence goes on from JAHCAI010000011.1 coordinate 127,713, forward strand.
GGCAACCTCGACCGCGTGACGCGCATCATCCGCCTGTTCGGCATGGTCAACTCCGCGCCGGGATTCGAGCGCCAGTTCGCCGTCATGGACGGTGCATCGGACCTGTTCTACGAAGTCTGGGGTCCGGACAAGGGTTGCCACGCACGTTCGGCGGTCGGTATTGCAGAATTGCCGCGTCGCGCCGTCATCGAGATCAACGGTGAATTCGAGATCGACGGCTGAAACTTGACGCAGATCAAGACCTTTCATCCGATCACATCGCACCATTCATCCCATGACTACATTGACTGAAAAACAGTTGGCGTCCCTGAGGGAATGGATGGCGAGGCGCAAAAGCCATCTGCTGGATGAAATCCGCGAAGTTCTGGCGCGCTCCGGCAATGCACATCACGCGGAACTGGTGGGCGGCGTCGGCGACATGGGCGACGAAGCCGCCGCCAGCCTGATGCGCGACATTTCAGAGGCCGAGGTCCTGCGCGACATCGGCGAGGTGAGGGACATCGTCGCCGCAGAACAGCGTATCACCGACGGCCGCTACGGCCTCTGCATCGACTGCGGCGAGCCCGTGGCCTATGAGCGCCTGAAAGCCTATCCCAGCGCCAAGCGCTGCATGCCCTGCCAGCAGCACCGGGAAAAAACCCGCGCACCGTCGAAGTACACCGGGCACTGAGACCTGCCGGCTTTACAGCCGGCAGCGCCGATAAAGGCAAAAGCCCTGCCGGAATGGCGGGGCTTTGCATTTCTGCTGCGGGAAATGGGTTATCCCTTAAGACTTCCCGTAACCCGGACCGGCGACAATGAGGGCTTTCTGGCATTGTTTCAACTGCCGGGAGGTTCAGATGAAGAGGCCGAGATTTGGTGGTGGATCGAATGCAACGGGCAGCGTTCGCACGATGCCTTGAGCGGCATTCCGCCCGCGGCCTATCGGGTCAAAAACGCCGCCGGAAACTCTGCTGATGAACTGTCCGCTTGACGGGGAAACCCAGGTATACGCGCCCTCTCGACCGCGCAGGAGGGCCGTATTAGACTTGGCCGCACGCGATTCGGCCCTATGATAACAAAGTGAGCCACGGACCATGCAGCATAAGACCAGCCCCCTGAACGGCGATTTCGGTGTGATGATTGAGGGCGTCAGCCGCGGCGACCTGAAAGACGCCAACTTCCAGCGCGAGGCCTATGACCTGTGGACCCGCCAGGGCGGCCTGCTGGCTGTCCGCGGCAAGGATTTGGCCACCATCTCTCCGGAAGAACTGGTCGCCTGGTCCGAGGTTTTTGGCGCGGTGGAATACGAGGGCATGACCGCCCGCGAAGACAAGTCAGTCAAAGGCTTTCCCATCATGCGCATCGGCAACATCCGTGACGAGGCGGGCAAACTGAAAGCCTCCCTGTCGCGGGTGCCGCAACTGCGCACCGATGACGACATCCGCTACAACCCGGAAACCCGCCGCCCGGTCTGGCACACGGACTCCACATTCCGCAAGCATCCGCCCATCGGCTCGGTCTTTCATTGCAGGATTGCGCCTGCCGAAGGCGGCGAGACGCTGTTCGCCGATATGCGCAAGGCCTACCAGCAGCTGGATGACGCAACCAAGGCGAAGCTGGACGGGCTGGAAGCGGTGTGCTCGCTGGCCCATCACGACAAGAAGATCAATGCCTACTCGCCGGACTATCCGATCCTGACGCCTGCGCAGCGGGCAGCCAATCCGCCGAACCGGGTGCCCATCGTCCTGAAACATCCGGTCAGCGGCGAGCCGGCGCTCTATGGCCTGAATTCCTCCACCTGCGCCATCCTGCCGAAAGGCCAGGACATCGCGCCGGAGGTGCTGGACATCTGCGATCTCGAAGGCACCGAGCATGAAAGCGTTCAGATCCTCCGCAGTCTGCTGCCCGCGATCACCGGTCCGGAATACACCGTGAAATGGTGCTGGCAGCCCGGCGATATCGTGGCTTGGGACAATCGCTGTACCATCCATTCCGCCACCGGTTACGATTATGAGCGCTATAGCCGCGAGATGTGGCGCCTGACCCTGCTCGACCGCGCACAGGCACAGAGAGCGGCGGCGGAATAGCCCGCAAAAGCTTACTTGCGTGCCTTCCTAACGCAGTTCAGCGTTATTGGGCATGGCCGCTGCAGTCCTTTGCGACCATGCGCAAGGTTGCAGCCTTGATGCCGAGTAATCCGCGCTATATATACGAACCCGCGCACTTTCGGTATGGCGATCTCAAAAACGCAAAAAGCCCCGCCGGGGTGGCAGGGCTAAGTCCAAGATCTGCAACGAATTCGGTGGCTCCCCGACCTGGGCTCGAACCAGGGACCTGCGGATTAACAGTACAGACCGCACCGAGTTTTATGGCCGGAAAGTTGAAGAAGTGAAACGGATTTTCGGCTTTGCCCCGGTCTTGGCTTTGAGGACCGACCCTATGCCGAACCTTTTGGGTTCCGGTGCCTGTTTATTTGCATTTTTCCCCAACTGCTTCAACGAAGTAGCCCCTCTTTTTACCGATCCGAAACCGACCGCTGGCTACTTCCACAGTCCGAGGGTGGGTCGTTGCGGGTTTCACAGAAAAGTGGCCAGAGGTGGGGCGGGGGAGGCAGGGGATGGGGGTGGTCATCACCGCGATGCCGGTGCCACGCTGCGGGCCGCCAGGGGGCAGGTGGGGGCAGTTTTTGCGCCGAGGCACCCCCTCCCGGGAGCCAGCTGACTCCCGGCCACAGAGGGGTCATCTATTCCACGGAGGAAAAAGAGTCGCTACAAGTCCATCTTCCATCAGATTTAAAGCAAGATCTGTTGGCGTTCCAGGAGAAATCCCAAATTTTTTTCCGTATATTGGTTCAAGAGCAGCAAGCGGGGTGTAGAGCAGACTAAATGGACCCTCCCCGTTGCGGAGGCCATTGGCAATATTAAAAATCGACCCGCCAGATTTGGTGGAATGCGTCCAGTAATGTGAAGTGGGGCCGCCAATCCCAGGCCTTACCCATCGCTTAATTACGGACTTCTCTTTTGATTTTCCGATGTAACAAATTCGCTTCGCACCATTAATAACAAAGTAAATGAACGGCCCCTCTGCCCCGCAATCTTCGATCGGCCTCGTCTTTGTCTTCAAGGTAGGTAGCGGGGCGAGGATTGGATAATTCAAATGAGCGAATTGGATTTTATTTCGCTTGAAAGTGCCGGGCAGAAGTTCATTGAAAGTCCATGCCAGATAAGTCTTAATATCTGATGGTATGGAATTTATTGGTTCGTTGTGACTATTTTTCATTAAATTAGAATAATTATTAGTCGATGAA
>JAHCAI010000012.1 GCA_019634975.1 Burkholderiales bacterium
GGCCGAATACCTGCTGCCTTCAGCCGTCAGCGCTCTGATTTCGCGCTTCCCGCGGATCGAGCTGAGCGTGACCAGCGCACTGAACGACGTGCTGTTCGGAAAACTGCGCGCAGGAGAGCTCGACCTGGTCGTCAGCGCGATTCCGGAAACCGCGCCCGAGGATTTCGAGCAGGAACTGCTGCTGCGTGACGAACTGGTGGTCGTCACCAACGCCGGCCATCCGCTGACGCGCAGCAAACGCCTGCGGCCGCAGGATCTTGTCGGCGAATCATGGGTCTTGCCTCCGCCCCGCGTGCTGGCGCGACAGTGGCTGAGCCAGCAGTTCGTGAAACGCCGGCTGCCCCCGCCCCGGGCAGCCGTGGAAGCAGATTCGGAAATCTCGGTTCTGGCAATCTCCGCCAACACCCGCCTTCTGGGCTTTCAGCCCCGTTCGCACCTGTCCGCAGCCCATGCCCGCGCGAGAATTGCCGAACTGCGGGTGCCGCAACTCCGCTGGCGGCGACCGATCGGCGTATCGTGGCGCAAGGGGTCCTACCTGCCCAAGGCCGGGCGGCATTTTGTGGAACTGCTGCGAAAGATCGCCGGACAGGCACCTGTTCCCAAGGCGGTATCCGGAAGCAAATCAAAATGAAGTTCGCCGACGCATACAGCGCTGCCGGCGATCCCGGCTCTGGATTCCGGTGGTGTGCACCGGCTGCGGAATCGCCTGGAATGATTGCGCGTATAGTGTCAACCGCGCGCGGCTTCTGTCGCGCCTGATCCCACTGTCCACTGCCTGAATGAAGGGAAGCCATGCTCACGATCTACGGTTCCGCCAACTCCCGCGGCCTGCGCGTCATCTGGATGGCCGCCGAACTGGGCCTGAAGTACGAACACAAGGACTGGCTGCCGCGCGCACCGGAAACCAAAGCCGCGGACTACCGCGCGCTCAACCCCGGCGGCCGCGTGCCGACCATAGACGATGACGGCTTCATCCTGTCGGAATCGATGGCGATCAACCTCTACCTCGCGAAGAAACACAAGAGCCCGCTGTATCCCTCCGATCCGAAACTGGAGGCGCTGTGCTGGCAGTGGAGCCTGTGGGAAACCGACCTGCTCGACCGCCAGATCGTCACCTACGTCCGCCACAGCGTCGCCCTGCCCGCAGCGGAACGCAAACCCGAAGTCGCGGAGAAAGCCTGGCTGGAAGTCGCGCCGGCCTTTGATGTGCTCGACACTGCGCTCGGCAAATCGGCATGGCTCGCCGGTCCCGCGTTTTCGGTGGGCGATCTCAATGTTGCCGGCGCGCTCTATCGCGCGCTGTCGATCGACACCAGCAAGTGGGCCAACCTTCACGCCTGGCTGCAGCGCTGCTGGGACCGCCCGGCAGCGAAACATGCGCGAGCGCTGCGCGAAAAATAGCCGGGGCAGCAGAGGGCAAGCTATCCGGGCGCGCCCGGATAGCTTGTAACTAATTGTTTTTATTTATATTTTTTGACTGCGCTGCAGCTCCGCCGGCAGCCGCAGCCCCCTGCACCGCGGCAATCCGTTCGGCAATCGCAAATTCGCCGCAGGTGTTGAAAACACCCTCGCAGGTCCTGCCCGCCTTGCGCGCCTGCAGCGCCCGCAGGTAATAGCCCTGCGCAACCTCCTTCAAGCCGAGTCCCGTCGCCGCCTCGCCAAGCAGGAAATACGACAGGTCGTTGTCATAACCGACCTTGACCACCGCCACCGCCAGCTCGCGCCACTGCGCCTTGTCGTGCAGCGTTTTCCAGCTGCCGCGCTGGTAGCCGTAGGCGAACATGCAGTCGGTGGTGCAGCTGAACACCGCTTCACCCTTGCGAAAGCGCTCGAACTCTTCAGCGACAAAGGTCATCACCTGCGCCTCGGCGGCCACGCGGGCGGCGTACTCCTCGCGCGAGATGCCGCCGACGGGACGCTCGTTCGCCGCCACGCCCAGAAAGTCCGGCAGCGGCCCCGGAGGGCTCCCCGCAACCGCTGCCCGGTACAGGGGATCGACCTTCGCCACCAGCGCCTGCAGGCGCTGCATGCGGTTCTCCGGCGAGGGATGCGTGGAGAAGAATTCCGCCGGCGAGTCGCCGTCCTTCGCCATCTTCTGCCACAGCGTCACCGCGGCCCGCGGATCGAAACCGGCGCGCGCGGCAAGCTCGATGCCGATCTGGTCGGCCTCGGTTTCCGCCTCGCGGCTGTTGGGCAGCGTGATGGCCAGTGCCGCGGCCATCGCCATCGTGTTCTGGGTGCGCTGGTAATCCCCGGAGTTGCGCGAGCTGGCCAGCACCGACAGCAGCGCGGTGCTGACGCCGACGGTCATCGCCATCGACATTTTCTCTCGCGTGTGGCTCGCCAGCGCATGGCCGATCTCGTGCCCCATCACGTTGGCGATCTCGTCGTCCGTCGCCTTCAGCTTCTCCCAGAAGCCGGTGTAGATGCCCATCTTTCCGCCGGCCATGCAGAAGGCATTCACGACCTTGGGGTCATCGATGACCTGCACCTCCCAGCCCCAGCCCGCTGAATCCGGTCGGAAGCGCACTGCTTCCGCAATCAGGCGATTGGTGATTTCGCGCACGCGGGTCACGCGCGGCGAGGCGACTTCCACCTGGTTCTTCTTCGAGAGCTGCCCGATCATGCTCGAATAGGCTGACACCGCGCCCTGGATGGCGGATTCCTCCGACATCAGCATCAGCTGGCTGCGCCCGGTGATGGTGTTGGTGGCACAGCCCGAGGCCAGCGCCAGCAGCGCAATCAGCAGTCCGCGTGAGAGTACGTGAATGCGGTTCATGGTCTTCCCGAGGCAGCGCGCCGCATGCGGCGGGCGACAGAGGCGCATTGTAACGATTTGGAAGAACTCTTCATTCCGCGCGAGCACTGTCCACATGCTGTTGTTTTCATTGAACATATTGCGCAAAACCTGCGGCGGACATGACGCGCGCCCGCGGTTGCCTCTAAAATCGTTCCCAACCGCACACCAATCCGACTACAGCGGTGGAGGAGAACACATGGATCTGAAACACCGGCTCTGCTTTCCCCTGGCCCTTGCCCTGCTTGGCACGGCATGGCCCGCACAGTCCGCCGAGAAGGAGTGGCCGGTACGGCCCGTGCGCATCATCGTGCCCTACCCGCCCGGCGGCACCACCGATCCCACGGCACGTGCCTTTGCCGGCTGGTTCGGCGAGAAGTTCAACACCACCATCGTCATCGACAACCGCCCCGGTGCAGGATCGACCATCGGTCACGGACTCGCGGCCAAGGCAACCCCCGACGGCTACACGCTGGTGCTCGGCACCTCCGGCGGCCTGGTCGTGAGCGCCGCCTTCGGCACCAAGCTCGCCTACGATCCGCTGAAGGACTTCACGCCGATCGGCGTCGGCGTCTATGTGCCCTTCCTGATCGTCGTGCATCCCTCGGTGCCGGCGAAAAGCGTTAAGGAACTGGTCGAGCTGGCCAAGTCGCAGCCGGGCAAGATCAACTTTGCCTCGCCCGGCACCGGCACGCCCAATCACCTCGGCATGGAACTGCTGACCGCGATGACCGGCGCGAAATTCACGCACGTGCCGTACAAGGGCGGCGGTGCGGCCACCACCGACCTGCTGGCCGGCCGCGTGCAGGCAATCTTCGGCGGTGCTGCCCCCTGGCAGCCGCACATGGCAAGCGGGCGCGCGCGCGCGATCGCGATCGGCCACCACGAGCGGCTGAAAACCCTGCCCGACATCCCGGCCATCGCGGAGACCTATCCGGGATTCAACAACACCACCTGGTACGGTTTCCTCGGACCGGCCGGCACGCCGGCGCTGGTCGTGCGCAAGGTGAATGCCGAAATGAAACGCGCAGTGGAGGATCCCGGCGTGGTCAAGCATCTCGAAAGCATCGGCATGGTGCCGACCTGGACCACGCCGCAGGACATGGGCAAGATGATCCGTACCGAGCTTGCGCGCTGGAAGAAGGTCGTGGCCGATGCGGGGATCAAGCCTGACTGAGCGTGCCACGTCATCACCGGCCCATATAAATCTCCCGCGGCACCGGAGCCGCTGCTGATGGGCAATCAAATTCCCCATACGGATATCCGGGACGCCCGCGCCGCGGTCCACGCTGCATACCGCAGCGAATCGCGGCGCGTGTTCGCCACGCTGGTGCGCCTGCTCGGCGATTTCGACGCGGCCGGGGAGGCACTGGACGACGCCTTCCGCGCGGCGCCGGGGCAATGACCGCGCGACGACACAAATCCTGGAGAAGGTAATCATGGCCACCGCCCGCAAAAAAACCGCGCGCCGCAAATCCGCCGCGGCAACACGCCGCACCGTCATCCTCGTCGCCACGCGCAAGGGCGCCTGGCTGTTCCACGGCGACGCGCAGCGCAAAACCTGGAAGGTCGACGGCCCGCATTTCCTCGGCCATGTCATCAGCCACCTGGTGCTTGATCCGCGCGATGGCAAAACGCTGCTCGCCGCGGCGAAGACCGGCCACCTCGGGCCGACAGTGTTCCGTTCCACCGACCGCGGCCGCAGCTGGAAGGAGGCCGCGCAGCCGCCCGCTTTTGCGAAGGCGGCCGACGGCGGCGGCCGCTCCGTCGACCATACCTTCTGGCTGACACCCGGACCGGCCACCGAACCGGATGTCTGGTACGCCGGCACCAGCCCGCAGGGCCTGTTCCGCTCCGCCGACGGCGGCGTGACCTGGGCGCCGTTCTCGACGCTCAACGATGACCCGCAGTTCCGCGAGTGGATGGGCACGGCACAGGACGGCACGCCCGACGGCCCCAAGCTGCATTCGGTGATCATCGATCCGCGCGACGCGCGCCATCTCTACATCGGCATGTCCGGCGGCGGCGTGCATGAATCGGCCGACGGCGGCCGGACCTGGAAAACGCTGATCAAGGGGCTCGACGTGGTCGAAGGCTTCGGCTTTGACCCCCTGCAGCCGACCTTCCACGATCCGCACTGCGTACGCATGTGCCCCTCCAACCCGGACCGGCTCTACCAGCAGAACCACTGCGGCATCTACCGCCTCGACCGCCCCTCCGACACCTGGGTGCGCATCGGCAAGTCAATGCCGAAGACGGTCGGCGACATCGGTTTCCCGATGGTCGTGCATCCGCGCGACGACAACCGTGCCTGGGTGTTCCCGATGGACGGCAGCGGCGTGTGGCCGCGCGTGAGCCCCGGCGGCAGACCGGCGGCCTACGGCACGACGAACGGCGGCAGGACCTGGCAGCGCCTCGATGACGGACTGCCGCAGTCGCAGGCCTGGTGGACGGTCAAGCGCCAGGCGATGTGCGCCGACAACGCGGAATCGGTGGCGCTTTATTTCGGCACCACCAGCGGCGAGCTGTGGATGGGGCGCGACGGCGGCAAACGCTGGCGCTGCATCGCGCGCCACCTGCCGGAGATCTACGCCGTCGAGGCGGCGGAACTGTAATCCGCGATGAAAGTGCTGATTCCGAGCGCGCTGCGTTCGTACACCCAGGGCGGCCACGCCGAGGCACGGGGTGCGACACTCGGCGAACTGCTCGCCGACCTCGACCGCCAGTACGAAGGCATCCGTTTCCGCATGGTCGACGAGCAGGGCCGGATCCGCCGCCACATCCGCATTTTCATCAACGGCACGCAGGAACACGATCTCGCACGCCCGCTCGCGGACAGCGACGAGATCATCATCGCGCAGGCACTCTCCGGCGGCTGAACCAACAGGAACAATCCCGATGAAATTCCTCTGCCTCGCCTATTACACCCCCGATAAATTCGCCGCCATGCCGCCCGCTGCAGTCCGGGCGCTGGTTGGCCAGTGTCCCGCGCACGATGCCGCGCTGCGCGCGAGCGGAAAACTGGTGATGCAGGCCTCACTGGGCGAGCCGGAGACGGCGCGGACCATCCTGCCGCAAGGCGGGAAACCGTCATTCACCGACGGCCCCTACGTCGAAACGAAGGAACAGGTCGGCGGCTTCTTCATCATCGACGCGGACGACATGGACGAGGCGCTGCGTATCGCCTCGCTGCACCCGGCATCACGGATCGGCGAAGAGGCCGGCTGGTGCGTCGAAGTCCGGCCGACCGGACATCTTGAACAGCAATAACCCGAGGAGAACAGCCATGCCCTATGTCGACGGATTCGTCCTGCCGGTTCCGAAAAGGAAAATCGAAGCCTACCGCCGCATCGCCCGCAAGGCCGGAAAGATCTGGCGCGAACACGGCGCGCTCGACTACATGGAATGCGTCGCCGACGACGTCAAGCCGGGCAAACTCACGTCCTTTCCGCAGAGCGTGAAGCTGAAGGCTGGCGAAACCGTGGTCTTCGCCTACATCGTTTACAAGTCGCGCGCCCACCGCGACCGCGTCAACGCGAAAGTATTCGACGATCCGCGGATGGCCGCCATGGGCGGCCCGCAGGACATGCCCTTCGATGCAAAACGGATGTTCTGGGGCGGCTTCAAGACCCTCGTGCGCGCCTGACAGTCAACGGCCGCCCCGGCGCAGGCGCAGGCCAACGCGGTGCACGCGACCGTTCTCGATCTCGCGCACCACCAGCTGCGCGCGCCCGAGATCGGCGCGGTCACCGACCACGGCGCGGCCGCGGAACAGCCGGGACAGGTATTCCGCGATCGTGCTGCCCGCGATGTCCCCGGGGATGTCGATGCCGTAGGCCATGCCCAGGTCGCCCAGAACGGCATCGCCGTTGAGCACGAAATCGCCGAAATAACGGTGCTCCTCCAGCCGCTCCGGCTCGAGGTGCGGATCAAAGAGCTTGCCCAGGTACGGCAGATCCTTCGGTTGCGCGAGAATGTAGACATAGTCACCCGAGCTGAACTTCAGCCCGGGCGCCAGGGACTGGGGATCGCCGTCGCGCATCACCACGATGATCCGCATGCGGTCCGGCAGCCACAAGTCGACCAGGCTGCGGCCGGCGATCTGGCTGCCCGGCATGACCTCGTAACAGAGCATTTCGTGCTCGTCGTAATGGCCCGGCGCGTCGAGGGCCACCCGCTGCAGCGGTTCGGTGGCCGGCGGCACCTCCAGCCGCAGCCAGCGCGCGGCCACGGCGATGGTCCAGCCCTGGAACAGCAGCGACACCAGCACGATGAAAAAGGCCACGTTGAAATAAAGCCGCGCGTGTTCGGTACCGTAAATCAGCGGGAACAGGGCCAGCACGACCGGCACCGCGCCGCGCAATCCGACCCAGCTGACGAACAGCTGCTCCCGCCAGGGCAGGCGGAAAGGCAGCAGCCCGACCATCACCGCGGCGGGACGCGCCACCAGCATCAGGAACGCGGCGATCGCCAACGCCGGGCCGGCGATGCCGATCAGGTCGCTCGGCGTCGCCAGCAGCCCGAGAATCACGAACATCACGATCTGGCTGAGCCAGGCCATGCCATCGTGCACCCGCAGGATGTTGTGCGCCGACTGCAGCTTGGAGTTGCCGAGTACCAGCCCTGCCATGAATATCGCGAGAAAACCGCTGCCGCCGAGCTGGGCCGTCGCGGCGAAGATGACCAGCCCGCCGGCCACGGCCAGTAGCGGATAGAGGCCGCTGGCCAGCTTCAGGCGGTTGATCAGCCAGACCAGCAGGCGCCCTCCGCCCAGGCCCAGCACCGTGCCGATGCCGAACTGTTGCAGCAGCGACAGCAGGACGGCGGCCTCGAATCCCGACTGGCCTGCGGCGAGCAGCCCGATGACGCTCACCGTCAGGAAAATGGCCATCGGATCGTTGCTGGCAGATTCGATTTCCAGGGTCGCCGCCACGCGCTCCTTCAGCGACAGCCCCGCGTTTCGCAGCAGTGAGAACACCGCCGCCGCATCGGTCGAGCCGACGATGGCGCCGACGAGCAGGCCCTGCAGCCAGTGCAGTTTCAGTATCCAGGCGGCAAACACGCCAACCAGCCCCGCGGTAATCACCACGCCCAGCGTGGCGAGGCTCACCGCCGGCCACAAGGCCACGCGGAAGGTTTCGCGCCGCGTGCGCATTCCGCCGTCGAAAATGATCACGGCGAGCGCCAGCGTGCCGATCTTGTAGGCGGTCTCGACGTCGTCGAAACGGATGCCGCCCGGGCCCTCCTCGCCGGCGAGCATGCCCAGCAGCAGGAACACGAGCAGCAGCGGCGCGCCCAGCCTCGAGGAAAAATCGCTGGCAACGATGCTGATCAGCAGGATCAGCGCGCCGACGAGAATGGCGAGATTCCAGTATTCCATCGCTGGAACATACCAGAATCAGTTTTGGAAATATCCCTGCGGACTGTGTCGCGCTTCTTCAGGCCCCGCGCCGCGGACCCCGCACACGCCGGATGCCGCGCAACTGGCTGACCAGCTGCCAGGCCAGCAGCCCGCGCTGCAGCCAGACCATGCTCAAGCGCGGCCGCAGCAGGGCGGCGACCACGCCCGCGCTGGCAATCAGCGCGGGATAGCGGCGGACATAGCGGAAAACCGCAATTCCGCGGTCGGCCAGGGCCAGGCGCGGCTTCCACTGCGCCATCTCCCGTGCGAGGACAAATCGCTGCGCGGCCGCCTGCGACACCAGCAGGCGCCGGCGCTCGGCGATGCGTTCAAGTTCAGCGTTCATTGGTCCGACCGCAGATGCTCGCGGTCCTTCGCCAGTTCGGCAATGCTCGCCTCGAACAGCCGCGGCTTGCTGCGCAGCCGCTGCCGGGCAAGCCAGCCGATCCAGCTCCCCGCGGAGAGGAACAGCGCGGTCAGCGCGCCCAGTGCCGCGAGGCGATGGGTGTCCCAGAACAGCACCACCACCAGCAGCGTCAGCAGCAGCACCCCGACACCGAGACAGAACAGCGCCACCAGCGCGAGCAGCAGGATCGATCCCAGCCGCGCGCGCTCCTCGGCGATATCCGTCGACAGCAGCTCGAGGCGGTTCTGGAGGATGGCGGCAAGCGTCGCGCCCAGCGTCTTCAGCGACTCGAAAAGCCCGCCGCCCGCCGCCTGAGGTCCTGACATCGCGGGAATCAGCGCCGGCCGATCAGCATGCCCACCACCAGGCCGATGCCGGCGGCAATGCCCACCGCATGCCAGGGATGGTCATGCACGTAATCATCGGTCGCCCGCGCTGCGGCCTTGGTTTTCTGCAGCAGCTGCTCCTCGGCGTCGAGCATTTTCGCCTTGGCGACCTTCAGCGAGCCCTCGATGCGGCTGCGCGCGGCAGCCAGCGCCTCGCCGCCCTGTCCCGCCGACGCCTTCAGCAGCGCCTCGGCGTCCGCCACGACGACCTTGAAATCACGGATCAGCTTTTCCTTGGAAACTTCCGGAGCATTGGCGCCGGACATGTCATTCGCATTCATGGCATTACCCTTTCTGATGATGTGTCGTTGGATTCTTGAAGCTCGAAACCCCGGTCCCCGCGACCGCCCTACGCCCCGGAGCGGGCGATGGCGGCCCTGTTTGGATCATGATCCCGTCATCCCGCCCCGCGGTTGACCTGAATCAATATTGACAACCACGCGGGCGCCAAGTTCATGGGGCGGGCCGGTCGCCCGTTACCGGCGCATCAGGCATGAGTCACCAAGGATTCAAATGCTGGAAATCCGGATACCGGAAAAGGCACAAAAGCAGTCAGGCGGCACCATCGTGGCCGGTTCCGGCGTCTTCAAGACAGGCGCCGGAAGCCATTTGTACGGCAACCCCCTGACGCAATGGGGCGCAGATTGCAAGGCCGAACCCTCCCCGGTCGACAACGGGCGATGGCCTTATGAATCGACCCTGGGCGCCGATGCGGGAGCTGCGGCAGCAACGGGGTCGCGCGCACCCCTCCAGAAAATGACGGCCGGCACGGCAAGGGCGGTGAACGAAATCAGCGACACCCATATGCCGGGCAGCACGTTGATGACGCCGACCAGCACGAAATAGGCTCTCCAGCGCGTGTTGAGATCACGGAACAGGAACCCGGTAATTGCGGCTCCCAGCGCGACAAAACCGGTGAACACGTTGAAAAATCCCCAGATCGAGTCACCGATGCTTATCGCGTCGGTCAGCAGCAGCCCGGGGTGAATCACGATGGCGAAGGGAATGATGAATCCGGGCATCGCCATGCCGAAAGCCTTCCAGCCGGTGGCGCCGGCGGGTGCTTCGGCAATGGCCGCTGCCGCGTACGATGCCAGCGCGACCGGCGGCGTCACCATCGACAGGATGGCGAAATAGAACAGGAAAAAATGCGCAACCAGCGGTTCAACGCCCAGCAATATGAGCGCCGGCGCGATCAGCACTGCCGCCATGATATAGGCCGATGTGGTCGGCATGCCGCAGCCGAGTATCAGCGCGCCCAGTGCCGCAAGCACCAGCATCGCCGGCAGCCAGCCGCCGGACAGGAACACCATCAAGGTCGTGAACTTGGTGCCCAGCCCCGAGTAGGCAATGACAGCCACCAGGATGCCCGCCACCGCGCAGGGCAGCGCGACATTGATCGTGCGTTCCGCAGCCGCCACCAGCGACTGCATCAGCTGCAGGGGGCCCGCGCGCGTGCTCCGGCGCGCCATGCCGCAGAACACGGACAGTATCGCCGCCTCCACTGCGGTCTGGTCCACCGGATATCCGGCGACCACCCGGTAGCACAGCCACAACAGCGGTATCAGCATGTGCCCGCGCTCGCGCAGCGTGGCACCCAGGCGCGGCAATGCGGACACATCGATCGAGCCCAGGCTGTCCTTGCGCGCCTGCAGGTGCACGACGATCAGCAATGCCGAATAAAAAAGTATCGACGGCAATATCGCCGCGATGACAATCTGACTGTAAGGTGTCTGCAGCAGGTCGGCCATAACGAAAGCCGCCGCCCCCATGACCGGCGGCACCAGCTGACCGCCGGTGGACGCCACCGCCTCGGCGCTTGCTGCAAAGCGCGGGTCATAACCGACGCGCCTCATCAGCGGAATCGTGAAAATGCCGGTGCTCATCACGTTGGCGACGGCGCTGCCGGAGACGCTGCCCATCATGCCGGAGGCGATGACCGCCGCCTTCGCCGGCCCGCCGACGCGGCGACCCGTAATGCTCATCGCGAGATCAATGATCATGCGTCCGCCGCCGAAAACATCGTAAACCGCGGCAAACAGGATGAAATAAAACACCACCTCCGTTGACACGCCGGTGGGCACGCCGAACAGGCCCTGGAGGGTCAGGAACTGGATGTCGACGAACTGGTCGAACCCGCCGAAGCGGTGACCCATCGCACCCGGGATGTACGGCCCGGCAAAATGATAGGCGACGAACAGGGCCGCCAGCAGCGTGATGCCCAGCCCCAGCGTGCGGCGCGAGGCCTCGGCGACCAGTATCAGCAGGCAGACACCGAAAACATAGTCGGCGGGAACCAGCGGATCGAGACCCGAAATGCGCCCGTTCATGATGCGCTCGACGGAGAGCGCGATATAGACTGCCGGCGCGAGGGCCAGCAGAGCCATCACGTAGTTCAGCGCCCTTGTAATGGACGTCCTGAACCGGTCATGCGTAAGCAGCAGCGCCAGCGCAACGCCGAATGAAACATGTCCGGCACGCTGGATGATGGTCGAAATGGTGGGCCAGATGAAAAGCGCGATCTGGAAAGCGCTCCACGCCAGTGCAAGAAGTGGCGCCGGCGCGAGCAAATCGCGCCAGCGCCCCCCGGCCGGGCCGGAGACTCCGTCAGTGTCGACCATGTTCAAATCAACTGCGCATCAGCTGCGCCGCGGCAAACACGTCATTTCACCCAACCGCGCTCTTTGTAATAACGCGCGGCACCGGCGTGCAGCGGCAAACCGTTGGCTTCTTCCTTCCACGCGCCGTTGGCACAGTCGAATTTCGCCAGTGCCTTGTGCGCGGCGCGCAGCTGGTCGGTTTTCTCGCAGATCGTTTTCACGATCATGTAGGCCATGTCGTCGCTCATCCGGGTGCTCGCGAACAACGTGGTATGGGTAGAGGGCAGGCGTATGTCCTGGGTCTGCTTCGGGAAAGTGCCCTTGGGCATGGTGGCGACCGTCCAGCCGTATTTCTTGGACATTTCCTCGAGCGCGGACTGCGGCGGCTGCAGGAAACTCACCGGCGTGTTCTGTGCAATCTCGGTCACGGTGGGGTGGCCCGGGTTCAGCACGTGAATGAAGAGGTCGACGTTGCGCCCCGCGAACAGGCTCTTGACCGCGGCGAATGACGCATATTCGTTGTTGCCGCCACGCGCCTTGAGGGCATCCTCTCCGGAATTCATGATCCCCAGAAGCTGCGCCGCACCCACCGGGCCGACACCACCGCGCGGCAGGGTCACCACACGCGCTTTCGGACGGTCCTTGTGCAGGAACTTGTCCATGTCGGGACCGGCTTCGCCGCTGGCGACGGGCACCAGGTAGTACTGGTCCCATCCGCCCACCAGCGCGCGCAGATCCGGCAGGGGCTTGTCGTAGGAAACCGACCCCTTCTGCGCCCAGTTGTTGACCAGCGCCATGCCGAAACCGAGGTCGGCCTTGCCGACGCTCACCAGCCGCGGGTTGCCCACGGATCCGGCAATCGGCGGCGTATCGACCTTCGATCCCGGCGGCAGCGCCTGGCGCAGCGTCTCCCCGAGGTTGACCGCATAGACATACCAGCCCGAACCCTGGCCGAAGGACGCGATGGTGAGGCTGACCGGTTGCTGCGCCTGTACGCCGGCGGCAACGGAGAATGCAGCCACTGCGGCGCAGGTTCTTGCAAGCTTGCTGAAATCAGGTTTCATTTCGGCTCTCTCCTGTGGGTAGGTTCAAAAAGACAAGTAATGTTCAATCGTGGTGCGCTCAATCGTCGATCATCGCCTGCAGGGCCGACGGCTCGAGTGGCAGCAGCACGCGATCCAGGTCAACCGCATCTTCCCCGGGAATGCGCACCCGGGTAAAGCGATGTTCTTCATAACTTAGCGGACGGGTCGCGTCAAATCCGAGCTTGGCGCTTACCCCATTGCTTGTCGAAGGGTCCAGTATCGATCCCAGCGCGCCGTCAATCCTCACCAGGTCGCGGTCGGCCTGAAACCGGGTCGCCACCGCCCATTCGACCTGCACCGGATCATGCACATCCACATCATCGTCAACCACCACGACATGCTTGATGTCGTAGTGCGCGCCGAAAGCCGCGCAGATGACGTTCTTTGCCTGGCCTTCGTTGCGCTTGCGGATCTGCACGTACAGATGATAACGGCACACACCACCGGTCGAGAGGTGCACGTCCAGCACATCGGTGAAGCTGCGCCTGAGATGGGCCAGGATAGTCGCCTCCCGCGGAATGGCGCCCAGCAGCAGGTGCTCCATTTCCGCCGGAACTATGGTGTGGTACAGCGGGTTGCGCCGGTGCGTCACGCAGTCGATCTCGATGACTTCGCGCCGGTCACGCGGGCTGTAATACTTGGGAAACTCGCCGAACGGCCCTTCGGGTTCCCGCACGCCCTTGAGTATCCGCCCCTCGATCACGATTTCGGCATTTGCGGGCACGCGCACCTCGCTGGTCAGGCACTTCGCGACATCCAGCGGGGCGCCGTGCAGCGCGCCGGCGATTTCCAGCTCGTCGTGATCCACCGGCACCACGGCCTGGGATGCCAGCAGCGTCAGCGGGTCAACGCCGATCACCACGGCGACCGGCAGCGCCTCGCCGCGCTCCTCGGCCATCTGCACATAAGCATGCAGATGCCTCGGCAATATCAGCATGGCCATGCGTCCCGGAGAGTCGATCTGGATGCGGTTGATCGAAACGTTCTGCTTGCCGGTCACCGGATTGCGCGCAATCACCAGGCCGGCCGTGATGTACGGCGCACTGTCGTGCTCGGAATGTTTCGGGACCGGCAGCAGTGTGCGGATGTCGACGTCATCGTGACGCACCTGCTGCGCGACGGCGCCGGTCACTTCGCGGCAGGGCAGCGGATTTTCCGCAGCGTGCAGGAAACGCGCCAGCATCTGCGACGGCGAGGCACCCATGGCCTCGGCAATCCAGGCACGGGACGACACCAGGCCGGACACGACCGGCATCGCATGTCCGCCGGGACCGGGAAAAATCACGGCCTTCTTGCCGTCGAGGCGCTTGGCTATCGCGGCCAGCTCGTGTTCCAGCGACACGCCGGGGCGTGTGCTCGCCAGGCGGCCGGTCTCGTGCAGGCGGCGCAGCCAGCCGCGCAGCGTGGTCCGGGGCAGCAGGATGTCGGATTTGGTCATGGCTTCTTCGCCGCTCCTGGCCCGGTCAGTCGCCCTTGAACTGCGGCGCCCGCTTGCCGTGAAAAGCCTCCACGCCTTCGCGGAAATCGTTGGATGTGCGCAGCCTCGAGTAACAATGCCCTTCGAGCTCGATCGCCACTGACAGCGTGGCATCCTCGGTGTCGTTGAGCAGCTTTTTCGCCGTGCGCTGGGCAATCGGGGAGAAACCGCGCAGTTCGGCAACCAGGGCATCGGTTGCCTTTTCCAGTTCCGCGTCCGGAACGCAGTCCACGACGATGCCCCATTCGCGGGCCTCGCTGCCGCTGATGCGGCGCGAACGCATCACCACGTCCTTGGTGCGCGCAATGCCGATCATCTTCTGCAGCCGCGCCGAGCCGCCGGATCCGGGAATCTGCCCGAGCTTCTGCTCCGGCAGCGCGTACCTGCAGGTTTCCGACGCAATCCGGAAATCGCAGGCCAGGGAAATCTCGAAACCGACGCCGAAACAGAAACCGCGATTGGCCGCAATCACCGGCTTCGAACAGCGGGCCGGCGCCGCGATGTTCCAGGCCAGTTTCGAGACGTGCTCGGGGCTGGCCTCGAGAAACCCCCTGATGTCCCCGCCCGAGGAAAAATGCTCGCCGACGGCACGCAACACGATCACCCGCACCCGCGGATCCTCGTCGAGCGCCTCGAACACCAGGCGCAGCTGGTCGCGCTGCGGCATGCGTATGACATTGAGCGGCGGACGGTCGAGCACGATGTCGGCGCGCTCGTTCCCGGGGTCGATGTCGACGCGGAACCCGTCGAGATTCTCGAGCAGGGTTTGCGCAGGATGGGCAATCGGGGGCATGGCAGAACTCTCCTGTTCAGGATTTGCTGTATTCACCGGCCACGAGCTTCCGCCTGAGGATTTTCCCGACCGGTGATTTTGGAATTTCGCGCACGAATACATACTCGCGCGGACGCTTGAAACTCATCAATCCCGATCCGCGCGCAAACTCGTCGAGCGCCTGCGGATCAAGCTGCGATCCGGCCTTGATGAAGGCTACCACACGCTGGCCCCAGCGCTCGTCGGGGAGGCCGGCAACCGCGACCTCCTCCACCGCCGGGTGCAATGACAGAACCGACTCCACCTCGACCGGCGATATGTTCTCGCCACCGGAGATGATCATGTCATCGACGCGCCCGGTGACGAAGAGATCCCCGTCCTCGTCGAAGTAGCCGGTGTCGCCGGTGTAATACCAGCCCTGCCGCAATGCCCTGGCGTCGGCATCCGGACGCTGCCAGTAGCCCTCGAAGGCCTCGTCGCTCGACAGGTCGGCGATGATCTGCCCTTCTTCGCGGACCGCAGCCCGGTCTTCCGGCGAGCTTTGCCGTTCCCCGGCGTCGAGCCTGACCACGCGTATGCGCGCATTCAGGCCGGCCCGCCCTGCACTGCCCGGCTTCCTCGCGGCATCCGGCATGATGGTGAAAGTGTAAATTTCCGAGGAGCCGTAATGATTGACAAAAAGCTGCGGCTTGCAGGTCGTTTCCAGCCGCCTGAGCAGCGCCTCCGGCATCGGCGCGCCGGCGAATCCGAACCGGGTCACCGTGGCCAGGCGCCGCGCTTCAAAACCGGCATGACCCAGCAGGTCGTGGTACAGCGTCGGCACCAGGTAGAGATGGGACACCCGCTCGCGCTCGATCAGCTTCAGGCACTCCCCGGCATCAAATCGCGGCACGCATACAAAGGCGCCGTCGACCAGCGCCATCGCCAGCAGCGAGCGCACCCCCATGGTGTGGTACATGGGCATCACGCCGAGGGCGACCTCGCCGGGACGGTAGATGTTCTGTGCGACATGTGCGAGCGCGGCGGCGCGTTCGGCGCGATGGCGGCGCGGCACGCCCTTGGGCCTGCCGGTGGTGCCCGAGGTGTACAGCAGCACGGACAGGTCATCGGCCGAGGCCGCGGGATGCAACGGCGGCGCCTTGACGGAACAAAGATCGGCAAAGGCGACCGTGCCGCCCGTCGCGCCGCCAACCGCGATGCGCGGGATGCGCCCGCAGAAAGCGGAGCCGGCCACCGCTGCGGCGCCGGCCGGATCAAATGCCACGGCAACGGCGCCGGCATCGGCAGCGCAGTAATCCACTTCCTCCGGCTTGGCCCGCCAGTTGAACGGCGCGACCACCACCCCGAGAAACTGGCAGGCCCAGTGCAGGGTGGCCATTTCATGGCGGTTCTGCAGGATCACCAGCAGGCGGTCGCCGCGGCGCACCCCGATCCGACGCAGGCCGGTCGCGACCGATGAGATCTGCGCGAACCATTGCGCATAGGTCAGGCGCGTCGGACCCTCGACCAGCGCCAGCGCATGCGGACTGCGTTCGACGCTTTGCAGGAACGTGGATCCCAAGTCAAGCATGAGAAGCCTCCCGGCGGCTGGCCGCGACCTCGAGTATGGCCTTGACGATGCCTGCATATCCGGTGCAACGGCACAGGTGGCCGGACAGCATTTCGCGCACCTGTTTCTCGTCGGGGCAGGGCGTGTGCCGCAGGAAAGCCTCGCAGGACATCAGGATGCCGGAGGTGCAAAAGCCGCACTGCAGGGCATGATGGCGACGAAACGCCTGCTGCAGGTCGTTAAGTCCGCCGGCCCCGTCATGCAGGCCCTCAACCGTGTCAACACGCGCGCCTTCCGCCTGCACGGCAAGCGTCAGGCAGGCCCGCGCCGGCTCGTCGTTGATCAGCACGGTGCAGGCTCCGCAGACGCCATGCTCACAACCGACATGGGTGCCGGTTGCGCCAAGCTGCTGCCGCAGGAAATCCGACAGCAGCATGCGCGGCTCGCACCAGCCCTGCCGTTCGCGTCCGTTCAGCGTGAATGCGACGGCATGCTTCTCTCCGGCGACATATCGTTTCATGCGCACAATACCCCTATCAGCTCACGGCCCAGACGCCGCACCAGCTGGCGGCGCTGGCGCGCGCTGGCATGCGGGTCATTGCGCGCGTCGAGCGACCAGGCCAGTTCGTTGAGCCCGTCATCAAGCGCGGATCCGGAAAGCCGCGGCCATTCCACCACTCGTGGACGATCATCGACGCCGCCCACTGCAAGCCGGATGCGCGCGGGTGTCACGCTGGCGGCAAGGGCAACGACCGCGAAATCGCCATGCCGCAGCGAAAATTCCGAGAAACCCTGGCGCTCTCCCTGCCCTGCCAGGGGAAAGCGCACCGCCTCGACCAGCTCGTCGGCACGACGCGCTGTGGCCAGCATGCCGGTAAAAAAGGCACCAGCCCCGAGCTCGCGGCGCCCCTTGCGCGAGCGCAGGCTCACGCTGCCGTTGAGGGCGGCGAGCACCAGCGGCAATTCGGCACTGGGTTCGGCATGCGCGATTGAACCGCAAACCGTCCCGCGGCTGCGCACCTGGAAATGCGAGATATGCGGCAGTGCCCGCGCCAGCAGCGGTGATTCCGCCTGCAGAGTGCCCCGGCGCTCAAGCGCCGCCTGGGTGACCGCCGCACCGACTTCGAGCGCGCCGCCGGCGCTGATGCGGTCGAGTCCGGCGCAGCGCGTGATGTCGATCAGCACCCGCGGCTGAGCCAGCCTCATGTTAAGCATGGGCAGCAGCGACTGGCCGCCGGCGAGCACGCGCGCATCCTCACCGTACTTAGCCAGCAACTCCACCGCCTCGTCGACGGTATCCACGCGCAGGTAATCGAAGACCGGTGGTTTCACGCACCACCCCCCGTCCGCCCCGTCCATCTGCGCCACCAGGGCGCGCGCTCCGGGGCTGGTGCCTGCAGCAGCACTGCGAGGCGGTCGAATATCCCGGCGATGACGCCCCGCGCCGCGCCTTCGAGCATGCGCGACCCGACAGCGGCGATCTTGCCGGTGACTTCGGTGCGGTAATCGTAACTGAGCCGCGTGCCCGCGCCGGCCGCCTCCAGCCGCACCGTTCCCTTGCCGTGCGCTGCCCCGAGCATGCTCTCGCCGCGCCCTTCGAGGCACAGCACATGCGGCGGCTGGAGCGCGGAGAGCGCGATCTCGGCGGTATAACGCGCCTTGACCGGCCCCACGCCCAGCACGACTTCCGCGCGGTAACGATCCGGGGCTATGCCCTGCAGTCCGCTGCAGCCCGGAATGATCCGGGCAAGCGACTGTGGATCGGTCAGCGCGGCAAACACGGCTTCCGGCGACGCGGCGATGGTCACGCTGCCTTCCGCCGCAAGCACGTTGGTCCCGGCTGCGGGATGCGGCTGCCGCAACCCGGCAGGCGGCGGCGGTTCGGCCTCACCGAGCAGCTCGAGTACCCGTTGCGGCGTCAGCGGCAGAGTCACGTCGCGCACGCCCAGCGCATCGGCCACTGCATTGGCAATGGCCGCCGGCGTGCTCATGTTGTTGCCCTCGCCTATGCCTTTCGCGCCCAGCGGGGTGAGGGGCGAAGGCGATTCCATGTGAAGAATGACCGGATCGGGTGTTTCGCAGGCCGTCGGCACCAGATAGTCGACCAGCGTACCCGCAAGAAAGGCGCCATCCGTGCTGTAGGCGAATTCCTCGTACAAGGCGGCGCCCAAGCCCTGCGCGAAGCCGCCGCGGATCTGCCCCTCGGCCAGCATGGGGTTGAGCAGGCGTCCGGCGTCGTGGGCGCTGACATAACGATCGATGCGCACGCGCCCGGTATCGCGATCGACTTCAACCGCGCAAAGGTCAAACACGAAGCCGTAGGCCGCAGACGGGTTGATGCGGTCCCCGTCGTCCGGCGCCGCCAGCGATTCCGGGCTCCAGAAAGCGGTTTCGCGCAGCGCCGGTGTTTCACCTGCCCGCAACTGCGCTGGCGACCAGTGGAAAACCCCGGCGACGCGGCGGAAGGACAGGGCGCGCTGCGGTTCCCCCCGCGGAAAAATCCTCCCGTTCGCGAACACCAGTTCCGCCTGCGGGGCACCCAGCTCGCGCGCGGCGCAGCCGGCGATGCGCGCCCGGATACGTCCTGCCGCGAGGAATGCCGCGCCGGCGACAGCGCCGGCGAAGCGGCTCGAATAGTTTCCCGAGGCAACGGTCCAGGCATCCTTCTGTGTATCCAGCTCCAGGTTGACGGTGATGTCGTCCGGCGCCAGGCCCAGTGTCTCGGCAACGATCTGCGCCAGCACCGTGGCATGCCCCTGGCCGGCGGGCGTCGAGGCGGCAATCACCGACACGGCGCCCAGCGGATCGACGCCGACGGTTGCCGTTGCGATCGCCCCGCTCTTTGGCCCCGCACGCGCGCGTTCCGCGGCGGTCAACGCGGTGCTGACATAGCCCATGTTCGATATCGACGGCTCGACGACCGCAGCGCATCCGATGCCGTAGAGCCTGCCCTCGGCGCGCGCCTTTTGCCGGCGGGTCCGGAGCTCCTCCCAACCGCCCTGCGCGCAGGCCAGCGACATCGCCGCGGCATAATCGCCCGAGTCATAAAGGGCGCCCGCCGCGGCACGGTACGGAAATGTGCGCACGAAGTTGCGCCGGTACAGCTCGGGCAGGTCCATGCCCAGCTCGGCGGCGATGCGCTGCATCAGCCGTTCCAGCGCGAAATAGACCTGCGGTCCTCCAAACCCCCGCACCAGGCCGGTGGGCGTTTTGTTGGTCAGCACGCTGCGGTTGCGCACGGCAAGGTTCGCAATGGCGTACGCGCCGGTCAATGCGCCATGCATGCGGTACAGCGTCGCGGGTTCTGGCGCGCGCAGATAGGCGCCGCATTCGTCGATCTGATCGTAATCCAGCGCGGTGATGCGTCCGTCAGCCGCCACCGCCGCCTCCAGTCTCGTTTGCCGCGCGGTTGCCGAAGTGGCGGCAGCCAGATGCTCGAGGCGATCCTCCGTCCATTTCACCGGCGCCCGCGCCTTGCGCGCGGCGAGGCAGACCGCGACGATGTACGGAAACAGGGACTGCTTGACGCCGAAACTTCCGCCGGAGTCTCGCGGGCTTCGATGGCGCAACCGCGTGCCCGGCACACCCAGCGCCAGCGCCATCACCGCATGCAGCGAAAACGGACCCATGAAATTCGACAGCACGTCATAGGATCCGTCTTGCTCGGCATATTCGGCCACCACCACCCCGCATTCGACCGGCGTGCAGGAATTGCGCGGATAGCTGATGTCGATGCCGATCCGGTGTGCGGCCGCAGCGAATGCCGCTTCCGGCTCGCCGTAGCGGAAGCTGCGCTCGGCGACGATATTGCTTCCCACCTTCCCGTGCAGCACCGGCGCACCGGCTGCAATCGCGTCCCCAATCGAAACCACATGCGGCAGTGTTTCGTAACGCACCCTGATCAGCTCCAGGGCGTCTTCCGCGACGTAACGGCTGTCGGCAACGACCAGCGCAAGCGGCTCGCCGACATACCGCACCCGGTCCACGGCAAGGCACCAGTGCTCCATCGGCTGTTTGACGCCGACCACGAAGGGGGAACTCCAGCGCAGGACATCCTCGCCCGTCAACACGGCATGCACGCCCGGCAAGGCCAGCGCCTCCCGTGCATCGACTTCCAGCAGACGGGCATGGGGATGCGGCGAGCGCAGAAAAGCACAGTGCAATGTTCCTTCCCTGCAGGCGACGTCGTCCGCATACCGGCCCGCGCCGCGCAAAAGCGCGGCGTCCTCGACGCGTTCCAGCGGCTGGCCGATGTGCCCCGCGGGCGGCGGCCGGAAATCGGTATCGGAGGCTTGCATGAGTGAACCGGCGGAATGACTTTCCGATTTTAGGCACATCCCCGGCGCCACGGATGCCCCGGAATTACCCTGCAGTCGGATTTTTGCTCGGCGCCGACCGCCCCGCCGCCGCAATCAGCGCGAAATCCGGCTGCGGGATGCGGATGCGCCGCCGTTGACCGCCTGGCGATAGGCGCGGGGGGTGACCCCGATATGGCCGACAAAGAACCGGGTGAAGTGACCCGGCGCCGAGAAACCGAGACCTTCCGCCACGCTCGCCACCGGATCGGAGGAACAGTCCAGCCGGTCGAACGCGACTTCCATGCGCAATTCATTGCTGTAAATCACCGGCGTGATGCTGGTCGTGCGGCGGAACAGCTCGAAAAAATGCGCGCGTGACAGCCCGCAACGCGCCGCGACCGCGCCCATGTCCATGCCTGCACCGACGTTTTGCTGCATGATCGCCATGGCGCGCCGGATGCGCCCGTCCCCGGGCGCCCGCGCGGCGGCGATCCGGACACCGGGGCAGGGCGCGCGCGTTGCCGGATAAAACGGGGCAATCACCGCAATCATCAGCTCGGCGAGCCGGTTCTCGAGGCGCGCATCGACGTCCACGATCCCCTCGCGCAGGCAACCGGCCAGATCCAGCGCCAGGCGCAGCGCCCGCGGTGTCAGCGCGATGACCGGCCGCGTGAACAGCCGCGTTCCGTGGCAGCTGCCCGGCATTGCCGCCTCCAGCCATACCGGCTCGATGTAGAGGGCGAGGATTTCGGTCGTGGCCGCGGCATGAGGCTGATGCATGTAGGCATGCGGTTCCCAGGCATTGACCAGAACGGCTTGGCTGTCAGTCAGCGGGCAGGGGGCGCCCTGCACCTGGAACAGCGCATCGGCGCCGCCGGCCTTGATCAGCGCATGGCAATGATGATGCGCATGAGTCACCAGCGGCGCATTCATGTCGAGCAGGGCCGCCCGGCCGAACGGGCCTTTGACAAACCTGATCACCCTGGACATGGTTTCGGTTCAGGCCGCTGGCGGCGCGCCGCGGGCCCGGTAACCCCGCTCAGATGCTGATTTCTTCATCGATGAACATCTGGTAAGTCTGCCGCTTGGGCTTGTCCTGGTCTTCGGGCAGCACATAGCGGATGGAGCTTTTTCCGGCAAGTTCCGCCGGCAGTATCATCACGCGGGCGAACGAAGTCGCGACGCTCGCGGAGGCAATCGCCAGCACCGGGTCGGATCCCGCCTCGAACCAGGGTTCGCCCGGCTTGATGTCATGCGTACTGCCATTGACTTCGACCTTGAGGCTTCCGGCAAGCAGGCAGCGGATACCGGGGCCGCGGTGGGTGTGGGTGTAGGCAATGCCGCCGGGGGGAAAGTCGACGCGGTCACAGCGCAGCAGGTATCGCCCGGAGGAATCCAGCACCAGCGGTGCCGCAAGCAACACCTGCCCCGGCGCCGGGGCTTCCGCGGCCCGTCGCAGTTCCCATCGATAGATCTCCGCGCCGGCCGGCCCCGCAATCGCCTTGCAGGCCGCGCGCGAATGCCAGGCATCGTTGACCGCAAGCGCGACCGCGTGATCTGTCGAAACCAGGCGCAGGCTGCCGGAACGCAGATACAGCGCGCGATTGCAACCCGCGGGCAATTCCAGGTCCTGTCCCTGCGCCAACTGGTCGCGGTAAAAACGAAGCTCGTGTGTTGTCATAATTTATCAATTAAATCAATATGTTATGAAATATTCCGGATTTCACGCCTGAACAGCCCATGACCGAATTTACAACAAGCCGCTCAGCGGGTCGCCCCCGCGCGGGCCGCCGCCAGCCGCGACAGGCAGAAATGCGTGAACGCAAGCCCGCCCAGCACCGGCATCAGCAAATTGACCACCGGCACGTACAGCAGCAGCGACACCAGGACGCCGAGCAGGAACAAGTCGCCCCGCGAGCGGCCCACGAGGTCGGCATATTCCTCCCGGCTGGCATGCTCCGCCAGCGCGTCATAGCGCAGCAGGCGCTGGGCAAGCCAGGCCGAGGTCAGCAGCGGCGCCAGCACCGCGCCGATGCCGGTCAGCCACAGCGGCAAAGTGAATATCCACAGCAGCGCGAACACCGCGATGCCGCCGGCGGCGTTGAGCAGGCTGCCGGCCAGCGTGCCGCCGGCCGCACGCGCGAGCTGCGGATGGTGGCGCTCGGCGACAAAGCGGACGATCACCGGCATCGCGAAGGTTTCGGTGATCAGCAGCGCGGTGACATAGATCGCCGGCAGCAAGCCCACCAGCACGACAAAAGCCGCCGTGTAGTCGATCACCCACAGCGCGCTCCAGCCCTGCAGCCAGCCGGCAACGGTGGTCGAGGCCATCGCGGCGGCAATGCCGCCGGTCCAGCTGTCCCAGAACAGCCAGGCGAGCAGGGTCCACAGCAGCACGCTGCCGAGCATCGGCAGGAACACGATGGCGATGATGCGCGGGTCAAACAGGTTGCGCACGGCGCGGGTGATCGCGGTGATGACGTCCTGCATCAGCGGAAACTCCGGAGCATGAGGCCTCTGTGGCCTGAGAGAGACCTATTGTAAACGCCGCTGCGGCTGCGACCGACAGCAGGATACAATGCCCGCCATGCCCGCAGGACAGATCCGCAAACGCACCGCTGCACTGACGCGCACGCCGGCCTGGCGCGCGCTGACGGCGCACCACAAGGCCTGGCGGGACCGCCACCTGCGCGAGCTGTTCGCCGCCGACCCGCAGCGTTTCGAACGTTTCTCCGCCGAAGCCTGCGGCCTGCTGCTCGATTACTCGAAATGCCTGGTCGTTCCGGAGACCATGGACCTGCTGCTGGCGCTGGCCCGCGAGCGCGACCTCGAGCCGCGGATCGCGGAACTGCTCGCCGGCAAACGCGTCAATTTCACCGAAAAACGCGCGGCCTGGCATACCGCGCTGAGGGCCGGCGAAGCCGCGCCGCACGAAGTGCGCCGCACACTCGAATCGATGCGTGCATTCGCCGGCGCGCTGCGCAAGGGTGCGCTGAAGGGCGCGGGCGGGCGGCCCATCACCGGGGTCATCAGCCTCGGCATCGGCGGCTCGGCGCTGGGTCCGGCACTGGCGGCAAACGCCTGCGCCGCGGACGACGGAGGGATACGCGTGCATTTCGTGGCCACGCCCGGCGAACCGCTGGCGCGGACTCTGGCGGCGCTGGATCCGCAGGCGACGCTGGTCATCATCCAGTCCAAGAGTTTCTCCACGCAGGAAACCCTGCTCAATGCACGTGCCGCCCGCGCCTGGCTCGAAGCCGGGGGCGCGGCCACGGAGCGCGGCACACACCTCGCCGCAGTGACCGCGAACCCGGCCGCGGCGCGAGGGTTCGGCGTCGCGCCGGAACGCATTTTCCCGATGTGGGACTGGGTCGGCGGCCGCTATTCGCTGTGGTCGGCGGTCGGCCTGCCGGCAATGATCGCGATGGGCGCGGATCGTTTCGACGATCTGCTCGCCGGCGCGTCAAGCATGGACACGCATTTTGCAAAGGCACCGCTGGAGCGCAACCTGCCGGTGCTGTCGGCGCTGACCGGCCTCTGGCATTCCGACTTCCATGCGATGGATACGCGTGCAGTCATTCCCTATGGATCCGGACTGGAGCTGCTGCCGGCCTGGCTGCAGCAGCTCGAAATGGAAAGCCTGGGCAAGGGCGTCAACCGCAGAGGCCAGCCGCTGCGCCACGACAGCGGCGCGGTGCTGTGGGGCGGTGCCGGCACCGAAGGCCAGCACGCCTATTTCCAGATGCTGCACCAGGGCACGCGCCCGGTGCCGGTCGATTTCATCGCCTGCCGCAAACCGCGCGCAGGCACCGACGACGACACCCATACGGTGATGCTGGCCAACTGCCTTGCACAGTCTGCGCTGCTGATGCAGGGGGTCACCGCGGCGGAAACGGAACAGGCCCTGCTGCGGCAGGGAGTGCCCGCGCGCGAAGCCGTGCGCCTTGCCCCGCACCAGGCCCTGCCCGGCAACCGTCCGAGCAGCACCCTGCTGCTGGACGCGCTGACGCCGCACAGCCTCGGCGCGCTGCTCGCGCTCTACGAGCATCGAACCTTCGTGCAAAGCGCGATCTGGGACATCAATGCCTTTGACCAGTGGGGCGTCGAGCACGGCAAACGCCTGGCCGACAGCCTGCTGCCCGAATTCTCGTCAGCCGCGCCGGCAACGGCGCATGACGCATCGACCAACGGGCTGGTGAATTACGTTAAAACGAAAAAACCTTGAACCCTTTGGCCACAGGGGTCACAGAGAGCACGGAGGAACTCAAAACCCGAGAACTGCCCTGGCCCTGGTTTTTCTCTGTGCACCCCTCAAGGGGGTAGCGAGATCCTCTGTGGCTGAATGCTTTTGACCTTAAAGGAGCGCACCATGAACGACGAAGCCCTCAACATGAGCATCCGCAAGTTCCTGAAGACGGTCGGCGTCAATTCCCAGCTCGCCATCGAGAAGGCGGTGCGCAAGGCGATCGAGGACGGCAAGCTGAAGGGCAGCGAGTCGCTGCCGGTGGTGATGACGCTCAGCGTCGGCGCGCTGGCGCTGGAAGTGAAGTTCGACGGCGACCTGAAACTGGACTGAACGGGCGCGCTCAGATCTTCATGATCTGTTCGCGGTAGTAGCGCAGTTCCGCGATCGATTCGTGGATGTCGGCAAGCGCCTCGTGCTTGCCGTGCTTGACCATGCCGGCCACCACCTCCGGTTTCCAGCGCCGCGCCAGCTCCTTCAGCGTGCTGACGTCGATCATGCGGTAATGGAAATACCCGTCCAGCTGGGGCAGGTACTTGACCAGGAAACGCCGGTCCTGGTGCACCGAGTTGCCGCAGATCGGCGAGGCGCCCTTGGGCACGTGCTGCTCGAGGAAGGCGATCATCTGCGCCTCGGCCTGGGCCTCGGTCAGCGTCGAAGCCCTGACCCGGTCAATGAGGCCCGATTTCCTGTGGGTCGACTTGTTCCAGTTGTCCATGGCATCGAGCACCGTATCCGGCTGGTGGATCACCAGCACCGGCGCCTCGGCGACGGTGTTGAGCTGGGAGTCGGTGATGACGACCGCGATTTCGAGCACACGCTCGATCTCGGGATCGAGCCCGCTCATCTCCATGTCGATCCAGATGAGGGCGTTGGGATCCTGTGCCATAATGATTTTTCGTTCGGGCCGTGAATTTTCAGACACGCATTGTGTCACAAGGCCGAATCCCCCAGCCAGAGAATATGCATACTTTCGGACTGATTTTCCTCGCCG
Source organism: Burkholderiales bacterium (assembly GCA_019634975.1). Lineage (GTDB taxonomy): Bacteria > Pseudomonadota > Gammaproteobacteria > Burkholderiales > SG8-41. The sequence goes on from JAHCAI010000012.1 coordinate 26,009, forward strand.
CCCTGCTGCTGACGGTCGCCACCCGGCTGTGGCTCGCCGCGCGCCACGCCGCGCATGTGCGCGCCCACCGCGACGCCGTTCCGTCGCAGTTCGCGGATGTCATCACCCTCGACGCCCACCAGCGCGCCGCCGATTACACCGCCGCAAAGACCCGCCTCGGCCGGGTCGATCTGCTGGCCGGCACCGCGCTGACGCTGGCCTTCACCTTCGGCGGAGGCCTGCAGGCCCTGCACGAACTGAGCGCGGCCTGGTTCGAGCCCGGCATCCTGCGCGGCCTCGCGCTGATCGCCGCCGTGGCGCTGATCTCCACCGTCGTCGACATCCCTTTCAACCTCTACCGCACCTTCGTCGTCGAAGAGCGCTTCGGCTTCAACAAGATGACGCCGAAGCTGTTCTGGGCGGATTTCGCGAAAGGGCTCGTGCTCGGAGCCGCGCTCGGCCTGCCGCTGATCGCGACCGTGCTGTGGCTGATGGAGCGCATGGGCGAGTGGTGGTGGCTCTATGCCTGGCTGACCTGGATGGCCTTCAACATCGTGATGCTCGCGATCTACCCGACCTGGATCGCGCCGCTGTTCAACAAGTTCTCGCCGCTGACCGACGCCGCGATGAAGGAACGCGTCGAACGCCTGCTCGACCGCTGCGGCTTCAAGGTCAAGGGCCTGATGGTGATGGACGGCTCGCGCCGCTCCAGCCACGGCAACGCCTATTTCACCGGCTTCGGCAAGACCAAGCGCATCGTGTTCTTCGACACCCTGCTCTCGCGCCTGGAGCCGCCCGAAGTGGAGGCCGTGCTCGCCCACGAACTGGGCCACTTCAAGCTGAAGCACGTGATCAAGCGCATCGCCTGGATTTTCGCCGCCAGCCTCGGCTTCCTGTGGCTGCTCGGCTGGGTGGTCGACAAGCCCTGGTTCTACGAGGGCCTCGGCGTGTCCTCGCCGTCGACCGCGATGGCGCTGGTGCTGTTCTCGATCGTGATCCCGGTGTTCACCTTCCTGTTCCAGCCGCTGGGCGCGATGATGTCGCGCAGGCACGAATACGAAGCCGATGCCTTCGCCGCGCAGCACACCCCGGCAGCCGATCTGGTGTCGGCACTGGTCAAGCTCTACAAGGACAATGCCTCGACGCTGACGCCGGACCCGCTGCATTCGGCGTTCTACGATTCCCACCCGCCGGCGACGCTGCGCATCGCGCGCCTGCAGCAGGCGGCGCGCTGAGGACACACGGCATGAGCGACCTCGCACAGAAGAAATGCAAACCCTGCGAAGGCGGCGTCGCGCCGCTGACCGCGGACGAAATCACGCTGCTGATGAAGCGCCTGAAGGGCTGGTCGTACACCGGCAGCGTGCTGACCAAGACCTTCGAGTTCCGCAACTACCACGAGACCATGGCCTTCGTGAACGCGACGGCGTGGATTTCCCACCGCGAGGATCACCACCCCGATCTTTCGGTCGGCTACAGCAAATGCCGCGTCGACTACATCACCCACGCGATCGGCGGCCTTTCGGAAAATGACTTCATCTGTGCCGCAAAAATTGATGCCCTCTTCGACATTTGATGATGGGCAAATGATGATCAACCTCGTCATTTCGGCGCAGGCTCACATGCGCGCAGCGCATGTTAATAAAAGCGCGCAGGCGCTTTTCGGCCGCAGCCAAAATGACTTCATCCGTGCCGCAAAGGGCGATGCGCTGTTCGAGCTCTGACGCCGCGAATGCCGGCGTGCCGCTTGGGTTCTGAATCCGCAGAGTCCGGCCTGATCACCGCCGCCTACGGCCGGCGATTCCTTGTCGAATGCGCCGACGGCCGGGTGCGCGACTGCAGCACCCGCGGCAAGCGCAACGACTATGCCTGCGGCGACCGCGTCACGGTCAGTTGCAGCGGCGACGACCAGGGTGTCATCGAATCCTGCGCGCCGCGCGACAGCCTGCTCTACCGTTCCGACGAGTGGAAACAGAAGCTGATCGCCGCCAACGTCAGCCGCATGGTCGCGGTGGTCGCCCCGCTGCCCTCCTTCGACCTCGACGTCCTCGACTGCTGCCTCGCCGCCGCCGAGCACGCGGGCATCCGGCCGCTGATCGTGCTCAACAAGGCGGACCTGCCGGAGGCGGCCATCTCGGAACGTTCGCTCGCGCCGTACCTCGCCATGGGCTATCCGCTGCTGAAGCTGGTCGCGCGCGACAGCGTGGATGCGCTGCGGCCGCAGCTCGCCGGACAGCGCAGCGTGCTGGTCGGCGAATCGGGCATGGGCAAGTCGACGATCCTCAATGCGCTGCTGCCGCAGGCCGCGGCGCAAACGCAGGACATCTCGGCGGCACTGGGCACCGGCCGGCATACCACCTCGCATGCGCGGCTCTACCACCTCGACGCGCACAGCGACATCATCGACACCCCCGGCGTGCAGGCCTTCGGCGTGCACCACCTCGGCGTCGACGACCTCGCGGCGGCGTTCGTCGACTTCCGCCCCCACCTCGGGCAATGCCGCTTCCGCAACTGCCGCCACCTCGAGGAGCCGGGCTGCGCGCTGGCCGCGGCGGCGGAGGCCGGCACGATCACCCCCCGGCGATTGGCCAGCTACCGGCGACTGGCTGCGGAGAATCTCGCGCGGCAGAAGAAATATTAGATGGCGGCGGAACAGCGGAATGAGTCCCCACCACTTTGGATTCCGGCTCGCCGCCAAGAGAACTTCCTTCGGGACGCATCCAGGCCATGATCCCTGGATTCCGGCGTTCGCCGGAATGACGAAATGGAGGTCTTCACACATAACCCGTCATTCCGGACACGCGAAGCGTGAGCCGGAATCCAGGGCGCTGAAACACCGGTGAAACGTGCTCAGCCGCGAACACTCTGATCCGGAGGGCTGCAGCCCGGATGCGCCCCGAAGGAAATGGGCGTAGCCCGGATGCAACGAAGTGGAATCCGGGGCAGTCGTCGCAGGGAACTGCCCCGGCCCCGGACTCCGGCCTGCCTCCGGGCTACGGGTATGGCAGACGAAGAGTGTGATCTTGCCAGCCGCGCTCAGCCCAGCGCGCGCGCCATCGACACGATCAGCAGCAGGAACAGCCAGATCACCAGCGCGCGCCAGATCAGGCCCACCGCGGCGCGCAGATCCTCGACCTCGACGCTGTCGCCAATGCCCAGTTCCGGCCGCTGGTTGAGCATGCCGTCCTCGCGCAGCGTGCCGCCGAGCCGCACGCCCAGCGCGCCGGCGCCGCTCGCCAGCACCACGCCCTCGGCATCGCGCTGCCAGGCGCCGGACTGGGTGCGCCAGCAGTAGGCCGCGTCCTCGAAGTTGCCGGCGATCGCGAAACTCGCCGCGGTCATCCGTGCCGGCAGCCAGTCGATCCAGAAAAAGGCGCGCTCGGCGAACAACGCAAAGGCGCGTTTTTCCGGATCCACCTGGCGGCCCCAGCGTTCGCCGAGGATGTCCGCCGCGCGGTAGACCACGGGGCCGACCGGCCCCAGCACCACGAACCAGAAAATCGGGCCGAGCACATAGCGGTGCGCCTGCACCAGGCCAAGCTCGATCGCCACCCGCGACACCTCCGCGGCATTGAGTTCATCGGCCGGCACGCCGCGCCAGCGCCCGAGCACGTCGCGCGCGGTGGCAATGTCCTGCTCGCGCAGGGCCTGTGCAATCTCGGTGAAGCAATGGCTGAAACGGCGGAAGCCCATCGCGACATAGAGCACCGCAACGCTCCAGGCCAGCGCCAGCAGGATGCTCGCCTCGCGCAACAGCACGTAGATGATCACCGTCAGCAGCGCCAGCGGCAGCACCGCGACCACCCACGCGATCGCGCCATGGCTCGCCTGCAAGCCGTTGAAGCGCTGCTCGAGGCTGTCGGCATAGCGCTCGTAAGCCGCGTAGAACAGATTGCCGCGGCGCAAAGGCCAGGCCTGTTCCAGCAGCAACGCCAATGCCAGCGCGAGGAATTTCATAAAAAGTTGTTTATAATCAATATCTTATGAAAAATCCCTCATCTCCCTCTCCCCACCGCTTGGTGGGGAGAGGGTTGGGGTGAGGGGCAACAAAAAATCATTCCACCAAGTGTTCTTGCAAAAAAACCAGGAGCATCACTGCGGATAGTCAATCGTCACGATCTCGACCTCGGTCTCCCCCGCCGGACGCCGCCACTTGACGGTGTCGCCGACGCGGGCGCCGAGCAGCGAGCGCGCAAGCGGCGAGGCCCAGCTGATGCGGCCGGCCGCGACATCGGCTTCGTCGTCGCCGACGATGCTGAAGGTCTCGACGCGGCCGTCAGCCTCCTCGACCTTCACCGTCGCGCCGAAGCGCACCTCGCCGCGCGGGTGCTGCGCCGGATCGACCAGTTCGGCGCGCTCCAGCTGCGCGACGAAATAACGCTGGTCGCGCTCGACCTCGCGCAGCTTGCGCTTGGCTTCCGAGTCATCGCCGGCCAGCGCCTTCAGCTGTTCGTGCTGTTCCGCGAGTTCGCGCACCCGCGCGCGCAGCTGCTCCAGGCCCTGCGGCGTGACGTAGTTGGCGTGCGCGGGCACCGGCCGCTCCGGCAGTTCTCCGGCGACGAGGTCGTCATCACTCTCTTTGACAAATGCGCGGCTCATGTCGTGTTCCCGCCGTCCGTGCCGGAACGGCAATGTGTTGAACAAGGGATTGCCGACTGTTATACCGGCTGGGCCGGCGACTGGCAACCGCCTGCGATGCGGCGCCACAGCAGCGTGCGGTTGTTGGCGGGCATCGCGTGATCGCCCGTCAGCTTGAAGCCCTGCGCCGCGGCGAGCGCATCCACCGCCTCGAAATCGCGGATGCCGCTCTGCGGATCGCGCGCGCGCAGGTAGGCGTCGAACTGCGCGTTGGACGGCGCGGTATGGCGGCCGCCGTAGCGGAAGGGCCCGTACACCGCGAGCACGCCGCCCGGCTGCAGCACGCGGCCGGCACCGCGGAAAAAATTCTCCACCGAAGGCCAGCCCATGATGTGCAGCGTGTTGGCGCTGAACAGCGCATCGCAGGACCCGACCGGCCAGCGCGCATCGTCGACGTCCAGCGCCAGCGGCGGCCGCAGATTGGATGATCCCTCGTGCTCGCGCCACGCGGCGATGCCCGGCAGGTGTTCCGGCCGGTCGCTGGGCTGCCATTCGAGGTGCGGCAGCGCGGCCGCAAAAAACACCGCATGCTGGCCGGTGCCGGCGCCGATCTCCAGCACCCGCGTCGCCCCGGCGAAGGCCTCGCGCAGCACTTCGAGTATCGGCCCGCGGTTGCGCTCGCAGGCCTCGGACCAGGGCCGCTGCGCCATCAGCCGCCGTGCCCGAGGAATTCGAGCAGGCCGTCCTTCTGCGCCAGGGTATCGCTGTAGCCGAGGCGGATCAGCTCGCGGCAGTAGGCCCGCTCGAACAGCAGGTAGGACACCAGGTTGGAGCCGTTGCGCCGCATCGCGCCCACTGTCTGCAGCAGGCCGCGGATCACCCGCGGCAGCGACTGCGCATGGCGCGCGGCGATCTGGCTCAGCGGCACGCTGGGCGTGATCACCCGCACGTCGATTTTGCGCAGCGGATAGCCGTTCTGCCGCAGCGTCTCCGGCGGAATGATCGAGAGCGTGCGATTGATGCGCTGCAGGCGCTCGAGATCGGCCTCCAGCGAGTCGAGGAAGATGCTGTCGAGCGCGTGGCCGGCAATCTGCGCGAGCGAGGGATAGCCGTCGGAAGCCACGCGCACCGCCGGCTGGTTCGCCTGGCGGCCGACGCCGATCACCAGCAGGCGGTCCGCGCCGAGGTGCAGCGCCGGGCTCACCGGCGCGATCTGGCGCATCGAACCGTCGCCGAAATACTCGCGGTTGATTTTCACCGGCGGAAAAATGAATGGCAGCGCGCTGGAGGCCATCAGGTGCGGCAGTCCGATCGGCATCGCCACCCCGATGCGGCGCGCGCGTTCCCAGGCGGCGAGGCTGGCATGGCCCTGGTAGAAGGTCACCGACTGGCCGCTGGTGTAGCCGGAACAGGTCACCGCAAAGGCCTGCAGGTATCCGGCCTCGATGTGGCGCCCGATCGCCGGAAAATCGACATGGCGCTCCAGCAGCTCCGCCAGCGGCGAATTGTCGAGCAGCGACACCGCGCCGCTGACCAGGCGTCCACCGGAAAGCGAGGACAGCAGCCAGCGCGCGCTGTTGGCGAGCGCGCCGCGCGCATCGGCGCGGTAGACCTGGCCGACGTGGAAGTTTTTCCATACCGCGGTGAGCCGCCGCACGCCGCGGCGGAACTGGCGGGCATCGGTGGCGAGCACCGCGGCATTGATCGCCCCGGCCGAAGTGCCGCAGATGATCGGAAAGGGATTGGGCGCGTCCCTCGGCAGCAGGTCCTCCAGCGCGCGCAGCACGCCGACCTGGTAGGCCGCGCGCGCGCCGCCGCCGGTCATGATCAACCCGGTGACAGCTCCGGTCCCGGCGGGCGCATTCATCATTCAGAACGCCCTGCAGAATCACTCTTCCTGCACCATGCCCGTAGCCCGGAAGAAGGCCGCAGGCCGGAGTCCGGGGCCGCGGCAGCCCGTGGCGACGACTGTCCCGGATTCCATTTCATTCCAACCGGGATACGGCCCCGTAATCCGCTTGCCTTGCCGGTAGGGGGGAGTTTCATGGTGTCAGGCCCTTTAAACCTGCACCGGCACTGCCGCCGCCACCGGCACCGCCTGCAACAGCCCGACCAGCACCTGCGGCGCAATACCCACCAGAAAACCGCGGCTGCCGCCGTTGATGTAAATGCCGGGCAGCTCGAGCACCGTGCTCTCGACGTATACCGGCATCCTGCGCCGCGTGCCGAAGGGCGAGGTGCCGCCGACGCGGTAGCCGGTGTGGCGTTCGGCCACTTCCGGCTTGCAGGGCTCGATGCGCTTGACGCCGATGATGCGCGCCAGCGCCTTGGTCGAGACCTCGCGGTCGCCGTGCATCAGCACGATGCAGGGCTTAACGTTCTCGTCCTGCATCACCAGCGTCTTGATCACGCTGTGCTCGTCGACGCCCAGCTCGCGCGCCGACACCGCAGTGCCGCCGCGCTCCTCGTAGGCATAGAAATGCGGCGTGAACGCCACACCCGCCGCGCGCAGCGCCAGCACCGCCGGCGTCGAGGGCATGCGCGGCGCGCTCATCGTGTCTTCACCAGCCGCTCATTTGCCCGTCAACAACCGGCACAGGCTGTAGAGCATGCCGGCGGTGGCGCCCCAGATGTAGCGCCCCTCGTAGGGAATCGCCAGGTAATGGCGGTGGCGGCCGCGGAAACGGTACTCGCGGCGCTGGTAGTTCGCCGGGTCAAGGAAATGCGTGAGCGGCGCCTCGAAGATGTCGGCCACCTCGAACGCGTCGGGCCTCAGCTTGAAGGGCGGATCGACCCAGCCCACCACCGGCATGATGCGAAAGCCCGAGGGAATCTCGTAGCCGGGCAGGCGACCGAGCAGCGCGATGCGCTCGCGCGCGAGCCCGATCTCCTCTTCCGTTTCGCGCAACGCCGTCGCCTCGCGGTCCGGATCGTCCGGCTCGACGCGCCCGCCGGGAAAACTGATCTGCCCGGCATGGTCGCGCAGGTGCGCCGTGCGCTGGGTCAGCAGCAGCTGCACACCCTGCGGCCGGTTCACCAGCGGCACCAGCACCGCCGCCTCGGTGACCTTGGTGCCCTCCTTCAGCGAAATGACGTGGAGGTCGTTCTCCTCATGCGGCGGCGCCGGCCGCAGCAGACCCTGCCGGATATCTTCCAGGGTCAGGGGCAGGGCGGCAGGGCGTTGAACGACGGTCGACATGCGAAGGATTCTACCCGCAACGGCAGCGGCGTTTTCATGCCACACTGGCAGCGCATTGCGCCGCAAAAGCTCCACGACACCGCCGTTTCCACATCCACCCGAAGGAGAAACCGCATGAGCAAGCTCACCACATCCGCCCTCGCCGCCGCCCTCGTCTTTGCCAGCAGCAACGCAGTGGCCTTTCACTGCCCCGCCGACATGAAGAAAATCGATGCCGCGATGGCCAAGAACCCGAAACTCACCGCAGACCAGATGGCGGAGGTGAAGAAATACCGTGCCGAAGGCGAAACCCTGCACAAGGCCGGCAAGCACCAAGCCTCGGTCGATACGCTGGCCAAGGCGATGAAGATTCTCGATATCAAGTAATCACCAAACGCAACGTCTCCACTCTCCCTCTCCCCGTTTTTACGGGGAGAGGGTTGGGGTGAGGGGCTACAGAAGATGTAACCGATGATCACCATCCCCGCTCAAGCGGGATTTTTTCCGTACGCCACCGCATCCCCCAGCGCAATCACTCCGCCCTCCAGCACCCGCGCAATGATCCCGCCGTGCCCGCGCATCGCGTTGTAACCGCCGGCACCCAGCACTTCCTCCATCCGCGAACAGGGCTCGCACAGCCCAGTGCCCTCGAACAGCACATCGCCGATGCGGAAGCGCTCTCCGCGCAGCGCCAGCAGGTTGATGCCCGACACCACGAGATTGCGGCGGAGCAGCGCCGGATCGATGGCATCGCGCCCGAGCAGTTTCGCGACGACATCGAGATGTTCACGCTGGATCAGCGTCACCTGGCGCTTGCCGCCCGCGCGCGTCGCCTTGTGGTCGCCGGCGAGGCCGTGGTCGGCGATGACTTCGACGCGGTTCATCGACTGCAGCGGCGCGCGCCTGCCGGGGCGCAGGCCGATCCATTCCAGCTTGCCCGCGCGGGGGAAGGTCTGCATCAGGACGCGCAGCGGGCTGGCGGGATTGAGTTTGGGCATGGGTTAAGACGAATCGACAGACATCGAATCGAAAAAATATCAAATAAGTATTTGATTATATTGATGTATTTTACATGATTACTTGCGATTGAATTCGCATATAAACATCGATCAGGAACACTCAGACCAGATCTAACGATCCGATGATTCTTTACCGTCCACAAAACCACGACCTATCATGGAGCGCCAGATCAGTTCAAAACGTCAACTAATTATGTCAACCAATACACGTTGGGCATCCTAGTGACTTACAACGCGGCAGAGATAGAGGCCATCGGTCTCTGCATTGCATTGGAAGCAGTTGGTGATATCGCAAATCGCACCTTGCTTGAACTTACCGATGTACCCAGTTTTCCTGGCGAATCCGAAGTTCGCTTTCCGTCACTCGTCCATCAGCAGCTATTTCTTGCACGACTGCTTGATTTCGCCAAGGAATCCGGAGACGCCTCACTTACTGGCGTTAAGGGCTCTTGCCTATCTGTTCTTCAAGCCGCGTGCGAAAGCAAATGTTTCGACCAAAGTAACAGCGTGGCTTCCTTGAAAGAGTCAACGGCCGCGCTAGTTAACTGGTTGGAGGCCAAGACGCCGCTCAAACTCTGGCTACCGTCGCTCAACCTCGAGGCGATACTCAATGTTTCCCGAATTGAGTTTCTCTATATTTCGGGGAATCAAGCAAAACATAACCTCTCACGCCTTACAGGACTATCTAAGCGCATTAGATGTTTGCTCAAAGACCACGGGCACAACGTTGCCCTTGATCAAGTTCCGCTAGCTCTAGATGACTTTCGAGAGCACCTCCAAGAGGACTACTTCTCTTACTACGGTACTTGGCTGACTGAACTGTTGAACAACGTTCGTTGGGGTCTGCAAGAATATCTTATGCCTACATTTGAGGCTTCATTGAAGCGAATGCCGGAAAACCACATTGTTTACACTTACGAATATCCCACAGCAATCGCTAACTCAGTTCCGCGCGCTTGGTTTTGGCGTCTTATGAACAATGTACGTTCCGGGCCTTATCTAAAACGCTTTGAGGGTGCCCACTACCTAAAGAGGCAGGTACGTGGATAAGCGAGCCATGCGCCGAGAAGCCCCCAAACAACACGGTCGAGCCGACACTATGGGCCGGTCGAAGGAGGCAATTTGGCCACGATAAACGTCCGCGAAGACCGAACCGTAAATTCCTTTGAGGAACTGGCGAGCCTTATTCAGCCATTTCGCAAGGACGGCGAATGGATCTTCCGCGGCGTACGCCAGAGCAACTACGAACTGATTCCGAAAATCGGTCGGCCGGAGTCACGAAGGGCCATCGGTTCGGGGGGCAATCTCCCATACGATCGGAACGCCGAAGAAACAATGTATCGCCATTTCGAACGATCCGCGCGGCCTTACGTCAAGCACGTTCCGGCCAATCGACTCGAGTGGCTTGCATTGGCTCAACACCACGGCATGTTCACTCGCCTGCTGGACTGGAGCGAAAGCCTGCTAGTTGCCGCTTACTTTGCAGTTGAAGACGCGCGCAAACGGACTCACCCACCCATGATCTATGCGATTAAGGACATTCCATTGGCGCCCGCTAACAAGCATGATGACCTCAATGCCCTTGACGATGTCGTGATGTATTACCCACCACACATCAGCCCTCGGATCCCTGCACAAACTGGTTTGTTCACGGTGCACAGGGACCCCGACAAGCCCTTTGCGCCGAAGAACGTTGTACGAATCACAATCGGACCTAGTCCATTGACTCTCAAACTCAACCTTAACGCCTGCGGTGTGCATAAAAGCTCCCTGTTTCCCGATATTGATGGCTTGGCCGAGTACCAATCCTGGCTGTACAAGTGGAGCGAGCACATGAGGTACGGGGATTAATAAGTAGCCTTCAATGTCCAAAGATAACCCAATGCCCCCGCACAAAATCTTCTCCATGAAGTTTGCCAAGGTCTACCCGCTCTACGTCCAGAAAGCCGAACGCAAGAACCGGACGAAGGCAGAGGTCGACCAGGTCATCCGCTGGCTGACCGGTTACACCCAGGCGGGATTGCAGAAACAGATCCGGCAGGAAACGGATTTCGAAGGGTTTTTCGCAAATGCGCCGGCGATGAATCCGGACCGTTCGCTGATCAAGGGCGTGGTCTGCGGCGTGCGCGTGGAGGACGTCGAAGACCCGCTGATGCGGAACATCCGTTACCTCGACAAGCTGGTGGATGAACTGGCCAAGGGCAAGGCGATGGACAAGATCCTGCGGAAACCGGCGGCCTGACCCGGATCAGCCGCAAATCGATCGCAGCAAACAAAACGCCCACCGACTCCCGCCGGTGGACGTTTTGCTTGAACCGCTGCAACTAAGCCTTACTTCTTCTTTTTCTTGATCTTCATCCCCACCATGTCCTCGGCCTTGACCCACTGATCGAACTGCTTCTCGGTCAGATGGCCCAGTTCGATCGCGGACTGCTTCAGCGTCAGGCCCTTCTTGTGGGCATTCTTGGCGATGGCGGCGGCCTTGGCGTAGCCGATGTGCGGGTTGAGCGCGGTGACCAGCATCAGCGACTCGTTGGTGAGCTGGCTGATACGCGCGAGGTTGGGCTCGATGCCGACCGCGCAGTGCTCCTCGAAATTCTCGCAGGCATGCGCCAGCAGGTGCGCGCTGTGCATGAAGTTGCGGATCACCATCGGGCGGAACACATTCAGTTCAAAGTTGCCCATCGAACCGCCGACGTTGATCGCGGTGTCGTTGCCGAAGACCTGGCAGCAAACCATGGTCATCGATTCGGACTGGGTCGGGTTGACCTTGCCCGGCATGATCGAGGAACCCGGCTCGTTCTCCGGGATGCTCAGTTCGCCGATGCCGCAGCGCGGGCCGCTGGCCAGCCAGCGGATGTCGTTGGCGATTTTCATCAGTGAAGCCGCGAGGGTCTTCAGCGCGCCGTGGGCGGCGACAACGCCGTCGCAGGAACCCAGCGCTTCGAACTTGTTGGGCGCGGTGACGAAGGGCAGGCCGGTCAGCTTCTTCAGCTGGGCGGCGACGTCCTTGGCGAACTTGGGATGGGCGTTCAGGCCGGTGCCGACCGCGGTGCCGCCCAGCGCGAGCTCGCAGAGGTGGGGCAGCGCGGCGTCGATGTGTTTGAGGCCGTGGTCGAGCTGGGAGACGTAACCCGAGAATTCCTGGCCCAGCGTCAGCGGCGTCGCGTCCTGCAGGTGGGTGCGGCCGATCTTGACGATGTGCATGAAGGCGCGGGCCTTCTTGTCCAGCGTGTTGCGCAGCTTCTTCACCGCAGGCTTCAGCTGTTTCTCCAGCGCGATCACCGCGGCGACGTGCATCGCCGTGGGGAAGGTGTCGTTGGAGGACTGGCCCTTGTTGACGTCGTCGTTCTCGTGCACCAGGCGGTTCGCGCCGCGCTTGCCGCCGAGGATCTCGGAGGCGCGGTTGGCCAGCACTTCGTTGACATTCATGTTGGTCTGGGTGCCGGAGCCGGTCTGCCACACCACCAGCGGGAAATGGTCGTTCCATTTGCCGGAGAGCGCCTCGTCGGCGGCCTCGACGATAGCCCTGCCCTTCTTCTTGTCGAGCACGCCGAGCGCCATGTTGGTCAGCGCGGCGGCCTTCTTCACCATGATCTGCGCGTGCACCACCGGCATCGGCATGGTCTCGCCGGGGAAATGGAAGTGATGCAGGCTGCGCTCGGTCTGCGCGCCCCACAGCATATGGTCGGGGACTTCGATGTCGCCCATCGTGTCGTGTTCGGTGCGGAATTTGGCCATGGTCTCAGGTTACGACAATAAGTTATAAAAATATGAATAAAATCAAATACTTATAAAAAATTCGGGCTGGTCTCAACCCCTCACCCTGACCCTCTCCCCGCAAGCGGGGCGAGGGAAACTGCATGGTTGCCACTCACAGCAGCGGCCGCTGTTCGCCGCGCTGGGCATGGGCGTTGGCGTCGGCCACGGTCAGCGCGGTCATGTTGACGATGCGGCGCACGGTGGCGCTGGTGGTCAGCACGTTCACCGGCTGCGCCGCGCCGAGCAGGATCGGGCCGACGGTGATGCCGTCGCCGGAGGCAGTCTTCAGCAGGTTGAAGGAGATGTTCGCCGCGTCCAGCGTCGGCATGATCAGCAGGTTGGCCTGCCCCTTCAGCCGCGAGTTCGGGAAGATCTTCATGCGGATCTCCTCGGACAGCGCGGCGTCGCCGTGCATCTCGCCGTCGATCTCGAGGTTGGGCGCGCGTTCGTTGATCAGCGCCAGCGCGGCGCGCATCTTGCGCGCGGTGTCGGAATCGGAGGAGCCGAAGCTCGAGTGCGACAGCAGTGCGGCCTTGGGCACCAGGCCGAAGCGGCTGATCTCCTCGGCGGCGAGTATCGTCGATTCGGCGATCTGCTCGGCCGTGGGGTCGCGGTTGACATAGGTGTCGCAGATGAACACGGTGCGCCCCGGCAGCATGACCATGTTCATCGCCGAGTAGTTCTGCACGCCGGCGCGCTTGCCGAGCACGAGGTCGATGAAGCGCAGGTGGCTGTCGTAGCGGCCGAACAGGCCGCAGAGCATGCCGTCAGCGGCACCCTTGCGCATCAGCATCGCGCCGATCAGCGTGGTGCGGCGGCGCATGTCGAGCTTGGCGATTTCGGGGGTCACGCCGCGGCGCTCGCCGAGGTGCTGGTACTCGGTCCAGTACTCGCGGTAGCGCGGGTCGTCGTTGGGATCGACCAGTTCGAAGTCGCGGCCGCGCTGCAGGCGCAGGCCGAGGCGCTCGATGCGGGTGGCGATGACCCCGGGCCGGCCGATGAGGATGGGGTGCACGATGCCTTCGTCGACGGCGACCTGCACCGCGCGCAGCACGATCTCCTGCTCGCCCTCGGCATAGACCACGCGCCGCGGTGACTTCTTCGCTGCGGCGATCACCGGCTTCATGATCAGGCCCGACTGGTAGACCACCTCGGTCATGCGCTGCACATAGGCGTCGAAGTCGGCGATCGGGCGCGTCGCCACGCCGCTGTCCATCGCCGCCTTCGCCACCGCCGGCGCGACGGTGCTGATCAGCCGCGGGTCGAAGGGCCGCGGGATCAGGTAGTCGGGGCCGAACTTGAGGTCCTGTTCGCCGTAGGCGGCGGCGACGATGTCCGACTGCTCGGCCTGGGCCAGCGCGGCAATGGCGTTGACCGCGGCGATCTCCATTTCGCGGTTGATGGTGGTCGCGCCGACATCCAGCGCGCCGCGGAAGATGAAGGGAAAGCACAGCACGTTGTTGACCTGGTTCGGATAGTCCGAGCGGCCGGTGGCCATCACCGCGTCGGGGCGCACCTCCTTCACCAGCTCGGGCAGGATTTCCGGCTCGGGGTTGGCGAGCGCGAGGATCAGCGGACGCTCGGCCATCTGACTGACCATCTCGGGCTTGAGCACCTTGCCCGCGGAGAGGCCGAGGAAGGCATCGGCGCCGGCGATGACCTCGCCCAGGGTGCGTGCCTTGGTGTCGATCGCGTAGCGCGCCTTCTCCTCGTCCATCAGTTCGGTGCGGCCCTTGTAGACCACGCCGACGATGTCGGTGACCGTGATGTTTTCCTTTTTCAGGCCCAGCGACACCAGCAGGTCGAGGCAGGCCAGCGCCGCGGCGCCGGCGCCGGATACCACCAGCTTGATTTTCGAAATGTCCTTGCCGACGACCTTCAGCCCGTTGATGAAGGCAGCGCTGACGATGATCGCAGTGCCGTGCTGGTCGTCATGAAACACCGGGATCTTGCAGCGCTTCCTCAGCTCGCGCTCGACAAGGAAGCATTCCGGTGCCTTGATGTCTTCGAGATTGATGCCGCCGAAGGTCGGCTCCAGCGCGGCGATGATGTCGACGAGCTTCATCGGGTCGAGCTCGTTGATCTCGATGTCGAAGACGTCGATGCCGGCGAATTTCTTGAACAGCACCGCCTTGCCTTCCATCACCGGCTTCGAGGCGAGCGGCCCGATGTTGCCCAGGCCCAGCACCGCGGTGCCGTTGGTGATCACCGCGACCAGGTTGCCGCGCGCGGTGTAGAGGCTGGCATCGGCCGGATTGGCGGCGATTTCCTGGCAGACCTTGGCAACGCCCGGCGTGTAGGCCAGCGCGAGGTCCCTCTGGTTGACCAGGCCCTTGGTCGGGGTGACCGCGATTTTCCCCGGCACGGGGAGACGGTGATACTCCAGCGCCGCCTTGCGCAGTTGCTCTTCGGGCATTTTCTGAAAACCGCCTTTCGGAAGATTCGGCCGCGCGTCAGGGACCGTCGGGGGGCACCGCGCGGGGAGCAGAATTATACCGTAGCCCCTCCAGCCGGCAGCCCGCCGCGGCAGGCCTTCGCGCGGTTCGTGCCGCTGCAAAAATGAGGTATGGTCAGCCCGTGCAGTTCACCGCGGTGGTCAGGCAGCACATCGCAACTCGGATCGAGGAATGAAAAACAATGGACATCAATATTCCGGAAGTGCTGGCGGAGGTCACGGCGGCCTGCCACCGCTACGAACAGGCGCTGGTCACCAATGACGTGGCGGTGCTCGACGAACTGTTCTGGCGGAGCCCGCTGACGGTGCGCTACGGCGCCGGCGAACTGCTCTACGGCCACGACGAAATCGCCAGGTTCCGCGCGGCGCGGCCATCGGCGGGGCTCGGGCGCAAGGTGCTGCGCGAAGTGATCACCACCTACGGCCGCGATTTCGCGACCTCGAGCCTGCACTTCGACCGCGGCGGCCGCATCGGCCGCCAGATGCAAAGCTGGGTGCGGCTGCCGGAGGGATGGCGCGTAGTGGCCGCCCACGTCAGCATGATGTAGAACCCCGCTCAACAACGCCCGCGCCTGCGGGGACTGCGTTGCCCGCTGCGTTTCGCCTCGCCTTGCCCTGCCAGTAATATGTCCCGTCGCAGCCTTGCGCGCGCCTTGTCCCGGCAGCGCTCGCCAGGTTTCTGAAACGGCTTCCGGCGTTACCGGGCACGGCCACGCCGGGGCGCGCGCTTTGTGCTACCGTTGCGCTGTATTTTTTTCGCAACGCCCCCCGCACAAACCCATCGCCATGCCCGACCCCAGCCCCGGCCTGCGCGCCGAACTCTATCCCGCGATTGAACCGTACCGCAGCGACATGCTCGAGCTCGACGGCCGGCACCGGATGTACTTCGAGGAATCCGGGAATCCGCAGGGCGTGCCGGTCATCTTCCTCCACGGCGGCCCCGGGGCCGGGGCGGCGCCCGCGCACCGGCGCTTTTTCGATCCGGCGCATTACCGCATCGTGATCTTCGACCAGCGCGGCGCCGGCCGCTCGACGCCGCTGGGCGAGATCACCGACAACACGACGCCGCTGCTGATTGCCGACATCGAGAAGCTGCGCGCGACGCTGGGCATCGAGCGCTGGCTGGTGTTCGGCGGTTCCTGGGGCAGCACGCTGGCGCTGGCCTATGCCGAGGCGCATCCCGAGCGCTGCAGCGGGCTGATCCTGCGCGGCATTTTCCTGTGCCGCAAAAGCGAGATCGACTGGTTCCTCTACGGCCTGCGCAACCTGTTCCCGGAGGCCTGGCGCGAATTCACGGCGCCGATCCCGGAGGCCGAGCGCGGCGACCTGCTCACCGCCTACCACCGCCGGCTGACCGACCCCGATCCGGCGGTCCACCTGCCGGCGGCGCGCGCCTGGAGCACCTATGAGGGCTCCTGCTCGACGCTGCTGCCGAGCCCGGAGACGGTCGCCTATTTCGCCGGCGACGTGGTCGCGCTGGGCCTCGCCCGCATCGAGGCGCACTATTTCATCAACGACATATTCCTGCCGGAAAATTCGCTGCTGGAGCGCGTGGCGCGCATCCGCAGCATCCCGGGCATCATCGTCCAGGGCCGCTATGACGCGGTCTGCCCCATCGTCTCCGCCGACGACCTGCACCGCGCCTGGCCGGAAGCCGAGTACCATATCGTTCCCGACGCCGGCCACTCGGCCTGGGAACCGGGCATCTGCGCGGCGCTGGTGAGGGCCGCGGAGAAATTCAAATACACCATCCAGGGAGACTGAAGTGAAACTCGTGACGTACTCCGCGGGCAAGCGTGCCCCCGCGAAAATCGGCGTGATTGCCGCCGACGGCAGCATCATCGACCTCGAAACCGCGGCGAAAAAGGCGCGGGTGAAGCTGCCCTTCGCCGCCGACGACATGATCGGGCTGGTGGCCGCCGGCAAGGCCGGGCTCGCGCTGGTGAAAAAGGCGGTCGCCGGCCTGAAGACCGGGCACCACAAGTTCGCGAAGGTCACGCTGCACGCGCCGATCCCGCGCCCGCGCAAGAACGTGTTCTGCGTCGGCTGGAACTATGTCGAGCATTTCGAGGAAGGCGCCAAGGCGCGCCCGCATGTGCAGGAGCTGCCCAAGCACCCGGCCTTCTTCACCAAGCAGCCGCTGGCGGTCAACGGGCCCTATGCCGACGTGCCCTCGCACCCGGGCGTCACCGAAAAGCTCGACTGGGAAGTGGAAATGGCCGTGGTCATCGGCAAGGGCGGCCGCAACATCAAGGAAGCCGATGCGATGAAGCACATCTACGGCTACATGATCGCCAACGACGTCTCGGCGCGCGAAGTGCAGCGCCAGCACGGCCAGCAGTGGTTCAAGGGCAAGAGCCTCGACGGCCACTGCCCGATGGGCCCCTGGCTCACGACCGCTGACGAAGTGAAGAACCCGCAGGGCCTGCGCATCACCTGCCGCGTCAACGGCGTGACCAAGCAGGACTCGAACACCAGCTACATGTATTTCAAGATCCCGCGCCTGATCGCGGAGCTGTCGGCGGGACTGACGCTGGAACCGGGCGACCTGTTCCTGACCGGCACGCCGGCCGGCGTCGGCCACGCGCGCAACCCGCCGGAGTTCATGAAGCCGGGCGACATCCTGGAAACGGAAGTGGAAGGGCTGGGGTTGCTGCGCAACCGGATCGCGGCAAAGTAATCTCCGCCGCACCCGAAAAAACGCCGCTCACTGCGGCGTTTTTTTATTCGTGGCTTTCTTGTTGTGCTGGTCGGCGGCCGCCTTGCCGGCCGCCTGCAGGCTTTCCAGCCCGGCTTTCTGCATCTCCAGCGTCTTGATGGTCATCTGCACGAAGCCGGTATTCATGGTCAGCCAGGTTTCGACGGCTTTCAGCTCGGCGATCTTTTTCTCGAGGTCCTCGACGTTCATGGTCGGCGCGATCATCCCGGGAATCGGGAATCCCATCGGATTCCACATCTTCTGCATGAACTCGAAAAAATCCTTCGGCACATCCTGATCGGCCATGATCGCTCCCGTTTGTGACGACCTGATTATAGGCGCGCCGGGCGCTCAGGCGAGCTCGATGCGCACCGGGTCGCCGTCGCGGGCGCTCGCCAGCAGCGCGGGATCGCCGCGCAGGCGGCCGAGGACATTGCAGGGAGACACCAGCCGGCACTCGTCGCCCTGTGACACGGGGGTGCGCCCCCAGGGCAGGGCCAGCGCGCTGCCGTCGACCCAGAAGCAGACCGTGCCCGGATCGACGACCTGGCGCGCATCCGGCTCCAGGGCGGCGGTCAGCGGCAGGGAAAAATAGACTTCCTCGCCCCAGGTCTGGATGCGGGATTCACAGGGCAGCGCGGCGAGCAGCCGGCCGGTCGTGGGTCCGGGCCGCAGGTCGGCAATCACCGATGCGGCCGGCCACGCGATGCGGATCGCCGTCACCGGCCGGGGATCAGGCTCAGTCGCCGAACAGCGGATCGGTGAGGCGGGTAGCGACGCGCAGCCGCGGCGCGGCCGGTGCCGCGGGTTCGGCAAAAGCGGCCACGACGCGCTGCAGGCGCTGCTTCTCGCCGAACACCTTGTTGGTGTAGGTGTCGTTGTCGTCGTTGAGGGCGCCGGCGTACATCTGCAGGGCAATGCCCAGGTTGCCGGTGCGGCTCAGGTATTCGCGGATGATGCGGGTGCCGACGCGGATGTTGGCTTCCGGATCGTAGACCGCCCGCTCGCCGCCGAACTCCGCGAGCTTTTCGCCATGGAAGCGGGGAATGATCTGCATCAGACCCTTGGCCCCGGCGACGCTTTCGGCGATGGGGTTGAAGCTCGATTCGATGCCGATCACCGCCATGATCAGCAGCGGGTCGAGGCCGGCCTTGCTCGCCTCGGCGTGGGCAATCCGCACGAACTCGAGGGTGAGGTCCTGTGACACCTTGTAGCGCCTGGCCAGGAACTCGGCCAGGGCGACATGGCGTGCCGCATCCGGATGCGCGGCCGGCGCGGGATGGGAGGCCAGCACGCGGTCGGACACGGCCTTGGCCTCGCTCTCGACGACGGCATAGGCCGACGACAGCCAGTGGGTTCCAAAACGTTCGTGGAGCAGCAGGGCCAGTGCGAAAAGGCAGGCGATCAGCGTCGCCAGCGTGGCCAGGCTGCGGGCCCGGTGCGGCGTCGCCGCCGGGTTCCCGGCAATACCGGGGGATGTTTCTGAGATCGATTTTGCAAACACGCAAAACCTCCTTTCGGGAGTAGCGCCTGCCCGGTGGCCGGCGCCTCAACTGGGGTTACCTCGCTACGGTAACGGGTGTCTCCTTAAAGACTCGTTCAGCCATCAACCACTATAGGTTGTGGGCTACTCAAAAAAACTGGCCAATTCTAGGTGGTCAACCTGTGGACCGCAACCCTGAACCGCGTTTATCAGGCGATTCGGAGATCAGGCCGGGGCGGGAGTTTAACGGCAACCCCTGACGCAATGCAATAAAAATATAACTTATTGATAATTAACAATAAATCATTATTTTTGCTGTCCGGCACAGGCGAGGGACCTGCAAAAGCCGGCTTTTTGAGCGGCGCTGCGGCAAAGAGTTCCCTATTCGTGACCTGGCGCCTGAGATTTATGAAAATATGTTTAAAAACAAATATTTATGTTTATTCGACAGACTTTCCGGCAGCACTCTGCCGTGCCTCCCACAGACGAAGCGCTTCCTCGTAGTTGGTAAGTGCTTCCCAATATCTATCGTAGACACAGGGGTCGCATCCGCTCTGGCAGCACTCCCAGGGTTCCGGCTCGGGCGGCTTCTGCGGCCGCGGATCCTGCGCCTCCGGTGCCCCGGGCAGCGCTGATGCTGCGTCTCCGCTCATCGCGCCTCCGCCGGCAGGATGACATCGGGAAAACGCCGCCGGAACTCGGCAGTCAGGGCATCGGCATCGGCGCCGTGTCCGGCTGCGCGCAGCTCGGCGATGCGCTGCAGCCATTGTTCCGCGGGGGCTTCGGCGAGGTCGCGCCACAGGGCATCGGATGCGGGCGGGACTGACAGGGCCATGGATCGCGCGGGAGGGCCGGCCGGACGGTCTGCCAGCGGTGCCGGCGCCGAACGCAGCAGCGGTCGCGGCGCAGGCTCGAGGCGGGGGCCGGCGGCGTCCTCCGCCATGGCCGCCGCGGCATCCGCGGCGGGCGGAGCAGCCGCGCGGGATTCAGGGCTGGCGGCCGACGGCTGCCGCACTTCGGCGCGGGGGGCCGGGGCCGCAGGTACGGGCAATCGTTCGGCAGACCGCGCCGGCTGCGGGACCGGCGCCTCGGGCGGCGCCGCAGTCTGTGCCGGAGCCGGCGCAGGCGGCGGCGCCTCCGCCGCGGGCTTCTGCCGTTCCGCCGGCGGCAGCGGCTGCAACAGGACCTGCGGACGGTCGGCACCCTCCTCCCGCATCAGGGTCACCAGACTGACCGACAGCACGAGCACTGCCGCGAGCGACAGCGGCAGCTGCCAGCGGCGCATGCCGCCGCGCCGCGGTCCGGCGGACACTTCGCGCCGCGCAACCGCGCGGATCGCGTCATCGAGCGCGGGCGGCGGCCCGGCATCGGCCGTGGCGCGATACAGCGCCGAGAGCTGCGGATCGCGTTCCATGTCGGGCGGAGTCACTGCCATGGCCGCATCCCTTCGCGCAGCTTGGCAATGGCGTAGCGCAGGCGGCTTTTGGCGGTCTCGCGGCTGACGCCGGTCGCCGCGGCGATGTCCTCGACGCTGAGGCCGCCCTCCTGCTGCAGCAGGAAAGCCTCGCGCTGTTCCTGCGGCAATGCGTCGAGCAATACCAGCAGCCGCGCCGCCTGCTCGCGCGATTCGGCCTGGGCGTCGGGCTGCTCGGCACGCGGGGCCTCGGGCTCGTCCATCACGGCGGCGACAGTCTCATCGTCGAGCGAGACCTGGGCACTGTCACTGCGGCGGAAGTGGTCCATCAGGCGATTATGGGCGATGCGGTAGAGCCAGGTGGCGAACTTCGCCTGCACCTCGTAGCCGGCGCGGGCGCGGATCAGGTTCATCCACACGTCCTGGAACAATTCGTCGGCCAGCGCCGCGTTGCGGCACTGGCGCAGCAGGTAGCGGTAGACGCCGCCCTTGTGGCGGCCATAGAGCCGGTCGAAGGCGCCGGCATCGCCGCCGCGATAGGCCAGCATGAGCGATTCGTCGCTGTCATCGTCGTCGGCGGTCATCACGGGAGGCGAGTATGCAGAAGCCTCCGCACACCGGCAACCCGCTGCAACCGCGACGGCCATGGCCGCTCAGCGCGGATCCGGTGCGAAACGTCCGGAAGACGCGGGCCAGGGATCGGGGCTCACGGCGACCGGCGCGCGGATGATGCCCCGGGCGACGAGATTGCGATGACTGTCGTAATGGATGGTGATGAACTCGGCAGGCGTCGAAGTCGCGCGCTCGAACTCGGCATAGGTCACCACCGAGGTCTCGTGGCGGCCATGCCCGGTGCCCAGCCTCGGGGATTCCTGCGCGGCGGCAGCCGGGGCCTCCGGGCGCGGGACAGCGGAAACGCCCGCATCCGCGGCGGCCGGCCCGGCAGCGCTGCGCTCGGCAGCCGAAGCTCCCGGGGCAGACGCAGCGTCGCCGTCGTGGGGCTGTCGCGGAACATGCAGGACAGCCGGCTCCGGCTTGCGGCGAAACAGCGCAACGCCGATGACGCCGACATTGTCGGGGCGGCCGGTGCGTGCGGCATACGAATCCGGCAGGGCCGTGAAATACAATGCGGCGACACGGTCGAGACTCTTGCGCCAGCCCCGGATGCCGAATGACTGCCGCGGCCCGAGCACATAGCCGCTCTGCTGCCAGTCCGCCGCCTCTCCGGTGATGACGTCGACACCATCCACCGAGACCACGGCGAGAACCTCCGCAGACTGGCGGTTGCGCAGGCGGATCTCGTACTCGTTGCCGGGATTGCCCGCCACATAATGGCGGCCCTGATGCCGGTAAACCGGGAGCACGCGGTTCTGCACACGGTCGTAAATTTCGACACCGGCCAGTCGGCCCGTGGCAGCCGACGGCTGCGCCAGCAGGCTGCCGGCCAGCATGGCGGCGACAGCAATCATGCGTTTCATCAGAGCCTCCTCGGGTCAGTGCTGCAACGGGGCAGCGACCTCACTGCAAACGCGGCGCCGGCGCGTTCGGGGTTAAGCACTGCTGTGATAGATTAAAACCATGGATGAACTCGCTATCCGCAGCATGGCCAGGTGGCCCAGGGTGCCGGCACGCTGCGGACTCGCAAAACATGCGGACTTGGCCCTGTTCGAAGGCGTGTGCGCTCACTCGCTGCGTTCGCCACGCGCCCGCCCATCGTTTCTCCAAGCCCCGGAGAGCCGCAGGCCCGTTTGCGGGCAGCAGCGTCAGACCGCCGGCTCCGCGGAGGCAACCCGGAATGGATGAGCTGGTACTCCGCGGCATGGCCAAGTGGCCCAACGTGCCGGCACGCTGCGGACTCGTTAGCCGAAGGCCCGTTTGCGGGCAGCAGCGTCAGACCGCCGGCTCCGCGGAGGCGACCCGGAATGGATGAGCTGGTACTCCGCGGCATGGCCAAGTGGCCCAATGTGCCGGCGGTCTACGGCTGGCTGTCGCTCAACCGCCGGGGCCACTGGCTGCTGAAGGGCGAACGCGTGACCAACCCGGGCATCATCGAATTCTTCGGCCGCAACTACAGCCACGACGACCTCGGCCGCTGGTTCATGCAGAACGGCCCGCAGCGCGTCTATGTTGCGCTCGACTACACGCCGCATGTGCTGCGCGTCACCCCCGGATCGCTGGCCCTGGCCTCACACAGCGGCGCAGCGGTCGGGGCCGTGGAAGGCGCCTGCATCGACGATGCCGGCCAGCTGCTGCTCGACACTGATCTCGGCGTGGGCCTGGTGCACGACGCCGACCTCGGGCTGCTGCTGCCGCTGTTCGCGGCGCCGCGGGCGCTCGCCGGCGAAGCGGCGCTCGACGCAACGCTCGATGCGCTGCAGGCTGGGCGCGATGCGGGATTGATGCTGGACCTGGGCGGCTCAAATCTCCCGGTGCGCCCTGTTCGCGCTGCCGATGTGCCGGAGCGCTTCGGTTTCGTCGCGTGCCCGCGGCAGCCGGAAGGACAGGAAGAATGTTATTGACTCCGGTGCATGCGAACATGCGCCCTCCGACCCACGACCACCGATGAACACCATGATCGACCTTCGCACCGACACCGTCACCCGCCCCACTCCCGAGATGTTCGCCGCCATGCAGCAGGCCACCCTGGGAGACGATTCCCGCGACGGCGATCCGACGGTGATGCGCCTCGAGGCGCTCGCCGCCGAACGCACCGGCAAGGAAGCCGGCCTCTACATGCCGAGCGGCACGATGACCAACCTGGTCGCGGTGCTCGCGCACACCTCGCGCGCAGGCGAGGTGCTGCTGGAGCGCGGCGCGCATATCCTCCACACCGAACTCGGCGGACTGTCCGCCGTCGCCGGCGTGTTCTACAAGGCGATACCGGGCAAGCGCGGCGCGATGGACGAGGACCTGCTGCGCGAAGCGGTGCGTCCGATGACCCGCAACAACTTCGGCACCGCGCTGATCTGCATGGAAACCACGCACAACGGCGCAGGCGGCGCCGTGCTGCCGCTCGTGCACATGCAACGCGTGCACGCACTCGCGCGCGAGCACGGCGTACCCGTGCACACCGACGGCGCACGTCTGTTCAACGCGGCAGCGGCGCTCGGTGTGACGGCCGCGGAAATCGCCCGGCACACGGATTCGGTCTGTTTCTGCGTGTCCAAGGGGCTGTCGGCGCCGGTCGGCTCCGTGCTCTGCGGCAGCCGGGCGTTCATCGAGCGCGCGCGCCCCTTCCGGCGCATGGTCGGCGGCAACCTGCGCCAGGCCGGGCTGATCGCCGCCGCCGGCATCGTTGCGCTGGAAACGATGGTCGGGCGACTGCCGGAGGATCACGCCACTGCGAAACGGCTGGCCGCCGGCTTCCATGCCATTGAGGCTACGCTCGCCGATCCGGCAGACGTGGAAACCAACATCGTGAGGGTGAATGTCGCTGCCAGCGGCCGCAGCGCGGCGCAGTGGGCCGAGGATTTCAAGGCGCGCGGCATCGCCGTTAGCCCGGCCGATCCGCGTTCGCTGCGCTTCGTCACCCACCGCCATATCGGCAACACCGAGGTGGATGCGGCCGTCGCGGCCTGTGCCGAGATCTGGCGGCAGAAGCACTGAGCCCCGCCACCGGCAGACCCTTGCGCGCCTAGCGCGCGGCTTCGTCGACCAGGTCAGCCAGCAGTTTTGCGACTGCCTGCAGGGAGCGCCGCGAGGCCTCGCTGCCCCCGCCCTCCGGCAGCCGATACGTCAGATACACCGTGCCCGGTGACTTCGGCAGCGTGTAGACCGCAATCGCGTAGGGACAATACGCGATGTTGTGCGGGTCTGCCTCCATCGTGTCGCGCGACAGGCGCGCGCTGCAGAACTCGAGAACCTCGGCATTGCCGTAGATGCGGCTCTCGCGGCCCAGGTCGCGGCCGGTGCGCTCCAGCATGTCGCCGATCTTCGCGTTGTAGTTGATCACCAGTCCGCGATTCTCCAGCGCCATCACCACGCGTTCACGGACGTCAACGAAGCTGCCTTTCACCGTGCGCATCTGCACGCCCGGTGATGCCGCGCCCGCGGTCCATGCAAACAGCATCAATGCAATGCACATCCAGCGTTTGACGATGTTCATCTGCACCTCCTCCACCCATGGGGTCTATTTCCACATGCAGTGTAAGGCTTTTCCAGCCGCCCCGTAACTCGCCCGCAGCTTGCGTCAAACCCTCGGCGAAAAAATTTTTCGATTCTAACTAATTGATTAAAAACGATTTTTTCGGGTTAATCCACGGGAAACGGCGACAGGGCGCCTTGCCCCGGCGGGACGGATTGGTTATCTTTAGCGCCCTGCTGTCTGCGGTTGCGAACCGCCTCCCGCGACGGGCATCGGACTACTCCCGAGACCGATACCGCCGCAAGGTGCCAGTGTCAGGGCTTGCTTCCCATCGGGAACGGCCAGGCGCCTGGGATCGCAATCGGGCGTGGCGCCATCGGCGCCGGCTCCGGAGTCATCCGGCTCGCCGGTTTCGAAACCGCCGCGCGCTGTTGGACTGCAGGCTTCTTGACTGCTTTTTTCCTAGCCGGCTTTCGAGCCGGCTTTTTTTTGCCCGCTGCCGCGCCCTTGGCCTTCTTTGCGGCGCCCTTGCGCGCCGCCGCCTTGCGGCTTGCCGATTTCGCCGCAGCCCTGCGCACGACCTTCTTCTTCAGCACTTTCTTCTTCGCGGCCTTTTTCTTGGCCACTTTCTTCTTTGCAGCCTTCTTCTTCGCTTTTGCCATTGGAACCTCCGTCAAGTCCTCCAGCTGCGCGGTCCGGTTCAGAGGCCCGCGCCGACCGGCGCGCCACGCTGCGACGCGCCCCTCCACACCACCCCAGCCTTCACCACCCGCTAATGCAATGCCGCCCCCGCCTTGTTTGCGAGATCACGGTACAGCAGATCCGGATCGACACGGATGCCGCCGCTCCAGGTCAGCACGTTCGAGACGGGATCAAAGGCCACGCGGCGGAACAACGCCGCATCGGACAGCACTTCGAGCGCGGTTCCCCCGACGAGATCGCCAAGGTAGACATGCCCCTCGAGCCCGTCATCGAAACGCAGCCAGAGCGTGCAGTTGTCCTCCGCGCGCAGTTCGGTGACCGTATGCAGATGAGGCCTGCGGCTGCGGTAACGCCGGAACTTCAGACTGAGTGCCAAGGATTCACCCCTTCATCGAGTTGGACAGCGGAATCGGAAAGGAAACCGGCGGCGCCGCCCTGCGGAATCATCCGCAGGGCTCTGCGCCGCCGGTCGGGTCAGGCCCCCGTGTTCGGGCGGGATCAGGATGGTCGACAGCATGTTCGGTGCATGTCTCCGCAAATCCGCATCAGGGGATGACTCAGTCCCACGACAGGGCACCGCCGGTCTGGTATTCGATGACCCGGGTTTCGAAGAAATTGCGCTCCTTCTTCAGGTCGATCATCTCCGCCATCCACGGGAACGGGTTCGTGGCCCCCTCGAACAGCGGGTCAAGCCCGATCTGCTGGGCGCGGCGGTTGGCAATGAAGCGCAGGTATTCCTTGAACATCGCGGCATTCAGGCCGAGCACCCCGCGCGGCATGGTGTCCTCGGCGTAGCGGTACTCCAGCTCGACCCCCTTGTGGAACAGTTCGCGCAGCTCCTCGCGGAACTCGGCGGTCCACAGGTGCGGGTTCTCGAGCTTGATGGTGTTGATCAGGTCGATGCCGAAATTGCAATGCATCGACTCGTCGCGCAGGATGTACTGGTACTGCTCGGCGGCGCCGGTCATCTTGTTCTGGCGGCCGAGCGCGAGGATCTGCGCGAAGCCGACGTAGAAGAACAGGCCCTCCATCAGGCAGGCGAAGACAATCAGGCTTTTCAGCAGTTTCTGGTCGTTCTCCGGCGTGCCGGTCTTGAACGAGGGGTTGGTCAGCACGTCGATGAACGGGATCAGGAACTCGTCCTTGGCGCGGATCGAGGGCACCTCGTGGTAGGCATTGAAGATCTCGCCCTCGTTCAGACCCAGGCTTTCAACGATGTACTGGTAGGCATGGGTGTGGATCGCCTCCTCGAAGGCCTGGCGCAGCAGGTACTGGCGGCACTCCGGTGCCGTAATGTGGCGGTAGGTTCCGAGCACGATGTTGTTGGCCGCCAGCGAATCGGCGGTGACGAAGAATCCGAGGTTGCGCTTGACGATGCGGCGCTCGTCCTCGGTCAGCCCGTTGGGATTTTTCCACAGCTCGATGTCGCGGCTCATCTGGATTTCCTGCGGCATCCAGTGGTTTGCGCATGCCGACAGGTATTTGTCCCAGGCCCATTTGTACTTGAACGGCACCAGCTGGTTGACATCGGTCTGGCCATTGATGATGCGCTTGTCGGCGACGTTGACCCGCCGCAGCTCCGCGCCGTCCGCGGAAGCCTGTGCCGGCGCCAGGCCGGCGTCGGCAGGCTGCCGCAGGATGCCGGCAGTGCCGGCGGAAGTTTCTTCAAATTGCAGCATCTTCAGTCTCCTTTATTGGCGTTGTCGGTGGACACCTTCCAGGGCTGCGGCGGTTCTTGGTTCTTGTTCGGGGTGAACCCGCCGCGCTGCCCGCAAAGCAACCTACAACTGCGTTCCTTTCCTTGCTTCTCCCTGATTCGTGCCCTGCCTGTTGCCGCACCCGCCTACTGGCAGGCCTCGCACTCCGGATCGAGTATCGAGCACACCTTCGGCTGCTCCTCGGACAGCCCGCCGTTCGCCGGAACTGCATTGAGCTGGCCTGCGCGAACCGTGGATTTCTCCGCCGAAGTGGCGCCCAACGTGCGCAGGTAGTACGTGGTCTTGAGGCCGCGCAGCCAGGCGAGCTTGTAGGTGTCGTCGAGCTTCTTGCCGGAGGCGCCGGCCATGTAGATGTTCAGTGACTGCGACTGGTCGATCCACTTCTGGCGCCGCGCCGCGCACTCGACCAGCCAGCTCGCGTCGATTTCGAAGGCCGTCGCATAGAGGCTGCGCACGTCGGGCGGCACGCGGTCGATCTTGGCGAGCGAGCCGTCAAAGTACTTGAGGTCGGCAATCATGACCTCGTCCCAGAGGTTGAGCTTCTTCAGGTCGCGGACCAGGAATTCGTTGACGACCGTGAACTCGCCCGACAGGTTGGATTTGACGTAGAGGTTCTGGTAGGTCGGCTCGATGCACTGCGAGAGGCCGGTGATGTTGGCGATGGTCGCGGTCGGCGCAATCGCGATGCAGTTCGAATTGCGGATGCCGACGCGCTGGATGCGGCTGCGCAGGGCCGCCCAGTCAAGCCTGGTCGACATGTCGCACTCCACATAACCGCCGCGCTCCTCGGCCAGCAGCTTCAGCGAATCCAGCGGCAGGATGCCGCGGTCCCACAGCGAGCCCTTGAACGTCGAATACGGGCCGCGCTCTTCCGCGAGGTCGGACGAAGCCGAGTAGGCGGTGTAGGCGATCTGCTCCATCGAGCGGTCGGCAAACTCCACGGCCGCCGGCGAACCGTAGGGGATGCGCAGCATGTGCAGGCAGTCCTGGAAACCCATGATGCCGAGTCCGACCGGGCGGTGCTTGAAGTTCGAGTTGCGCGCCTTGTTGACGTTGTAGAAATTGAGGTCGATCACGTTGTCGAGCATGCGCATGCCGGTGGCGACCGTGCGCTTCAGCTTCTCCATGTCGAGCAGGCCGGAGGACAGGTCGAGGTGCGCCGGCATATTGACCGACGCCAGGTTGCATACCGCGATTTCGTCGGGACCGGTGTTCAGCGTGATTTCCGTGCACAGGTTGGAGCTGTGCACGACGCCGACGTGCTGCTGCGGCGAGCGCAGGTTGCAGGGATCCTTGAAGGTGATCCAGGGATGCCCGGTCTCGAACAGCATCGTCAGCATCTTGCGCCACAGCTGCTGCGCGGGAATCTTCTTGAACAGCTTCATTTCGCCGCGCGCGCATTTCGCCTCGTATTCGAGATAGGCCTTCTCGAAAGCGCGGCCGTACTTCTCGTGCAGGTCGGGCACGTCGGACGGCGAGAACAGCGTCCACTCGCCGTTCTCCATGACGCGCTTCATGAACAGGTCGGGAATCCAGTTCGAAGTGTTCATGTCGTGGGTGCGGCGGCGGTCATCGCCGGTGTTCTTGCGCAGCTCGAGGAACTCCTCGATGTCGAGGTGCCAGGTCTCGAGGTAGGAACACACCGCACCCTTGCGCTTGCCGCCCTGGTTGACGGCGACGGCAGTGTCGTTGACCACCTTCAGGAAGGGCACCACGCCCTGCGACTTGCCATTGGTGCCCTTGATGTGGGCGCCCAGCGCGCGCACCGGGGTCCAGTCGTTGCCGATGCCGCCGGCGTATTTCTGCAGCATCGCGTTTTCCTTGATCGCTTCGTAGATGCCGTCGAGGTCGTCGGATACCGTGGTCAGGTAGCAGCTGGCGAGCTGCGAGCGGCGGGTGCCGGAATTGAACAGCGTCGGCGTCGAGCTCATCAGGTCGAAGCTCGACAGCACGTTGTAGAACTCGATCGCGCGCGCTTCGCGCTGGCCTTCCGGCTCGTTCAATGCAAGGCCCATCGCCACGCGCATGAAAAACACCTGCGGCAGCTCGATGCGCCGGCCTTCGATGTGCAGGAAATACCGGTCATAAAGGATCTGCAGGCCGAGATAGGCGAACTTGAGGTCGCGCTGGTGATCGAGTGCGGCGCCCAGCGCCTTCATGTCGTAAAGTCCCAGGCGTTCATCCAGCAGTTCGGCATTGATGCCCTTCTGGATGAATTCCGGCAGGTAGGCGGCGTAACGCGTCGCCATTTCCTCCTGGGTCACCTCCTCGCCCAGCGTCTCCAGGCGCAGCGTGTGCAGCAGCAGGCGCGCGGTGACATAGCTGTATCCGGGATCCTGCTCGATCAGGCCGCGTGCCGCGAGGATCAGCGACTTGCGCACTTCCTCTATCGGCACGCCCTCGTAGAGGTCGCGCTGCATGGCCTCGAGGATCGGCTGCGCGCTGACGTCGCGGCCAAGGCCGGCACAGGCGCCCTCGACCAGCGCGGTGATGCGGGCAACGTCGAGCGGACGCGTCACGCCGCCATCGGTGACATTGACAACGTTATCGCGCTGCGCGGCTGCGGCCGGCTGCGCCTCGCGCTGGCGGGCACGCTCGCGGGCGCGCTCCTCGCGGTAGAGCACGTAGGCGCGGGCCACATGGTGCTCGCCCATGCGCATCAGCGCGAGTTCGACCTGGTCCTGGATATCCTCGATGTGCACGGTGCCGCCGGACGGCTGGCGCCGCATCAGGGCGCCAACGACGCTGTCAGTCAGCGCATTGACCTGCTCGCGCACGCGGGCGGAAGCGGCGCCCTGCCCGCCATTGACCGCGATGAAGGCCTTGGTCATCGCAATGGCGATCTTTGCCGGCTCGAAACCGACGACGGAACCGTTGCGGCGAATAACCTTGTATTGGGCGTATACCGCCTCCCGTTGCGCCTCCTCTGCCGGCGCAGCCTGCGGAACGGTGCGGGATTGAGCGCTTTCTGCGGCAACATGCATGACATTACTCCTTGATTTTTTTAGGTTTTATAACCTCCCGACAGCACAAAGGCTCCCGGCCCGCTAACCACAACATATTGTGGTTTACACACGAATTTCGACCAATTCTAGTGGCCGGATTTTCAATCCGCAATAGCTTTTGACGCTTTTTTAAAAAGTTCTTGAGAAACAGCAGGAAGCATCCATAAGCACCGGATTATTTGCATAAAAAATAGGCAATCCACCGGCGCCAGGCTCGGGGCTGGCGCCCATTGCGTGGCTGCGAGAAGGGCGAGGGACACGGCGAACCGGGCACAACCGGTCGCCGCCGACGAAGAATGGGTATAACTAACTGTTTTTAAACAGTATTTATTCCGAGCCCGCGGAAATAGCGGTCCCAGTCGAAACAGGGTCCGGGATCGGTCTTGCGACCGGGTGCGATATCGCTGTGGCCGACAGAGGCGGCAATCGGATAGCGCCTGTAAATCGCGCGCCCCAGCCTGCCGAGACACTCGTACTGCCGGTCGCTGAAGGCGCAGTCATCCGCGCCCTCCAGTTCGATGCCGACCGAAAAATCGTTGCAGCGCTGGCGACCGTTCCACGACGACTGTCCCGCATGCCAGGCGCGCCGCGAGCAGGGCACGAACTGCAACAGCTCGCCGTCGCGGCGGATGAGGAAATGCGCCGAGACCCGCAGCCCGGCAATGTCCGCGAAGTAGGGATGCGCCCGCGGATCGAGCCGGTTCATGAACAGGTCGATGACTGCGTCGCCACCAAACACTCCGGGCGGCAGGCTGATGTTGTGGATGACGAGCAGTTCGATCGCCGCGCCGTCAGGCCTGTCATCGCAGTTGGGCGACGGGATATAGCGCGCCCCGCCGGCGAGCCCCGCGGCGTCTAAGCGCATGCAGGCCGGTCAGGGCTTGGCATCGAGCTCCTGCCGTATTCCAAGGCGCTGTATCCGGTACCTCAGCGCGCGGAAAGAGATGCCAAGCAGCTTGGCGGCTGCGGTCTGGTTGTAGCGGGCACGTTCCAGCGCGTCGATGATCGCCTTGCGTTCGATGGCTTCGAGGCGCTCGGGCAGCGGCAGGCCGTCAATGTCCATGTCCTGCGCGACGGCGCCCTCCTGCGAAAGCTGCAGGTCCTCGACCCCGATCTCGTTACCGCTGCTGAGTGCCACCGCCCGCTCCAGGATATTCTCGAGCTCACGGACATTGCCGGGGAAGTGATAGCCCTGCAGGGCCGCGACGGCGGCGGCCGACAGCCGCGGCACGCGGCCCTCGTTCGCATGGCGTTCGAGTATCGCCGCAGAGAGCCGCGGAATGTCCTCGCGCAGTTCGCGCAGCGCCGGCATGCGCAGCTCGATCACGTTCAGGCGGTAATACAGGTCCTGGCGGAATGCGCCGCTTTTCACTTCGTCGGCAAGGTGGCGGTGGGTGGCACTGATGATGCGCACGTCCACCGGCTCTTCGCTGGTCGAACCCACCTTGCGCACGCGCTTTTCCTGGATCGCGCGCAGCAGCTTGACCTGCATCGACAGCGGCAGGTCGCCGACTTCATCCAGGAACAGCGTGCCGCCGCTGGCGGCCTGGAAGAATCCGTCGTGGTCGGCCAGCGCCCCCGTGAAGGCGCCCTTGCGGTGGCCGAAGAACTCGGACTCCATCAGGTTTTCGGGGATTGCACCGCAGTTGACGGCCAGGAAGGGGCCTTCGCGGCGCGCGCTGTTGAAGTGGATCAGGCGGGCGGCCAGTTCCTTGCCGCTGCCCGATTCGCCGCGAATCTGCACCGGCGCCTGGCTGCGGGCGAGCTTGCCGATCAGTTCCCTCGCCTGCGCCATCTGCACTGATTCGCCGATGAGGTGCGGCATGCCCGCCGCCGGCTGTGCCGCGGAATCGCCATCGCGGCGCTCCGCTCCGGGACGCGGCAGCTTGAGCGCCGACCTGACCAGCGCGCGCAACTGGTCGAGAGACACCGGCTTGCCGAGATAGTCAAAAGCACCGGCCTTCAGCGCCGCGACTGCGTTCTCGGCGCTGCCATGCGCGGTGATCACCGCGACCGGTAAGCTGGGATGATGGCGCGTGATGTGCTCGACGATGGAAAGCCCGTCGCCGTCTGACAGGCGCATGTCGGTGAGGCACAGCTCGAAGTTGTTGCCGCCCAGCAGCGACAGGGCCTCGGACACGCTGCCGGCGCAGCGCGGCTCCAGGCCCATGCGGATCAGCGTCATGCCGAGCAGTTCGCGGATGTCCGCCTCGTCATCGACGACCAGTACCTGTCCAGTGGCCAATGGTTTCTCCTGTTTACCCGGCAGCGCAGGTTACCGAGAACCGCGCGCCGCCCGCCGAATCGACATATTCAAGCGCGGCCCCGTTGGCCTCGCAGATTTCCCGCGCCAGATAAATGCCCAGCCCGGTGCCGCCCGGCGAGGTGGTGAAGAACGGCTCGAACAGCTTGTTGCGCGATTCAGGCGGCACGCCCGGGCCGTCGTCGACCACGTCCAATTTTACTGCATTGCCGCGCGCCGCCCTTGCCACCTCGAGCCGGATGCTGCCCGGGCCGCGGCGCGAATGACGCAGGGCGTTGCGGCACAGGTTCCACAGCACCTGGTTGAGGTGATCCCGGTCGAACATCACCTGCACGTCATCGGCAAGGTGCAGTTCGATGACATCGGCAGCCAGCTTCTCGGTGGCATTGAACTGCTCGACGAAACCGCGAAGGTAGGTGCCGAGGTGAAAGCGCTCGCGCTTCGCGCGTTCCCCTCGATTGAGCGTCTGCACGTCATTGATCATGCGGTCGAGGCGCCGGGTGTTGTCGCGGATGATGGTCGTCAGGCGCTGCGCGCCGGCAGATACCCCGGACTCCTCCTGGAGCAGCTCGGCCGCATGGCTGATGGCCCCCAGAGGGTTGCGGATTTCGTGCGCGATGTTCGCAGTCAAGCGGCCGAGGGCGGCCAGTTTCAGCTGCCGTGCCTCCGCGCGCAGGCGCGCCAGGTCCTCGAGAAATATGACGGCACCGGCACCCCGCCGCGGCGCCACCGGAACCAGGCGCGCGCGCAGGTTTCCGCCGACCTCGAAGGCATCCGGCGACTCCTGACCCTGCCGGTCGCGCAGCCAGGACTCCACGCGTTCGTACAATGCCGGCGCGCGGTCGCGAAGCGCGACCACGCCGCCTCCGCGCATCCCGCCGATCATGCGCTCGGCCGCGGTGTTGACCTGGCGCACGATCCCGGCGCCGTCGACCACGATCACGCCGTGCTCCATGTCCTGGATCACCAGCTGGTTGACCTGCGCCATGTTGGCGAGGTCGATCTCGCGCTGTGCTGCAAGCCGCTCGCTCGCCATCGAGCGGATCGCCAGGGCATGGGCCAGCCAGGCCGTGGCGAAATAGGCGATCGAAAGCAGCCCGGCCTGCGCATACTGTGCCCCGCTTTCGGAAAAATGCAGGACCTCGTAGGTGTGCTCGAGCAGTATCGCAATGGTCGCGATCGCGGCGAAGAACAGCGTCAGCTGGCCCCGCGTCACCAGGCCTGCGGCCGCGAGCGATGTCAGCAGCAGCAGCCCGAGCCCGCTCGACAGTCCGCCGCTGGCGTACATCAGCAGGATCACGAAACCGATGTCGCCGCTCACCTGGATCGCGAGTTGCCAGGTGAATCGCTCGCGGGTGCGGATCACCGCAAACATCGCGATCGCGAAAGCGGCATAGCCGGTGGCGGACATCAGGAACAGGCGCATGTCGCGCGAGCCGAACTGCAGCGTGGGACCCCAGAACGCCACCGCGAAGAGCAGCAGCAGCGCCGCAGCCAGCCGGTAACCGTTGAAAAGCTGGAGCGAGCGCCAGTAGGCCTCGGGCGCGCGCCCGATGTGGCCGGGCTCTCCGGTGGGCGCCGCAGGCGCAGGCGGATGTGTCGAAGTGTTCAAGTGCTGCCCGTCACCGCGGCCGGAACTCGTCGCGGTGCGCCTCCGAGCAGAACTGACGGCCACCGGCCATCTTGGACTCACCCCGCGGGAAATGGATGCCGCAATGGGCGCAGGTCACCATGTCCTGCGGCGGCGACTCCGGCCGCTTCCCGGCCTGCCGGCGGCGACGCTGGCCGCGCAACAGCCATATCCCGAGTGCGACCACGATTGCGACGAGCAGGTACTTGACCATCGACCCTCAATGCGCATGACGAACAATACGCTGGGCTCCACCGATCCCGCATTCCCGGATCCGGCGCCAGCATCGCCGGAAACGTGACGCACGATTGTAGCCCCCGGTGGTCCCGGCAGGTTCGGCAAATCGATGCCGCGCGACCGCCGGAGCGGCGACCGGCGCATCAGGCAGGGAGGACACCGTCGCGGCAAGCGAAACGGCCCAATGACCCATTGTCCGCAAGGATCCGCCGCAAACTCCGGAAACGGGAATTCCGGACCGGATTCCCCGCAGGGAACCAGCCGGAATCCAGAATTGATGGTCGGGGTGAGAGGATTCGAACCTCCGACTCCTGCGTCCCGAACGCAGTACTCTACCAGGCTGAGCTACACCCCGAATGGCACCGACCGTCGACGCACCACATGCACCCTACACAAACAACAAGGGCACGTTGCACGTGCCCTTCCGGTCAATGCGTCCGCGTCACCGCGAACGACGCCAATTGTAGCAAAGAATCCCGGTACGGAGTGGCCGGAATCACCGAAAGCGCGGCGCAGGCAGCCTCGGACTCGGACTCGGCCTGGCTGCGCGCGTAGTCGAGCGCCCCCGACCGTCGTATCGCCGCCAGCACGGTGGCAAGCTCTGCGCCATCCCCGGATTCCACTGCACGTCGCACTGCCGCCGCCTCCTCGGGCGTGCCATGGCGCATGACCCGGATCAGCGGCAGCGTCGGCTTGCCTTCGGCAAGGTCGTCGCCGACGTTCTTGCCGATGAGGCCGGTGTCCCCGGAATAATCCAGCACGTCGTCAATCAGCTGGAATGCGGTGCCGAGGTGGCTGCCGTAGGCCGCCATTGCCGCCTCCACCTCCGGCGACGCCCCGGAAATGATCGCCCCCAGCCGGCCGGCCGCCTCGAACAGCTTGGCGGTCTTGTAGCGAATGACCTGCAGATAGCTCGCCTCGTCGATGTCCGCGTTCCTGCAGTTCATCAGCTGCAGAACCTCCCCCTCGGCAATCACGTTGGTCGCGTCGGCAAGCACGCGCAGCACGCGCATGTCGTCAACATTCACCATCATCTGGAAGGCGCGGGAATAGACGAAATCGCCGACCAGCACCGAAGCCGCATTGCCGAACAGGGTGTTTGCGGTCGGTCGCCCCCGGCGCAGCGAAGACTCGTCGACCACGTCATCGTGCAGCAGCGTGGCGGTGTGTATGAACTCGACCACCGCGGCAAGTGTATGGTGGGCGTTGCCGCGGTAGCCCAGCGCACCCGCGGAGAGCAGCACCAGGGCCGGGCGCAGGCGCTTGCCGCCCCCGCCGATGATGTATTCGGCCACCTGCCGGATCAGCACGACATCTGAGTGCAGGCGTTCGCGGATCACGCGATCCACGGCCTGCATGTCGGCGGCCAGCAGCT
The DNA here is from genome assembly GCA_019634975.1 of Burkholderiales bacterium. Classification (GTDB taxonomy): domain Bacteria; phylum Pseudomonadota; class Gammaproteobacteria; order Burkholderiales; family SG8-41. The sequence goes on from JAHCAI010000012.1 coordinate 61,589, forward strand.
GGCCCAGTTTTTCGAGGAACACGGGAAGCCGGGAAAAAGGCGGATCATAACAATTTCGCTGCCCGCGGGCGCCCCCGCCGCGCTGACGACCCCCCCGGGAGGCGCGCTAATTGCTTGATTTCCATGAACTATTCATCCGGGCCGATACCCCGGCAAACTTTGACTGTCGGCAAACGGCCTTGTATAATCCGCGGTTTTCCGTGGTTCTGAGGGGTTATCCAATGTATGCGGTAGTCAAGACCGGCGGCAAGCAGTACCGCGTGAGCGCCGGCACCAAAATCAAGGTCGAGCAGCTGCCGGCCGATGTCGGATCGGAAGTCACCCTGGACCAGGTTCTGATGCTTTCCCAGGATGGCAGCGTGAAACTCGGCACGCCGCTGGTTTCCGGCGCCGCGGTCAAGGCCAAGGTGCTCTCCCAGGGGCGCGGTGACAAGGTGCGCATTTTCAAGATGCGCCGGCGCAAGCATTACCGCAAGACCCAGGGCCACCGGCAGAATTTCACCGAGCTCGAAATCACGGGCATCGCAGGCTAAGGAGCACTCGAATGGCACATAAAAAAGCAGGCGGCAGTTCCCGCAACGGCCGCGACTCGGAAGCGAAGCGGCTTGGCGTCAAGCGATTCGGCGGCGAGCTGGTTCCAGCCGGCAGCATCATCGTGCGCCAGCGCGGCACCCGCATGCATCCCGGCGAGAACGTGGGCATGGGGCGTGACCATACCCTGTTCGCGAAGGTGGACGGTCGCGTTCAGTTCGCGGAAAAAGGGCCGCTGCAGCGCCGGACCGTGAGCGTCGTTCCCGCCTGATCACCCGATGCACTTCCGAAAAGGCCCTGTTGAACGACAGGGCCTTTTTATTTCGGGCACGCCATGAAATTCATCGACGAAGCGCGGATCGAGGTCCATGCCGGCAAGGGCGGTGACGGAGTCGCCAGCTTTCGCCGCGAGAAGTTCGTGCCGCGCGGCGGTCCGGACGGCGGCGACGGCGGGCGCGGCGGCAGCATCTATGCGGTTGCCGACCGCAACATCAACACGCTGATCGACTACCGCTATGCCCGCATCCATCGCGCGAAAAACGGCCAGAAAGGCATGGGCTCGGACTGTTTCGGCCGTGCCGCGGAGGACATCGTGCTGCGCATGCCGGTAGGCACCGTGATCAGCGACGCCGAAACCGGTGAACTGCTGTTCGATCTCGACCGCGACGGCGAGAAGGTCGTGCTGGCACAGGGCGGCCGCGGCGGGCTTGGCAACCTGCATTTCAAGTCCAGCACCAACCGCGCTCCCCGGCAGTTCACGGTGGGAGAGCCGGGAGTCTCGCGCCACCTCAAGCTGGAGCTCAAGGTGCTCGCCGACGTCGGCCTGCTGGGCATGCCCAATGCCGGCAAATCAACGCTGATCCGCGCGATATCGGCGGCACGGCCAAAGGTCGCCGATTATCCTTTCACCACCCTGCAGCCCAACCTCGGCGTCGTCCGTGTCGACGACAACCGCAGCTTCGTGGTTGCCGATATCCCGGGACTGATCGAGGGCGCTGCCGAGGGTGCCGGGCTCGGCCACCAGTTCCTGCGACACCTGTCGCGCACCCGCTTGCTGCTGCATGTCATCGACGTGGCGCCTCCCGATCCGGACGCCGATGTGGTGCGTGACGCCAAGGCGCTGGTGCGCGAACTGCGCAAGTACGACGAGACGCTGTACCGCAAGCCGCGCTGGCTGGTGTTCAACAAGCTCGACCTGGTGCCTGAACACGAGCGGGAGGCCCTGGTGCGCCGCCTGAAGCAGCAACTGGGGGCGCAGCGCAAGAGTTTCGGCATATCCGCGATCAGCGGCGAGGGTTGCAAGGCGCTGGTTTATGCCGTCATGGACCAGCTCTCAGCCGCACCACGTTCCGGCGGAACAGGCCGCCGCAATGCAACTCCGCCGGACAAGACCCCATGACAGCTCGCATCAGGGAATCAGTGATCCGCAAAGCGCGGCGGCTCGTCGTCAAGGTCGGCAGCGGACTGGTCACCAACGCCGGCCTCGGTCTTGACCACGGCGCGCTGACCGGCTGGGCGGAACAGATCGCGCGCCTGCGCAAGGAAGGCAGGCAGATCGTGCTCGTCTCCAGCGGCGCCATCGCCGAGGGCATGCAGCGCCTCGGCTGGACCCGCCGACCGCACGCCCTGCACGAACTCCAGGCTGCAGCGGCCGTGGGACAGATGGGGCTGGTCCAGGTGTACGAGTCCTGTTTCCGCGGGCACGGGCTCCTCGCCGCCCAGATCCTGCTCACGCACGAGGATCTCGCCGACCGCAAGCGCTATCTGAACGCACGATCCACGCTGCGCACGCTGCTCGACCTCGGCGCCATACCGGTGATCAATGAGAACGATACGGTGGCGATGGATGAAATCCGCTTCGGCGACAATGACACACTGGCGGCAATGGTGACCAACCTGATCGAGGCCGATGCCCTGGTCATACTCACCGACCAGCGCGGCCTCTACAGCGCGGATCCGCGCAAGGATCCCCAGGCCCGGCTGATCACCGATGGCGATGCCGGGGACCCCTACCTGGAGAGCATCGCGGGTTCGACCGGAAGCGCGATCGCCCGCGGCGGCATGCTGACCAAGGTCCTCGCCGCAAAGCGTGCGGCGCGCAGCGGTGCGGACACCGTGATCGCCTGGGGCCGCGAACCCGAGGTGCTGCTGCGGCTCGCCGCCGGGGAGCGCATCGGCACCCAGCTGCTCGCCGGCCAGGCCACGGTCGCGGCCCGCAAGCAGTGGCTCGCCGACCACCTGCAGGTGCGCGGCAGCGTCACGCTGGATGCCGGCGCCGTGAAGGCGCTGCTGGTCGACGGCAAGAGCCTGTTGCCGGTGGGCGTATGCGGAGTCGAAGGCGGCTTCGAGCGCGGCGAGGTTGTCAGCTGCCTCGACGAGGCCGGCCGGGAAATCGCCCGCGGCCTGGTGAATTACAGCCACGCCGAGACGGGCCGCATTCTCCGCACGCCGTCAAGCCAGATCGAGTCGAAACTGGGCTACGTCGACGAACCCGAGCTGATCCACCGCGACAACCTCGTGCTGTTGTAACCCGCAGAACCCTTTCAGTCGGTCAGCGGCGCCCGCTCGGGGCCGCGCCGCAGCGTTTCCACGAGCTGCGCGGCATTACCCCTCAAGAACTTGCCGCGGCAGAAATACTCGCCGTAAAGCGTGATGTGATGGGCATTGACGTGCTGAAACTCGATGCGCCGCCATTGCGGATTCCGTGCACGCGCCCAGCTGCCGTCGGCGCGCCCGATTGCGTAGTATTTCTGCTCCCGGGTTTCACAGCGTATGCCCTCAAAGGAGACGTTGGTTGCGCCGCCCGAGGTCTTGATGACGAGCGTGTAGCGCACGACGCCGTCGCTGCCCGTGGAAACCGACTTTGCGTCAACGAGATAGCGGTGCGTCGTCACCGCACCGACGTCGATCGGCAACAGCGTTTCGTCCCGGGGGTAGGCCGGCAGCTGCGCCTGCATTTCTGCCCAGGGCCTGATCTCCCGGTCGAAAGTGTAGTCCCAGCCCTCCCATTGCGACTGCGCAAACGCGGCGGATGAGACAAGCATGGCGGCAACAGCGCCAAGGAACGGCGTGAGGGGCGTCTTCATGCGCCGATTGTAGCGCCCGCGGCCCGGTCGCGGACGCTCCGGGGCCGGATGCCTCAGGCGAGATCCGCGAGCAGCGAGGCACGCGTTGCGTCAGGCACGCGGTCCACGGTCACCGAATAATTCGGATGATCCACGCCGGCTGCCAGCGGCGCACCGCCACGCAGTGCGGAGACCATGGCCGGCGTCAGCTCGAAGCGCATGAAATGCACCGAGGAAGTCTTCTCGGCGTTCTCGCGCTCGAGATCCTCGTCGGCGATCGCGTGGACACGCTCGCAGCCGGCCACCTGGACCCAGACCCGGTCCTCGATGCCGATCAGCTTGGCAAGCCGGGCGCGGCGCTCGTTCTCATCCGGATACTCGATCATCATCGTCGCCTTCCAGTTGCTGCCGTCCGGAATCAGCGGGTTATAGGCCTCCAGTTCATCATTGATGCCCTCTTCCTCGAAAATGCGCTCCGCACGCAGCATTTCCTGGATCTGGTAGCGGATGGTCAGCTCGTCCTCGAAGATCAGGGTGACGTTGCCGCCCAGGTGCAGGGAGCGGTCCTTCTTGTGCGCCATGACTTTCGCGCGAAACTCCGGTCGCGCCTTGGCATAGGCTTCCAGCGGCATCAGGGATTCTCGGGTAACTTGCGGCATGTTCGGTCTCACAATCCGTAGGCAATGCGTATAAGGGTGATGGGATGCTGCTTCTCGGCACCGCTGCCCGCCGCGCCTTCGCCGATGCCCTGCTGGATATGGCGGCCGGCGATCGCGCAGTCCGAACTGATGTAGTCCGGCGCGGCCTCGCCCATCTGGCGGAACACCGGACGGCCGATTTTCATCGACTGCTCGAAAAACTCGCTCTTGACCCCCCAGGTGCCGTCATGGCCGGCGCAGCGTTCGACGGTGGTGACCTTGGTGTCCGGCACCATCTCCAGCATCTCGCGCGTCTTCTGCCCCATGTTCTGCACCCGCAGGTGGCAGGGAATGTGATAGGAAACCTTGCCCAGCGCCTTGCTGAAGCCGGTCTTCAGCAGGCCGTCCTTGTGGCGCAGCACGAGGTATTCGAAGGGATCGAACATCGCCTCGGCCACCGCCTTGACGTCGGGGTCGTCCGGGAACATCAGAGGCAGTTCCTGCTTGAACATCAGCGTGCAGGACGGCACTGCGGTCAGGATCGCGTAGCCTTCGCGCGCAAGCTCAGCCAGCGGCGGGATGTTGATGTCCTTGTTGCGGGCCACCGCCTCGAGGTCGCCCAGTTCGAGCTTGGGCATGCCGCAGCACGCCTCTTTCTCGACCACGATCGCCGGCACCTCGTTGTGCGCGAGGATTTTGAGCAGGTCATGGCCGATGCCCGGTTCGTTGTAGTTGACGTAGCAGGTGGAGAAAATGGCGACCTTGCCCGGAGTCTGCTTGCCGTCCTTCACCGGGAAGGAGGCGTTCGGCCGGGCAGTCGAGCGGAACTTCGCGCTGTCGTACTCCGGCAGCACGCGATCCTTGTGGATGCCGAGCATGCCGTCCATGACCTTGCGCACCGGGGCCGCCTTGTTCGCGGCATTGACCATCTGCACGACCACCGGAATGGAGGCAAGCTTGCCCAGCGCATCGGTGCTCGACAGCAGCTTGTCGCGGAAGCTGGTTCCACCCTTGCGGAACTTGATCGCCTTGGCGCGCAGCATCAGGTGGGGAAAGTCGACATTCCACTCATGCGGGGGCACGTACGGACACTTGGTCATGTAGCACATGTCGCAGAGGTAGCAGCGATCGATGACCTCCCAGTAGTCCTTCTTGTCGACGCCGTCGACCTCCATCGTGGGACTCTCGTCGACAAGGTCAAACAGCTTGGGAAAGGATGTGCACAGGTTCACGCAGCGGCGGCAGCCGTGGCAGATGTCGAACACGCGCTCCAGTTCCTTGTTGAGCTTGTCTTCGTCATAGAAATCCGCGGATTTCCAGTCCAGGGGGTGCCGGGTCGGGGCCTCGAGACTACCTTCGCGTACGGTCATGGTCGGGTGTGGTGCTCAGTGGTGGGAAGGAAAAGAAAGAGGCGCATCCGCGCCCCTTTCTCCTTGATGATCCTCGGCAGCGGGATCAGTCAGCCAGGCCGTCCAGGGCTTTCTGGAAACGGTTGGCGTGCGAGCGCTCGGCTTTCGCCAGGGTCTCGAACCAGTCGGCGATTTCGCCGAAACCTTCGTCGCGGGCGGTTTTCGCCATGCCCGGGTACATGTCGGTGTACTCGTGGGTTTCGCCGGCAATCGCAGCCTTCAGGTTGTCGCGGGTGCGGCCGATCGGCAGATCAGTCGCGGGGTCGCCGCAGGCTTCCATGTATTCGAGGTGGCCATGGGCGTGGCCGGTCTCGCCTTCCGCGGTCGAGCGGAACACTGCTGCGACATCGTTCTGGCCTTCGACATCCGCCTTGGCTGCGAAATAGAGGTAGCGACGGTTGGCCTGCGATTCACCGGCAAACGCGGCCTTCAGATTCTCGTGCGTCTTCGAATTCTTGAGCTGCATAAAAACTCCTTTAAAAACAATAGGTTACATTAATGCCTAGGCGACGATCCGCCATCGGGAACAACCTACCACCCACAAACTCACAGATATTTAGACTAAATCTAATCTGTGAATGGAGTGTAATTCCAAGCCCGCACCCGAGTCAACATTCGGCTGCGGTCGACACGGAACTCAATGCCTCAGGCTGGCTTCGATGTCGGCAAACGTGCGTGCTACCGCCTCGGTGGCAATCGCAACCCCGAGCTGGCGGGCGATCTGCGTTGCGGAAAACACGCCGCGCACGCGCTGCCGCCCCTTGGCATCCCGGTCCACGACCAGGGTGTGCTGGCGCCCGGCAGCTTTCAGGGTCGCCACGACATGGCCGACGTTGGCCGATTCCACTTCGCTCAGATCGAGCACCTCCAGCATGGCGCGCGGGGTCATGATGTCGCGAACCTGCACATCGCTGCGGGGAACACCGCGCTGCACGGCCACCTTCACCGGCTTCTCGCCCAGCACGTCGTTGGCGGTAACGATGCCGTGCACCCGCCGGTCCTGGTCGACCACCAGCAGCAACCTGACGCCGCGCTGGATCATCCGCCGGTGAGCCTCGTCAACGGTGTCTCCGGGCAGGACGATGACAGCGGTCACCCGGGTCAGATCAGTCATCACATCGACGGCGGGACTGTCGATGCGCACACGCTCGGGGACAGCCTGGCTGGGCTGGGCGTAGCCGCTGTCCTCCTCGAGGGCAACGGGCTTGATGGCGGGGTAGTCGCGAGTCATGTCTGCCTGCCTTTCCTGGCTGGTGGATCAGGCCCCGGGCTGCGGGGCCAAGAAAGGCGCTACCGGCCGCAACCGGAGCGTCGCCGTCAGACGCCGACCAGCGGACCGCGCACCCCCCGCCGCTGGGCGGGTCGACGCGCGAGAAAACGGGACAGTTCGTTCAGCGCCTGCTCGTAGACCGCGCGCTTGAATTCGATGACATCCTGGGTCGGCGCCCAGTACTCGTGCCAGCGCCAGGCATCAAACTCCGGCTTCTCGGTTGCCCGCAGGCATACGTCGCAATCACGGCCGACCAGACGCAGCAGGAACCAGATCTGCTTCTGGCCGCGGTAGTTGCCGCGCCATTCCCGGCGCAGCCACCGTTCCGGAACCTCGTAGCGCAGCCAGTCCCGTGTGCGGCCCAGCACCTGCACATGTTCCGGTTTGAGTCCGACTTCCTCGTGCAGTTCCCGGTACATCGCCGCCTCGGGCCGCTCGCCGCCCTTGATGCCGCCCTGCGGAAACTGCCACGAATGCTCGCGTACCCGCTTACCCCAGAAAACCTCGTTCTTCGCGTTGCACAGCACGATTCCGACATTGGGGCGATAGCCATCTCGGTCGATCATGGTCATCCCCGGATTGATTGGTCACTATGGATTTGATTTTTTCACAAATCCCCGGGCATTGAAAGCCCGTGGGCCGGCCGCATCAGCATGCCGCCTCAGGGGTAAAGGAAGTCGGAGTCGCAACGATTCATCGCGCGCAATCCCTCGACAAACAGCGGGAACTCCATGCCATGGCCGGCCTCCAGCACCGCCGCCCGTGCCTGAAGATCACGCCAGCGCAGCGGTCCCGGCGAATCCCGGAAACCGAAGACGATGACATTGCCGGGTTTGCGCGCGGGCAGGCAGAGGTTCCCCGCCGGAAACTCCGCCTCGATGCGCTTGAGCACTTCGTTGAACTGGCGGTCTCCGCCCCAGAGATTGACCACCAGCATGCCCTCCGGCACGAGCCGCTCCCGGCAGTGGCGATAGAACTCGCGGGTGGCGAGGGCCTCGACATGGGACTCGGCATCATATCCGTCGACCATGATCACGTCGGCGGAGACGTCGGCCCTCGCCATGTACTCCGCACCGTCGCCCACGATGACCTCGAACGAGGGGCCGTCGGGCGGCACCAGAAAGCACTGACGCGCGACCGCCACCACCTGGGGATTCAGCTCGAGCACGCGCACGCGGGCCGAAGGAAAATGGTGGCGGACGTATTTCGCCACCGAGCCCCCGCCAAGGCCCACCATCAGAACATCGCGCATGTCGTCACGGAACAGCAGGCAGGCCATCATCGACCGGGTATAGGACAGCTCAAGGTCGTGCGGCCGCGCGATGCGCATGGCACTCTGCACGGTGTCGCTGCCGATATGCAGGGAGCGCACCCCGTACTTCTCGCTGACATAGACGGTTTCGGCGTCTCCGGCCGGTTTGCGCAGGCGCCATTTGGGCATGAATTTCATCGGCTTCCGTACAGGGGAGTTGCGTAAGGTCCGGTAGAATAAGGTTTTTATCCGATCGGGAACAGGCATGCGCGTTTCGCAGTTTTTCATTTCCACGCTGAAGGAGGCACCCTCGGAAGCCGAGGTGATCAGCCACAAGCTGATGCTGCGGGCCGGACTGATCAAGCGGCTGACCAGCGGCGTCTACACCTGGATGCCGCTGGGCCTGAGGGTGCTGCGCAAGGTCGAGAACATCATCCGCGAGGAAATGAACCGCGGCGGGGCTATCGAGCTGCTGATGCCCGCAGTCCAGCCTGCCGAACTGTGGCAGGAATCGACGCGCTGGGAGCAGTACGGACCGGAACTGCTGCGCATCAAGGACCGCCATCAACGCGACTTCTGCTTCGGCCCCACCCATGAGGAAGTCATCAGCGACGTGGTGCGCCGCGAGGTCCGGAGCTACCGCCAGCTGCCGCTGAATTTCTACCAGATCCAGACCAAGTTCCGCGACGAGATCCGCCCGCGCTTCGGCGTCATGCGCGGCCGCGAATTCGTGATGAAGGATGCCTATTCCTTCCACGCGAACTACGACGATCTGGCGCGGGAATACCGCAACATGCACGACACCTACAGCCGCATCTTCACGCGGCTGGGATTGAAGTTCCGTCCGGTTGCGGCGGATACCGGCTCGATCGGCGGCACCGGGTCGCATGAGTTCCACGTGCTTGCCGATTCCGGCGAGGACGCCATCGCCTACTGCCCGCGGTCGGACTACGCAGCCAACGTCGAACTGGCCGAAGCGCTCGCGCCGGCGGCTGCGCGACCGGCGGCCGCGCAGCCTCTGCAGAAAGTGCATACGCCGGGGATCAAAACCATCGAGGAACTGTGCGGATTTCTCAAGCTGTCCGCGGATCGTACCGTCAAGGCCGTCGTCGTTGACGGTGCCAACGGCAGTCCGGTGCTGCTGCTGCTGCGCGGCGACCATGAATTGAACCTGATCAAGGCCGGCAAGCTGCCGCAACTGAAACAGCCGGTCGCGTTTGCTTCGGCCGATGCCATCCGCTCAGCCTTCGGCGCCGGCCCGGGCTCGCTGGGGCCCGTGGGTTTCACGGGGACCGTGATTGCCGACTTCGCCCTCAGCGCGATGGCTGATTTCGCCATCGGCGCCAACGCCGACGACCACCATTACACCGGCGCCAATATCGGCCGTGATTTTCCCGAACCGGTGTTTGCCGACATCCGCAACGTGGTTTCCGGCGACCCCTCGCCCGACGGCAGGGGACAGCTCGAAATCTGCCGTGGCATCGAGGTCGGCCACATTTTCCAGCTGCGCACGAAGTACTCCCAGGCGCTGAACCTCGGCTTCCTCGATGAATCGGGCAAGACGCAGATCATGGAAATGGGCTGCTACGGCATCGGCGTCACGCGCATCGTCGCTGCGGCGATCGAGCAGAACCATGACGACCGCGGCATCATTTTCCCGCAGGCGATCGCCCCGTTCACGGTCGCGATCACGCCTATCGGCTATCACAAGAGCGCGGAAGTCCGTGCTGCAGCGGACCAGCTGTGCGCCGAACTGGCCGCGGAAGGCGTCGACGTGCTGCTCGACGACCGCGACGAACGCCCGGGCGTGATGTTTGCCGACATGGAACTGATCGGCGTACCCCATCGCGTCGTCATCGGCGACCGCGGCCTCAAGGAAGGGCAATTCGAGTACAAGGGCAGGCGCGACACGCAGCCTCGCAACATCCCTCGACCCGAAGCGAAAAATATAATAAAATCAATGGCATGCATAGGTTAATCACGTTCGGCTTGGCATTGATGCTGGCGCTCGCTGCGCCGCTGGGCCATGGCGGGGCGCAAAAGTATGAACCGCTGTCGGCCAGCGTCAGGGCCACCCTGCACCGCGCGATCTCGGACCAGGCGGTGCCCGTGCTGGCCTTCGACGACGAACAGGAGGCGCGGGCCTGGCTGGCGTCGATGTCACCCCGGCTGGCGAAGCGCATGCCGAACCGCGTCGAACGCGAAGAGTTCCTGCTCACCGTGCACTACGAGGCAAAGCGTGCCGGACTCGACCCGCAGCTGGTGCTGGGTCTGATCCAGGTGGAAAGCGCGTTTCGCAAGTATGCGGTCTCGAGTGCCGGGGCACGCGGCTACATGCAGGTCATGCCCTTCTGGACCAAGCTGATCGGCGCCGTTGACCACAACCTATTCCACCTGCGCACGAACCTGCGCTACGGCTGCACCATTCTCCGGCATTACCTCGACATTGAGAACGGCGACCTGTTCCGGGCGCTGGGCCGCTACAACGGCAGCCTCGGCAGGGCCGAATACCCGAACATGGTGCTGCGCGCCTGGCAGGGCAACTGGCGCTACAGCATCATGCCGGCCAGCAGCGGCACGCTGCATTGAAGCGGCCAAGTCGCAGCCGCCAGCACCGATGCAGGAAATCCTGGTCCTTTACTACAGCCGTCATGGCGCCACGCTGGAAATGGCGCGGCTGGTGGCGCGCGGCATCGAGCAGGCGGGAGCCGCTGCGCGCCTGCGCACCGTGCCGCCCGTATCGGCAGTAAGCGAGGCCGTCGCACCCGCCGTTCCCGACTCGGGTGCCCCGTATGCAGAACTGCGGGACCTCGAGGAATGCATCGGCCTTGCGCTCGGCTCGCCGACCCGGTTCGGCAATATGGCGGCGCCGATGAAGTATTTCTGGGATTCGACGTCCTCGCTGTGGTTGAAGGGGGCCCTGAGCGGGAAACCGGCCGCGGTGTTCACTTCGACAGCCAGCCTGCATGGCGGACAGGAAACCACCCTCGTATCGATGATGCTGCCGCTGCTCCACCACGGCATGCTGATTGTCGGCCTGCCCTACTCCGCGCCGGAGCTGCTGGCAACGAAAACCGGCGGCACGCCCTACGGTGCCAGTCACCTTGCCGGCGCAACGGCCGATCTGCCGGTGTCCGATGACGAGAAAAAGCTCTGCCTGCTGCTCGGACGGCGCCTTGCCGAAACTGCACTGAAGCTGCGGCCGTGAGCGCGACGGAGGCCGCCCTGTTCTGGCGCCGAGCCGCCACCCTGCTGCTCGGCGCGCTGATCCTGCTCTGCCTCGCCTGGGAACTGTGGCTCGCACCGCTGCGCCCGGGCGGATCCTGGCTCGCGCTGAAGGTTCTGCCCCTGCTCTGGATACTGCCGGGGATCGCTCGCGGAAACAGCTACACATACCGCGTCTCGACCATGCTGATCCTCGCCTATTTCATGGAAGGCGTGGTCCGCGGATGGTCGGACGCAGGAACGAGCACACGCATCGCACTGCTGGAAATCGTGCTGGCGCTCGCGTACTTCGGCTCGGCGATCGCCCATCTGCGCTCGGCGCGCAGAGCCGCCTGAACACCGCCCGCGCAGCCGCCCCGGTCAAAGCTGCGGATTCAGCCTCTCGGTTCCCGCAAAGAGCCTGTTCAGGGCATTGATGTACGCCTTGGCGGAAGCGACGACGATGTCGGTGTCCGCACCCTGGCCGTTGACGATGCGCCCGTCCTTGGACAGCCGCACCGTCACCTCGCCCTGCGCGTCCGTTCCCGTCGTGATCGCATTGACCGAATACAGCAGCAGCTCCGCGCCGCTGTGCACCAGGGCCTCGATCGCCTTGAATGCCGCATCGACCGGACCGCTGCCCTGCGCCTCGGAGGGGCGCTCCTTGCCGCCTTCCGACATGACGAGGCGCGCATAGGGCTGCTCGCCGGTCTCGGAGTGCGCCGTCAGAGATACGAGGTTGTAGCGCTCGTTCTCGAGGTGCTCGAGGTTTTCCTCGGTGATCAGCGCATGCAGATCCTCGTCGAATATCTCGCGCTTCTTGTCGGCCAGCTCCTTGAAACGCTTGAATGCCGCATTGAGCGCCTCCTCCGACTCCAGTTCGACGCCAATTTCCTGCAGCCGCGTCTTGAACGCGTTGCGTCCCGAGAGCTTGCCGAGCGTCAGGCGATTGTTGGTCCAGCCCACGGATTCCGCACTCATGATCTCGTAAGTTTCGCGGTGTTTCAGCACGCCATCCTGGTGGATGCCCGACTCGTGGGCAAAGGCATTGGCGCCGACGATCGCCTTGTTCGGCTGCACCGGGTAACCCGTGATGCCGGAGACGAGCTTCGATGCGGGCACGATCTGCGTGGCATCGATGTTGGTGTCGCAGTCGAAAACGTCCTGACGAGTACGTACGGCCATGACGATTTCCTCCAGCGAGGCATTCCCCGCCCGCTCGCCAAGGCCGTTGATCGTGCACTCAACCTGGCGCGCCCCGTTCTGCACCGCGGCAAGCGAGTTGGCAACGGCAAGGCCAAGGTCGTTGTGGCAGTGCACCGACCAGATCGCCTGGTCGGAGTTCGGAATTCGCTCGCGAAGGTTCCGGATCAGGCGGCCAAACTGGTCGGGGAGAGTGTAGCCCACGGTATCCGGCACATTGATGGTCCTTGCGCCGGCCTTGATCACCTGCTCGAGGATGCGGCACAGAAAATCGAGATCCGAGCGCCCGGCATCCTCCGGCGAAAACTCGACGTTGTCCGTATATTCGCGCGCCCACTTGATCGCCCGCACGGCCTGGTCAATGACCTGGGAAGGCTCCATGCGCAGCTTCTTCTCCATGTGAATCGGCGACGTCGCGATGAAGGTATGGATGCGCGGCTGCGCGGCAACCCTGACCGCGTCTCCGCAGCGCCGGATGTCCTTCTCGTTCGCGCGTGCCAGGCCGCAGATCGTGCTGTCCTTGATGGCGCGGGCCACCGCCTGCACGGACTCGAAGTCACCGTCGCTTGCCGCCGGGAATCCGGCTTCGATGACGTCAACGCGCATGCGCTCGAGCTGGCGCGCAATGCGCAGCTTGTCGTCCTTGGTCATTGACGCGCCGGGGCTCTGCTCGCCGTCGCGCATCGTCGTGTCGAATATGATCAATTTTTCCTTGGCCATGATGGATACCTCTGCTGTTCCGGGCCGCGCGCCTCGCGAACGGCCATTGTTGTATGCACCCGGTTCCGCTGGGGACGCCGGACAGGGGACTGCAAAACTGGGAGTGGGGTTGGTTTAGCGCGCGCGGCCGCGCAGCAGCAGACCGGCCAGCGCGAGCGCGGCAGGCAGGACGGGATTCAGGGTCTGCGAATAGCCAAACATGATGCGAAACAATATAGCGGCTTTCCTTCGCCGTCGCAAGCCCGTCAGGCCGGTGGCGGAGGCTCGGCCGGCTTGCGCCGGAGCCGGTCATGGATCCAGAGTGCGTATCCGGACAGTCCGTAGAGGGCGAACAGCGTGAAAAGCAGTTCCGGCAGAGTGTTGGCGAAGGAAATCAGCAGCACGAAGCCCAGCGCAATCGCCACCACCGCCGAGAACGGCACGCTCTTGCGCAGGTTGATGTCCTTACCGCTGTAGAAACGGAGGTTGCTGACCATCGTAAGCCCCGCAACCAGCGTTAATCCCCAGGCCAGCCACTTCACGTCCGCCCCCTTCACCTGGTACTCGGTCATCGCGAGCACCAGCCCGGCGACCAGTGCAGCGGCCGCCGGGCTGGGCAGCCCCTGGAAGAAGCGCTTGTCCACCACGTCGATGTTGGTGTTGAACCGCGCCAGCCGCAATGCCGCGCAGGCACAATAGACGAAAGCCGCGATCCAGCCGAGCTTGGTCGACAGCCAGGGACCCAGCAGGGGCACGGTTTGCATCCCGGCGAAATCCTTCAAGGCCCAGACATAAACCACCAGCGCCGGCGCCACGCCGAAAGACACCATGTCCGAAAGGCTGTCGAGCTCGGCGCCGAAGGCGCTCTGGGTGTGCGTCAGCCGGGCCACGCGGCCGTCAAGGCCGTCGAGAACCAGCGCCACGAAAATGGCGATAGCCGCATGCTCGAAACGCCCCCCCACTGCCTGAACAATCGCATAAAAGCCGGCGAACAGCGCGGCGATCGTGAACATGTTAGGCAGCCAGTAGATGCCGCGGCGCGCAAACCGCGACTTGATGAACTGCTTGTGTTCCTTGAGTTCGGCCATGGAGGGAATCTTAAACCAGTCGCCGCAACCGCGTCAGGGAAGCGCCGCGAGTATGGTTTCGGTCGCGTACACCTTGTCGCCTACGCTCACCTTAGGCTGCGAGGCCGGCGGCAGATAGACATCGACTCGGGAGCCGAAACGTATGAATCCGAAGCGCTCGCCGCGCGCAAGCACCTGCCCCTCTTTTGCATAGCACAGGATGCGCCGAGCGATCAGCCCGGCAACCTGGACGCAGGTCACGTCGCGGCCGTCGGCGGTGCGCAGATAGATCACCGCCCGCTCGTTTTCGGCCGACGCCTTGTCAAGGTCGGCGTTTACGAAGCTGCCCGGGAAATACCATGTTTTCTCCACCCTGCCGTCGACCGGGCTGCGGTTGGAATGCGCATTGAAGACGTTCATGAACACGCTGATCTTCAGCGCCTCGCGCTCAAGGTAAGGATCACGCGCCTTTCCCACCGAGACGATGCGGCCGTCGGCGGGTGAAAGCACGGCACCCGGCTCAGAGGGGACCTTGCGCGCCGGATCGCGGAAGAACTGGACCATGAACAGCACGACCAGCCAGGGGAATGCCGCCCAGCTGAAACCGGCATAGCCATGGATGCCGGCGGCAAGAACAACGGCAATCGCGATGAACGGCCAACCCTCTCGGGCGATGAACGGATGGGGATAGGATTTCATCGACGCAGTTTAACCGTAACAACGGAAAAGGGCGGTTGCCCGGCCCCGCGGCCGAAGCCCGTGAAGTCCGGACAAGCCGCCCCCCCGGCGCGCGGGTCAGTTCTTCGACTGGTCGACCAGGCGGTTCTTCTTGATCCAGGGCATCATGTCGCGCAGCTTGGCGCCCACCGTCTCCACCTGGTGTGCCTGCCCAATGCGGCGGAGCGCTTTCAGCGTCGGTGCGCCAGCCTTGTTCTCGAGGATGAATTCCTTGGCGAACTGGCCGGTCTGGATCTCGGCGAGGATCCGGCGCATTTCGGCGCGGGTCTCGTCGGTAACGATGCGCGGGCCGCGGGTGAAGTCACCGTATTCGGCGGTGTTCGACACCGAGTAGCGCATGTTCGCTATGCCGCCCTCGTAGATCAGGTCGACGATCAGCTTCACTTCGTGCAGGCACTCGAAATAGGCCATCTCCGGGGCGTAGCCGGCCTCGACCAGCGTCTCGAATCCGGCCTGGATCAGTGCAGACAGGCCACCGCAGAGCACCACCTGCTCGCCAAAAAGGTCGGTTTCGCATTCCTCGCGGAAAGTGGTCTCGATCACGCCGGCACGGGCCGCGCCTATGGCGGCAGCATAGGACAACGCGATGTCGCGGGCCTTCTTGCTGGGATTCTGTGCCACGGCAATCAGCGCCGGCACGCCGCCGCCCTGGGTATAGGTCGAGCGCACGAGATGACCGGGACCCTTGGGCGCGATCATGATGACATCGAGGTCGGCACGCGGCTCGACCTGCTTGAAATGCACGTTGAAACCATGCGCAAAGGCCAGGGTCGCGCCCTTCTTCAGGTTCGGCTCGATCTCTTCACGGTAGACATCGGCGTGGTGCTCGTCCGGCAACAGGATCATCACCAGATCGGCGCCTTTCACGGCATCGCCGACTTCCTTGACCGCGATTCCCGCCTTCTTCGCCTTGTTCCAGGACGCGCCGTCCTTGCGCAGGCCGACGGTCACCTTGACCCCGGATTCCTTCAGATTGTTGGCATGGGCATGGCCCTGCGAACCGTAGCCGATGATGGCGACCTGCTTGCGCTTGATCAGCGAAAGGTCTGCATCCTTGTCGTAATAAATCTTCATATCTTCCTCTGTATGAAACGTGAACGGTTGGTCTCTGCAGGCAGCGGGCGCCACGTCCGGCACAGCGCCTCTGCCGGCACCTCAGACTTTCAAGATGCGGTCGCCACGGCCGATGCCGGAAGCGCCGGTGCGCACTGTTTCCAGGATCGCGGACTGGTCTATGGCCTTCAGAAAGGCATCCAGCTTGGAACCGGGCCCTGTGAGTTCCACGGTGTAGTCCTTGTCGGTGACGTCAATGATGCGTCCGCGGAAGATGTCGGCCATGCGCTTCATCTCTTCGCGGTCCTTACCCACGGCGCGCACCTTGACCAGCATCAGCTCGCGCTCGATGTGTTCACCTTCCGACAAATCCACCACCTTGACCACGTCAACCAGCTTGTTCAACTGCTTGTTGATCTGCTCGATGATTTCGTCGGAGCCGGAGGTCACGATGGTCATCCGGGAAAGGGTTTCGTCTTCCGTGGGCGCGACGGTCAGCGACTCGATGTTGTATCCGCGCGCCGAAAAAAGGCCGGCCACCCGGGACAGCGCGCCCGCTTCGTTTTCCAGCAAAACTGAAATGATGTGTCGCATGGGTCAGACCAGGATCATTTCGGACAGCCCCTTGCCGCCCGGAACCATCGGAAACACGTTTTCGGTCTGGTCCGTGATGAAATCCATGAACACCAGATCCTTCTTGCGCGCAAACGCCTCTTTCAGCGCAGGCTCCACGTCCGCCGGCTTTTCAATGCGCATGCCGACATGCCCGTACGCCTCTGCCAGTCTTACGAAATCCGGCAAGGCGTCCATGTAGGATTCCGAATAACGGTTGCCGTGGAAGAACTCTTGCCACTGGCGAACCATACCCATGTAGCGGTTGTTCAGATTGATCAGCTTCAGCGGCAGGCGATACTGCTTGCAGGTCGACAGTTCCTGGATGCACATCTGGATGGACGCCTCGCCGGTGACGCAGGCCACGGTCGCCCTGGGATTCGCCATTTGCACGCCCATTGCATAGGGCAAACCCACGCCCATCGTGCCCAGCCCCCCGGAATTGATCCAGCGGCGAGGCTTGTCGAACTTGTAGAACTGGGCCGCCCACATCTGGTGCTGGCCGACGTCCGAGGTGACGAAAGCGTCCCCCTTGGTCACCTGGTACAGCTTTTCAATGACGAACTGCGGCTTGATGATGGCACTGGAGCGGTCGTACTTGAGACAGTCGCGTCCGCGCCACTGTTCGATCTGCGACCACCATGCCTTGAGCGCCTCCTTGTCGGGCCCGCCACGCGCGGCCTCAAGTTGGCGAACCAGCTCCCTGAGGACTTCACGCACGTTGCCGACCACCGGAACATCCACTTTCACGCGCTTCGATATCGACGCAGGATCGATGTCAATATGGACGATCTGACGCGGCTGCTCGAAGAAATGCTTGGGGTTGCCGATCACGCGGTCGTCGAAGCGTGCGCCGACTGCCAGCAGGACGTCGCAATGCTGCATCGCCATGTTGGCCTCATAGGTCCCGTGCATGCCGAGCATTCCGAGGAAGTGGCGATCCGTCGACGGAAAGCCGCCGAGGCCCATCAGCGTGTTCGTGCATGGAAAACCGAGCATCTTCACGAGCTGCGCGAGTTCCGCTGAAGCGTTCCCGAGGATGACGCCGCCACCCGTGTAGATCATCGGTCGCTTTGCCTCGAGCAGCAGCTTCACCGCCTTCTTGATCTGGCCGGCATGTCCCTTGACAACGGGGTTGTAGGAACGCATCGAGATCGACTTCGGGTAATCGAAGTCGGTCTTGTGGGTCGTGATGTCCTTGGGAATGTCGACAACGACCGGGCCGGGCCTGCCGGTTGAAGCAATGTAAAAAGCCTTCTTGATCGTCAGCGCCAGGTCCTTGACATCCTTGACCAGGAAATTGTGCTTCACGCACGGCCGGGTGATGCCGACAGTGTCGCACTCCTGGAAAGCGTCCTCGCCGATGGCGTGCGTCGGTACCTGTCCGGTCAGTATGACCATGGGGATCGAGTCCATGAATGCCGTGGCAATGCCAGTCACGGCATTGGTGACGCCGGGCCCCGAGGTCACGATCGCGACGCCGACCTTCTCGGTAGACCGCGCATAGGCATCAGCGGCATGAACTGCCGCCTGCTCATGGCGCACCAGAACATGCTTTACCTTGTCCTGCTTGAACAGTTCGTCATACAGGAACAACACCGCGCCCCCCGGATAACCGAAGACATGGTCTATGCCCTCCTCCTGAAGGCAGCGCACAACGATCTCTGCACCCGACAATTGCATGATTTAGGCCCGCTTGTGCCGAAGCACATGCGCGGGATTCCGGCGAGAAGGAAACCCGAAACATTACCCGGGGGAGCCCCTTCGGTCAAGCAAATATCCTTGTAAACAGCAGGATAGAAAGTTTTCCGCGCCGCCGGTGGCTGGCTTGCCTCGCTGGAGCATTTTGTTAATATGCCGCCAATTCCGGGGCTTATCCGGAATCATTTCCCCCGAAGTTCCAGCACCCAAAAAGGCTACTCCACTGGCCACAAACGAGGAACTGGCGGCTTTTCTGGCCGAAGTCGAACGCCGGGCGTTCAAACAAGCGGTATTCTCCGTTCGGGACGATCATCTCGCGCTCGATATTGTCCAGGAAGCGATGATGAAGCTGGCCGAGAAGTATTCCGGCCGGCCTGCGGCTGAACTGCCCATGCTGTTCCAGCGTATCCTGCAAAACGCGATACGGGATTTTTTCCGGCGCCAGAAGGTCCGTTCGGCATGGATCATGCCCCTCAGCAACCTTTTCGGATCCGACAACGAGGAGGACAATGACCCGCTCGACACCATGGAATTCGACGAGAACTCCAAAATTGCCGGGCGGCCGGCAGAACAGCTGGAACAAAAGCAGGTCCTTGATATCATTGAAAAAGCCATAGCAGCCCTGCCTTTGCGTCAACGTCAGGCTTTCATGCTGCGTTACTGGGAGGAACTTGATGTCGCTGAAGCCGCAAAGGCCATGGGCTGTTCGGAGGGCAGCGTGAAAACGCACTGCTCCCGGGCAACTCATGCATTGGCGATACTGCTCAAAAAACAGGGAATTGAGCTATGAACGCCCGGGAACACGAAGTCGCCCGAAAAATCACCCGGATGCTCGATCAGGGCAGCCGTGACCTGGACAGAAATGCCCAGCTCAGGCTCAGTTCTGCACGGGAACAGGCACTCTCACTTGCGGCGAGTCGCAGGGCTCCTGCCTGGGTGCCGGTGTGGGCCGCCCAGCTGGCCGGCCGTGCTGGAGGATGGCCAGCCGGCACGAGATACCTGCTGCCGATGGCAGTGCTGCTGCTTGGGCTGATGGGCATAGTCTACTGGCAGGGCAACGGCGGCCCTGGGAGCGAACTGGCAGACATTGATGCGCGCCTGCTGACCGACGATCTGCCCATCGACGCGTACCTCGACAAGGGCTTCGATTCATGGCTAAAACGGCAGTCGCGCTGATCGTCTGGTTATGCATCGCGCTTTCCGCCGCAGCCGCACAACCCGCCAAGCAGGGTGCTAAGCCCGTCCGTCCGGCGTGGACGGAATTGTCTGCGGCCCAGCAGCAGGTTCTGGCGCCGCTCGCTGCCGACTGGGAGGGGATGGATTCGTCCCAGCGCAAGAGGTGGGTGGTGATCGCCGATCGTTACCCCAAAATGAAGCCCGCGGAGCAGCAGCGGCTGCAAAAGCGGATGAAGGACTGGGCCGCCCTGACGCCAGAACAGCGGCAGCAGGCACGCGAGCGCTACAAGAACCTCAAGAAACTGACCCCGCAGCAGCGCCGCGACATGTCCCGGCAATGGCAGGACTACCGCAAATCGCTGGCGCAGCCGGAAACCCAGTTCGATCCTGCCGTCGGCGATCCGCTGCCCCCGGGCGGAGCAGCGGCGGAACGCTAGTGCCGCCTTGTCACCGCGACACGCCCGGGATCGGCAGGCGCCTGCTGAGCCTCGTCTATGAACTGTTGCTGGTTACCGCGGTAATACTGCTGGCGGCCGGACTGGCCACGGCACTCGCCGAATTCGCCGGAAGCACACATACACGAACGCTCACCCGTTTGAGCGTGGCGCTCGGCACTCTCGCCTACTTCGTCTGGCAATGGCATGCCCGGGGCCAGACCCTCCCGATGAAGACCTGGCGCATGCGCCTGGAAACCACCGCGGGGGCCCGCGTCCCCCTCTCTCGGGCACTGCTGCGGGCGATTCTGGCCGTACCCTGCTACGGCCTGCTCTGCATCACGGTGCTGTGGGCCCTGATCGACAGGGACGGGCAGTTCCTGCACGACCGCCTCGCCGGCACCCGGATCGTCACCGCCCTCTGAGCCCGCTCAGCGCCGCTCCTGCCACCACATCATGGTCACGGCGACGGCCATAAACAGCAGCATCGGCCCGACCGCGCTGAGTGCAGGAGGCCAGTCGTTGAGCAGCCCCAGGTGACCGAAGAGGCGGTTCAGGAAATGGAACCCCAGCCCCAGCATGATGCCCGCGAATATCTTGGCACCGACCCCGCCCTGGCGGTTCTGGAAATAGGCGAAAGGCAGCGCGAGAACCATCATCACCAGGACCGCCGCGGGATACAGCAATTTGCTCCAGAGCGCAATCTCGTAGCGCAGCGACTTCTGCCGGTTCTCCTTCAAATGCTGGGAATAGGAATAAAGGCTCCATGCCGACATTTTCTCCGGCCTGACCAGCAGCACGTTGAGCAGCGCCGGATCCAGCACTGACTGCCATTCCATGCGCTCGTGACGGCTCACGCTGGTGCTGGAGGTCCCGAACTCCGTCTGCGCGACATCAAGCAGCGCCCAGCGGTTCTGCCCCTGATATTCGGCAGCCGCGGCATGGCGCAGGCTGCGCAACCGGTAACTCTCGTCGAACTCGTAAATGCGCAGCCCGCTCAGGGTCGCCGGCGGCGTGACCTCCGCCACGTTGATGAACGCGGTCCCGTCCTTGATCCACAGGCCGGAGCGGAACTCCTGCGCGACGATGCCGGAAATCGCCTGTGAGCGCAGGCGCTGGGCGAACTGCTCGGCCGGCGGCGCCAGGAACTCGCCGACAATGAAGGTCGCCGCCCCGAACGCAGCACCCACCAGGGCGATCACTCCGGTCATGCGGGCGAGGGAAACCCCGGCGGCACGCATGACCGTGTACTCCGAACTGGCCACCAGCTGCGCCACCGCGAACAGCGTGCCGATCAGCGCCGCGATCGGAAACAATTCATAGACGTGGTTGGGCGCCGAAAGCAGCACGTGAAGCAGGATGTGGCGCAGCTGGTAGGCGCCCCGGCCCAGGTCCTTCATCTGCTCGACCAGGTCGAAAAACGCGAACAGCAGCAGCAGTGCGATGAACACCAGCAGCGTCGAAACGGCGATTTCCCGTGCCACATAGTTCCGCAGCGTCCTCACCGGAAAAGCCTCCACAGCGAGTACACCGAGAGCCGGCGATAGAACATGCCGAGCAGCAGGAGCAGCATCGCGGCATGCACCCCCCACATCCCGGTTGCGACATCGACCCGGGACTGTGCAATCGATGCCTGCATGATCGACAGCAGGTTGCTGTAGATCATGTACACCAGTATCGCGAGCACGAGGTTCATCGACCTGCCGGCGCGCGGATTGACGAAGGACAGCGGAATGGCAAGCAGGCAGAGCAAAAGGGCGCTCACCGGCAATCCGAGGCGCCACGACAGCTCGCCCAGGTTGCGCGGAACCGGGTCACGCAGGAGGTCGATCGTCGAGAGCGTCTTGGTGGTGGGCGCCCGCTCTGCCGCCTCCCCGGTCTCGATGCGCATTGCATAGCGCTCGAACTCGAAAATCTTGTATTCGGGGGATCCCGGCTCGCCCTCGTAGCGCCGCCCGTTGAGCAGCACCAGGAAACGGTCGCCATTGGCCGCCGTCTCCTGAAATCCGCTTTGCGCCACCATCACGCCATCCTTGCCGTTCTGGCTGGAACTGACAAAGACGTTGGCGACAAGATTGGATTTGCCCGGGACCTCCTCGACCAGGTACACCCGGTCGGCGCGCCGCGACTCGTGGAATACGCCGGGCGTGACCTGCGCCACGTCGTCGCGGCTGTCCATCTGCCGCCTGAACTCCTCGGATTTCTCGACGGCCCACGGCGACAGCAGCAGCGACAGCAGTGCAATGGTCAGCACCAGCGGCACCGCAAACTTGAGCACCGGGCTGATCCAGCGCGACAGCCCCTGCCCGCAGGAAAACCACACCACCATCTCCGAATCGCGGTAACTGCGCGTGAGCGTCATCAGCACCGCGATGAACAGGGTCACGGAGAGCAGGATCGGCAGATAGCCGACCAGCGTGAATCCGAGCAGCGCAACAACGCCGGTCGAGGTGATCATGCCGCTCGCCGCCTGGCCCAGCAGACGCACGAGCTGGGTAGTCACGGAGATTCCCAGCAGCACGAGAAAGGTGGCCGCCGCCGAGGTCGCCAGTTCGCGCAGCAGGGCCTGCCGGAAAATCATCCCGGCATTTTGCTTTTTGAGGGGAACGCGCAGATAATCAATCAACGATGTCGTACGCCGGTGTGTTGCCGAGCCTGTACCCGCCGGGCGCCGGCACAGGCATCATCGCCGGATCCGTACCGCAACGGCCGCCAATCAAATCATCCACTGACAAGCACGTGATGCGCACAGGAGTTGACGCGTGGAATTTAGCATAAAACCCCTCTCACCGGGCCGCAATGCCTGCGGCTGCACCGTGGCCGGCGTCTACGCCGGCAGGAAGCTGAGCGAGGCCGCAAGCGCCCTCGACCGCGCCGCCAAGGGTTACCTGCGAAGGGTGCTCGAACGCGGTGACATGGAGGGCAGGCTGGGCAGCACCCTGCTGCTGCACGACGTGCCGGGGATCAGCAGCGCGCGGGTCCTGCTGGTGGGGCTTGGCCCCCAGGACGGGTTCGGCGAAAAGCAGTTCCCGCGCGCGGTCTCGGCCGCCGTCGGGGCGCTCGCAGGCACCGGCACCGCGGATGCGGAACTCCACCTCGCGGAACTGCCCGCGGGCCGGCGTGACATCGGGTGGCGGATGATGCAGGCCGCCTGCGCCGCCCGCACAGCGGTCTACCGTTTCCGGCAGCTGAAGAGCAAGCCGGAGAATGAGCTTCCCGCGCTGCGCCGCGTGGTCCTCTCCGTGAAGACGCAAAAGGACGCTAAAGCCGCCGCCAGCGGCCTTGCGCGAGGTCTCGCCCTGGCCCATGGCATCAGCCTTGCCCGTGACCTCGGCAATCTGCCCGGCAACGTCTGCACGCCTTCCTACCTCGCCGACCGCGCGCGCGACCTCGCCAAGCATTACCGGATGAAGATCCAGGTGCTGGAGCGCGCCGACATGGCCAGACTCGGCATGAACACCCTGCTGTCAGTGGCCGCAGGCAGCAGCCAGCCCCCGAAACTGATTGTCCTCGAATACCGCGCCGGGCCGAAGACCGGCAAGCCCGTCGTGCTGGTCGGCAAGGGCGTCACGTTTGACACCGGCGGCATATCCCTGAAACCGGCGCCGGAAATGGACGAAATGAAGTTCGACATGAGCGGTGCCGGCAGCGTGCTCGGCACCCTGAAGGCGGTCGCCGAAATGAAACTGCCGGTCAATGTCGTCGGCATCATCCCCGCCACCGAAAACATGCCCGGCGGCCGTGCCACCAAGCCCGGCGACATCGTCACCAGCATGTCCGGCCAGACCGTCGAAATCCTCAACACCGACGCCGAGGGCCGCCTGATCCTCTGCGACGCGCTGACCTATGCCGAGCGCTACCAGCCGGCCGCGGTGATCGACATCGCGACGCTGACGGGGGCCTGCGTGATCGCGCTGGGCCATGTCGTCAGCGGCCTTTTCGCCAACGACGATGCGCTCGCGCGCGAGGTGCTGGCGGCCGGCGAATCATCCGGCGACCGCGCCTGGCACCTGCCGCTGCATGAGGAATACCAGGAACAGCTGGCGAGCAACTTCGCCGACTTTGCCAATATCGGCGGCCGCCCCGCCGGCGCCGTGACCGCGGCCTGTTTCCTGTCGCGCTTCACCAAGAAGTACAAATGGGCGCACCTTGACGTCGCCGGAACCGCCTGGAAATCGGGCAAGGAAAAAGGCTCAACCGGACGGCCGGTGCCGCTGCTGACCCAGTTCCTGATCGGGCGCGCCGGCAAGCGCTGACGCCGTAATCGGGACCGATGACGCAGATCGATTTTTACACCCAGGCCGCGGACCGCCTGCATACCACCTGCAGGCTAGTCGCCAAGGCGCGCAGCCATGGTCTGCGCGTCACCGTCTACTGCCCGGACCGCGACCTCGCCGGAAAACTCGACCGCCTGCTGTGGACGGTGCCGGCGACCGGCTTCCTGCCGCACTGCGCGCCCGATGACCCGCTGGCGGCGGTGACGCCGGTGCTGATTGACGGCAGCGGCCTCACACAGCTGCATGACGAATTGCTGATCAACCTGCACGCGGAATGGCCCGCTTTTTTCAGCCGCTACCACCGGCTCGCCGAAATCGTCGGCATCGATGACAACGACCGCGCCCTCGCGCGCGAACGCTACCGGTTCTATCGCGACCGCGGCTACGCGATCCGCACCCACGACCTGTCGGCCGCATCTGCCAGGCCCTGATCTCCGGCCCGGTTGAGCACGCCGCCGCCCCTCCGTTACCATCAGTCCCGCCATGGCCGACAACCCGATCCCGGATGATGACGCAGCAGACGTGTTGCGCCGGGCCGACGCGCTGCTGAGCAGGCACCGCCGCGCCCCTGTGCAGACGCCGCCCGCCGCCGAGGGGGGGGGCGGTGCCGGCATTCCGACGCTGACCGACGTCGTCATCGAGGGCGAGGTGATGCCCCGCGCGGAAGCACCGAAACCGGCGGCGCCCGCCGAGAACCGGCCCGCCGGCGGCGAGGTGGTGTCGCGGGTGCAGGCACAGAACATCGAACATGCGGTCTACATCAAGCTCAAGCGCAGCCTCGACGACCAGATCGCCGGCGTGGTCCACGAGCGCTTCCTGCCGGAGATCGGCAACGCGCTGGAACAGGCGCTGAGCCGCGTTGCCGGCGAACTCAAGGCAGGCATCGCCGACATGGTGCGCACGTCGGTGGCCGAAACCCTGCAATCGCAGCTGAAGCAGCTGCGGGCGCCGGAACCGGGAGGTGGGTCCGGTATAATCGCGGCCGCTGCAGCACCTGCCACGACGCCTCCCGCACCGCCATCCATGGAACTGCCGAAAAGTTTTGAGCCCGCGACCATCGAGTCGCGCTGGTATCCGCTGTGGGAAGACAGCGGCTATTTCAAGGCCGGCCTCGACGCCGCCAATCCCCGGTCCTACTGCATCCAGCTGCCGCCGCCCAACGTCACCGGCGTGCTGCACATGGGCCACGCCTTTAACCAGACCATCATGGACGGCCTGACCCGCTATCACCGGATGAGCGGCTGCAACACGCTGTGGCAGCCGGGAACGGACCACGCCGGCATCGCCACCGAAATGGTGGTGACGCGGCAACTTGAACAGCAGGGCCAGTCGCGCAACGCGCTCGGCCGCGAGGAATTCATCAAGCGGGTATGGGCCTGGAAGGAGGAGTCGGGCTCGACCATCACACGGCAGATGCGGCGGCTGGGCGCTTCCTGCGACTGGTCGCGCGAGCGCTTCACGATGGACGAACCGCTGGCGAAGCTGGTCACCCACACCTTCGTCAAACTCTACCGCGACGGCCTGATCTATCGCGGCGTGCGCCTGTCGAACTGGGACCCGGTGCTGCACACCGTCATCTCGGATCTCGAAGTGCAGGCCGAGGAGGAAGACGGCAAGCTGTGGCAGATCCGCTATCCGCTCGCTGATGGCAGCGGCCACCTGACGGTCGCCACCACCCGCCCCGAAACCATGCTCGGCGACGCCGCGGTCGCGGTGCATCCCGAGGACGAGCGTTACCGCAGCCTGGTCGGCCGCCAGGTGATCCTGCCGCTGACCGGCCGCACGATCCCGGTGATCGCCGACGACTATGTCGACAAGGCCTTCGGCACCGGCTGTGTGAAGATCACCCCGGCCCACGACTTCAACGACTACCAGGTCGGCCAGCGCCACAACCTGCCGCAGATCAACATCTTCACCCTCGACGCCGCGGTCAACGACAACGCGCCGGAAAAGTACCGCGGCCTCGACCGTTACGTCGCGCGCGAGCGCATCGTCGCCGACCTCAAGGCCCAGGGCCTGCTCGAATCCGAGAAGCCGCACCGCATGGTGGTGCCGCGCGGCGACCGCACCGGTGTGGTCATCGAACCGATGCTCACCAGCCAATGGTTTGTCAGAATGGAGCCGCTGGCCAGGCTCGGTCTCGAGGCGGTCGCCGCGGGCGAAGTGAAGCTCTTTCCCGAGCAGTGGGTCAACACCTACAACCACTGGCTCAACAACATCCAGGACTGGTGCATCTCGCGCCAGCTGTGGTGGGGCCACCGCGTTCCCGCCTGGCACGACGAAGCCGGCAACATCTACGTTGCCCACGATGAAGCCGAAGCTCGCGAGCTGGCCGGCGGCAAGACACTGAAGCAGGACCCCGACGTGCTCGACACCTGGTTCTCGTCGCAGCTGTGGTGCTTCTCGACGCTGGACTGGACCCCGGAGTGGCCGCAGAAATCGAACCCCGCGCTTGATCTCTACTTGCCCTCCTCGGTGCTGGTCACCGGCTTCGACATCATCTTCTTCTGGGTCGCGCGCATGGTGATGATCACCAAGTACATGACCGGGAAAGTGCCCTTCCGTCATGTCTACGTGCACGGCCTGGTGCGGGATGCCGAGGGCCAGAAGATGTCCAAGTCCAAGGGCAACACGCTGGACCCGCTGGACCTGATCGACGGCATCGATCTCGAGTCGCTGGTCGCGAAGCGCACCGCCGGCCTGATGAACCCGAAGCAGGCGGAGGCCATCGCCAGGCGCACCCGTGCCGAGTTCCCCGACGGCATACCCGCCTACGGCACCGACGCCCTGCGCTTCACCTTCGCCAGCCTCGCCAGCCTCGGCCGCGACATCAAGTTCGACCAGAAGCGCTGCGAGGGTTACCGCAACTTCTGCAACAAGCTGTGGAACGCCACCCGCTACGTGCTGATGAACTGCGAGGGCAAGGACACCGGCCTCGATGCCGGCGCCCCGGCCGAGCTCTCGGTTGCCGACCGCTGGATGGTGAGCCGCCTGCAGCGTGCCGAAGCCGAAGCGCAGCAGGCCTATGCCGATTACCGCTTCGACAACCTCGCGCGCACGATCTACGAGCTGGTGTGGGACGAGTACTGCGACTGGTACCTCGAGCTTGCCAAGGTGCAGCTTGCCGGCGGCGGCGAAGAGCAATGCCGCGGCACCCGGCGCACTCTGGTGCGAGTGCTGGAAACCATCCTGCGCCTTGCCCACCCGGTGATTCCCTTCATCACCGAGGAGCTGTGGCAGAAAGTCGGCCCACTTGCCGGCAAGAGCGGACCCAGCATCATGCTGCAGAAATACCCGCTGCCGGAGCCCGCGAAAATCGACGCCGCGGCCGAAGCCGACATCGACCTGCTGAAACAGCTGGTCTCTGCCTGCCGCACGCTGCGCGGAGAGATGAATGTCGCGCCGGCCCAGAAGCTGCCCCTGCTCGTGCAGGGAGACGCAGCCCGCGTGCGTGCCTGGTCGCCGTACCTGGTGGCGCTGGCCCGGCTTTCGGAAGTCATGGTTGTCGCCGAACTGCCGGCGGTCGATGCCCCGGTGTCCATCGTCGGCGATTTCAAGCTGATGCTGAAAGTCGAGATCGACGTCGCCGCCGAGCGCGAGCGTCTTGCGAAGGAGATCGCCAAGCTGGAGGCGGAAACCGCGAAAGCGCTGGGCAAGCTCGCCAACGAGAGCTTCGTCGCCAAGGCGCCGCCGCTGGTCGTGGCCCAGGAGAAGGAACGCCTCGCGCGTTTCTCGGCCACGCTCGAACAGATGCGCGCCCAGCTCGCCAAGCTCGGCAACTGACCGCCATCCCGCGCGGGGACGCGGCACCATGGACTTCAAGCACACGCTGCGGGCATTGCGCCACCGCAACTATCGCCTGTTCTTCTGCGGCCAGACGCTGTCGATCATCGGCAACTGGGTGCAGCAGATTGCCATGGCCTGGCTGGTCTATCGCCTGACCGAGTCCGCCTGGCTGCTCGGCGTCACCGGTTTTGCCGGACAGATCGCCATCCTGGTGCTGGCGCCCTTCGGCGGCCTGTGGGCCGACCGCTTCGACCGTTACAAACTGCTGCTGCTCACCCAGGCGCTCTCCGCGGTGCCGCCGCTGGTGCTGGCGCTGCTCGCCTATACCGGCCTGATCGAAGTCTGGCATGTCGTGGTGATGGCGCTGCTTGCCGGCATCATCAACGCCATCGACACGCCGATCCGGCTGACCTTCACCAGTGAAATGGTGGCGCGAGAGGACCTGCCCAGCGCGATCGCGATGAACGCCCTGATGCAGAACGCCGGCCGCATGATCGGCCCCACGGTCGCGGGCGGCCTGCTTGCGGTGTCCACCGAGGCCTTCTGTTTTGTCGTCAATGCCCTGAGCAAGGCTTTCATTGTCGGCACGGTGCTGGCGATGACGATTGCCCCGCGCAGGCTGACCCCCACCGGCGAATCGCCGTGGCGCCAGCTGCGCGAAGGCGTGCTGTATGCCTGGGCGCTGGTTCCCGTGCGCTGGCTGCTGCCGATGGTGGCCGTGGTCAGCTTCATGGTCACGCCGTACCAGACCCTGATGCCGATTTTTGCCGCCGAAGTGTTCGAAGGCGGCGCCGGCCTGCTCGGCTTCCTGATGGCTGCCGCCGGCTGCGGCGGCGTCATCGGCATGCTTGCGCTGGCTTCGCGCCGGGACGTGCGGGGACTGACACGCTGGATCGCCGCGGCCTCGCTCGCATCCGGCATCAGCGTCACCGTGTTTGCGCTCTCGCCGTGGCTGCCGCTGTCGCTCGCCGCCATCGCCGTTACCGGATTCGGCGTCGTCGTCAACGGCATGTCGGTCAGCACCATGATCCAGACCATCGTCGATGACCGCATGCGCGGCCGCGTGATGGGCCTGTTTTCCATGGCCTTCCTCGGCATGTTCCCCATCGGCAGCCTCGCCGGCGGCGCGCTGGCGGAAGTCATTGGCGCGCCGGCGACGCTCGCCTGCGGCGGCGTGTGCTGCACGCTGGCCGCGCTGCTGCTGTGGCGGCGCATGCCGGCGCTGCGTGCCGCCTTGCGGCCGATATACCAGAAACTGAAAATAATATAATAAAAACAAATACTTACATTTATCGGTCGAAGGGCTCTGGCGCTGCTAGACTCATTGCATGGATCCGCTGACCCTCTCCCTGATCACCGGCCTCGGCTGGACCAGCGGCCTGCGTTTCTACGCGGTGGTGTTCTGCCTCGGTCTGCTGCATCGCTCGGGCCTGTATGCGCTGCCCGGCGATCTCGAGCTTCTCTCCCATCCCTGGGTCATCGGTATCTCGGGGCTGCTGGTCCTTACCGAGTTCTTCGCCGACAAGGTGCCGGGCGTCGACACGCTGTGGGATGCGCTGCATACCTTCATCCGCATTCCCGGCGGCGCGCTGCTCGCCGCCGCCGCGGTGGCCGGCGGCGACCCGGGCCTGGCATGGGCAGCGGCACTGCTTGGAGGGACCGCGGCAGCCGGCGCACACTTCGCCAAGTCCGGCAGCCGCGCGCTGATCAACAGCTCTCCGGAACCCTTCAGCAACTGGCTCGCCTCATTCACCGAGGACACCTTGGCACTGGGGGCGCTGTGGCTGGCGTTCAAATACCCTCTGCTGTTTCTCGCGCTGTTTGCACTGTTCGCCCTTGCCGCGCTGTGGCTGCTGCCGAAGCTGTGGCGCGGCGTGAAACGCATGGCAATGGCGCTGCGCGGACTTGCCGGCGCGCCGCAGCGCTGAGTTGCTACCAGTCGTACTGCGCGCAGAAGAGCTGCATCACCCCGACAGCCTCCTCGCGCCCGAAGAAGCGGTCGGCCCGTGCCAGCCGCGCCGCGTCACGCAGCGCCGCATCGCCGCCGAGGCAGATGATGGCGATATTCAGCATCAGCTCCCGCCGCAGCGTGTCGATCGCATCCAGCGGATCAAACGCCGGATCCTCGAGGTCGAGCAGCAGAAAACGGTACTGCAGGATGTCGGCAAAATCCCCCAGCACCGCGACATCAGAGGCCTGCCGCAGCCGCCATTGTGCCGGGCATGCCGCCTGCAGCCTTGCGCCGAGGTCCGCATCGCTGCTGAGCAGGATCATCCGGCGCTCGAGCCGCGACGCCACTGTCGGCTGTGCCATCCTTCAGTAACGCATCTCTGGGAAAGGCGGCGAACGGCCGACCAGGCCCTCGATCAGGAAAAGCTCCGCGTCGGTGTGGTTGATCACCGGCGCTGCCTCGATCATGTTGGGCATGCCCTTGCCGTAGATGTAGCGCGGCTGGTCATGGTAGCGGGTGCGCACGGTTTCCGCCGATGCCGGGTCATCGACGGGTGTGAGCAATGCCTCGCCGTAGCAGGTGCAGGCGTAGGTCCGCTGCGGCTCGATCTCGACATAGATGCCGGTGCCGCGGATGCCGATGGTCGCCGTGCTGGTGCGGATCTCGCGGCGGGTTCCGGACTCGAAGACCGACAGCAGGCCTCCCGTCAGCACGCGCAGCACGGTCGTTGCCCCGCGCGCTGCCGCAGAGCCGAACTCGATGCGGCTGTCTGCGCGCACCAGGAAGGCATCGCGCTCGGCGACGAACAGCAGTTCGGCACCCCGTCCGGTGACGATCACGTCGCCCGGCGCCACCCGCTGGCCGGGCTCCGCCGGTTTGCCGTTGATGCGCACCTCGCCCTTGAAACGGGCCACGCCCGGCGGCAGCGCACCGGCGGCCTGCGCTGCGCGCAGCCGCAACATGCCGGCCGCAACCGCCGCAGCTGCGGCGCCGCGCAGCCAGTGCCGGCGCCCCCGGCGCAAGGATTCCCCGTCCATCAGCGCAACTCCTGATCCAGGTTCATCACCGCGCGTCGTGCAACCATGCCGCGCACCACCAGCTCGCGTACCAGGCAACCATCGCGCCGGTGCTCGACCAGTCGCGATTCGCGGTTGAGCTTGATGCCGCCGGGCACGCTGCGCCGTCCGGCATCTTCCGCGTCATCGTCGCTTGCGGATTCCTCCGCCGCGATCGCCGCCGTTTCCGCCGCGGTCAGCACGCCGGCGCGCAGCGTCCAGCCGAAGGCAGCCGCGGCCGCCGCGGCAAAGCGCGCCCGCAGTTCGGCCTCGGCGGGCGGCAGCGCGTGCGCAGCCCAGTCGGTCAGCGTTGCGGCCAGCCCGGCATCCAGCCACTCGCGGAATCCCGCCGAGCCCGCGACACAGCCGGCAAAGCGCTCGCGCGGAAAACGCAGCAGGAAGCTCGACGCAAAAACCGCGCAGGCACCGATCGTCGCGGAACCGCTGCCAGCGATCTTGCGGCCGCCAAGCCACAGATCCTCGCCGCGCTGCTCCACGTCGAGGCCGAAGGTGCGGAAGGTGGTGATGGCAGGCCGCAACCACCAGGCCGCCCACTCCGCGGGTCGCCGCGGCGCCCGGCACAGCGGCACGATGAACACGTAAACCTGCTGCTGCTCGTCGATCCATACCGTGCCGCCGCCGAGCAGCCGGCGCACCACCGGCACCGCGGGACTTGCCACCAGCTCGCAGGCGGCACTCTGGGACTGCCCCAGGCAGAGGTGGGCCGGTGCGCGCGCCCACAACAGGACCGGCGCGGCGGCGGGAGTCGCTGCCTGCGCGATGCCGGCATAACTTGCATGCAGGCGCTGCGGCGTCAGCAAACCGGCGTCAATGAGGCGCGCGGCGGTCAACGCGGCTTTCCTTCCGCGGAAAAATATTTCTCGAAATAAAAGTCGCGCTGCGACAGCCCCTCGAGATCGCGCGCACGCTGCGCCATGCCCTCGCGGAATATGTCGGCGAGGTGTGACCCCTGCTCCGCGTCGAGGATGTGGATCTGCGAGGCGAAGGGCAGGCCGTTGAGATCCTCGTCGACGCGGATGATTTCCGCGGCCAGCCCCTCGAGCGGCTGCAGGTGCAGCAGCCAGGCCTTGCACGCCGGATCTTCCGGATCGAGCGGACAGAGCACGATTCTCCCCAGCCAGGCCAGCCGCGCCACCTGGTTGAACAGGCGGATGTCGAGTTTCTTGCCCTTCTTGTACTTTGCCAGTTCGTTTTTCAGTGCGCCGGCATCGACAATGCGGATGTCCTTCATGGCAGTCAGTCGGCCGGTGGCGGGCAGCCTTACAGCCCGGCCTTGACGTCCTCGTCCTTGATCTGGCGCCGCACCTTGTCGATGTCGCGCTTCTTCAGTGCAAAGGGAAAGGACAGGATGTCGGTCGGGCTGGAATCGCCATAGGGCCGGTTGCAGGCCGACACGTCATCGGTCTTGCCGGGGCAGCCGGAGGTGCGGAAAGGCGTGCCGGCGTTGATCAGCGCCTCCAGCTTCGCCTGCGGCACGCCGAAATCGACAACCCGCCCGTCCTCGTCGAAACGCATGTCACGGACATGGCCGCCGGCGTAGTCGATGATGTAGCGCGCCAGCTGCACGCGCCGCCACTGGCCGCGGTCGACCGCCGGCCAGTCCTCCATCAGCGAGCCGCGCTCCGGGAAAAAGGCGAACATGTGGTTGTGCCCGCCCATGTCGCGGATGCGCTGGGCGATCTCGAGGATTTCGCGCTCGGTCTCGCCCATGCCGCATATCAGGTGGGCACCGAACTTTTCGGGGCCGTAGACCTCCGCGGCCCACTCGATCGCCCGCCAGTAGTGCTCGAACTTGTGCGGGCTGTCGACGCCCTTGCCGCGGGTGCGCTCGAAAATCCCGGGCGTCACCGCATCCAGCGCCACCGTGAAAATGTCTGCACCGAGTTCGCGCATGCGCACCAGGTCATCCTTCTCCAGCGTCGTCGGATTCGACAGGATCGACACCGGCACCTGCGGCACCTCCCGGGTCCAGCGCTCGAGCAGCACGAAAGTATCGGCGTTCGAGTCCGGGTGAGTGATCATCGAAATGCACATGCGCTCGAACTGCCCCTTGTCCGAACCGGCCTTCACCCGCTCGATGACCTCGTCGTAGCGCGCGGTCGGCCAGTCGACGCGGATGAAATTGCGGTCGGCGTAGTCGCGCGCCTCCTCGCGGTGGCGCGCCAGCCCGCAGTAGGCGCAGTTGGCGCGGCAGCCCTCGGGGTAGGTCACCAGCAGGTTCAGGCAATGCGTGCAGGACGTGCGGTGCATCCTGCCGGGAATCAGCCCCAGCGTGATCGCCGCGGCGGTGCTCATCTGCACGTACTCGGGCGAACGCATCTGCGGCGTCTTGATGTGGTAATCGGGCCGGTAGAAACGGATCGGCTGCAGGTCGTCGGCGATCGGTGTGTCCATGGTTATGCCTTTTTCGGTCGATCGGTCAGAATTCGATGCTGTCGCGGATCGCCGCGATGCCGGCCGCGGCGCAGACGTCGTCGCGGTCGCCGCCGGGGGCGCCCGAGACACCGATGCCGCCGAGCAGTGCGCCGGCGCCTTCGATCATCATGCCGCCGGCCACCGCCGCCACACGAGGACGCAGGCGGATGCCGTGCTGCGGCATGCCCGGCTGGGTCACGCGGTCGAGGTCCGCGGTATTGGTGCGGAAGGTCACCGCAGACCAGGCCTTGTCGGTCGCCATGCGCGGCGTGTGCGGGCCGGCAAAGCGGTCGCGCAACATCACCTGCAGCAGTCCGCCGCGATCGACGACGGCCACCGCCACCTGGAAACCGTCATCACGGCATTTCTTCAATGCGGCCTGCGCCGCTTTCAATGCGGTTTCCGGTGTCAGCGAACGCGCGGAAAACGTGGCGTCCTGCGCCGGTGCCGGAGCGGCTGCGCCAAGCATCGCCAAGATTAATATATAAGTATTTGATTTTATTGACATTTTAAACCTCAGATCAACACCGGCGCACGGTAGTAGTCATCGAAGGCAATCCAGCCGCGGCGATGTGCCGCATCGTCCGCGAAGTCCGGTGTGCCGCGGATGCGCATCAGTTCCGCGCGGCGCGCGACCGCACGCTGCAATGATTCGCCGAACTGGTCCACCATGTCTTCGGCATAGGCCGCGAGGGCTGCGCTATCACCACCGATCCAGGCCTGCGCTGCCGCCGCCGCTGCCTCACCGCTGGCCACCGCGGCGGAAATTCCCGCACCGGTCACCGGATGGGTCAGCCCTGCCGCATCGCCGATGAACAGCACGCGATCCGCAACCAGCGTGTCGCGCAGTCCGCCGACGGGAATCGCCCCGCCGGTGCGCGCAAGGATGTCAGCACCCACCCGCCCCTCCGCCACCAGTGCGCGGTGCAGGCGGTCCAGCGGCGTCTTCATGTCGCTGCAGGCCCGCGGATCCATGCCGAGGCCGAGGTTGGCGTTGCCACCCTTGGGAAACAGCCAGGCATAACCACCGGGATAGTCCGGCGACAGCCAGATGTCGGTGTCATCGAAAGGCTGCAGCAACGGTACCGTGTACTGACGCGTGTTGACCGTGCGCAGTGCCGGCAGGCCGAGCAGTCGGGCCACCGTGGAATGCGGGCCGTCCGCCGCGACCAGCACGCGGTAACGCAGCATCGACTCGCCGTCGGAAGCGCGCAGCCGCGCGATCCCGGCATCGGCATCGAGCGCAACGAGACTGGTGGCCGCCTGCACGGCCGCGCCGGCAGCGGCCGCGGCAGCGGCCAGCGCGCGGTCGAATGCAGCGCGGTCGACCATGAGTCCGCTGAAAGGCGTATCCACCGCCGCACCGGAAGGCAGCATGCTGGTCATTCCGGAAATGCGCTGCTCCAGCACGCCGGGCGCCATTGCGTGGCGCGACAGCGGCAGCGGGATGAACTCCGCACACTGTACCGGCACACCGATCTCGCGCTTGCGGTCAATCGCGACGACACCCAGCCCCGCCGCGGCGGCAGCGGCCGCAGCGGCGCCGCCCCCCGGACCGAGGCCGACCACCAGCAGGTCGCATTCCGGCGCGCTCACGGGCTCGAAGCCAGCAGTGGCTGTTTCAGCGCAAGCCGCACCACGGCCACAAAATCGGCCGGAGTCAGCGTCAGCATGTCGACCGCGCGGCCGGCAAAAAACGCATTCACGCGCTGCTCCAGGCGGTCGAGCGGCAGGTCGCGCAACGCTGCCTCGAGATCGGCGACGGTGCGCCGCGGCTGGATGAACATGTCACCGGTGAACCAGACCTGGCGGATGGTGCGCGTGCGCACATCCCAGGTCACCGCGGCGCGCAGCAGGCCGCCGGCAAATTTCTGCGCCGCCTCGAGGATCGGCATGTCGGCGGCCGGGCGGTTCACGAGGTTGACCCAGTCCGGGTGGTCGATTTCGCGCAGCGCCGCCTTGTAGCGCTGCTGCTCGGTCAGCGTCAGGTCGCCCTCGCTGAACTCGACGCCGAACTCGCTCTCGAAGGCTTCGGTCATGTAGCCGCGGATCCGGGCGGCATCCGGCCGCCGCCCCAGCAGGTCCTTCAGGTTGGCCACCCGCTCGCGCGCCGAGGCGATGGCCTTGTCCGAAAGCTTCTCCGCGGTGATGCGCAGCACGCGCAGCATTTTCCCGACGTCGAATTCGATCAGCAGCGTGCCCTGGAACATCAGCGCATCGCCGTCGAATGCGCCGCCGGTGCCGGAAATCTTGCGCCCGTCGACCTCGATGTCGTTACGCGGGCGGAAGCGCGCATCGACCCCGAGCGCGCTGATCGCGGTCGCCGCGGCATGGCAGATGCGCCGCGAGATCAGCTGCATGTCGGCGGTGCCCAGCTCGCGCCTGTGCAGGTAGAGCTCCCAGCCGATCTGGGTCTCGTCAAAATAGATTGCGCCGCCGCCGGTGATCCGGCGCTGGATCTCGATGCCCTGCTCGCGGCAGTACTCGAGGTTCAGTTCCTGCTCGGCGCTCTGGTGATAACCGAGCAGCGCCGAGGGCGTGAAGCGCAGGAAGCGCAGCGTGCTCGGGATCTCGTCGGCCTGGCGGGCCTCCAGCAGCGCGCGGTTCAGCGCGATGTTCTGCGCCGCGGGCCGCAGGCCGGTGTCGATGACGCGCCAGTTTTCCATCTCAGGCCGCGACCACCGGGATGCCGGCCAGCGCGCCGCCGCGGCGGCGGCGGCGCTGCTCGGCGATCAGGTCCTGCAGATCGACGCGGATGCCCGATTCACGCTCCAGCGCCATCACCTCGTTGCCGACCGCGATCGAGCAGCAGGCCGGCGTCACCCGCACCTCGCGCCCCAGCCGCACAGCCAGTTCGACCACGCCGTCGGCGGGATGGGCGATGCCGTTGAGGCCCGCCATCACGGCGTAGCTGTCGATCTCCGCCTTGACCCGGCCTGCGGGCCGCGCGCAGCCGAGCAGCAGCGGCGTATCCGGCAGCCGCCGGCGGGCATCGAGAAAAAAACGGCCGACCTGCCTTGCGTCAGGCGTCACGAAGGGCCGCTGCGCGGGGGCATAAAAAGGCATCACCACCACCAGCACCAGCGCCGCGGGCTTGTGGCGGGCAACGATTTCCAGCGCCTCCCACTCGCCGAGCATGCGGCCGTAGTGCAGGCCGATGACGATATGCGGCACGCATTTCATCGAGGTCGCGGCGAGGCATTCCAGCGAACGTTCGAAATCGGCCACGCTGCGCTTCAGGTGGTAGACCTGAGAAATCGTGTCCTGCGCGCCGATGACGTCCATCATCGCCGCATCGATGCCGGCGTCTTCCATGCGTCGCGCGATGCCGCCGTCCACCAGCGCGGTATGCAGTGCAATCTTGAATGCCGGAAACCTGTCCTTGATCCGCCGCACGACGGGGTAGTACGCGTCATACTCGACTTCGTTGCGGTGGTTGGAGCCGCCGGTGAGCAGCATCCCCTGCGCGCCGCCTTCGATCTGCGCATTGACCACCCGCCACAGGTCCTCCGGCGTGCGCGCCGGAATCATCGGCTCGAGGATTTTCGCCTTGCAGTGGTCGCAGGCCAGCGCGCAGTCACCGCCGGTGATCGACACCGCGGGCCAGGCGCTCTTGCCGCAACCGGCAAGCTCCGAGGTGGCGTAGGACTTGAAGGTCGGCGTGTAGAAATTGGTCCCGTCGCGAAGCGCCGGTGCCTCCGCCTCGATACCCGCCACCAGGGCGGCATCGAGCTCGACACCGTCCAGCG
This sequence comes from Burkholderiales bacterium, assembly GCA_019634975.1. GTDB lineage: Bacteria > Pseudomonadota > Gammaproteobacteria > Burkholderiales > SG8-41. The sequence goes on from JAHCAI010000012.1 coordinate 98,895, forward strand.
CCTCGACGGCGCCGGCAAGGTCCAGCCATCCCCGGTTCACGGCGCCGCTCCTGCCGCGCTCAGGCGCCGCAGCCGGCAAAACCCTCGGCATTCATCTTGGCCTCGAAGGCCGCGGCCGCCGCCGCGCCGGTGGCGAGCGCCGGGGATTCGGCATCCCAGTTCGCCGGCTTGAGCTTGACCATCCAGCCGGAGCCATAGGGATCGCTGTTGATCGAGGCCGGCGCCGATGACAGGCCGTCGTTGATTGCAACCACCTCGCCCGACACCGGCGCCTTAACCGGCCCCACCCACTTGCCGGATTCGACGGTCGCCGCCGATTTGTTCAGGTCGACGCTGCGGCCCACCTTTTTCGGTGTGCAGGAAACGACCTGGCCGGCCAGCGCCGCGGCATAGGCCGTCATGCCGATGGTCACCGTGCCGTCGGCTTCCTTGCGCAGCCAGACATTGTTTTCGACGTTGTAGTACAGGTCATCCGGTATGTTGCAGCCCTTGACGGAAGCCATCGGGTCATCCTCCTCTTGCCAGCCGATTCAAATAAACATCAGAAAAACAGTGCCTTGTCGGAACTCAGGATCAGGTCCGCCAGTTCCCCGCCGCTCGACAGCTCGTCGACCTCGGCAATGACGTCCGAAATCTCGATCTCGTAACCGGGCATCGCCGGACGGCAAAGGTAGAACTTGGCCCCGGCCGCCTTGGCGTCGCGCATGAATTCAATGATTGTCTTGCCCCCGTCCATCGCCGTCAATTGCTCCGGCACGCCCTTCTGGCACAGGCGGACACCCTCCATCGTGAAGAACACCTTCACCTCGGCGTCCATCGACGCCATGATCGCCGCCATGTAAAAGGGCGTTGCGCAGCGGCTGCGCTGCGACGGCCCGCTGGTCATCACGATGACCACCGATTTCTCGCCGTGGTCCAGGTAATGGCGGTCCTCGCTCATGCGTCCAGCCGCTTGCAGCGGATGTCATCGCGGGCGCAGCGCGCGCGGTAACCGGCCCAGGCCGCTTCTCCGGTAAGCAACACCGACAGCGCCTGCTCCACCGATTGCGCCGGCGCGACCTTCGCGATCCAGGCCTCGTACGGGCGCCGGTTCAGCAGATCCGGATGTTCCAGCACTTCGGTGTTGGCCGCGGCGATGCTGCAGTCGAACAGGTTGGGCACCGGTCCCGCCCACTTGCCGCTCTCGATGGTCGCCACCGGTTTGCCGGCCGGCCGCAGCGTGCCGGGCCGGCGCACGCGGACATGGAGAATTTTTCCGGCAATCGTCTGGGAAATGTCCGTCATGCCCACGGCGAGCAAACCGCCTTCCTCGACCCGCACCCAGATCTGGTACTCGGGGTCGTAATACAGCTCGGGACGGAATTCGCAGCCATTGCAGTCCATGCCGCCAGTTTAACCGCAGCGCGGCAGCGCGCTCAGATCACGCCTTTGTCGTGCAGCAGATCCAGCGAGTCCGACACATTCTCGTGGATGGCAAGCTTTCTCGGCGACAATCCCAGTGCAAGCCCGAGCAACTGGGTGAAATAGACGATCTTGACCCCGGTCTTGATGCCGAAACGCGTCTCCGCGCGCACTTGGTGCATTTCCAGCCCGGAATGGCAGGTCGGGCACTCGGTGGCGATCACTTCGGCTCCGGACTCCTCGGCCGCCTGCAACAGGTTCAGCACCAGCTGGGTCGAGGTATCGGAATCCGACAAGGTATGCGCGCCACCACAACATGCTGTTTTCAAAGGGAAATCCACGTTCTCTGCACCGGCCGCCTGCAACAGGTCGTCCATGAAATGCGGCTTGTGCGTGGACTCCGAGCCCGGTCCCTGGTCCTTCTCCGGGAAAATCTGCCGCGGCCGGGTGTACATGCAGCCGTAATAGTTGGCAATCTTCAGGCCCTTGAGGTTCTTGCGGATGCGCGCCTTGATGCCTTCGGGACCGAGTTCCTCCATCAGCCATTCCAGCAGGTGCAGCGTGCGCACCTTGCCGTCGTAGACCGGATCATCCGCCTTCTTCGCGAGATCCTGCACGGTCTGCAGCGTCTCCGCCGAAGTCGAACACTCGTACTCCGCCTTCTTCAGGTTGTGGTAGCAGCCGTTGCAGGGCGCCATCACCGTGTCGAGGCCCATCTGCTCCGCGGCGATCGCCATGTTGCGCGCCGACATATAAGTCTGCAGCATCGGATGGACGTTTTTCACTTCCATCGCGCCGCAGCAGTTCCAGTCCTTCAGCGTTTCCATCTCGAGATCCAGCGCATCGACCAGCGCGCGGGTCGAACGGTCGTACGGCCCGCCCGAACCTTCGAGCGCGCATCCCGGGTAATAGGCCACTTTGCTCATCTGCGGTGCGTCCCCATTCTGGTTTTCTGTTCCTCGACATAGGCGCGCAGCACTTCGCCGGTGCGGCTCCAGGATTTCGTGCGCGGCTTGAACACCATCGCGAGGCCCATCTTCATCGGCCCCAGCACCGGCATCCGCGCGAGGAATGCGCCGATGCGTCCCTCTTGCAGCAGCGGCCACTTGTTCATGCGCGCGACCATGATGCCCAGCCAGCCGGTCTTCACCAGCTGCACGATGTCCTGCCCGGTCTTGCGGAAAAAGTTCTGGATGACCTCGGTATCCTCGATGCGCCCGCGCTCGAGGCACTGCCGCGTGAATTCCTCGTCGAACAGCGTCGAGGAGGACTTCTGCACGTGCCCCTCGTCCTCCATCCAGTGCTGCAGCGCCTTCATCACGCCCTCGGGCTTGACGTCCTTCGGGCAGATGTTGGTGCACTTGTTGCACGACACGCACTGCCAGATGATGTCCTTGTCCTTGAGGATCTCGTCCTTCAGCCCGAGGTTGGTCAGGTAGATCCAGTAGCGCGGGTTGAAATCCGTATTCACCGCGTACATGGTGCAGGAATTGGTGCAGGAACCGCACTGCCAGCAGCGGCTGACGTTCTCGCCGCCGGGATAGGACTCTATGGTCTTGTAGAAGTCGGGGTCGTAGTCGCTGACATACCGCGGCTTCATCATCGTGTTCCAGTGCCCCGACACGTCGACGCCGTCGACCACCAGCTTGTCGGCGGTCATCAGGTCGGCGGGGGCAACCAGGGATTTTTCGTGTATCGCCATGGCGGTGTCAGTGAACCTCTGCGTGGATGGCGGGCTGCCGCTTCTTGACCCGGTCGCTGCGCTCGCCGGGCGCGGCATCGATGCCGAGCAGGCGCTTCAGCTGCTCCTGCGGCGGCACGCCGCGGCCGAAATCGGCCCCGAGGCTGCCCTCGGTCATGGAACGGAAGTAGCCGAGATAGGCCTGCGCCTGCACCAGGTCGACCCACAGCTCCTCGTCGCGGTAAATGCCCCGGGACGCCAGCTGCTCGGCCAGCCAGCAGCGCGCGCCCTCGAACAGGCCCGGCTCGTTGCCGAAGGGCAGTTCGCGGATGCTGTCACTGCCGCGGACCAGCTCGCGCAGGGCGCCGCTCTGCGTGCCCTGGTCCCAGACCCAGCGCGCCATCAGCGGATAACGCAGCGGGTCGCCGTAATGCAGCAGCTCGGCGGCAAAATCCCAGGCCGCGCGGCGCAGCTTGGCCGCCGCCTTGATGCCGGCGCGGTCGGTGCTGCCGGCCCCCGGCATCGCGTCAACAAACTGCTGCAACCGCCGTTCCGGGGATGTCGCGCCGAACCACAGCTCGCGCACCAGCCGGCCGGCTTCCGCATCGATAGCCTCCAGCGCCGGATGCAGGTGGCGGCGCGCGGTGAACACCAGCGCCAGCGCCGGTTCCAGCTCATCGAGCGCCGGCGGTGCCGCGCGGGCGCGCTCGCGCAACCCGGAAAATGCGGCGACCTTGGCCGAAAGCGCAGCCAGATGGCTCTCGATGCCGCCGTCCTTTTCGGCCGTGGCCAGCAGGGCATCGAAATGGCGCTGGAAAGCGGACGCGTCCAGTGGCAGCGGCAACGCTGCCGGGACAATGCCCTCAGCCGCCGCTGGAGTTGCAGCCTTCACCGCTTTCCCGAACCAAGCCATAAGCAGGGCGTCAGGCCGCCTTCTGGGCGGCAGCGGCGAGGTCGCCGGCTGCGCGCACCGCCATGCCGAGGCCGTGGGCGATGCAGGTGTCTATGTCCTCGGGCCCCAGCGCGGAGCCGCCGGCGTAGATGCCGCGGCGCGAGGTCGAGAACGTCGCCGTGTAATGCTCACCGCGCTGCAGGAAGCCGTGGGACTCGAGCCCGACGCCGAAGACCTTCGCGATCTCCGGATTGTCGAGATTGGGGTCCATGCCGATCGCGTGCACCACGAGGTCGAAGGGAATCACGATCGGGCGCTTGACCAGCGTGTCCTCGCCCTTGACCAGCAGGCGGCCGTCCGGCGCCTTGGTCACTTCGGCAATGCGCGCCTTGACGAACTTGGTACGGAACTCCTCCTGCGAACGCCAGTAGAACTTGTCCTCGTAGAGGCCGAAGGTGCGGATGTCCATGTAATAGATGAACACGTCGGTCTTCGGCGACAGCTCCTTGATCTCCATTGCCAGGTTGGTCGACACGGTGCAGCAGATTTTCGAGCACCATTCACGGCCGATCTGGCGGTCGCGCGAGCCGACGCAGAGCAGGATGCACACCCGCTCCGGCACGCGGCCGTCCGAGGGGCAGGCAATCTTTCCGGCCGTGACCATCTGCTCGACCTGGGTCGTGGTCACCACGTCCTCATAGGTGCCGAAACCCCATTCAGGCTTGTTGATGGCATCGAAGTGGGTGAAGCCGGTGCCGAGGATCACCGCCCCGGCCTGCACCGCCTGCCCGTTCGACAGCGTCGCCGTGAAATTGCCGAAATCACCGTCGAGCTTCGTGACCTTGACGCCCTTGTGGATGGTGACGCGGGCATCGTCCTCGACGCGCTTGACCATGCGGCCGATGGCGTCCTTCGCCCACTCGCCGGAAGGCACCAGCTTCGCATAGCCGGAGAGGATCGGCGCGCCGCCGAGCCTGTTTTCCTTCTCCACCAGCACCACGCGCTTGCCCACCGAAGCGGCGGCGGCAGCCGCGGAAAGGCCGGTTGGTCCGGCGCCCACGATCAACAGGGTGTCATTCATGATGTCTCAGCGGCTGATGGCCAGTTCGGGGTTGTAGAGGTATTCGATGCGCCCGGCCTCGACTTCCTTGAGGTAGGCCTCGAAATTGCGCTTGGATTCGTCCCAGGAAATGCCCATTTTCTCGACCACCTCCTCGCAAGGGCTCGCATGCCACTGCAGCTGCACGATCTTGAAGGGATCGGCACCGCAGGCCAGCGCCGCGAACTGGATATCGGCCATGATCGGCACCGAGTAGTTCTTGTCGTGTGCCTTGCCTATCCACTGGTTCTTGTCCATGGTGGTGATGCAGCCGGTGTCTATTCCCAGCATCACGTCGGCGTTCGCCTCTTCCCGCGCGATCTTGATCTTGCGGTCGATCGTGAACGAACGGGTGAACTCGCGCTCGGAAATGATGTGGCGGAAGCCAAAGCCGCAGCAGTCGTACCAGGTCGAGTAGTCGATCACCTGCGCCCCGAGCGCCTCCGCCACCGAGGTGCCGACCGCGGTGCGGTTGCCGCCGAGCACCGAGGGATCGTAGATCGCGTCCTCGTGCACCATCTTGTAGTAGTGGCATGCGGTGTGCACGGTGACCCTCACCTTCGACACGTCTATGGTCTGCAGCTCGGAGGCGATGCGCTTGCGCATCACGTGCACCCATTCCGAGTAGTGCACGATCTCCTCGGGGATCACCAGCTTGCCGTCGACCAGGCGGCCGAGCTTGCCGAGGATCTTCTTGACCTTCTCCCGCAGCTGCGGCGATTCGATCAGGTACTTGCGCACCTCCTTGTAATTGCCGTACGAGGTGCCGCAATGGACCAGCGGATAGAAGTGACCGGTGTCGTGGCCATGGTTCTTGCCCGAGACATAGGCCTGGTGGAAATTGCGCAGGAACACCGCGGCCAGCGACTCGAGATTGCCGATGCCCGAGCCGTGGTAATTCCACGCCGTGCACGACGTCTGGTCGGTCTCGTCGAGATAATCCCTGCCCGGCACCATGCCCAGCTTGTTCATGGTCCACAGCAGGGCCGTCGGATAACCCGGGATATTGCCGCACTGGCCGCAGGACTTGTGGTGCCAGAGCTGCGCCGTGGGGATTTTCTTGTTCCAGCCGAACAAGGTCTGCACATCGACCGGCCGGTGGGCATCGCTGATGCGGTGGACGATGATCTCGCCCTCCTTCTCCAGCTGCCACATGTGGTCGCGCACGTCGTCCATGCGCTCGGACAGATCAAGCGTCCGGCGGTCGACATGCTTCTCCACCCAGGCCGTCGCCTTTGCCGCATCTTCGGGCGAAAGATTGGTCGGCTGGAAAAAAGCGCCGTGCCCGGCTATGCCGCTGCCGTCGCTGGGAAACTGCTCTGCACTCATGCCTGCCTCCTCGGGTGCTGCCTGCGGCGGGAACAACCCGCCTGGTCATTGTGCCGCGCCGGACTCAGTCCTTGTCGGACGCGTCCTCCAGCATTTCCTCGTATTCCTCGCGCTTCTCGTCGATGAAGTCCTGGATCACGTCTCGGGGTTGTGGTGTCGGCCCGCTGCTAACGCAGCTTCACTTCGCTTCGCGAAGTGAGCCCCCCCCCCGAACCCGTTCGACTAGTCCTGTGCCGACGCATCCTCCATCAATTCCTCATACTCTTCGCGCTTTTCGTCTATGAAATCCTGGATCACGTCGAACAGGTTCTCGTCCATGGTTTCCAGGGATTCCAGCACGCCGGTCATCTCCCAGATGGTGTACATCTCGACCGAAGTCTTCAGCGACACCTCCCACGCGGTGTCGGTGGTCTGCAGCGTGCGCACCGGGATCGCCTTGCGCAGGGTCTTCAGGTTGCCCTTGACCTTCTGGATGTTGGGGCCCCAGTCCGGAAAATGGTCGGGCTGGATCATGTCCGGCGACAGCTGGTTGCCGGTGGTGATCAGCTTCAGCATCACGCGGCCGAAGGGCCGCAGCACGTCCTTCGCCGACTGGAAGCCGTGCTTGATCGCCACTTCGCGCATGATCGCGACCAGGCCGCCGGGGGAATTCTTGAACGGGCAGCGCGCGGCACAGGTCATGCACTGCGCGCAGGCCCAGATCTTCTCCTGCATCGCGTCGTAGATCTGCTCGACGTTCTCGGTCCACAGGAGCTGCACGATTTCGCGCGGGCTGTAGTCGTAGAAATGCGCCGAGGGACAGGTCGCGGTGCAGATGCCGCAGTTCAGGCAGCCGTTCAGCTCATGGTCATAGCGGATATCGGCCTTGATATCCTCGAAGACTTCGCGCATTTCCGCGTAGGTCGCCATGGCTGAACGGGCTCCCGGTCCGGCTTACTTCTTTTTCATGAAAAAGGTGAACTCCTTGTTCGCGGAGTCCGAAGACAGCAGCTCGTTACCGGTCTGCTTCGAAAAAGCCTGGAAATCCTTCACTGCACCGGGGTCGGTGGCAATGATTTTCAGCACCTGCCCGCTGCTCATGTCGGTCAGCGCCTTTTTCGTGCGCAGGATCGGCAGCGGACAGTTCAGTCCGCGCGCGTCGAGTTCCTTGTCAAACTGCATGTTGGTATCGCCCCATGTAAATTAGTGTAACATTGAAAGCTAATATATGTGCTTTTCACTGGCGCCGCAATGCGTCGCGGCCTTTGCAGCCGATGGTGCGGCTCGGTGAATGCGCCAGATGATTATAGACTCGCAGCAACGCGATCCCGGCGTCAACCGCCGGCAGCGTCATGATGGCGCAGTGCAACACCATTCAGCGGAACGCCGAGATGGATAAAACCGATTTTCAGCCCGATACCCGCTACACCATCACCTGGCAGCGTCCGGATGGCCGGGTCGTGCCAGCCACGTTCTATGTTCACAAGCTTCACGACAACGCGATGATCGTGCGCTTCACCGGCGCTGACGCGGCGCTGCGCAAGATCGGCTACGCGGAAGTGCAGAAAATCGTCGCCGCGGATCCGGTGCCGCCGGAGCAGCGGCGCAGCGTGCCTGCCGCCCTGCTCGACGAAGGTACCTGGCGCGACCGCAAGGAGATGGCGCACTACGCGTCATCCCCGGCCCGAGGAAAATAGAAAAAGTCAGGAAGGACCCCGCCGGGGTTCAGGCCGCCGCCGCCCGCCGTTGCAGCAGTTCGCGCAGTTCGCGGTTGCGCGCCTGCAGGTCGCGCGCAAGCTGCACCGCCACCATGTACTGCAGATGGTGGGCGATGGGCGGCGCCAGCTGGTAGAGCCTGAGGAAGTCCGGTCGCGACAGCGCGGCCACGGTCACCGCCTCCTTAGCCACCGAAGTCCAGCCCGCAGGCATGTTGTCGATCAGGGACAGCAGACCGAAAATCTCGCCGGCATGCAGATCGCGGGCCTCGTCGAGCTCACCCGTCACCTCGTGGATGCGCGAGGTCTGGATGGCACCTTCCATCAGCAGGTACATCGCATCGCCCTGCTGGCCCTGGATGATCAGCCGGTGCCCGGCCGGGTGCGAGGACACGGCCATCAGGCCGGCAAGGGTTTCGATATGGGCTTCGGCGAAACTCTCGAAGGCCGGCAGCGTCTTGAGGAATTGTTTGATGTCCATCGGCTCAGTTCCTAGGTCCCGGGCACGCGGTCGAAAAATGATTTGATCCAGTTCTTGCCGCGCAGCGTCGGCGAATCGTCGGCCGGCGGCTCCGGCTGCGCCGGCGTGCCCTCCTTCAGCTCCGCGAAGGACTTCGCCGAGGTGCGCAGGCGGTCGGCCAGCATGTCGACGAAATGCTGCAGCAGCACGCTGGCAACCACGTAATTGGTCGCGATCAGGTCCTCGAAAGCCTGGTGGCGCAGGCGCAGCATTTTCACCGGCGTCAGCGCGGTCACGGTCGAACTCGCGCTCTGCTCGCCGCTCAGCACCGACACCTCGCCCAGCACCTGCCCCGGCCCGATGACACCGAGCTTGATCGCCTTGCCGTTCTCCTCGACGCTGATCGATACCTCGCCCTCGAGGATCAGGTACAGCGAATCGACCGGCATGCGGTCGCGGATGATCACCCGGTTTGCCGGCAGCTCGAGCCGCGTGGTCACCGCCAGCAGCTTGCCGACGTTCTCCGGCCCCAGCGCCCGCGCCCATTGCGCAAACTGTTTCTCGAATTCTTCTTTCATCAATCCGCATCCCCGCACTTAGATGCCGCCGCAGGCGGCATGTCACGACCGGCGACAACCCTACCATACAACCGTGCCGCCGAATAATGAAAAACTGCCGCGTCGACAGGGTCAATTCACGGTCTGCTAATACACTGCCTGCGCTCGACCGGAGGCCCCGATGGGCGATAGAATCCGATGCACTTCCACCCACTACCGGACTCGGCATGAAACGGACAGTCGTCTCGCTGCTGGCAGGCCTCGTGCTTGCGTTCCCGGGGTTCTCCTTCGCCACTCTCGAGCAGGGCCTGGATGCCTACCGCAAGGGGGACTACGTCTCCGCGCTGAAGGCCTGGCAGCCGCTGGCCGCCAAGGGCAACCCCGACGCCCAGAACAACCTCGGCGTGCTCTACGAGAAGGGCCAGGGCGTCGAGCGCAACTTCGTCGAATCCGTGAACTGGTACCGGCGCGCGGCCGAGCAGGGCCATGCCCAGGCGCAGAACAATGTCGGCGTCATGTACGAGCGCGGCCTCGGGGTAAAACCCGACGCCAAGGAGGCCGCCGGCTGGTACCTGAAGGCGGCCCAGCGCGGCAACCCGAACGCCCAGAACAACCTCGGCGTGCTTCATTTCAGCGGCCGCGGCGTGCCCCAGGACTACGGCCAGGCGATGCAGTGGTACCGCCGCGCCGCCGCGCAGAACAACACCAACGCGATGAACAACATCGGCGTGCTCTACGAGCGCGGCCTCGGGGTCGCCCAGAACTACGCCGAAGCCGCGCAGTGGTACCGCCGCGCCGCCGAGCGCGGCCAGCCACAGGCGCAGAACAACCTCGGCGTACTCTACGAGAAGGGACTGGGCGTGCCGCGCGACATGAGCGTCGCGCTCAACTGGTACCGCAGCGCCGCCGACCAGGGCCACGCGCAGGCCCAGAACAACCTCGGCGTGCTCTATGGCAGCGGCCGCGGCGTGCAGGCCGACATGGCGCAGGCCTACGTCTGGTTCAGCCTCGCCGCGGCGCGGGGCAACATCGACGCCGCGAACAACCGCGACGCCGCCGACCGCCGGCTGACGCCGGAACAGCGGGAACAGGCGCAAAAGGACGTGCAGGCCTGGAAGCCGAAGCTCGCCGCCAGCCGCTGATGCCGGGTTTCGCCCCGCGCCGCCACAGCCGGCGCGGTTCACAGGGGTACAAGGGGAAAACAACAAGTTGTCGCTGCAGCGCGCACTGATTGGCAAGGCCTGTATCCTGCACGCCGTGGCGCTGGCGGCGGCATTGTGCGTGCCGCTGCAGGCCCGGGCCCAGTCCGCGCCGACGCCGGGCGCCGTGCTCGACACCGTTCCCGACCGCAAGCCGGTGCTGCCGCCGACGCCGGCGGAAGTGATTTTCCCGGCAAGCCGCCCGGATGCCGTGCACGACCCCTCGGCGCCGCGCTTCACGGTCAACGCCTTCACTTTCGTCGGCAACACCGTCTATACCGAGCGCCAGCTCAAACAGCTCACCGAGCGATACATCGACCTGCAGCTGAACCTCTACGACCTGAACCGGGCAGCCGACAGCGTCACCCAGCTCTACCGCGAGACCGGCTTCCCGATCTCGCGCGCGATCATCCCGGCGCAGAAGGTCGAGAACGGCATCGTGCGCATCGAAGTCATCGAGGGCCGGCTGGCCAACATCAGCATCACCGGCAACAATCGTTATCCCGATGACCTGATCGCCGCGCGCACCGGCAGCCTGCCGAGGAACGAGCTGGTCACCGTGCCGCGCCTCGAGCGCAGCCTGCTGTTGATGAACGACCTGCCCGGACTCTCGGCGCGGGCGACGCTGGCACCCGGTGCCGACTACGGCACCACCGACATGATCATCCGCACCGAGGAAAAGCCGTTCGCCGCCACTGTCTCGCTCGACAACCACGGCCGCCGCGAAACCGGCGAGACGCGTCTCGATGCCGCGCTTGACCTCAACAATCCGCTGGGCATCGGCGACCAGCTGAACCTGCGCATCATCAACACGCGGCATGACCTGCTGTCGTACGGGCGCATCGGCTACAGCCTGCCGGTGTCGAACGAGGGCACGCGCCTCGGCGCCACCTATTCGAAAGTGCGCTATGACATCGGCGGCGAGTTCGCCGCGCTGGGCATATCCGGCGAAGTCACCAATACCGAGCTGGTGATGACCCATCCCCAGGTGCGCAGCCGGGCGCGCAACATCGTTTTCGGCATCGGCCTGCGCAACACCAAAACCAAGCAGACCACGCTGGGCGTGCCGACCGCCGACAGCAGCATCGACCTGCTGAGCCTGACCGCGCTCGGCAACTGGGTCCATGCCGATTCCGCGTCCACCAGCGCGACGGTCGTGCTCTCCGGCAACGGCAAGAACAATCCGGGCAACCTGCAGGATGCGCAGCGCGCCAAGGCCGACATCGACATCAGCCACCTGCGCGCGGCCTCGAAAAACTGGGACCTCTACCTGCGCGGCAACATGGTCTTTTCCAGCGGCGCGCTGCCCGACACCGAAAAATTCTCGCTCGGCGGCCCCGGCAGCGTGCGCGGTTACCGCCCATCAGACCTGCGCGGCGAAACCGGCTGGGTCGCCACCGGCGAGCTGCGCCGCCAGTTCGTCGCCGTCAACACCGTGGGCGTGTTCAGCCTGTTCTACGACTGGGGCGCAATCAAGGCCGACGGCTTCACCCGCTACGACACCCTGCGCAGCGCCGGCTTCGGCGTCAGCGTGTTCCCGCACAAGCACCTGCGCGCCAAGGTGGAATATGCCTATCCGCAGAGCGACCGCATCTCGGGCGACCGCAAGCGCGGCCGGCTGTGGCTCACCGTGAGCAGCAGCTTCTGAGCGTGAATTTTATAAATACTTGATTTTATTGGTTTTTTTATGAATCCCGAGGATGGGCTCCGGTGCAGGCTCTTGGTTATACTCAAAGCTGTCCTCACGGCCCGGTAACGAATACCCACAACCCGTGACTGCCCGCCGAACATCCCGCCGCACACCCGGACGCCTGCTGCGCGGCCTGCGCCTCGCGCCAGTGCCCGCGGCACTGGCGGCCATCGGTTTCTGCAGCCTGCTGCTGCCCGGCCAGCCGGTGCAGGCCCAGCAGCTGCCCAGCGGCGGCAGCGTCGTCAGCGGCAGCGCGACCATCCACAATCCCGCGCCCACGCAACAGGTCATCACCCAGGGCAGCGACAAGGCGATCATCAACTGGCAGGGCTTTTCGATCGGCCAGGGCCACAGCGTGCAGTTCGTGCAGCCGGGCAGCGGCTCGGTGGTGCTCAACCGCGTCGTCGGCAGCGACCCCTCGTCGATCTACGGCAGCCTCTCCGCCAACGGCCGCGTGTTCCTGGTCAACCCGCAGGGCATTTTCTTCAGCCCGACCGCGAGCCTCGATGTCGGCGGCCTGGTCGCCTCGACGCTGAACATCAGCAACGACGACTTCCTCGCCGGACGCTACATTTTCCGCCGCGATCCCGGATCGCCGGCCCATGCCTCGGTGATCAACGAGGGCCTGATCCGCGCCCGCGACAACGGCTACGTCGTGCTCGCCGGCGATTACGCCGCCAACCGCGGCATCGTCGAGGCGCGCATGGGCACCGTCGCCCTCGCCTCCGGCGCGCAGGTCACCCTCGACATGCAGGGCGACAGCCTGATCAACCTCGCCGTCAGCGAAAAATCGGTGTCCGAACTCGCCGGCGTCGCCAACAGTGGCGAACTCAATGCCGAAGGCGGCCGCGTGATCATGACCGCGGCCGTCGCCCGCGACCTCGCCGGCACCGTAGTCAACAACAGCGGCGTCGTGCGCGCCCGCGGCACCGTCGAAAAGGACGGCGCGATCTACCTTGTCGGCGACGGCGGCGACGTCGCCTCCAGCGGCAGCCTCGATGCCGGTGGCAGCCGCGGCGGCAGCGTCAAGGTGCAATCGACAAGCGGCACCACGCTGGTTTCGGGAAACATCGACGCCACCGGCGGCGCAGGCACCGGCGGCAGCGTGCAGGTGCTTGGACAAAACGCCGGCATCACCGGTAATGCAGTCATCGACGCCTCGGGCGCCAGCGGCGGCGGCACGGTTCTGATCGGCGGCGACTACCAGGGCAACAACGCCGAAGTACAGAACGCGCAGCGCAGCTACGTCGGCGCCGATGCGACCATCCGCGCCGACGCGACCCGGGACGGCGGCGGCGGCCGGGTCATCGTCTGGGCCGACGACGTCACCCGTTACCACGGCACGATTTCGGCGCGCGGCGGATCACAAGGCGGCAACGGCGGATTTGCCGAAGTTTCAGGCAAGGAATCGCTGGTATTCAACGGCACGGCGGATCTGCGTGCGCCGCTGGGCGCGACCGGCACACTGCTGCTGGACCCGAAGAACATCCGCATCACCGCCGCAGGCGCCGATGCCGTGGCCACCAACGATGCCTTCGCCGACAACGCGGCCGGCACCTCGGAACTGAGCGCGGCCAATGTCGTCGCCGCACTCACCACCGCCGATCTTGCGTTGCAGGCCAATACTGACATCTCCGTCGAAACCAGCATCAATGCCGCCGGCACCCCGAATGACCTGACGCTGCAGGCCGGGCGCCACATCATCCTCGGCACCACAAACGCAGGGTTTGCCACTGCCGGCATCGATCCAACAGCAACCACCGGAGCGGTCACCGTCACGATGGGGGGCGGTTCTTTCACCGCCGTTGTCAACGACGCCGGCGCCACTGCGGCTCAGCGCGACCCGGGTGCCGCGCAGTTCTTCATGGCTTCAGGCTCCAGCATCACTGGTGCCACTGCCGGCGTCAGCATCACCCAAGGCATGCTCAGCGTCGACTCCGGTGGCGGCACCAGCGTCAACGCCAACACCGGCGCCCTTAACCTGCAGAACATCAGCAGCGGACCGATCACCGTCAGCGCCTTCAACAACATCAACGTCAACGGCGTATTGAACAGCGGCGGTGGTGCCATCGACATTACGGCTGACGGCCATCTGAGCGTTGCCGCAACCGGTTCGATCACGGCTGGCGCCGGCACCGCGACGCTGAAAACCACCGAAGCGCTGAACGCCGACGCCAACATCAATCTCGCCGGCAACATCAGTGCAACCAAAGTCGTGCTGAACTCCGCGGACGCAATCACGCAGACCGCCGGCGGCATCACGTCCACCGAGCTGCGGGTCATGGCCGCTTCCGGCAGCACCGACGATGCGGTGGACCTGGGCGGCAGCAACAATGTCGGCACGATTGCCGCCACCAAAAGCGACACTGCCGCAGGCTCCGGCGGCATCTCCAGCCTGATATTCAACAATGGCGCCAATACGCTGACCGTCGGCACCGTCGACGCGGTTGTCGGCATCACCGCCATCCCCGCGCCGCCGGCCACCGGTCGCGTCACGCTGACCGCCGGCAACATGGTCATCAGCAATGCGATCAGCACAGGCTCGGGTACCGGGGTGGTCACGCTGCAACCCAACCTCAACACCAACGCCAGCCTCGGCGGCGGCGCCGCCTTCGACCTGACCCAGGCCGAGCTCGATCTCGTCACCACCGGTGCGCTGCGTATCGGCCGGACCGACGGCACCGGCAGCCTCAGTGTGGGCTCGGCCATCGCCAACGGGCCGAACTGGAGTACTCTGATCCTGCGCGCCGGCAGCGGCGGCATCAGCCAGACCCAGGCCCTGACCGTGACCAACCTTGGCGTCGAATCCATCGGCAATGTCACGTTGACCAATGCGGCCAATGCGGTCCAGACCTTTGCCGCCGATCTGAGCGTGGGTGGCACTGGAACAGGCGTCCTGCAGTACCGCGAACTGGACAGCCTGGCCGTCGGCCGCGTCGGTGTCGACGGCGCCAACAATCCGATTGCCGGCGTCACCGTCACCGGCATCACCACCAACAATGCCAATGCCACGCTGACCACGGGTGATGCCATCACCATCAGCCAGAACATCGGCGTCGGAACCGGCGTGCTGACCCTGGATGTGACCCAGAACGGCGCAACCCAGAGTGGCGGCTCGACCATCACCACCACTGGTGCCGGCGGTGTGAGACTGCTCGGCAACGGCGGCTTTACCAACAACTTCAACCTGAACCAGAACAACGATGTCACCAACCTCGCCGCCAATACCACAGGCTCGGTGACCTTCCGCAATTCTGCAGCCACCACGCTGACGGTGGGCAGCGCCGGCGGCACCAACGGCATCACCACCGGCGGCTCGTCGGTCACCCTGATCGCCGACGAAATGGCCTTCACGCAGAACATCACCACCGGCGCCGGATCGGTGACACTGACCTCGAATACCGCGGCTCAGGTGATCAACCTCGGCACCAATGCCGCCGGCCTCAATTTCACCGACGCCACGCTTGAGCGCGTGGTCACCAGCGGCCAGCTGACCATCGGCGACAACGCGCACACCGGCTCGATCACCGTATCCGGCGAAACGGTCAATCCCAGCAATGCCACCGGCGGCATCGTGCTGCGCAACCGCGACAGCAGCATCAACATCAACAGCCAGCTCCAGGCTGCAGGCGGCGGAACATCCTCGATCACCTTGATTGCCGACGGAAACGATGCTGAGAATGCGGCCGGCGGCACAATCACCCAGGGTGCGGGGGGCGGCCTGACCGCCAACACCCTGACCACACAGTCCAAGGGCGGCACGACGCTCAACACAATCGCCAACAACGCCGTCAGCAACTTCTCTGCCTTCGAGTCCGGCGGCGGCAATGTCGCTTTTGCCAACACCGGCAACCTGACCGTCAGCGGCGTCGGACTCGGCACCAACGACAATGTCGGCAGCGTCACCATCGACACCACCGGCACGCTGTCGACCAGCGGCCTGATCACCACGCACGCGACCAACAGCAATGTGACGCTGTCCGCGGGCGGGGCCATGACCCTGGGCCAGGACATCAACCCCGGCAGCAGCGGCATCCTGACATTGAGCTCGAGCGATGCCGTCACGATGACCGGCA
Source organism: Burkholderiales bacterium (assembly GCA_019634975.1). Lineage (GTDB taxonomy): Bacteria > Pseudomonadota > Gammaproteobacteria > Burkholderiales > SG8-41. The sequence continues at coordinate 114,973 of JAHCAI010000012.1, forward strand.
AGGTTGTCTCCAATGCCGCGAGTGGCGGCGGCGCAGCCGGCGGCCTGCTGCTGACCCGCCGCGATGGCATCGGCGGCGGAAATTTTTCGGTGACCAGCGCGGACAACGACGTCGCCACCATTGCCGCCAGTATCAACGGCAGCCTCAGCTACACCGACGCCACAGCGCTGACGGTAGGCAGCATATCCGGCACCAACGGCATCAACACCAACGGCAACAACGTAACGCTGACCGCCGGCGGCAACCTGACACTGAACCAGTCGATCACCGCGACCGGCCAGACCATCGACCTCACCGCCTCCGGCATCACCAGCACCGGCGGCGCGGTCGTCAGCAACCTGCTGGCCATACGCGACAACAACCTCGCGAATTTCGGTGTCTATGCGCTGGGCGGCAGTGTTTCGGGCATCGCGGCCAACATCAACGGCACGCTGTCCTACGCCGACGCCGACGCGGTGGCGGTGACTTCGGCCGGCGGCCTTTCGGGGATCCAGACCCGCGGCGGCAGCGTCACCCTCAACAGCGGTTCCGTCACCAACGGCGCCAACCAGATCACGCTGCTGGAGGGCATCGACACCCGCGCGAATCCCGGCTCCGGCGGCGCCGGAACGGGCAGCACGGTGATCCTCAATGCCGCCGGAGGCGGCGTCAATCAGACCAGCGGCTCCATCACGGCCAATGCGCTCGCGCTTCGCGGCTCCGGCACCTTCACGCTGGACAGCGATCCGGGGCCCGGCGGCGTCAACAATGACGTCAACACCTTGGCCGTGGGCTCCACCACGGCCGGCGCCACCGACGGCCTGATCAATGTCGCCTACCGCGACATCAATGCCGTCACCATAGGCACCGCCGGCGGCGCCAGCGGGCTGACCACCCGCGGCGGCAACGCGACGGTGATCGCCGAAAACGGCAATCTGACCGTCAACAGCGTGGTCGACACCCGCACCAATCCGTTCACGGCGGTCGACGGAGCAAACCCGACAACTTCAGGCGGCGACATCACGCTGACCACCCTTGCCGGCGGGACGAACATCGCGCTCAACGCCAATGTCACCGGCGACCTGGTCGACTTCAACACCCTGGGGAGCATCCCGACCGCGCCCGGCGTGATCGTCAACGCCACGGTCAACACCGCCAATCTCTCCGGTGAAATCTGGCGCGGCTACGGCGCGGATGCCAATCTCAACGACAACCTGAACGCCACCACCGTGGTGATCTACACCACCAACGGCGCCGACGTGACCCAGACCGGCGGCACGATTACGGCCGACAATCTGGTGTTCTTCAGTTTCGAAGGGGATTCCGTCTTCAATTTCACCGGCGGCACCAACAACGTGTCGAATTTCGCCGCCAGCAGCAATTTCTTCAACCTTTTCACATTCAACAGCAGCGCGCGGGTCAACCTGACGACCACCAACACGCTGAACGTCGCCAGCCTGAATCCGACCCAGTACTACACCGGCGGCGCCAACGGCATTTTCAGCCGCGGCGAGAACGTGACGCTGTCCACCGGCGGCGCGCTGGCCCTGACCGCGCCGGTCAATGCCGGCAGCGGCAACGTCACCTTCAACGTACCCGGCGGGGGCATATCGCAGACGGCGGCCGGCGCGGTCACCGCCAACACCCTGTCGCTGAACACCTCGAATTCGGTCAACCTGGGCGCGGCAAGCAACAACGTCACCAACCTCGGCAGCAGCAATATCGTCATCAACGATGCGCTGTTCCGTTACAACGAGGCTGACAACGTCAACCTCGAATCGATCAGCGTCACCAACCCCGGCGCCGCGACCGTCAACATCACCGCCGGCGGCGTGATCACCCTGCCCGGCGGCGAATCGCTGTCGGCAACCAGTGCCGGCAATGTTGCAGCGGCCAATGTGAACCTGAGCGGCAACCAGGGTGTGGTACTTAATGGCGCGGTCAGCGCCACTGGCGGCGGCGCCAGCAGCGGGGTCAATGCCGGCGTCACGCTGACCAGCAGCAGCGGTCCGGTGGCGATGAACGCAGGCAGTTCCGTCAACGTTACGGATAACGGTCCGGCAACGGCCGCCGGCAGCGCCCCCCACAGCGCCGAAGTCACCATCACCGCCGGCTCGCGCAGCTCGACGGTCTTCACCTGCCTGTTCTTCGACTCCTGCAACGCCACGGTGCGCAACATCACGGCGACTTCGAACAACGGCCGCGCGGTGATCGATGTTTTCGGCCAGGGCGACAACTCCACCGGCGTCAATGTCGTCGGCGCCCTCACCGCGCAGGGCCAGACACGGCCGCTGATCCGGCTCGGCACGCTGACCGAGGACAACAACGACAACATCCTCGCGACCTCGGCGATGAGCATCGGCGCGCCGGTCACCGTGATCTCGACCTCGAGCACCGCGGTCAACACGCTGGGGGACAGCGTTCTCGGCGGCATTTCCATCGACGGCCGCGACATCACGGTCGGCGCGAAACTCGAGTCGCGCCACCTCGACGGCGTGTCGCGCGCCCAGGACGGCATTTCGATCAACACCCGCAACAACCTCGCGATCAACGCCGACATCGTCACCACCTCCAACGGCGGCATCGGCATCACCACCGGCAGCAACGGCTCCGTCGCCGGCAACGGCGTAATCCAGGCGCAGAACGTCAACCTGGTGGCGCCGAAGAGCCAGGGCAACTTCAACGTCCGCACGCGCATCGAGCCGCCTGCCGGCATCACCGGCACCGGCAACCTGAACGTGCTCGGCGGCGACGTGATGCGCATCGACAACCTGTCGAACACCACGCTGATCGCGGCGCTGGGCTTCATCGACCGCAGCCAGGATCCGGCGAATCCGGATCTGCCGATCGGCGACCTGACGCTGAAGACCGCGGGCACGCTGCAGATCGCGACGCTGGATGCCTACAACCAGGCGCGCTACGACCGCAACGGCATCTTCGGTCCCAAGGTTCCGGTCAGGCTCGAGCTGGTATCGGACAATTTCGTGGTATTTCCCGGTTCGATCACCACGCCGGACTGGGCCGAGATCACGCTGCGGCCGTACACCGATACCGCGGAAATCTTCGTGCGCAACAACGCCGACCCTTCGCTGCCGGGCGTGGTGTTCACGGCCGCCCCGGTGCTGGGCCTGCTGCAGCAGTTCCACCCGGATGCCAAGCTGATCATCGGCGGACCCAACCACAAGGGCGACGTTACCGTCGGCGGCGACGGCATTTTCCGCCTCGGCAACATGCACCTGGTGTTCGAAACCGGGCAGAACGGCAAGGTGGTGCGGAACTTCTTCAGCAGCAATGGCAACGTCTTTCATCCGGAACCCGCGATCGCCTTCGGGGTCCCCGGTTACCCCGGCCCCAACGTCAACGACGGCATCGGTCAGCTGACTTCGGACCGCGTGCAGCTGATCGAAGCCGGCAACTTCCAGCCCGATCCCGGCGTCACCATCAACGGCGCCTGCCCCGCGCCCTGCCCCGGCGGCAGCGTCGGCCAGGGTTCGGTCAACGTTACCGGGGATGGCCCCGGTGGCGGTGGCGGTGGCGGCGGTGGCGGAGGCGGCGGTGGTGGAGGCGGCGGTGGCGGCGGCGGTGGCGGCACCAGTTCCGGCGGCACCGACCTCGGCGGCCCGGGCGGCACCGGCACCGGCACCGCGGCCGGGACTGGCGGCACCGGTGGCGGTGGCTCGACGACGCCGGCAGACACCACGGAAAGCGGCGGCGGAACCGGCGGCACGCCGACTGACGGCACCGGCGGCGGTGCCGTGGCCGACGGCGGCGGCACGCTGTCCGGCCCGGCCGATGGCGGCGGCACGACCACCACCTCCACCGACACGACACCGGTCGAGGACGGCGGCGGCATCCTCGCGGGCGACGGCACGACCGGCCCGGGCGACGGCACCACACCCGGCGACGGCACCACGCTGGCCGGCGACCCCGGAGACCCCTTCAGCGGCGGCGGTGGCGGCGGCGGCACACCCAGCGGCGACCCCGGCGGCACCACGACCGATCCGACCACCGGCGGCGGCCCTGACGGTGGCGGCACACTGGCCGATGGCAGCACCCCCGGCGGCGACGGCACCGGGCTCGCGGGCGGCGGCGATGGTCCCGGTGGTCCCGGTGGCGACGGCACCGGCATCGGCGGCGGTGCGGGTCCCGGTGGTGATGGCACGGATCCCTTTGGTGGCGGCGCGTCAGGCGGCGGCGGTCTTGCCGGGGACTCCACGTCCGGCAGCGGCACCGACGGCATTGCCGACGGTTCCGGCGGCAGCGGCTTCGGCGGCGATGGCGCGACCGGTGGCGGCGCACTGGCCGGCGGCGACGGCACGGGCGGCGCAGGCGGTCCCGGCGGTGATGGTGGCATCGGTGACGGACTCGCCGGCGGCAGCGGCGACGGCGGTTTCAGCGGCGGCGCCTCGGGCGGCGGCGCACTGGCCGGAGACAGCGGAGGCGCCGGCGGCGATGGTGGCTTCGCGGGCGCTGGCGGCGGCAGCGGCATCGGCGGTGATGGCAGCGGCCTCGGCGGCGACGGCTTTGCCGGCGGCGCGACCGGAGGCGGCAGCCTCGCTGACGGCTCGGGCACGGCAGGCGGCGGCACCGGACTTGCGGGCGGCGGTGCCGGCGACGGCATGGGCAGTGGTGCCGACGGCACGGCAGGCGGCAGCGGCGGGTTCCTCTCCGGCAGCGAGGGTTCGGCTTTCGGCGACGGTTCGGGTGGCGCAGGCGGCAGCGGCATTGCCGGCAGCGGTACGGGCACCGGCGCCGGTGATGGCGGCAGCGGCGGGCACGGCTTCCCGGGCGCCGGCGGCGGCGACGGCCCGGTGGATGCGGTTGTCGCAGGCGCCGACGGCAGCGCGCGTGACGGCACCGGACTCTCCGGCGACTTCCGCGGCGGCGCTTCCGGCGGCGGCGCGGCGGTCGGTCCCGGCGAAGCGGCCGAGGGCGAGCGCGGCGAGGCCGGACGCGAGCGCAGCACGGTGGCGCGCAGCGGCACCGACACCACGGGTGAATTCCGCGGCGGCGGTTCGGGGGGCCGCGCCGCAGCGGACGCCGGTGAGGACAGCGGTCGCGGCGAGGCAAAGGATGGTGAGCGCGACCGCTATTTCGAGGATGAGCGCGAAGCCCAGCGCATCCGCCTGGTCGGCGGCAACCGCCTGATCTCGGTGCAGGGTGAAGGTGTCAACCTGCGCGCCGCGGATCGCGTGCCGGCCGCAGGCCCCGCGCGCTGAACGCGCTCAGGGTTTTACCGGCGTTTCCTGGTATTCGCGCAGCGGCGCGCGCAGCGGCTTGCCCTCTATGGGTTCGCCCTGCACGTCGCAGGGCCCCACGCGCTTGCCGCTGATTTTCTGCACGACCTGCATCTCGGCGGGATACTGCGACACCGTGGTCACGGTGCCGCTCACCCGGTTGCCGCTGAACACCATGCGCCCGTGGCCGCTCATCTGCGCCACGCTCTCCGAACAGCTGAGGGTCCAGGTCATCACGTCCCTGTGGGTGCGCAGGTTGGTGGCGCGGCAAGGCGCGCCCGGCGGCGCAAGGTGGGGCTGGAAGCTGCGCTTGGTGAAACAGCGCGTGTAGTAGTAAGGCGGCGGCGGCCGCACCTGCATGCCGCTGATTTCGGTGGTCACCGTGACATGCCAGTTGCCGTCGTTGAAGTTCATGGCGGCGGCCGGCGCGGCCAGCAGCACCGCAGGCAGCAGAGACGCCATCCGCCGGTGAAAAATAAAAATATTCATTAAAATCAAATACTTACGGAGACTGCGTGACCGGGCTCTGCATGCGCACCGTGGCTTTCGAAGTGATCGGTATGCGATAGCCGCCGACGTTCCAGTCGATGCCGGGAATCGTCGTGGGGATCGAGGGCAGGGATGACAGGAAACCCGCGCCGCCCGGCACATAACTCGCAAGCTGGCTGGTCAGGCTGTCGATCTGGTCGTTGATGTCGGCGCAGCGCTGCCCGGCCAGACCGGCCGGCGTCGCCGCCTCCGAAAAATATTCGGAGGCCAGCACCTTCTCGCCGACGAAGCCGAAGTACAGCGAGTAGATCACGCGGTTGACGATGGGCACGATCAGCCGCGTGCAGTAAGTGACCTCGATGGTCAGCAGGTTGGCGTCCTGCACGCTCATGCCGCCCTTGGCAGTGGTCGGCCGGTACATCAGGTTGTCGTTGGGTATCTCGGTGCCCGATTCCGAATCGCCCTTGTGCGCGTTGTAGGCATCGGCCGTCGGATTGAGCACGCGGATCTGGGTGTTCAGCGGATTGAAGGTCTCGATCGCGGCAATGGCGCGCGCCTTGACCAGGTCGAGGTAGTCATCCTTTTGGGTCATGAACAGCGGCGTCATGCCGGCGGCCAGCGCATCCTTCATCGGGTTGGTCTTGGCGTTTTTCAGCGCGCCCTGGCGCGCCGCCATGAAAGTCGCGTAGTTGAGCGTCGACTTGGCCTGGTAGATCAGCGCGAACTGGAAGGCTCCAAGCACCAGCAGCAGCAGTGTCGGGTAGATGATGATGAACTCGACCAGCGCCTGGCCGCGGCGCTGCTGCCGGCCCCGCAGGGCGGGGTTATTTTTTCGCGGCAGCTTCATTCTTGTTGACGGCGGGCAGGCCCGGCATGCGCTCGAGGTGGCCGATCATGCGCTCGCTCTCGGTGTTGACCGGGGTGCCGGGCGCCGAATGGCCATAGGCCTGCATCATCGCCGCCCAGCCCTGGCGCAGGCGCACGATGCCCAGGTTGTACCAGGCGCGGTGCTCGGTGTTGTTGATCGACAGCACGCGCTGGTAGGCATCGGCTGCGGCGTCGGGCCGGTGCGCGCGGGCATAGAGGTTGCCGAGGCGGAACCAGATCTCGGGATCGTTGGGCGTCTTGCGCAGCAGCGCCATGTAGAGCTGCTCCGCCTTCGCGTCCTCGCCCGCCTCGTAGGCAAGCTGCGCGTCGTTGCTGAGCTGGAACAGGTCGCTGCGCTGCGGCAGATCCGGATTGCCCGGCAGCACCGCGCAGCCGGAGAACAACAGCAGCAGCACCGCGCATCCGCAGGATTGAAGTTTCCGCATGATCGCCATCATCCCTCCTTCCGCCAGATCAGCACGTCGCCCAGCACGATCCCGGTTTTCTGCAGGGCACCGGCGGCCATTTCCAGCGTCGCATGGCCCTGCAGGCTGGCGGAAAACCGCCAGGGCCCGAGGTTGCGCACCAGCTTGCAGACCCTGCCCCGGCGGTCGAGGTAGGCCAGGTCGAGCGCGTAACTCATGCCGATGCAGTGCACCGAGCGGCAGGGCTCGAGCAGCAGGCCCTCGCCTTCGCCGAGCCGCGGCCGGCCCAGCAGTCCGCGCGCGCGCTCCCAGGCATTCTGTGCCTTCCATACCCGGCCGACCACGCAACGCTTGCCGCTTTCATCAAACAGGGCGCCGAGCAGCACCGCCGCCTACACCACCCCGGAATTGAGGAATTTCATCACGATCGGGAAGCCGAGCACGATGAAGGTCACCGGGAATATGAACATCATCAGCGGGCCGATCAGCTTGACCGGCGCCTCCATCGCGAGCTTCTCGGCGCGCTGGAAGCGCTCGATGCGGCGCTGTTCGGCCTGGGTGCGCAGCGCGGTGCCGAGGCTCGCGCCCATCTTTTCGGCCTGGATCACGGTGCCGACGAAGCTCGAGATCTCGACCATCTGCAGCCTTGCCTCCATGCGCCGCAGCGCGTCGGCGCGCGGCAGGCCCGAGCGCAGGTCGCGCACGACCATGTAGAACTCGTGCTTCAGCGGGCCGGGCGGACCCTTGTCCATCGCCTGGCTGATCGCGCCGGTCATGTTGAGTCCCGCCTCGACCGCCATCGTGATGAAGTCGAGGTACGAGGGCAGCGTGCGCTGCACCGCCTTGGCGCGGCGGCCGCGTACGTCGGAGAGCCAGATGTCGGGATAGAAATAGCCGATCACGAGGCCCATCAGCAGCATGTTGGTCGACGTCGTTTCGAGCATGCGCAGCGCGAGCCACACCAGGCCGAAGCCGCCGATCGTCGACAGCAGGCGGATCGCGTAGAACTGCTCGGCATTGACCAGGTAGCTGACGCCGGTCATCGCCAGGCGCTTGTGCGTGCGCTCGAGCGCGTCGGGCGGGATGAACTGGCACAGGTGGTACTCGACGAAACGCACCACCGGCCACAGCAGGCGCAGCAGCGGCGGCAGCGGATCCATGTAGGCGCGGTCCTCGTCGGGGACCTCGCTTTTCAGCTTGGGCAGGCCGATCGCGAAAATCAGCACCGCGCCGCCGATCAGCAGCGCAATGACCATCGGCAGCAGGGTTTCCATGCTCATACGTCGATGCTCACGATTTTCTGGATGGCCATGTAGCCGACCACCTCCATCACCGCGATGACCGCGAGCGTGGCCCAGCCGACGAAGGTGTTGTAGAGCGGCGCCATCGCCTCCGGCTCCATGTGGGTCAGCACGAACATCAGGAACAGCGGCAGGCAGGTCATCACCAGGCCCTGCATCTTGCCCTGGGCGGTCAGCGCCTTGATCTTGCCTTCCATCTGGTGCTTCAGGCGCAGCGTGTCCGCGAGCGTCTCGAGGATGTCGGCGAGGTTGCCGCCGACCTCGCGCGAGATGCGCATGCCGGAGACGACCATGATGAAGTCCTGGATCGGCAGCCTTTTTTCCATGTTCTTCAGCGCGGTGTCGAAATCCACGCCGACGCGCTGCTCGCGCAGCAGCAGGTCGAACTCCTGGGACAGCGGTGGCCGCTGCTCCTTGACCATGCTTTCCATCGCCACGGTCAGGCTCGCACCGGCGCGCATCGCCCCCGAAACCATCAGCAGCGCATCCGGCAGCTGGCGCTCGAACTGGGTGAAGCGGCGCTTCTTCAGCCAGTTCACCGACAGCTTGGGCAGGATGATGATGACAATAGCGGCGCCGACGACCAGCACCAGGTTGCCGGTCATCCCCCACAGCAGCGCCGGCACGATGAACAGCGCGGCGACGTTGTAGTAGAACAGCTTCTGCGGATCGACCGCGATGAACATGTCGCGCAGGCCGCCCTCCTCCTCCGCCTGGCGCGCGATGGTCTGCTTCTGCTTGGCGAGCAGGTCGCGGATGACCTGCAGTATCGACCAGAAGATGACGATACCGATGAAGGCCAGTATCGCCAGCAGCGCGTCGAGATTGTCGAACATCAGGCGCGGCCCTCGGGTTTGAAGATGCTGAGGTCGACCGGGATGCCGCGCTGCTGCAGGCTCTGGTAGAGCTCCGGTATGTTGCCGGTGGCGACGAAACGGCCCTTGATCTTGCCCTTCTCGTCGTAGCCCTCCTGCTTGTAGAGGAAGATGTCCTGCATCTGGATCACCTCGCCTTCCATGCCGGTGATCTCGGAAATGTGCGTCACCTTGCGCGAGCCGTCGGGGAAGCGGCTCTGCTGGATGATGATGTCCACCGCGGAGGCGATCTGTTCGCGGATCGCGCGGATCGGAAGGTCGAGGCCGGACATCAGCGTCATCACCTCGAGGCGGGCCAGACAGTCGCGCGGCGTGTTGGCGTGGGCGGTGGTCAGCGAGCCGTCATGGCCGGTGTTCATCGCCTGCAGCATGTCCAGCGCCTCGCCGCCGCGGCACTCGCCGACGACGATGCGGTCGGGCCGCATGCGCAGGCAGTTCTT
>JAHCAI010000013.1 GCA_019634975.1 Burkholderiales bacterium
ATTTGAATTGCGCACACCAAGCCGTCGGTACACAGGAAGCGAGCGTTATGACACCGCGAACTTGCAACTTCCCCGAAGCCCGGCGATAGCTGCGTCAATTTTCTGGTAGCGGAAAAAAAGTGCGGCCTGCCGCACTTTTTTTGTTTCCAGTCACGGAACCCGACATGATCAACATCACATTGCCCGACGGATCGGTCAGATCCTATGAACAACCGGTGACGGTGGCCGAGGTGGCGGCCTCCATCGGTGCCGGACTTGCCAAGGCGGCACTCGCCGGGCGGGTCAACGGCAGGCTGGTCGATATTTCGCACCGCATCGAGTCGGATGCCGAGCTGGCAGTGATCACCGATCGCAATCCCGAGGGCCTGGACATGCTGCGGCACTCGACGGCGCACCTGCTGGCCCATGCGGTGAAAGAGCTGTTTCCCGATGCGCAGGTGACGATCGGGCCGGTGATCGAGGACGGCTTCTACTACGATTTTTCCTACAGGCGGCCCTTCACGCCCGAGGATCTCGCGGCGATCGAAAAGCGCATGCTGGAAATCAGCAGGCGCGATATCCGCGTCGTGCGGGAAGTGATGCCTCGTGACGAGGCGGTGCAGTTTTTCTCCGACATGGGGGAGAAGTACAAGTCGCAGATCATCGCGTCGATCCCCTCTGACGAGCCGATTTCGCTGTATCGCCAGGGCAATTTCATCGACCTCTGCCGCGGGCCGCATGTGCCGTCCACCGGCAAGCTGAAGGTTTTCAAGCTGATGAAGGTGGCCGGGGCCTACTGGCGCGGGGACTCGAAGAACGAGATGCTGCAGCGGATTTATGGCACGGCCTGGGCGCGGAAGGAAGACCAGGACCAGTACCTGCACCGACTCGAGGAGGCGGAAAAGCGCGACCACCGCAAGCTGGGCCGCCAGCTCGACCTGTTTCACATGCAGGACGAGGCGCCGGGCATGGTGTTCTGGCACGCCAATGGCTGGGTGATCTGGCAGGCGATAGAGCAATACATGCGCGGCTTGCTGACCGAGGCCGGGTACCGCGAGGTGCGCACGCCGCAGGTGATGGACCGGGTGCTGTGGGAGCGTTCCGGGCACTGGGAGAACTACCGTGAATACATGTTCACGACCGAATCGGAGAAGCGCGATTACGCGGTGAAGCCGATGAACTGCCCCGGGCATGTTCAGATTTTCAACCAGGGCGTCAAAAGCTATCGCGATCTCCCGCTGCGTATCGCCGAGTTCGGCTCCTGCCACCGCAACGAGCCCTCCGGTGCGTTGCATGGCCTGATGCGGGTGCGCGGCTTCGTGCAGGACGATGCACACATTTTCTGCACCGAGGAGCAGGTGCAGCGGGAGGCCGGCGACTTCGTCGACCTGCTGCGCCGGGTCTATGCTGATTTCGGCTTCGACCATATCCTGGTCAAGCTGTCCACGCGTCCGGAAAAGCGCATCGGGGATGATGCGGTCTGGGACCGTGCCGAGGCCGCACTCAAGGCGACGTTGGACGAAAAAGGACTCGAATGGGAGCTTAATCCCGGTGAAGGCGCCTTCTACGGCCCGAAAATCGAGTTTTCACTGAAAGACTCGCTGGGCCGGATCTGGCAATGCGGCACCCTGCAGCTCGATTTCGCATTGCCCCAGCGTCTGGGCGCAGAGTATGTGGCCGAAGACAACAGCCGGCGCACGCCGGTGATGCTGCATCGTGCCATCCTCGGTTCGCTGGAGCGTTTCATCGGCATCCTGATCGAGCACTATGCCGGGGCGATGCCGGCTTGGCTGTCCCCGCTGCAGGCCGTGGTCATGAACATTTCCGAGGCCCAGGCCGGGCACGTGGCTGGCGTCGTGGAAACACTCAAAAAAGCCGGTTTCCGGGCCGAAGCGGACTTGAGAAACGAGAAAATTTCCTATAAAATCCGGGAACATAGTCTCAAAAAGCTGCCCTTCCAGCTGGTTGTCGGCGACAAGGAAGTGGCAGCACAAAAGGTGGCCGTGCGTTCCCGTGGAGGCGAGGATCTGGGGCAGATGTCCCTGGATGCCTTCATGTCGCTTTTGGACAGCGACATCGCGAAAAAGGGGCGTTCGGCCTGAATGCAACGAATATCGGGAGTTTTCGCATAGCTCAGGAAAAGGAAGCCCGGATCAACGGTGAAATCACCGCCCCGGAAGTGCGGGTCATCGGAGCAGACGGCTCGCAGGTCGGTGTGATCAGCATCGCTGCCGCCAACAGGCTGGCCGAGGAAGCCGAACTGGATCTGGTGGAAATTGCGCCCACGGCAAAGCCGCCGGTGTGCCGCATCATGGATTACGGGAAATTCAAGTACCGTGAGAGCAAGAAGCAGCACGAAGCAAGGCTCAAGCAAAAGCAGATCGTCGTCAAGGAAGTGAAATTCCGTCCGGGTACGGACGAAGGCGACTACAAGATCAAACTGCGCAATCTGACCCGCTTTCTCGAAGAGGGCGACAAGGCGAAGATCACGCTGCGTTTCAGGGGGCGCGAGATGGCGCACCAGGAGTTCGGCTTTCGCCTGCTGGAGCGCGTGAAGACGGACCTGATGGATCTGGCCGTCGTCGAGCAGTTCCCGAAGATGGAGGGCCGCCAGCTGGTGATGGTGCTGGGGCCGAAGAAGGTGCAGGTGCAGGCCAAGCCTGCAGCAACGAAGAATTCCCCGAAGGCTGCAGACAAGGCATCGGGTGAAAAACCGGCGGCAACGCCGGCCAAGGTGGTTGTGGCAGCGGGCGCTCCGGCGCAGGCATCCGCGACCGTTGAAAAGAAGTAGTGATCGGGCTTCAAGCCCGGCGGCAACGCCGGCGCCCGACGCTAGGCTAAAACAGGAGTCACCATGCCGAAGATGAAAAGCAAGAGCGGCGCGGCCAAGCGATTCAAGAAGCTGGGCAGCGGCGCGTTCAAGCGCAGTTCCTCGAACATGCGCCATATCCTCACCAAGAAGAGCACCAAGCGCAAGCGCCAGCTGCGCGGCACGACCATGGTGCACGATTCCGACCAGCGCGCGGTGCGTGCGATGCTGCCTTACTGATCGGGGAGAACAGTCATGCCAAGAGTCAAACGTGGGGTCATCGCCCGCAAGGCGCACAAGAAGGTCCTGAAGGCCGCCAAGGGTTTCCGCGGCCGTCGCGGCAATGTATTCCGCATCGCCAACGAAGCGGTAATGCGTGCGGGGCAGTATGCCTATCGTGACCGCCGCACCAAGAAGCGCGAATTCCGTGCCCTGTGGATCACCCGCATCAATGCGGCAGTCCGCGAGCACGGCATGACCTACAGCGTGTTCATGAACGGCCTGAAGAAGGCTGCGATCGAGGTCGATCGCAAGGTGCTTGCGGACATCGCCGTGTTCGACAAGCCTGCTTTCCAGCGGTTTGTGGAGCAGGCCAGGACGAGCCTCGGCGCGTAAACAGACGCATCCGGAAAAGGAGGCTCGCAGAGCCTCCTTTTTTTTCACTGGATTCCGCTAACATTCACCCATGCAGGAACTCGACAAGCTGGTTGCAGAGGCGATTGCGCTGTTCGGCGGCATCGACGATGCTGATGCGCTGGAACAGGCCAAGGCGCGTTACGTCGGCAAGTCCGGGGCACTCACGGAACTGCTGAAAGGGCTGGGCAAGCTGCCCGCCGCTGAACGTCCCGCTGCGGGCGCGCGCATCAACGCGGCCAAGCATCAGCTCGAGGAGGCTCTCCAAGCGCGTCGCGGGCTCATCGCGGCGCGGGCGCTGGAGGCCAGGCTCGCCGGCGAGTCCATCGATGTCACGCTGCCGGGTCGCGGCAGGGGAATGGGCGGGCTGCATCCGGTGAGTCGCACGATGGAGCGCATCGAACAGCTGTTCCGGTCAATCGGCTTCGAAGTGGCTGATGGTCCGGAAATCGAAACCGATTTCTACAATTTCACGGCGCTGAACCAGCCGGATAACCACCCGGCACGTTCGATGCATGACACGTTCTACCTTGCCGACGGCAGGCATCTGCTGCGCACGCACACTTCGCCGATACAGATCCGTTACATGGAGCAACGGCAGCCGCCCATCCGCATCATCGCGCCGGGCCGCGTCTACCGGGTGGATTCGGACGCGACGCACTCGCCGATGTTCCACCAGGTCGAGGGTCTGTGGATCGACGACAGCGTTAGCTTTGCCAACCTTAAGGGGGTGCTGGCGGATTTCTTCCAGCGCTTTTTCGAGGACCCGGGACTGCAGCTGCGCTTCCGGCCGTCGTTCTTCCCGTTCACCGAACCGTCTGCAGAGATCGACATGAGCTTCGGCGACGGCTGGCTCGAGGTCGGTGGCTGCGGCATGGTGCATCCCAATGTGCTGCGCAACGTCGGCATCGACAGTGAACGCTATCAGGGCTTTGCTTTCGGCCTGGGGCCCGATCGCCTGACAATGCTGCGTTACCGCGTCAATGACCTGCGGTTGTTCTACGAGAACGACCTGCGTTTCCTCAAGCAATTCGTATAGGCGCCCGCTGCCATGAGAATTTCGGAACATTGGCTGCGCGAGCTGGTCGACCCGGCGCTCTCGACCGCGCAACTGTCTGACCTGCTGACCTTCGGCGGAGTGGAAGTGGAGGCGGTGGAGCCTGCGGCACCGCCATTTGACCGGGTGGTGGTGGCCGAGGTGCTCTCGGTGGAGAAGCACCCCCAGGCCGACCGCCTGAATGTATGCAGGGCTAATGCCGGAACCGCGCCGCTCACCATCGTCTGCGGCGCGCCGAATGTGCGCGCCGGCATGCGAGTGCCGGCGGCACTGGTCGGCGCGCGGCTCCCGGGCATGGAGATCAAGCCGGCCAAGGTGCGCGGTGTTGAGTCGCAGGGCATGCTCTGCTCGGCGCGCGAGCTGGGTCTCGGCGACTGCGCGGACGGGCTGCTCGAGCTGCCGGTGACTGCGACCATTGGCATGTCGGTCCGTGATCTGCTGGATCTCGATGACCACGTGCTGGTCACCAAGCCGACGCCCAACCGCGGCGATTGCCTGAGCGTCTTGGGCATGGCGCGCGAAGTGGCGGCATTGAGCGGTGCCAGGCTGAAGTGGGCGGCTCCGGCGGCGCTGCGGCCGCAGATCGAGGACCGTGCCGCCGTCACGGTCGAGGCGCCGGCCGATTGCCCGCGTTACGGCGCGCGTGTCATCCGCGGCGTGAATGCGAAAGCCTTGACCCCGGAGTGGATGCTGCGGCGTCTGGCGCGTGGCGGCATCCGCGCGATCAGCGCGGTAGTCGACATCACGAACTACGTGCTGCTGGAAATGGGACAGCCGCTGCATGCCTTTGACGCCGCGCGGGTGGCGGGAGGGGTTTGTGTGCGACGCGCGCGCGATGGTGAGGAACTGAAGCTCCTCAACGGCAGCCTGTTGCGCCTCGATTCCGATTACCTGGTGATTGCCGATGCGAAGCAGCCGCTGGCGCTCGCCGGCATCATGGGCGGCGAGGACAGCGGTGTCACCGGCGGGACCCGTGACGTGATCCTGGAAAGCGCATTCTTCATGCCGGAAGTCATTGCCGGCAAGACCCGTGAACTCGGATTCGGCTCGGACTCGGCCTACCGGTTCGAGCGCGGTGTCGATTTCGCCGGAACACGCAATGCGATGGAGCGTGCGACCCAGCTCATTTTGCAGATCTGCGGCGGCCGGACGGGACCGGTTGTCGAGGTTGCGGGCACGCTGCCGTCACGCCGGCCGGTAAGGCTGCGCCTGCCGCGCGCGCGACGGATCCTGGGCTTCGGTGTCGAGGCTGCGGCCGCGGTCTCGATCCTCGAGCGCTTGGGCTGCCGTCCGGTGCTGGCCGGTGACACGGTCGAGGTCTCGCCGCCGAGCTACCGCTTTGACATCGCCATCGAGGAAGATCTGATCGAGGAACTGGCGCGTGTTACCGGTTATGACCGGATACCTGCGGAGGTGCCAGTGGCGCGGGCGAACATGCTGCCTGCGGCCGAAGCCCAACGCGGTGCGGCAACGGTCCGGCGAACGCTGGCGGCACTGGATTTCCAGGAAGTTGTCACCTACAGCTTCGTGGATAGCGCCTGGGAAGCGGATTTCTGTTCGAATCCGGATCCGGTCGCGCTGGCCAACCCGATCGCCAGCCAGATGGGCGTGATGCGCTCGAGCCTGATCGGCGGACTGGTCCAGGCCGTCGGATTCAACGCAAGCCGCAAGCAGCCACGGTTGCGCATGTTCGAAATCGGACGCTGCTTCATCAATGCACCGGGATATCCCCAGCCCTGGCGTGTGGGGGCTGTGGCTTATGGCGATGCGCACCCGCAGCAGTGGGGGGTGCCTGCGCGGATCACCGATTTTTTCGACCTGAAGGCGGATCTGGAAGCGCTGCTGGCGCCGGCCGTGGCGATTTTCGTGCCCGCAGAGCATCCGGCGCTGCATCCCGGCAAGTCGGCGCGTGTTGTGCTGGACGGACAGGAGATCGGCTGGATCGGGGAATTGCATCCGCGCTGGCAGCGGAAGTATGATCTGGCGGCGTCTCCGGTGCTGTTTGAGCTCGAGCTGGCTGCCGTCGAGAAGCGCCCGCTGCCGGCCGGCGGGGAAGTGCCCAAGTTCCCGGCCATGCGCCGCGATCTGGCCGCGGAGTTCGAAGAAAGCGTCCGCTTTGGCGACATCATCGCCGAGCTGAGGAGGGCCGGGCCGGCGATTTTGCGGGACGTCACGGTGTTCGATTTATACCGCGGCGAGGGGGTCCAAAAAGGCAAAAAAAGTCTTGCATTCAGTGTGTTATTGCAGGATACTCAAAAAACCTTGACGGACGCAGAAGCTGAAAAAGCGATGTCTGAGCTGCGCCAGATTCTGCAGGAAAAGTTCAACGCGAAGCTTCGTTGAGAGGGGACAAGATGACGTTAACTAAAGCGGAACTCGCCGATCTGCTGTTCGAGAAGGTGGGCTTCAACAAGCGCGAAGCCAAGGACATGGTGGAGTCCTTTTTTGACGAGGTCCGCCTCGCGCTGGAAAACGGCAGGGGAGTCAAATTGTCCGGGTTCGGCAATTTCCAGCTTCGCGACAAACCGCAGCGTCCTGGCCGCAATCCGAAGACCGGCGAAGAAATCCCCATCTCGGCGCGCCGTGTCGTCACGTTCCACGCATCACAAAAATTGAAGTCGATGGTGGAGCAGCATTTCCATGGAAACCAGCGGCAGCCCTAAGTCGCAGCTCCCGCCGATCCCGGCAAAGCGATATTTCACGATCGGTGAAGTCAGCGAACTGTGCGGGGTGAAGCCGCACGTTTTGCGTTACTGGGAACAGGAGTTCACCCAGCTGCGGCCGGTCAAGCGCCGCGGCAACCGGCGCTATTACCAGCACCACGAGGTGCTGCTGATCAGGCGTATCCGGGAACTGCTCTACGATCAGGGGTTCACGATCAGCGGGGCACGCAATCGACTCGAAGAAATGTCCAGCGAGCCTGCGCGCCATTCACGCCGCACCGGGGATGCGACGGCGGCAGCCGTGGCAAAGCCCGTATTGACGAAGCTGCGCCAGGAGCTGAAGACCGTCATTGAAGAGCTGCGTGCCTGAGCGGGCAGAAGGTTTCCCGCCGCGCGCTGATGTATAATCCGGCTCCTCGGGGCGTAGCGCAGCCTGGTAGCGTACCTGCATGGGGTGCAGGTGGTCGGAGGTTCAAATCCTCTCGCCCCGACCAGTTAAAGCAAAGGGTTCCGCAAGGAACCCTTTTCCGTTTCAGGCGCATCAGCAAAGCCATGCATGGCCTGGCGGCGGAAACCTGCTGCGCAGCGCGCCTGCTCCGCTTCGTTGGCGTTACGGAAGTTGATAGACTCGAGGTCCGTGTCCGGCTCTCTTTGCCAGCAGGACAAAGCATCGCCCCGCGCATTTTGATGTCTGTGGCAGGCGCGAGCCGCCCGGACGTGAGCGTACAATTATCTCCGGAATCTTTCCTGACATGACCTCGCCGTTTCGCATCGCCTGCCTGCAGATCAACAGCGGCAATGACCTGGAGGCGAACATGACTGTCGTTCGGCAGATGACGGCGGAAGCCGCCAAGAGCGGTGCGGACCTCGTCCTCTCGCCGGAGTATTTCCTGATGATGGACGGCAGCGGCCGCGTCATGCGCGAGAACGCGCTGCCGCCGGATGGCGGCGGCGCGCTGCGCGAATTGCAGGCACTGGCGCGCGATACCGGTGTCTGGTTCCTTGCCGGATCGCTGACGCTCAGGTCCGAAGACGGGCGCATCGCCAACCGCTCCTTGCTGATTGCTGCGGACGGCCGCGTGGTCGCGCACTATGACAAGATCCACATGTTCGATGTGACGCTACCCGATGGCAAGGTTATACGCGAGTCGTCGACCTACAAGCCGGGTGATCGTGCGGTGATCGGGCATACGCCCTGGGGCGGGATCGGCATGACCGTCTGCTACGATCTTCGTTTTCCGCAGCTCTTCCGTGCCCTGGCCCAGCGTGGTGCCGGCTTCATTGCGGTACCCTCGTCCTTTCAGCGCCAGACGGGCAAGGCTCACTGGCATACCCTGATCAGGGCGCGCGCGATAGAGAACGCCGCCTATATCTTTGCCCCTGCGATGTGCGGAGAGCATGCCGGTAACCGCCAGACCTACGGACATGCCTTGATCGTTGATCCCTGGGGTGAAGTGCTCGCCGATGCCGGCGAAGATCCGGGCATTGTCTATGCCGATATCGATCCGGCGCGCGTGGCGAAAATCCGCAGCATGATGCCGTCGCTGGAGCATGACCGGCCTTATGCCTTTGATCCTGCGGAGAAATCGTAAAAAAACGTTAAAAAACATATACTTATTCAGAATATTTGGCGGTCTATCACGACCGCTGACATGTCGTGGCGGAGGAGGCACTGCCCGCGTGAATGGCTTCGAAGACGGCGCGGAAGCGATGGCGGTCGGGGACCTGCGTGTCGGAACCGCGGTACCGCGCAGGGCGTATGGCCCCCTGGCACTGATCGGGCGCCTGGTGCTGCGCGCATTGCGCTGGCGCGCCGAGGGCAGGCTCCCGGACAGCCCGCGCCTGGTTGTCGCCATCGCGCCGCATTCTTCCAGTTGGGATTTCGTCATAGGCGCAGCATTCCTGTTCACGCTCGGGCTGCGGGTTTCGTTCATCGCCAAGCACACGCTGTTTTTCTGGCCGCTGGGCCCCTTTCTGCGCTGGCTGGGCGGCATTCCGGTCAACCGTGCACAGCCCGACGACATGGCCGATGCCTTGGCGGCCGAGTTCGGCCGGCGTGACCGGCTCTGGCTGGCGATCACGCCGGAGGGCACGCGCAGCCGCGGCGCCCGTTTCAAATCGGGTTTCCATCGCATCGCGAAGGCCGCCAGCGTGCCGGTGCTGCCCGTATATTTCAATTACCGGCGCCGGGTGACCGGCTTTCTGCCGCTGATGGAGGCCGGCGAGGATATCGCTGCAGGGGTCGAGGCGGTACGGCGGGAGCTTCTGCGGTACGGTGCGCGGCGGGATCAGTAGGATTTCGGCAGCCCGAGCACACGCTCGGCGATGTAGCAGAGGATCAGCTGAGGGCTGACCGGCGCGATGCGCGCGATCATCGATTCGCGCAGATAGCGTTCGACGTGGAATTCCTTCGCATATCCCATGCCGCCATGGGTCAGCACCGCGGTCTCGCAGGCCTTGAAGCCGGCTTCGCCGGCGAAATATTTCGCGGCGTTGGCTTCCGCGCCACAGGGCTTGCCGGCGTCGTAAAGGGTTGCCGCCCGGTAGGTGAGCAGCCGGGCCGCCTCGAGTTCGATCCAGCGCTGTGCCAGCGGGTGCTGGATCGCCTGGTTCTGGCCGATCGGCCGCTCGAACACGATGCGCTCCCCGGCATAACGCGCTGCGCGCTCGAGGGCGGCGCGGCCCAGCCCGGCGGCTTCGGCGGCGACCAGGATGCGCTCCGGATTGAGACCGTCGAGGATGTAGCGGAAGCCCTGGCCTTCCTCGCCGATGCGGTCGGCAGCCGGCACGCGCATGCCGTCGATGAATACCTGGTTGGAGTCGACGGCCTTGCGCCCCATCTTGTCAATCTCGCGCGCCTCGAATGTGCTGCGGTCGATGTCGGCGTAGAACAGGGTCAGCCCATCGACGGGGTTGGCGGTCTCCTCCAGCGGCGTCGTGCGCGCCAGCAGCAGGATCTTGTTGGCGACCTGGGCGGTCGAGATCCACACCTTCTGGCCGGAGATCAGATAGTCGTCACCCTCACGAACCGCCCGGGTGCTGAGCCTGGTGGTGTTGAGGCCGGCACCGGGTTCGGTGACGCCGAAGCAGGCCTTGTCATGCCCCGCGATCAATGGCGGCAACCAGCGTTTCTTCTGTTCGTCGGAGGCGTACACCACCACCGGGTGCAGGCCGAAGATGTTCATGTGCACCGCGGATGCGCCGGAAAATCCCGCACCCGAGGCGGCGATGGTTTCCATCATCAGCGCAGCCTCGGTTATGCCGAGGCCGCTGCCGCCATACTCCTCGGGCATCGCGATTCCCAGCCAGCCGTCGGCGGCGATCGCCGCGTGAAACTCATGGGGGAAACCGCCATCGCGGTCCCTCTGCAGCCAGTAACCCGCGTCGAAGCGGGCGCAGACGCGCTCGATCGCGTCGCGGATCGCACGTTGCTCGGCGGAGAACTCGAAGTCCATTACGGTTCCCGGTCAGGCGGGGAGGCTGGTGACGCCGGCCGCCGCCAGCGCGCGGATTTCTTCATCGCTGTAGCCGGCGGCACGCAGCAGCTCGCCGCCATGTTCGCCGAGGCGCGGCGCGCCGCACTGCGGAGCCGGTGCCGTGCGTGACCACTGCGTGGCGGCCGCCGTGGTACGCAGCCGGCCTTCGCTGGGGTGATCCTCACCGCGTATGAAACCGCTGCCATTCAGGTGCGTGTCGTCGATGACATCGTCGATGGAGTTCATCGGCGCGCAGGGGATGTCCGCTGCAGCAAGCGCCTGCAGCCATTCGGCGGTTGTGCGTTTGCGCATTTCGCCGGCGACGAAGGCGTTGGCTTCCGCAATCCGCGCGGAGCGGCTCTCATGGCTGTTGAAGCGGGGATCATCGCGAAACAGGTCCTCGCGCCCGATCAGCCGGAAAAAGGCTTCCCACTGCTTGTCGTTGTACATCAGCACGCAGACATGGCCGTCGCGGGTCTTGAAGGGCCTGCGCTCGGGGGCCAGCATCCGGGCATAGCCCGAGGTACCCAGCGGCGGTTCAAAGCTGCGGCCGCCGAAATGGTCGCCGAGGACCATCTGGCTCATGCATTCGAACATCGGCACTTCGACGGCCTGGCCCAGGCCGCTGCGTTCGCGCTCGTAGAGCGCGGTGGTCACCGCGTAGGCCGCGTGCAGGCCGACGATGCGGTCAGCCAGCGTTGCCGGGATGTAGCGTGGATCCCCCGAGCCGGCCTGCTGCGCGAGCCAGGGCAGTCCGGTCATGCCCTGGATCAGGTCGTCGTACGCGGGGCGCGCGGCGTAGGGGCCCTGCTGACCGTAGCCGTAGGCGCCAACGTAGAGGATGCGCGGATTGGCTGCGGCAACATCGGCGTAGCCCAGGCGCAGGCGATGCATGGCCTGTGGCCGGACGTTGTAGATCAGCACGTCGGCCTTCGCGGCGATCCGCAGCAGTGCGTCGCGGCCAGCGGGCTGCTTCAGGTCGAGCACGATGCTCTTCTTGTTGCGGTTCAGGTGCAGGAACATATGCCCCATGCCGCGGTTGCGCATGGGGCCGACGTGGCGCACGTTGTCGCCACCAGGCGCTTCGACCTTGATGACTTCAGCGCCGAGATCGCCGAGGATCTGCGTCGCATAGGGGCCCATGACCACCGTGGTCATGTCGACCACGGTGACCCCGGCGAGCGGTCCTGCCATCAGCGCATCTTCGGCGGGATGATGCAGCCTTTGCTGCGAAGACTCTCGTCGACCCAGGCGCGGTCGAGCTTCTTGCCGCCGCGGATGGCCTTGAGCAGGTCGGATTCCTTCTTTTCCTGGAGTTTCGCAAGCCTCAGGGTTTCCTCGATCAGGTCCTGGGGAATGGCGACGAGGCCGTCGTCATCTCCGACGATGATGTCGCCGGGGTTCACCACGGCCTCGCCGATCACCACCGGCACGTTCATCTCGCCGGGGCCGTTCTTGTAGGGGCCGCGATGGGTGATGCCGCGCGCATAGACCGGGAATTTCGACTGCGCCAGAGCGTCCGCGTCGCGGATTGCGCCGTCAATCACCATGCCGGCGGCGCCGTTGCGCTCGGCAATGGCCGACATGATCTCGCCGATGATCGCCTGGGTGCATACGCCGCCAGCATCGACGACAATGACATCTCCCGGGCGGCAGATGTCGATCGCCTTGTGCACCATCAGGTTGTCACCGGGGCCAACTTTCACCGTCAGGGCGGTTCCGACCATGCGTCCGCCGCTGTGGCAGGGGAAGAGGTCCGGGCCGATCGCATGCAGGCGATGCATGTTGTCGCTGAGGTGCGCGGTCGCGGTCTTGCGCAGCGTGTCGATGATTTTCTTCGAGGGTTGCGGGGCAAAGGGCAGGATACGGAAGCCGATGGGCGCCATGGTGTTGATCCGGTGGTTGATGAGAGCGCATATCCTAGCACCGGTCTCCGGTCCGGACAGCAGTGCGTGCTAAAATCCGCGTCGCAGTCAAGGGACGGCGGAACACAGAACAACGGCCTGCGGAGATCCCCCGGGCCATTCGAAAAGCAGACTGAAACACCAGCGTGCGCATCCTGCTCAGCAATGATGACGGTTATTTCGCACCGGGACTTGCGGCCCTGGAAAAGGCACTGTCCCCGCTCGGCAGCGTCACCGTCGTTGCACCCGAACGGGATCGCAGCGGCGCGAGCAATTCGCTGACCCTGGACCGGCCGCTTTCGGTGCGCCGCGCAGGCAACGGCTACTGGTATGTGAACGGGACGCCGACCGATTGCGTGCACCTTGCGGTGACCGGCCTGTTGCCGGACCTTCCCGATGTCGTGGTCTCGGGCATCAATCACGGTGCCAACATGGGCGATGACACCATTTACTCCGGCACGGTGGCTGCGGCGACCGAGGGATTCCTGCTGGGCATCCCTTCCATCGCGGTTTCCCTGGTTGCCAGCGGAAGGGATCACTTTGACACGGCGGGTCGCGTGGCTGCCGAACTGGTTGAGCGCTTCCTGAAACATCACGTGGAAGGTTCGGTGCTGCTGAACGTCAACGTTCCGGACCTGCCCTACGAGGCACTGCAGGGCGTGCAGGTCACCCGGCTCGGCAAACGCCACAAGGCGGAGCCCGTGGTCAAGGCAAGCACGCCGCGCGGCGAAACGGTCTACTGGGTCGGCGCCGCGGGCGGCGCCCAGGACGCAGGAGAGGGCACCGATTTCCATGCCGCAGCGTCGAACCGGGTGTCGGTCACGCCATTGCAGATGGACCTCACGCGCTTCGCGCAGATGGAAACCGTACAGCGATGGCTGGGTCTCGGGGGCAAGGCATGAACGCGGCGAATTCGGGCATCGGCATGACCTCGCAGCGGACGCGCCTGCGCATGGTCGAGCGCTTGCGCACCCAGGGCATACGCGACGAGGTGATCCTCGGTGCCATGGGAGAGGTGCCTCGGCATATTTTTGTCGACGAGGCGCTGGCGAGCCGTGCCTACGAGGACATGGCGCTGCCGCTGGGATTCGGACAGACCATTTCCAGCCCGTACACCGTTGCCCGGATGCTGGAACTGCTGCGCGGCAGCGGCGCCACGCTGGGCAAGGTTCTCGAGATCGGCACCGGCTGCGGCTATCAGGCCGCGGTGCTGTCGCGCCTCGCGCGGGAGGTCTACTCGATCGAACGCCTGGCACCGCTGCTGACCAAGGCACGCCGCCATCTTCGCGATGCGCGCGCGCACAATGTACGGGTGCGCAATGCCGACGGGCAGTTCGGCATGCCGGAGCAGGCACCTTTTGACGGAATTGTTGTCGCAGCAGCGGCGACCCACGTGCCGCAGGCGCTGCGCGAGCAGCTCGCGGTGGGTGGTAAACTGGTAATTCCTCTGACAAACCGTGACAAACAGGCGCTGCACGTCATTGAAAGAACACCGCAAGGCTATGTCGACCGCAAGGTGGAGGATGCCAGGTTCGTACCGCTGCTTCCCGGTCTGGGCTGAGCAGCCGGTGCGAAGCAGGGTGCAGCGTGTCCCGGCAGGCCCTTGCATCCTGGCGGTCTCCCTGATGCTGGCTCTCGCGGGCTGCGTGGCTTCGCGGCCTGCGCCCGTGGCGGAACGATTGCCGCCGCAGCAGGCGAAAACGCAGCCCAAACCGCCGGTCCGCGCGGTGCAGGCGCCGGAGCGGCAGCGGCCGGATTTCTATACGGTCAGGGCCGGCGACACGCTATACGGCATTGCCCTCGAATACGGCCTGGATTACCGCGAACTCGCGGCCTGGAACAACATCGAACCTTCGCGCATCCGGGTTGGCCAGCAGCTGCGCCTGTCTCCGCCCCAAGGGGTCGTGGCTGCACCCCTGCGCGCACCGGCAGGCGCCATCGAAGGCCGTCCGCTCGGCGGAGAGGAGCGCGGTGCGGCGGCTGCGGGTCCAAGGACAGAGCCGCGCGGCGTGCGCGTGCCGTACAGCGATCAGGCCTATGCGCAGCTCTCGGGAGTCAAGCCGGAGCCCGCCGTGACGCCCAAGCCGTTTCCCCGGGATCGCGCGCAGGGGGACGATGACATCGGCTGGATCTGGCCGGTCAGCGGGAAAGTGATCAGCAACTTCAACGACGCATCCAACAAGGGCATAGGCATCGCCGGAAAATTGGGGCAACCGGTGGTCGCCGCAGGGGCGGGAAGGGTGATTTTCAGCGGCACCGGGATACGGGGCCTGGGCAAGCTGATCGTCATCAAGCACAACGAGAAGTACTTGAGCGTTTATGCCCATAATCGCGAATTGCTCGTCAAGGAAGGCCAGTCGGTGGCAAGGGGCCAGAAAATCGCTGAAATGGGCGATACCGACAGCGATCGGGTCAAGCTGCATTTCGAGATCCGGCTGATGGGCAAACCCGTGGATCCCGCAGGTCTCCTGCCTCCCGCCGGTTGACCAAAATAACTATTTGATTTTAATGGATATTTACGGTTTGAACGCGCGTATGCGCCGTTCCAGTTGTTGCAATGCTTCCGCTGTGCCGCTGTCTCCCGCGTAGCGCAGGCCGACATACAGTGTGGTGATGTCGTTGATCGCAGCGGCAAGATCCGGCCGTTGCCGCGCGGCGCGACTTGCGAAAACCCGCGGGCCTTCGGCGGCCCCGCGCGGCACGCCGCGTCTGGATAGCTTGCGGCAGAAGCGGTCATACGCGAGCTTCGCCGGATCCCGGCGCACGCCGCGCAAATCGCGCAGTGCGAGGCCGGCACCGATCAGCACGGCCATGCCGGCAAACACCACCAGCACCACCGACAGAGTCTGCCAGCCGGCTTCGCTGAAGCCCAAATGGCTGAGGAAACGCCGCTGCCGCTCGGGGTTGTAGCCCAGCACCCACTGGTTCCAGCTGTAAGTGATCGAGTCCCAGGTCAGGCGCATCCTCTGCAGCATGGCGAAGTCGCCACGTACGAACATCGGCAGGGGGTCGCTGCGCGGCAGCGCCGATGCGATGCCGCGTTCCACCCGCGCCGGCGATACCGCGGCGGTGGGATCGACACGCACCCAGCCGGCGTTTTCCAGCCAGACTTCCACCCAGGCATGGGCGTCGGCCTGGCGCACCAGGATATAGCCCCCGACCGGATTGACTTCGCCGCCCTGGTAGCCGGTGACCACGCGCGCGGGAATGCCGGCTGCACGCATCAGCACGGTGAAGGCCGAAGCGTAGTGCTCGCAGAAACCGCGGCGGGTGTCGAAAAGAAACTCGTCCACCGGGTGCTGGCCCAGCAACGGCGGCGTCAGCGTGTAGACAAAATTTTCGTTGCGGAACAGGGTCAGCACGGCCGACACGAGGTCGCGGTCCTCGCGGTGCCGGTTGCGCAGTTCCGCGGCGAAGGCGGCGGCGCGCGGATTGCTGTCCGCCGGCAGGCGCAGCGAGCGCGCAAGCACCATGCGGTCGTCATCGGCGCCGTAGGCGGCACCGATCGCCGAGGTCATTTCGTAGCGCAGCCGGCTGCGCACCGGCGTGAAACTGAGCAGCTGCATGTCGCGGGTCGCGATCGCGCGTGGCGGCTTCTGACCGGGAAATTCGAGTGCGAACAGCCAGCGCTTGTTGTGAGGCTCCAGGGTCACCGTGTATTCGAGGTCGCCGCCCGCAGGCAGGTCCTCGGTGCTCTGGGTCAGCCGCGGCGCGGTCCAGGTGCGCCCGTCGTAGTCCCACAGCACGGGGCCGCGCCAGTAGAGATCCTTTGCCTCCGGTGTCCTGCCGTCCTTGAATTCGGCGCGGAAAGCAACGTCGTAGGACAGGATCAGGTTGTTCAGGCTGCCCGGGCTCATGTTGTCGGAAAGCCCTGTCAGGCCGGCGTAGGCGTCCTGAGGCAGTCCCCACAGTGGACCCTGTACACGCGGAAACAGCAGGAACAACACCGCCATCAGCGGCACCGCCTGCACCATCAGGACGCCGGCGCGCTGAATCTGGTGGCGCCATCCGGGCCAGGTGCCCGTGTACTGCAGGCCGATGAGCGTGGCGAGCAGGAACCAGGCGCAGATCAGCATGTAGAGTGCGGTAGGTATGGTCTGGGAATGCAGAAAGTTGGTTACCAGCAGGAAGCAGCCGAGAAAACCAAGCAGCATGCCGTCCCGGCGGGTATGCGTCTCGAGCAGCTTGAGCGCCAGCATGATCACCAGCATCGATACGCCGGCATCCCGGCCGAACAGCGTGCGATACTGCAACAGGATGCCGCCCGCCGCGGCTACCGCCACCAGTGCCAGAAGCCATTTGCGGGGCAGCGCGAAACGCAGGCGCAACTGCAGCAGCCGCATCGCGGCGATGCCTGCGACCAGCCCCGATATCCAAAGCGGCATGCGCAGCAGGTGCGGCGCTGCCGCGAACAGGAAAGCCGCGGTCAGCCAGTGGATTTCACGGCTGACGAGCGGGTGCGAATTAAGGGCGGTCGGCAGCCGTTTCATGCAGGGCAAGGGCGCGCAGGCATTCCGCGCGATGCGCGGCGCCCGAGTCGATCGGGATGACCGAGCCCGGCAGCCGCAGTCCGTAGGCGAGTCCTTCGGCGTCGGCGTCGAGGACCCAGCGCGCCAGGTGTTCCAGCCTGCGTTCGCTATCCAGCTCCGGCGGCAGCTGATCCCAGGACAGCCACAGCTCCGCGGCAACACGGCCCGCGAACTGCTTGGTCATCAGCAGGTCATTGCGGGCAACCGCTTTCCAGGCCACGTGGCGGGGCGAGTCGCCCGGACGGTAGGGCCGCAATCCGGCGAATTCGTCCTGTCCCAGTCCCTGGGCGCCGCCCTTGCCGTCGCCGGCCTGCAGGCGGGGCAGGGGCAAACCCGGGTTCACGGGCGCCGGGTACACGAGGCAATGCATGTCGAGGTCGGCATAGGACCATGCACGGAACAGGCCAACAGGAAAAAAGGTGAACAGCGTGATCCTGCCGGGGCGCAGCCAGCCCCGGCGCAACGCGGGGACGGGAACGGTGGCGACTGCCTCGCCGTCGGCCGGTACGTCGACATAGTCCGCTGTATCGCGGTCACGGGTCACCGCCACGCTGTAGCGGGGCATGCGCGCGGCATTGGCGATGCGGATGTGGAACTCGGCGGTTTCGCCGGCAAAAACCGGGGTGACCCGTCCGGCCGAAATGCGCAGGTTCGCCAGGTTGCGGAAGGTATGCAGCATCGACTGGATGCCGCTCGCGCCAAGCAGGAAGGACAGGATGAAGCCCAGGGAAAGGTCGTAATTCACCGAACCCAGCAGCATCAGCAGGATCACGCCTCCGAACAGCAGGCCCTGGCGTGTCGGCAGGATGAACACGCGGCGTTGCACCAGCACAATGGTGCCGCGTTCCGGGCCGCGCCACTGGAATATCCAGTCGAGAATACGGCCCTTGAGTGCGGCCGCTGCCGAGAGTGTGGCGGTCAGAGGCTGCATCAGGGAATTGCCACTTCCTCGAGCAGCTGGGTGGCAAGGGCGGTCCCGCTGGTGCCGGCTGTCTCGCTGGCCGGGCTCAGGCGGTGCGCAACCACCGCAGGCAGGACAGCCTGGATATCCTCGGGCAGCACATGCCTGCGGTCGTCCATGTACGCCCAGGCACGCGCGCCCTGCAGCAGCGCCAGCGATGCTCGCGGCGAGAGGCCGTGCGCAAAGGCCGGCGAGCGGCGCGTGGTGTTGACCAGCGCCTGGAGGTAATCGAGCAGCGCGGCTGAAGCGTGCACCTGCTGGACCTCGAGCTGCAGGGCCGCGAGGCCTCCCGCATCCAGCCTGGGTTGCAGGCGCTGCAGCATGTCGCGCCGGTTGTCGCCATTGAGCAGCGCGCGTTCGGCCTCGGCATCCGGGTATCCGAGCTCGATGCGCATCAGGAAGCGGTCGAGCTGCGATTCGGGCAGCGGGAAGGTGCCGATCTGGTAGGAGGGATTCTGTGTCGCGATGACGAAGAAGGGTACCGGCAGCTGCCGGGTCTCGCCTTCTATGGTGACCTGGTTTTCTTCCATCGCCTCGAGCAGCGCGCTCTGGGCACGCGGCGTGGCCCGGTTGACTTCATCGGCCAGTACGACATTGGTGAACACCGGACCGGGGTGGAATTCGAAACCGCCGGTGTCCCGGTTGTACACGGAAATGCCCAGTATGTCCGCAGGCAGCAGGTCGCTGGTGAACTGGATGCGCTGGAAGCGCAGGCCCAGCGAGGTTGCGATGGCGTGGGCGAGCGTGGTCTTGCCGACGCCCGGAACGTCCTCGATCAGGAGATGGCCGCGCGCGAGCAGGCAGGCGATGGCAAGCCGGATCTGGTGAGCCTTGCCAAGGATGATGCCGTTGATCTGTTCTGCAACCGCGTTGAGCTGTGACGACATTGGAATGAGGCCTTCCTTGCAGATGGGGCAGTTCGGTTTGAACGGCGCAGTTAGACAATGTTCCCCTGCGATTATAAGATGAAGCCCTGCAATCCGGCCCGCCGCAGCCCCGCCCGCCTCGCCACATCGCGCCATGCAGACCGTGAATTCTTCCGCCGTTCAGGACAAAGGCGGCGCAGTGTCCGAGCCCCTTGAGGCATCGCGAAGGCCGCGCGCCCTGCGGGTTGTCCTGCTGTGCAGTGCGCTGATGCTTGGCCTTGCGGTTGTCGTTGGCACGGAGATACTCATTCGCAAGGATCGCGCCGATGCGCTCCGCTTTGCCGAGCGGCATGCCGAGACTCTCGCCCGCTCGCTGCGCGGCCAGCTCGATGCGGAACTGGATGTGATTGAAAGCCTGCTGCGAGTGGCCGCCGTCGAGGCGCAGCGTGACGGACTCGAGGCTGCGGCGCTGCGGCTGTCGCGGATGGTTGCCGCGAGAAGCGACAAGACGGCCGGCTTTTTTCTGCTCGACCCGGCGGGCCGAAAGGTCTGGGGGAGCCGCGAAGCCGTGCTGCCGGCGGACCTCGCCGAGCGGCACCTGCGGGCTCACCGGCGCGAGCCGGCCGCGATGCACATCACGCCGCTCCTTCGGGGTGCCGACGCCCAGGCGATGCACCTGAGCCTGCCGGTCCCCGACGGGGACGGCAAAGTTGCCGGTATCATGATGGCAGCGTTCGATGCCGCCTGGCTGCAGCGCCGCCATGAGGAGCTGCGCCTCGGCAGCGGCGGCCTGCTTGAGCTGCTGGATCGCGACGGACTGCTGATTGCGCGGGTGCCGGACGGTGGCGCAGCAGGCGAACGGCGCTTTGCGGAACAGTCCCGACCGCTGCCGGCCGGGCAAGAATGCAGTACGGGAAGCACCGACGACCCCATCGACGGTCTCAGCCGCATCAGCAGCACCTGCAGTATCGACGCGCGTGGCCTGTCCGTGGGTGTCGGCATGCTGGCGGCGGATGCGGCGGCAGGCGGCGCTGTGAAAGCGCCGCGTTACCGGATTGTTGCTGTTCTGCTGCTGGCCATTCTTGCCGGCGGCACCGTGCCGCTGCTGGCACTGCTGAGCCGCCGCGAGGCCATGCAGGCCGCGTTGCGCGGCAGCGAGGCGCGCTTCAGGGCCCTCAATGCGCTGGGTTCGGACTGGTATTGGGAGACGGACGAGCGCTACCGGATCAAGGACATTTCGGAAGGCTTTTGCCGCATCAGCGGATTGTCCCGAGACATGGTGCTGGGCAGGGCGCTCTGGGATGTCGATTCGATCACGCCGGTCGGGGGCGACTGGTCCGTGCACCAGTCCGGCATCGCGCGGCGTTTGCCGTTCCGCGACCTTGCGTTACGCATCATCAGTCCGCAGGCGGTCGTGGTCTATGGCAGCATCAGCGGAGAGCCGCTGTTCGGAGCAGGCGGCGGGCTGCAGGGCTATCACGGCATCGGCAACGACATCACTTCCGAGATCACGCTGCGCCAGCGCCTGCGCATGCAGCACGATGTGACGCGCATCCTCGGCCAGGAACAGGATCCCGCCCTGGCAATTCGCGAGGTTCTGGCGACAATCTGCCGGACCATGGAGTGGAAGTGGGGGGCGCACCGCCGCCTCGAACCCGGCACTCTCATGCTGACCTGCCATGAATACTGGCTGGCGCCCGGTGTCCAGGCCGATGCCTTCGTCGAATTCGCGAGGCAGCCGAAGACCGCTGATCCGCAGAAAGGCACGGTCAGCCGGGCGATCGCAGAGGGCAGGATCATCTGGTTCACGGATCACGAGCCGACAAGCCTCAGGCGCAGCGCGCTGGCGGGCGCCGCGGGCCTCCGTGGAGCGATCGCGATACCTGTTCCGCGCAGCAGGGGGACGGAGGATGCGATCGAGTTCTTCAGCGACCGGGTGGAGGCACCCGACCAGGTGACGCTTGACACCCTGGACTCCATCGGCAGGGATATCGGGCAATACCTCGACAGCACCGAAGCGCAGAAGGCCAGCAGCACGCTGCAGCGTGAACGCCAGCAACTGCTGGACCGGCTGGAGTGGCAACTGCAGCACATGCCGATTGCCTGCGTGATGCAGGACGAGCAGTTCCGGGTGGTTTACTGCAACCCTGCGGCCGAGCGCCTGTTCGGCTACTCGATGCGCGAATTGCAGGGGCGGGACATCGCGGAGCGCGTGGCCCCGGAGGAGATCCGTCCGCAGGTCTGGGCGCGCCGCGCGCGACTGCAGGCCGGCGACAGCGGGGTATCCGGTACCAACGAGAATCTGCGCAAGAACGGTGAGCGCATCATCTGCGAATGGCGTAATACGCCGCTCACCGACGAGTCGGGCCGGTTCGCCGGTGTGCTGGCGACGGTGCAGGACGTCACCGAACGCGCGCGGATGGTCGCGGCGCTGGAGGAGGGGGAGCGGCGCTACCGGCAGATTTTCGAGTCCGCGCCCTTGCCGATGTGGGTGGCGGAGACCGGGATTCCGAAATTCCTGGCCGTCAACGATGCGATGGTGGCCAAATACGGCTATTCGCGCGAGGAGCTGTTGCGGATGAGCGCGATAGACCTGCAGTGTCCCGAGGACCGGGATTACGTCGACCGCCAGCTGCGCGAGCGCGATCCGAAGGAGACCGCCTTTTTCGAGCGGCGCCACCGGGCGCGGGATGGCCGCCTGCTCTACATGGAAATCACCGCGCACCCCTTTGTTTTCGACGGCAAGCCGGCGCGCCTGGTCGTGGCGCTGGATGTGACTGACCGGCGCGTCGCGCAGGCCGCCTTGGAGGAAAGCGAGGCACGTTTCCGGGCGGTGTTTGAGCAGGCATCGGTGGGCATTGCGATCCGTGCCCTTGCGGAGCGCCCGCGCTTCCTGCGGGTGAATCGTAAACTGTGCGAGATTCTCGGCTACTCCGAGAGTGAACTGTTGCAGAAAACCACGACAGAACTGACTGTCGAGGATGATCTTGACACCACGCTGCAGATGAACCGTCAGCTGATGGCGGGCACCGTGTCCAGCTACTCCCGCCGCAAGCGTTACCGGCGCAAGGACGGCCGGCCGATCTGGGTGAATCTGGCGGTTTCGAGAGTGGTCGAGCGAGCCCATGATGGCGGCGGCGGGGCAAGCTATCTGATTTCCGTGATCGAGGATATTTCCGACCAGGTGGAAAGCGAGTCACGGGTCCTCGAGAGCGAGGCCCGCTACCGGCAGATTTTCGCTCTGACCCCGCTGCCGATGTATCTGCGCGATGAGGAGAGTCTCGAATTCCTCGATGTCAACGACGCCTGCCTGGAGCTTTACGGTTACACCCGCGAAGAGATGCTTTCCCTCAGCCTGATTGATATCCAGACCCCGGAAAACCGTGAGCGATACAACGGGTCCTCGAATCGTCCGGTCGGTATCGTCGAACATCTTCAGAAGCGGCATTTGCGCAAGAACGGCGAGCCGGTCGACGTCGAAATCTATTCCTACCCGACATCCCTCGGCGGGCGCAAGGTGCGGCTGGTGCTGGTGCGCGACATGACCGACCAGCTGCGCATGGAGCAGCTGCTGCGTGACAACGAGGCCCGCCTGCGGGCAATCGCGGACAATGTGCCGGCGGTCATTGCATATTTCGACGGGAGACGGCAGCGGCAGTACTCGAACCGCCCCTTCGACCGCTGGTTCGGGGCTGACGGGCACGAAGGGACGACAGGCCTCGCGGCAACACTCGATCCGTTGCTGGGAAGGGCCTTGCAAGGGACGGATCTGCTCGAGGAATGCCTGCTCGATACGCTGGACGGCAAGCGGATCGTGCGGATCACGCTGATTGCACATCGCGGCGATGACGGCCTGGTGCAGGGCGTGCACCTTATGGGCTATGACCTGACCGATATCCGGCGGGCGGAGGCCGAGGTGATGCAGCTGAACGCGGAACTGGAACAGCGCGTCGAGCAGCGCACCCGCGCGCTGGCGGCCGCCAACCGCGAGCTGGAGTCATTTTCGTATTCGGTATCGCATGACCTGCGTGCGCCCCTGCGCACGGTGGATGGTTTCAGCCAGATCCTTCTGGATGAATATGCGGAAAAGCTGGACGAGGTCGGGCGCGGCTATCTGGAACGGGTGCGCTCCGGCAGCCGGCGCATGGCGGAGCTGATCGATGATCTGCTGGAACTGGCGCGGGTGACACGCCGCGACCTGCAGGTGCAGGACTGCGATCTCAGCGCCCTGGCAAATGACATCCTGGGCGACCTGTCGCAGGGCGATCCGGCGCGCAAGGTCAGGATCGAGGTCGCGGCGGGCATGAGGGTCGCCGCGGACGGCGGGCTGCTGCGCATCGCCCTGGAGAATCTGCTGCGCAATGCCTGGAAATTCACCGGACGCCGGACGGATGCCGTTATTGAAGTGGGCTGTACCGGCGAAGGCAGCGAGAAAACCTACTTCGTGCGGGATAACGGCGTGGGTTTCGACATGGCTTACGCGAACAAGCTGTTCGGGGCCTTCCAGCGCCTGCACAGCGAATCCGAGTTCGAGGGCACGGGCATCGGACTTGCCCTGGTGCAGCGGGTGGTTCGCCGCCACGGCGGCAGCGTCTGGGCGGAGGCCTCGCCAGGTGCCGGCGCGTGTTTCTATTTCACCCTTCCGGACCGGCCAGCCGGCGACCCGGCGGAAAAGGCAGGAGCGGAATTCAGGGCAGCCACATAGCGGCGATCACCCGGCGGCCCTCGCCGGCAAGGATGTTGAAGGTGCGGCATGCCGCTGCGGTACTCATTATTTCGAAGCCCGTTCCTGCTCCGGCCAGTGCGCTAAGCAGTTCCGGCCCCGGCAACAAATGCCCCGGTCCGGTGCCGAAGATGATGATTTCCGGGCGGTTTTCCAGCAGATGGGCGGCATCTCCGGCTGACAGGGAGGAAAAATCGCCGACAGGCCAGGCACGCGGCGGCTGGTCGGTGAAAACCAGCAAGGAATGCTCGTAGCGTGTGCCATTGACGGAAAGATAGCCTGATCCATAAGCGGTGAAGGTGTGGCTGTTCCGGGTATCGGCCAGATGCAGTTTCATAAGCCCATGATTTGCCGTGGATAATCTGCTTGGCTACAATTATACGTTTTCCGCCCGCCGGGCACCGACAAGCAGGGCGCCCGGTGCCGCGAACGCGCGGCTGGACGAACCCGCGCCCTGCATGCATTCCTCCGAGATTTCTGTAAATGGAAGATTTTCCGCGCATCAAACGCCTGCCGCCATACGTGTTCAACGTCACCGGCGAACTGAAGCTCGCGGCCCGTCGGCGCGGCGAGGACATCATCGACTTCAGCATGGGCAATCCGGACCAGCCGACGCCGCGGCACATTGTCGACAAGCTGGTGGAAACGGTGCAGCGGACGGACACCCACGGCTATTCCGTTTCCAAGGGCATCACCCGGCTGCGCAAGGCGATCTGCAACTGGTACCAGACGCGCTACGGTGTCGAACTCGATCCCGACTCCGAGGCCATCGTCACCATCGGCTCCAAGGAGGGCATTGCCCACCTTGCGCTGGCGACGCTGGAACGCGGCGACATCGTGCTGGTGCCCAATCCGAG
The DNA here is from genome assembly GCA_019634975.1 of Burkholderiales bacterium. Lineage (GTDB taxonomy): Bacteria > Pseudomonadota > Gammaproteobacteria > Burkholderiales > SG8-41. Next base: position 24,458 of record JAHCAI010000013.1, read on the forward strand.
CTACCCGATCCACATCTACGGACCGGTGATCGCCGGCGCCGACATCCGCCATGTGCCCATGCATGCGGGGGTCGATTTCTTCGAGGCGCTCGGGCAGTCGATCCGGGACACCTACCCGAAGCCGAAGATGCTGATCGTCAATTTCCCGAGCAATCCAACGACGCAGTGCGTGGATCTCGCTTTCTTCGAGCGGCTGATCGCGATCGCGCGGGAACATGACATCTGGGTCGTCCACGACCTCGCTTATGCCGACATCGTGTTTGATGGCTACAAGGCGCCGTCGATCCTGCAGGTTCCCGGCGCGCGAGACATCGCGGTGGAGTTCTTCACGATGTCGAAGAGCTACAACATGGCCGGCTGGCGCGTCGGTTTCATGGTCGGCAACCGCGACCTGGTCAACGCGCTGGCGCGGATGAAGAGCTACCATGACTACGGCACTTTCACGCCGATCCAGGTTGCTTCGATCATCGCCCTGGAAGGGCCGCAGGACTGCGTCGAAAACGTGCGCATGGTCTATCAGGGCCGGCGCGACGTGCTGTGGTCCGGGTTGAACGCGATGGGCTGGCGGGTCGACAAGCCGCAGGCAACGATGTACATCTGGGCACCAATACCGGAGGCGTACAAGGCAATGGGTTCCCTCGAGTTTTCGAAGAAGCTGCTGATCGAGGGCAAGGTCGCGGTGGCACCGGGCACCGGCTTCGGACACTATGGCGACAGCCATGTGCGCTTTGCATTGATCGAGAACGAGGCGCGGACCCGGCAGGCGTTACGCACCATCAAGGAAATGTTCCGCAAGGACGGCCTGCTGAAGTAAGCGGCGGCCGCAACAGGACGGGAAGAACACCGAAACAATGAAACCGATAAATGTAGGGCTTCTGGGCATTGGAACCGTCGGCGGCGGCACTTTCCGCGTGCTCCAGCGCAACAGCGAGGAGATATCGCGCCGCGCGGGCTGCGAGATCCGCATGACCATGATCGCGGACAGGGATGTCGCGCGCGCGAAGTCCGTTGCCGGCGACGCTGCGCGGGTGACCGGCGACGCGCTCGACGTGCTCAACAATCCGGACATCGATATCGTCGTCGAGCTGATTGGCGGCTATGGCGCGGCGAGGGACCTGGTGCTGAAGGCGATCGCCGCGGGCAAGCATGTGGTCACGGCGAACAAGGCACTGCTGGCATTGCATGGCAACGAGATCTTTGCCGCGGCCCGCGCAAAAGGCGTCACCGTATGTTTTGAGGCGGCGGTCGGCGGCGGCATCCCGATCATCAAGTCGCTGCGCGAGGGGCTTACCGCCAACCGCATCGAGTGGATTGCCGGCATCATCAATGGCACCAGCAATTTCATCCTGTCCGAGATGCGCGACAAGGGCGCGGCTTTCGCCGATGTGCTGAAGGAGGCCCAGCGCATGGGTTATGCGGAGGCCGACCCGACCTTCGACATCGAGGGCGTCGATGCGGCACACAAGCTGTCGATCATGGCGGCGATCGGCTTCGGCATCCCGGTGCAGTTCGGCAAGGCCCATGTGGAAGGCATATCGAGGCTCGCGCAGCAGGACATCCGTTATGCCGAGGAACTGGGCTACCGCATCAAGCTGCTGGGCATAGCCAAGCGCAAGCCCGCGGGTTTCGAGCTGCGCGTGCACCCGACGCTGATCCCGGCGCGGCAGCTGTTGGCGAATGTCGAGGGGGTGATGAACGCGATCCTGGTCAAGGGCGACGCGGTAGGGCAGACGATGTACTACGGCGCCGGCGCCGGCGCGGAGCCCACCGCCTCGGCGGTGGTGGCTGATCTCGTGGATGTCGCGCGGATGCTGACTGCCGATCCCGAGCATCGTGTGCCGCACCTGGCCTTCCAGCCGGACCGGCTTTCGGACGCGCCCATCCTGCCGATGGGGGAAGTCGAAACCTCGAATTACCTGCGGCTGCGGGTGGAGGACAAGGCCGGCGTATTGGCCGACATCACGCGCATCCTGGCCAACGAGGGCATCTCGATCGAGGCGCTGGTGCAGAAGGAACCTTCCGCCGGCGAAAAGCAGGTGGACATCATCCTGCTGACCCATCTTGCGCAGGAGAAAAAAGTTGACGCCGCGATCGCCCGCATCGAGGCCCTGCCGGTGGTGTTCGGGAAGATCACGCGCATCCGCATGGAAGCGCTGAAATGAGCGCACCCGCCCAGAGGTCAGCAGCCACCGCATTGGCGACCCGTTATGTGAGCACGCGGGGGCGCATGCCGGCCGCGCGCTTCTGCGACGTGCTGCTCGGCGGACTCGCCCCGGATGGCGGCCTCGTGGTGCCCCAGGCTTATCCGCGGCTCGCGCCGCAGGAGCTATCGGCAATGCGTCGCTTGTCCTATCCGGAACTCGCGCTGAACATCATCGGCCGCTTCGTCGATGACATTCCGGCGGCCGACCTCGAATGCCTGGTGCGGCGAGCCTATCGCGCCGAAACCTTCGGGTCGGCGGAGATCACGCCGCTGCAGACGCTGGAGCCGGGCCTGCACCTGCTCAAGCTGTCGAACGGTCCGACGCTCGCCTTCAAGGACGTGGCGATGCAGCTGCTCGGCGAGCTGTTCGAATACGTGCTGCGTCGCGAGGGGCGCACGCTGAACATCCTCGGCGCGACCTCGGGAGACACCGGCTCGGCTGCCGAATACGCGATGCGCGGGCGCCAGGGCATCCGCGTGTTCATGCTGTCGCCGCACGGCAAGATGAGCCCGTTCCAGCGCGCGCAGATGTACTCGCTGCAGGATGCCAACATTTTCAACATCGCGATCCGCGGCGTGTTCGACGACTGCCAGGACATCGTCAAGGCGGTCAGCGGGGATGCGGCGTTCAAGAATGCGCACCGCATCGGCGCGGTCAATTCGATCAACTGGGCGCGCGTGGTGGCCCAGGTCGTCTATTACTTCAAGGGTTATTTCGCGGCGACGCGGAGCAACGACGAGCAGGTTTCCTTCGCAGTGCCCTCGGGCAATTTCGGCAACATTTTCGCCGGCCACATCGCGCGGATGATGGGGCTGCCGATCCGCCGGCTGATACTCGCGTCCAACGAGAACGACGTGCTCGACGAGTTTTTCCGCAGCGGCCGCTACCGGGTGCGCTCCAGCCGGGAGACGGCACAGACTTCAAGCCCTTCAATGGACATCTCGAAGGCTTCGAATTTCGAGCGTTTCGTGTTTGACCTGGTGGACCGCGATCCGGCGATCGTCGCCCGCCTGTGGCGGGAAGTCGAGGATGCAGGCGGCTTCAACCTCGGCGAGACGCCGTACTGGCAGGGCATAGCGGAATACGGCTTTGTCTCCGGCCGCAGCACCCACGCCGACCGCGTGGCCTGCATCCGCCGCATCGCGCAAGGTTACGGCGTGACCATCGATCCGCATACCGCGGACGGCATCAACGTCGGCCTGCAGCAGCGCGAGAAGGACGTGCCGCTGATCTGCCTTGAAACGGCGCTGCCGGCGAAATTTGCCGACACCATCCGCGAGGCCTTGGGCCGCGACCCGGAAGTGCCGCCCGGATACGACGGGCTGGAGAGCCGGCTGCAGCGGGTTGCGGTGATGGATCCGGACGTCGAGGCGGTGAAGGCTTTCATCGCCGGGCGCACGAAATAAAATCGTTTAAAAACAAATAGTTACAATATAATCCGTCTCAGACGGGATCGAAGCGCATCGACAGGTCGATCGCCGCGACATCCTTGGTCAGCGCGCCGATCGAAATGCGGTCGACCCCGGTCTCCGCGATGGCGCGCACGTTGTCCAGCGTGATGCCGCCCGAGGCCTCAAGCGTTGCGCGTCCTGCGGTCCAGCGCACCGCTTCGCGCATCTGCTCGAGGGTCATGTTGTCGAGCAGGATCATTTTCGCGCCGTTGCCCACGGCCTCGCGCAGCTGATCCAGGGTTTCCACCTCGATCTGCACCCAGCTGGCGCGGCCGGCCAGCAGCGCCGCCGCCGCGAGGGCGGGCCGGATGCCGCCCGCCGCCGCGATGTGATTTTCCTTGATCAGGATGGCGTCCCACAGGCCCATGCGGTGGTTGACGCCGCCGCCCGCAGTGACGGCATATTTTTGCGCGACACGCAGTCCGGGCAGGGTCTTGCGGGTGTCGAGGATGGCGGCGCGGGTGCCGGCGACACGATCGACATACCGGCGTGTGACCGTGGCGACCCCGGACAGCAGTTGCAGGAAATTGAGCGCGGTGCGCTCCGCGGTCAGCAGCGCGCGCGAGGCACCGGTGATGTTGCAGAGGCGGGTGCCGGCGGCCACGCGATCGCCATCCTGCGCCAGCCATTCGATCCGCACCGCGGGATCCAGCTTGCGGATGCAGGCGTCGAACCAGGCGGTTCCGCAGAGCACGGCTTCGCGCCGGCAGATGACCCGGGCGCGGGCATCCGGCCGCTCGGGCGCGAGTTGCGCGGTGAGGTCGCCGGAGGCGACATCCTCGGCCAGTGCGGCTGAAACATTGTCTTCGATTGCGCGGGTCAGATCCATGGCGGGACGAGGGGCGGTATTCCGAAAACTGCTGCGTGGTGCGGCAGGGATTCTAACCGAGCGGCAGGGGCGCGCGCACGGGCGACATCGTGAGCGTGATGTCAAACGGCATCGACACGGTGCCGGGATACCTGATCATCGGCGGACAGTCCTCCTGGCCGGCCTCTTCCAGCGACCGCGAGGAGATGGCCTTCAACTGCGGCACCCGGGCCTGGGCCCGCAAAAGCGCGAGAAACGGAGGAGGCAGCGTCATTTTCTGCAGATGGCCGCAGCAGATTCATTCGCCGAACCGCAACTGGCTGTCAGCGGCGAAGCTTTGTTCAACGAAATCCACGAACATTTTGACCTTGGGCAATGGGTAGCGCTGGTGCTGGAACACCGCAAAAAGCAGGCGCGGCGCCGGGGTGTGGCTTGACATCAACGGCAGCAGGCGTGAAGCGGCGATGTCGGCGTTCACAATGAACGCGGGCAGCAATCCGATACCTGAGCCTTCAAGCAGCGCTTCGCGCAGCACAATGCTGTTGTTGCAGCGGTAGTTGCCTTTGACGCGTGTCACGGATTTCCCTTCCGCGCCTGTGAAATGCCATTCTTCCGGAGATTCGCCGCGGGTGTACACAATGCAGTTGTGCCGGTGCAGGTCCTGGGGGGTTGCGGGCTCGCCGCAACGCTGCACGTAGACCGGTGCTGCACAAAGTATCCTTTTGAGGCGGGCGATCTGCCGCGAAGCCAGGCTGGAATCCGGCGGCGAGGCGGTGATGCGCAGCGCCACGTCGAAACCTTCCTCAACAGGATCGGTGAAACGATCGTTGAGCGTCAGTTCGATTGTGACTTCCGGGTGGCGCGCAAGGAATGTCGAGATGACCCGTCCCAGATGCGCTGCACCCAGTGATAGCGGCGCCCGTACTTTCAACAGGCCACGCGGGGCGGGGTACTGCTGGTTGACGCTGGTTTCAGCGTTGTCAATTTCTTCCAGGATCTGGCCGCATTTTTCGTAATAGGTATGGCCTGCGTCGGTCAGGTTCATGCGCCGGGTGGTGCGGATGAGGAGTTGAGCGCCAAGATGATTTTCCAGATAAATCAGATACTTGCTGATCGAAGCGTTTGACATTTCCAGGTGTCGCGCTGCAGCAGAAAAGCTGCCGAGTTCGACCACTTTGCGAAAAACGTTCATGGCAATTAATCGATCCATCACATTGTTTCCTGCAACGAAAAACTGAATTTATAAAATCCATCTTTATTGTGCAATTGGAAAGTGTCATGTTTGCAAGCTCTCAGGCGTGTTTGGACCTGGTTCATTTTTATATTTTTGGGGGCATGCATGAAGCGCACTTTGATCAGAAACGCCACCGTCCTGAGCATGGATCCCGCCATCGGGGATCTGCACGGCGCGGACGTGCTGATTGCCGGTGACAGGATTGCAGAAGTTGCGCGCAGCATCGGCATCGATGATGCCGAGGTCATCGATGCCAGCGGCATGATCGCGATCCCGGGTCTGGTCAATGCGCACATCCATACCTGGGAATTTCCTTTGCGCGGCATCGGCGCCAACTGGGTCAGCAAGCGCGACTATCACGGCAACATGCATCGCAATATGGCGATGCATTTCAAGGCGGAAGACGTGCGCATTGCCAATCTGCTGGGGGCGCTCAACCAGATCAATCATGGCGCAACCACCATATTTGACTGGTGTCATATCGTCCGCGATGCGGAGATGACGGATGCCGCCATAGAAGGATTGGAGGAATCGGGCATTCGCGCAGTGTTTGCGCGCGGCACGGTCAAACCGCCCGTGCGTGATGGGCAAGTGCCATACTACGACATCCCGTTTCCCCGGGAGGAAATCCGCCGTCTGCGTACCGGCCGCCTCGCATCCGACGACCGGTTGGTGACTCTGGCCATGGCGATACTCGGCCCGGACTATGCGGCATACGACGTATGCGTGCAGGACATCCGGCTGGCTCGCGAATACGGCCTGGTCAACAGCGCCCACACATGGGCTCGCAAGGGGCAGCGCAAGCTGGAGGACGGCATGTGGCGTCTCGCCAAGGAAGGGTTGCTCGGTCCTGACCACAACATCGCGCATGGAAACTGCCTTGAGGATGACGAACTCAAAATGGTGCTCGATGCCGGTTGCACGGTTTCTGCGACCAACTTTACGGAGATGTTCAACAGCGAACGGGTCGCCATGCTGGGGCGCCTGCTCAAGCTTGGACACATGCCGTCACTGGGGTCGGACTGCGATCCGTATTTCAACGGTTCAATGATGTGGGTCATGCGTCACGCCTTCCAGCATCAGCGCGAGATTGACAACCGGATCTTGCATGAGCAGGGAAAATGGCCCGCCGTCGACAGCCAGCACGCCACGCATACTCGCGACGCGCTCGAATGGGCAACTACCGGAGGTGCCAAAATGCTCAGGATGGAGCACAGGATCGGTTCCATCACGCCTGGCAAGCAGGCCGATCTGGTGCTGATCAACGCCCGCAGCATGAACGTGTTCCCCGTGCTGCCCGGAGGTGACGCGGCGCATGCGGTAGTGCTTTATGCCGAGGCGGCGGATATCGACACCGTCATGATCGCCGGCAGGCCGGCAAAACGCGGCGGCAAACTGCTTTTTCCTGAAACCAGGTTGGCGGAGATGCAGGACAGGCTGCTTGCTTCGCGCGAGCGCATCATGCGCGACGGCAGTTACGTTTATCAGCCGGCACCGCGTGGCCCGCGGCCGTGACGCCGGCCGGTTGAACGCCGGATAGGATCCACAACTGGGAGTGGGCTCATGAAACCTAACCCGATGCTGCAGATGACCCTGTTGCTGGTGTCCGCTTTGTGCGGTTTTTCCGTCCACGCACAGCAGAAATGGCCGACAAAGCCGATACGCATGGTGCATGGATTCATCTCCGGTGGTTCGGTCGACATCACTGCCCGCCTGCTTGCCGTGCACATGTCGGAAATGCTCGGCCAGCAGGTCATCGTCGATGGCAGGCCGGGTGCGGGAGGAACGGTTGGGGCGGGGATTGTGGCCCGCGGTGAACCCGATGGCCATACCCTTTTCCTCATGGCCTCGGGGCATGCCACTTCGGTGGGGTTGTACCGGAGCCTGCCGTACGACGCCGTCAGGGATTTCACGATGATTTCCATGGTTGCGGCGAATCCCTTCGTAATGGCATCTGCGAGCACTTATCCCGCGCAGTCGGTCGCCGACGTATTGCGCATGGCCAAGGAGGCGCCGGGCAAAATCAATTACGGAACCGGCGGTGTTGGTACGGGCATGCATCTCGCGTCCGTGCTGTTCCAGTCGCGTGCAGGTGTCAGGCTGAACCACATTCCTTACAAGGGTGGCAACGCCGCCCCCATGGCGCTGCTTTCCGGGGAAATTCCGATCATCTTCAACACACCTGCAGGGGTGGACGCGCATGTCACGAGCGGCAGGATGCGCGCGCTGGCGATAACGACCGGCAAGCGCTTCAGCATGTGGCCGAATGTGCCTGCCATGGCCGAAACCATTCCGGGCTTCGACGTGCGTGGCTGGTATGCGCTTGCCGCGCCAAAGGAATTGCCGGCGTCGCTTGTGAAACGCCTTAACGACGTGGTGCAGGCAACGCTGAGACGCACGGAGGTATCCGGCAAGCTGGTGCAGCTCGGAGCGGAGGTCACGCCAAGCACGGCGGGGGATGCTCAGAAATTTTTGGCATCAGAAGTGGCACGCTGGGTGAGATTGATACGCGAAGAGAATATCCCGCAGCAGAACTGAAAGGGGGCGAAAAAATGAGACGCCCCGTTGCATTCCGCGTTCATGCCCTGGGTGTGCTGGGGGTACTTTTCCTGATCGCGCAGTCTGCAGTGGCGCAGCAGGGGGCTGCCCGCAACATCCGCCTGCTGCACGGCTTTCTTGCTGGCGGCAATGTCGATCTCAACGCGCGCCTCATTGCCGCGCCGATGTCTGAGCTTCTGGGGCAGCAAATCGTTGTCGAGGGCAGGCCAGGTGCGGGAGGCACGATTGCTGCTGCGCAGGTGGCTCGCAGCAGCGCTGACGACTATATGCTGTTTTTGGCGGCTGGCGGGCACGCGAGCCCGCCTTCGCTTTATCGTTCACTGCCTTACGATGCCGTGAAGGATTTCACCTACATCACGATGGTTACCGGTAATCCTTATATTCTGGTTATCCATCCGTCGTTTCCAGGCAAGACAGTGCCGGATCTGGTGCGAATGGCGAGGAGGGATCCTGGCAGGATAGATTACGCCACTGCCGGTATCGGTACCGGCATGCATTTGGTATCGGTACTGTTTCAGTCGCGCTTGAATCTTAGACTCAATCACATCGCATACCGTGGAGGCATGGCTACGCCCACTGCCGTGATGGCTGGCGAAGTGCCCATGATGTTCGGAACTCCGGGAGAGGTTCAGACCCAGGTCGATGCCGGCAAACTCCGGGTAATCGCAGTGACCACCGCTCAGCGCTGGAAGCCGATGCCGGACGTACCCACTCTTTCGGAGACCGTGTTGCCCGGTTTTGACATTCGGGGCTGGTCGGCGCTGGCTGCTTCGCCCAATTTGCCGTCAGCCGTTGCGGCAAAGCTCAATGAAGCCGCACGCACGGCGCTGAATCGACAGGATGTGATTCAGAAATTCCTGGCCAAGGGCAGCGACATCAATCCCACGTCGCCGGAGGATGCGCGGAATTTTGTTGCCGGCGAGGTTGCGCGCTGGGCCAAGGTCATTCGAGACGAGGGCATTCCACCGCAAAACTGAATTGTAATGTGCCGTGATTGCGGCCCTCAAGGCGGGTCGGGAGTGCGGTTCGTCTGCCTGCTCCGCAACGAATTCCGATCGGCATTGATCTTTGAATCAAGCGCTGCCGCGTGTCTGCCTTCGTGCGTGGCCCCTTGGTTCGTAAGGCAACCCGCCCGGCTCCATTTCCCGGCGGCATGGTCGAGACGTCGCGTTCGATTTCTTGCGCCGGATTCTTGCGGTGACGGGTAGTATTCCGGAAACTGCTATATAGTGCGGCAGGGAATCTAACCGGGCGGCAGGGGGGCGCGCATGGGCGATATCATGAGTGTGCTGTCATACGGCATCGGCACGGTGCTGGGCTTCCTGATCATCGGCGGGCTGATCTTCCTGATCATCCATGATGTGACGCAGAAGAAACACACGGTCCTGCGCAACTATCCCGTCGTCGGGCGCCTGCGTTTCTTTTTCGAGGACCTCGGCGAATATTTCCGGCAGTACTTTTTCGCCAATGACCGGGAGGAGATGCCTTTCAACCGCGCGACCCGGGGCTGGGTCTACAAAAGCGCGAAGAACGAGGGGGGCATCATCGGTTTCGGATCGACCAATGACCTCAGCAGTCCCGGATCGATCCTGTTCGTGAACCATCCCTATCCCGTGCTGGAGGAGGACAGGCTGCCGACGCCCTCGGTGCTGATCGGCGACGGTTACTGCGAGCAGCCCTTCGAGGCCAAATCCATCGTCAACATCAGCGGCATGAGCTATGGCGCGATTTCGCAGCCGGCGGTGGAGGCGCTGTCGCGGGGCGCGGCGCTCGCCGGATGCTGGCTGGACACCGGAGAGGGCGGGCTGTCGCCCCATCACCTGTCCGGCGGCTGCGACATCATCATGCAGATCGGCACCGCCAAATACGGCATCCGGGAACTCGACGGCAGTTTCTCGCCGGCAAAGGCGAAGGAACTGGCGAAGCACGTCAGGGCTTTCGAGATCAAGCTGTCGCAGGGCGCCAAGCCCGGCAAGGGCGGGGTGCTTCCGGGCGGGAAGGTCACCGCGGAGATTGCCCGCATTCGCGGCATAGCCGAAGGCCAGGATTCGATCAGCCCCAACCGCCACCATGACATCGCGAATGTCGACGACCTGCTCGACAAGGTCGCCCATGTCCGGAACCTGACCGGGCGCCCGGTCGGCATCAAGACCGCGATCGGCGGCTGGGCGTTCATGAATGAGCTGTGCGAGGCCATATTGCGCCGCGGGCGCGAGTTCGCCCCGGATTTCATTGCGATCGACGGCGGCGAGGGCGGCACCGGCGCCGCGCCACAGACGCTGATGGATCACATGGCGCTGCCGATCGCGGAAGCGCTGCCGCGGGTGGTCGATTCGCTGATCCAGGCCGACCTGCGGGACCGGGTGCGCATCATTGCAGCGGGCAAGCTCGTGACTTCGGCCAAGGCGGCCTGGGCGCTGTGCGTCGGCGCGGATTTCGTCAACAGCGCCCGCGGCTTCATGTTCGCGCTGGGCTGCATCCAGGCGCTGCGCTGCCACCAGAACACCTGCCCGACCGGCATCACCACCCACAACAAGCGCCTGCAGCGCGGCCTGGTGGTGGCGGAGAAGTACCTGCGGGTGGCGAATTACTGCAACAACATGAACAAGGAAATCGACATGATTGCGCACGCCTGCGGCTGCCGCCATGCGCGTGAGCTCAAGCGCGAACATGTGCGCATCGTGCAGACCGCCAACCAGAGCATTGCGCTGAACATGCTCTATCCGTATCCGGAGGCGGGTTACCGGCGCAAAGCCGAGGGTGCACAGCCCGGAATGGCGGCCTGAGGCGCTGCAGCCCGGAATTTTGCGCCGCAGCATCGCCGACCGCAGCCATGCCCGCGTTTCTGCTGGGCCGTCCCCAAAAAACTTTTATGGCAGAGGCCTCTTTACAAGCATGGGCCTGCGCGACATTCTGAGTGCGTTGCGCCGGCCCGTCGGCGTGCACCCGGGGGAGAAAAAAATCATGTCGGACAAATTGACCGAACACAGGCATTCAGATTCCGGTATCACGGTGACGCGCCGCGATTTCATCACGCGGGTCGCCGGCACCGGTGCCGCGGTGGCTGCGGGCACCGCGGGATTTGCCGCGCTGGCACAGGCCCAGGGTGCGCCGAAGCCCCAGGCGGCCGCGGCGCCCAAACCGCCGGCCGATCCGGCGGGCACCATCAGCAACGACGCGGTCAAGGCGGAGAAGGTGCCGGAGATGCAGTACCACTCCGAGCGTCCGTTGACCGGCAGCGTGTCCGCCGAACACCACAATTACGCGGTGACGCCGACCGATCGCATGTTCGTGCGCAACAACCTGCTGACGCCCGACCTGTCCGAAGCGACACACAAGCTGACCATCAAGGGCCTGGTGGACAGGGAGCTGGTTTTCTCGATGGCGGAACTGAAGAAGGCCTTTCCGGCGGTCACGCTGCAGGGCATGGTGGAATGCGCCGGCTCGGGCCGGCAGAACTTCGTGCCGGCCGCGAGCGGCACGCGCTGGCTGCCGACCGGCGGCATGGGCTGCCCGCGCTGGACCGGCGTGCGCCTGCGCGACGTGCTGAATGCCGCCGGCATCAAGCCAAATGCCGTGCATGTGGCAGGCCAGGGCGGCGACTTCGGCGTGATTGCCACTGCGGCGCCGGTGATCCGCTCGATTCCGCTGTCCAAGGCCATGGATTCCGACACGCTGATTGCCTGGGGCATGAACGACGGGCCGCTGCCCAAGGTGCACGGTTTTCCGCTGCGCCTGGTCGCCCCGGGATGGGTCGGTTCGGCCTCGACCAAGTGGCTGCATACGCTGACCGTGCTCGACGCGCCGTTCAAGGGCACTTACATGGACAGCAGCTACCGCATTCCGAAGCATCCGGTGAAACCCGGCGAACGCATGCCCAAGGATGCTGTCAGCACCGAAGCCTGGCCGGTCAAGTCGATGATCACCCATCCGGCGCCCAATGTCGCCTTCAAGGTCGGCAAGCCGGTGCTGGTCGAGGGCCGGGCCTGGGTCGGCGAGGGCGACATCGACCGCGTCGAGGTGTCGTTCAATGAAGGCCAGACCTGGCAGCGTGCAATGATCAATTCCGGCGGCGACAAGTACGCCTGGCGCATCTTCAGCTTCGAGTTCGTGCCGAAGAATCCCGGTTACACGACGGTGCTGGCCCGCGCCACCGACAGCCGCGGCAATGTCCAGCCGATGCAGTCGACCTGGAATCCGCTGGGTTACTTCTGGAACGCCATCCACCGCGTGGGTTTTGTCGTCGAAACATGACCATCCACCGCAACTTTTTTCCGGCCGCCTTCGCCGCGGCCGTTTTTTTGGCGCATTCGGGCATGGCCATCGCCCCTTTGGCCGCCCAGGAGCAGGAGCCGCCGCGCACGCTGGTGCAGGGCAGGGGGGTGGAGCTGACGACGGCACGCTGCGTGATCTGCCATGACGCGCAGCACATCACGCGGGCGAAACTGTCGCGCGAAGAGTGGGCGTTCAACGTCAAGAACATGATCGAGCGCGGCGCGCCGATCACGCCGGAGGAGATTCCGCAGATCGTCGATTACCTCGCGACGTATTACAGCCGCGACTCCGCGCCGCCGGCGGAGTCCGCGGCGGCGGAAGCGCCGGTGGCTGCCGCAGCCGAGGATCCCGCGCAGCGATTGCTGACGGCCAATGCCTGCATCGCCTGCCATGCGGTCGACCGCCGGCTGGTGGGTCCCGGTTTCCGCGAGATTGCGCAGCGTTACCGCGGCGATTCCGCGGCGTCCGAACTGCTGGCCCGCAAGATCCGTGATGGCGGCGCGGGCGCCTGGGGCCAGGTGCCGATGCCGCCCCACCCGCAGCTGACTGCGGCGGACCTGGGCCTGATGGTGTCCTGGATCATGAAGCAGTGAGCAGTCTGCAGTGGTGTTGTTTTTAAGTATTTGTTTTAATTGATATTTTTATGAATTCCTGAGCGCGGCTCCGGCGCTCATTGAAAACCGCCGCAGCCTGCCCCATGTCAGGAGTATCCGATTACCGGCATTGGGGCAAACATGCGCTTCGACAAGTTCACGACGAAATTCCAGCAGGCCTTCGCCGACGCGCAGAGCGCGGCGGTCGGCGGCGATCATGCGTACATCGAGCCGCAGCACCTGCTGCAGGCCCTGCTCAACCAGCAGGACGGCGGCACCGCGTCGCTGCTGCAGCGCGCCGGCGTCAACGTCGGCGGCCTGAAAGCCGCGCTGAAGTCCGCGATCGACCGCCTGCCGAAGGTCGAGGGCACCGGCGGCGAAGTCACCATTTCCCGCGAGCTCGGCAACCTGCTCAACCTGACCGACAGGGAGGCGCAGAAGCGCGGCGACCAGTACATCGCCTCCGAGATGTTCCTGCTGGCGCTGACCCAGGACAAGGGCGAGGCCGGGCGCCTGCTGAAGCAGCATGGCGGCGACCGCGCCCATGTCGAAAAAGCGGTTGAATCGCTGCGCGGCGGTGAAACGGTGGGCAGTCCGGAGGCCGAAGGCAGCCGCGAGGCGCTGAAGAAATACACGCTGGACCTGACCGAGCACGCGCGCTCCGGCAAACTCGATCCGGTGATCGGGCGCGATGACGAAATCCGCCGCGTGGTGCAGATCCTGCAGCGGCGCACCAAGAACAACCCGGTGCTGATCGGCGAGCCGGGCGTCGGCAAGACCGCGATCGTCGAAGGCCTGGCGCAGCGCATCGTCAACGGCGAGGTGCCGGAGACGCTGAAGAACAAGCGCGTGCTGTCGCTGGACATGGCGGCGTTGCTGGCGGGCGCAAAATACCGCGGCGAGTTCGAGGAGCGCCTGAAATCGGTGCTGAAGGAAATCGCCCAGGATGCCGGCCAGACCATTGTTTTCATCGACGAGATCCACACCATGGTGGGCGCGGGCAAGGCCGAGGGCGCGATGGACGCCGGCAACATGTTGAAGCCGGCGCTGGCGCGCGGCGAGCTGCACTGCGTAGGCGCCACCACGCTCGACGAATACCGCAAGTACATCGAGAAGGATGCCGCACTGGAGCGTCGTTTCCAGAAAGTGCTGGTTGACGAGCCCTCGGTGGAGGCGACCATCGCCATCCTGCGCGGGCTGCAGGAGAAGTACGAGCTGCACCACGGCGTCGAGATCACCGATCCGGCGATCGTCGCCGCGGCGGAGCTGTCGCACCGCTACATCACCGACCGTTTCCTGCCGGACAAGGCGATCGACCTGATCGATGAGGCGGCCTCGCGCATCAAGATGGAAATCGATTCCAAGCCGGAATCGATGGACAAGCTCGACCGCCGCCTGATCCAGCTGAAGATCGAGCGCGAGGCGATCAAGAAGGAAAAGGACGAGGCTTCGCAGAAACGGCTGGCGCTGCTGGAGGGCGAAATCAGGTCGCTGGAGCGCGAATATGCCGACCTCGAGGAGATCTGGAAGGCGGAAAAGGCGCAGGTCCAGGGCAGCGCGCACATCAAGGAGGAAATCGACCGCATCCGCGCCGAGATCGCGAAGCTGCAGCGCGCGGGCAAACTCGACAAGGTCGCGGAGCTGCAGTACGGAAAACTGCCGCAGCTCGAGTTCCAGCTGAAGCAGGCCGAGGGCGCCGGCGGACACCCGGCGAAACACAGGCTGCTGCGCACCCATGTCGGCACCGAGGAGATCGCCGAAGTGGTGTCGCGGGCGACCGGCATCCCGGTGTCGAAGATGATGCAGGGCGAGCGGGAGAAGCTGCTGAAGATGGAGGAGCGCCTGCACGCCCGGGTGGTCGGGCAGGACGAGGCCGTGCGCCTGGTGTCGGACGCGATCCGCCGCTCGCGCGCCGGACTCGGGGACCCGAAACGTCCCTACGGCTCCTTCCTGTTTCTCGGACCGACGGGTGTCGGCAAGACCGAGCTGTGCAAGGCGCTGGCCGGATTCCTGTTCGATTCCGAGGACCACCTGATCCGGATCGACATGTCGGAATTCATGGAAAAGCATTCGGTGGCGCGGCTGATCGGCGCGCCGCCGGGTTATGTGGGCTACGAAGAGGGCGGTTACCTTACCGAGGCGGTGCGGCGCAAGCCCTACTCGGTGATCCTGCTCGACGAGATCGAGAAGGCGCATCCGGACGTGTTCAATGTGCTGCTGCAGGTGCTCGATGACGGCCGCATGACCGACGGCCAGGGGCGCACGGTCGATTTCAAGAACACGGTGATCGTGATGACCTCCAACCTCGGCTCGCAGATGATCCAGGGCATGCAGGGCGACGACTACCAGGTGGTCAAGCTGGCCGTGCTGGGCGAGGTGAAGACGAAGTTCAGGCCGGAGTTCATCAACCGCATCGACGAGATCGTCGTGTTCCACGGGCTCGACGAAAAGCACATCAAGTCGATCGCGCGCATCCAGCTCGAATACCTCGAGAAGCGGCTTGCGCAGATGGAGATGAAACTCGAGGTCAGCGACGCGGCGCTGGACGAGATTGCGGCGGTCGGTTTCGATCCGCTCTACGGCGCGCGGCCGCTGAAACGCGCGATCCAGGCGCAGCTTGAGAATCCGCTGGCGAAGCTGATCCTCGAGGGGCGCTTCGGGCCGAAGGACACCATCCGTGTGGATGCCGGGAAGGGCGGCATGGTGTTCGAGAAAGCGGCCGCAGAGGCTGCCGCGGCCTGATGCACGCTCGGACTTGTCATTCTAAGCGCCTGTTTTTCCGCA
Source organism: Burkholderiales bacterium (assembly GCA_019634975.1). Lineage (GTDB taxonomy): Bacteria > Pseudomonadota > Gammaproteobacteria > Burkholderiales > SG8-41. Next base: position 40,366 of record JAHCAI010000013.1, read on the forward strand.
GGTCTGCCGTTCAGGAGGGCTGTTGAAAAAATGGGCGTTGACGGCGTGCCTCGGCAGGCGTAAAAAGGAGCCAGAGATGCGCAGCACTGCGGACCCGGTACCGGGAATGCAGAGCGCGAGATTCCGGGCGATCGTCCGGATATCGCCTGCCAAGGCGGCGGCCGTATGCTGCAGCCGGCGCAGATCCGGACTGGTGAAATGCCATTCATCCAATGACGCCGCTCTACGGTGGCGCCGCACCGGGTAACCGGTTGCACCAAAGCCCCGCGCCTGCGGGGCTTTTCATTTTTTGCGGCAGCCCCGGCAGGCTTGCCCGGGCATGCCGCCCGTGTGGTGCGCATCAGATTTGCAGTGGTCGCAGATAGCCCGTGAGTTCAAGGTAGCCACGCCCGATTTCGCGCTTGTCGCCGAGTGCGCGTACCGCGCCTTCCCAATACACAGCTCCGGTCGTGGCGCGAGTGTCGTTCTCCTGGTCGTCCATCAAGGGCTCCAGTCTCAGACGTAACGGTCCGGCGAGGACTTCGAAGCTGACGGGGTATTCCGCCCCGGTGAGCGGCGATCGCCAACGGCGCAGCGGAGTGAAGCGGATCTGGTCCGGCCGGAATCCGGTCACCGAGCCGCTGGCGTCGCGCCAGGATCCGCCCGCCCACAGTGTACCGCCCCTGCGGTTGCGCATGCGGAAGGCCATCAGCGCGCCGCCATCGGCGAGGTTGATGCCGATCCAGTCCCAGCCTTCCGCGTCGGGCTCGAGAAGCGAAGAGGACCATTCATGATCGAGCCAGGCCTCGCCTTCCACCTCGCGCGCCGTTTTGTCGATCCGTATCCGTCCCGATGCACGCAATTGCGGAAGGCTGTAATAATGGCTTGCGGATCCGGCTTCCGGTCCCTTGCGGCTGTAGCCATCGGTGCCCTGCAGCAGCGGCGTCTGGCGGGTTTCCAGGACAAGGTCGAGCGCGAGATCGCGGTTGCCAATCCAGCAGCGGTAGAGCGGGCCGTCGCGCAGGAGTTGCCAGCGGTCGATCCAGACCCGCGTGTTTCCGGTGTCGCTGCCGGCGAGTCCGAAGCCCTGCCGGGCAGCACGCTGCACGTGACGCAGCTTTCCGAGGCGGCGATCGGAGACGGCTGCATGCGCAATGATGATGTGCTCGGGATTGAAACGGCTGGGATTTGCCACCTGACTGGGCGGGCGGACACGGAAAAAAGTGACCTGAAAACCGCAATCCTCCCGATCCCGTGTCCGCAGCCACCCGGTGATGTACCACCACTCGATCCGGAAATCCGGGTGACTGCCATGGTCGTGCGGAAAGCGCATGCGGTAGGCGGGATCGGCCGCTGCGAATGGCGCCGCCGGAGGGAGGGCCATAGCGCCTGCAGGCAGCACGCCGGCTGCCGCCAGCATGCCGAGCAGCCTCCTGCGCCTAACGGTCGGATGAGCCATCGCGGATCACCAGTCTTCCCGCACCGCGCGCGTCATTTCCTGCCGCGTCGCCATCGCGGCACCGGCGCACGCCGCCACCGCGGCGCAGAGGATGATGCCGGTAAACAGCGCGGCCAGCGGCAACCAGGGTACCGCGAGATCCATGCTCCAGTGGAAGGACTGGCGGTTGATCACGCGGATCAGGATCAGGCCGATGAGGCCGCCGGCGACCATGCCGCAGGCGGCGCCGATGGCTGCCCCGAGAGCCCCCTCTACGCCGAGCATGACCGAGATCTCGCGCCGGGTCAGCCCGAGGTGGCGCAGCATGCCGAACTCGCGTCGGCGGGACAATGCCTGGGCGTTGAAAGCCAGCCACACTCCGAGCAGCCCGATGCACAGCGCTGCCGCCTGCAAGGCCCAGGTGACCGCAAAGCTGCGGTCAAAGATATCCAGAGACAGCCGGCGCAGGTCGGCGGTGGCCGTTATTTCCAGTGCACTGCCATCGTCGGCCGCGGCGCGGATGAGGCCGCTGATCTCGGTCACCCGGGCGTCGGGCGCAAGCCATGCCGCGACGTCGTTGACCGTCTGGTCTCCGGTGATCCGACGGTAATCCGCCAGGTCCATCACTACGGCGCCGTTCTGCCGTGCGTAGTCCCGCCAGATTCCGCCCACGGCGAAAATCTGCGGTTGCATGCCCAGCGGCAGGCGGATCGGATCACCGGGCTGCAACGCCAGCACGTCCGCGACCAGTTCGCTGATCCACACTGCCGGCGGTCCGTCTGCACCCGGGGCGGCCGGTGCGCCGACGAGCGGGAGTGACCGGGAAAAGCCGTCCACGCCGGGATCACGCGCGATCAGCGTGACCGGCGGTCGCCCGGGCAGAAGCAGCAGGCTGCGGGAACGCAGGAATTCAACGCGAAGCAGTTGAGGGATGCTTGCGATGCGCTGCTGTTCCCGCCCGGACAGAAAGGCAGTTTCGCCGCCGCCCCCGGCGCGCACGTAGATATCGGCCGGCAGCACCTGGTCGAGCCAGGCATCGAGTGAGGTCCGGAACGAATGAATCATCAGCAGCATCGACACGACCAGGCTGAAACTGACCAGGATGGATGACATGCCGATGGCAGTAAGCCGGGGGGTGGCGAGCAGGCGCGCGAGGCTGAGGGCATGAGGCAGCGGCAGCGGCAGCCGGGCCAGCTTCAGCAAGCGTATGGCAGCGGGCGGAAAAGCGAGCGTGGCGCCCGCAAGGAGCAGTGCAATGGCGGCATGGCCATGCAGCGGCAGGCCGGTGGACGGTGCGGCCCACAGCAGCATCGCGGCAGACCCAATGGCGGCGACTCCGGCCAGTGCGGGGAATGCGCTGACCCGCTCATCCGGATCACCGGCGCGCAAGCCGCGGGCCGCCGGCATCCCGGCGATCTCGATGGCCGGAGCGAGGGTTCCGCCCAGGGCAAACAGGGGGCCCAGCAGCAGGAAGAACAGCGCCGCGGCAGGCTCGGGATGCAGCGCAGCCTGCAGGTTCCTGAAATAACCGGCACCCAGATCCATGCCGACGGAGGCGAGCAGTTGCCGCGCGAGCACGAAGCCGCCGGCAATGCCGATCACCGCCCCGGCGGCACCGATCAGGGTGCCCTCGGCAAGCAGCACACCCAGCACGGTGCCGCGCGGCGCGCCCAGGGCGCGCATCAGCGCAACCTGGCTGCGCCGGCGCAGCATCGACAGGGTCTGCGTGGAATAGACCAGGAAAGCGCCGGTGAACAGGGCGATCAGCGCCAGCATGTCGAGATTCGTGCGGTATGCACGGGTCAGGGCGGCGCTGCGCAGGTTTTCCGCTTCCGGCGTCAGCAGCTCCACTCCTTCGGGGAGGAGGGCCGAGATCGATTTCTGCACGGCTGCCGCCGCAACTTCGCCGTCGAGCCTGATATCGATGCGATGGAGCACGCCGGTCATGCCGAAGCGCCACTGCGCGGCGGCAATGTCCATGATGCCCAGCGGTTGGCGATAGCTGCCGTCCGGCAGAACTGCGGCAACACGCAGCGCCACGGTCACCGTGCCTGCGCGAAAATCCAGCAGGTCACCGGCAGCGACACCATGGCTGCGCGCCGCGGCGGCGGACAGGATGATGCTGTCGGGTTCAAAAAGTCCTGCGGCGGGCAATGACTGGCCGGCGACCAGTGCCGGCTGCAACTCCCGGGCGCGCAGCGCATCGATACCGATGATCCTGAGCGGCGCATTCCCGGCATCGCGGGAGGCCTGGAACTCGAGGACCGGGCTGGCGATGGCTATGCCGTCGAGCGTCGCGATTTGCGGATAAAGCTGTTCGTCAAATCCCTGGCGCGGCCCGCGCACCAGCAGTTCGGCTTCGCCGGAGAGCTGCAGGGCAGCCCGGCGGAACTCCGCATCCGCGCTGGCATTGAGCAGGTGCACCGAATATCCCAGCGCAATGCCGGCAGCAATGGCCAGCGTTGCCAGCAGCGTGCGTCCGGGCTGCGCGCGCAGGGAGCTTCCGACCAGTGCCTGCCATAAGGCGCGGATCATTCCGGGCGCAGGATGCCGTCGGCCAGGCGCAGCACGCGGTCTGCCGAGGCGGCCGCCGCGCTGGAATGGGTGACCAGGATGCCGATGCTGTCGCGGGACTTGACCTGTTCGCGGAGCAGATCCAGAACCTGGCTGGCGCTGCCGGCATCGAGATTGCCGGTCGGCTCGTCGGCGAGCACGAGTCCGGGCTGGTGAGCCAGCGCCCGGGCGATGGCGACACGCTGAGACTCTCCGCCGGAAAGCGTGCCCGGAAAGCGGTGTAAATGCGCCGAGAGCCCGACAGCGCCGAGCAGGGCGGCGGCACGCTGCTGGGACTCGCGGTGACCGACGCCATTGAGCCGCAGCGACAGCGCCGCATTGTCGAGCACGGTCAGATGGGGCAGCAGCAGGAAGGCCTGGAATACGAAGCCCATGCGCCGGCGGCGCAGCCGCGTTCTCTCGTTGTCGTCGAGCAGGGCGAGATCCTGGCCGTCAAGAAGGATGCGGCCCGAGTCCGGCAACTCGAGTCCCGCGATCAGGTTGAGCAGCGTTGATTTGCCGGAGCCCGATTCGCCGACAACCGCGACATAATCGCCCGGCTGCAGTTCGAGACAGATATCGCGCAGGACCGGCCGGTCACCGGGGTCGCGATAGGACTTGTGCAGGTGTTTGAGGGTGAGCATGGCCAGCCGATTATTCCACGGCCGCAGCGGCCTTCCCAGTCAGCGATCAGACAGGGAAGTCCTGACGACAATTTCGGAGTGGAGCGTGCGGTGTACCGGACAGCGGTTGGCGATTTCGAGCAGTCGCGCGCGTTGCACGCCGTCGAGTTCGCCCTCCAGCGCGATTGTCCGCTCTATGCGGTCCACTTTTCCCTCCCGGGTCCGGCAATCGGGGCAATCCGCGGCATCGATTTTCCTGTGCCTGAGTTCCACGGTGACGCGCTGCAGCGGCCATTTTTTCTTTTCGGCATACATGCGCAGCGTCATCGAGGTGCAGGCGCCGAGGCCCGACAGCAGCAGCTCGTAAGGCGTGAATCCGGAGTCATTGCCGCCCAGAGCGGCGGGTTCATCGGCGCGCAGCCGATGGGGTCCGGCGACGATGCTCTGGGTGTAGGGGCCTTCCCCGGTCTCGCGCACGATGACGCCCCCATGCGAGATTGGCGCAACGGCATCCCGGCCCTGCCCGACATAGCGGCTCGCCCAGGCGGCGAGGACGGCAGCCACATATTGCGCATCGCCCTTGTCGGTCAGCAGATGGTCAGCGGTATCCAGCGACACAAAGCTTTTCGGGTGTTTTGCGGCGGCAAAGATGCGCGCCGCGTTGTCGATGTCGACGACGGTGTCCCGGGGCGAATGGAATATCAGCAGGGCCTTGCGCAGGCGGCCGATGTGTTCGGCATTGTCCTGTTTGGCGAGGTCCTCGAGGAACTGCCTGCGCACGCGAAAGCTGCGTCCCTGCAGGGTGATTACCGCTTCTCCGCGGGCCTCGATCTCGGGATTGACGTCGCCGAGCAGCTGTTGCACATGGGCGGGATGGAAGGGCGCCCCCATCGTCGCGACGGCGCGGGCATCTGCGATTTCGCGGGCGGCGGCAAGCACCGCGGCACCGCCCAGGCTGTGTCCGATCAGCACGCGCGGCGGGCCATGGTGGGCACGCAACCAGTCCGCTGCGGCAACGAGATCGGCGACATTGGAGGAGAAATTGGTGTTCGCGAAATCGCCCTTGCTGTCGCCGAGACCCGTGAAGTCGAAACGCAGAACGCCGAAACCCTGCTCGACCAGGGCGGTGCTGATGCGTGCGGCGGCAACTGAATTCTTCGAGCAGGTGAAGCAGTGCGCGAACAGCGCGTAGGCCACGGGGGGAACCGCCGGCAGTTCGAGGCGCGCGGCAAGCGGTGTGCCGAAAGATCCGGGAAACTGGGCCGGGCGGATGGATGTTGTCATGGGCAAATCTCCGTAAGCGCAACGGCAACCAGGGCATGCCATTCACGGACAGTATGCAGTGGTATCATCGCGACCCGGAATTTCCGCTGCTTGAACGGAGAATAATTCAATGAAATCATATGGATACATAACACTCCTGGTTTTCGCCGCAACGGTTTGCGGTTTTTCCCTGCCGGTGTCGGCGCAGGGTTATCCGGCCAAGCCGGTGCGAATGATCATTCCGTTCTCTGCCGGCGGGGCCGCCGACGTGCCGGGGCGGATCGTGACCCAGAAACTGGGCGACGCGCTGCGCCAGCAGGTCATCGTCGAGAACCGCCCGGGGGCGGGATCCACCATTGGCGCCGACCTCGCGGCAAAGGCCGCCCCGGATGGCTACACGATATTCATGATCAGCAACACGCATTTCGTCAGTGCGGCACTGCACCGCAAGCTGGCCTACGATTCGCTCAACGATTTCACGCCGGTGACCCAGATCACCAGCGCACCCAATGTGCTGGTGGTGCATCCGTCGCTGCCGGTGAAGTCTGTCAAGGATCTGATTGCGCTCGCCAAGGCGCGCCCCGGCCAGATCGATTATGCCTCCTCCGGCAATGGCAGCACGCAGCACCTCACGGGCGCCTTGTTTGCCAGCATGGCCGGCATCAGCATGACCCATATTCCCTACCGCGGCAGCGGTCCGGTCACGGCCGACCTGCTCGGCGGGCAGGTGCAGGTCGCATTCCCGGGGATCGCCGGCATGTTGCCGCATATCCGTGCCGGCAAGCTCAGGCCGCTCGGCGTGACCGGCAGCAAGCGCTCGCCGGAATTGCCGAACGTCCCCACGATCGCCGAGGCGGGCGTCAAAGGTTATGAAATGGTCGCCTGGTTCGGCGTTTCGGGCCCCAAGGGACTGCCCCGGGACATCCAGATGAAGCTGCATGCCGAGCTCGTCGGCGTGCTGAAGACGCCCGAGATGAGCCGCAGTCTGCAGGCTGTGGGACAGGAGCCGGCCTGGCAGGACACACCCGAAAAATTCTTCGATTTCTTGAAGGTTGAATCGATGAAATGGGCCCAGGTGGTCAAGGCGAGCGGTGCCGCCATAGACTGATTCTGCGTTGCAGCATCGCTGTCGTCGGGAGACGCCGCAGCAATGCGGCGTTTTCTTTTGCCAATCCACCGGGTGTTGATAATATCCACCCCGGAATTCCACATTACAAACCTTGGAGGAGATGCATGAAAAAAATCCTGAGCCATGGCGGTCTTGCGGCACTCGCCGCCCTGTTGGCCTTGCCTGCAGCGGCACAGAACTATCCGCAGCGGCCGGTGCGCATGATCATTCCGTTTGCCGCAGGCGGGGCGACGGATGTGCCGACGCGCATCGTTTCCGCGAAACTCGCGGAGCGTCTCGGTCAGCAGTTCGTGGTCGATAACCGGCCGGGCCAGGGTGGTGCCCTGGGCGCGGCAGTGGCCGCGAGGGCCGAAGCAGACGGCTACACCATATTGCAGGTGGCGACCCCCTTCGTGGTCAGCCCGCATGTCTACAGCAAGCTGTCCTACGACCCGCTGAAGGATTTTCTGCCGGTTACGCAATTCGGTTCCGCGCCGAACGTACTGGTTGTGCACCCCTCGCTGCCCGCCAAATCGGTGAAGGAACTGATCGCGCTGGCCAAGAGCCAGCCGGGCAAGCTGGACTGGGCCTCTTCCGGCACGGGCGGCGGCCAGCATCTGTTCGGGGAACTCTTCATGTCCATGGCCGGCATCCAGATCACCCATATCTCCTACAAGGGCAGCGGCGCGGCAATTGCCGATGTCCTGGGAGGGCAGGTCAAGATCGGCTTTCCGGGAATCGCGATCGCCCTTCAGCACCACAAGGCAGGACGTCTGCTGGCAATCGGCGTGACCACCGCGAAGCGCTCGGAACAGATGCCGGATGTGCCAAGCATCGCGGAGGCAGGCGTGCCCGGCTATGAGGCGACGTTCTGGATGGGCATGACGGTGCCCAAGGGCACGCCAAGGCCGATCATTGACTTGCTCACTCGCGAAACCACCACGCTGCTGAAGTCCGCCGATGTGGTGGATGGGTTCCGCCGCGCCGGCACCGATGCCGCACCTTCAACCCCGGAGCAGTTCGGCAAGTTCATCAACGCCGAATACGCGAAATGGGGCAAGGTGGTGCGCGCGGTGGGCATCAAGGGCGGCTGATCAGGCCCATCCCGGGAAAACAAAAAGCCCCGCAGTGCGGGGCTTTTCGTTTCATGCGGCGCTGCGTTGTGGCCACATTTCGGCGAGACCGTCGGCATCGGTGGCCGAGATGGTTGTCCGGATCATGTAGCGCGGCTCGTCCAGTGGCCAGGGACGACCGCGGTGCAGGGTTGCACGGTTGTCCCACATGATCACGTCGCCGTCGCGCCAGCGATGCTGGTAGACGTGCTCGGGGCGCGTCGCCAGTCCGGTGAGTTCATCAATCAGTTGCAGCGCTTCCGCGCGCTCCATGCCCTCGATGCCGCAGGTATGCGAGGCGATGTACAGCGCATCACGGCCATTGACCGGATTGCGCCAGCGCATGCGCCAGCACACTGCCGGCATCGTTGCACGTTCGCGTTCCGAAGCGAGGTGCGGCGCGATTTTGCCGCGGGAATGGGCGTAGTCGTGCCAGGCATAGGCGCTGTCCAGGCGCTTGCGCAGGTCTGCCGGCAGACGTTCCCAGGTGAGCCGCATCGAGACGAACTCGGTTTCGCCCCCGGTTCTGGCGACGGTGCGGGCCGACAGCACCGAAGCCAGCGCGGGCGGAATCTTGAAGCAGCTGTCGGTATGCCAAAGCTGGTTGGCGCGCGCCCTCAGTTCCTCCTTGTGGCCGGGGGGGACCAGCGAGCCGTCCGGTTCAACATTGGTCAGGATGCTGAAGGGCGTGCCCTCGCCACGGGAGGCCGCTTTGGCTGTCTCGAGCGGGCCGAAGCGGCGGGAAAAAGCCACCTGCAGAGTGTCGGTGACCTGCTGGTCGCGAAAAACCAGTACCGAATGTTCCTCAAATGCCGCTCTCACTGCACGGTAGGCGCTGTCGTGTTCGGCGACTTCGGACAGGCCCACGCCGCGGATTTCCGCGGCGAATCCCGGTCCCAGCGGTATGACTTCCATGATGCTCCTCCTGCAGCTGATGGATTTATTTACCGGATTCTATGCCGTTCAGCGCGGAAAATCCTTCCGGGGTCATGATATGGAACCTGATGCCCGGCCTGTGCGCGAGGGCGAGCAGGGCGCGGTCCTTGCTGAGCAGGTATTGCGCCTGCGCGCGGTCGGCAAGTTCGAGAAACTTCTGATCGTCAGGATCTTCGCACCGGGGCAGCGTTGACGACGGCGGTCCTGATTCAACGACCCGTGCCCAGGCGCGGCAGACTGCGATGCAATCGGCCTGCGCCGCCTGTCCCAGGGCCTGCCTGCGCAGGGGATAGGCCAGCACGCGCGCAAGCTCGCCGAGGCAGTCTTCGTCGATGGCCACGGTTGCCGCGCCCTGTTTCACTACCTGCCGCAGGGGCCGTATGCCCGGATCATCGAACACGAGCCAGTCCAGCCAGACGTTGGTGTCGAGCACCAGGCACGGAGGCATGGATCAGCCCGGCGCGGCTGTCGTCCGCAGCGATTTCCAGGTCGAGGTTGCGTAGGCGATCAGTTCGCCCTGCTCATCGACCAGTTCGGATCTCAGGAAGGAGATGCTGCGTCCCTGGCGGATGAAGCGGGCCGTGCAGCTCAAGCGGCCCGCGCGCGCGGCCTTGAGATACTGTACTTTCATCTCGATGGTCGTGCCGGCGCCGCTGGTACGGTGCAGCAGGTGTCCCATTGATATGTCGAGCACGAAGGCGATGACGCCGCCGTGGAGGCCGCCCTGCGGATTGAACATGAAATCCTTGAGCTCGAAGTCGATACGGCACTCGTCGATGCCGTAGCTCAGCTCGAGGCCGAACAGGCGGGCGAGAAAGAACTTGCCGAAATCCTGCTCGTAGGTGGCCAGGGCCTGCTCAAAGGCCGCGCGGGCGGTGTTTTCGTCGATTCGGGTTTTGCGGATCATCGCGTTTCCGTCATTGAAGGATACTGATTGCTGTCCGTGGCCAAGAGAATTATTTTAACTATTTGTTTTTATTGATATTTTATTGATTTCTGGGGTGTTGTGCAATCCAGCGCTCGAGCGCACTGGCAAAGCGCTGGCGGTCGCTGCTGTTCAGGGTGCGCGGGCCGCCGGTCTCGACGCCGCTGCTGCGCAGGCTGTCCATGAAATTGCGCATGTCGAGCAGGCCCTGCACATTGTCCCGGGTGTAGAGCTCCCCCCTTGGATTCAGGGCGGACACTCCCTTGCCGACCACCGCGGCTGCCAGCGGAATGTCGGCTGTGATCACGAGGTCGCCGGCCCGCGATTCGGTGACTATGTGCTGGTCGGCGGCATCAAATCCGCGCGGCACCTGAACCATGCGTATCCAGGGAGAGCGGGGCACCTGCAACATGCGATTGGCGACGAGGATCAGCGGGAAGGCTGCCCGCTCGGCAGCGCGGTAAAGAATCTCCCGGATCGCGTCCGGGCAGGCGTCCGCGTTCACCCAGACCTTCACCAATGGCGCCTGTCAGAACCGGTTGTGGCTGCGGAGCCTGTATGTTCCATTCTGTCATGCGCTCGAAGCACCCTGCCGGATTAGTGCGCCGGCAGGCGGAATACCGACTTGTCCTGTTCCCCGAGTTGCGCCATCAGGCCGGTTTCCCAGGCCAGGTACTGCTTCATGGCTTCGCGGTTGCCGGCATGGCGGTCGTGCACGAAGAACAGGTAGTCGATGCACTCACGGTCGGCCGGGATTTCCGGTGATGCCTCGACGGATAGTCCGGCCTTCTCCCAGGCCGCGGCGCCGCCCTCGAACAGGCGCAGGTCACGGATGCCGGCATCCAGCAGCTCGGTTGCTGCCAGCCGAGCGACATCCGCGTCTCCGATCAGCACGATGGGCGGCGGCGCGCCTTCCGCGTCCTGTGCGATCCGCGTGCGTATGCTCCAGCGGCTGCCCGGAACATGGGCCTTGCGGTAAGCCATGCTCGCGCCGACGTCGAAGGCGGTGCATGCCCCCCGTTTCAGCATCGCATCGAGTTCAGCGGCGCTGATGGCGGGTATCGCGGGCAGCGGCGGATTGGCGGGCGGGCTCGCGGCGAGCCCGGCCCCGACCCCTCCTTCGAGCACATGGGCTTCGCAGCCGAGCTGCAGCAGCCAGCTGGCCACCACCGGCGCGCGAACCGCTTCGCCGCCGTCGATGAGGACGATGCGGGCGTTGCGCACGCCGACCCACTGGTCGGTTGCCTGGATCAGCTGTCCGCCCGGCGTGTGCTGTGCGCCGGGAATGGTGCCGGCCGCGAATTCTTCGGGAGTGCGCACGTCGCAAAGGTAAGTCGTGCGCGTGTCGTCCTTCAGCCAGGCCGCAACTTCGTCCGCGGCGACGGTGCGCACACCGAAGCGCTGCATCAGCGCCCGCGCCGCCTGCTGCTGGGCAGGCAGCGCTGCCGTATCGACCTGTTCCGGGTACTGGCGGGCGGAACCGTACTCGAGCTGCAGATCCGACAGGTACCAGCCCTGGGTGCCGTTCTCCAGCGCATACACGGGATTGGGCACGCCGAAGTTGATCAGGGTCTGGGCACCGAGAATCGAGCGGGTGCGGCCCGCGCAGTTGACGATGATTTTGGTCTTCGGGTTCTTCACCATGCTCGCGATGCGGTAGGGCAGCTCCGCGTTGGGGCAGCAGGTGCTTCCGGGGATGGTCATCTTGTGGTGTTCGTGCACCGGGCGTCCGTCGAACAGCGCGAAATCCTCTCCCGATTCGCGCATTTTCACCAGGTCGCGGGCGGTGATGCGGGGGGTGTTGTAGGCATGCTCGACGAGTTCGCCGAACAGCTTGCTCGGCACGTTGACACCCTTGAACAGCGGGTAACCGGCGGCTTTCCATCCGCGCGTCCCGCCGTCCAGCACCGACAGATCACTGTAGCCGATGGCGGCCAGCCGGGCGGCGGCGCGCTGCGCCACGCCGGACGCACCGTCGTCGCAGAGCACGATGCGCACATTCTTTCGCGGCACCAGCGGGGCAATGCCGAGCTCAAGCCGGCTGTAGGGCAGCGGTGTTGCGAACAGCAGGTGATCCTCGCCGAACTCCCCGTCCTCGCGCACGTCGAGCAGGGCGATTTCCTTGCCGTCATGCAGTGCATGCTGCAGTTCGGCGGGAGCGAGCAGGCGGATTTTCATGAATTGGACTCTGTCGTCAAAATTGAAAGGCGGATTATAGCCAGCGTGGCTGGCCCGGGTTCAGCGCAGCAGCAGCGGCAGGCCGCTGATGATCAGGATCAGCGCGACCAGGCGCTTGAAGGCGGTGTCGTTCAGCCTGGCATGGATGCGTCCGCCGGCAAAAACGCCCAGCGCCATCACCGGCAGCGCCACCGCGCAGGCGATGATCACGTCGCGCGTGAACTCTCCGGCGATCACATATGCGCCGCCGCGCAGGATGCCCAGCGCGAACAGGATCGCCGCGACCGTGGCCCTGAACACTTCCCGGCTGTGACGCAGCATGTCGAGATAGATGGCGAAAAACATTCCCGCCATGGAGCCGAACAGGGTCCCGACAAAGCCCGCGACGGATCCGGCAACCGGCGTGATTGCAGACACGGGAATTCGCAGACTGCCCGGTGGCCGCCAGGTGGCGAACAGGGAATGGCAGCCATAGGCCAGGACCACGCCGCCCAGGATGCGCGCAAGTGTTGCGGCATCGAGGACCTTGAAAAAGTATGCACCGATGGCCACGCCGAGGACGGTCGAAGGCAGTATGCGCCACAGGTCGCGCCAGGCGACATGGCGCAGGTCACTGCGCAGGATTGCAGCCGAGGACACCAGGCCGAGGAACGTGACCATCGGCACCACAGTTTTCAGCGACAGGATCCAGGCCAGCAGGGGTACGGTGACTCCGCCAAATCCGGCGCTCCCGCGAATGGCATAGGAGATGAAAATGATGAAGCAGAAATAAAGCAGTTCTGCCGCCGAAAGCGACTCCACGGCTCAGCGGATCACGGATTCGCGTTTGCCAGTCACTTCTTTGCGGCGAGGCCGCCGAGCAGTGCCGCGGTCGGTCTGCCGCCGCGCGGCCGTGCGGGGAGGGGTTTTTCCGCCTCCGGCTTGGTCTGTGCAGAAGGCGAGGGCTCGTAGGGTTTGCTGAAGTCAAAGCCGTCGCTGGCGATCCTGGGCGCCTGGTGGCGGTGGGCCGGGCGCGGTTTTGCCTTCGCAACGGCTTCCTCACGGTGCTCGCGGTGCGGCCGTCGCTCCCGGGTGCGCTCGGGTTCGCCACCTTCGGCGGTCTTGCGCGGGATCGCGCGCTTGAGCAGCTTTTCGATTTCCACCAGCAGACGGTTTTCTTCGGCACTGACCAGTGAAATGGCCTCTCCGGTCATGCCGGCGCGCCCGGTGCGTCCGATCCGGTGGACATAGTCCTCCGGCGTGTACGGAAGCTCGTAATTGATCACGAACGGCAGTTCCGCGATGTCGATGCCTCGCGCGGCAATATCCGTGGCCACCAGCGCCGTCGCGCGGCCTTCCTTGAAATCGGCGAGGGCCTGCTCGCGCTCGGCCTGGGTGCGGTCGCTGTGTATGGCCGTGGCATTGATGCCATCGCGGACGAGCTCCCGCGCCAGCCGGTTGCAGTCGCGCTTCATGCGCACGAACACCAGCACCTGCTTCATGTCGCGCGAACGGATCAGTTGCGCGAGCAGCGAGCGTTTGCGCGCCGCCTCTACCTCGTAGACCTGGTGGTCGACCAGGTCGGCCGGCGCGTTGCGCCGCGCCACTTCGATCAGCGTAGGGTTGCGCAGCATCTGGTTGGCCAGCTTCTTGATCTCGTCGGAGAAGGTGGCGGAAAAGAGCAGGCTTTGACGCTGCGTGGGCAGCAGGGCAAGGATGCGGCGGATGTCGGGAAGAAAGCCCATGTCCAGCATGCGGTCGGCTTCGTCAAGGACCAGGATCTCGACTTGTCCGAGAGACACGCTCTTCTGCTGCACATGGTCAAGCAGACGGCCCGGAGTCGCGACGAGGATCTCGACGCCCTCCCGCAGGGCTTTTGTCTGCGGGGGCATGTCGACGCCGCCGTAAACCACGGTGGAGCGGAGCTTCAGGTGCTTGCCATAGGTTTTCACGCTGTCGCTGACCTGTGCCGCCAGCTCACGGGTCGGCGTGAGTATCAGCGCGCGCACCGGGTGGCGGGCCGGCGAGGGGCTGGAGTTGGCATATGGCGAGAGCAGTTGCAGCAGCGGCAGGGTAAATCCGGCGGTCTTGCCGGTGCCGGTCTGCGCGCAGCCCATGATGTCGCGGCGTTCGAGCACCGCGGGAATCGCCTTCGCCTGGATCGGCGTCGGCTCGGTGTAGCCCTCGTCAGCGACTGCGCGCTGGATTTCAGGGATCAGATTGAGGTCGGCAAATGACATGTCGCTACGGCAGTTGGTACGGGAACAAGGGCAATTCCCGGGACGTGGTGCGGGATCCGCACGCTGCAGGCTGCCGGAAAGGGGCGGCAGCGACCGGGAAAGCAGAAAAGGGACTGTAAAAAATCACGCGGGCGGAGTATACCGCGGACGCCGCCTCCCGGCCAGCCGGAAGGCAAAAACTTCCAAATATTCAGAAATCTGGTAAATTTTGCCGCGTATCGGGCCATGCTTCATTTCTGGAGAATTCCTCTGCGCAATGGATGGCGACTACCTGACATCGAGCGACCCAGCGGCCGTCAGCCTGTTTCCCCTGATCCTGACGCTGGATACCCATGGCATTCCGCACCGCTGGATCAGCTGGCAGCACGCCTGCTATTACTACGCCAAGAACCGGGTGGCCTGGAGTACCGGAAGGCACGCCTTCACGGTGCGCGGCGGGCTGAACCGCGTGACGGGCGAGCGCTCGGTGATCAGCGGGGCCAGCATCATTGCCATCAAGGGCAAGGCGATGGCGATGCGCTCATTCAACCAGGTGCCGCCGCTCAGCAACCGGGAACTGTTCCATCGGGACCGGCAGATCTGCGCTTACTGCGCGCAGAGCTTTGCCAGCGCGCGGCTCACGCGTGACCATATCGTGCCGTTTTCCAAGGGCGGGCGCGATTCCTGGATGAACGTGGTGACCGCCTGCCGCTCCTGCAATGAACGCAAGAGCGACAGGACGCCGGAAGGTGCGGGCATGGAACTGGTCTATCTGCCGTACGTGCCGAACCGCGCGGAGTACCTGATTCTGACCAATCGCCGCATCCTTGCCGACCAGATGGAGTTCCTGTCACAGCATGTGCCGGCGCAAAGCCGCCTGCACCAGCCTCCCGTCTTCACCTCGGCGTGAACTGCCGCATTGCGGCGCGCACTTCGTCCGCGCTGGGAGGGCGCCTTTCCCGGAACAGCAGCCACAGCAGGGCGCCATTGGCGAGGATGAACATGACTTCAAGGTAGAGCAGCGTCTCGACGATCACATGCGCGGGCTTGCGTGAAAAAATGAAATAAAAGCCCTCGAAGGTCGGGATCGTCGCCCGGGTCAGCGCGAAGACTGATTCCATCGGAGGGAACAGCAGCATCAGCACCAGGTTGGCGCCGGTGAACAGCAGCGCGGCATTCTGCAGGCCGAATCGGCGCGGCAATACCGATGCCGGGCGCTCGCGCAGCAGCAGCCAGGCGATGGCAAGGTTCGTGAGCACCACCAGGGCCGCGATCACGAGCAGGTCGCCGTTTACCTCGGCCTGAGGCGGAATGCTGAATGCAAAATGAAAACCCGCGAATATCGGGACTGCAGCCGAAGCGATGGAGTATTGGTCGATCGGCGGGAATAGACCGATCAGCAGCAGGTTGGCTGCTGCAATGATCAACGCGATGCGCTGGCCCCTGTTCATGTCGGCAATGAATGCGGATTCGATCCGGGGTCAGTATATCTAAGCGGGCGCCTCTCCGGCGCTCCGCTTCTGGATACCCATGAAATTGCGCGGATGGACCGGGCGGGCGCAGTGCGCAGTACCGGGTGCATGTGCGCTGTGGCTGGCCGGTCGAATGATCCGCTGCCGCGATGTCGCGCATGCGGGGAATTTTGCGCGCGCGACCGCGGCCCGGAGCGACTTTGGTATGATGCGCGGCAGTCATACTAATGCATTGATTTTATTTGTCTTTCATGAAAGTGGATTTACACAGCCATTCGACGTATTCCGATGGCATCCTGAGTCCGGAAGTGCTCGTGGAACGCGCGCTGCAAAGGGGCGTGGACATGCTGGCGCTGACCGATCACGACGAGGTCGGCGGGCTCTCGGCGGCAGGCAAGGCGGCGGCGGTCTGGGGCTTGCGGCTCATCAATGGCGTGGAGATCTCGGTGCAGTGGGAATCGGTGACCTTGCATGTCCTCGGATTGTGCATAGATCCCGGCCATGCTCCGCTGGCTGAAGGGCTTGCGGGCATTCGTTCGGGCAGGGAGCAGCGCGCGCAGCGCATCGCAGCCAGCCTGGCTGATGCCGGCATTGCGGATTCGCTTGAAGGTGCGCGCCGGTATGCGAAAAATCCCGACCTGGTGAGCCGCGCGCACTTTGCGCGTTACCTGGTGGAGGCCGGGCATGCGCGGGACACCAATGCGGTGTTCCGCAGCTATCTGACACCCGGCAAGCCAGGCTATGTGCCCCACCAGTGGGCCGGCTTGCCCGAAGCGCTGTCATGGATTGCCGGCAGCGGCGGCCTCGCGGTGCTCGCGCACCCGGGGCGTTACCCGCTGAACCAGCAGCAGTGCGAGCGCCTGCTCGGGGAGTTCGTGGCGCTGGGCGGGGCCGCCGTGGAAGTGGTGAGCGGCTCCCACGCGCCGGACGAGTTCGTGACCTGGGCACGTTATGCCCGCCGCTTCGGATTACGGGCATCGGCAGGGTCGGATTTCCACGGGCCCGGGGAAAGCTACCGCGACGTCGGCAACGTGCCGGCGCTGCCGGCCGGCTGCACGCCGGTCTGGTCCGATTTCTGATCCCGGCATCCGGAACGCCAGGACGCGGATCGCGGCATGTCGCAGTATTTCGCCATCCATCCGGAAAACCCGCAGCTGCGGCTGATCCGGCGCGCGGCGGACATCATCCGTGCAGGCGGAATCATCGTCTATCCCACGGATTCCTGCTACGCACTGGGTTGTCATATCGGCGACAAGGCGGCGATGGAGCGGATCCGCGCGATCCGCGCTGTGGATGAGCGGCACCACCTGACACTGGTCTGCCGCGACCTGTCGGAATTGTCCACTTACGCCCGGGTCGACAACCGTCAGTTCCGCCTGCTCAAGGCGGCGACGCCCGGCAGCTATGTGTTCATTCTCGAGGCGACCCGCGAGCTGCCAAAGCGGCTGCAGCATCCGCGGCGGCGGACCATCGGATTGCGGATTCCGGACCATCCGGTGGTGGATGCGCTGCTGGCGGAGCTCGGGGAACCGATCCTGTCGTCCACGCTGCTGCTGCCAGGCGATGAACTGCCCCACACTGACGCCGCGGAAATCCGTGACCGGCTGGAGCACCAGGTTGACCTGGTTCTTGATGGCGGTTCCTGCGGCATCGAGCCCTCCACGGTCGTCGACCTGAGCGGTCCCTCGCCCGTACTGGTGCGCGCCGGCAAGGGGCCGCTGGCGCCGCTTGGCCTTTAAAAGGGCCGGAAAATCATGATCTTGGAATGGCGATTGGCCACATCGGCTAAAATCGGGGTTCTGCCGGTACTGTCGTTCGCGCGAGCGTATTTCATAACCATCTGTTTTTATTGATTATTTTCTTTTTTTCAGGCAGCGCATCACCATTCCCGCAATCCCCGGATCCATTCATGTTTGAAAACCGCGTTCTTTCCGGCATGCGCCCCACGGGGGCCCTGCATTTTGGCCACTACCATGGTGTGCTGAAGAACTGGACCAAGCTCCAGCATGAGCACCAATGCCTGTTTTTCGTCGCGGACTGGCATGCCCTGACCACGCACTATGACGATCCCGCCACGATCGAAAACCATGCCTGGGACATGGTGGTGGACTGGCTGGCTGCCGGCGTCGACCCGGCGCAGGCCACGCTGTTCATCCAGTCCAAGGTGCCCGAGCACGCCGAACTGCACTTGCTGCTGTCGATGATCACGCCGCTGTCCTGGCTGGAGCGGGTGCCGACGTACAAGGACCAGCAGGAAAAGCTGGCCGAGAAGGACCTCGCCACGTACGGCTTTCTCGGCTATCCGCTGTTGCAGAGCGCCGATATCCTGATCTACCGCGCGAACCTGGTGCCGGTCGGTGAGGACCAGGTGCCGCATGTCGAGATCACCCGGGAAATCGCCCGGCGTTTCAACCATGTGTTCGGACGCGAGCCCGGGTTCGAGGAGAAGGCGGAGGCCGCCATCCGGAAACTCGGAGCGAAGCGCGGCAAGCTGTACCGCAAGCTGCGCACGGACTACCTGGAAAAAGGCAATGATGAGGCGCTGGCCGCGGCGCGGGCGCTTCTCGAGGAAACCCAGAATCTGCCCCTGGGCGACCGTGAGCGGCTGTTCGGCTACATCGAGGGCGGCGGCAAAGTCATACTGACCGAGCCGCAGGCGCTGCTGACCGAGTCTGCAAAAATGCCCGGCCTTGATGGCCAGAAGATGTCCAAGTCATACAACAACACCATCGCGCTTCGCGAGAGTCCGGAAGAAGTGGCGAGGAAAATCAAGACCATGCCCACCGACCCGGCGCGTGTGAAACGCTCTGATCCCGGTGATCCCGACAAGTGCCCGGTTTGGCAGCTGCATCTGGTGTATTCCGACGCCGACAGGAAACAGTGGGTGCAGGAAGGCTGCCGCAGCGCCGGCATTGGCTGCCTGGAGTGCAAGCAGCCGGTGATCGATGCGATAGTGGCCGAGCAGAAGCCGATGCGCGAGCGGGCCGAGCGCTATCTTGACGATCCGACACTGGTGCGCAACATCATTGCGGATGGCTGCGAAAAAGCACGCAAGCTGGCGCAGGAAACCCTGCGTGACGTGCGCGAGGTGATGGGGCTTGATTATTCCCTCTGAGGGGCGGACTTCAGTGGAAGTCCCTTGATCCGGTGGCCAGCTTTCCAAGCAGCGTGCTGTGATCCTGCAGCCGGGAGGCGACGAGGTGGATGACATCACCCGCCTTCTGAACGATGCCCGTGACACCAAGCAGCCTTGACTGCAGCAGTTCGCGGCGCTGTGCTTCAATCAGCCGCGGCCACACGATCACGTTGACGCAGCCCGTTTCATCCTCCAGCGTGACGAACATCGTGCCGCGCGCCGTCCCTGGACGCTGGCGGCAGGTTACGATCCCGGCGGTCCGCGCCCGGCTGCCGTTTTCCAGCGAGCGAAGGGTTTCAGCGCTGACCAGCCGCAGGCGCTCCAGGCGCGGTCGCAGCAGCGCCAGCGGATGCCGTCCCAGCGTCAAGCCGGTGCTGGCGTAGTCAGCAACGATGTTTTCGGCCTCGCCGGGCGCAAACAGCTGCAGCTGCGGTTCCTCGACAGCTGTCGCTGCCAGCACGCCTTCAAGCGGCTGCGCGCCCGCGGCGGCCCAGTGCGCCTGCCGCCTGTGTCCCGCGAGCGTTGCCAGCGCGCCGGCGTCGGCGAGCCGTCTCAGCAATCCTGCATCCAGCGTGGCGCGTGCGGCAAGATCGGCAGTGTCAGTGAACGGTCGTTGCAGCCGCGCCGAGACGATGCGCCGTGCCGCATCGGCGCCCAGGCCTTTGATCAGGGACAGCCCAAGACGTACCCCCGGCGACTTGGCTCCACCTTCAAGACGGCATTCCCGGCAGCTGTGGACCACATCAACCGGATGCACCCGGACACCATGGCGGCGCGCGTCCTGCACTAGCTGCGAAGGCGCATAGAAACCCAGCGGCTGGGCATTGAGCATGCCGGCGAGGAAAGCCGCGGGCTCGTGCAGCTTGAGCCAGGCGGAGACATAGGCCAGCAGCGCAAAGCTTGCAGAATGGGATTCCGGGAAACCGTATTCGCCGAAGCCGCAGATCTGCTGGTATATCTGCTCGGCGAATTCCGGTTTATAGCCGCGAGCAAGCATGCCGTTCACCAGGCGCTCCCGGAAGTGCCCAAGGCCGCCTTTGCGTTTCCAGGCAGCCATCGAACGGCGCAGCTGGTCGGCCTCTCCAGGGGTGAATCCGGCGGCAACGACGGCGAGCTGCATGACCTGTTCCTGGAAAATGGGGACGCCCAGCGTGCGTTCGAGTACGGTCCTTACCTCATCGGAAGGGTAATCGACTGCCTCCGCACCGCTGCGCCGGCGCAGATAGGGATGCACCATGCCGCCCTGTATCGGACCGGGGCGGACAATGGCAATCTGCACGACAAGGTCGTAGAACGTTTCAGGCCGCAGCCGCGGCAGCATGGACATCTGTGCCCGGGACTCGACCTGGAAAACGCCGATGGTGTCGGCACGCCGCAGCAGGCGGTAGACCGCGGGATCATCGCCGCGATCGATGATGGCTTTCATGGTCAGCGCCGTGCCGCGCAGCCCGTTGACGGCTTCCAGGGTGTGACGGATCGCCGACAGCATGCCCAGTGCAAGCACATCGACCTTGAGCAATCCGAGGGATTCCAGGTCGTCCTTGTCCCATTGGATGACCGTGCGCTCGGGCATCGCCGCATTCTCGATCGGCACCATGCGTGCCAGCGGACCTGCCGAAATCACGAATCCGCCGACATGCTGTGAGAGATGCCTGGGGAAACCGGCGAGCTCGCGGGAAAGTCGCATGACCCTGCGCGTGACCGGGCTTCCGGTGTCAATGCCGGCTTCGCTCAGCCGCTGCGCCATTGCAGGTCCCCGATCCCACCACGCCATTGATCGCGACATGCGCTGGATAAGCGTGCCGTCCAGTCCCAGCGCGCGGCCCACATCGCGCAGCGCGCTGCGCGGCCGGTAGGTGACCAGGGTAGCCGCCAGCGCCGCGCGCTCGCGCCCGTACTTGCCGTAAATGTACTGGATGACTTCCTCGCGTCGCTGGTGTTCGAAATCGACGTCTATGTCCGGCGGCTCGTCGCGCTCCCTGGAAATGAAACGCTCGAAGAGGACATCCATGCGTGAAGGATCCACCTCGGTGATGCCGAGGCAGTAGCATACTGCGGAGTTTGCCGCCGACCCCCGCCCCTGGCAGAGGATCCCGCGTGAACGCGCGAAGGCGACAATGTCCTGCACGGTCAGGAAGAAGTGTTCATAGCCGAGTTCGGCAATCAGTGACAGTTCCCGTTCGACCAGGCGGAGCACTTTTTCCCTGTCCTTTTCCGGCAGGCGCCGGTTGAGGCCGGCCATGGCGAGTTCGCGCAGGTGGGCGGTGGCAGTCCGGCCCGCGGGAACCAGCTCACCCGGATATTCGTAGCGCAGGCTGTCCAGCGAGAAATTGCAGCGTTGCGCCACGCGCAGGGTTTCGGCAAGCAGCGGTGCCGGATAGATTTGCGCCAGCCGCAGCCGCGATCGCAGGTGCCGCTCTGCGTTGGGTTGCAGTGCATGTCCCGCGGCCTGCAGCGGTGTTCGCAGCCGTATGGCCGTCAGGGTATCCTGCAGCGGCTTGCGTGAGCGCAAATGCATATGCACGTCGCCTGCAGCCACCAGCGGCAGGCTGCAACGCCGGCCCAGGTCCTGCAGGGACTGCAGACGGCCGGCGTCATTGGGACCGTACAGCAATTCGACCGCGATCCAGGCGCAAGCCGGGAACCGGCGTGCCACGAAGCGGGCGTCCGCCTCGCTGGGAAGGTCTCCCGGCAGCAACAATGCCAGGCAATGATCGAGATTGATTTCCAGGTCTTCCCGCGCCAGGCGGTAGGCGCCCTTGGCCGAGCGCCGCCGGCCTCGGCTGATGAGCGTCGATATGTGGCCATAAGCCTCACGGTTGGATGCCAGCAGCACCAGCCGTATCTGCTCGTCAAGGACAATCTCTGTGCCGATCAGCAGCTTGAGCCCGCAGTCGCGGGCGGCGACATGGGCGCGCACGATCCCGGCCATGGAGCACTCGTCGGTGATGGCCAGGGCGGAATATCCCAGTGCGTGCGCGCGCAGGACCAATTCCTCAGGGTGGGATGCACCGCGCAGGAACGTGAAGTTCGAGATGCAGTGCAACTCTGCGTACCCGGGCAGATCGGCGGCCATATCGTGTTTCAGGAAAAATAGCCGTGCAGGAACCATCGTCCGCCGGGGATGCGTTCCCGGTATATCCAAAGCACTGCATTGCGCGCATCGCGGGCGATGAAATAGTCGCGGATCGCCGGTTGCCGATCCCACCAGCCGCATTCAATGCGCTCCGGGCCGGCAATGAGTGTCAGAGGTCCTTCGTGCCATGGCACTGACTGGCGCTCCTGCAGCATCCCGGGCTTCTCCAGCAGCCACAGCGGCCGCCGTACCCCATTGGACATGGCTGCCGGTGTTTTTCTGCCCGTGCCGAGGCTGCAGACACGCCAGGCATGCTCAGGGCGATGATCCATCTGCTGTTCCAGCCCCTTGATCGCCGCAGGGCCCAGTCGCGCACGCAACCTGTCCAGCAGCCGGTCTGCGGCAGCGGACTGGCTGACCTGTTCCTGCAGCAATGCTCGGGTGGCGAATGACAGGGGTTGCCGGCGGGTGCAGGCGAGTCCCAGCGCAATTACCGGATGCTCGAGGGTCGTGCTGGCCAGTCGCTCGCGCAACAGCACCAGCAGGTGGTCGGCGTCGCGGCTGATGCTGGCCAGATCCATCACCAGGCGGGTCGTATTCCGGCGTTCATGGTGCAGCGTCCAGTGAAGTTGTTGGGCGCCTTGGCTGGAAGCGGACAGATAAGAGCAGAGCTCGATGCAAAGACGCTTCCCGGCGATCAGCAGGATCCCGGTTTGTGTCGCTGGAGCAGGCAGGGACAGGCGACTGTCAAAGTGGTCGGGCAGCGCATAGGTCGGGCGCGGATCCGGCAGCAGGCCCAGCGCACGATCGATCTCGTCCAGCAGGTGCTGTCCAAGACGGCGCGCTAGCCCGGCACGGGGGAGTGCCGCGCAGTCGCCGATACTTTTGATTCCGAAGCGCTGCAAAGCGGCTGCCGGTTCCGGACTGTCCAGAACGGTTACCGGCACGCCTTTCAGCGAGGCGGGCAATTCATCGGCCCGTGTGATGCATGCCGTGATGCCGGCACGTGCGAACCACAGTGCTGCCTGCGGCGTCGGGGCGCAGGCCATGCGGAAGGAATATCCCAGTTTGCCCAGGTTTCCGGCGATTGCCCGGCGCAGGCGGCCAATGCCGCGAAACAGCACAAGCGAAGCCCCGATTTCCAGGACCAGTTCCGCAGGACCGGCGAGACTGACCTGGGGAGTGAACGAGAGGAGGCTGGCCGCAATACGCTCTACTGCGCAGCGCTCGGCAGGGAGGTCGCGGCCGACCACGCACAGATTTCCGCGCAGGGCAGAAGCGGACGCGATGCTCATGCCGGGGCGCACACCGCAATCGTGTGCGGCGGCATTGCACAGCAGCACCGTCGCGTTTGCGCCCGCATGTTCGGCCAGGGCCAGCGGCAGCGACTCGGGGTAAGCCCGGGAGTGGATCTCCAGCGCGAGGCGGGGTACGCGGATGGCAAGCCACAACATCGGGCTTCTGCAATAAAACAGGGAGAATGCCCGGGGCTGTGCCGTCGGTTCAGCAGGCAGTCTGCAGGAACGCCGGCAACGGCGTGGTTGTCCATGGCTCCGCCAGGACTGGCGGTCTGCGGGTGAGGGCTGCCTGCAGATCCAGGCGTACCGGGTTTGCGACAGTGCTCCCGCGGCTCTTCAGCACCTGCACGACCGTATGACTTTCGCGCTTGCTGACATGCAGCCGCAGGGCCGCTGCGGGGCAGGGCGGTGCCCGTCGCGGGCGGTAGAGCACTGACACGGCAGTGCCGTTTTCCGCCTTGTGCTGGAGCCGGCGCAGATCGCGCTGTTCGGCTGCTTCGGGCCACATCAGCACAACCCCGCATTGCCCCGAGTCCAGAAGCTGTTCGCAAGCCCAGGACTGGTCGCGACTGTTTGCTGAGCGCACCAGAAGCACGCGTTGCAAGTCAATGCCGCAGGAAGCCAGGGCCGGCGCATAAGGCACATAGGGTGGCGCCACCAGGGCCAGCCAGCGTCCCTGGTGGGTGAGCCGGGAGGCCGCAGGCATCAACAGATGCAGTTCGCCGATACCCGGACGTTCGACAAAGATTTCGGTCAGCGAACCCGTCGGCCAGCCGCCGCCCGGCAACACTGCATCGAGTTCCGCATGACCCGTGGAGATGCTGTCCGATCGAACCGCTGCGCAGCTCTGGCCGCGCCAGATGTCGGGGCGGCGCAGGATTTCATCCAGCGATGGCGGACGGTGCTGCATGGTCTTGCTACCATTTGCCGTTGCGGATCACGCCGACCGCGATGCCTTCGATTTCCAGGGATTCCCGCTTCAGATCGACGATGATGGGCTGGAATTCAGGATTCTCCGGCAGCAGTTCCACGATGTTCCGGTTACGATGGATGCGCTTGACGGTTACTTCGTCATGCAGCCGCGCAACGACTATCTGCCCGGAACGGAAATTCGGGGTGCGGTGGACGGCCAGCAGATCTCCTTCGAGGATGCCGGCGTCGCGCATGCTCATGCCGCGCACCCGGAGAAGGTAGTCTGCGGCGGGTTCAAACAGCGCGGGATCGACACGACAGCGCTGCTCCACGTTTTGCTGGGCCAGCACCGGGCTGCCTGCCGCCACGCGTCCGATGACCGGCAGGGTGGACTGCTGCAGCTGCTGCTTCAGGCGGATTCCCCGCGATGCGCCCGAGGTCATTTCGATGACACCCTTGCGCTCCAGGGCACGCAGATGGGTCTCCGCAGCGTTGGGTGAGCTGAAACCCATGGCGCTGCAGATTTCAGCGCGGGTCGGAGGAAAACCGGAGTCCTCGACGTGAGCTTCAATCAGCCGCAGGATCTCGGCCTGACGCGGGGTCAGCGCCTTCTGGGGTTCTCCGTTGTTTGCGTTGTCTTCGATGTCGTCGGTTTTCATGACTGTAATTATATACAGTCATCCGGCCGCTGCAAGCGGCTTCCTGAAAGCAAATCGCAAGACTTGCATAAATTTGATTTAAATATTTGATTATAAATGGTTAATTGAATTTCTGCGGCATGTGTTGAGTGACCGTCATTTATTGGACGGAAGGGAAAATTTTGTTATACTTCAAAGTTCTGTGAAACAGGTTGGGGCGGCACACACGGGATGGGCGGATCGCCCATTTTTTGTTTGTGGCGCAGGATTTGCATGGATTTGCAGGGTTTACTCGAAAAGACGCTGTCCGGGCTGGGCTATGAACTTGTGGAGCTGGAACGTTCCGCAAGGGGGGCCCTGCTGCGGGTTTTCATCGACAAACAGGGCGGCGTCAATGTTGATGACTGCGCGCTGGTGAGCAACCATCTCACCAGGCTCTTCGCGGTGGAAAACGTGGGGTATGACCGCCTCGAAGTATCCTCTCCGGGGCTGGACAGGCCGTTGCGCACGGCACGGGATTTCATGCGATTTTCCGGGCAGAAGGCGAAAGTGAAATTGAGGGTTCCCATGGACGGGCAACGCAACTTTGTCGGCGTGCTCTGCGATGCGGGTGAGGGGAAAGTGGGTCTGGAAGTCGACGGACGCGTGCTGTCGGTGGACCTCGGAAATGTGGACAAGGCGCGGCTGGTGCCGGCGCTCTGAGCGGGAGATGGAACATGGGTCGTGAAATTCTGCTGTTGGTTGATGCGCTGGCGCGCGAAAAGAACGTTGACAAGGAGATTGTCTTTGGCGCGCTTGAGCTCGCACTGGCTTCGGCAGCCAAGAAGAAATTCACCGAAGACGTGGATGTCCGCGCGTCGATCGACCGCACGACCGGCGAATTCTCCTTTTTCCGCCGCTGGGAAATCGTCAAGAACGAGGATATCGAGTTTCCTTCCCGCCAGTACAAGCTGCACGAGGCGCAGGAAGAGGACCCGGAAGCGCAGGTGGGTGAATTCATCGAGGAACCGTTGGAAGGGATGGATGTCGGTCGCATCGGAGCGCAGACAGCCAAACAGGTGATCGTGCAGAAGATCCGTGATGCCGAACGGGAACAAATTCTGAACGATTTTCTGGCGCGCAACGAGCACCTGGTCACCGGCGTGATCAAGCGTATGGAGCGCGGCAATGCGATCGTCGAGTCCGGCCGTCTTGAGGCGGTATTGCCGCGCGACCAGATGATTCCGAAGGAAAATCTCCGCCTGGGTGACCGCGTACGCGCATATGTCTGGAAGGTTGACCGTCAGGCCCGTGGACCGCACCTGATCCTGTCGCGGACTGCGCCCGAGTTCATTGCGAAGCTGTTCGAGCTCGAAGTCCCGGAGATAGAGGAAGGCCTTCTCGAGATCAAGGGCGCAGCCCGCGATCCCGGTTCGCGCGCGAAGATCGCCGTCCATTCCAAGGATTCACGCATAGACCCCATCGGCACCTGCGTTGGCATGCGCGGATCCAGGGTGCAGGCGGTAACCGCCGAACTCGCTCAGGAGCGCGTGGATATCGTGCTCTGGAATCCGGATCCGGCGCAGTTTGTCATCAACGCGCTTGCACCCGCGGAAGTGAGCAGCATCGTTGTTGATGAAGAAAAGCACAGCATGGACATCGTCGTTGACGAGGAGAACCTGGCGCAGGCGATCGGCCGCAACGGACAGAACGTGCGGCTCGCGGCCGAACTGACCGGCTGGGAGCTCAACCTGATGACCGAGGTCGATGCGCAGAAGAAAAGCGAGGAGGAGACCTCGCGCACGAGGACCGAATTCATGGAGAAGCTCGATGTCGACGAGGAGGTCGCCGACATCCTGGTGCAGGAAGGCTTTTCCACGCTGGAGGAAGTGGCTTACGTTCCGCTCAGCGAGATGCTTGAAATCGAGGCTTTCGACGAAGCGACGGTCAACGAACTTCGCAGCCGGGCGCGCAATGCATTGCTGACGCAGGCGATAGCCAGCGAGGAAAAAGTCGAGCATGACATCGAAGACCTGATGAAGGTCGAGGGCATGGACAACGAGACCGCGCGGATGCTGGCATCCAAGGGTGTTGCCACACAGGAGGATCTTGCCGATTTCGCGACCGATGACCTTGTCGAGCTCACAGGGCTTGACGCCGAACGCGCCAAGACACTCATCATGGCAGCGCGTGCGCCGTGGTTTGCCGAATCCAACGCCTGAGACACAAAAATACCCGCGATGGCACAGATAAAAGTTAAAGAGTTTGCCCAGGAACTGGGCGTGCAAACAGAATTGCTGCTTGAGCAATTGCGCGCCGCCGGCGTCAAGAAGGCCCTGACCGGCGATGCGGCGCTGACGGAAAAGGACAAGACACAGCTTCTTGATTACCTGCGGGAGTCGCATGGCGCCAAGGAGTCCAAGCAGAAGATCACGCTGACACGCCGCCAGACCACGGAAATCAAGAAGGCGGATGCGACCACCGGCAAGGCGCGAACGATCCAGGTGGAGGTTCGCAAGAAACGCGTTCTGATCAAGCGTGATGCGGTCGAACCCGAAAAGGTCGAGGAGCCGCAGGCTGCAAAGCCGGTTATCGATGCGGCAGAACTTGCAGTCCGCGAAGCCGAGGCGAAAAAACAGGCTGAACTGGCGGCGCGGCAGGCCGAGGACATTGCCAAAAAGCAGGAGAAACGCAAGAAAGCGCAGGTCGCCGCCGAAGCTGCGGCAGACGCGGCAGCGGCAAAGGCAGCCGAGCCGGAAGCCGCTCCCGCGGTGACGGCTTCCCCCGCAGAGTCTGCGGTCGAGGGTACGATACACAGGCCGGCAGTTCCCGCGGGAGATGCCGCGAGCAAGGCCAAGAAAGCCGCCAAAAAGCCGGTCAAGCAGGTCGTTTGGCAGGATCCCGCGGCGCGCAAACGCAGCATCAAGACGCGGGGCGATGCATCGGGCGGGCTGGGATGGCGCGAGCGCAAGGTTCACCGCACGAGCCACAAGCACGATGGCGACCAGCAGCATGGTTTCATGGCGCCGACAGAGCCGGTCGTGCGCGAAGTGCTTGTTCCCGAGACAATCACGGTCGCCGATCTGGCGCACAAAATGTCGGTGAAGGCAGCGGAAGTCATCAAGACGCTGATGAAGCTCGGCACAATGGCCACGATAAACCAGGTGCTGGACCAGGATACCGCCATCATCCTCGTGGAGGAGATGGGGCATACGGCCAAGCGCGCCAAGCTTGATGAGCCGGATGCTTTCCTTGCCGAGTCGGCGACTCAGGCGGAAGTAAAGGCGGAGCCGCGGGCACCGGTGGTGACGGTGATGGGGCATGTGGACCATGGCAAGACATCGTTGCTCGACCATATCCGGGCGACCCGTGTCGCGACAGGCGAAGCAGGAGGCATCACGCAGCACATCGGTGCCTACCACGTGGAGACACCGCGCGGCATGATCACTTTTCTCGACACCCCGGGCCACGAGGCATTTACTGCAATGCGCGCCCGCGGTGCCAAGATCACCGACCTGGTGATCCTGGTGGTGGCCGCCGATGACGGCGTGATGCCGCAGACGGCGGAAGCCATACACCACGCGAAGGCAGGAAATGTTCCAATCGTTGTTGCACTCAACAAGATCGACAAGCCCGAGGCCAATCCGGAGCGAGTCAAGCAGGACCTCGCCGCGCACGAGGTTGTTCCCGAGGAGTGGGGTGGTGACACCATGTTCGTCGAAGTGTCCGCCAAGACGGGGCAGGGCATCGACAAGCTGCTGGAGGCCGTGCTGCTGCAGGCGGAGGTCCTTGAGCTGAAGGCGCCGCGCGATTCGCATGCCAAAGGCATTGTCGTCGAATCCCGCCTCGACAAGGGGCGCGGCCCGGTGGCGACGGTGCTGGTGCAGTCCGGCACGCTGAAGAAAGGGGACGTCGTTCTTGCGGGCGCCGTGTTTGGGCGCGTGCGGGCATTGCTGGATGAAGCCGGAAGGAATATCGAATCCGCGGGCCCCTCGATACCGGTGGAGGTGCTGGGCTTGTCCGATGTCCCGGCAGCCGGCGCCGAAGTCATGGTGCTGGGTGACGAGCGCAAGGCGCGCGAAATAGCGCTGTTCCGGCAGGGCAAGTACCGCGATGTGAAGCTGGCGAAGCAGCAGGCGGCCAAGCTCGAGAACATGTTTGAACAGATGGGCGAGGGCGAAGTCAAGACGCTTTCGCTGATCATCAAGGCGGACGTGCAGGGCTCGTTCGAAGGGCTCGCTCATGCGCTGGGAAAATTGTCGACCGATGAGGTCAGGGTGAACATCGTGCATGCCGCAGTTGGCGGTATCACCGAATCCGACGTCAACCTGGCGCTTGCATCGAAGGCCGTCATCATCGGCTTCAATACGCGTGCCGACGGCATGGCGCGCAAGCTCGCGGAGGGCAACGGCGTCGACATCCGCTACTACAACGTGATTTACGATGCAGTCGACGAGATCAAGGCGGCGCTTACCGGAATGCTGGCGCCGGAACGCAAGGAAAACACGGTGGGTCTGGTCGAGATTCGCCAGGTCTTCCGTATTTCCAAGGTCGGCTCCGTCGCGGGCTGCTATGTGCTTGAAGGGCTTATCCGTCGCGGGTCCAAGATCAGGGTTCTTCGCGACAATGTCGTGATCCACGAGGGCGAACTTGACTCGCTCAAGCGCTTCAAGGACGACGTTCGCGAGGTCAAGGCCGGCTTCGAGTGCGGCCTGTCACTGAAAAACTTCAACGACATCAAGGAAGGCGACCAGCTTGAAGTCTTCGAGGTCGTCGAGGTGGCAAGAACGCTGTAAGCATGTGTTGACCGTCCGGCGACAGGCAGAAGGCAAAACAGGGGATCCATGCCCAGAGAATTTTCCCGCGGCCAGCGAATCGCCGATCAAATCCAGCGGGAGCTGTCCGAGATCATCCGTCTGGAGATCAAGGATCCCCGTGTTTTGCTGGTCACGATCACCGATGTCGAGGTCTCCCAGGACAACGCACATGCCAAGGTGTTTTTTACTGTTCTGGGCGAGCCCGCGCAGCAGGAGGCCGCGGCACGTGCACTCGAGCATGCCTCAGGGTTCATGCGAAGCATCCTTGCGAAGCGGATCAAGCTGCGCACGGTACCGCAGCTGCATTTCCACTACGACGTGTCGATCGAGCGTGGCATGAGGCTGTCCCGGCTCATCGACGAGGCGGTTGGTGAAAGCGCGGGAAAAAAAGAGCAGTGACATCGGCAGCTGCCGGGCGCAGCGATCTCGACGGTGTATTGTTGCTGAACAAGCCACGCGGGCTTTCATCGCAGCAAACCGTATCCCGCGTGAAATGGCTCCTGCAGGCGAAGAAAGCCGGGCATACGGGCACTCTGGACCCGATGGCCGACGGGCTGCTGCCCCTGGGCTTCGGGGAGGCCACCAAATTCACGCGGTTCCTGCTGGATGCCGACAAGTGCTACCTGGCGACCTTGCGGCTGGGGATAAGCACAACCACAGGAGACGCCGAGGGGGACCCTGTCGGGCAGTCGCCGGTGACCGCAAGCCGGGAGCAGATTGAGTCCATCCTGAAACCGTTCCTGGGACAGCAAACACAGATTCCACCCATGCACGCGGCCATCAAGATCGACGGAAAACCCCTTTATGCCTATGCAAGGTCCGGGGAATCGGTAGACCGAAAACCTCGAAATATATTCATAAATAAAATAGAACTTATTGATTATAAAGATAATTTTTTAACGATTTGGGTATCCTGCAGCAAAGGAACCTATATTCGGGTACTGGCTGAAGATATCGGCAAGGCCTTGGGCTGCGGTGCCCACCTGACGGCTTTGACAAGAGAACGAGCAGGCGTGCTGACCCTGTCTTCAGCGATCTCCATCGCCGAACTCGAGGACCTGGATTTACAGCGCAGGAGGGAGAAACTGCTCCCGGTCGATACTTTCGCCGCCGAGCTGCCCAGGCTGGACCTCGATGCCGAACCGGCAAGGCGGCTGCTGATGGGGCAGGAGGTTCTCTTGCCCACCTCCGGATTGACCGGCTTGCTCAGGCTTTATGGCGGGATTGACGGATTTCTGGGCGTGGGAGAGGCTTGCGGAAACCGACTGCATGCGCGGCGGCTGCTCGCCAGTGCGGCAATGGTCGTTTCGGGGCAAAAGAACTTGAGTAATCTGAGAGTTAAAGAGTAAAATAACGCGTTTTTTCGTCGAAGATAGGATAGAAATATGGCTGTAACTACCGCCCAAAAGGCGCAGGTTTTGCAGGATTTCCAGCGTGCCAAGGGTGACACCGGCTCGCCCGAAGTGCAGGTGGCGCTGCTCACTGCGCGCATCACTGACCTGACCGAACATTTCAAGGCGCACGCCAAGGATCATCATTCCCGCCGCGGACTGTTGCGCATGGTGAGCAAGCGCCGGAAGCTGCTGGATTACCTCAAGCGAACCAAAGCCGAGCAGTACAAAGCGCTGATTGAGCGTCTTGGTCTTCGCAGGTAGGCAGCGCGCCATGCAGGCCTGCCATGCCAGATTCCGTGCTGAAGCAGTACGTTGTCTGGTTTTTGCCATGCCGGCGCTGAGGGGCGCCGGCGGGTAATTTGCATTTATCCTCCAGAAGACCGCGTGTGCGGTCTTTTTGTTTTTGAGCAGAACAAAGTGAAAAGGAAACCATTTTGAACCCGGTAAAGAAAACGTTGATGTGGGGCCGCCACCAGCTGACGCTGGAGACCGGCGAGATTGCGCGACAGGCGTCCGGCGCGGTGCTGGTCACGATGGAGGAGACGGTCGTGCTCGTCACCGCGGTAGCGGCACGCAATGCCAGGCCGGGCCAGGATTTTTTCCCGCTGACGGTGGATTACCAGGAACGGACCTACGCGGCCGGCAAGATTCCGGGCGGCTTTTTCCGGCGCGAGGGGCGTCCCTCGGAAAAGGAGATATTGACTTCTCGCCTGATCGATCGTCCGATCCGTCCGCTGTTTCCGGAGGGCTTTTACAACGAGATCCAGGTTGTGGCGACGGTGATGTCCTCGAACAACGAGGTTGATTCTGACATTCCGGCAATGGTCGGCGCATCAGCGGCGCTTGCGCTGTCCGGCGTGCCGTTCGCAGGGCCGATCGGTGCCGCTCGGGTGGGCTATGCCAACGGACAGTACATACTCAATCCCACGGCGTCCGAACTCAAGACCTCGCAGCTTGATCTGGTCGTCGCGGGAACGGAGCAGGCGGTCCTGATGGTTGAGTCCGAAGCGCAGCAACTGCCCGAGGACATCATGCTGGGAGCGGTTGTTTTCGGCCACGAACAGATGCAGCCGGTAATCGCAGCGATCAACGAGATGGTTGACGAGACTGGCGTGCCCGAATACAACTGGCAGCCGCCGGCCAAGGATGAGACGCTGATTGCACGCATGGCAGAACTCGCGGAAGCCGAACTTCGCGCCGCCTACCAGATCAAGCAGAAGCAGGCACGCACCGTGCGCATCAAGGAAATCACGCAGAAGGTGGTCGACGCACTTTTGCCGGCCGACGCCTCGGCTGACCTGATCAATACGGTCAAGAGTGAACTCGGCAATCTGGAGGCGAAGATAGTCCGCAACCAGATTCTCGATGGCGAGCCGCGCATCGATGGCCGTGATACGCGCACCGTTCGCCCCATAACCATCCGCACCGGCGTGCTGCCGAGAACCCACGGTTCGGCCCTGTTCACACGGGGAGAGACGCAAGCCATCGTCGTTGCGACCCTGGGAACCTCCCGTGACGAACAGATCATTGACGCGTTGCAGGGCGAGTATCGCGACCGCTTCATGCTGCATTACAACTTCCCGCCCTATTCGACGGGTGAAACCGGCCGCGTCGGCACTCCCAAGCGCCGTGAAATAGGCCATGGCCGCCTGGCAAAACGCGCGCTGGTCGCGGTATTGCCCACCGCGGAAGAATTTGCCTACTCCATCCGTGTGGTTTCGGAAATCACCGAATCAAACGGATCGAGCTCCATGGCGTCGGTCTGCGGCGGCTGCCTGTCCCTGATGGATGCCGGTGTGCCGCTGAAGGCACAGGTCGCAGGCATTGCCATGGGTTTGATCAAGGAAGGTAACCGATTCGCCGTGCTCTCCGACATCCTCGGCGACGAGGATCATCTCGGCGACATGGATTTCAAGGTCGCCGGAACTGAAAACGGTGTCACCGCGCTGCAGATGGACATCAAGATCACCGGCATCACCAAGGAGATCATGCACGCGGCTCTGGTCCAGGCGCGTGAAGGCCGTCTGCACATTCTGGAGAAAATGCGTGCCGCGATCGATGCGCCGCGCACGGAGCTCTCGGCATGGGCGCCGCGCATGATCACGATGAAAATCAAACCGGAAAAGATCCGCGACGTCATCGGCAAGGGTGGGGCCGTCATCCGCGCGATCACCGAGGAAACGGGAACAACGATCGATATCCAGGATGATGGAACTGTGACCATTGCCTGCGTATCGTCCGAAGGCGGTGAAAACGCCCGCAAGCGCATCGAGGAGTTGACTGCGGATGTCGAGGTCGGCCGGATTTACGAGGGCACTGTCCTCAAATTGCTTGACTTCGGCGCAATTGTCAGCGTGCTTCCCGGTCGCGACGGCCTGTTGCACATCTCGCAAATCGCCAACGAGCGCGTCAACAGCGTTGCCGACCATCTGAAGGAAGGTCAGTCGGTGCGGGTGAAAGTGCTTGAGGCCGATGAAAAGGGCAGGTTGCGTCTTTCGATGAAGGCGGTGGGCGCGGCATCGGCCGAGCAGCAGCCAGAGCAGGTGCAATAACCGGCAGGGCCGCTTGGACGGTGCTGCAAGGAAAAGGGGGCTTCAGCCCCCTTTTTTTATACAGCCGGGCGGTATATTGCGCAGTGGCTATTTGGCAACCTGGCGCTCGCGCAGTTCGTCGAGCGTCTTGCAATCGATGCAAAGGGTTGCCGTCGGACGGGCCTCCAGGCGCTTGAGGCCGATTTCAACGCCGCAGGAGTCGCAATACCCGTAATCCTTGGCAATGATGCGGGCGATCGTTTCGTCGATTTTCTTGATCAGCTTGCGTTCCCGGTCACGATTGCGCAATTCCAGTGACATGTCGGATTCCTGGCTGGCGCGGTCGTTGGGGTCGGCGAAAATCGTTGCTTCGTCCTGCATCGTGTGGACCGTGCGATCGATGTCCTGGGAAAGCTCCTGCTTCATCTCTTCCAGCATTTTCCTGAAATGCGCCAGTTGCCGCGCATTCATGTATTCCTCTTTCCCCTTGGGCTTGTAGGCCGGGAAGTTTTTCAGTATTTCAGTGGCCATGAGGAGCCTTGTGCGCTCAAAAAAAGAGCATTTAATATCAGAATTCGATACCCCCCGCAAGCAAGCCAGGGGACGCAGAACGGTCTGTCGAATTGACGCTCAAGCAGGGTCAGGAGTATATTACGCGCCTTCGGTTTTTGGCGGTTTTTCCCGGCATCCCGCCCGATTTTGTGCCCGTAGCTCAACCGGATAGAGCACCGGCCTTCTAAGCCGGGGGTTGTGGGTTCGAGTCCCGCCGGGCGCGCCAGATTTCCGGTGCGGGCATTCCCGGTTCCAGTGGTGGCTGTAGCTCAGTTGGTAGAGTCCCGGATTGTGATTCCGGTTGTCGTGGGTTCGAGTCCCATCAGCCACCCCATCAAGTTCCAGTGCACTGCGGGCCCGGCGGTCAGGAGCGGACGCGCAGAAGGCGCTGCTGCTCCCTCTGCCACTCTTTCTCTTTTTCTGTGGCCCGCTTGTCGTGCTGTTTTTTTCCTTTCGCCAGCCCGATTTCCAGCTTGATTCGGCCTTTCGAATAGTGCAGGTCCAGCGGAACCAGCGTATATCCTGCCCGCTCGACGTTGCCGATCAGGCGCTTGATTTCCTCGGCATGAAGCAGGAGCTTGCGGGTGCGAACAGGGTCCGGATGAACATGGGTGGATGCGGTTGGCAAAGGACTGATGTGGCAGCCGATCAGGAAAAGCTCCGAGCCTTTGATGACCACGTATGCTTCCTTGATTTGAACCCTGCCGGCACGGATCGCCTTCACCTCCCAACCCTCAAGCGCAATACCTGCCTCGAAACGTTGTTCGATAAAATAATCGTGAAACGCTTTTTTGTTCTGAACTATGCTCATATGACTGGACGACGCCTGTTGGGCGGTATTCTACCCGGGGCGGGCCGGCGGCCGCGGCCTGTGCCATGAAAGTCGAACGCTCGGCCCTGGTTGGATACACTGCGCGGGAGATGTTCGCCCTTGTGGAGGATATCGAGCGCTATCCCGAATTTCTTCCCTGGTGCAGCGGCACGACGGTATCTCTGCGTACCCCCGAAAAAACCAATGCATCAATACAGGTCAATTACCGGGGCGTACGGCAAAGCTTCTCCACCGAAAACCTGAAGCAGGCCCCGGAAAAGATGACCATGAAACTTGTCGAGGGGCCTTTTCGGATTCTCGATGGGGAATGGCGTTTCACGCCCTTGACGGATTCGGCCTGCCGGATCGACTTCAGCCTTCATTACGAGTTTTCCAGCCGATTGCTGGAGAGGATTGCGGGGCCGGTCTTTGGCCACATTGCAGGAACGATGATGGAAGCTTTCCTGAAGCGGGCCGAGCAGTTGCATGGGAAGCGCTGAATCGCCGCTGAAGGCCACCGTCATTTGCGCGTTGCCGGAACGCCAGATCGAAAGGTGCCTGGAATTGCCGCGCGGGGCGACCGTGGCGGTCGCTCTGCGATGCAGCGGGCTGCAGCAGGAGTTTCCGGACATGGATTTTGACTCGGCCGCAGTCGGGATATTCGGTAAGCTGGCAGACCGCAGCACGGTGCTCCAGCAGGGTGACCGGGTGGAGGTCTACAGGCCGCTTCGCGCAGATCCCAAAGAATCGAGGCGCAAGCGCAGTGCCCGGCGCTGAGCGCCCGGCCCGGTCATTTGCAGTTGGTGTCGACGGCGCGCTGCGCCCTCGCGGTTTCGGCCTCGCGTTCGCTGTCTTCAAGAAAAACACGCTCTCCCGTCTTGGGATCGAGTTTGCCGATACGGTTACCGGATTGCAGGCTCCGCAGGTAGGATTGGGCGGCCTCACAGTTCTGCCGCCGGTCAATGTCTTCCTGTTTTTTTTCCTCCGCCTTTTTTGCCGCTTCCTGCTGCTCGGTCTGCCGTTTGCGGAAGTCGGCGTCCCGTTCCGTCAGCGACTTTTGCGGGCTGGAGGGTGCTGCGGAAGGGGCATTGCGGATGCCGGTGTTCTCGGCCTTGGTGCCCGGCGGACAGGTGCTTGCGAACTCGACGCGGCCGCCAGGCCCTATGCATTTCATGATCTGTGCATGAGTGGCGGCCGGGAGCGCGTACAGGGCGATGGCGACAAGGGCAATTCTCATGGAGCACCTGCGGAGTTGGTGAGCCAGGCGGCCTGGCGACGGGTGGCGCGCCGGGACGGCGCAATTGCCGGGAAAAATAGCCAGTTTGCAGCTTCCAGTCAATGGAACTGCGCCACATTCAGTTTACCGTTCACGCACCAGCCCCTATAATCCGCGCTTTGCGAAGGATGCATCCATGCGCGTGGTGCAGAAAGCCCTGACTTTCGACGATGTGCTGCTTGTTCCGGCACACTCATCGATCCTGCCGCGTGAAGTCAGTCTCAAAACCAGGATCACCCGCGGCATTGCACTGAACATTCCCCTGGTGTCGGCAGCCATGGACACCGTGACCGAGTCCCGGCTTGCGATAGCCATCGCGCAGGAGGGCGGGATCGGCATCGTCCACAAGAACATGACGCCCAAGGCGCAGGCCGCCGAGGTCACCAAGGTCAAGCGCTTCGAAAGCGGCATCGTCAAGGATCCGATAACGATCACGCAGGACATGACGGTGCGTGATGTCCTGGCCCTCACGCAGCAGTACCGCATATCCGGTCTGCCGGTTGTGGCGGCCGACGGCAAGGTTGTGGGCATCGTCACCAATCGCGATTTGCGCTTCGAGCGCAAGCTCAATCAGCCGGTCAAGAACATCATGACCCCCCGGGAGAAGCTGATTACGGTACGCGAAGGGGCGAGCCGGGAGGAGGCGCGTGCCTTGATGCACAAGCATCGCCTCGAGCGCGTGCTGGTTGTCAACAAGAATTTCGAGCTGCGGGGGCTGGTCACGGTAAAGGACATCCTCAAATCTTCCGAACACCCCAATGCGTGCAAGGACAAGCTGGGTCGCCTGCGGGTCGGGGCCGCTGTGGGGGTGGGTGAAGGAACGGAAGAACGCGCCGAGGCGCTGGTCGAGGCAGGAGTCGACGTGATAATCGTCGATACCGCCCATGGGCACTCGGAAGGCGTTCTCAAGCGGGTGAGGTGGCTGAAGCGGACCTATCCGAAGCTCCAGGTGATTGGCGGGAACATTGCGACTGCCGCAGCCGCAAAGGCGCTGGCTGACCATGGCGCCGATGGCGTCAAGGTCGGCATCGGACCGGGGTCGATATGCACGACCCGCATCGTCGCCGGCATCGGCGTACCCCAGATAACCGCGGTTGCCAACGTTGCCAAGGCACTGCAGAGAACCGATGTGCCGCTGATTGCCGATGGCGGTATCCGCTATTCCGGCGATATCGCCAAGGCCATTGCCGCCGGCGCGCATTCGGTCATGGTCGGGAGCCTGTTTGCCGGCACCGAGGAGTCGCCGGGAGAGATCGAGCTGTTCCAGGGGCGCTCCTACAAGTCCTACCGCGGCATGGGCTCGCTCGGTGCGATGCAGCAGGGCTCCGCCGACCGCTATTTCCAGGAACACGACGAACTGGACACCGAAAAACTCGTGCCGGAAGGCGTGGAGGGTCGCGTGCCCTACAAGGGCGGAGTGGCGCCGCTGATCCACCAGCTGATGGGCGGCCTGCGGGCCAGCATGGGCTACATGGGCTGCGGCAGCATCGATGCGGTCCGGCGCGAAGCGGAGTTCGTCGAGATCACCACCGCCGGTGTCCGCGAATCGCATGTGCACGATGTGCAGATCGTCAAGGAAGCGCCGAATTACCGCGTTGAATGACCTGCTGCCGGCTCCAGACTGCCGGCACCCGAAAACCTGCCGCAACGGTGCAGTCCGTGCTCCACGAGAAAATACTGATCCTTGATTTTGGTTCGCAGTACACGCAGCTGATTGCCAGGCGCGTGCGCGAGCTGCGCGTCTATTGCGAATTGCATCCCTGTGATGTCTCGCCGGAGTTCATCCGCTCGTTCAATCCGGCCGGCATCATCCTTTCCGGAGGGCCGGCGTCCGTTTGGGAGGAAAGCACGCCGCGCGCACCTTCACTCGTCTACGAACTGGGCGTGCCGGTGCTGGGCATCTGCTACGGCATGCAGACGATGGCCGAACAGCTTGGCGGGAAGGTTGAAATGGGCCGGGTTCGCGAATTCGGCTATGCGGAGGTGCGCGCTCGCGGCCACACGGCGCTGCTGAGGGACATCCAGGACCGCGTCACGCCGGACGGTCACGGCATGCTCGACGTGTGGATGAGCCACGGTGACAAGGTCATCGAAATGCCGCCCGGTTTCAAGCTGATGGCGAGCAACGCGACCTGCCCGATTGCCGGCATGGCCGATGAGGCACGCAGGTTCTATGCGGTGCAGTTTCATCCCGAGGTTACGCACACGCTTCAGGGCAAGGCCCTGCTTGAGCGCTTTGTCCTCGGCATATGCGGGCTCAAAGGCGACTGGAGCATGCCCAACTATGTCGAGGAGGCGATTGCACGCGTTCGCGGCGATGTCGGCGACGAGGAGGTAGTGCTCGGCCTGTCCGGCGGCGTCGACTCCTCGGTTGCGGCGGCGCTGATCCACCGCGCGATCGGAAGGCAGCTGACCTGTGTCTTCGTTGACAACGGCCTGCTGCGGCTGAATGAAGCGCAGCAGGTGATGGAAACCTTTGCGCGCAACCTCGGCGTGAAAGTGATCCACGTCGATGCCCGCGCGCAGTTCATGGGGCACCTGGCCGGCGTCACCGATCCCGAGCAGAAACGCAAGATCATCGGCCGCGAGTTCGTAGAGGTATTCCAGGCCGAGTCGGTAAAGCTGCCCAAGGTCAAATGGCTGGCCCAGGGCACGATCTATCCCGATGTCATCGAGTCTGCCGGCGCCAAGACCAAGAAAGCGCATACCATCAAATCGCATCACAATGTCGGCGGGCTGCCGGAGACCCTGCACCTGAAACTGCTCGAGCCGCTGCGCGAACTGTTCAAGGACGAAGTGCGCGAGCTGGGCCTGGCACTGGGCCTGCCGCACGACATGGTGTTCCGCCATCCCTTTCCCGGACCCGGCCTCGGCGTGCGCATCCTCGGCGAAGTCAAGGCGGCATATGCGGACATGCTGCGCGAGGCCGATGCGATTTTCATCGAGGAGCTTCGGTCGGCCGGCTGGTACGACAAGACGGCACAGGCTTTCGCGGTCTTCCTGCCGGTCAAATCGGTGGGGGTCATGGGGGATGGACGCACCTATGAATATGTCGTCGCGCTGCGTGCGGTGCAGACCACGGATTTCATGACGGCGCACTGGGCGGAGCTGCCGTACAGCCTGCTGGCGAAAGTGTCCAGCCGCATCATCAACGAGGTGCGCGGCATCAATCGCGTGGTCTACGATATTTCAGGCAAGCCGCCGGCAACGATTGAGTGGGAGTAACGGTCCGAAGCGCGGGGCAGGGGGGGCTGGCTGTGCTGGTTTGCAAGGTCACGGCATGAGCGGTATCACCTGATCAGGCCGAATTCGTCATGACCATCACCCTTTACGGCATCAGGAACTGCGACACCATGAAAAAGGCGAGAGCCTGGCTGGACAGCCATCATGTCGGGTACGCGTTTCACGACTACAAGACCGCGGGTATCGACCATGACCGTCTCCGGCGCTGGTGCGACCTGCTGGGCTGGGAATCGCTGCTCAACCGTTCGGGAACCACCTTTCGCAAGCTTGCCGAGGCGGACAGGGCAGGTCTCGATGCCGGCAAGGCGATCGGACTGATGCTCGCACAGCCCTCGCTGATCAGGCGCCCGGTGCTTGAATCCGGAAAAGGGCTGCTGGTCGGATTCAGGCCCGAACGTTACGCTGAACTGCTCGACACGCCGCGTTGATCGATGAACGATCTCTTCTTCATGCAGTCGGCGCTGGAACTGGCACGGCAGGCGGCTGCGGCCGGCGAGGTGCCGGTCGGTGCAGTGGTCGTCAGGGATGGCGTTATTGTCGGACGCGGCTACAACCAGCCGATTGCCGGCTCCGATCCGTCGGCGCATGCCGAGATCATGGCTCTGCGCGATGCGGGACGAAGACTGGGCAATTACCGCCTGCCGGACTGCGATCTCTACGTCACGCTTGAACCCTGCGTGATGTGTTCCGGTGCGATCATGCATGCGCGCATCCGCCGGGTCATGTTCGGCGCGCGCGACCCCAAAACCGGCGCCTGCGGCAGCGCCGCCGACCTGTTTGCGCTGCCGCATCTCAACCACCATGCCGTGGTCAGCGGCGGCATCATGGCGGATGAGGCCGTGGGCCTGCTGCAGGATTTCTTTGCCCAGCGGCGGTCAGCCGGTTGAGTCCGTTGAATATCCGGATCGACATCAAGCGGCAGGTACTTGAGCTGTTCGAGAGGGGTCGTTTGGTCCGCAGCTATGCGATTTCCAGCGCCCGCAACGGCACGGGACAGTTGAAAGGCAGCTACTGCACCCCTCTGGGCAGGCACGTGGTCCGCGCCAAGATCGGGGCGGGACTGCCGGAAAACACAGTCTTCGTCGCCCGCCGGCCGACCGGCGAGATCTATGGACCGGAACTGGCGGCGCGTTTCCCGGACCGGGATTGGATATTGACCCGCATCCTGTGGTTGTCAGGCTGTGAGATCGGCCATAACCGGCTGGGCGACGTCGATACCATGCGCCGCTACATCTATATCCACGGCAGCCCCGATTCAGTGCCCATGGGCAGCCCTGGATCGATAGGCTGTATCCGCATGCGCAATGCGGATGTGATCGATCTGTTCGACCGAATCAAGACCGGAACCGCAGTGGAAATTGTCTGATAATCAAGCGCTTGCTGTTTGCTGCCAGCGTTACAATGCGTCGCATCATGGTTCATTCGCGAATTTAATTGCTGCGCACAATGCTGCGCACAAAACCAATTAAATCAGATAGTTACAAGATTTTATCGCGCCAATTGTGCATTGCGCCAGAATGGGATAGATTGTGCACCGCAAACTAACCATTTTCAGCGGTCAAATTCCAAAGGCGAGACATGCGACTCAAGGATAAAGTCACCATCATCACCGGCGCCGGGCGCGGCATCGGCCAGGCCACAGCCCTCAAATTTGCCCGAGAAGGGGCAAAAGTGATGGTCTGTGACATCAACCAGGAGTGGATTGATGACACTGTGGCGCAGTGCCGTGCTGCGGGTGGCGAAGCCATCGGCCATCTCGCCGATGTCCGGGACATCAAATCGCTGGAGGCGATGGTGAAGGCGACCGTGGATCGGTGGGGTCGCGTCGATTGCCTGGTCAACAATGCCGGCATCGTGGCCGATGCCCAGCTGAAGAACATGACCGAGGAGCAGTTCGACCGTGTCATCGACATCAACCTGAAAGGGGTCTACAACTGCACCAAGGCCGTTGTCGACAAGATGCTCGAGCAGAAATCCGGCGTCATCCTCAATTCGTCGTCGATCGTCGGTCTTTACGGGAATTTCGGACAGTCGAATTACGCTGCCGCCAAGTTCGGCGTCATTGGCATGGCCAAGACCTGGGCGCGCGAACTGGGACGCAAGGGAATACGCTCCAATGCGGTCTGTCCGGGCTTTGTTTCAACCCCGATCATCAGCACGGTCCCCGAAAAGGTCATTCATGCACTGGAGGAGCGCGTGCCGATGGGGCGCCTGGGCAAGCCGGAAGAAATCGCCAACACTTTTGCCTTCCTGGCTTCGGATGAGGCGAGCTACATCAATGGCGCCGTCATCGAAGTCAGCGGCGGCCTGACCATCTAAGCCGCTCCCCGCTGCAGCCGTTTACCGGCCTCCGAACAGTTCGCGGATGCCGGCCCGGGAGGGGCGGTGCAGCACGCCGCGTTCGGTGATCAGCGCGGTAACGAGATCTGCGGGCGTCACGTCGAATACCGGGTTGGCGATGTTTACCCCGGGTGGCGCCCAGCGCAGGTTGCCGTAGCCCGCCACTTCAGCGGCATCCCTTTCCTCGATCGGTATCGCGGTGCCATCGGCAGTGGCAATGTCGATCGTCGACAGGGGGCAGGCCACGTAAAAGGGAATGCCGTGGCGCCTGGCCAGCACGGCCATCATGTAGGTGCCGATCTTGTTGGCAACGTCGCCATTCGCGGCGACACGGTCCGCACCGACAATGACGGCATCGATCTGCTGCGTTCCCATCAGATGCCCTGCCGCGCTGTCTGCGATCAGTGTCACGGGAATCCCGTCCTGCTGAAGCTCCCAGGCCGTGAGCCGTGCACCTTGCAGGAAGGGCCGCGTCTCATTGGCAATGACCCCGACTTTCTTGCCCGAGCTGACGGCCGAGCGGATTATGCCCAGCGCCGTGCCATGCCCTGCGGTGGCAAGCGCTCCGGCATTGCAATGCGTCATCACGCGGCAGGCATCGGGCAAAAGGGCGGCGCCATGCGCGCCCATCGAACGGTTGATGCTGACGTCCTCCTCGGCAATCCGCGCCGCGGTATGGAGCAGCAGGGCGGCGCATCGCCCGGTTTCGGTGATGTCCGCGCCGGCGAGGCTTGCGCGCATCCGGTCGAGAGCCCACTGCAGATTGACGGCAGTGGGGCGGCTCGCGCCGAGCACCCCGAA
This sequence comes from Burkholderiales bacterium, assembly GCA_019634975.1. Taxonomy (GTDB): domain Bacteria; phylum Pseudomonadota; class Gammaproteobacteria; order Burkholderiales; family SG8-41. The sequence goes on from JAHCAI010000013.1 coordinate 82,955, forward strand.
TGCGCGATCCATCCCCGCCGCAAACTGATCCGGCGTGCAATCGCGCAGTCGTTCCGCTTCCACCGCAATACCGTAAGCGGCTGCACAGCCAATCGCCGGCGCGCCCCTGACCACGAGCTCGCGGATTGCTGCAGCCACGGCGTCAGCGCTGGAAAATCTCGCGTACTCGCAGCGTTCCGGCAGCAGCCTCTGGTCGAGGAGTTCGAGGCCGTTGTCGATCCAGCGCAGGGTGTGGAAGGCGGACATGGAGGCTTTGCCTAGGGTTTGCCGGCCAGGCGGCTGATCTGCTCCAATACGCGGCGTTCGAAGCCCCCGTAAGCAAGTTCGGCGCGCGCGATGTCCTGTTCCGACGCGGAACGGTAATCACCGTGGCTGCCGGCCCGGGTGATGATGTCGATGTCATGCAGATAGATTTCGGCGGCCACGCCGGCGTAATGTTCATTGACGCCCAGGCTGCAAAGTCCGAACCGGGGATCAAGGACTATCCGCGGAGCGGCGTCGATGCGGCCTGCAGCCGCGGTACCCAGGGTGCGATCGAGGTAGGCCTGGTATCTATCGGCAAAACCGGAGACATCGCCGTCTATCAGCGGCACGCGCTTGGTGAATATGGCGTGCTGCGGTGTCGGCGGTCCTTGCTGCGAAATCAATGCGAGATCGGGGCGTCGCGCAAAGGCCAGTGTTTCAGGTGTGCTGACCACTTTCATGGCGAGTGGAAAGCCCGCGACAGCCGATGCGGCGGCACAGACCGCGGATGCGGCAGCAAGGTCGGGGTCGCGCGGTTCCGGCAGCACTTGCTCCTTGGCATGATGCCGCAGGTATCGCTCGGCCATGTCGACCAGCCGCAGGAGGTTGTCATGGGATGCACGCGCGGTGTCGCCAAAAGCGATCACGCCGTGGAATGCCAGGATCAGGCCGATGGTCTTGTCGGTCGCGCTTCGCTCGAACACCGCCTTGCAGGCACGCGCCAGGGCGGCGCCGGAGTGACGGTAGGGCACCAGGGGGGCGCTTTCGCCGAAGGCTGCCATGCAGGCCGCTTCTCCCTGGGCGACATTGGCGACGGCGAGCACGGCATCGGCATGGGCATGTTCGACAAAGGCATGGGGCAGCACGGCATGGAGCAGTGTTTCAACCGAGGGTTTGGCTGCTCCGGGCATCCTCTTGCAGTCATCAACGCGACGCATCAATTCCCCGTCCGCCAGGCCATCCTCCGCAAGGAGCGCACGCAGGGCTGCGAGGTCCAGCGCGATGAAGTCACCTTCACGCACTTCGGCCAGATTGGCGCCGCTGCCCTTCACATGCAGCGTGCCATCGAGTTTCAGGGAGGTGTTGCCGCCGCCATGCAGAACCAGCGCCGGGTCGCTGCCGATCAGGCGCGAACTGTAGGCGCGCAGGGCGAGTGCGGAGCCACAGCTCCGCGCAGCCGCTTCGTTCCAGGCTGGTTTCATGGGTGCTGATTATAATCGCCGGCATGTCGAAATCCGCACATTTCACGGTGCGCCTGGCCTCATGGTCCGCAGACGGTCCGATGCTGCAGGCATTGCGGCGAGCCGTGTTCATTGTCGAGCAGGGCGTTCCCGAGGACATGGAGTGGGACGAGCATGACGCGCTGTCCCTGCATGCGCTGGCCTTCGATGAACATGGCGCTCCCGTGGGGACCGGCCGCCTGTTGCCGGACGGTCATCTGGGCCGCATGGCCGTGTTGCGCGAGCGGCGGCGGCAGGGGGCGGGGCGTGCGGTGCTGGAATTCCTGCTTGCACAGGCGCGCAGGCGGGGCATGCACTCGGTTCGCTTGCATGCACAGACCCATGCAATGGGTTTCTATGCCCGCCAGGGTTTCATTGCCGAGGGCGGGGAATTCATGGAGGCCGGCATCCCGCACCGACGGATGACGCTCAGCTGGTGAGGCGGCCGGCGGTCCGCTCCAGGCGAAAGGCGCGGGCGTCCTCCCCCGCGGGCAGCGCTTCGGGGCCGTAGCGTTTCTCGTGGACAAAGACCTCGCCCGAGGCATGTACCAGCAGCAGCGTGGACGTGCGGGTGCCGTAATGGCTGCCGAGAATGAAAGGCGGCGAAAGTTCACGTTCACGCTGGCGGTCGATGCCGGTGTCCGGCAATTCGGACTCCTGCGCCGGCACTCGTTCGGCGAGCAGGGCGAACATGACATTGCCGATGGCATCGGGGTCATCGAAGTTGCGCGTCGAATCCAGGGCGGCTATTCCCGCCGTCACCTTGGGCCAGGGCGTGTTCAGCAAATGGTTGCTGAGCCCGTGCACGCCAGGCGCAATGCATGTCACACCGCTGCCGCGGTTGGACTGGAAGTAAAGCCCGTCGAGATCGCCGACGATCAGGCTGTAGGGATTGAATTGGCTGCCGTCTATCGCATCCAGGTAATCCGGCGCGGCAATCTCGCCCACGAGAAAGTCCCTGACCAGAGCTCCCCGCGAGCGTGGCGCCGCGCCACCGGGACGGCCCCGCCGGTAGTTGGTGACCGCGGCAAAGCGGCTGTTGGTATGAATGCCCATCCAGGTGCCGCCCTGTTCCAGGTCGCGGCCGGCATAAACTCCGGGATGATCAGCCCAGAATCCGGCCGAGGCTGCCGGCCTGGCGAAATGCTCATCGCGGTTTGCGGCGACGACCAGGGGAAAATGCCGGTGAGTGCGGAAACTCAACAGGATCAGGCACATGCCTTATTCCGAAAAACACTCGGTATGGCGGCTGCTGCCTTGTTGCAGTAGCGGGAGAATTGCGGCGGCAGAGACAGCTTCCGCGAGCGCCCACTCGAAGCCGGCCTCGTCGGTCACGCCCTCGTAGATTTCCATCCACAGCAAGGGCTCGTTGCGCTTCTTCAGCAGGCGACCCCGGATGCCGGTGGCACGGTGTACCGCATCCAGCACCTTGCCGGCGGCATCACGGCAGCCGGATGCGCGCTCGGGATCAGCACGGTAATAGATGTAATAGGACCAGGTCACAGGATGCTTTCCTCGTTTCATGTCAACGCATAGGGCAGGTCCAGCAGTTCCAGCGACGGCCCCTGCAGCTTGCCCAGATGGTAGCCGCCGGATTTCGCGTACGCGGTCTGCATGACCGCCAGAACTTCGTGCCCCGTGCCGGCGGCCGCGGCGGTCACAACCATTCCGGCGGCTTGGTCGCCCAGTTCGGGGCAGTAGAGCCTGTCCCCGGCGGTGGCAACACCCTCCAGCCTGGCGCGGAACATGCGCTGCTTGAGCCGGCCAAGGTAATGGGTGCGGGCCACAATTTCCTGTCCGGGATAGCAGCCCTTGGTGTAGCTCAGCGCGCCGATGAGGTCGAGGTTGACCATCTGGGGCACGAATTCTTCCTGCGTGGCGGGCAGGATGAACGGGACGCCGGCGGCAATGTCGAGGCGTTCCCAGACCCCGGGTTCTGCTGCGTTGAGGCCGTCTGCCCGGGTGCGTGGCAACACAAGCAGGAAACGGTTCCCCGGCAATGCGATCACCATGACATCGCCAACCCGGCTGAGCGCGTGCACCGCTGACGGTGGCGAGCCGCCAAGGCCCGTGACTGCGCTTGCAGCGTCGTTCCCATATGCGCCGGCGCAGACCAGCCGGTCGTCAAGAATCTCAGCGCGGACCTTTGCGCGCAGGATGTACATTGAAAGCCGCTTGCGAATGGCTTCGGCCAGTGCAGCGGGAAGCAGGAGGGTGCATCCTTCGTCATCGGTCCAGAGCAGGAAAGTGGCGAGCAGGCGGCCTTTGGGCGTGCAGTAGCCGCCATAGCTGCTGTGATCCTTTTTCAAGGCCTGCACATCGCAAGTGAGTTGGCCGTGCAGGAAGGACCGGGCATCGGCACCGGAAAACCGCAGCAGGGCAAACTGGGGCAGGATTTCGACAGTCACGGGGGAATACGCGAATAAACGGAAGTCATCGGAGAGACCGCGAATCATACCGTTCTTCGAAAAAAATAAAAAAAATCAATAAAAACAATTAGTTATATAATGCCTGTAGACGATTTGCAAACCCCGCTTGAATCGGCTGCAATGGCTGTGGATGAACCGGGTGCACTTTCCTCCGCTGACACTGCGGCCTTCGCGCCGGCTGGCTGCCGTTTTGCTGCTTGGTCATGCCGCCGTCGGCGGGGTGCTGCTGCTCCTGCCTTTGCCGCCATTGGTGATCACCTTGCTGATGGTGACCCTGGCCGCGAGCGCTGTGCATGCTGTCCGGGTGCAGGCTCTGCGCCGCAGCCCGCAGGCCGTTATTCACCTGCAGTTCAGCGACCGCGAGCACCTGGAGATCGGCCGTCGCGACGGCAGCCGGGCATCCGGCCGCATTCTCGGCAGCAGCACTGCCGGAACCCTGTTGATCGTGCTGAACATCCGGATCGGGCAGCGGCGCTGGCCGGTGCACGTGGTGGTCACACCGGACAGCCTGGAGGCGGACGGGTTTCGCAGCTTGCGGGTCTGGCTGCGCTGGGGGCCGTCACCGGGGGAAGGGCGGGCCGCCGAATGAACCGAATGAAGGGTATTGGTCTGCTCGCGGCCCTGCTGTGCCTGTCATCCCCTGGCAGTGCGGCGCAGCCGCTGAAGCTGATCAACCCGTACCCGGCCACTGGTGCCGTCGACATTGCCGGTACGGTGATCATGAACAGGGCGCTGCGGGCCATGCAGGACCGGATCACGCCCTCGGCCACCGATGCGCTGGTCGAGCACCTGCGGCAATCGCTGGCTGCGGGGCTGGACGAGCACGTTGTGGTGGAGCGGAATCCACGGCAGGGCGGTGCGGCCGCAGCGCGGCAGCTTGTCGCCCGGGATGCGCTGCTGTTCAGCGGCAGCGGCTTGGCCGCAGCCGCCGCGCAGGAGGCGCTGTCCGGGTTGCGGCCGCTGGCGCTGGTTGGTCGCATCCCGGTTGTGCTGGTGGTCCGTGGCGAAACCAGCGGGAACCTTGCACAACTGGCAGGTAGATCAGGGGAAGAGCCTCTCCGGATCGGACTTGCCGGGGAGCGTGGCGCCGGCCTGCAGACATTGGTCGGCATGCGGGGCGTTTTCCGGCGCCAGCTTGTGCCGGTGAGTTACAACGGCGGTGAAGGCGCTCTGCGCGGGCTGCTGGCAACGCAGGTTACGGCCGTGCTGGCGCCCTTGCCTGCGGTGCTGCCGCACGCCGCCGGTCATCGCCTGCGCATCCTTGCCCTGGCGTCTGCCGCAAGGCATCGCGTGCTGCAGCATGTGCCGACGTTCATCGAGAGCGGATTTCCCGGCGTGATGGCGGCGGGATGGCATGGCCTGTTTTCATCTTCAGCCACTCCGGATTCGGACCTGCTGCGGCTCGGGACGGCTTTGAGAAAAACATGGGCCGCCGAGGACTCAAGACAGGCGATTGCACGATTGGGTTATGAGCCGGATCTTCAGGGCGCCGCCGTGCTGCGTGCACTGCTGGCCGGGGATCTTGCGGGGGAGATCCATGTTCCGTCCTGGTTCAGCGCCCGGATTCCTCCGGCGGCTTCACCGCGCTGAACATCCGCAGCAGAGTGAGATCGTAGGCGACTTTAAGTACCCCGCAAATCACCAGGGGCCAGCCGAAAGTGCTCATGGCAAGCAGCGCGCCGGCAAGCGAGGGGCTGAGGGCGCTGGCGAGACTGCGGGGAACGGCAGTCACGCTGGCGGCAGCTGGCCGCTCTCCCGGGGAAACCACCGCCATGACATAGGAGCTGCGGGCTGGAACGTCCATGGACGACAGCGCGCTGCGCAGAAACAGGAAAAGCAGCGCCAGTTCCAGCGTCGGCATGAAGGGCACGAGGATCAGGAACAGGTTCGCCGGCAAATGGGTGTAGACCATTGTGTTGATCAGTCCGAAACGCGCCGCCACTTTCGCCGCTGCCAGGTGCGAAAATGCAGTCAACAGCCCGGTCCAGAAAAAGATGGTTCCCGCTGCCGTCACGGAGAGATCGAATCTCTGGAACAGCCAGAGTGCAAGAAGGGACTGCACGGCGAATCCGCCCGCGAATGCATCGACGCTGAACAGCGCAGCCAGGGTGTAGACGATGCGGCGGGACTTGCCCAGCGGAACCGGCTGTTCATGTCGCTGCGATTCCAGTGCCGGAGACAGTCGCAGGTAGAGCACAAAGCTGGCCACACCGAGCAGGGCATACAGCAGGAACATGGCTTTCACAGCCGGGAGCAGGCTGTAGCCATCCCGGGCATAAAAATCCGGGATTCCGGCGGCCTGGGCACCGATGGCGGCCACCAGTGCGCCGATCAGGCTGTAGCGCGCGAACAACGCCGTGCGTGATGTTGCCGAAGTCGCGCGCGTCAGCAGCGTCTGCTCCAGGGGTGAAAACAGGGTCACGTCATTGGCGGCAGGATTCAGCGTGCCGACGACCGCGACCACGAAAAGCGGCCAGAAATCGCTCAGTACCGGTACGGCAAGCCCGGTGGCCGCCATCAGCAGGCTTGCCAGCAGCAGCAGGTGGCGAGTGGAGTGGCGATGCGCGATGAAACCGATGCCGAGAGTCATCAGGCCGGAACCGAGCAGGGTCGCGGTGACCAGCAGTCCGATTTCCCACGCGCCGAATCCGAGCAGCGTCAGGTAGTAGGGCAGCAGCAGGCTGACGAAGCCGTCGCCAAATGCACGCAGGGCCCGGGCCGTGAGCAGGTGGCGTGCATCGGGCAGGGTGCCCGGCGGAAGCAGGAAACTGCGGAAGGTCATGATTGCTGACACCCGATGTGATGATCCGAGATTTTCCGGCCGGAAGAGCATTGCCGGCTGGGCTATACTCCGCGCTTCGCTGATGCCGTCACGCAGGGAGATGCCATGATCGAACTCTACAGCTGGCCGACGCCCAATGGTCACAAGGTCCACATCATGCTCGAGGAAACCGGACTGCCGTACCGGGTGCATGGCGTGAATATCCGCACCGGAGAGCAGTTCGAGCCGGATTTTCTGAAAATCAGCCCGAACAACCGCATTCCCGCGATCGTCGATCCCGACGGACCGGGCGGCAAACCGCTGTCATTGATGGAGTCCGGGGCCATACTGCTCTACCTCGCCTCGAAGTCCGGCAGATTCCTGCCGCAAGACCTGGGGGAACGCTGGACCTGCCTGCAATGGCTGATGTGGCAAATGGGCGGTGTCGGGCCGATGTTCGGCCAAGCCAATCATTTCCGCCGATACGCCAAGGACAGGATCGACTACGCAATCGAGCGCTACACCAATGAGGCGAACCGGCTGACACATGTGCTGGACAAGAGGCTGGGGCAGTCGGAATTCGTGGCCTGCGATGAATACACCGTTGCCGACATCGCGATATTCCCGTGGATGCGCGGTGCCGATACCCGCGGCATCGACATGAACGAATACCCGAATGTCCGGCGCTGGTTCGACGCGATCAATGCGCGTCCCACAGTGCAGCGGGCGCTGCAGGTGCTGGCCAGCGAATCGAACAGTAATCCCGTCGACGACAAGGCGCGCGAGATCATGTTCGGAAAGACGCAGTTCCAGAAGCGCTGACCGTATTTCCTCATCAGACCGGGCACGCACGAATTGCAGACCGAGAAGAAGAATGTCGCGCTGCTGTGCGCGACGCAGGCGCTGCTGTTCACCAACAACACGATCCTGATCTCGGTCAACGGCCTCGCGGGTTTCGCGCTGGCTGACGACAAGTCGCTGGCGACGCTCCCCGTGACCGCCTACGTGGTGGGCGCCGCGCTGTCGACGGTACTGGTGTCGCAGCTGATGCGGCGCATCGGCCGCGTCAACGGCTTCAGCGCGGGAACACTGGTTGGTATTCTTGGCGCGCTGATTTGCGGCTTTGCGATCTACAGCCACAGTTTCTGGATGCTCTGCGCCGGAACGCTGGTGATGGGCATTTACAATGCCTCGGGCCAGTATTACCGCTTTGCGGCGGCCGATGTTGCCAGCCCGGATTTCCGGAGCAGGGCGATTTCGCTGGTGATGGCCGGCGGCTTGGTCGGCGGCGTGCTGGGGCCGCAGACCAGCAAGCTGACCAAGGATTTTTTCGGCACGGAATTTCTCGCCACCTATCTCGCATTGATCGGCTTTTGCATGGTCGCGCTGGCGTTGCAGAGAATGATGGAAATCCCCCGCCTCAGCGCCGCCGAGCAGAAGGAGCGGGGCAGGCCACTCGCTGAAATCGCCAGGCAGCCGGCTTTTGTCGTTGCGGTACTGTCGGGAATGGTCGGCTACGGGGTCATGAACCTGCTGATGACGGCGACACCGCTGGCCATGCAGTCCTGCGCGCATCCGTTCAGCGATGCCGCCTTCGTGATCCAGTGGCATGTGGTCGCCATGTTCGCGCCGTCCTTTTTCACCGGCGCGCTGATCAAGCGTTTCGGAGTGCGCAGCATCATGTTCACCGGCGTCCTGCTGAGCCTCGCCTGCGTCGCCATCGCGCTTTCGGGTGTCGAAGTGATGCACTTCTGGGCGGCACTGGTTCTGGTCGGTGTCGGCTGGAATTTCATGTACCTCGGCGGCACCACCCTGCTGACGGAAACTCACGCTCCGGCCGAAAAAGCCAAGGTCCAGGGCGCCAATGACATGGCGATATTCATCACCATGGCCATCAGCTCGGCTTCATCCGGGTGGCTGTTCACGGCCCGCGGCTGGGAGATCATGAATTACGGTGCGATCCCCTTCCTGGTATTGACCGGGTTGGCGATACTTTTCCTGCGCGAACGCAAGGCCGCCGCCTGACCCGGTTTTTGACAATTTGATGTAAAATCCGGCGGTCCCGGCAGAGCGGAATCCCGAAGTTTCGCTTTGCCTTTGTTTTTTATAAAAAAATCAATGTCTTCCGCAATAGGAGTTCCTTGATGAACCAGCCCGCAACCCCGGTGCAGTTGCAGCCAGCTCTGGAATGCCCGGCATATGTCACCCATGCGAAACTGAAAGCCTGGGTTGCCGAAGTGGCCCAGCTGACGCAGCCCGACCGGATTGTCTGGTGCGACGGCAGCCAGGAAGAATACGACCGCCTGTGCAACGAGATGGTCGAGGCCGGCACCCTGATCCGGCTCAACCAGGAAAAGCGTCCCGGCTGCTTCCTGGCCCGTTCCGACCCGGATGACGTGGCGCGCATGGAAGACCGCACCTTTGTCTGCAGCCGCAACAAGGAGGACGCCGGCCCCAACAACAACTGGATGCCGCCGGAGGAAATGAAGGCAACCATGCGCAAGCTCTACGACGGCTGCATGCGCGGGCGCACGATGTACGTGATTCCGTTCAGCATGGGCCCTTTGGGTTCGCATATCGCGCACATCGGAGTCGAGCTGACGGATTCGCCCTACGTGGTGGTCAGCATGCGCATCATGACCCGCATCGGCCGCAAGGTGCTCGACATTCTCGGCAACGACGGCGATTTCGTGCCCTGCCTGCATTCGGTGGGCATGCCGCTTGCCGCCGGCCAGAAGGACATTCCCTGGCCCAGCAACAAGGAGCACAAGTTCATCACCCACTTCCCCGAAGAGAAGCTGATCTGGTCCTTCGGCAGTGGCTATGGCAGCAATGCACTCCTGGGCAAGAAGTGTTTTGCGCTGCGCATCGCCTCGATCATGGCCAAGGAGCAGGGCTGGCTCGCCGAACACATGCTGATCCTCGGCATTCAGCCGCCCAAAGGCAAGAAGCATTACATCGCCGCCGCGTTCCCGAGCGCCTGCGGCAAGACCAACCTGGCGATGCTGGTGCCGCCGAAGGCGCTTGAAGGCTGGAAAGTCACGACCATCGGCGAGGACATTGCCTGGATCAAGCCGGGCCCCGACGGAAGGCTGTATGCGATCAATCCGGAATACGGCGCCTTCGGTGTTGCGCCGGGAACTTCCGAGGAGACCAATCCCAACTGCCTCGCCGCGTTGAAGAAAAACACCATTTTCACCAATGTCGCGATGACCGACGACGGCGATGTCTGGTGGGAAGGCCTGACCAAGGAGCCGCCCAAGCACCTGATCGACTGGACCGGCAAGTCGTGGACGCCTGACAGTGGCCGCGTCGCGGCGCACCCGAACTCCCGTTTCACGGTGCATGCGGCGCAGATTCCCTCGATGGATCCCGACTGGGAAAATCCCGCGGGTGTTCCGATCAGCGCATTTCTGTTCGGCGGGCGGCGCACCACCACGGTGCCCCTGGTGACCGAGGCCAAGGACTGGAAGCACGGCGTTTACCTTGCTGCGACGATGGCTTCGGAAACGACGGCGGCGATCATCGGCAAGGTAGGGGTGGTGCGCCGGGATCCGTTCGCGATGCTGCCGTTCTGCGGCTACCATTTCGGCGACTATTTCAGGCACTGGCTCAACGTGGGCACAAAGGTCGCGCAGCCGCCGAAAATTTTTGCGGTGAACTGGTTCCGTCGCGATTCCAACGGGAAATTCATGTGGCCCGGCTTCGGCGACAACATGCGGGTGCTGAAATGGGTTGTCGAGCGCTGTGAGGGCATCGCCGGAGCCGCGGAAACGCCGATCGGACACATGCCGCGCTACGAGGACATGGAGTGGAGCGGCCTGACCGAATTCAGCCGCGAGACATTCGACACGCTGACCCATGTTGACCGCGATGCCTGGCGCGCGGAGATCAAGGATCACGACGAACTGTTCGGCAAACTGGAGGCTCGCCTTCCTGCTGAAATGACCGCGCAGCGCAAGGCACTGGAGCAGACGCTATAAGCTTTCCTTGCCCGGCAGCATCCACAACGGCGACGACGCTGCTGCGTGGTCGCCGTTTATTTTTTTGAGACAGGAGGAATGTCGATGGCACAGCCGAACTACGGGTTTGCAAAAAGACAGCGGGAATTGGCGAAGAAGCAGAAAAAGGAGGAGAAGCGGCTGCGCAAGCTCGCGGAGCATGGCACCCCGCCAGCCGATGGCGAAGCCGGTTCTCAGGATGGCGGAACCGTGAAGGATGTGCCGCCACAAACCTGACCGGAATGAGCAGGGGCGGTAGGAGTTGATGCCGGCACGGACCCCTGACGTGGGGATAACTTCAGGCAGTCGGCAAATTCCCTCCGGCATGTTTCCATGACAACACGATCAGCATTGAAACGATGGCGGGTGTGTGTGCGCCGGCTGCTTGCCGGCCTGGCTGCAGCCGCGATCCCTTCTCTTGCCGCCGCTGCAGGTGATGCGGATCATCGGCAGACGCTGACGCACGACGGACTTGTCCGCAGCTATCTCCTTCGGGTGCCGCCGGCGACAGGCGGCGGCCCGGAAAAAATGCCGCTGGTGATTGTTCTGCACGGTGGTGGCGGCAACGCCGCCAATGCCGAGTCGATGAGCGGGTTCACGGCGCTGGCCGCACGGGAGGGGTTCATCGTCGCCTACCCTGACGGTAGCGGCCGGATGCGGGACCGGCTGCTGACCTGGAATGCCGGCCACTGCTGCGGTTATGCCATGCAGAACCGGGTTGACGATGTCGGTTTCATCCGCATGCTGCTCGATCGCCTTATCCGGGATTACCCCCTGGATCCGCAGCGGATTTACGTGACCGGAATTTCCAATGGCGGCATGATGGCGCATCGACTCGGCAGCGAATTGCCACAGCGCATTGCCGCGATTGCGCCGGTAGTTGCGGCAGTATTCGGTGATGAAAAGCAGCCGGCGTTGCCGGTTTCAGCGCTGATGATCAACGGCATGCTTGACCGGTCAGTGCCGTACCGGGGCGGACCGCCCGGCGGACGTTTTCCCGATGCCTGGGACGGCACGCCGGTAAAACCGGCTATGGCGCAGGCTGAATTCTGGGGGCGGGCCAATCGCTGCGACGGGCAGCCTGCGAGGGAAGAACGCGGGGCCGTGCAGCACTGGCGATATCGCTGCCCGGCGGGTCAGGCGGTGGAACTGTATCTGCTGACCGACACGGGCCACACCTGGCCCGGCGGACGCAGCGGGCGGCGTGGTGCCGACGATCCGGGCTCGACGCTGGATGCGACTGCCGTCATCTGGGCATTTTTCAGGACACACAAGCGGACGGCGGTTCCGGCACCTTGAGGCCATAAAAAACGGCGCATGTTGCATGCGCCGTTTTTTATTGAGCGGCATCCCCGCCGGTCAGGCATCAGCCCCGTGTTTCCACCTGCTGCAGTGGTTCGTTGCTGACCTGTTCAACCGGCGGACGGACCCGCTTGACGCGGCGGGGGGCGCCATCATCCGCGTTCTGGAGGACGGCCTGAAGGCGGTCCCGGCTGGTTTCGACCTGTTGCAGGTCCGATGGCCACTCGAGTTTTACCGGTGCGGGTGCCGGAGCAGGCGCAGGTGCCGGAACGGAGACTGGCTGTATCGGCTGCACTTCAACGGCAGGCACCGGCATGGCAGCGGGTTCCGCCGGCGGCACATGGGCCGTCACCACTTCACGCGCTGCCGGCTCATCAGCCGCTGACGTTGCGGCCACGGGCTCCGGTGCCGGAACAAAAGGTGCGGCGGGCATTGCGGCCAGTGGAGCCGTGGTCTGCAGCGTTTCCTTCACGGTCTCTTCGACAGACGTGAATGATGCATTGGGCACCGCAGTTGCAACATCCGGTCCCGGGACAAAAGGCGTGCGGGGGTACCAGACACGGTCGCCGCGCTGCTGTTGCGGCTGGCCGCCCTCGGCACGCGCTTCACCAGTGCGATCGGCACCACCGCGGCGCCCGCGGCGACGGCGACCACCGATGCGTTCTTCGCCGGCCTGTTCGCCAACAGGTGCGGGCAGCGGTACTTCATTCACGGCCACCGGAGCGTCAACCGGCAAAAGATTGTGCTGTGCCTGGAGTTCGGCCTGCGGTTGTGCGGACGGATCGCGTTCCGGACGGGAGTCGCGACGCTGCTCCCCCCGGCCATCGCCACGGCCGCGCCTCTGATTGTTTTCAGCGCGCGCTTCACCGGTCTCGCGTTCCGGACGTTCTCCACGTTCACCGCGCTGACCTCGCTGGCCGCGCCCGCGTTCACCGCGGTCATGGCGTTCACCGCGGCCGCCGGATCCGGCGCTGCGTTCGCCGCGTTGCGGGCGTCCGCCGCGCCCGCGGTCATTTCCGCCGCCGTTGCCGCTGCGTCCCGCCGGACGGGCTGCAGCGCGTGCCGGTTCTGTTGCTGCCGCCGGGTTTTCCGTTGCGGGTTTGCGGCGGAACCAGCCCATGATCTTGCCGATGATGCTTTCCTCCCCGGCGGCGGGCAGTGCCTGAACCACAGTGCTTGCCGGGGCTGTCGCCGCCGGAGTCGGGGCCGGCTGCATCGGGGTAATGCCCTTGACGGCGGCCTCCGGACGCAGCGCCACGGGTTCCGCACCGGCCGCATCTTTTTCCTCTTCCGCCGGCAGCTGCACCATCTCGTAACTCGGTGCCAGCGGCTCGCTCTGGTTGAGGTCGTCGTGGCGCAGGCGTGCCACCGTGTAGTTCGGGGTCTGCAGGTGGACGTTGGGAATAAGCAGCACGTTGACGCGATGGCGCGCTTCCAGCAGTTGCAGGTCAACGCGCTTTTCGTTGAGCAGGAAAGTGGCCACGTCCACTGGCACCTGGGCATGCACAGCCGCGGTGTTGTCCTTCATCGACTCTTCCTGGATGATGCGCAGGATGTGCAGCGCGGTCGATTCTGTGCCGCGGATATGGCCGGTACCGTGGCAACGCGGGCAGGGACTGTGACTGGATTCCCCCAGCGAGGGGCGCAGCCGCTGGCGTGACAGCTCCATCAGGCCGAAGCGCGAAATCTTGCCCATCTGCACCCGGGCACGGTCGTATTTCAGCGCGTCGCGCAACCGGTTCTCGACTTCGCGCTGGTTGCGCTGGGATTCCATGTCGATGAAATCGATGACCACCAGGCCGCCGAGGTCGCGCAGCCGCAGCTGGCGTGCGGCCTCATCGGCCGCCTCGAGATTGGTGCGGAAGGCTGTTTCCTCGATGTCGGCGCCGCGGGTCGCGCGCGCCGAGTTGACATCGATAGATACCAGTGCCTCGGTGTGGTCGATGACGATGGCGCCGCCGGAGGGCAGGTTGACCGAGCGCGAGAAAGCCGATTCGATCTGGTGCTCGATCTGGAAGCGCGAAAACAGGGGCACGTCATCGCGGTAAAGCTTGGCGCGGCTGACGTAATTCGGCATCACGTGGCTCATGAACTGCACGGCCTGTTCGTGGATCGACTCGGTGTCGATCAGGATTTCGCCGATGTCCTCGTGGAAATAGTCGCGGATCGCGCGGATGACGAGGCTGGATTCCTGGAAAATCAGGAAGGCGCCGTCCTGCTGATTGGCCGCGCCTTCGATGGCATTCCACAGCTGCAGCAGGTACTTCAGATCCCAGTTCAGCTCCTCGGCGCTGCGGCCGATGCCGGCGGTGCGGGCGATGACGCTCATGCCCTGCGGCACGTCAAGCTGGGCCACCGTTTCCTTCAGCTCCGCGCGTTCCTCCCCCTCGATGCGGCGCGACACGCCGCCGCCGCGGGGATTGTTGGGCATCAGCACCAGATAGCGGCCGGCGAGGCTGATGAAGGTGGTGAGGGCGGCCCCCTTGTTGCCGCGCTCGTCCTTGTCGACCTGGACGATGATTTCCTGGCGTTCCTTCAGCGCGTCCTGGATGCGGGCACGGTTGACGTCTATGCCCGGCTTGAAATAAGCGCGGGCGACCTCCTTGAAAGGCAGGAAGCCGTGGCGGTCATGACCGTAGTCGACGAAAGCCGCCTCGAGGCTGGGCTCGATGCGGGTGATGACGCCCTTGTAGATATTGCTCTTGCGCTGTTCCTTGCCTGAGGATTCGATATCGAGGTCGATCAGCTTCTGGCCGTCGACGATCGCAACGCGCAGCTCTTCGGCCTGCGTTGCGTTGAACAACATGCGTTTCATTTTTTCTTCTCCCGCGCTCAAGGATTTGCACGGGATGCACACCACGGCAGCCGCCCGCGGGCGGCGGACACAGAAAGTTTCAGTCGATTGTCAGAAACATGAATCGAGGAATCAGGGTCCTGGTTATGCAGTGTGACTTGCGGGGATCCGCGGCATGCGCAGATCCGGGAATTCAAACAGTGCCTTGAGCGCGTAAATCATCTAATATCGCTACTTCCATCGGTGAGCGACTTTAACCCTGTATTCATTGCAGTCACGGCCGTGGCCGTGGCGACAGCAACAGCGCCTTTGCCGCATTCGCGTATCGGGGGCAGCCATTGCAGGGCACACCAGTTCCGGAATTCCTTCGCGTCGGGATAAAACCCTCATGCCGGTTACGGCATCCGCGTCGATCGCCTGGAGTGTGACCGGGAAGAAGTATAAGTAAATGAACAAGTTAAGTAAAGATTCCACATTGCGGCAGCCAATTGGCGAGGATTCGGCCGGTCAGCGCATCGACAACTACTTGATGCGACGGCTGAAAGGGGTGCCGAAGAGTCATGTCTACCGCATCCTGCGCAGCGGGGAAGTGCGGGTGAACAGCCGCAGGATAGGGCCGGACTACCGGCTGCAGCCGGGGGACGAGCTGCGGATCCCGCCAATCCGGGTCGCGCAGCCTGCCGGGCGTCCCGCAGTAGCGGCAAGCGCGACATTCAGCCCCGTCGTGCTGTTCGAGGACGAGGCGCTGCTGGTGATCGACAAGCCGGCCGGGCTGGCGGTGCACGGGGGCAGCGGGGTCAGTTTCGGTGTCATTGAGGCCCTGCGCCAGTGCCGTCCCGGACACGCCTTCCTCGAACTGGTGCACCGCATCGACCGCGAGACTTCCGGCGTGCTGATGCTGGCCAAGAAGCGGGCGGCACTGGTGGAACTGCACCGCCAGATGCAGGCCGGCGAAGTGTCGAAGCACTATGTCACGCTGGTCAAGGGTGGGTGGAAGGAACGCAAGCGCGTGGTCGACCTGCCACTGGAGAAGAAGGTCCGCGCTTCGGGTGAACGCAAGGTCAATGTCGGTCCCGCGGGCAATGCCGCGGTGACGATATTCCGGCTCGAACGCCGGGTGGGGCCATACAGCCTGCTCGATGCCGAACTGAAAACCGGACGCACCCACCAGATCCGCGTCCATCTCGCACATCTCGGCTATCCGATCCTCGGCGACGACAAGTACGGTGATTTCGCACTGAACAAGACGCTGTCAAAGCAGGGCCTCAGGCGCATGTTCCTGCATTCGGCCCGCATCGGCATTCGCCATCCGGTCAGCGGCGAGAAAGTCCATTTCGAGGCCCCGTTGCCGCCTGAATTGGCGGCCTTCATTGAATCTGCCCGGGGAGTCCGCGTCCCGTGAGCCGGAAATTCGAGCTTCTGGTGTTCGACTGGGACGGCACCTTGATGGATTCTGCGGCCGCGATCGCGGAATCGCTGCAGGCGGCCTGTGCGGAGCTCGGGGCAACCGTACCTGACGATGCGAGAGCCCGCTACGTCATCGGCCTCGGTCTGCACGATGCACTTGCGCATGCCGTGCCGGATCTCGAGCCCGGGCTGTATCCGCAATTGCTGGAGCTCTACCGACGCCATTTCCTGCGGCGTGACGGCGGCACCCGGCTGTTCGGCGGCGCGGCGGAAATGATTCGCGAATTGCACGAATGCGGCTTCCTGCTCGGGGTTGCCACCGGCAAGAGCCGGCGCGGTCTGGACCGCGCGCTGCAGGAGACCGGCCTTGCCGGCTACTTTCATGCGACCCGCTGTGCCGACGAAGGATTTTCGAAACCGCATCCGGGCATGCTGCAGGCGGTCATGGACAACCTGGCGGCTGCACCCGGATCGACGCTGATGATCGGCGACACCACGCATGACCTCGAGATGGCCGTTGCGGCCGGAGTGGCTTCGGTTGCCGTAACCTATGGCGCTCACGAACCTGCAGCCTTGTCGGCTTGCACGCCGCTCGCCATGTTCGACGGGATACCGGCCTTGCGCGACTGGCTGCTGCTGAGAAGATGAGAGACGGTTAGGTGTTTGAATCGAGGATTAATTTTAAGTAACTGATTTTAAAGGAAATTATATGTCAGACCAACATGCTGGCGGACCCCAGTGGGAACGCGGTGTTCTGGAGAAAGTGGCGCTTGCCGCAATCCAGGAGCAGCGCCGCTCCCGCCAATGGGGCATTTTTTTCAAGCTGATGGTGCTGCTCTACCTGTTCGCACTGCTGTTCATCGGCATGGGCTGGTTCAGCGGCAGCGAGGTTTCCAAGGGCGGTCACACGGCCTTGATCGATGTCAGCGGCGTAATCGGGCCGGGAACAAACGCAAGCGCGGACAAGGTCATCGCCGGCATGCAGGCCGCATTCAAGGACAGCAATACCAAGGGCGTGATCCTGCGCATCAACAGCCCAGGTGGCAGCCCGGTGCAGGCGGGGTACATCAACGACGAGATCAGGCGCCTGCGCAGCAAGCATCCCGAAGTGCCGCTGTATGCTGTGGTTGAGGACATCTGCGCATCGGGGGGCTATTACGTCGCTGCGGCGGCCGACCGCATATTCGTCGACAAGGCGAGCATCATCGGCTCGATCGGCGTACTGATGGATGGCTTCGGCTTTACCGGCACCATGGAAAAGCTGGGGGTGGAGCGTCGGTTGCTGGCGGCCGGCAGGAACAAGGGCTTTCTCGATCCCTTTTCGCCGATCCAGGAGGAGCAGACCGCGCATGCGGAAACCATGCTCGATGACATCCACCAGCAGTTCATCAGCGTTGTGCGCCAGGGGCGCGGCAAGCGATTGAAGGAAACGCCCGACATGTTTTCCGGGCTGTTGTGGGTGGGGCAGAAGAGCATCGATCTCGGGCTCGCCGACGCCATGGGCAGCCTTGAATATGTTGCCCGGGAAGTGATCAAGGCCGAGAACATCATCGACTACACCCAGCAGGAGAACATTGCGGAGCGCTTTGCGCGCCGCTTCGGTGCTGCTGCCGTGGAGACTGTGGTCCGGCTGGGCGGAATCGGCAGCCTGAATATCAGGTGATGCGCGGCGCTGCGGCGTCGGCAAGGAGCAGAAATACCGAGGGCCGCCGATCCAGTGCCGGAGGTTTCCTGCGCCACTCGGCGATACGCCGGGTGGCCACCTGCTCGGTCGGCAGTGTCAGATCGGTCGCGATGCAAAGCCAGGTTTTGTCGGCGCAATGATCAAGCAGGGCCCGCAACATCACCTCGTTTCGGTATGGGGTCTCAATGAAAATCTGGGTGGCGCCTTCCCGCAGCGAACGCCGTTCCAGTGCCTGCAGCGCCTTGGCGCGGCCGGCGTCGGCGACCGGAAGATAGCCGTGAAACGAGAAGCGCTGGCCGTTCAGGCCCGAGGCCATCAGTGCGAGCAGGATGGATGAAGGGCCGACGAGGGGCACGACGGCAATTCCCGCGCGGTGTGCGGCCAGCACCAGCAGGGCGCCGGGATCCGCGACGGCGGGGCATCCAGCCTCCGACAGGAGGCCGACATCCATCCCCCTTTGCAGCGGGCCCAGCAGCCCGGGAATCGCTGCTTCCGGCGTATTCTTGTCGAGGGTGGCGATGGAGGCCTCGGCCAGGGGGCGCGGATAGCCGGCATGTTTGAGGAAGGCCCGGGCCGATTTCGGGTTCTCGGCCACGAAGTGAGTGAGCCGCCCTGCAAGGCTCAGCACCGAGCCGGCAAGCACATTGCCAAGCGCGCCGCTGCCGAGTCCGGCTGGCAGCAGGTAGAGCGTGCCCGTGCCTGATTTCGCGCTCAAGGGATGATGACGCCTTCCTCGCGCAGCATGCCGACCAGCGCGATCAGCGGCAGTCCGATCAGCGCGCTGGGATCGGCGCTCTCGACGCTCTCCACCAGTGCGACCCCCATCGCTTCTATCTTGGCGCTGCCGGCGCAGTCATAGGGACGGTCGTGCTGCAGGTAACGCTCGATCTGCCCGGCATCCAGTTCTCGGAAGCGCACAAAGGTCGGTACACTGGCCTCCCGGGCCTTGCCGGTGGCCGCGTTGAGCAGGCACAGGGCGGTATGGAATTCGACCGATTTTCCGCTCATCGCGCGCAGCTGCTCGGCTGCAGCGACATGGGTGCCGGGCTTGCCGAGCACGCGTTCGCCCATGACGGCGACCTGGTCCGAGCCGATGATCAGCGCCGACGCATCGCGCTCGGCGATTTTCCGGGCCTTGGCCAGGGCCAGCCGCCGTGCAGTGGCCAGCGGAGTTTCCCCGGGCAAGGGCCGCTCGTCGATATCCGGTGGAATGGCAGGGCAGTCGATGCCGATCCGCCTGAGCAGGGACCTGCGGTAGGCGGAGGAGGAGGCCAATACGATCCGGGACCCGGATGGATTCATGGCTGGATGTCCCGGGAATGCCTAACCGGATGACAGGTGTGATGCGCTGACATGATTTTGGCCGGAGGCAAGGACCGTGACGCCGCCTCCGGCCAAAATCATGCCGGCCCGGCAGTCGCTCCAAACATTCAACCACATCATCGGTTTACAGCCAGGACCGGCCCCGTCCTTGTCGCGCGGCCTGCTCCTGATCGCGTACTCGCGACAGGGGCCGCGTCTCGCGGCACAAGCGATTCTGGCTGTAACGCACACGTGTTTCATTCGGTCAGGCGCTCTAAGTCCCTGAAAGCGCAGGCCTAAGCCCAGACGCCCGCTGCCGGATGGGCGCGGTCAGGGAGCACTTCGTGGCTGGGCTAAGTGCTTGGCTTAACAGGGAATTTGGCATGATTATTTTTGACAGCGACAGCCGGAAATACTATCATGCGCCGCTTATGTCCGGACCCGACGCAGTGCACCGCCTGGAGGATCCGTTCGCCTTTGCGCGCAGTGGCAATTCGCTCAAGGGCCGGCTCGCAATCGCGGACATGCCGCGGCTGTGGGACCGCATGGCCGATACCTCGGGGACGGTGGAATACGAAATCCGCGGAAGGGTCGACCCGCGCCAGCGCCCGTTGTTGGAACTGGAGATCGCAGGTGCAGTACGCATGCGCTGCGATCGCTGTCTGGATCAGCTCGAATTTCCGCTGAAACTGGCTTCGAGGGTGCTGCTGCTGCAGCCCGGTGCTGCACATCCGGACGATGCCGATGATCCGGCATCGCCGGAGTGGCTGGAGGTCGGGCGTGTGCTTGACCTGCAGGAACTGGTTGAGGATGAAATCCTGCTGGGCTTGCCGTATTCGGTCAGGCACAGCGGCGATGAATGCAGCGGCCGTGCGGACAATGGCCGGATTGGAGCGAAGGCATCGCCGTTTTCGGCGCTGGCCTCGCTGATGGAGCCGAAGCAGGCAAACAAGAATTGATTTTAGGAGATTGACATGGCCGTTCAGCAAAACAAGAAGTCCCCTTCCAAGCGGGGAATGCACCGTTCGCATCATGCGCTGGGCAAACCCGCACTCGCCGTGGAACCCACCTCCGGCGAAGCCCATCTGCGTCACCATATCAGCCCCAACGGCTACT
Source organism: Burkholderiales bacterium (assembly GCA_019634975.1). Taxonomy (GTDB): domain Bacteria; phylum Pseudomonadota; class Gammaproteobacteria; order Burkholderiales; family SG8-41. The sequence continues at coordinate 103,214 of JAHCAI010000013.1, forward strand.
ATCGCGGCAAGAAAATCATCAAGGCCAAAGGCGAGTAACAAGCCGGACTGTCGCGGGATGACCGGCTTCGAGCTTGCAGGCGAAGCCTGAAGAGGAGGATCCCTGATGGAAGTCACCGTTGCCGTCGATTGCATGGGCGGCGACCACGGCGTGCGCGTGACCGTGCCGGCTGCTGTCGACTGGTCGAGGCGGGATCCGCAGTGCCGTTTCGTGCTGGTCGGACTCCAGGACCAGATCCGCGCCGAGTTGCAGCGCGCAGGCGAACTGTCCTCCGAGCGGCTGCGTGTTCACCATGCCACCGAAGTCGTGGGCATGGACGAGCCTCCGGCCAACGCACTGCGCGGAAAAAAAGACTCCTCGATGCGGGTTGCCATTGATCTCGTCAAGAGCGGCGAGGCACAGGCCTGCGTCAGCGCCGGCAACACCGGGGCACTGATGGCCATATCGCGCTTTGTGCTGAAAACGCTCCCGGGCATAGACCGGCCCGCGATCGCAACAATGCTCCCGACCCTGAAGGGCCACACCCACATTCTCGACCTCGGCGCCAACGTTGACTGCAGCGCGGAGCACCTGCTCCAGTTCGGCATCATGGGGGCCGAACTTGTCGCCTCCGTCGAGGGCAAGGCCCGTCCCAGTGTCGGCCTGCTGAACATCGGGGAGGAAGACATCAAGGGCAACGAGGTCGTCAAGGAAGCGGCTGTGCTGCTGCGCGGCAGCGGGCTCAATTTCTATGGCAATGTGGAGGGCGACGACATCTACAAGGGAACCACGGATGTCGTGGTCTGCGACGGCTTCGTCGGCAATGTCGCACTCAAGACCTCGGAGGGACTGGCGCAGATGCTGGCGACCTACCTGCGCGAGGAGTTCCGGAAAAATCCCTTCACGCGGATGCTGGGACTCCTGGCGATGCCGGTGATCAAGTCGTTCAAGGACCGCGTCGATCACCGCCGCTACAATGGCGCGAGCCTGCTCGGGTTGCGGGGTGTGGTCATCAAGAGCCACGGCTCCGCCGATGCATTCGCATTCGGCTTCGCGATCGAGCACGCGATCAACGAGGTCCGTAGCGGTGTGCTTGCGCATATCAGCGAACGGATGGCTGCGCCTGAACGGAAAGTCAAACCTGCATGACTGCAATCCACTCCCGAATCATCGGTACCGGAAGCTACCTGCCGGAAAAAACGGTGACCAATGCCGATCTTGCCGCAACCGTGGACACCTCCGATGAATGGATACAGCAGCGCACCGGAATTCGCGAGCGGCACATTGCCGCGGAGCATGAAAATGCCAGCGACCTGGCGCTGAAGGCCTCGCAGCGCGCGCTGGAGGCCGCCGGCATCACCGCCGACAGGCTGGACCTGATCATCGTCGCAACGTCGACCCCGGACATGGTGTTCCCGAGCACCGCCTGCATCCTCCAGGCCAAGCTGGGCGTCAAGGGCATGCCCGCTTTTGACGTGCAGGCGGTATGCAGCGGTTTTGTCTATGCGCTGGCGACAGCCGACCAGTTCATGCGCTCCGGCCGCTACGAGCATGTCCTTGTGGTCGGCAGCGAGGTGTTCTCGCGCATCCTCGACTGGGAAGACCGCGGCACCTGCGTGCTGTTCGGTGACGGCGCGGGTGCGGTGGTGCTGAAGCGCAGCGACACGCCGGGCATCCTCGCGGCGCCACTGCATGCCGACGGCAGCCATGCCGGGATACTGTCGGTGCCGGGAAGCGTCTGCGGCGGGAAGGTGAGTGGCCGGCCGCTGCTGCAGATGGACGGCACGGCGGTATTCAAGTTCGCGGTCAAGGTGCTGGAGGAAGTCGCGCTTGAGGCACTGGCCGAAGCCGGCCTGCAGAAGTCGGACATCGACTGGCTGATTCCGCACCAGGCCAATGTGCGGATACTGCAGGCAACCGCGAAAAAGCTCGGGTTGCCCATGGAGCGGGTGATCACGACCGTGGACCGTCACGCCAACACTTCCGCGGCTTCGGTGCCCCTGGCGCTGGACGAAGCGGTTCGCGACGGCCGCATCAGGCCCGGTCAGCATGTGATGCTCGAGGGCGTTGGCGGGGGATTCACCTGGGGCGCGATATTAATCAAGTGGTGAGGAACATCTGGACATGAAACTCGCGTTGGTATTTCCGGGCCAGGGCTCGCAGTCGGTGGGCATGATGCAGGGGTTCTCCGAGCACCGTGTCGTGCGCGAAACCTTCGAGGAAGCGTCACGGGCGCTCGGGCAGGACCTCTGGCAGCTGGTTGCCGAAGGTCCGGTGGAAGATCTGAATGCCACGGTGAACACACAGCCCGTGATGCTGACAGCCGCCTATGCGATGTACCGTGCGTGGACGGAGGCCGGCGCGCCGCGGCCCGAAGTTGTCGCAGGGCACAGCCTGGGCGAGTACACGGCGCTGGTCGTCGCCGGGGCGTTGTCATTTGCCGACGCAGTGCCTCTTGTGCGATTCCGTGCACAGGCGATGCAGGATGCGGTGCCCGTGGGCGCCGGCGCCATGGCGGCAATTCTGGGCCTGGACGATGATGCCGTGCGTGCAGCCTGCGCGGAGGCGGCGCAGGCGGAGATCGTCGAACCCGTGAATTTCAATGCTCCCAGCCAGGTGGTGATTGCCGGACACAAGGCGGCGGTTGAACGCGCGGCAGCGGCAGCGAAGGCAAGGGGGGCCAAGCGCGCGGTCATGCTGCCCGTCAGCGCGCCGTTCCATTCGTCCCTGCTCAGGCCTGCAGCGGAGCGCCTCCGCGAACGCATGCAGGACATGACGTTCACCGCGCCTTCGATCGACGTGATCAACAACGTCGATGTCGCTGCGGTCAGCGATCCGGCGCAGATCAAGGATGCGCTTTCACGGCAGGCCTGCAATCCGGTGCGCTGGGTGGAGACCGTGAAGACTTTTGCCGCGCAGGGTGTCACACATGTGGTTGAATGCGGGCCGGGCAAGGTGCTGGCCGGATTGACCCGGCGCATAGAAGACTCGCTCCAGGGATTCGCGGTTACCGATCCCGCCTCCCTGAAGCAGACGATGGAGGCATTGCGATGACCATACTTCAGGGCAGGCTCGCACTGGTGACCGGTGCCTCGCGCGGCATTGGCCGCGGCATCGCGCTGGCGCTGGGTGCCGCGGGCGCCAAGGTCGTGGGAACCGCGACCACGGCCGCGGGCGCGGAGGGCATAAGCAGGGAACTGGCAGCGGCCGGCATTCCCGGCGCCGGGTATGCGATGGATGTCAATGACGGGGCGCAGACCGAGTCGGCCCTTGAAGATATCCGCAAGCAGTGGGGGGAGATAGCGATCCTCGTCAACAACGCCGGCATCACCCGTGACAATCTGCTGATGCGCATGAAGGACGAGGAGTGGGATGCCATCATGTCCACCAACCTCACATCGGTCTACCGGCTGTCGAAGGCGGTCATCCGCGGCATGATGAAAGCCCGTTCGGGACGCATCATCAACGTGACTTCCGTCGTCGGCACGATGGGCAATGCGGGGCAGAGCAATTACGCGGCGGCCAAGGCCGGCGTGGAGGGTTTCTCCCGCGCCCTGGCCAGGGAGGTCGGTAGCCGCAACATCACCGTGAACTGCGTAGCCCCCGGATTCATTGACACCGACATGACGCGCGCCCTCGGCGAGGCCCAGCGCGAAAGCCTGGTCAATCAGATTCCGCTCGCGCGGCTGGGCAATGTCGAGGACGTTGCCGGCGCCGTGGTCTATCTCGCTTCCGATGCGGCATCCTATGTCACCGGCACCACCCTGCATGTCAATGGCGGCATGCACATGGGCTAGAATGCGCGGCGCAGGGGTTTTGAAGCCTGCTACGGTAATTTGAATAAGTTATTGTTTTTAAAGGATTTTTTTAATCCTGTTTGTGGTAAAATCCACGTTTTTCGAGGCTGATCCATGCGCACTCCAGGGTGCCGGGAAGCCCAAATCATCAGCAAGCAACGCGAAAGGGGACTGTAGATGGACAATATCGAGCAACGCGTCAAGAAAATTGTTGCCGAACAGCTTGGCGTCAACGAGGCCGACGTCAAGAACGAATCATCCTTCGTCAACGACCTGGGCGCAGACTCACTGGATACCGTCGAACTGGTGATGGCCCTGGAAGAGGAATTCGAGACCGAAATCCCCGATGAGGAAGCCGAGAAAATCACCACGGTCCAGCAGGCTACGGACTACATCAAGGCCCACCTGAAGTCCTGATGGTGCGGGAAGGTCGATGACCTTCCCCCTTTTCACTGTTTCGGGGCGGCAACCGCCCCCTAGAGCATCATGCCGCGTCCAACCACCCGCAGAGTAGTCGTGACCGGTCTGGGAATCATTTCCCCGGTCGGCATCGGCATCGAGGAGTCCTGGTCGAGCATCACCGCCGGGAAATCCGGAATCACGAAAATCACCCGCTTCGACGCATCCGGATACACGTCCCAGATCGCGGGCGAGGTCAAGGGTTTCGAGGCGGGCAAGTACCTGCCGGTAAAGGAGGCGCGGCGCTTCGACACCTTCATCCACTACGGCCTCGCAGCCGGCATTGACGCGATGAAGGACGCCGGGCTTGACCTCGAGAAACTCGACCGGGAAATGATCGGCGTCTGCATAGGCTCCGGGATCGGCGGACTGCCGCTGATCGAGGAGACCCACAATGCCCTGCATGCCGGCGGTCCGCGCAAGATTTCCCCGTTTTTCGTGCCCGGCTCGATCATCAACATGATCTCCGGGCAGTTGTCCATCATGTACGGCCTCCAGGGTCCGAACATCTCGGTTGTCACCGCCTGCACCACGGCCAACCACAGCATCGGCGAGGCGGGGCGCCTGATCGAATATGGCGACGCCGACATCATGATTGCCGGTGGCGCCGAATCGACGATTTCGCCGCTGGGCATAGGCGGCTTCTGCGCCGCCCGCGCGCTGTCATCACGCAACGACGATCCCGCAGCTGCAAGCCGCCCCTGGGACAAGGACCGTGATGGCTTCGTGATGGGCGAAGGTGCCGGCGTGCTGGTGCTCGAGGAATACGAGCATGCGAAAAAGCGCGGGGCACGGATCTACTGCGAGCTTGCCGGTTATGGCCTGAGCGCGGACGCGCACCACATCACCGCCCCCTGTTCCGACGGTGCGGGTGCGGTGCGTTGCATGAACAACGCACTGCGCAATGCGGGTCTGAACCACGATCAGGTGGATTACATCAATGCGCACGGCACTTCCACCCCGCTGGGGGATATCGCGGAAACCGTGGCGGTAAAAAACTGCTTCGGACAGCATGCCGGGAAGCTGGCAGTCAGTTCGACCAAGTCGATGACCGGGCACCTGCTCGGCGCGGCGGGCGGCATAGAGGCGGTGTTTTCCGTCCTCGCGATCCGTGACCAGGTGGCGCCGCCTACGATCAACCTCTCCAGCCAGGACCCGGAGTGCGACCTTGATTACGTGCCGAACACCGCGCGCCGGATGAAAATCGACGTGGCGCTGTCCAACTCCTTCGGTTTCGGCGGCACCAACGGCAGTTTGGTGTTTCGCAAGATCTGAGCCACTGACCGGTTGCTCCCCGCAACCGCCGCCGCATGCTGATGACCCTGGTTGACGGACAGCCGGATGCGGGTGTGCCGGCAGATGACCGTGGCCTGAACTACGGTGACGGCGTTTTCCGGACGCTGGCGGTGCGCGGAGGGCGCGTCTGCTGGTGGCCCCGGCAGTACTCCAAGCTTGCCGCCGACTGTGCCGCCATCGGCATCCGCGCGCCGGAGCCGGCAATCCTGCTGTCCGACATCCATGCAATCGTTTCCCGCCTGCCAGAATGCGCGCTGCGCATCACCGTGACCCGGGGCAGCGGCGGCCGCGGATATGCGAGGCCGGCCGTTGCGCGCACCCGGCGCATCGTGTCGGCCTCGCCGTTGCCCGACTATCCGGCAGCCTGGACCAGCGACGGCGTCGCAGTGCGGCTTTGCGAGTTGCGTCTGTCGGAACAGGCTGCGCTCGCCGGCATCAAGCATCTTGGCCGGCTGGAAAACGTGCTGGCACGCGCCGAGTGGGAGGATCCGGAGATTGCCGAGGGGCTGCTTCAGGACCAAGCGGGATGCATCATAGAAGGCACGCGCTGCAATCTTTTCCTGGTCGAAAAGGGAGCACTGGTGACACCGGACCTTTCGCGCTGCGGGGTTGCCGGCCTCACGCGCGACCTGGTCATCGAGGCTGCGGCATGCCACGGGCTGCGCTGCAGCGTGGAGCCGGTGGCGCGCGCGCGTCTGGAGTCCGCCGACGAGGCCTTCCTCGTCAACAGCCTGATCGGGCTGTGGCCGATCGCGGCCTTCGGGCGGAAGCGATGGCGGAAATTCACCGTGGCGCCGCTCGTGAGAAAATGGCTTGATGCAATCGATAATCCGGCTGCTTAAAGTCCTGCTCGGTGCCGTGCTGCTGGCCGTGGTCACCGCCGCGGCCGCCCTTTACCTCTATGCCCACCACGACCTCGATCTCGGTTCGGCGCCCGTGGCTTTCGAACTGCGACCCGGCAGTTCACTGCGCGGTGTTGCAGCCCAGCTTGCAGCCGCCGGCGTGATCGGCAGGCCAGAACCTTTCGTGCTGATGGCCCGTCTGCGCGGAGATGCGGCGAATCTCAAGGCCGGCAATTACGAATTCGCGGGCAGATTGTCGCCCCTCGGCTTGCTGGAGAGGATGACCCGCGGCGATGTGACGCTGGTGTCGGTGACCTTGGTCGAGGGCTGGACATTCCGGCAGGCGCTGAAGGCGCTGCAGTCCCATCCGAAGGTGAAGGTCGAATCGGCGGGGCTCGCTGAATCCGAACTCCTGCAGCGCCTGGGCATGGTGCGTTCCCATGCCGAGGGGTGGTTTTTCCCTGACACCTACCATTTCAGTGAAGGCACCAGCGATCTTGCAATATTGCGCCGCGCGCACCGGCTGATGGTGCGTCATCTGGAACGGGAATGGGAGCGCCGGGCGCCGGGGTTGCCGCTGAAATCGCCGGAAGAGGCGCTGATCCTGGCCTCGATCGTGGAAAAGGAAACCGGCCGCCCCGAGGAACGGGCACAGGTTGCCGCGGTTTTCACCAATCGCCTGCGCATCGGCATGCGGCTGCAGACTGATCCGACCGTCATCTACGGCATGGGTGAGGCTTTTGACGGAAACATCCGCCGCAGCGACCTGACTGCCGATACCCCGTATAACACCTACACCAGAGCCGGTCTGCCGCCGACACCCATCGCGCTGCCAGGGCTGGATTCGCTGCGCGCCGCGCTGAATCCGGCTGCAAGCGATGCCATGTATTTCGTGGCCCGCGGCGACGGCAGTTCGAAGTTCTCGAAGACGCTTGCCGAACACGAAAGAGCGGTTGACCTCTATCAGCGCCGCGGACGTGTCCGGCAATGAGCAGGGGACTTTTCATCACGCTGGAGGGGATGGATGGAGCGGGCAAGACCACCCATCTCGAGTGGCTGCAGCACCATCTGGCTGCGCGGGGGCTGCCGCTCGTCGTCACGCGGGAGCCCGGCGGCACCGCATTGGGGGAGGCCCTGCGCCAGTTGCTGCTGGACAGCCATGAGCCCAGGCAACCCGACACGGAAGCCCTGCTGATGTTTGCCGCCCGCCGGGAACACATCGCGACCGTGATAGCGCCGGCCCTTGCAGCAGGAAAATGGGTGCTCTGCGACCGTTTTACCGATGCCACTTACGCCTATCAGTCCGGCGGCAGCGGTATGGATTGGGAACGGGTTGCTGTGCTGGAAAACTGGGTGCAGGGCGGATTGCAACCCGACCTGACGCTATATTTCGACCTCGAGCCGGAAGTAGGGCGTGCCAGAACGCGACAGGCCCGGGCACCAGACCGCTTCGAGCGGGAGCAGATCGACTTCTACCGCAGGGTCCGTGCGGCGTATTTGCGCCGCGCACATGAATACCCTGAGCGGATTCGGGTAATCGATGCGGCGCGGACATTAGCTGAAATTCAGGCAGAACTTGAAAATATAATGATAAAGTATTGATAATTAAGGATATTTTAAGAGTTTAACGTCAGGTTTTATAAAGCCTTTTTAACTCATTGATTATAAATGACTATCTGGTTTGAACCCCAACTCCGACAAGTGCTGCAGCAACGCGGACAGCTGCCTCATGCAATGCTGATCAAAGGTCCCCAAGGCATCGGGAAAAGGGATTTCGGACAGTCATTGGCGGCAGCGCTGCTATGCGAGAACCCGGGCCCATCTGGTCTGGCATGCGGCCATTGCGGAGCCTGCGGCTGGCTGGCCTCGGGAAATCACCCGGATTTCCGTGCCCTCGTGCCGGCGAGCGAAAGCGATCAGGAAGCGGAGACCGATGAGGGCGCGAAAAAACCGAAGGCGAGCCCCTGGATCACCATCGAACAGGTCCGGGAATTGCATGACTTCATCCATGTGTCCACCCACCGCGGCGGCAGCAAGATCATCCTGATCTGCCCGGCCGAGACCCTGAACGTCAATGCCGCGAATGCCCTGCTGAAGAATCTGGAGGAACCGCCGGCACGCACCCATTTCATCCTGATCAGCCATCGCCCGCACCGGCTGCCGCCGACCATCGTCAGCCGTTGCCGACAGCTGAGCCTCGGGCAGCCTGATCCCAGAATGGCATTGGGCTGGCTCAAGGCGCGTGGCGTCGCGGAGCCGGAAGTGGCGCTCGCCCATTATTCCGGTGCGCCCTTGCGGGCATTGGCGGCGAGCGAAGCCGGGGAACTGCAGGAACGCCGTGACTTCCTGGCGCTTCTTTCGGATCCGCATTTCGATCCCCTGCATGCGGCCGAGGTGCTGCGCGAACTGCCCCTGGAGCGCTTCATCGGCTGGCTGCAGAAATGGACCTGCGACATTGCGAGCCGGCGCATGCTGGGCGACATACGCTATAACCCGGACATGTCGGCCGCGCTCGACGCGCTCGCGCGGCGGGCCGATCCGCGGGAGGTGCTGCGGCTGCACCGCAGGCTGGTGCGCGAGCAGCGGCATATTCATCATCCGCTGAATGCGCGGCTCTACATCGAGAGCGTCCTGATCGCGTATGCCTCGGTCGTGAACCCCGCGCGCAAGGCCGCCTGAGCATGCTCGTCGACTCCCACTGTCACCTCGACTTTCCGGAACTGGCGGGGCGGCTGCCCGAAGTGCTCGATACCATGCGTGCAAACGGCGTCACCGCGGCCCTTTGCGTCAGCGTCACGCTGGAGGATTTTCCGAAGGTGCTGGCATTGGCCGAGGCGCACCCGCATCTCTATGCGTCGGTCGGCGTCCACCCCGATTATCCCGACCTGCGCGAACCGGCCGTTGCGGAGCTGGTCGAACTGGCGCAACACCCCAAGGTCGTCGCCATCGGCGAGACCGGCCTCGACTACTACCGGCTGGACGGGAACCTCGAGTGGCAGCGCGAACGCTTCCGGGTGCACATCCGTGCAGCGCGCGAATGCGGCAAGCCGCTGATCATCCATACCCGCTCGGCATCCGCGGATACGCTGAGGCTGATGCGGGAAGAGGGCGCGGCGGCGGCGGGCGGGGTGATGCATTGTTTCACCGAAAGCTGGGAAGTGGCCCAGGGCGCCCTCGAACTCGGCTTCCACATCTCTTTTTCGGGAATAGTGACGTTCAAGAATGCCCGGGACCTGAAAGAGGTGGCGAGAAGGGTGCCACTGGACCGCCTGTTGATCGAGACCGATTCACCCTATCTGGCCCCGGTGCCCCACCGCGGCCAGACCAACCAGCCGGGGTGGGTCAGGCATGTGGCCGAGGAAGTGTCGCGCCTGCAGGGTTGCAGTTTCGATGAACTGGCGCGCAGCACCACCGCAAATTTCTATAAGTTATTCAATATAAACAAATAGTTATATGATAAATCGACAGTGGATTCTGATCCCGCTGCTGGCCAGCCTGCTAGTAGCCGGCAACGTCCGTGCCGGCGCCTATGAGGACATGCTTCAAGCCATCCATCTGGGTGACGAGCAATCCGTCACCGAACTGCTGCGGCGGGGCATGGACGTGGATACGGTCAGCCCGAAAGGCGAAACCCTGCTGATGCTGGCCGTGCGCGAAGGCAAGCCGAATGTGGTCAAAACCATCCTCGCTGCGCGCCCGCGACTGCATGCCCGCAATCCGCTGGGCGAATCGGCCCTGATGCTGGCTGCCATCCTGGGGCACACCGAGATCGCGAAACTGCTGATTGACGCCGGTGCGCCGGTAAACCAGCCGGGATGGACGCCGCTGATCTATGCCGCCGCCGGCAACCGGGTGGATATTGGGCGGATGCTTGTCGCCAAAGGCGCCGATGTCAATGCGGCCGCCGAGAACGGCACCACGGCGCTGATGATGGCCTCGCGGGAGGGTCATCTGCAGATGCTGCTGATGTTGCTTGAGCATGGCGCCGATGCCAAGTATGTGTCGCCATCCGGACATTCGGCGCTGGGCAATGCCGAAGACCGCGGTCACCGGGACATCGCCGCCGTGCTGCGCAGGGCCGGTGCAGTCAGCGGGACGCCGGCCCCCTGAAGCCTTGTGAATCAAGCCTTTGCGGCTTTAATCTACGTATAATGTGTATTATGTAAAATACGCAAACATAGACAATCGGCTTCGTAAAACGTCAATCAGTTGCGGAAGTTGTTGCGGCCATACTCCCCTATAACCTCGACCATGCGGTCGAGTTCCATGTCCACCCGGGACTTGGCATCAGGATCGTAGGGATAGCACAACAGGGAAATATCGTCGAACAGGCCATGCACACGGGGCTGGCTGGCGTAGACCAGCTTGCGCTGGGCATTCTGAACCGAGGGGATCTGCATGAACTCGCGACCATCCTCCCAGTAGATCGAAAGGGTGATGATCTGCGTGTTCAGGCGCAGCAGGCGGACGATGAACTCGAAGCGCACCGTATGCATGCCCTTCGACCGCAGTTCGATCAGCTTCTGCGGCGGTAGCGGGACCCCCTGTTTCAATGCCGTGATGGATTCCATGTCACTCACGATCAACCCCTGACCGTCCCTGTTTTTAGGTATGGGCTGAGTATGCGTGACGCTGCAGGGGCAGGCAAATCTAACAAAATGATAGATTTGGCGAGCCGCCCCGCTTTCTCACGTCCACATGCTGCGATCCCGGGCATGGATACAACAGCCGCGCCCGGGACTGTTTCAGGCGCTCAGACGCGCTCCAGAACGGCCGCCATGCCCTGGCCGCCACCGATGCACAGCGACACCAGCGCATATTTGCCGCCAATGCGCTCGAGCTGGCGGGCTGCAGTCAGCGCAATGCGCGCGCCGGAGGCGCCCAGCGGGTGACCGACCGCAATCGCGCCGCCGTTGGGATTGACCCGCTTGTCATCGAAGGCGACGCCGAGGCCCTTCAGGCAGGCCAGTACCTGGGCCGCGAAGGCTTCGTTGATCTCGATGATGTCCATGTCCTTGACCGTCAGGCCGACGCGTGCCAGAGCTTTCTTCGATGCCTCGACCGGCCCGATGCCCATGATGTCCGGGCGCACCCCCATGGCTGCCGTGGAGATGATGCGCGCCATCGGCTTCACACCCGCCTTTTCACCGGCGGCCAGCGAGCCCAGGACCAGCGCCACCGCGCCGTCATTGACGCCGGATGCATTGCCGGCAGTGGTGACGCCGCCTTCGTACAGCACTTTCATCTTGGCCAGCGTCGCCATGTCGGTGCCCGGGCGCGGATGCTCGTCCTCGGTCACCGGCGGCACCGGGCCCTTGCGCGTCGGCGGCAGCTCCACCGGCGCGATCTCGCCGGCGAAGAAGCCCTCGCCCTTGGCCAGCGCGAATTTCTGCTGTGAGGCCATCGCGAAGGTGTCAGCCTGCTCGCGGGTGATGCCGTATTCCCGGGCGAGGTTGTCCGCCGTCTGGGGCATCTGCGGATCGCCGAACTGCTTGGTCAGCTTGGGATTGGAGAAACGGGGACCGATGGTGCTGTCGTAGAACTTGATGCCGCGGTCGAAAGCGGACTCCGCGCGGCTCATGACGATCGGCGAGCGGCTCATGCTCTCGACGCCGCCGACGATGAACACATCGCCCTCGCCCGCGCTGATCGAATGCGCGGCATGCGCCAGTGCGCCCAGCCCGCTCGCGCAGTTGCGCTGCAGGACAGTGCCCGGGATCTCGATCGGGAAGCCCGCAGACAGGCCGGCATGGCGCGCGACGCAGCGGCTGTCTTCGCCGCCCTGGTTGGCGCAGCCGACGACGATGTCCTCCACCTGCTCGATCTTGAACTTCGATTTCGCCATCACGTTTTTCATGACGTCGGCCAGCAGGTCGTCGGGGCGGACCTTGGCCAGCACGCCGGCATGGCGGCCGAACGGGGTGCGCAGTCCTTCGTACAGATAGGCATTGAGCATGGCTTTTTCCTTTGGGTTGTTCGGGGTTGATCAGGGTTCCGGAGTGAGCAGGGACACGCCCAGCTGCGCGCGGCGGCGCATCCAGATGTTCGGACGGTAGCGCGGGTCGGCGTAAATCGTGTTCATGTTGGCGAGCACGCGATGGATGCGCTCGACGCCGACGACATCGCCGAACTTCAGCGGGCCGTGCGGGTAGTTGAGGCCCAGCGTGACGGCCTTGTCGATGTCCGCCGGCTGCGCGGTGCGGCTCTGCGCGATCGAGCAGCCGATGTTGACGATCATCGCGACGACGCGCTGGGCAATGAAACCCGGGCTGTCGCGGCAGACGGTGACCGGCACGCCGTCGGAGGCGAGCAGGCCGTGTGCCGCCTCCTTCACCCTGGCATCGGTCAGCGGGGTGCCCATGATCGTGCGGCGCTTGACCATCGGAAACAGCGTGTCCACGGCAACCGTGCGCTTCGGATCCAGGCCCTCTTCCACCGCGCAGGTGGTCGCGTCCTTGCCAATCGGAGTCACCAGGATCAGCGCATCGGCTGAGGGTTTGGCTCCGCTTTCGATGTTCGCGCCGAGCTTCGTCAGCAACCCGGTCAGGATCTCATGCCCTGCCGGCTCGGCCTTGCTGATCCAGACGCTCTTCGGCTTCGTCGTCGGCGCCGGTGGTTCCGGCGCGACGATCGGCTTCATTTCGGCGTCGTAGTCGTAAAAGCCCTTCTTGCTCTTGCGCCCCAGCACGCCAGCCTCGTAGCGCGACTGCATGATCAGGCTCGGGCGGTAGCGCTGTTCCTGGAAAAACTGGTTGTAGATCAGCACCGAGGCGGGCTGGGTGACATCAAGTCCGGTCAGTTCCATCAGCTCGAAGGGGCCCATGCGGAAGCCGCCGACATCGCGCATCACGCGGTCGACATCGACGAACGACGCGACGCCCTCATAGACCAGGTGCGAGGCCTCCAGCGTGAAGCCGCGGCCGACCTGGTTGACCAGGAAGCCGGGCGCGTCGGTCAGGCGCACCGGTTCGCGCGTCATGCGCCTGCCGATCACCATCAGCGCTTCCGACACCCAGTTCTCGGTCTGCAGTCCGTCGATGACCTCGACCAGCTTCATCAGCGGCACCGGGTTGAAAAAATGGAAGCCGGCGAAGCGCTGCGGCGTTTTCAGCTTGGCGGCGATGGTCGTCACCGACATCGACGAGGTATTGGTCGCCAGGATGCATTCGGGGCCGACGATGCCCTCAAGTTCCGCGAACAGCGCGCGCTTGGCGTCGAGGTTCTCGATGATGGCCTCGACGACCATGTGGCAGTCCCTGAACTCGGGCAGGGATTGCGCGACCTTGATGCGCGCGGTGGCGGCATCGGCATCGGCCGGCGTCATGCTGCCCTTCTCTGCCGCGCGCGCCAGCATCTTGGCGACAAAATCGCGCGCCTCCTCGGCCGCGCCCGGCCGGGTGTCCATCATCAAGACCTGCATGCCGCCGGCAGCGGCTACCTGCACGATGCCGCGTCCCATCGCGCCGGTGCCGATCACGCCGATGCGTAGGTCGGCTCGGTTGGCGTCAAAACCCATGGTATGCCTTTATAAAATAGTCAATAAAAACAATTACTTATGTATTATTTACCCTTGAACACCGGCTTGCGCTTCTCGGCGAAGGCGGCCTGCCCTTCCTTGTAGTCCTCACTCTTGTAGCAGGCATCGACCAGCTTTTGCAGGCGGTCGAGGTCGCGCTTGGCCGGATCCTTGCCGTACTCGATCAGCGAGGCTTTAACCGAAGCCAGCGTCAGCGGCGCGTTGGCGGCGATGGTTGCGGCGTAGTCGAGGGTGTATTTCTCCAGCTCGGCGGCCGGCACCACACGGTTGACCAGGTTCATCTGCAGCGCTTCCTGCGCATTGAACTGGCGCGCGGTGAAGAAGATTTCCGCGGTGAACTGCGGGCCGACCACGTCGGTCAGCCGCTTGACGCCGACGAACCGGTAACCCAAGCCCAGCTTGCCGGCAGGCACGCCGAACTTGGCGTCATCGGCGGCAATGCGGATGTCGCAGTTGACCGCAATCGCGGTGCCGCCGCCGATGCAATAGCCGCGCACCATGGCGATGGTCGGCTTCGCGCATTCCTGCAGGGTCTTGCCAGCGAGGTCGGCCGCCGCGTTGTAGGCGGCCACCGCGTCCTCGCTGCTGCGCTTCTCCTTGAACTGGGAGATGTCGGCGCCGGCGACGAAGGCCTTCTCGCCCGCGCCCTTGAGGATGATCACGCGCACCTCGGGGTCGGCAACGAAATCGTTGAGGATGACCGGCAGCGCCTGCCACATCTCGAAGGACACCGCATTGTGGCGGGCCGGATTGTTGAAGGTGATCCAGCCGATGCCGTCCTTCTTCTCGGCGAGCAGGCGGTCCGTCATGGTCTGAGGTGCGTTCATGGTCATCCCCGTGAGTTCATACTGTGTTGATCGGAAAGACCGATATTTTAACCGATGCCGGCGTGACCCGGCCCGGCGACTCAGCGCAGATTCGATGGGGCCGTGCCCTGCCAGACATGTTCGCGCCAGCGCAGGCCGATCCCGATGGTCAGCACCAGACCGATCAGGCAGTAGGCCGATCCCGTCATGCGGAATCCGAAATGTTCGATCAGCGGGCCCGAAGCCATCAGTCCGATCGGCAGCGTGTAGATGGCCAGCATGCGGATACCCATGACCCGGCTGCGGAAACGCTCCTCGGAACTGCGCAGCAGCATCGCCGCCATGGTCACCATGCTCAGGCTCTGCGCGAAACCTGACAGCAGCAGCAGTGCGACCCCGGCCGCCAGGCTGTCGACCTGCACGAACAGCAGCGTCAGCAGGTACCACCAGACGCAGGCGCCGATCATCATGCGTGCCGGCTGCACGGCATGGCCGAAGCGCGTCAACAGCAGCGAGCCTATCAGTGCGCCGCCGGCGAATCCCGCGACCAGGTAGCCGAGGCCGGTCTGGTCGGTGCCGTAGACCTCCCGCGCCACGTACGGCAGCAGGCCGTTGACCAGCGGGAAGGCGGTCAGGTTGACCAGCAGCGCCAGCCAGATCGCGGCCAGCAGCGGCGGCGTGTTCCAGACATAGGACAGGCCGTCACGCAGATCCCGCCACACCGAGACGCGCGGTGCGGCGGCTTGATCCGCCTGCGGCCGCGCCCTGGCCGCCACGCCGAAGGCCAGCAGCAGGCTGGTGAAATAAAAGGCGGCAACCACCACGTAGGCCGGGCCGATGCCGAGGGCGGCGACCAGCCCTGCCCCGGTCAGCGCGCCCATCACCCGCGCCGAATCCTGGGTGGTGCGCGAGATGCTCGCGGCGCCGACGAACTGGCCCACGGGCAGCGTTTCGCCGATCAGCGCATGGCGCAGCACCAGGTCCGACGGCCGCACCAGCCCCATCAGCGCGGTGAGCACGAAGACATGCAGCGGCTGCAGCAGGCCGGTCAGCGCCAGCCCCATCAGCAGCGTGGCCAGCAGCGCATAGATTCCGCGCATCGCGCAATACACCCGCTTGTTGCCCATGCGGTGG
Source organism: Burkholderiales bacterium (assembly GCA_019634975.1). GTDB lineage: Bacteria > Pseudomonadota > Gammaproteobacteria > Burkholderiales > SG8-41. Next base: position 119,064 of record JAHCAI010000013.1, read on the forward strand.
CCGGCGACGCCGAACATCGGCGACAGCAGCGTGCCGACGTACTGCAGCGAGGCAAAGAGGGTCAGCAGCAGCACCGAACCGGTCTCGACCAGGATGTACCAGCCGAGGATCAACGTCTCCATCTCGAACGCCCATGAGGCGGCGAGATCGGAGGGCCACTGGAAACGGAAACTGCGGACGCGAAACGGCGCCAGCGCCGGTTCGCGGGCGATCGTGCTCAATCCGCGGGCATGCCGTTGCGCAGCAGGTCGCGGGCGATGAACCAGCGGTGCACTTCGCTCGGCCCTTCGAAAATGCGGAACACGCGGCAGGCGCGCGCGATGTATTCCAGCGGCAGGTCCTTGGACACCCCCATGCCGCCGAGCAGCTGGATCGCGCGGTCCGAGACGCGCGCGATCATCTCGCTGCCCTGCAGCTTGACCATCGCCGCCTCGCGTCGCCAGTCGGCCCCGCCCTGGTCCATCTTCCAGGCCAGCCGCCAGGTGATCCAGCGCACCATCTCCATTTCCTGCCAGCTGTCGGCCAGCCACCACTGCACCTGCTGGCGCTCCGCAAGCAGCGCGCCGAAGGTCTTGCGCTGGTTGGCCTGCTGCAGCATGTAGTCCATGCAGCGCCGGGCATAGCCCAGCGAGCGGCAGGCGATTTCCATGCGGCGTACGCCGAGCCGGTTCTGCATCGGCGCAAAGCCTTTGCCGACCTCGCCCAGCACCTGGTCGTCGGAAAGCTCGACGTTGTCGAAGAACACCGCGTACGGCGCGTGTTCGCCCATGGTGTTGAACACCGAAGGAATCGACAGGCCCTTGGTGCCCTTGTCGACGAGGAAGGCGGTGATGCCGCCGCGCGAGCCCTTTTCCGGGTCGGTAACCGCCATCACGATGATGAAATCGGCCTTGCGCGCGCCGCTGATCCAGATCTTCTGGCCGTTCAGTACCCATTTGCCGTTCTTGTACTCGGCGCGGGTTTTCATGCCCGCCGGATCGGAGCCTGCCCCCGGCTCGGAAATCGCGATCGCGCTCTTTTTTTCGCCATTGGCATAGGGCAGCAGGTACTTCTGCACCTGGTCGCCCTTGCAGGTTTCACGCAGCATCCACAGGTTGGGGCTGTCCGGCGGCAGCACGAAAGGCACGATGCTGGTCTTCAGCTCCTCGATGACGACAGCCTTGGCCAGCATGCCCATGTTCTGGCCGCCATATTCCTCGGGCACATCGATGCCGTAGAGGCCGATGTCCTTCGCCTTCTGCGACAGCGCCTTTTCGACCTCCGGATCGATCAGCGGCGCGTCGGTCATGCCGCGCTCGGCTTCGCGCTTGATGACGTCGCGCTCCAGCGGCAGCAGTTCCTCGCGCACGAAACGCGCAACGGTGTCGCGCAGCATGCGCAGTTCTTCGGGCAGCGTGAAATCCATGTTTCCCTCTCCTTTAATCCAGCAGCATCAGCCAGTCGACGGCGGTAACACCCTGCGGGCCGGCGAGCACCGGGTTGAGGTCGAGTTCGGCC
>JAHCAI010000014.1 GCA_019634975.1 Burkholderiales bacterium
CGATCTTCGGCGCGATCCCGACGGACGATGTGCCGCTGGCGTTCGCGGGTCTGCTGGTGCCGGTGGTCGCCGGCTTCCTGGCGGGCGTCGCGGTGCGTCCGGCCCTGCAGCGAGCACTCGACGGAGTGCGCCCGGCGACGGTCGCCGTCACCGCGGTCGGCGGCGGGCTGTTCGGCGCCCTGCTGCTGGGGCTGCTCGCCTGGGCGGCCTCCGGCAGCGCCGGACCCGGCCGCCTCGTCGACGTCGGCCCGTCGCCGGTGGCGGCCGCTCTCGCCGCGCTCGCGGAGCTGGTTCCGGCGATCGCGCTCGGCATCGCGTCGGGTGGGGCCCTGCGCCGCCGCCGCTAGGATTTGGGGGTGCTGCGCCTCGTCGTCCTCATCTCGGGGGGCGGATCCAACCTCCGGGCTCTGCTCGAGGCATGCGAAGACCCGGCTTCCCCGCGCGGGTGGTCGCGATCGGGGCCGACCGCGACGCGGACGGGCTGGCGCTGGGGGAGGAGTTCGGCATCCCGAGCTTCGTCGTGCCCTACGGCGCGTTCGCGACCCGCGAGGAGTGGGGCGACGAGCTGATCGTTCAGCTGCACCAGTGGGACGCCGATCTGGTCGTGCTGTCGGGGCTGATGCGGTTGCTGCCCCCGCGGGTGGTCGCAGCGTTCACGCCGAACCTGCTGAACACGCATCCGGCGTACCTGCCCGAGTTCCCGGGCGCCCATGCCGTGCGCGATGCCCTCGCGGCCGGCGCGACCGAGACCGGGGCGAGCGTGATCGTGGTCGACGACGGCGTCGACTCGGGGCCGATCGTGGCGCAGCGTCGTGTGCCGGTGCTGCCCGATGACACCGAGGACAGCCTTGCCGCGCGCGTGCTGGCGGAGGAACACCGCATCTACCCGCAGGCGCTGCGCTGGCTCTGCGAGGACCGCGTGACGGTCGGCGCCGACGGCCGCGTTGTCATCCGCGGCCTGCGTGAAGCCCGCGGCGCGCTGCTGTCGCCGGCTCCTGATGCCTAGAATCCTGATGGCCGCGCTGCTGCTGGCGGCGGCATTGCTGCAACCGGCGGCAGCCGGCACCAACCCGCCGGCCGTGGTCCGCGCCGAGTACCTGCTGTCGCTGAACGGCGCCCAGGCGGCGGTGATGCAGGAGAGCTTCGAGGTCCGCGAGGGCGGTTACCGTGCGGTCAGCGAAACCCACGCCGTGGGCCTGTTCGCACTGGTGCAACCTCGACCCGGCCATGTGAGCAGCAGCGGCGAGGTCGATGACAGGGGACTGCGCCCGAGATCCTACGAGGCGGTCCGCGGCGGCCGCGACGAGCGGCGCGCGCAGGCCGAATTCGACTGGTCCGCGCGGACATTGACGCTGAGGCACGACGGGCGCAGCGAATCCGTCACGCTGCCGCCGGGCGCCCAGGACCGGCTGTCGGCGATGTACCAGTTCCTGTTCCTCGACCCGCAACGGCTGCGCGAACTGGCATTCGCGATGACCAACGGCCGCAAGCTCGACCATTACCGCTACGCCGTCGGCCCCGACACCGCGATTGACACCCCGCTGGGGCGTTTCGAGGTGGTGCATCTCGTCCGCCAGCGCCAGCCCGGTGAAACCGCCAACGAGATCTGGCTCGCCCGCGACCATCGCCTGATGCCGGTGAAGATGCGCATCGTCGAGGACGACGGCACCCGCTACGAGCAGATCATTTCGCGGCTGGACATGCGCTGAGCGGCCGGCCATGCGTAGCCCATCGTCGAAACGCCTGCTTGCCGCCGCCGCACTGTCGATGGCTGCCCATGCCGCGCTGCTGGGCGGCATCCCGGTGCCCGAACGTGAGCCGGCCGTGCCATTGCCGTCCCTGAGCGCAAGGCTGGAGCCGCTGCCGCCGGTACCGCAGGTCAAGCCGCCACCCGCCACAGCGGTCAAGCGGCGGCCGACGCCGCGGCCGCCGCAGCCCGTGACCGCACCGCCGCGCATCGTGGCGACCGAGCCGGCCATCATTGCGGAAGCCGCACCCTACACCGAGCCACCTCCCGCACCGGAAGCCGAAGCGCCACCGGTCGCAGCCGAGCCTGCGATGGTCGCCAACGCCGCAGCAACACTGCTCGGCGAGCCCGAGGCGCCGCCGCTGCCCGACTTCCCGCGCAAGGGCCGCATCACCTACCTGCTGACCATGGGACCGGACCGCACGCCGGTGGGACGCACCGTGCAGAGCTGGGAATTCGAGAACGGGCGGTACCGGGCGGCCAGCGATTCGGAAAGCACGGGCATCATCGAACTGTTCCGCCCCCACCGCTATCGCTATCTCAGCCAGGGCTCGATCATTGCCGACGCACTGCGCCCCGAGCGTTTCCTCGCCAGCATCAAGCGCGGCAGCCGCAGCGAGGAGGCGCAGGCACTGTTCAACTGGGACGAGAAGCAGCTGCGCCTCGGCCGTCTGCCGCAGGAGACCACGGTCGAACTGCCCGCCGGCAGCCAGGACTGGATCAGCTTCACCTACAACCTCGCGCTGTCGCCGCCCGCACCGGGCCGCATCACGCTGCCCTTCACCCGCGGCAGCCGGCTCGAGACGGTCAGCTTCGATGTGCTGCCTGCGGAAGCCATCGAGACCCCGCTGGGGCGCCTGCTCGCGGTGCCGGTAGTGCAGGTCAGGGCGTCCGGGCAGGAAAGCATGGCCCTGTGGCTGGCACCCGACTACCGCAACCTGCCGGTGCGCATCCGTTTCTTCAACCGCGAAGGCGAGCTGTCGGGTGAGCAGCTGGTCAGCGAAATACAGGTCGGCACCCCATGAAATCCGCAGAACACCCCTCCGCCGCGCGCATGCCCAACGCGCTGCGCCTTGCCGACGCCGCTCATGCACTGTCGCGAGTGCTCGCCTTCACCCATCCCGCCGATGCGGTGCTGAGCCGTTACTTTCGCGAACGGCATGCGCTCGGCCCGCAGGACCGCGCCTTCGTCGCGGAAACCGTGTTCGGCGTGCTGCGCCGGAAAATGCTGCTCGACCACATCGCGCCCGGCGCCACTCCGGTACAGCTGGTGCTGCTGTGGCTGACGCGCATCGCCGGCTTCGGCAGCCGCGACATCGCCGCGCTGTGCAGCACCGGAGACAAGGCATGGCTTGATGCCAGGCGCGCACAGCCCGTCGCGGAGCACCCGCTGCACGTCGAGGCGGACCTGCCGCAATGGGTGGCTGAGCGGCTGCTCGGCGCGCATGACGCGGATTTCATCCGGGCACTGGGCCGCGCGCTGCAGGAGCCGGCGCCGCTGGACCTGCGCGTCAACACGCTGCGCGGCAGCCGCGACACCGTGCTGGCCACGCTCGGCAAGGACGGCATTCCGGCGCAAGCCACGCCCTCGTCGCCGGTCGGCATCCGCGTCAAGGGCAAGCCCGCGATCAACCGCCATCCGCTGTTCACCGGCGGCGTGCTCGAGGTGCAGGACGAAGGCAGCCAGCTGCTCGGATTCCTGCTGGCGCCGCGGCGCAGCGACCTGGTCGTCGACTTTTGCGCCGGCGCCGGAGGCAAGACCTTGATGCTCGGCGCGATGATGGACTCGCGGGGCCGGCTTTATGCTTTCGACACCTCGCAGAAGCGGCTGGACCGGCTGAAACCGCGGCTCAAGCGCTCCGGACTCTCCAATGTGCATCCGCTGGTGATCGCCCACGAAAACGACACCAAGGTCAAGCGGCTCGCCGGCAAGATCGACCGCGTGCTGGTCGATGCGCCCTGCAGCGGGCTGGGCACCCTTCGCCGCAATCCCGATCTCAAGTTCCGCCAGTCTCCGCAGAGCGTGGCCGAACTGGTCATCAAGCAGGCGGCGATCCTGAACGCGGCCGCGCGCCTGGTCAAGCCCGGCGGGCGGCTCGTCTACGCGACCTGCAGCCTGCTGCCGGAGGAAAACCACGGCATCATCGCCGAATTCCTGGCCGCGCATCCGGAGTTCCGGCCGCTCCACTGCAGCGAACTCCTCGGGCGGCAGGGCATTCCGCTGGCAACCGGAGAGCATCTGCAGCTGTGGCCGCATCTGCACCAGACCGACGGTTTTTTCGCGGCGGCAATGGAGCGGACCGCGGGCAAGTGCGGCTGAGGCCCGTGGTAAGATGAATTGCATCGCATCGTCTGCGGGCGCACCGGAACAACACGCGCGTTGATTTCCCACTGATGTCGACTTCATCCGAATTCCAGGCCCTGCTGCTCGATCTCTGGGCCGACCTGCAGAGCGTCAGCGTTTTATGGCAGTTCGGCACGCTTGTCGCCTGCATTGCCGCCGGCTGGATGCTTTCGCACTACTATGATCGCCGGCTGCTCGGCCGCGTTCCGGCCGATGCCACCCAGGCGCTGGGCATCGGCAGCGTGAAGCGATTGCTGTTTCCACTGTCGGCGCTGGTGCTGGTGCTGGTCGCCAAGGCCGTGCTGCGCAACTGGCACAGCACCCACCTGCTCAATGTCGCGGCAGCCCTCCTGCTGGCGATGGCCATCATCCGCATGTCGATCTACGTCATGCGCCATACCTTCGCGCCGAGCGCCTGGCTGCGCGCCTCCGAACGCTGGATCAGCTGGATGGCCTGGATCGGCGTTGCGGTATACCTGACCGGGCTCTGGCCTTACGTGCGCGAGGTGCTGGTCGACATCGGCTTCACAGTCGGCAAGCAGAAGTTTTCGCTGCTGCTCATGCTGCAGGGAACGCTGTCGATCATCGTCACCATCCTGGTGGCGATGTGGCTCGGAAGCCTGATCGAATCCCGGCTGATGCGCGCCACCAGCCTGCAGGTCAACCTGCGTGTGATGTTCTCCAAGCTTGCGCAATCCCTGCTGCTGCTGGCAGCGATCCTGATCGCGCTGCCTGCGGTCGGGATCGACCTCACCGTACTGTCGGTCTTCGGCGGCATGCTCGGCGTCGGCATCGGCTTCGGCCTGCAGAAAATCGCCGCCAACTACGTCAGCGGCTTCATCATCCTGATGGACCGCTCGGTGAGCCTCGGCGACCTGGTCACCATCGGCGAACACACCGGCACGCTGACCAAAATGACCGCGCGCTATGTCGTCGTGCGCAGCCTCGGCGGACTCGAGGCCATCATCCCCAACGAGACCATCATCACCTCGACGGTCCTCAATCATTCCTTTTCCGACCGCAAGGTCCGTGTCGGCCTGCCGATCCAGGTCGCCTATGCCACCGACCTCGATGTCGCCCGGAAAATAATGGTCGATGCCGCAGCAGCCCACCCGCGCGTGCTGAAGGATCCCGCCCCCGGCGCCCTGATCCTGGCCTTTGCCGACAGCGGCATCAACCTGGAGCTGGGAGTCTGGGTCGGCGACCCGGACCAGGGCGTCGGTGGGTTGCGCTCTGACCTGTACGGCACAATCTGGCGGGAATTCCGCGCCCGGGGCATCGAAATTCCCTTCCCCCAGCGCGAAATCCGGGTGCTCGGAGAGGTCAAGACCACAACCGAAAAATAGTTATTTTTATTAATAAAAACAAATAGATATGGTTTAGTTCAAATTATATTTCAACTCTTGGACTATCCCGCTCCGGTGTTCTTCAGTACACTGCCGGCGGTTCAGTCTTAAAGCGTTAAAAAGCGAGGAGTTCAATGTTTACAGGGGTTCTGGATCTGCCGTGGTGGGGCTACGTGGCGTACACGCTGGTACTCACCCATATCACGATTGCCGCCGTCACGATTTACCTGCACCGCCACTCCGCGCACCGCGCGCTGGAGCTGCACCCGATCCCGGCTCATTTCTTCCGCTTCTGGCTGTGGCTGACCACCGGCATGCTGACCAAGCACTGGACCGCCATCCACCGCAAGCACCACGCCAAGTGCGAGACCACCGAGGATCCGCACAGCCCGCAGATCTACGGCATCCGCAAGGTGCTGCTGGAAGGCGCGGAACTCTACCGCAAGGAAGGCCGCAACCAGGAAACCCTGGACCGCTATGGCTACGGCACGCCGGACGACTGGGTCGAGCGCAACATCTACAGCCATGACCGCTGGGGCATCGGCTCGATGCTGGTCCTAAACCTCATCCTCTTCGGGCCGATCGGCCTGACGATCTGGGCAGTGCAGATGGCGTGGATTCCGTTCATGGCCGCAGGCATCATCAACGGCGTCGGCCATTTCTGGGGCTACCGCAACTTCCAGCCCGAGGACGCCAGCACCAACGTCTTCCCCTGGGGCATCCTGATCGGGGGCGAGGAACTGCACAACAACCACCACGCCTACGCCACCTCGGCCAAGCTGTCGAGCCGCTGGTACGAGTTCGACATCGGCTGGCTCTACATCCGCACCCTTGAGATCATGGGCCTTGCCAAGGTGAAGAAGGTCGCACCGAAGCTGATGCTCGACAATTCCAAGACCCGTTGCGACCTCGCCACGCTGCAGGCGGTCGCCACCCACCGCTACGAAGTGCTGGCCAAATACACCGCCTCGCTGCGCGCGACCTGCGCCGCCGAACTGCAGACCCTCAAGGGCCATGCCGCCGGTGTCGACATGGGCAAGCTCAAGCGCTGGCTGCATATCGACAAGACTGCGCTGCCCGCTGCCGAACTGGAGCAGCGCGAGGCGGTGATCCGCCACAGCAGCGTGCTCGCCACGGTCTACACCATGCGTGACGAACTCGCGCAGCTGTGGCAGCGCTCCACGGCCTCCAAGGAACAGCTGGTCAAGCAGCTCGAGGACTGGTGCCATCGCGCCGAAGCCAGTGGCATCGAGGCCCTGCAGCAGTTTTCCCGCCAGCTGCGCTGCTACGCATAAGCGGTTCCGGCAACGAAAAAACCCGCCGTGAGGCGGGTTTTTTCATTCTGGAACCCGGATCAGGTCCGGGACGACTGTTGCGCAGTCACTTGCGCCGACTTCCTTGCAGCGATCCGCACTTCCTCATGCCCGCGCCTGCCCGATGGGAACGTCCGGATTGGACGTTCTTGCAGCAATGAAGAACCCGCCTCGCCGGCGGGTTCTTCATTGCCGCTGGGCAGCACTTACTTGATCTTGGCTTCCTTGTTCATGTGCCCGGGCGACAAGAACTTCTGGATTGGGCGTTCTTGCGGCAATAAAAAACCCGCCTCGCCGGCGGGTTCTTCATTGCCGCTGGGGCAGCGCTTACTTGATCTTGGCTTCCTTGTAGACTACGTGCTTGCGCGCGACGGGATCGAACTTCTTGATCTCCATCTTCTCGGTCATCGTGCGCTTGTTCTTGGTGGTGGTGTAGAAATGACCGGTGCCGGCGGTCGATTCGAGCTTGATCTTGTCACGCATGGTGTGCTCCTCAGATGTGCATGCCCTGCCCGCGCAGATCGGCGAGCACGACGTCTATACCCTTGCGGTCGATGGTGCGCAGGCCGGCGCTGGACACGCGCAGGCTCACCCAGCGGTTCTCGCTCTCGACCCAGAACCGGCGCTTCTGCAGGTTGGGCAGGAAACGCCGCTTCGTCTTGTTGTTGGCATGGGAAACATTGTTCCCGATCATCGGCTTCTTGCCGGTGACGTCGCAGACCCGAGGCATGGCAGTACTCCGCAAATTCAGAAAAGGGCGGATCATACACCGGAACCACCCTCCGCCTCAACCTGTAAGAGACACCGCCCCCATCCCGGGGAAAAAGAAATAATCAAATAAAAACAATGGGTTACAGCAATCCCCGTTCAGCAAACGAGAGCGCGCCGTCGCCGGCCACGACAAAATGGTCCAGCACCCGCACATCGACCAGTGCCAGCGCCTGCTTCAGCGCGATGGTCAGCGCCTCGTCGGCACGGCTCGGTTCAGCGACGCCCGAGGGGTGGTTGTGGGCGAGGATCACCGCCGCGGCGTTGTGATGCAGGGCGCGCTTGACCACCTCCCGCGGATAAACGCTGGTCTGAGTCAGCGTGCCGCGGAACAGCTCTTCCGAGGCCACGACGCGATGCTGGGCATCGAGAAAGACCACCACGAATACCTCGTGCGGCCGCGAATGCAGCATCAGCCGCAGGTAATCGCGCACTGCGCCAGGACCGCTCAGCGCGGCGCCGGCATCAAGCTTCTCGCGCAGCGTGCGGCGTGCGATCTCCAGCGCCGCCTGCAACTGGGCGTACTTCGCCGGACCCAGGCCGGGGCTCGCGCAGAACGTCTCGTTGGCCGCTCCGGCCAGTGCCGACAGCGAGCCGAAGCGCTGCAGTTGCTCGCGTGCCACCTCCACCGCGGTCTTGCCGCGCACACCGGTGCGCAGGAATATCGCCACCAGTTCGGCGTCGGACAGGCTTTGCGGCCCCTTGGCCAGCAGCTTTTCGCGCGGGCGGTCATCCAGCGGCCAGTCGGTGATTGCCATTGCGCGCCTCTCCGGGGGAATTTATTCCTGAACGCGCCGCAACGGGCCCGGTTTACCCGCTGCCAAAATTGCAGTTACACTTGCCATCCCTTCGCCGCGGAAAGCGCTACGTGACTGATATTCAAGGCAAAACCGGCCGCAAGAAAATCCTGCTCGGAATCACCGGCGGTGTCGCCGCGTACAAGGCAGCGGAGCTGGTGCGCCGGCTCGGCGACCGCGGCATCGAGGTGCACGTGGTCATGACCGAGGCCGCCTGCGGCTTCATCACGCCGGCCACCCTGCAGGCGCTGTCCGGCCATCCCGTCTACACCGACATGTGGGACGGCCGCATAGCCAACGGCATGCCGCACATCGAACTGTCCCGCGACAAGGATGCCATCGTCGTCGCCCCGGCCACCGCCGACTTCATCGCCAAGTGCGTGCACGGGCTCGCCGACGACCTGCTGTCGACGCTGTGCCTCGCCCGCGACTGCCCGCTGATCGTCGCCCCGGCAATGAACCGCCAGATGTGGGAACACCCGGCGACGCAGCGCAATGTCGCCCAGCTCAGGCGCGACGGCGTCACCGTGCTGGGCCCGGACAGCGGCGACCAGGCCTGCGGCGAAACCGGCATGGGCCGCATGCTCGAAGCCGTTGAACTCGCCGAAGCGGTCAGCGCCTTCCTCGAACCGAAAATCCTCAAGGGCCGGCGCGTGCTGATGACCGCCGGCCCGACTTTCGAGCCGATCGACGCCGTGCGCGGCATCACCAACCGCAGCTCCGGCAAGATGGGCTACGCCATCGCGCGCGCCGCGATCGCCGCCGGTGCCGAGGTCACGCTGGTGTCGGGCCCGGTGAGCCTCGCTGCGCCGGTCGGCGCCGTGGTGCTACCGGTGCAGACTGCGAACGAGATGTTCGAGGCGGTGAAAAAACACGTGGCGAAGGCCGACATCTTCATCGGCGTCGCCGCGGTCGCCGATTACCGCAGTGCCGCGCCGCGCAGGCACAAGATCAAGAAGACCGAGGAAGAGCAGCTGCGCATCGACCTCGTGCCCAACCCGGACATCCTCGGCTGGGTCGCGTCACGGCCGAAGCCGCCGTTCTGTGTCGGCTTCGCCGCCGAGAGCCGCAACCTCGACGCCTATGCCGACGACAAGCGCCGGCGCAAGAAAGTGAAGCTGATGATCGCCAACCTCGCGCAGGACGCGATCGGCGCCGACGACAACGAGGTGTCGCTGCTCGATGACCGGGGCACACATCGCCTGCCGCGCGCGCCGAAAGACCTCGTCGCGCAGCAGATCGTCTCGCATATTTCCGGGCTCCTCGGCCGCAACACCCGCAAACCCGGTTAATCCCGCGCCGCGGCTTGCACCTGCCTGCCGCCCGGCTCACTGCTTACCGTTCACGACTCGCCATTCACCCGCTGTCCATGAAATCCATCGACGTCAAGATCCTCGACCCGCGGCTGCGCGACCAGCTGCCGCAGTACGCCACACCCGGCTCCGCCGGCCTCGACCTGCGCGCATGCCTCGAGGCGCCGCTGACGCTGCAGCCGGGACAGACCGAACTCATTCCCGCCGGCATGGCGATCCATATCGCCGACCCCGGACTCGCCGCGATCATCCTGCCGCGCTCGGGCCTCGGCCACAAACACGGCATCGTGCTCGGCAACCTGGTCGGCCTGATCGACTCGGACTACCAGGGCCAGCTCTTTGTCTCGACCTGGAACCGCGGCAGTGCCGCCTTCACGATCAACCCGCTGGAACGCCTCGCGCAGCTGGTGGTCGTACCCGTGGTGCAGGTCGCCTTCAACATCGTCGACGACTTCGAGGCCTCGCACCGCGGCGCCGGCGGCTTCGGCAGCAGCGGCAGAACATAACGATGAGTGCGGAGCGATGAATGATGAACACAAACCGGCCCGTGGTGCCTGATTGAGCTCATCACTCATCACTCATCGTTCAGCGCTGGTGCTCTTCGCCCACGGCGCGCGCGACCCCGAATGGGCCGACCCCTTCCGCGCCGTCGCCGCGCGCGTCGCTGCCGACCGCGGCGACCTCACCGTGAGACTGGCCTTCCTCGAATTCCAGGGACCGACACTGCCTGATGCGATCACCGGGCTTGTCAGCGCCGGACACCGCAGCATCCGCATCGCGCCGCTGTTCATGGCGCAGGGCGGCCATCTCAAGCACGATGTGCCGAAACTGCTCGCGGAAATCCGCAGCCGGCACCCGGACCTCGCCATCGAGTTGCTCCCCGCCATCGGCGACGTGCCCGAGCTGCGCGAGGCCATCGCCGGCTGGCTGACCCGCAGCATTCCCGGAGCCCGCGCATGAAACGCCTGCTGTTCATCCTGATGTTCTGCTTTGCCGGGGCGGCTGCGGCCGCGATGCCGCAGATCGAGCTCGCGATCGGCAAGCACCGCCTGACCGCGGAAGTCGCCAGCACCGATCCCGAGCGCATGCAGGGCCTGATGCACCGGCGCATGCTGCCGGAAAACCGCGGCATGCTGTTCGTGTTCCGCGAAGTCGCCCATCACGGCATGTGGATGATGAATACCTACATCCCCCTGTCTGTGGCCTTCGTCGACGAAGCCGGCATCATCGTCAACATCGAGGACATGCAGCCGCATACCCGCGACTCCCACACCGCGAAAAAGCCCGTGCGCTATGCGCTGGAAATGAACCTCGGCTGGTTCCGCAAGCGCGGCATCGGGCCGGGCATGAAAATCGAAGGCCTCGAAAAAGCGCCGCCGCCGCGCTGACAACAGGCGAAAAAAAGCCCGGCAGTGCCGGGCTTTCGTTTTCGGGCCGGCGTTTTTCAGCCGAAGTTCTTCGCCGCGAAATCCCAGTTGGCGAGGCTGTTGAGGAAAGTCTCGACGAATTTGGGACGCGCGTTGCGGTAGTCGATGTAGTAGGCGTGCTCCCACACGTCGATCGTCAGCAGTGCCTTGTCGGCAGTGGTCAGCACGGTGCCGGCGTTGGAGGTGTTGACGATGTCGACGCTGCCGTCGGCCTTTTTCACCAGCCAGGTCCAGCCGGAACCGAAGTTGCCGACCGCGCTCTTGGTGAAGGCCTCCCTGAAGGCGTCGAAGCTGCCCCACTTCTTGTCGATGGCCGCAGCCAGCGCGCCCGCGGGCTTGCCGCCGCCGTTCGGCTTCATGCTGTGCCAGAAGAAGGTGTGGTTCCAGACCTGGGCTGCATTGTTGAACACTCCGCCTGAGGATTTCCTGATGATGTCCTCGAGCGAGGCGTTCTCGAATTCGGTGCCCTTGATCAGGCCGTTGAGGTTGGTGACGTAGGCCTGGTGGTGCTTGCCGTAGTGGAACTCGAAGGTCTCCTTCGAGACGTGCGGCGCCAGCGCGTCCATGGCATACGGCAGTTTCGGCAGTTCGTGTTGCATGCGGTTTCCTCTCGGGTTGTCGCTGGAAACCCGAGATGATAAGGGAGCAGGCGCGGATGCGCCAAGAGCGGCGGCAATAACCGGCTTTGCAGTGCGGACTTTGCCGCTGCGGCGCCCGTTGCGGGACGGACGACCGGGCGCCCCGGCCGCGGCCCGCCCTACAGCGGGATGTTCTGCTGGGCGACCATGCAGAACAGCATCGGTATTGACAGCATGGTATTGAAGCGCGAGGTCAGCATCGCGATCCGCGCCGCCTTAGCCTTGGCACCGGCGTCCGCCTCGACGAGGCCCAGCGCCTTCTTCTGGTTTGGCCAGATGATGAACCAGACGTTGAACGCCATGATCAGCGCGAGCCACATCCCGACGCCGATGTAGACATGGCCCTCGCCCAGGGTCAGCGCGCTGCCGAGGTAGCGGTACTTGCCGGCGAGGGCGATGCCGGTCACCACCGTGGCCAGCGCCGACCAGCGGAACCAGAACAGTGCCGCCGGCGCGATCACCTTGCCGATGGCCGGTTTCTGCTCGTCCGGGATCTTCGGCATCGACGGCATCTGCACGAAGTTGAAGTAGTACAGGATGCCCACCCACATCACGCCGCAAAGCACGTGCAGCCAGCGGAAGACGAAGGCCCACCATGAGGCATCACCCATGCGCGCACCGGCGCCGGTGGCAATGATCAACAGCACGAGGATCGCGAATCCGGCGAACACCGTGCGGCCCAGCGACTGGAATATGGCACCCATGCGTATGCTCCTCCGCGGTCGGATTTATTGTCGCGGACGCATCGGGCGTCCACCGGAGGCAGTCTAGCACGGGGGCCCCGCATGCCCTGCGGAGCCGGGCGGCGGCCGCGGGGACCGCGAACGGAAATCGCGGTCAGGCCGCCGCGAGGCTGCCGGTCTCGACCGCGGCGATCGCCTTGGCCTGGTTGATGTCCTGCGCGTAACCGCTGCCGTAGAGACAGCAGGCGATCTGGTTGGCGACGGGCGCCGGCATCGGGATGCGCCCCTCGAGCACGGCTGCGATCCAGCGCGCGGTGGCCTTGGGATCATGCGCATCCGGCAGCGGATGCGCGCAGCGCGGCGTGACCTCGGCCTCGAACAAGGTGCGTGCCGCACCGTCGCGCACGAGTTCGATGCAGGGCCGGCACTGCGCATCGACCACCGGATCGCCGTCGCGGGTCTCGAACAGCAACGCGGTCCTTCCCGAATCACAGAGCAGCGACAACAGCACGGCGCGCTCCTGCGCGTGTTCCGCGGGCAGCAGCTGCAGCGCGGCGCCGGCGAAGGGGTCCGCCAGCCGCGCCAGCATCCGCGCCAGCGCGCCGCCGCCGAGCCGCACCCGCAGCGCCATCAGGTCGGCCAGCGCCGGCGCCAGCGCGCCGGTGGGCACGAAAGCCAGCTGCCCCGCCTGCAATTGCTGCTGCGCCTGCGCGAGGCTTGCGCAGGGCATGATGCCCATTTCGCGCAGCACATAGGCCGCTGCCACGCCGCGCTCGCCGCTGAGCATGCCGTGCATCAGCACCGGTATGCCCATGCGCTGCAGGCTCAGCGCCAACAGCGGCAGCAGATTGGGCTGCTCGCGCAGGCCGCTGTAGCTGGGCATCAGCACCGGACGCCACTGTGTGTCCGGCGGCGACAGCTGGAACACCCGCGTCGACAGCGCGGCCAGCACGCCGGCGAGTTCCTGCGCCGTCAGCCGCCGCTGTTCGATCAGGGCCAGCAGTGCTCCCAGCTCGAGATCCGGCACGCCGCCGTCAAACACCGCCGCAAAAAGGGTTTCCGCCTCGCCTTCCGTCAGCACCTGGCCTGCCGCCAGATCGTCAATCACATGCGCCCACGTCATGCCGCTCTCCTCCGGACTGAACACCGTTGGTCTGTGTCCTTGCCCTGAGCAACCCCCGTGCCATGTGCCGGAAACGCACCGCCTCCCCGAACATCGCCGAAAAAACCGGTGCCGGATGCCACGTCCCGGTGCGGGCGTCGACTGAATCGCTTTATTTTGGTGCCTGCGCCCCGTGATGTTGCGGCGCAAAATCACCGAGCTCAGCGCGCGGGTTTGCGGGTCAGGGGCACGAAGCGCACATCCAGCACGCGACGCTGCGAAACCTTGCCGCGCGCATCCTTCTCGACCAGGGTCAGCACCTGCGCGCCGCCGCGTTCGCCCAAGGGAATCACCAGCCGGCCACCGGGCTTCAGCTGTTCGACCAGCGGTTGCGGCAGGTACGGCGCCGCGGCCGTGACCATGATGGCGTCGAAAGGCGCCTGCTCGGGCCAGCCGGCGTAACCGTCGCCGATGCGCGGATGCACGTTCCAGTAGCCCGCCGCCAGCAGGGCCTGGGCGGCAGTGCGCCCCAGCGGCTCGACGATCTCGATGGTGTAGACCGCGCGCACCAACTCGGCCAGCACCGCGGCCTGATAGCCCGAGCCCGTGCCGACCTCAAGCACACGGTGATCGGGCTGCAGGTTCAGCAGATCGGTCATCAGCGCGACGATGAAGGGCTGCGAGATCGTCTGCTCGTGGCCGATCGGCTGCGCATGGTTTTCGTAGGCCTGGGCGGCGCGCGCCGCCGGCATGTAGCGGTGGCGCTCGACCTTGCGCAGTGCCGCCAGCACCCGTGCATCAAGCACCGGCCGGTCGGTGGCCTGGGCGGTGTCGCGCGCCATCTGCTCGACCTCCGCGATCATCCGCGCGCGGCGCGCATCCAGGCTGTCGGCTGCCTCGGCGGTCATGTCCGCTCCCCACAGCAGGCAGGCCGCGCACAGCGCCCGGGCGCAGGCCGCGCGGAACTGCACTGCCGATGCAGAAATAAAAAAGGGCATACCGTTTCCAGTATGCCCCTGCCGCGCCCGCCGCCGCAATGCGGCCGCGGAGTCGCGGGTGTCAGTGTCCCGGCGATCAGCCCTTCAGGCATTCGCTCATGAACTTCTTGCGCTCGTCGCCCGCCTTGCCCTTGGCCTGGGCGCTGCAGTCGCGCATCCGGTCCTGCTGCTTTTTCTGAGCGGCAGTGGGTTCCTTGCCGGAGGGCGCCTCGCCCTTCAGGCAGCTGCTCATGAACTTCTTGCGCTCATCGCCGGACTTGCCCTCGGCCTTGGCATTGCAGTCCTGCATCCGCGCCTGCTGGCGTTTCTGGGCTTCGCTGGGTTCCTTCTTCGCCTGCTCGGCCTTTTTCTCGGCGGCCGGCGCACCCTTCTTCGCCTCGCCCTGCTGGGCGTGCACGGTCACCGCAAACAAGGCGCACACGGCGGCTACGATCAGCTGTTTCATGGTTCCTCCCGAAAATAAAAAATATTCAATATAAACAATGATTTATCGATGTTCCGCCGCGCGGATGCGCGACGTCGACCCGATGCCGGAATTAACGCGGCCGCTACCGGCCGGGATGACGGAGCGCGAATGCCTCAGCCAGCAGCTCGTAGGAACGCAGCCGTGAATCGTAATCACCGGTGATGGTGATCACCATCAATTCGTCTGCCTCAAACTGGGACTGGATTTCCAGCAGTCGCTGTTTGACGACATCGGGTGTGCCCAGCACGACGCGGCGGCGGTGGTGCTCGATGCGCTGGCGATCGACGTCGGTATAGGGATAACGCTCGGCCTCCTCCAGCGTCGGCACCGGCGCATTGACGCCGTAATCCATGTTGAGCCGCCGCAGATTCACGCTCTGCGACAGGCGCTCGGCCTCGGCCTGGGTCTCGGCGCAGATCACGAACACGCAGACCAGCGCCTGCGGCCGAGGCTCGCGCGGCGAGGGCTGGTAACGCCGCCTGAAATCGCGCATCACGACATCGCCGCCGCGCGCGCTGATGAAATGGGCAAAAGCAAAACGCAGCCCGAGCTGCGCCGCCAGCGCACCGCTGTAATCCGAGGAGCCGAGCAGCCAGATCTGCGGGCTGGTTTCACCCGCCGGCTGCGCCTTCACCTGTGCGAAGGGATGCCCTTTCGGCAGGTCATCGTCGAGGTAGGCCGCGAGGTACTGCACCTGCTCCGGAAAATCGTCGGCAGAAGGGTAGCGGCCCTGCCCCATCGCCATCGCGGTGGCCTGGTCGCCACCGGGCGCGCGGCCGATGCCAAGGTCGATGCGGCCCGGGAACAGCGCCTCGAGCATGCGGAACTGCTCGGCGATTTTCAGCGGGCTGTAGTACGGCAGCAGCACGCCGCCGGTGCCGACGCGTATGATCGAAGTCGCCGCCGCCAGCCGCGTCACCAGGATTTCGGGGCAGGGATCGGCAAGCGCCATGATCGAATGGTGTTCCGCGCACCAGTAGCGGTAAAAGCCGAGTTTCTCGGCCGCCTGCACAAGGCGGATGGTCTGCTGTATCGCCTGCTGAGGCGTATGGCCGCTGATGACGGGGGACTGGTCGAGTACGCTGAGTCTGATCGGGTTCATCCGGAGTTCCGCAGGAGTATGCGGCCCCGGACAACCCTGAACATCAGGCTGCTGCGCCGGCGGCCGGCCGCCGGTCCGGCGACTGCAGCATTCTAGCCGCATCACCCAGACCGCGGATGTCCGCACCGCCGGGCTCCTGGTAGATGCGCAGCCCGAACTCCGGAATGATCGCCAGCAGGTGATCGAAGATGTCCGACTGGATCGCCTCGTACTCGCCCCAGGCCGTGGTGTTGGTGAAGCAGTAGATCTCCAGCGGCAGGCCGGTGGGGCCGGGGGCACGCTGGCGCACCAGCAGTGTCATCTCCTGGTGGATGCCGGGATGGCTGCGCAGGTAACGCTCGACATAGGCGCGGAAAGTGCCGATGTTGGTCAGCCGCCGCGCGTTGACCGGATCGCGGCCCTGGGCCTCCAGCTTCGCGTTCCATTCGCCGATCTCGCGCTCCTTGTCCGCGAGGTACTCGCGCAGCAGCGCGAAGCGGTGCAGCCGCTCGCGTTCGGCGCCGCTGAAAAAGCGCACGCTGTTCTGGTCGATCAGCAGCGAGCGCTGGATGCGGCGGCCGCCGGACTCGCTCATGCCGCGCCAGTTCTTGAAGGACTCGGTGATCAGGCGCTTGGTCGGGATCGTGGTGATGGTCTTGTCCCAGTTCTGCACCTTCACCGTGTGCAGCGCGATGTCGATCACGTCGCCGTCGGCATTCAACTGCGGCATCTCGATCCAGTCGCCGACACGCACCATGTCGTTCGAGGAAATCTGCACGCTCGCCACCAGCGACAGCAGCGTGTCCTGGAACACCAGCATCAGCACCGCGGCCATCGCGCCGAGCCCGGACAGCAGGATCAGCGGCGAGCGGTCGATCAGCGCCGCGATGATCAGGATCGCCGCAACGGCATAGATCACGATCTTCACCACCTGCAGGTAACCCTTGATCGGCTTGCTCGCGGCATCCGGACGCCGGCGGTAGAGGTCGTTGGCGACGTCCAGCGCCGCACCGACGGCCAGCGCCAGCGTCAGCACGATGAAAGCGCCGCAGACGTTCTGCACCACGGTCACCAGCGCCGCCGGCAGGTCCGGAATCATCGTCACGCCCGCGGACAGCACCAGCGCCGGCACCACATTGGCGAGGCGACGGATCACGCCGTGCCGCGACAGGTCGGTGTTGCGTCCCACCGGCGTCGCGCGCAGCAGGCGGTACGCGCCGCGCACGAGTATGCGCTTGGCGATCCAGTTCGACAGCCAGGCCGCGGCCAGCAGCAGCGACAGCGCGACCAGCAGGTAGGCGCGCGGATAATCGTTCAACAAAACAGAAAGCTGTTCGAAACCGTCAGTCACGGTCTGTTCTCCTCGTTCCGGATTGCGGCCCGTCCTTGCGGACCCTTGAATGACGCGCGCATGCGCGCCGGCGCGGAGAGCGCCTCCCGTTAAAAGAGACAGGGATATCCGCGGGAGGTTCCCGCGGATTTTCAGTCGATAAAGCCAGAACCAATTTCAAAAACCTGCCGAGCGCAGCCAGGACAAGGCGCCCGCGAGGCTTCGACGAGACATTACGGAATAGGTAAGGCGAGGAGAAACGCAGCGGGCAACGCAGTCCTGACAAGCGCAGGCGTTTTCGGAATGGGTTCTGCGGATTATTTTTCCGAACCGCGGATGAAGGCGTCCAGCACGCCGCACCAGCCCAGCGCGAGATTCCTGCGGTTGTAGCCGCCGCCGCCGAAACCCATGATGCGTCCGCCGCAGAGCTCGTTTGCGAGCACGCACAGGCGCTGCGCGGCATGGGCATGCGCCTGCGGGGTGTACTGCAGGTGCGCCAGCGGATCGCCGGCAATGCTGTCTGCCCCCGCCTGCAGCAGGATGAACTCCGGCTTGTGCGCGCGCAGATGCTCCTCGACACGCTCCCAGGCCTTCATGAACTGAGCGTCGGTCGAACCCGGCTGCATCGGGATGTTGAGTTTCAGCCCGGCACCGGCACCCTTGCCGCGCTCGGTCTCAGCCCCGGTGCCCGGATAGAGGAAACGCCCGTCCTCGTGGATGTCGGCATAGATGAAATCGGGATCGGACTCGTAGGGGTAATAGAGGCCGTCGCCGTGGTGCACGTCGATGTCGACATAGGCCACGCGTTTGACGCCGTACTGCGAACGCAGCGTGTCGATCACGACGCCGCAGTCGTTGAACACGCAGAAACCCGCCGCCCGTTCACGCGCCGCATGGTGCAGTCCGCCGATCGGCTGGAAGCTGCGCAGGATCTCGCCGGCCATGATGCGGTGCAGGCCGTCGAGCGCCGCACCGACGACATGGGCCGAGGCCTCGTAGACGCCGGAGAAGGCCGGCGTGTCGCCGTGATCGATCAGGCCATAACCCTGCTCCGACAATTCATGCACGCGGGCGACATGGGCCTCGTCGTGGAAACGGCTGATCTCCTCGACCGTCGCCGCGCGCGAACCGCAGACCTCGGCCGACTTGTCGAGCTTCTGCCCCCTCGCCTCGCTCCAGAAGGCATCCTGCCGGTCCGGACCCCAGGGATGCCCGTCGGGGAAGCCGTAGCTGCCCAAGGCCTCGTCGACATACAGCGCCACTTCCGTTTTCATGCCGCCTCCTGCGAATGAAATAACGTCAAAAGCTTTTAGCCACAGAGGTCACAGAGAACACAGAGAACTTCAAAAGCAAAAACCGAAAATCCCTGCGACAAGGTCTCCATTTAGGGTTTTCTCTGTGAACTCTGTGACCTCTGTGGCTGCTTTTGACTTTGCCTTCAAGGTTTTGACTTTAAAACAACCGCCCCTGCTCAGCCACCCCCGGCACCCGGAACTGCGTGGTGTCGCGCCGGATGCCCTCACCGCGCCGCGCCTGGTTAAGGCCGGCCTTTTTGCATGCCACGTCGAAACGCTGCGCCAGCAGTTTGGCGAATTCTCCGCTGCCGCGCATGCGGCTGCCGAATTCCGGATCGTTGTCCTTGCCGCCGCGCAGCGCCTGCACGCGGCTCATCACATGCGCGGCCTTCAGCGGGTAGTGACGCTCCAGCCAGTCGCGGAACAGCGTTTTCACTTCGTAGGGCAGGCGCATCAGGATGTACGCGCAGCGCTGCGCGCCGTGTGCCGCCGCCGCGGCGACCAGGGCCTCGATCTCGTGATCATTGAGGAAGGGCACCACCGGCGCCACCATCACGCCGGCCGGAATGCCGGCGTCCGCCAGCGCACGCACGGCCTGCAGCCGCCGCACGGGCGCCGTGCAGCGCGGCTCCATGCGCCGCGCCAGTTCGTGGTCCAGCGTGGTCACCGACACGAACACCTCCGCCAGGCCCTTCTTGGCCATCGGCGCGAGGATGTCGATGTCGCGCTCGACCAGCGCATTCTTGGTGACGATGCCCACCGGCTGGTTGAACTCGGCGCAGACCTCGAGGATGCCGCGGGTGATGCGCCTGTCGCGCTCCGCTGGCTGGTAGGGATCGGTGTTGGCGCCGAGCGCGATCAGCTCGCAGCGGTAACCGGGTTTCGACAGCTCCTTGCGCAGCAGCTCCGGCGCATTGACCTTGGCGAAAATCCGCGTCTCGAAATCGATCCCCGGCGACAGGTTGCGGTAGGCATGGCTGGGCCGCGCATAACAGTAGATGCAGCCGTGTTCGCAGCCCTGGTAAGGATTGATCGACTGCTTGAAGGGAATATCCGGCGAATCGTTGCGGGCGATGATCGATTTCGCGCGCTCGTCGCTGACCACGGTCTTCAGCGCGCGTTCTTCCTCCTGCGCCGCCGACTCCCAGCCGTCGTCAAAAGCTTCGCGTTCGGCCTGCTCGAAACGCCCCTCCGGATTGACGCCGGCGCCGCGGCCCTTGCGCGGGTCGGCGTGTTTGCCCGAGAGCGTGCGCAGCGCCATGGCCTGTCAGGCCTGCTCCGCGCGATAGGCGTGGGTGGTCATCAGCTCGAAGACCTTGCGCCGGCCGCCATCGCGGCCCTTGCCGGTGACTTCGGTGCGCACCACCGCGACCAGCCGGCCGTGGTGCACGACCTTGGAGCGGATGCGCAGCGTGCGGCCTTCGCCGGGACTGATGTACCAGGCCGACAGCGCGGTCAGCTGCCAGTGCGGCGTCAGCGCCGCCACCGCATTGTCGGCGGCGAGCCCGAGCAGGATGCCGCCCTGCACATGGCCGACACGGTTGCCGATATGCGGCCCGTTCTTGACCACCGACTGCGCACCGCCGGCGACATGTTTCGCCTCGACGCTCCAGAAGCGGTCGATGAAGGCGCCACCTCGCGCCTGCGTCTGTGCCAGCGCGTCTTCCGCGATGGCGATGACTTTTTTCTCGTCGGGACGCAGCTTGCCGCCGGGAATCTCCGGCGTCGGATTCTCGCCGCGGCGGCGGTGCGGCACCGGATGCAGCTCGACGCCCTTCGGCGGCTTCAGGATCATGAAGGTGCCCGTGCCCGTGCATACCGGTCCCGCGGCATTGCCGATCTGCACCGTGCTGACGCCCTGCCGCCCTGCCGCGCCTTCGACAAAACCCAGCATCGCACCGCGGCCGTCGAGCCTTCCGGTGCGCGGCGCGCCGGTAAACTGCAGGTTCATGGTCACCGTCGCCAGCCGCGTGTGCGAAGGCAGCCCGGCGCGCACCGCCGCCGCCATCACCAGGTCGGCGAGGATCGCGAAACCCGCCATACCCAGCTGGCCGTCGGCCTGCGCGCAATGCGGCGCGACATCCACCGACAGCGCGGTGTAGTCGGTGCCGACATGGTCGTACGAGAGATCAAGAAAATTGCCGGCGAAGTGGTAACCGGGCTCACGGTTGAGTGCGATGCCGCGCAGAACCTGAGCGCGGATGAAATCCTGGGTTGAATCGGACATTGCGGAGTGTAGGGAAACGTCTGAAGAAGATGCGGCGTGATCAAAGGCAGTCATCGGCCGATTGTAACAAGCACCCTGATTCGGCGTTCACTTGGGGATTGAATATAAGTATTTGTTTTTATTGATATTTTTTTAATGCCTTCGCTACGGCATCGAGCGCCGCCTGCGGCGCCACGCCCTGCGCCCGCGCCAGCTCCAGCGCAATCGCATTCAGCGCGCGGTACGCCGCCGCGATCTGCGGATCGACATTCTCCAGTGCAGCCAGCTGCCGCTGCACCACGTCCGCATCACCGCGCGCTACCGGCCCGGTCAGCGCGTGCACGGTGCCCAGCGCGAACACATTGTCCAGCGTCTCGCGCACCAGCGGTTCCATCATCTGCTGCGCGGTCGCGCGATCGAGTCCGGCTTTCTGATACAGCTGCAGGCCCGCCTCCATCAGCGCAACGAGGTCGTTGCAGACCAGCACACTCGCCGCGTGGTACAGCGTCTTGCCCGCGGGATCGAGGGTCGTGACCTGCGCGCCGAGGCCTTCGAACAGCGGCTTCAATACCGCGATGGCTGCCGCATCCCCTTCGGCCGTGCACCAGGTTCCGGCAAAGGCATTCACGGCCGCTGCCGGATCGGCAAAACTTTTCAGCGGATGGACGCTGGCAGTGCGCGCGCCCGTAGCCACAAGGGGTGACAGCAGCGACGACGGCTGCGAACCACTGCAATGAAACACGATGTCGCCGGCACGGATCACGTTGCTCGCCGCCAGCGCCGCAGCCACCGGCGCAATCGCCGCATCCGGCGGTGTCAGCAGCCACAGCGCGGCGGGTCGCATCTCCGGCAGCCGGCGCACCGCGCGACCACTGCCGATGAAGGCCACTGCCGCCTGCGCCGTCGCGTATTCCGCGCTCAGCACATCCTGCAGCACACAGGCGCCGCCGCGCGCGAGCAGCGCCGCCAGCGAGCGCCCGGCGCGTCCGGGTCCGATCAGGTTGAGAGTCAGTGGCTTTGCAGTCATCGCCCTAGGGTAACGCAGCCGCGCGGACCGTTCAGTGCCTGTCGTCCGCCGCCTGTGCACGCCGCGGCGACCACCGCGCCGCGACCAGCCCGGTGACGAACTGCGGGATCGACACCACGGTCATCGCGATCACCGCCAGCGGCCACAGCGATAGCGAATTACCGCCCAGCGCGAGCGCCGTGGCCTGCCCCGCCGCCATCGCCAGCGTCCAGCGCCAGGCGCGCTGCGGCCAGAACCAGGCCAGCGCAAACACGATCGCGCACATCAGCGGAATGCCGATGCTGAAATATTCAGCGGCATCCCAGGCCTCTCGGCGCCCGGTGGCCTTTGTGATCGCCAGACACACCGCGAAGCCGCCGCCTGCGGCCAGCGCGTAGGGCAGCCAGCCCGCGTCGCGCGAATTGTTCACTTCCAGCGCAGTCCCCCAACCATCAGCCGCGCCGTGCGCACCGCTTCATCGAGGTCGGTGCGTATGCCCTTCAGCGTGATCGTGAACAGGGCGATGCGCTCCGGCCCGAACACGTTGTAGGTGAAGGAGGTCAGCAGGTTGGCATTGTCGTAGTACACCGCCTCGTACACCGTCCCGTGCTGCGGCAGCTCGGCATCCCCCGCGCGCGCCATCAGCCAGCCCCCGCGCGTCTCCCCCTGCTCGGCCTTGCGCAGCCGCTCACGCGCGCCGGCATACTGCTCGGGCGCGAGTTTTCCGGACACGCTCAGCTGGATCATCTCGTTCTGCGCGTTGAAAAAACTCGCCATCGCGAAGGAACTGCGCAGCTCGTTGTTGAACACCGACCAGCCGGCCGGCGCCTCGTAGGCGAAGAAATCGCGTTCAACGCGGTTGGCGGCGGAGGCTTGTGAGGATGGTTTGGCTGCGGGTTGGGTTTCCGCGCCACCTTCTGCAGCCATGCCGCCAACAGGCAACAGCAACAGCGCCACCAGAAAAACTTTCCGGACACACCCATGAATGACTCCCTCCCCCCGTCTGCGGGGGGACAAGGGCACACTTGAGGCGCAGCAGGGTTGGGGTGAGGGGCTAAAACCAAACGTCAAGTTACTGCGGATCTCCAGATTCACAACTCCCTTACCTCCCCCGTTTGGTCCAAAGCAACAAACTCCCCAACAGCGCCCCCGCCACCGCAGCCGCCCCACCCACCAGCATCGCAATCACCAGCTCAAACGGCCACAGATTATGCGAAGTCGGCCGCTGCACCACCTCCACGATCACCCGCGCCATCACCGCCGCCGGCACCGCCGAACCCATCACCAGCACCGAGCGCATGAAGGACTTGCCCGAGTAAGCCCTGGCCACCACCGCCGCCGCCAGCACCACCACCAGCCCCGGCCCATACAAGCCGTCGGGCAGATTGGCCTTGCTGTAGGGAATCATCCAGAACGGCACCCCGACCGTGAAGAAGGCCAGCGTGAAGCCGGGTTTCCACCAGTGTTTGCACCAGTCGATGGTCATCAATCCAATAATGCCGCGAATGGGGTTAAAAACACCAACAAAAAAGAGGGATCGAATCCGGGACCCTCAAGGGTCTTGATCAATGCTACCTTATTAGACCTGACACCCGGCCCTCCGGAGGCCCCGCGTTCGTTCGCGATGCGCTGCAACTCGCCGATGAGGGCCGTGGCGATGCCTTGGCGACGGCAATCCTCGGCGACGGCAAAATCATAGATGTAGCTTTCACTGTGCGAGCCCATTGCACTCGACTGTGGAGGCAATCCATTCATCTGTGACACCCCCCTTATTGGCATCGAGATATGCCCGGAGGGAAGTCTCTGTTGCCAACGAATCAAGGAAGCTGAGCCCAGCTGCGATTGAAATACGGCCAGCAAGCTCTGAATTCGAATGTACCCAATCAACGGTTGATGGATTCGCTTTTCGGATGATGAGTTCTTTGGGCACAAATTTAAAACACGTATTGTCCAGAATGAGCACTGCCCCCTTTCGTTTCTCAGCCAATTTGTGCGAAGCGATCAATGCCGTACCCATCACTGGAATAATGGTCATTAATCCTTCGCCGATAGGAACTCGGTAGCCATCAGTGGATTGATCACTGACGGCTCTCGGGTAAAAGCCAGCAACATCTGCAAAGCCTCCGCAGGAAACCGACACCTTACAGGCGACACCGCTTGCGATGAGATGCCTCATGAGAGAAATCGCAATAGCAACAGGGCGCTCGGCGGAACTCTCCGGAAAATCTGAGACGACTACGAATCCATCCCCAAATTGATGTACGAAGAACCTGTCGGGGGCCTTCGAATAGATGGTCGATCCGATCTTGTAAATTGCCTCCATGAGAAGACCAATTGCTTGCAGAGCATGGCCATCGTTATCACGGTATATGGTGGAGAAACCTTCAACATCAATCCAGAATGACCATCTCGCTTGGGACATATTCTTGTCAGCGCCTACCTCCCCTTGACGCTCGGCCCCAAATACTTAAGAACGTCAGTTGCTCGGTACACCGCGTCACCGCTCGGCTTTCCTCCTCGATACGCTTTGATCGTTACGATCAAAGTATTTTCGCGATAGGTCAGCAACTGCGGTGGGATCGTTGTGGTTTGACTAGAACCGAAAGCCTGAACGGTGTTACCTGTAACGTAGCCAGTCGCTGAACCATGCGTCGTGGAATACCCAGGTAGCACTGTGGTGCCAACCTTCTGATCCGATGATTGGCCAACGATCTGAAAATACTCGAAGCCAGCTTCGGCAGTGACCTCCGCACAACGATAGAGCAGGTAAGGACCAAGGTTTGCTGTGGGCGTTGGATTTCCACCCCTGAAGGAAACGACAAAAGTATTTTCATCTAGCCGGTAATCGGAGTAACCGCCGACAACAGCATTCCATGGACTGTCTTTTTGATACGGTGTAACACAACCTGAAACGGACAACGCAAAAGACAGCACTAACATGAGTGAAAACAAAATACGCATATGATCCCTCCGTAGAAACACTCTCACGTGCATTGGAGTTGACATTTTTTTGACGTTATGAACCGCTTCAGTTCGAATCATAACCAAGTTCTTTGCACAGACAGAACCGCTTTCTTCTCTAAAAATATTTAATATAATCAAATACTTATAAATTGTAATCATATCAACCCAACTGCGATACCCGCATCCCGTATCACCGCTGTAGTCCTCCCGTCACCCCACCGCGTTACCCTTCGCATCACCATGCAAAACCACCGCCGCACCTTCCTGCTCCGCAGTGCTGCGCTCTCCAGCGCACTGGCCCTGCCGTCCAACAATCTCGTCGCGCAACCACGTTTCGACCGCAACCCTTTCACGCTCGGCGTCGCTTCGGGTTATCCGCAGCCGGATTCAGTCGTGCTGTGGACGCGGCTCGCGCCCGATCCGCTAGGGGACGGCGGCATGCCGCAGGCGGATGTGGCCGTGCGTTGGGAAATTGCCGCGGACGAAGGCTTCAAAAAAATCGTCAACCGCGGAGAGCTGATGGCGACGCCGGCGCTGGCGCATGCGCTGCATGTCCGCGCGCAAGGGCTCGCGCCGTCGCGCTGGTACTGGTACCGCTTCATCGCGGGTGATGCGCTGAGCATGACCGGGCGCACGCGCACCGCGCCGGCAGCGGACGATGCGCGCGGACGCCTGGCGTTTGCGGTGGCCTCCTGCCAGCACTATGAACACGGCCATTACGCGGCCTACCGCGACATGGCGGCGCAGGAACTGGACCTCGTGGTGCATGTCGGCGACTACATCTACGAGGGGTCCTGGGGCCGGCGCGACCGCGTCGTGCGCCAGCACCACACCGCCGAGCCGCACACGCTGGCCGATTACCGCCGGCGTTACGCGCAGTACAAGATGGATCCGCAGCTGCAGGCGGCGCATGCGGCCTTTCCCTGGCTTGCGACCTGGGACGACCACGAGGTCGACAACGACTACGCCAATGACCGTTCGCAGGACCTCGATCCGGTGGAAGCCTTTCTCAAGCGCCGCGCCGCGGCTTATCAGGCGTACTACGAACACCTGCCGCTGCCGCCCGGCACCTGGGCTGGCGGGCATTCGATGAAAATTTACGGCACGCACGGCTTCGGCCGGCTGCTGAACCTGCAGCTGCTCGACATGCGCCAGTACCGCGATTACCACGTCTGTTCGCGCCCCAACCGCGGCGGCGGCAACCAGGTCGACGTCAGGGACTGCCCGCAACGCCTGCAGCCGGGGCGTTCGCTGCTCGGCGTCGAGCAGGAGCGCTGGCTGGAACAGGCGCTGGCCGCTTCACCCGCGCAATGGAACGTGATCGCGCAGACCACGGTGATGGCGCAGGCCGACCGCGGGCCGGAGGATGCGCAGGTGGTCTACACCGACGGCTGGGACGGTTATCCGCTGGCGCGCGACAAGCTGCTGAAGTACATCGCCGCGCGCAAGGTCAGGAATCCGGTGGTGGTCGGCGGCGATGTGCATTTCGCGATGGCGGGCGAGCTGAAGACGGATTTCAACGACGGGAAGTCACCGGCCATTGCCAGCGAGTTTGTCGCCACCTCGATTTCCTCCTTCGGCCCCAGCGCCGCGCGCATGGATGCGCTGCGCGCGAAAAATCCGCATGTGAAGTTCGCCAATGGCGCGCGCCGCGGTTATGCGATGTTCGAGGTCACGCCGAAACGCTGGGCCACGACCTTCCGCGGGCTGGCCGATGCGGCCGATCCGCAGTCACGCGCGTTCACGACCGGGCGGTATGTGGTGGAAGACGGGCGGGCGGGGGTGGTGAGGGAGTGAGGAGTCAGGCGTTAAGAGTTAGCACTGGTCGGCCTGCATCGGCGCGTTTATCTGCTGATCCCCTTCACCGCATAAACCACTTCGTCATTCCGGCGAACGCCGGAATCCAGGCGCATACCAACAGTGTTTGCTGGATTCCGGATCGTGCTTCGCACGTCCGGAATGACGATTATTGTAAATACTTGATTTTATTGATATTTTTATAATCCGAGGATACGCCCGATTTCCGCGGCGTAGCGGCTGATGGTCGTGCCCTCGTAGATCGCCTCGTCGACAGTTTCGTCGAGCAGGCCGCGGATGTCCTGCAGGCTGTCGCCGACCCAGTGATGGCGTTTCACCGGCGAGTTGAGCACATTGCGCAGGGTTTCGACTTCGTCGCGCAGGCGCTGCACGTCGGCGTGGCCGCTGCGGACCTGGGCGAGGTCACGCTCCAGCGCATCGATCAGTTTGGCGGCTTCTTCGAGGTTGATGTCTTTGCGGGTCGTCATGTTGGGCTCTCCGTTTGATTTCGGGGGACACCTGATATCTGACGATCTTGGTCTCCCCTCACCCCAGCCCTCTCCCCGCAAGCGGGGCGAGGGAGCATTTCACTTTGATGCTTGCTCTGAATCTGATTCTTAGACTCAACCCTCGCGCCAGCGTTCCAGCTGCCGGCGTTCGCGCTTGGTGGGGCGGCCGTGGCGCTCCTGCGCCGGATCGGCGGCAAACTTGCGCAGGGCGGCCTGCTCCTCGCGCTTGAGGCGGCTGGCCTCGTTTTCGCTGTAGAGCGTGCGTGCGACGGTCGCCGAGCCGCGTTTGTCGGACAGACCGTCGACGCGCACGGTCCATTCGTACGCGCCGATGTGGATCGCAACCTCATCGCCGATGCGCACATCCTTCGAGGGCTTGACGCGCTCGCCGCCGAGTTTGACCTTGCCGCCCTCCACCGCCTGCTGCGCCGCCGAGCGCGTCTTGAAAAAACGCGCGGCCCACAGCCATTTGTCGATGCGGACGGACACGGTGCTCAGTCCGGCAACGGCATGGACTTGCGGTTGGCCAGCGCGATCCAGCCGCGGATGATGCGGTAGAGCACCCAGATGCCGACCACCAGCATCACCGGGATGCCGACGATCATGCCGATCACCGTGGCGATCATCAGCCAGGCGACGACGAACCAGCCCAGCGCCCACCAGAAGGTGCGGATCTGCCAGGAGAAATGGCTGTCGAGGAAGCTGCCGCGCACGTCATCGCGCTTCACGTAGTTGATGATCACCGCGATGATCGAGGGCCAGCCGCTGAGGAAGGCGGTGACGATGAAGGCGGCGCTGGTCATTCCCGTCAGCGCGCTGAAGGCGTGCAGGCCATAGATGATGTGGGTCAGCGTGATCAGGTCCTTTGAGGGCAGCGGGGCCAGGGTCTTGCCGTCGATATCGGTCATCGTTCTCCTCCTTGTCGTTATTCAGGACAGGTCGATCGCGTGTTTCTTGAAATCCTCCAGCGAGGCGAATTCCAGCGAAGCCTCGTGGGTGGCCGCCAGCACCACCCGCGGCGCGCGGCCGGCATCCAGCGCCTCGCGCCAGCGCGGCGCACAGAGGCACCAGCGGTCGCCGGGCTTCAGCCCCGGGAATCCGAAGTCCGGCACCGGCGTCGACAGGTCGTTGCCGCGGGCCTTGCTGAATTCGAGGAACTCCGCGGTCATCACCGCGCAGACGGTGTGCACGCCGACATCTTCGGGCGAGGTGTTGCAGCAGCCGTCGCGGAAAAATCCGGTCAGCGGCTTCTCGCTGCAGGCCTGCAGTTTCTCGCCCAGCACATTGCGGGCATGTTCATGGGGATCAAAACGTCGCATGTCAGGTTTTCCGTTCTGCGTTCATCGCTCATCACTCATCGCTGCACTCAGGCATGCGCATGCCGCGCCTGGCGCAGCTTGCCGCGCGTGGCGGGCTGCGGCTCGGGGCGCGTGCCTTTGGCCATGAAGGGCAGCCGGCCCTTGGCGCCGCCCCCCTCGAAATCGGCGGCGACCGCGGCCGCGACGGTTGCTGCATCCATACCCTGCGCGCAGAGGAAATCATGCAGGCAGCCGCAGAGTTTTTCCAGCGCGAATTCGTGGGTTTTGCCGGTGTTGGCGTAAATCCAGTCGGCGAAGGCCATGAAGCGGCGGAAGGGCGCATCGCCCAGCAGCAGCGGCAGCGTGCGCGGGAAACGGCCGGAGTTGCCGACAAGATCCCAGTAACGCGCAAAACGCACGATGCGCTGAATGTCGCCGAAATCGAGCGCGTCAGTGGCGAGCACGGTATACGGCGCGTCCGGGCTGTAGCGCATGGCATGGGTTTCAGTGTGGCGGTCTATCGGTGCGCCGCGCAGGCGCTTGAGGATGCCGACCTGGATTTCATGCGGCTTCAGCGCGTAAAGGCGATCGAAGCCGCGGCCGAAGGTTTCCAGGTCCTCGCCCGGCAGGCCGGCGATCAGGTCGACGTGCAGCAGTGCCGGCGACTCTTCGCGCAGCCAGCGCAGGTTGGCCTCGGCGGCGGCGTTGTCCTGCCGGCGCGAGATGCGCGCCTGCACCTCGGCATCCCAGGTCTGGATGCCGACCTCGAAATGCAGCACACCGGGCGGGAAACGCAGGATCGCCGACTTCAGTTTCTCCGGCAGGTGGTCGGGGATCAGCTCGAAATGCACGAACAGGTCGTCCGACAGCCGCTCGAGGAAAAACTCGAGTATCGCGAGGCTGGCGGCGATTTTCAGGTTGAAGGTGCGGTCGACGAAACGGAAATGCCGCGCGCCGCGGTCGTAGAGGGACTTCAGCGCTGCGAGGAAACGCTCCTGCCCGAAAGGCCAGGCGGTCTTGTCCAGCGCCGACAGACAGAACTCGCATTTGAAGGGGCAGCCGCGCGACGCCTCGACATAGATGAAGCGGCGCGCGATGTCGTTGTCCGTGTATTCGTCGTACGGCAGCGCGATGTCGGCCAGCGGCGGCTGCAGTCCGGCGAGCACCTTCTCCGCCGGCGGCTTGCCGGCGAGGATGTCGGCGCAGAGTTTCGGGAAGGTCACGTCGCCCCAGCCGGTGACCACGTAGTCGGCCAGCGCGCAGATGCGCTGATCCGCGGTTTCGTGGCTGACCTCGGGGCCGCCGACAATGACCGTCACCTGCGGCGCCACACGCTTGAGGATGGCGACCACGCGCGTGGTGTCCTCGACATTCCAGATGTAGACGCCGAAGCCGATGATGCGCGGCGCGTCGGCCAGCAGACGCTCGGCGATGTCGGCCGGACGGTCGCCGAGCACGAATTCGCGGATGCGGCTTTCTTCGCGCAGCGCGCCGAGGTTCGCGCGCAGGCAGCGCAGGCCGAGCGCGGTGTGCACATGGCGGGCGTTGAGGGTGGCGAGCGTGATGCCGGACATGGCCGCATTATCGCATTGCAGGTGACCGCCCCCGGGCGTTTTTGATACGCTTGCGCATTCTTCTTCAATTGCGGACATCACCACCATGGCACAACGACCCGACCAGGCGCCCGAGACGAAAATGGACGCCAACTCGCTCTACCGCGAGGACATCATCACCGACCGCAAGGTCGGCACCATCCGCCGCATGATTCCGGTCAAGATCGACGGCAGCGACGACGGCGCGCGCCCGACGCTGTACATCGGCGAGGCGCAGATCATGACCAATGCCGGCCCGCTGCCGATCAATTTCGAGATCGAGGCCGGGACTCTCGGCGAAGCCGTGGAGAAATTCGGCAATTCCGCCAAGGAAGCTGTCGAGCGCACCGTGCGCGAGCTGCAGGAACTGCGCCGCCAGCAGGCCTCGTCCATCGTGGTGCCGGGTGCCGGCGGCATGGGTGGCATGGGCGGCATGGGTGGCCTCGGCGGCGCCGGCGGTCCCGGCAAGATCCAGATCCCGTGACCGCGCCCGTCACGGTCGTGCGCTCAGCCGGCGTCGTCATCGCGCGGCGCCGCGGCGGCGACTGGCGGCTGCTGGTGCTGCGCGCCGCGCAGAACTGGGATTTCCCCAAGGGCCTGATCGAAGAGGGCGAGGACGCGCTGGACACCGCGCGCCGCGAGGCCAGCGAGGAAACCGGCATCTCCGACCTCGAGTTCGACGCCGCGGAATCGCACAAGGAAACCATCGCCTACGGCACCGGCGAAATCGCCCGCTACTACCTCGCCATCACCAGGACCGAAGCCGTCACCCTGCCGATCGCCCACGAACTCGGCCGTCCCGCGCATGACGAATGGCGCTGGGTGAGTTTCGACGAAGCGGAGGACGTGCTGCCGCCGCGGCTGGCCGCGGTGCTGCAGTGGACGCGCGACACGCTGGAGCCGCGCTGAGCGGCCCGGTGGTGCTCGAGTCCGCGCATGGCTTCAATGTCCGGAATATCAGCAGCCTGCTGACGCGCGATGCGCCAGGGTGACCACCGCATCTGTTTCGTCGGCGATTCCTTCGTGCAGGGCACGGGTGACACCACGGGCGGCGGCTGGGTTGGCCGTGTTGCGGCCGCCGCCGCCACTGCCGGTTACGACGTCACCGCCTACAATCTCGGCGTGCGCCGCGACACCAGCGCCGACATCGCCGCGCGCTGGCAGGCCGAATGCGACGCGCGGCTGCGCGCCGAATGCTCGCCGTACCTGGTGTTTTCCTTCGGCGCCAACGACATGACCGCCGAGGGCGCGTCGCTGCGCGTGCCGATGCCGGCGAGCTTGGACAATTTCCGCGGCATTCTGGGCGAAGCCCGCGCGCGCTGCCCGGTGCTGGTGGTCGGCCCCCTGCCGGTCGGCGAAGACGCACAGGACACGCGGATCATCGCGCTGTGCACGACCTATGCGCTGATCGCTTCGGAACTGGGCGTGCCCTATCTGCCGCTGGCCGGGGAGTTCGCCGCCGATCCGGGCTGGGCCCGCGCGGTGGCCGCCGGCGACGGCACGCATCCCGACGGCAGCGGTTATGCGAGGGTCGCGGAACGCGTGCTGCAGTGGCCGGCATGGTGGTTCGGCGACCCCGCCTCCAAGGCCTCTCTTAACGCCCCCGCTTCGGCGGAATGATGGGCAGCATCAGGTACGAAGGCGTCTTGCCGCCGGCATGGATGGTGTTGGTCGCGCCGGCGTTGTAGTCGCCGTGGTAGTGGGTGTACGGCGCGCTACCGATGCCGTCGCGGGGCTGGATGTCGACGCGGATGCGATGGCCTTTCCTGAACACCATGCTGGTCGGCCACACCTCGACCCGGCACTCGACCACCTCGCCTTTCTTAAGCCACAGCCGCTCGTCGTGGGCGTGATAGGGCCGGTACGGCAGCGATTTCTGCGGATCGAGCTTGCGGTGCGAAGCGCGCAGCCAGCCCTTGGTCACGCAGGGCACCGGCTGGCCGTGCTGGCCGACCTCGCAAACGTCATGGCCGTCGGGATCGATGTTGCGGATGGTGACAAAAATGTCCATGTCTTCCGAGGTGCTCGAAACCCAGAGGTTGGCTACCAGCGGGCCGGTGACCTCGGTGTCTTCGGCCAGAGGCGGGGTCACGAAGGACACGCCGGTGCGGCCGACGTTGCCGTGGGTGGTTGACAGCGAGGAGCCGCCGGCAACACCGGCGCTGGTCACGCCGCTCGGCGTGTAGGACAGTTTTGAAGCCGTCCTGGGCGCAGTCCTGGCGAGCAGCCCTTCCACCTCATCGGGCCCGCCCGGCGACTTGCGCTCGGGCTTCAGGTAGAACTTCGTCCACTTGGTGCGCTTCAGCGGCCATTCGTTCTCGAAACGGAAGGCATAGGGCTTCTTGCTGCCGCCGGTGCGGATCTCGAGCTTGACCGGCGGTTCGTCCATGATGCCGGTGTCCTTGCCCTTCAGCCAGTAGTCGAACCAGCGCAGCTGGTCCATGCGCCCCTCCTCGGCATGGAAGGGATGGAAATGGCTGCCGGTATGGATGCGCAGCTTCTTGTGTTTCGACGCCGCGTTCATGAAGCCTTCGGTGTTGCCGCGCAGGTGCATCGAGAAGCCGCCCCAGTTGCCGACGCTGTACAGAGGCACCTTGATCCGGTCCCATTGCGCGCTGTTCAGGCGCCAGTACTCGGAGTCGAGGTCATTGCGCATGAACTGCCACATCATGTCGT
Organism: Burkholderiales bacterium; assembly: GCA_019634975.1. Taxonomy (GTDB): domain Bacteria; phylum Pseudomonadota; class Gammaproteobacteria; order Burkholderiales; family SG8-41. Next base: position 32,697 of record JAHCAI010000014.1, read on the forward strand.
TGTGGAAGGCATCGGGGTTGTAGCTGCGCGGCTTGCCCAGCAGTTGATGCGCGGTGTGTGTCAGCCACCAGTTGCCGATGAAGCCCAGCGCAAAAATGCCGCCGTGGTAGGCCTGGTCGCGGTACTGGTCGGCACGTCCCTCCCACGGCATGATCGCCTTCAGCGACGGCGGCTGCTGGTTGGCGGCCCGCCACTGCGACGACGCATGGTATGAAATGCCGAGCATCCCGACACTGCCTGAACACCAGTCGCGCTTGGCGATCCATTCGATTGCGTCATGGGTATCGAGGCCTTCCTGGAAGGAACTCGGGTCCGACTTGCCCGGCGACTTCCCCGAGCCGCGCATGTCCACGCGCACACAGGCATAACCCCGCGGACACCACCACTCGGGATTGACCGTCTCCCAGTTCATGTAGGGATTCGCCTTTTCCTCGAGGTCCGCCGGCGGGATCCACAGCTTGTCTTTCTGGTACGGCCCCGCATTGAGGATCACCGGCACCTTCTCGCGGAAATTCGGGCGGAACACATCGGCGTAGATGATCGAACCGTCGCGCAACGGGATCTGCACGTCCTTCTCGACGATGATCCTGCATTTCCTCGGCTTCGACACGTTGCGGGACTTGCTGGCGGCTCTGGCATTCATTGTCTTCTCCTCTGGCGGGATGCCGGCGCGGCGGCGCGGCGGGCGCCATGATTTTGGGCGCGCTGTTATCATCGGTCCATATTCATTCATGAATGACCGTTATTCAGATGGAGAATGACCAGGAACCCGATTTCCGCCTGCTGCGCTGCTTCTCCGCGCTGATGGCCGAACGCAGCGTCTCCCGCGCCGCGCTGCGGCTGGAACTGTCGCAGCCCGCCGTCAGCCATGCGCTGGCGCGGCTGCGCCGGCTGTTCGACGACCCCTTGCTGCTGAAGGGACGCGACGGGATGACGCCGACCGCGCGCGCGCTCGAGCTCGAGGCCGGGGTGCGCGCACTGCTCGCCGCCGCGGAACGGCTGCGCGCGCGTCCGGCCGAGTTCACGCCGGCCACCGCGCGCCAGCGTTTCGTCGTGATGTCGCCGGAATTTGTCGAATACCTGCTCGCACCGCGGCTGGCCGCCCACCTCGAAACCCGTGCCCCGGGCATCGACGTCGCCTTTCGCACCTCGGATCCGGAACGCGCGACGGGCCTGTTCGAAAGCGGCGAAATCGACCTGCGCCTCGGCTGGCTGCCCGACCCGGCGCCCTCCCTGCGCATGAAACTGCTGTTCCGCGACCCGCTGGTCTGCATCGCCCGCCGCGGCCACCCGCGGCTGAAGGGCCGCATCAGCGCGGCGCAGTTCATGGAAATCGCCCATGTCCGCGTCGAGCAGCCGCGCACCCGGGTGTCCACCGGGGCAATCGACGCCGCAGTGGCCGCGCTCGGCGGCCGCCTGCGCATCGCGCTGCAGGTGCAGAACGCCTTCGCGCTGGCACATGCGGTGGCACAGTCGAACCTGCTGTCCACGGTGCCGCAACGCCTGGCGCGGGAGATGGCCGCGCACCATCCGCTGCAGATCCTGCCGCTGCCGGTCGATGTGCCGGATGCCCGCATCGCCATGTACTGGCACGAAAGCACGCACAAGCAGCCGGCGCAGCGCTGGTTCCGGCAATTGCTCGCCGAAACGGCGCGGGAACTGGCGGCATGAGCCGAAGCAGCATCCTTGCGCTGCATCAAGCCCGCGTGCCACAGGCGGGGTTAAGGTAATCACGGAGCCGGCTTGGCCGGCACCTTGCCCCCCCACTTTTCATAACGGAGTCATCCATGATCAAGGAAGTCAGCGGCGACCTGCTGCTTACCCGGGCGCAGGTCATCGCCCACGGCGTCGCCCCCAATGACCCTTTCCATACCGGTCTGGCCCTGCAGCTGCGCGAACGCTGGCCGGCGATGTACAAGGATTTCCGCCATTTCTGCCAGTCGAAGCATCCCAAGCCCGGAACCCTGTGGGCCTGGATGGGCGCCGACAGCAGGAAAATCGTCAATCTGTTCACCCACGACGCCATCGAAGGCCACCACGGCGGCACGCCCGGTCCGGCCTCGCTGCAGCATGTCGGCCATGCGCTGCGCGAACTGGCCAGGCTGGCGGAAGCGGAGAAATTCACCAGCCTCGCGCTGCCGCGGCTGGCCACCGGCATCGGTCGCCTGGACTGGAACGCAGTCAGGCCCCTGGTCGAGCAGCACCTGGGCGCGCTGAAAATCCCGGTGCTGGTCTACGCGACCTATCACGCGGGACAGCAGGCCGACGAGGGTCTCTGAGGCGCTCCGGGCCGCGCACCGTCCTCTGGTAAACTCGCCGCTCCAACAAAAGAGCGGCGATCAACCGGAGGACACGATGATTTACGAAGTTCGCACCTACGACATCAAACCGAAATCCCAGGCTGAAGTCGAGAAACGTTTCGGAGAAGCCTACGAGCAGCGCAAGAAACTGTCGCCGCTGGCCGCGTTCTGGCACACCGAGATCGGACCGCTGAACCAGATCATCCACGTCTGGCCGTACAAGGACCTCGCCGAGCGTGACCGCATCCGCGCCGAGGCCGTCGCCGGCGGCAACTGGCCGCCGAAGATCGGCGAGTTCATCGTCAATATGCGCTCGGATATCTACATCCCCTTCGCCTTCTCACCCGAGGTCAAGCCCGGAAAAATGGGCCCCTACTTCGAGATGCGCACCTACACCTTTGCGCCCGGCGAGCTGGGCAAGATCGCCAAGGTCTGGGCGAAGGCGATACCGGAACGCATCAAGTTCAGCCCGCTGGTGGGTGTCTGGTACACCGAGCTGGGCGGACTCAACCGCTTTACCCACATCTGGTCGTACCCGTCGCTGGACGCGCGCAACGAGGCCCGCGAAAAAGCCGTGGCCTCCGGCGTCTGGCCGCCTTCCGCACTGGCCAAAAAGGAAGGCATGCCCGACGCGCTGCTGGTCGCCCAGGAAAACAAGATCGTGATGCCCGCGGCATTCTCGCCGCTGCAGTAAACCGGGAGCGGCGCATGCCTGTCGGCCGGCTCGACCACTACTCGATCCGCACGCCCGACATCGAGGCGTCGCGCCGCTTCTACACCGAGATCATGGGGTTCACGGTCGGCTTCCGGCCGCCGTTCAAATTCCCGGGCATCTGGCTCTACAACGGCGCGCAGTACCCGGAGACCACCGGCGTCGTGCACATCATCGGCATCGATCCGGACGATCCGCAGGGCCTGAAGGATTATCTCGGCGACCGCGACGCCGCCTCGCTGCAGGGCACCGGCACCGTCGACCACATGGCCTTCACCGCCACCGGGCTGGCCGACATGCGTGCGCGGCTGGCCCGCAACAAGGTCGCCTTCCGCGAACGCACGGTGCCCTCGCTGGGCATCCACCAGCTGTTTTTCGAGGATCCCAGCGGCGTCACCCTGGAACTGAACTATCCCGCCGCCGAGGCCGCGGCCGCCTGAGGCGCATGGCTGCCGCCGCACCCCCGCCGCGGGCACTGGTCATCGGCGGCTCGCTGGGCGGACTCTTCGCCGCCAGCCTGCTGCTGCGCGCCGGCTGGGACGTCGAGGTCTTCGAGCAGTCTGCCACGCCGCTGGCCGGACGCGGCGCCGGCATCATCACCCACCCCGACCTGTTCGCGGCGCTGGAACGCATCGGCATCGCCACGGCGGAGGGCATCGGCGTCGACATCGAGGGCCGCGTCGCCTTCGGCCGCGACGGCGCGGTGCTGGGCACGCTGCCGGTGCGCCAATGCCTGACCACCTGGGGCCGGCTGCACGAGCTGCTGCTCGCCGCCTTTCCGGCGGAACGTTATCACCTCGGCCATGCCTGCCACCGCATCGAGCGGGACACCGGCGGTGTCACCGCGCACTTTGCCAACGGGGCCTCGGCATGCGGCGACCTGCTGGTCGGCGCCGACGGCATCCGCTCCGCGGTGCGCGCGCAGCTTGCGCCGGAAACGGCACCGCGTTACGCCGGCTACATCGCCTGGCGCGGCCTTGCCGACGAGAACGCGCTCACGCCGCAGACCCATCGCGACCTGTTTCCGAAATTCGCCTTCAGCCTCGCGCCGCGCGAGCACATGCTCGGCTATCCGGTCGCCGGCTTCGGCCATTCGACCCGCGCCGGCGAACGCGCCTTCAACTTCGTCTGGTACCGGCCGGCGCACGCGCAGCGCGAGCTGCCGGGGCTGTGCACCGACATCCACGGCCGCCGCCATGACATGGCGATCCCGCCGCCGCTGATCCGGCCGGAGGTGATCACCGCGATGCGCGCAGCCGCGCGCGAGCAGCTGTCGCCGCAGTTCGCGGAGGTCGTGGAGCGCACGAAACAGCCTTTCTTCCAGGCCATCTTCGACCTCGAATCCGCGCGCCTGGATTTCGGCCGCATCGCCCTGCTCGGTGACGCGGCCTTCGTCGCGCGGCCGCATGTCGGCATGGGCGTGTCCAAGGCCGCCGGCGACGCGCTGGCACTGGCCGCGCTGCTGCGCGAATCGGGCAACGATGTCGCATCCGCACTGCCGCGGTATTCGGCGCAGCGCCTGCGTTTCGGCCGTGCCGTGGTCGCCCATGCACGCGAGCTCGGCGCCTACCTCGAGGCCTGCGCCGCCGGTGGGACCGCGGCCACCGAACGCCACACGCCGGAAGCGGTGATGCGCGACATCGCGGTGACGCGGGCGTTCTGAAAACGGCAACGCAGCCCGGCGCACCAGCCTCTAGAATGGAGTCCGGGCACCGTCGCCCGCGCAGGAGTCCGCCGCCATGACCGTCACCCCGCTGTACGCCGCCATCCTCGGCCTCGTATTCGTCGCCCTCAGCCTGCAGACCATCCGCCTGAGGCGCAGGCACCGGGTGGCGCTGGGCGACGGCAACCAGGCGCCGCTGCGCAGGGCAATGCGCGTGCATGCCAACTTCGCGGAATACGTGCCGCTTGCGCTGCTGCTGATGTTTTTCGTGGAGCGCGGCGGCGGCTCCGCGCTGCGCATGCACATCCTCGGCATCGCGCTGATCGCCGGCCGCCTGCTGCATGCCTGGGGCGTCAGCCAGGTGCAGGAAAACCTGCGCTACCGCACCATCGGCATGGTGCTGACCTTCAGCGTGATCATCTCCGCCTGCCTGTTCCTGCTCTTCGCCCGCGTGTTCTGAGGCACGGCTCAGCGCCGGTATTCACCGGGATTCAGGCGCTCGATGTCGGCCTGCACCTGCTCGCGGCTGCGCTCATGGACGATCTCGCGCCCCATCACCGATCCGGCATAGGCCAGCCCGTTGCGGGTCGGCGTGAGCTCGCACTTGACGCTGTGCACGCCGCTGCCCAGCACCACCTGTATCGATGCCGGCCGCTTGCTGAGCACGACCACTTCCATCTCCTGGCGCGTTTCGGTGACGCGCACCCTTATTTTTCGCTGTGCATGGACTCTCCACGGGCCGCAGCCGGAGTGCCGGCCCTGGTGCACTATAGCCGCTGGCCGGATGCCGCGCGACCGGCTGCCTTATAATTTCGCGCTCCCCCGGACGGCACTGCACCGTCCGGTGTTCCCCCACCATCACGACAGAAGAGTACAGGCCCATGACCGAGACCTTCAGGACTTCCGACGGCTGTGACATCGCCTACACCCTGCATAACGGCGCCGGCAGCGGTGCGCCGCGCGTTGCGCTGGTGCATTCGCTCGCGCTTGACCGCAGCATCTGGGACGGCGTGGCCGCAGAACTCGCGCGCGACTGCCAGGTGCTGACCTGGGACTGCCGCGGCCACGGCCGCTCCGGCCAGCCGCTGATGACCTACACGCCGCAGTTGTTCGCGCGCGACCTCGCGGAACTGATGGACCAGGTGCAGTGGCCCTCGGCCGTGGTGGGCGGCTGCTCGATGGGTGGCATGGTCGCCCAGGCGTTCGCGATCGGCTATCCGCAGCGGACCACCGGCCTGGTGCTGATCGACACCACGGCCTGGTACGGCGCCGATGCGCCCAAGGTCTGGCGCGAGCGCGGGGCCACCGGCAAGGAAAAGGGCATGGGCGCGCTGGTCGAATTCCAGACCGGGCGCTGGTTCGGCGACGCCTTCCGCGCCCGGGAAAAAGCCACGGTCGAGCGCCTGGTCCAGGTCTTCCTCGCGAACAATGTCGACTGCTACGTAAAAACCTGCGAGATGCTCGGCGACGGCGACCTGCGCGCCGGCCTCGCCGCGATCCGGGTACCCACCGCGGTGGTTGTCGGCGAGGAGGATTACGCCACGCCCGTTGCCATGGCTGAAGCGCTGCACAAGGCGATCAGCGGCTCGACGCTGACGGTGATCCCCGGCGGCCGCCACATCACGCCGACCGAAAAACCGCAGGACATCGCCGCGCGCATCCGCGAAGTGATTGCCCGGGCACAATAAAACCGGCAGCCGGAAAGGCTGCCGGAGTCCGCCACGACAGGCCGGAGGTTCAGTTCTTGCCGAGATCCTTGTCCGGATGGTCCGAACTCATCAGCGCGCGGAAGGTCAGCACCGGAATCGAGGACCGGTGCAGGACGCGGCTTGCCTCGCTGCCGAGGATCAGGGATACCAGCCCCTTGCGGTAGCGTGAGGTCATCACGATCAGGTCGCAGCCGCGCTCATTGGCGGCATCGACGATCGCGTCGTACGGCTGCGGCCCCTTGGCGATCACTGTCTCGCAGGGCACGCCCGCCGCATCCGCGGTTTTCTGGACAAAAGCAAGGAAACTGTCGGCACGCTCGCGTTCACGCTCTTCCATGCCTTCCTCGAGTTCCGTCGGCGCCAGCCCCTCCGGGCCGATCATCATCCGGTAGTCCTGCATGACGTGGATGCCGGTGACTCTGGCGCCGCACAGTTTCGCCAGTTCGATTCCGCGTTCGACCGCGCGCTCGGAATGCTCCGATCCGTCGGTGGGCATCAGGATGTGTTTGAACATGCAAGCTCCTCGCTCAGTGACTGGACATCGGCGCCGGTGGTTGCGGCGCCCTGAACGCACGGTACGCTGCCGTGCCTCCGCATGTTCGCCCAATTCGGGTCACAACGTCCAGCATGTGCGAGTCGCCGCCCGCTTCTATCCGCATAAGCAAGCAAAAACAATCACTTGCACGCAACATGAGTAAGCGCTCATGTCCGGAACCGGCCGTTGCGGCCGGAGCCCGGGATGCCAACCGCAGTATTACTTGGTGCGCGTGGCGACCCAGGGCGAGGTCTTGCCGCCGGCGGTCACAGTGCCCTCGATACGGTCGCCGCTGACCTTGCCGGCGTAGCGGGCGGAACCCGCTGTGAAGCTGATATCGGCTCCCCGCAGGCGGCCGTTCTGGATATTCGACAGCTTGCCGCCGCTGTTGTACGAGCCCTGGAGCATCTGGTATTCCTGCGCCAGCTTGATCTCGTCACTGCCGGATTTCCAGACACCCTCGACCTTGGCCGGCACGATCCACAGATAAGCCGTGCAGTAGCTGGTGCAGTCGCCCTTTGCGGTCTGGGTCTCGTCGGACTTCCAGTCGCCCATCGTGAAGGAGTTCGACACCACGCGGGTACCCGGCGCCATCGCGAGAATCTTCGGACGCAGCTTGACGTTGAGCTCGGGCAGCAGGAACAGCGTGATCACCGTCGCCTTGGAGAAGTCGGTCTCGAAAATGTCGCCGTGGATGAAGGTCGCCGTGCCGGCAAGCTTTTCCTTCGCCGCGTTGCGGCGCGACAGTTCCACCATGTCCGGGTTGTACTCGACGCCGAAGGCGGTGGCGCCGCGGCGCGCCGCGGTGATCACCGTGCGGCCGTCGCCGGAACCGAGGTCATAGTGGATATCCTTGGGCGTGAGTTTCGCCATGTCGAGCATGCGGTCGACCAGGCCCTGCGCGGTGGGCACCCAGACCACGTCCTTGCCGGACTGGCCGACCTCGGGCACGAACTCGGCCTTGGCGGCGGGCTTGGCCTGCGCCATGGCGCCGGCAGCAAACAGGGACAGGGCTAACGCCAGCACGGTGCGGCGCGCGATACTCGATACGTTCATTGCGGTCTCCGGAAGAATGGCCAGCTCGCGACGGAAACCGGCTCCGTCCGACGCCATGGCTGGATGGTAAATGGCTGCCGCGAGATGATACCGGATTCAGCGGCGCGCGGAGGGCCGGCGCCACGCCGGAATGTCATCCATTCATGACAGACATGCGATGACGGGATGGCCAGCGGCGACCGCTCCTGCACGCCCGGGCAAGCCTCCCCGCGGGGGCGCAGGATATCTTCAATGCGTGGCCCGCGCAGGCGCGGATGTCCGCGAAATGTGCGCGGTGAACGATGTTCCCCGTGGTCCTTCGTATCGCGTGCCGGCTTGACTTGGGTGACAAAAATGATTTATTCCTGGCCTTAACGGCGCACGATCGCCAGCCGAGCCCATCGCTCGTCCCAACAATCAGGTTCATGCGCGTTGCTGCATCTCCCGCGGCGCTGACGCGATACCGCGCATGAGGCAAGGAGAGGATCCTGCATGAAGCAGCTGTCGCCCGAAGAACTGTCTGAAGCGCGCCGGCTGGCCCGTCAGCTTGGCCTGGACCGCATTGCCGATTCCGATCTGGCGATGCTGCTGAATGCGGCAAAGCTCGCAGACGCCCGTCGCGGCGCACTGGATGTCGCCAGCCTGTCCCCCGCGGACGAGCCGGCACATGTCTTCGTGCTGCCGGGAACGAGGTGAAGGCCGTGAGCGAACTCGCCTACCTGAGCATCGCGGAGGCCACCGCGCTGATCCGTGGCAGGAAACTGTCTCCGGTGGAATGGACGCAGGCACTGATCGCCCGGATCGAGCGGTACGACGGCCGGCTGAACGCCTTCCTGCGCTTCACGCCGGACATTGCACTCGCCGACGCCCGGCGGGCCGAGGCCGAAATCGCCGCGGGTCAGTGGCGCGGTCCGTTGCACGGCGTGCCTTACGGGCTGAAGGACATCGTCGATTATGCCGGCCTGCCGACCACCGCGCACTCGGCCATCCTGAAAGACAATGTCGCAACGCAGGACGCCTTTGTCACCCAGAAACTGCGCGCGGCCGGCGCGGTGTTCATGGGCAAGCTCTCCACCCATGAGTTCGCTCTCGGCGGCCCCTGCTTCGACCTGCCCTGGCCGCCCGCCCGCAATCCATGGAACCGCGACCATTTCTGCGGCGGATCGTCCAGCGGCTCCGGCGTGGCCACCGCTGCCGGTTTCCTGCCTTTCGCGGTCGGCACCGATACCGGCGGTTCGGTACGCAATCCGTCGACCATGTGCGGCGTCACCGGCATCAAGCCGACCTACGGCCTGGTCAGCCGGCGCGGCGTGTTCCCCCTCGCCTATTCGCTCGACCACGTCGGACCGCTGACGCGCACCGTGAAGGACAACGCCACAGTGCTGAACGTTCTTGCAGGCCATGACGGCATGGATCCCGGCAGCGTGGCCAGGCCCGGCGTCGACTACGCCGCCTGGACGGACAAGGGTCTCAAGGGTGTACGCATCGGCTGGCTCAGGCATTTTTACCACGAGGACATCAAGGCCGATCCGCAGATGGGCGCAGCAATAGATGCTGCCGTACTGAAAATGGAGGAACTCGGCGCGTGCGTCAGCGAGGTGAAAACCATTCCGCTCGCGCGCTTCCAGGCCTGTAACCGGGTCATCATGGGCGCCGAATCGTATGCGATCCACCAGAACTGGCTGCGCGAGCGACCGCAGGACTATGGCGAGATCACCCGCCAGCGTTTTCTCTACGGTGCGATGTACAGTGCCAGCGATTACGTCAACGCGCTGCGGCTGCGCACCAAATATGCCGCAGACTTCCACGCGCTGTTCAATGACGTGGACGTCGTTGTCACGGCGAGCGCACACGATCCCGCGTGCCGGATCGACGACCACGAGGCCTGCGAATTCATCTATGGCCGGCAGGCACGCGCGCCTTTCAATGTCACCGGCAGTCCGGCCGTCGCTGTGCCGGCCGGCTTCACTGCGGAAGGCCTGCCGCTCGGCATACAGATCGTCGCAGCGCCCCATAATGAAGCCATGGTGTACCGGGTTGGTGCGGCCTACGAGGCGGCTACGGACTGGACCCGGCGGCGCCCGGTGCTGACGGCCTGAGCCGGGATGCGTACAGTGCGACGGGGACCATCGACAAAAAAGGCGACGACAGGCCGGCAGGTCTGATTCTTGCTGGGAGGAGGCAGGTTCGGAACGATCACCAATCCCTCGGTGATCTGCGACAACCTTGAAAACTGGAGGTCACATGAAAGCAGATTCAAAACGACAGTGGATCACCTCGGCATTGGTCGCAGCCGTTGCCGCGTTTTCACCGATCACCGCAGGTGCAGCCTGGCCGGAACGGCCGGTGCGCATAGTCGTGCCCTGGGCGCCCGGCGGCAGCACCGACATCGTCACGCGCATCCTGGCAGCCGACCTCACCAAGCGCCTCGGACAGCAGTTTGTCGTCGAGAATCGCGCGGGTGCCGGCGCCATCGTCGGCATGCAGTTCACCGCGCAGCAACCCCCCGACGGCTATACCTTCCTGCTCAATTCGACCGGTTACGGTTACCTGATCAACAAGGGTTCTAACGTCGACCTTGTGAAGTCCTTTGACTCGGTCGCGATGATCGGGCTTTCCGACAGTGCGCTGGTAGTCAACCCGCACCTGCCGGTGAACACCGTGAAAGACCTGATCGCGCTGGCGAAAAAACGGCCCGGCGAACTGCTTTATTCGTCCTCCGGCGTGGGCGGCTTTCCGCACATGAACACCGAGCTCTTCAAGCTGATGGCCGGCGTGGACATGACCCACATACCCTTCAAGGGCGGCGGCCCGGCAATCGCTGACACTGCGGCCGGCAACACGCAGTTGCAGATCGGCTCGATTCCCACCGTCATCGGCCATGTCCGCGCCAATCGCCTAAAGGCCATTGCCGTCGGCGGATCCAAGCCCAATCCGGCATTGCCCGGACTGCCGACGATCAGCGAGTCCGGGGTTCCCGGCTACCAGTCGCAGATCTGGTTCGGGCTGTTCGGGCCGAAAGCGCTGCCGTCGGCCATCGTCTCGGCCATGCATGGCGCGGTCAACACTGCCCTCGACACACCCGATGTCATCAAGCGGCTCAATGACCAGGGCGTGGATGTGACCAAGATGTCGACGCCTGCGTTTGCCAAGCTGATGGCGTCTGAGCAGGAGAAGTGGGCCAAGGTCATCAAGGCCGCCAATATCACCGGCGAATGACCGGACAAGGGCCCAACCGCATGCCGAAATCATCCGGTCTGATACCCCCGCAAGACAGTCACGCCCTGCGGTCCGCGGCAGAAGCCGCAGCAGCAGTCCGCGCCGGGAAATTGACATCGGAGGCCCTGGTATCTGCGTGCCTGGACCGCATCGCGCAACGTGAGGAAGAGGTCCGCGCATGGGCCTGGATCGACCCCGATCAGGCGCTGGCGCAGGCGCGCGACCGCGACCGCGAGACGCCGCGCTCCTGGCTTCACGGCATTCCGGTCGGCATCAAGGACGTCATCGACACCTGCGACATGCCGACCGGCTACGGCTCCCCGATCTATGAGGGCCACCGGCCGGTCACCGACGCCGCCTGCGTGGCGCAAATCCGCGAACTGGGCGGTGTCATTCTGGGCAAGACCGTGTCGACGGAATTCGCGACGCGCCATCCGAACAAGACCCGCAATCCGCACCGTCTGGACCGCACGCCGGGCGGGTCCTCGAGCGGCTCGGGTGCCGCCGTCGCGGATTTCATGGTGCCCCTGGCGCTGGGCACGCAGACTTCGTCCTCGGTCATCCGGCCCGCAGCCTATTGCGGCGTGGTCGGTTACAAGCCGAGCTTCGGCCTGATCAACCGCGCGGGCCTGAAATTTCTGGCTGAATCGCTGGACACCATCGGCATCCTGTCGCGCACCGTCACCGATGCCGGCATGCTGGCCTCCCTGTTGTCCGGACTGCCGGCGGGTCCGACAACCTTCACCGCCGGCAAGCCGCCGCGCATCGGCCTTTGCCGCACGCCGTGGTGGAGCGAAGCCTCGCCACCGGTGCAGCAATCGCTGATGCAGTGCGCCGAGCGCTTTCGCGCGGCCGGAGCCAGCGTCACCGAGATCGAGTTTCCGGCGGAGTTCGCGGAACTGAACGCGGTGCAGATCCGGCTGAGCTCCTACGAGTTTTTCCGCGCCCTCACCCACGAGCGCACCCGGCACCCGGAGCAGATCTCCGACAGCCTGACGCGGCGCATTGCCGCCGGCGGGCAGGTCGGCCGTTCGGAGTACGAGGCTGCAGTGGCCTTCACCCGGCGCTGCCAGGCCTGGATGGCGGACGCGATGTCCGGCTACGAACTGCTGATGGCGCCCAGCGCGCCCGACGAAGCACCGGACATCTCGGGCACGGGGGAACCCACCTTCGGTTTGATGTGGACTCTGCTGCAGATGCCCTGCATGACCCTGCCCTGCGGGTACGGGCCGGCAAGACTGCCGCTGGGCGTGCAGCTGGCGGCCGCCAGCGGCAACGACCTGGGTCTCTATCGCGATGCGGTCTGGGCCGAACGGGTGCTGGCCAGCCGTTGACCGTCACTCATCGCCGGTACGGCCCGAACCGGAATCAGTCAAACCGGAACACCAGCGAGGGTTGTTCCATCAGTCCGCGCGCGCGGCGCATGCGCCCGGCCATCGCCAGTGCATGGGGTGCCGTTTCCAGCAGGATCATCATCTGCCGCTCATCAAGTCGAAGTCCCGCCTGCCGGGCCATCCGCTCGACATGGGACTGCATCGCCGCGTCCAGTAATGAAGGCCGGGGCTCGTTCGCCTTGAGGTCCGGCAGCGGCGGGGCATCGCCCTCGACCAGCGGCGGTCGGCGCAGGTGCCAGTCGGTAGCCTGCTGGAAGGCATGGCCGGCCTGCAGCACGCGCGCATCGTCGCCCGGCCGCCCGATCAGCTGCATGCCCAGCGGCAGGCCTCCGCTGCTGCTGCCGCAGGGCAGCGCGAGCGCCGGAGTACGCCCGGTGTTCGACGGCGTGCAGACATTGCTCTTAAGCCAGAAATTCTCGGTGCGGTAGTCTTCGAAGCGCGGAGCGGGTCCGAAGCCGCTGGCGAGCAGTACATCAAAACGGTCGAAGACCGGGCGCAGATCCTCAAGGTAGCGCCGATGCTCGCGCAAGGCCTGGACGTAATCGGCTGACTGGAACAGGCAGGCCGGCAGCGCCCGGCCGAGGAAATCGCGGCCGAATTTTCCCGGGCTGCGGATCAGGTTCTCCTGATGGATCGAAAAAATCTCGCTTTCGGCGATGATCACCTTGATGTCAAAGCCGTCCTGGACGGGTCGGATCCTGCAGCTGTCGATGCTGGCGCCGAGATCGCGGAAAACCGACACCGCCTCTTCCAGCGCGCGGGCATGCTCGGGGACCGCCGGAATGTCCTCTTCCCAGTAATGGCGCAACACCCCGATGCGCAGGCCTTTGAGCGGCCCGTTGAGGCGGCCGCGGAAATCCACGGGTTCATGGCGGATGCTGCCCGGATCGGCCGGATCGTACCCGGCGATCGCCTGCAGCAGGATCGCGCAATCCTCGACGCTGCGCGCCATCGGGCCGCAGTGGTCGAAGGTAAAGGAGTTCGGCATCACTCCGGCACGGCTCACCATCCCGTAAGTGGGCATGAAGCCGGTGATCCCGCAGAACGACGCCGGGCCGCGGATCGAGCCGCCGGTATCTGAACCCATCGCCGCCGGAACAAAACCCGCCGCCAGCGCGGCCGCCGAGCCGCTGGATGATCCCCCGGTGAACCGCGACAGGTCCCAGGGATTGCGTGACGGCGGCCAAGGCAGGTCGAAGGAGGGTCCGCCATGCGCGAACTCGTGGGTCTGCAGCTTGCCCAGCAGGATGGCACCGGCTTCGCGCAGCCTGCGCGCAACCGTGCAGTCCTGCGCCGGCACATGGTCCGCACACACGGCCGAACCGCCCGAGGTCAGGATGCCTGCAGTCTCGTAGATATCCTTCAGGCCGAAAGGCATGCCGTGCAATGGACCCCGGTACTGCCCGCGCCTGATATCCCGCTCGGCCTCACGCGCGGCGGCCAGCGCTGGCTCCGCCGTCAGTGTGATGAAGGCCTGCACTCGCCGGTCCAGCCGGTCTATGCGTTTCAGCAGCGCCTCCGTGAACTCCACCGGTGACAGCCCGCCCGATTCGATAAGCGACGCCGCTTCGGCTATGGAAAGGTAGTGCATGTCGTTCACGTCCATCAACAATGCCCCCATCGAATGTTTCGAATGGCCAGCCAGCGCGTGACCCAGCTGCTCCTAGCGGGTCACTGTCGGCTTCCAGCCATAAGCTTTCGCGCAGGCTCCACCCATCAGCATTGCCCGCTCGCCGTCACTGATGCGGTCGGTCAGGCGGAAAGGCTCCACCGCCTGCTCATAGTTGACGACCGCGTAGGCGCGGGTCCAGTCGGTGCCCCACAGGCAGCGCTCGAAGCCCCAGGCGTCGAACACGCGTGCCAGCGGGTCCCAGATGTCCGGGTAGGGATAGGGCTCCTGTGACAGCGTGCAGACGCCGCTGACCTTGATCACCAGGTTGTCGCGCTTTGCCAGGTCCAGCACCTTGGGCAGGTCGGCCCAGGGTTCGGCTGCCCGCGCCGCGGGTTCGTGCGGCTGCAGGATGCCGAGGTGGTCGAGGATGAAACGCGTCCCGGGATGGCGGTCGATCAGCGCGGCGCCCGCATCGAGGTTGCCCCAGCACAGGATGTTGACCGGAAAGCCGTGGCGCGCCGCGGCGCGCAGCATGCGATCGAGCCCGGCATGGCCGACGCGGTGCGGCGAGTCCGGCTTCATCAGCGTGCGGATGCCGACCGTGCCCGGCGTCTTTTTCCATTCGGCGACGACATCCTCCACCGCCGGATCATCCGGATCCACCGGCTTGACCAGGCCGAACTTGCCGGGATGCGCCCGCTGCACTTCGACCGCATAACTCGCGTCGTAGCCGTACATCGAAAACGATGAGATGAAGATCGCCCCGTCGACGCCCACCCGGTCCATTGCCGCAACCATTTCGTCGCCGGTGGCCGAGGGCGGCCAGTTCGGCACGGTGCGCCAGGGACGTTGCGGGGTGTTGGCCTCGTAGGCGTGGATCTGCGAATCGATGATCATGGTGTTGAGGACTCCGGTGAGTGGATTAACGCACGCCGAGCAACTGCACCTCAAACACCAGCGTCGCGTTCGGCGGAATGACGCCGCCCGCGCCGCGCGCGCCATAGGCGATCGCCGGCGGGCAGGTCAGGCGCGCCGCGCCGCCGACCCTCATCATGCCCACGCCCTCGGTCCAGCACTTGATCACGCCGTTCAGCGGAAACTCGATCGGCTCGCCGCGGCTGAAGGAGCTGTCGAACTCCTTGCCGTTGGGGAACATGCCGCGGTAATGCACTTTCACCGTCGAGGTCGGCGAGGGCTGCGTGCCCCTGCCTTCCTTCACCATCTCGATCACCAGGCCACTGGGCAGCGTTCTCGCGGCAGAACCGGCGGGAGCAGCAGGCCCGGTTTGCGCCGGAGCCGGCGTCGCCACCAGTGCCATCACCATTACAGCCGGGCCAAGCATGCGGCACATTTCGAATGCTGAACTTTTGAGTGTCATCCTGTCTTCCATGTCACGGGGTAAATCTGACGACCCGGTTGCGGCCTTCGCGTTTCGCGACGTACATCGCGCGGTCGGCGCGGGCCTGGATGGCGTCGATGCTGCGGCCATCCTCGGGATAGCAGGCGAGGCCGATGCTGACGCTGGTCGCGAGCCACTTTCCGTCGATTTCCACCTGCCCTTCGCTGACCGCACGCACTATCCGCTGTGCCACCTCCGCCGCGCGTTCCGGCGAGGTCTCCGGGAGAAGCACGACGAACTCGTCGCCACCGTAGCGCGCCAGCACGTCGGTCTGGCGCAGTTCGTCAGCGATGCTTTTCGCCACCAGCTTGATCAGGCGGTTGCCGGCCTCGTGCCCGTGCCCGTCGTTGATTTCCTTGAGGTTGTCGGCATCAATCATCAGCAAACTTGCGGGACGGCTGTAGCGTACCGCCTGGGCGAAGAGACGGTCGACAACGATGCTGAAGCCGCGCATGTTGTAGAGACCCGTGAGTTCGTCGGTTTCCGCCAGGAGGCGCGCCTGGTTCAGGCCGTAACGGATATCGGCGGAAAACATGGTGGTGATGTAGGCCACCAGGATCATCGGCGCAAGCTGGCCTGCGAGGCCGCCAATGTAGGCCAGAGTGAGCATCGAGCCCGAAGAATGCTCGCCCAGCAGCATGAAGCAGGCAACGATCAGCATCATCACGAGCATCGTCGCGATCTTGCCCAGGGTGAGCGCACTGGTGATGATCACAAGCAGGTAGGTGTTGATCAGCGGGCTCGCAAGCTTGCCGGTGAACCACAACACCCAGGTTATGAACAGCATCATGCCGAAGGTCTCGATCGCGATTTTCCAGCGTGATTCGGCCTTGTAAAAATTTGCATAGCGGAAGCTCATCACGAACGCGGCATAGAAAAACAGCCCGGTCGTAATGGCGACCCTGTCGTCGGCAGCGGGACCCTCAAAGATCTGGTACAGCAGCACCAGCACCAGCAGCAGCCACTCGATCTCGGCCACAGTGCGCGATACCCCCCGCAACTCCTCCTGCGCGATGCTCGGCATGTCAACGTACTCCTGTCAGATCATCATGCCAGCAACCCATCCGTTCATCCAAGTCTTAATTGTCTTTTGGAATCACGATCTGGGTCTGGGTCACTATCGCCACACGCCGGCCGTCGGGATTGCTGATCGTCGTCTGCCACACCATCGTGGTGCGGCCGATGTGCATCGGCAGCGTGGTCGCGGCCAGCGTGTCACCCTCGCCCGCGGCGAAAAAATTGGTCTTCGATTCCAGCGTCGTCGTGCGGCAGCCCTCGGGCAGATTCGCCAGCGTGCCCATCGCGCCGAGGATGTCGGCGAAGGCCATCAGCACGCCGCCGTTGATGCGTCCGCTGCGGTTGATGTGGTCGGCGGTGACGCTCATCTCCGCGTCGATGCGTTTTTTCGACAGCTTGCGCAGACGGATGCCCAGCGCGCGGCCCATGCCCACTGACAGCGATTGTTCGATCATTGCGCGGTTCGCGGCCGGCAGGGTATTGGCCGGCAGCTTTGCGCCGGCCTTCGCACCCACGGATCGGAGCGGGGATTTCTTTTCGCGGGTCACTGCGATTCCTTTTTCAAGTATTTGTTTTTAAACATTATTTAAACCCGCCGGTCGCCGGCCAACACGGCTCAGCGCCGGTAGTCGGGATACAGCTTTTCCACCAGCGCGAGGCTCGCCACCCAGTCGCGGCTGTCGGAATCGTAGATGCCGGTGCGCCCGAATTTCGCGGCGCGTGCTTCACAGACCGCGGGGTCGGGCAGGATCAGCTTGGCGCCGCCGGCGAGCGCGCCGACCTGCGCGCGGCAGGCCAGTTCGAAGAAGTGGTGGTAAATGTAGGCTTCGGGCAGCGTCGTGCCGCAGACCAGCGCGCCGTGGTTCTCCAGCAGCATGACCCATTTGTCGCCCAGCGCAGCGGCGAGCCGGTCCGCGCCCTCGCGCGTGGTGTCGTCGACCTCGTTGGGATAACGCGCGACACGCCTGTAGAAACGCATCGCCTGCTGCGTCAGCGGCAGCAGCCCCTGCTGCTGCGCCGACACCGCGAGGTTAGCCGGCGTGTGGGTGTGCACCGCGGCGTGAATGTCGGGCCGCGCCTTGAGCACCGCGGCATGCAGATTGTAGGCGGCGGGGCTCGCCTTGAAGGCCGAGCCTCCGACCTGGCGGCCGTCGAGATCGTATTTCACCAGGTTCGATGCGGTCACCTGCTCCATCAGCAGGTTGTCGGCCTTGACCAGGAAATGCCCGGGCTCGCCGGGCACGCGCAGCGAGACGTGGTTGTAGGTCAGGTCCGCGAACATGAAGTGCCCGATCAGGCGGTGCGCCGCCGCGAGCTCACAGCGCGCCTGCCATTCCGCCGCACCGATGCGCGAGCGCGCGACCCGCGGCCGCGCGGTGCGGGTGACGGCGTGTTTCTGCTTGGCACGGGCGACCATGGCGGCAATCAGCCGGTGCCCGCCGGAACTGCAAAGGCGGCTTCCGGGCCGCGCGCGGGCCGTGCAAAGAACCACAATCCGGACATTCCCGGGACTTTCATC
This sequence comes from Burkholderiales bacterium, assembly GCA_019634975.1. Classification (GTDB taxonomy): domain Bacteria; phylum Pseudomonadota; class Gammaproteobacteria; order Burkholderiales; family SG8-41. The sequence continues at coordinate 50,811 of JAHCAI010000014.1, forward strand.
ATGGCAGGAAAAACTTCATGGGGAGAACTGAATGGTAATGCCTAACTCATGGCCGGTAAAATCCATTGCATGCGCGCCGAAGGGGCGCGTCCACAATCCGGAGGAATAATCATGGCGGCAGGCAGGGAACTCGAAGGCAAGGTTGCGCTGGTCACCGGCGCGGCGCGCAACATCGGACGCGCGATTGCGATCGCGCTGGCGGAAGCCGGCGCCACGGTCGCGGTCAACGCGCGTGTCGCCCGCGACGACGCCGAGGCAGTGGCGAAGGAAATCCGCGATGCCGGCGGCAAGGCAGAAGTGTTCATGGCCGACATTGCCGATGGCAGGGCAGTCGATGCGATGGTCGCCGATATCGTCAAGCGCCACGGCAAGGTCGACATCCTCGTGCTCAACGCCTCGATCCGCAAGGAAACCGCCTTCATCGACATGAGCTACGAGGAGTGGAAAAGCCTGCTGTCGATCACCCTCGACGGTTCCTTCTTCTGCACCAAGGCCTGCCTGCCCTCGATGATCAAGGCCGGCGGCGGCAGCATCGTCACCCTCGGCGGCATGACCGCGCTGTCCGGCGCGAAGAAGCGCGTGCACGGCTCGGTCGGGAAACACGGGCTGTGGGGCATGACCCGCGCGCTCGCCAAGGAACTCGGCGAGCACCAGATCAATGTCAACTGCGTGGCACCGGGCCAGATGGACACCGCGCGCGCCGCCGACCGCTCGGCGCGCGCCCCGGTCAGCAACGTGCCCATGGGCCGCCGCGCGACACCCGAGGAAGTCGCCGGCATCGTGCGCTACCTGTGCACGCCGGCTGCGCGGATGATCAGCGGCCAGCTGATCTATGTCGACGGCGGACAGCAGATGTTCTGAGCGGCAGCGGCCTACGCCGCCTCGTGCATGAATTGCAGCCGCGCGAGGTGGGCGTAGAGTCCTCCGGCACGCAGCAGTTCCTCGTGGGTGCCGGTCGAATGCAGGCAGCCGCGGTCGATCACCAGGATGCGGTCGGCATTGCGCACGGTGGCCAGCCGGTGCGCGATCACCAGCGTGGTGCGTCCGCGCGCGAGCCGCTCCAGCGCTGCCGCCACTTGGCGCTCGCTTTCCGCATCCAGCGCACTGGTCGCTTCGTCGAGCAGCAGGATCGGCCGGTCGGCCAGCAGCGCGCGGGCAATCGACAGCCGCTGGCGCTGGCCGCCCGAGAGCTTGATGCCGCGTTCGCCGAGGTCGGTGTCGAATCCCTGCGGCAGTGCTTCGATGAATTCAAGCGCGTTCGCCGCGGCGCAGGCCGCGCGCACTTCCTCGATTGACGCATCGGGGCGGCCGAAACGCACGTTCTCCGCGGCACTGGCCGCGAATATCACCGGATCCTGGGACACCAGCGCCACGGCCCGGCGCAACTGCAGCGGATCGCAGTGGCGGATGTCGGTGCCGTCGATGCGGATGCGGCCCGACTGCGGATCATAGAAGCGCAGCAGCAGCGCGAAGATCGTGGTTTTGCCGGCACCGGACGGTCCGACCAGCGCCACGCGCTCGCCGGGACGCACTTCGAAGGACAGATCCGCCAGTGCCGGCTGCTCGGGCCGCGTCGGATAGGCGAAACCGACGCCCTCGAAGCGGATCGCACCGCGCACCGGCTGCGGCAGCGCCGCTGGCGGCGGCTCCGCACGCAGCAGCGGCCGGGTGTCGAGCAGTTCCATCAGGCGTTCGGTGGCGCCGGCGGCGCGCTGGATCTCGCCCCAGACCTCGGATACGGTACCGGCGCCGCTGGCAACGATGCCCGCATAAAACACAAAGGCGGACAGTTCGCCGGCGCTGAGCCGTCCGGCAAGCACGTCGTGGCCGCCGACCCAGAGGATCGCGCCGACTGCGCAGAAGGCAATCAGCATCACCGAGGCGATCAGGAAAGCCTTGACGCGGATGCGGTCCACACCCGCGGCATGGGCGGCCTCGGTCACCGCATCAAAGGCGGCTCGGGTACGCGCCTCGTGGCCGTAGGCCTGCACGGTGCGGATCTCGTGCATTGCCTCGTCCACCTGCGCCGACACCTCGGCAACGCGGTCCTGGTTCGCGCGCGACAGCCGGCGCACGCGGCGGCCGACGATCAGTATCGGCACCAGCGTCGCCGGCACCCCGAGCACGATCAGCGCAGCCAGCTTCGGGCTGGTCGCGAACAGCAGCAGCAACGCGCCGGCCATCATCAGCGCGTTGCGCAGGAACATCGACAGGCCGAAACCGATCACCTGGCGCAGCTGATCGCTGTCGTTGGTCAGCCGCGACACGATGTCGCCGGTGCGCGAGGCATCGAAGAAGGCCGGCGACAGCGTCAGCACATGCGCGAACACCGCGCGCCGCAGGTCGGCGATCACGCGCTCGCCGACGCTCATCATGAGGTAGAAGCGCGTGAAGGTCGCGACCGACAGCACCACGGCCACCGCGATCACCCCCGCGAGCGCGGTGTTGAGCATCGCCGGGTTGCCGCTGCCGAAGCCGGAGTCGATGACGAAGCGCAGGCCCTGGCCCAGCGCAAGCACGCTGCCGGCAGCCACCACCAGTGCCACGAGGGCGATGGCGACCCGCCCGCGGTAGGGCAGCAGGAAGCGCAGCAGGCGCCTCAGCGGCGACACCACGGTGTGCGGGCCGGCGGCATTCACGGCGGCGATGTCGTTCGGGGCCACGCGGGAGCTCAGGGCCGCCCCGCGGGCGGGACGTTGATGCGCACGACGAGCTGCGGGGATTCAAGGGTCACCGCCGGCGGCTGCAGCGGCACGATCGCCAGCTCGTACTCGTCCTCGGCGCGCAGGTCGACGACGAACAGCAGTTGCCGCAGCGAGGACGGCGGCGGGGAGCGGGGTCCGGCCGCGTCTTCCGGTTCGGGACTGTTGATGGTGAACTCGGCGGCCTGCAGCGTCCTGCCGCCCACGCTGAGCGTCGCGCGGTAGCGGTCCCAGCGGCCCGCCTCATCGCGCCGGCCCCAGGCGAAACCGGCATGGAGATCGAAGGCAACGGCATTCATCTGCGGCCGCAGCAGGATGCGCACCGTCTCGAAACCGCCGCCGGCGACCGGCTGCAGCGGTATGCGCGCGGCCTCTTCGCCACCGAACCAGCCCTCGCAGGCGGTCAGCAGCGCCGCCAGCGCCAGGGCGGCGCAGGCCCGTGCCCGCATCAGCGGTCCACTTTGGCCAGGAAATCGAGCATGGCCTGGTTGAAGGCTGCCGGCTGCTCGACGTTGGAGAGGTGGGCCGCCGACGGAATGACCAGCAGCTCGGAGCCGCGCAGATTGGCCTGGATCTGGCGCGCCATCTCGGGCGGCGTGCCATGGTCCTGCTCGCCGACGATGACCAGCGCCGGGCAGTCGATTTCCCTGAGGCGGTCGAGCACGTCGATTTTCGCGATCGCATCGCAGCAGCCGGCAAAGCCCGCGACCGGCGTGTTGCGGATGCCCTCGCCGATGCGCGCCATCACTGCGGGCTGTGCCTGGCGGTAGGGTTCGGTGAACCAGCGCGCAAGCGTGCTCTCGACCAGCGCGTCCATGCCCTGCGCGCGCGCAAGCTTCACCCGCTCGCCCCACATCTGTTCGGCATTGGGCGGCCTGCGGCTGGTGGTGTCGGCGAGCAGCATGCTGCGGAACACGCCGGGATATTTCAGCGCGTAGACCTCGCCGATCATGCCGCCCATCGACAGGCCGATCCAGTGCGTGCTGCGGATGCCCAGCGCGGCGAACAGGCCCTGCAGGTCCTCGGCCATCTGCTCCAGCGTGTAAGGACCCTCCGGTGCATCGCTCGCGCCGTGGCCGCGGGTGTCAAAACGCAGCACCCTGTAGCCGCGGGACACCAGCAGGCGCGCCTGCTCGTCCCACATCGACAGGTTGCTCGCCAGTGAGTGCGACATCGTCACCCAGGGCCCTTCACCCTCGACGACACAGTTGAGCTCGATGCCATTGGTACTGATTTTCATGCGCTGATCCCCCTGCCTGTCCTACTGTGCCTTGATGTTGCCGGCTTTCGCCAGCTTCGTGAACAGCGCGACCTCGGCGGCAATCAGCCTGTCGAAAGCCTCCGGCGTGGTCGGACTCGGATCGAGTCCGATCGGCGCCCAGCGCCTGCGCAGCTCGGGCTCGCCCAGTGCGCGGGCGGTCTCGCGGTTGAGCTGCGCGATCAGCGGCCGCGGCGTCTTCGCCGAAGTCAGCAGGCCGAACCACAACACCGAGTCGTAGCCCGGCACGCCGGACTCGGCGATGGTCGGCAGGTCCGGCAGCAGCGCATCGCGTTTCAGCGAAGACACGCCGAGGCCGGTCAGCCGTCCCTCGCGCACCAGGCTCACCGCGTTGGCGATCGGCGACATGAAGAACTGCACGCGGCCGGTCATCGATTCGGTCAGCGCCTCCGGGATGCCCTTGAACGGGATGTGCACGACGTCTATCTTCGCCATGCTTTTCAGCTGCTCGGCGGCGAAATGGGTGCCGCTGCCGGTGCCGGCGGAGGAAAAATTCAACGCGCCGGGCTTCGCGCGCGCCGCGGCGAGCAGGTCCTTCAGGCTGCGGAATCCGCTCGTCGGTGAAGTCACCAGCACATACTTCGACACCGCCGACAGCGTGATGCCGGCCAGGTCGCGCTGCGCGTCATACGGCAGCCGGTCGTAGATCGCCGGTGCCACCGCATGCGCAGACGATACCGACAGCAGCGTGTAGCCGTCGGGATTGGCCGTGGCCGCGAGGTTGGCGGCGATGGTGCCGCCGGCTCCGGGACGGTTGTCGACAATCACCTGCTGCTTGAACTCCTCGGTCAGCTTCTGCGCGAGGTAACGCGCGGTGATGTCGGGTCCGCCGCCGGGCGTAAAGCCGACGATGATGCGTATCGGTTTGGTCGGGTACTCGCCGCCACCGGTCTGCGCAGCCGGCGCGGACGTGCCCGCGACGGCGACAGCGGCCGCAACCAGGCAACGTGTGAAGTTCATTGTGCCCCCTTGTTTTCCGGCAATTGCCACAGGGCGCAGACTATACCAGCAGCAACCCCGCATCACAGCATCTGGACAGCCCGCGGATGCATCGCCTGCGCGGGCATTCCCCGTTATGCTTGCCGCTGCCCCGGGACATGGAGTCCAGTGAATGAGCACAGCACCCGAACTCGCCGGCCAGGTCGCGCTGGTCACCGGCGCCGCCAAAAACATCGGCCGCGCAATCGCGCTCGAACTCGCCGCGGCAGGCGCAAAGGTCGCGATCAACACCCGCGCCTCGCGCGCCGAAGCCGAATCCGTCGCAGCCGAAATCCGCGCCGCAGGCGGAAAAGCCGCCGTCTGCATCGCCGACATCGCCGATGCCGGGGCCGTGCGGCGCATGCACGCCGCCGTCGCGGCGGAGCTTGGCGCCATCGACATCCTCGTGCTCAATGCCTCGGTGCGCCGCGAGATCCCCTTCGAAACCATGGACTTCGGGGAATGGCGGCAGGTGATGTCGATTTCGCTCGACGGCGCCTTCCACTGCGTGCAGGCCGTGCTGCCGGGCATGCTCGAGGCGGGCCGCGGCGACATCATCACGCTGATCGGCGACAGCGCGCTGACCGGCGCCGCCGGCAAGGTGCACAGCTCGGCGGCGAAAAGCGGGCTCGCCGGCATGACGCGCGCGCTGGCGCGCGAATTCGCCGGCCGCGGCATCCGCGCCAACTGCGTGTCGCCCGGCCACTTCGACACCACGCGCGCCAATCCGCGCGCGCCGCGCCCCGATGCATCCGCGCACATTCCCCTCGGCCGCTACGGCGATCCGCGCGAAATCGCCGCCACCGTGCGTTTTCTCTGCGGCCCCGGCGGCGGCTTCATCACCGGGCAGGTCATCCATGTCAATGGCGGCCAATGGATGTTTTAAAACATTTAATAAAATCAAATACTTATGAGGACAACACCATGAGCAGCATGCCAGCCGAACGTTTTCCCGCGATCCCGCCGGAGCAATGGACCGAGGAACAGAAAAAAGTCGCCGCGACCATCGCCGCCGGTCCGCGCGGCGAGTTGCGCGGCCCCTTCCTCGCGCTGCTGCGCAGTCCGGGGCTCGCGCAGACCGTGCAGCAGGTCGGCGAGTACCTGCGCTTCAAGTCTCCGCTCGACCGGCGCATTGCCGAGATGGCGACGCTGATCGCGGCGCGGCACTGGACGCAGCAGTACGAATGGCAGTCGCATTACAAACATGCGATGAAGGCCGGCCTCAGTCCGGCGATCGCGCAGGCCATTGCCGAAGGCCGCCGCCCGCAGGCCATGGCCACGGACGAGGAAGCGCTGCATGACCTGCTCACCGAAGTGCTGCACAACCACGGCGCCAGCGATGCCACCTACGAACGCGCGCGCAGCGTGTTCGGCGAACAGGGCGTGATCGAACTGATCGCGGTGGCCGGTTATTACGCGATGCTGGCGATGATCCTCAATGTCGGGCGCAAGGCGCTGCCGGCGGGGCAGCAAGCGATGCTGCCCTGGTTTCCACATTGAGAACTCCGCAGCCAGGCATGTGGAGCAAGGCTTGCAGCAGCCCTTGCACGGGTGGTTGAATGCAATCTGAAGAGACGGCGTTCAACGGGAGGAGGACCGTGCAATGACTGTCGCATCATCCGCAGTACGTGACACACCGGCGGTCATCCGGGGCCGCGTCGGCGACATCGAAATCATCCCGCTGCCCGCGGCGATGGGCGCTGAGATCCGCGGCCTCGACCTGCGCAAACTCGACGACCGCGGTTTCGACATCCTGCACCGCGCCTACCTCGACCACCTGCTGTTGCTGGTGCGCGGGCAGAAACTGTCCGACGCCGACATGGTGGCGGTGGCGCGGCGCTTCGGCGAATTCGAGCTGCCGCCGGTCACCGCGGAAAAAGTCGCCCACCATGTCGAACACCCGGAGATCACCGTGGTCTCGAATGTCCGCGTCGGCGGCGCGCCGATCGGCGAACTGGGCGACGGCGAGGTGATCTGGCACAGCGACTATTCCTTCCGCCGCGTGATCGCCGGCATGCGCATGCTGCATGCGCTGGAAGTGCCGCCGGAGGGCGCAGGCGCGAACACCGAGTTCCGCAACATGTATGCGGCCTGGGACACGCTGCCGGAATCCCTAAAAAAACGCGTGCTCGGCGCCACCATCAAGCACGACACCGCCTACGACACCAACCGCAAACTGCGCCACGGCGCGGTCGCCGTCGACGATCCGCGACTGGGCGACGGCCCCGACCATCCGGTCGTGTCGACGCATCCCGACAGCGGCTGCAACAGCCTGTTCCTCGGTCGCCGCCCGCGGCATGTCGTCAACGGCTGCACGCTTGAGGAATCCGATGCCCTGCTCGACGCGTTGTGGGCACATGCCACGCAGCCGCAGTTCGGCTACACCCACGTCTGGCGCGAGGGCGACACCGTGCTCTGGGACAACCGCTGCACCATACACCGCCGCGGCGCCTTCAATCCCGCAGCAAGGCGCGTGATGCATGCCACCCAAGTGAGGGGGCACCAGCCCTTCGAGGCCCCGGATGCCGCGGCGAGGCCGCCGCATCCGCGCGGGCAACTGCAACTCTGAACATCCACGGGAACAGGCAACAATGAAAGCAACGATACTCCACGGCGGCAGCGACCTGCGTTACGAGACGGTGCCCGATCCCGAACCGGGCCCGCGCGATGCCGTGGTGCGGGTACACGCCTGCTCGATCTGCGGCTCCGACCTGCATGCCTTTCACGGCAAACACCCGCGGCTGACCTTTCCGCGCATCCTCGGCCACGAGTTCGCCGGGGAAATCGTCGCACTGGGCAGGGAGCTGCGCGGCTTCCATGTCGGACAGCGCGTTTGCTGCGACATCGATTTCGCCTGCGGCGAATGCGGTCCCTGCCGCGCCGGGCGCGGCAACATCTGCGAGAGGCTGCGCACCATGGGCTTTGACCGTGACGGCGCCTACGCCGAGTACGCGCTGGTGCCGGACTTCAACCTGCACCCCCTGCCCGACAGCGTCAGCTACGACCAGGCTTCCGCGGTGCAGGTGCTGGGCATCAGTTACCACGCGGTGGCGCACCGCGTGTTGCCGAAGCCCGGGGAAAAAATCGCCGTCATCGGCGCCGGACCGATCGGGCTCGGCGCGGCGCTGATCGCCCAGCTCGCCGGCGCCGAGGTCACGATCACCGACATCCTCGATTACCGGCTGGCCAAGGCGCTCGAGCTGGGCATCGCCGGCTCGATCAACGCCCGCGACACCGACATGCGCGCCCGCGCGCTGGAGCTGACCGGCGGCGCCGGCTTCGACAAGGTGGTGGAATGCGTCGGCGGCCTGCAGGAACGCACGGTCACCGACGCCGTGAGCATGGTCAAGCGCGGCGGCCAGGTCACCGTGGTCGGAACATTCCCGGAGAACAAGGCAACGATCCCGATCGCCTACATCAAGGACCGCGAAATCGACCTCAACTTCTCGCGCGGCAACTTCCAGGCTTTCAGGCCCTGCCTCGAACTCGTCGGCAGCGGCAAGATCGATCCGGAGCGCTACATCAGCCACCGTTTTCCGCTGACCCGCGCCGAGGATGCGCTGAAACTGCTCGAAGCGCGCAACGTCGAGGCGCACAAGATCGTGCTGCATCCGCAGGAGGCGGGATAACAGCGGGGCGCAAGGAACCAACCGGACGCGACCCGCCGCAAGAAGCGGGCGCGGACCACACACCCAGGAGGAGCATCATGCAGAACAGGCAATCCGTGATCGCCGGCATCTTCTGTGCGCTGCTGGCATGGAGCGGCGCGGTCCAGGCGCAGGCGAAGTACCCCGTCAAGCCGATCCGCGTGCTGATACCCTTCCCCGCGGCCGGCGCATCCGACACCATCGGCCGTTCACTCGCCGAACAGCTGGCCATCCAGCTCGGCCAGCCGGTGGTTGTCGACAACCGGCCGGGCGCGGCAGGCAGGCTGGCCACCGAGATGCTGGTGCGCGCGGAACCCGATGGCTACACGCTGCTCGTCGGAGGCGTCGGCCCGCTGGCGATCAGTCCTGCGGTCTACAAGCGGCTCCCCTATGACGTGATGCGCGATTTCACCCCCATCACCATGGCCGCGGAGCTGATCAACGTGATGGTCGTGAATCCGAACATCGGCGGCGCCGGCGGCATCCCGCAGTTTGTCAGCTGGGGAAAACAGCAGCAGGGCAAGGTGCGTTTCGGCAGTTCGGGGCCCGGGCAGCTCGACCATCTGGCCGGCGAGTTTTTCCAGAAGCTGTCCGGCGTGAAAATGACGCATGTGCCGTACAAGGGCGGCGGCCCGGCGCTGGTCGACCTCGTATCCGGCGACATACAGGTCATGTTCGCCACCTACGTCACGGCGCTGCCGCACATCCAGGGCAAGCGCCTGCGCGCGCTGGCCGTCGCCACCGCCAAACGCCAGCCGCTGCTGCCGGACCTGCCGGCAATCGACGAGGCCGTTCCGGGCTTCGGCGTCAGCAACTGGAACGGCATCTTCGCGCCGGCGAGGACGCCACGCGCGGTCAGCGAGCGCCTGTTCGCCGAAGTCAACAAGGCCATGCTCGCGCCGGAGGTAAAGCGGCGCCAGAACGCGGCCGGCATCGTGCCTGTGGGCAGCAGCTCGAGCGCGGAGTTCGTGCAGTTCATCCGCGGCGACATCGAACGCTGGAAGAAAATCACCGCCGAAGCCGGCATCGCGCTGGAATGACGCGCCGGCTGAGCCGCGACGGGGATCAGGCAAGAATCTGGCTGACCTGCTCCTGGCGCAGCAGCTCGTAGACGAAGGCCTCGAGCTCGGAACCCATCGCGTCGCGCACCGAAATCATGCCGACCGGGCGGCCGTCCTCGACCACCGGCAGATGGCGAAAGCGCCCCTCGTGCATGAATCCCAGCGCGTGGGCAAAAGAACGTTCGGGGGAGATCGTGCGCGGATTGCGGGTCATCACCTGCGCCAGCGGCGTGCTGCCGCCGTCAAGGTCGGCCGCCAGCACACGGAACAGCGCATCGCGCTCGGTGAACATGCCCACCAGCCTGCCCTCGTCGACCACCATCATCGCGCCGACATTGCGCTGCTTCATCAGACGCGCAGCCTCGGCCACGGACATCGTGGACGGCGCCGTCAGCAGTTCCTGACCCTTGATGATGTCGCGAATCGTACGCTCGGCCATGGCTGTTCTCCTGCTCGCGGATTGACAGGCTGCGCCGTGCCGGCACAGGACCCGTTTGATGCTAACTCCGGGCCCGCGGCAGGTCAAACGGCGGCGTGCGCCTCGCGCATGTAAACCGGCAGGTCCAAGGTCGGCGGACGGCAGCCCGGAACACCGTAAATCATGTCGGCGACATAACCGCGGTGATAGCTGGCATGGGTCACGAGGTGCAGCAGGATCTCTCCACAGGTCATCGTGCCGCGGTTGCCGCCGATCAGCGTGAAGCCGACGAGCCTCGCCCAGCCGTCGCCGTCCAGGCCTTCGGACCAGGCCACATACCAGGCATCGACCGCCTGCTGCTGCGCCCGCAGCTCCGCGAGCGGAGGCCAGTCCTCGGTATTGCGCGCCGAGTAGCCGTGCTCGCGGCCCTCGATATGCGCCTGCCAGATGCGGTCGATGACGAGGATATGGTTCAAGGTGTGCACGATGTTGCGGAACGGGGATGGCCGCGGCTTCTCGGCCTCCCCCGGCGGCAGCGCGGCAACGGCATCGAGCATCAGCCGGTTTGCCCATTGCTTGTAGCGCGCCATCAGGCGCGCGCCAGCCGCATCCATTTTTCGCCGCGGCCGGTCAATCGCCGGTGAGCTTGGCGTCCGCGACCACCTTGGTCCATTTCGCGATTTCGGACTTGACGTGCTCGGCGAACTGCTCGGGCGTGGCCTGCTCGACGGTGATGCCCTGGTCCTCCAGCCGCTTTTTCAGCGGCCCGGAGAGCACCTTTGCGCCGTCGGCATGCAGCTTGGCCAGCACCGGCTGCGGCACCTTCGACTGGGTGCACAGGCCGTACCAGCCGGTGACGTCGTAGCCCGGCACGCCGGATTCGGCGAAGGTCGGCACATCCGGCAGCTGCGGGCTGCGCACCGCCGAGGTCACGGCGAGCCCCCTCACCCGCCCCGCCTTGACCGCCGCGAGCGGCGCACCGGCGAGGTTGCCTACGGAGGATTCCATGTGGCCGCTGATCGCGTCGGCGAGCGCTGCCGCAGCGCCCTTGTACGGCACGTGCACGATGTTGATCTTGGTCATGCTCTTCAGCAGCTCGATCGACAGATGGGGCGAAGCGCCGACTCCCGAGGAGCCGAAGTTGAGCTTGCCCGGATTCTTGCGCGCGAAGTCGATGTACTGCTGCAGCGTGCGGATCGGCATCGAGGGATGCACCATGAAGATGTTCGGAACGCCGCCGATCTTGATCGGGAAGGCAAAATCGCCGACCGGGTCATAGGTCAGCCGCTTGGCGAAACGCGCCGGCGTGATTGCGTGCGAGCCGATGTTGCACAGGACCAGCGTGTAGCCGTCGGGCGGCGCCTTCGCGGTAGCCTCGGTGGCGATGTTGCCCGCAGCGCCCGGGCGGTTTTCCACGATTACCGTGCTGCCCCAGAGCTCGCCCAGTGCCTGCGCCATCATGCGCGCCGTGGTGTCGACGCCGCCGCCCGGCGAATACCCGACCATTATGCGCACCGGCTTGCCGCCCGGATAGTTCTGCGCCGATGCCGGTGCCGCCGCCAGCGCGATGCCGGCGAGAATGATGCATGCGATGCTTTTCATCTGCTGACTCCTCCTCGGTAGAATGACGATGGGCACGGGACCTTTTTTCTTGGTTTGGTCCGCCCGGTCCCGCAGGCAGTCCTCTTGCTTGCCCGACCCGCCGTCGCGGATCAGTCGATCTTCGCGCCGGCGCGCTTGATGACTTCGCCCCAGCGTTCGCGGTCACTGCGCACCAGTTTCCAGAACTCCTCCGGCGATACCGGATTCGGCTCCGACCCCAGCGCAAGAATCCTGCGACTGCCCTCGGGCGAGGTGATGGCCTTGTTGAGCATCGCATTGAGCACCTTGATCCGCGCCGGCGGCGTCTTGATCGGCGCCACCACGCCGTGCCAGACAGTGACCACATAACCGGGCACCCCGGCCTCAGCCACGGTCGGGATGTCCGGAAAGATCGGCGAACGTTTCGGCCCGGTCACCGCAAGCCCGCGCACGCGACCGGCCTGCACGTGCGGCGTCGCCGAGTTGAGGCCCTCCATCATCAGCTGGACCTGACCGCTCATCAGGTCAACCAGCGCCGCGGCGCCCCCCTTGTACGGAACGTGCACGACGCTGATGCCGGCCATCGACTTCAGCAGCTCGAACCCGATGTGCCCCGGCGAGCCATTGCTGGAGGAGGCATTGAACAGCTTGCCGGGATTGTTCCTGGCGTAAACGATGGCGTCCTGCAGGCTCTTGAACGGCGTCTTCGGCCCCGTCAGCACGACCTGATGCCCGCTCACGGTCTGCGCCACCGGCGCCAGGTCGCGCAAGGCATCGACGGGCGGCTTGGCCATCAGGTGCGGCGCGATGGCCAGGGCACCGATAGGGGCATAAGCGATCGTGTAGCCGTCAGCCGGCGCCTGCACGGCCAGTTCCAGTCCCAGCTGCAGCGCGCCGCCGGGCCGGTTGTCGACCACGACCTGCTGGCCGATTTCACGTGCCAGTTCCGTGGCGACGATGCGCGCCACGTTGTCGGTCGAACTGCCGACCGCCTGCGGCACGATCATGCGTATCGGCCGCTCCGGATAGGCTGCCATCGCCGGCAGAACCTGGATCAGCATGCATGTCGCAATTGTGCCGGCAGCCCCGCGCAGGACCGCGTCCAAGCCGGTGCCCATATTCACCTCCTCCAGATGAAGGGGCCATTGTCACCCATGACATCGCATCAGTGGGAGACTTTGTCTTGAAACCGGCACAAGGCAGCGCTGCACTTCCGGCCACAATCGAAGCAGGTCTTTAAATCAATAAGAATCAATTGGTTATGAGCCAGGATCCGCAGCAGCCCGTCTGTGCAATGCAACATGAGTGGCTGCACCGGCCTCGACGCATCGGCTCGCAGCAGGTCTCCGGTGCATGCATCTGATCCTCGAGTCCGCAATTCCGGCGCGCCTAGCGCGCAATACACAATGCCGGCAGGGCCTCGCCTATCGGCATCCGCACCACCGCATCGGCGACATCATCGAACTGCGTCGGCTGCGCGTTGATAATGACCAGCCGCGCGCCGGCGTCCAGCGCCTTCGGCACCGCGGCCGCCACCGGATAGACCTGCAATGTCGTGCCGATGGCGATGAAGAGTTCGCCTTCGCCGGCGACGCGCATCGCGCGGTCGATCACTTCGGGGACCAGCTGCTGGCCGAAGGAAATGGTGTCGCTCTTCAGCAGACCATCGCATTCCAGGCACTGCGGGTCCTCCTCGCCGGCACGCACGCGGGCCAGCGTCTCCGGCATCGGGCCGCGCCAGCCGCAGGACAGACAGATCACCTTGTGCAGCGTGCCGTGCACTTCGATGACTTTCTCGGCGGATACGCCGGCCCGCTGGTGCAGGCCGTCGATGTTCTGCGTGATCAGCGCATGCAGCTTGCCGCGGCATTCAAGTTCGGCAAGCGCGCGGTGGCCGGCGTTGGGCTCGGCGGTCCAGGCCGGGTGCGCGAGCCGCGACTGCCAGGACAGTCGCCGCACCTCGGGGTCGGCGACGTAATGGCGGATGTCCGACATCCGCTCCGCCTTCGGATTGAGCGTCCATACACCCTGCGGTCCGCGGAAGTCCGGGATGCCGGAGTCGGTGGAAATGCCGGCGCCGGTCATGGCGACAATGCGTTCGGCGGCGTCGATCCAGCTACGGATCACGGCAAGCTCGTACCCCTGGTCCATGGCCGCAATGATGCATGGCGGCTGGATCGCCGGCCAGCCACCACCAAGGCCGGATCGGCTCGGGTTTTCGTGAAGTACTGCACAGCCATGACAAACGATTTATAAAAACTTTATCGAACAATCAAGAAAAAGCAGCTATTGCGATGCAACAAGAGTCTGGATTCATGCTCTAATCGGCACGTAACGCAATGAATCATAAAAGGCATTTTGCAACGAATGATTTGTCGCGAAGCATTAGTTTAATTTGATTGGAGATTGATCATGAACAAACAGAGCTCATCCGTAAAAAATCTTCTCGACCAGCTTCCGCTGACGGCCAGCCAGCGCGTCCGCGCCGAGGCGCAAATGCGCCAGAGCGAATTCCTGGTTGACCTGATGCTGAGCACCTTCCGCGCGATCAAGTCCGCCGCCGGCGCGCTGCGCAGCAACCCGAAGGCCAAGCCGGCCCAGCGCCTCGGCACCGCCAGCTGAGCTTCCAACAGCGGTCCGCCCCGCGCGGGCCGCTGCATGACCGGCAGACGATTGATGATGGCTGCGGCGCCGCGGACGGCGGCGGCGCCTGACAGCGCGGTTTCACGCCGCACAAAAGGGAAGTGAAGTCCGCAATGCGGCATGCGCCTTCGCGCATCCCGGCGACCGCTATAATCGGCGGGCCGCCATGCCCCTCGTACTGATACTTTCCCTCAGCAGCATCGCCTTCATCACGATGAAGGGCAGCCGCGTCCTGATGACGCTGTTCGCCGTCGAACTGGGGGCCGGCCCCTTCGAAGTCGGCATTCTCTTTGCGCTATATGGACTCTTTCCCTTCCTGCTGGCGATTGCCGCAGGACGCATTGCCGACCGCTTCGACAACCGGCTGCTGATGTACTGGGGGCTGGGCAGTTACACGCTCAGCCTGGTGCTGCCGTTTTTCTTTCCCTCGCTGGGCATGCTGTTCATCGTCGCGCCGCTGTGGGGCCTGACCAGCATGCTGTGGGTGGTCGCGACCCAGAATCTCGTTGGCGTGCTTTCCAGCGCGGATACCCGCACCCGCAACTTCAGTTTCTACAGCCTCGGAGAATCCACCGGTTCGGTGCTGGGCCCGGTCGCCGTCGGCCTGTCGATCGACATGTTGTCGCACCAGTCCTCGTTCCTGATCATGGCCGCGATTCCGGCAATCTGCGGCCTCGCCGTGGTGCTCAAACGCAACGACATCCCGGGCACCGCTGCGGCGCAGGCTGGCAGTGGCCCGCAGGCGCCGCGCAACATGAAGGACCTGCTGGCACTGCCGGCCATGCGCAACGCGCTGCTGTCGAACGCGGCGGTGATGACCGGTCTCGACCTGTTCAACCTCTACATGCCGATCTACGGCCACAGCCTGGGGTTCTCGGCCACCACCATCGGCCTGATCATGGGTGCCTTCGGCGCTGCCGCCTTCATTACCCGGCTGGCCATCCCGCCGATCAGCAAGCGCTACGGCGAGCGCGCGATGCTTGCCGGCGCGCTGCTGCTCTCCGCCGCCGCTTTCATGACCTTCCCGCTGACCACCAGTGCACTGTTGCTCGCCGCTGCCGCCTTCGTGCTCGGCCTCGGCCTGGGCTGCGGCCAGCCGCTGTCGATGATCCTTGCCTTCAACGCCGGGCCGCCGGGCCGCTCCGCCGAGGCAATTTCGATGCGGCTTGCGGTCAGTTACGGCGCCCATGTCGTGGTACCGCCGGCATTCGGCGTGGTCGGCACGGCAATAGGCGGCATCGCGCCGATATTCTGGACCTGCGCAGCAATCATGGGCGCAGGTTCATGGATCAACCGCGGCAGTGCGCGTCGAGAAACCACGCCGCCCCCACCGGAGACATGAGCATGGCCAGTTACCCCGAACTCAAGAATCGCGTCGCGCTGATCACCGGCGCCGCGCAGGGCATCGGCGCCGAGACCGCGCGCCTTTTCGCGGCCCAGAGCTGCCGGGTCGCGGTGGTCGACATCGACGCCGACAACGGCAACAAGGTCGCCGCCGCCATCGCGCAGGGCGGTGGCACGGCGCAGGCCTTCCGCACCGACATCACCGACGCCGCCTCGGTCGAGCAATGCATGGCCGGCATCGTGCAGACCTACGGCGGCCTCGACATCGTGATCAACTGCGCCGGCGGCTACGGCCGGCTGGCGACCGTGGAGGACATGCCCATCGACGAGTGGGACCGCACGGTGGCGCTGAACCTGCGCAGCGTTTTCCTGATCTGCAAGATGGCAATCCCGCTGCTGAAGAAATCGAAGGCCGGCCGCATCATCAACGTGTCGTCGATCTCGGGCCGCACGGTGCATGCAGCCTCGTCACCGGCCTACGGTGCGGCCAAGGCCGGCGTGACGCAACTCACCCGCTTCCTCGCCTTCCAGCTCGGGCCGGACAACATCACCGCCAACGCAATCGCCCCGATCACCACGCTGACGCCGCGCGTCGCGGCGCTGCGCACCGAAGCCGACATCGAGCGCATCGCCTCGCAGGTGCCGCTGCGTCGGTTGGCGGTGCCGGAGGACCACGCGCAGGCGATGCTGTTCCTCGCCTCCGACGCCGCCGCCTACATCAACGGCGTGGTACTCGACGTCAACGGCGGCCGGGTGATGATGTAGTACTGCAGTGCGCTAGCGGCCGAACAGGCCGCGCAGCGCCTTGATGCCTTCCTGTACCGGATCGACGGCAGGCGCGGCCGTGCCGCCGCCGCCCTGCGATCCGGACGATGCCGGTGCGCCGCCCGCGCGCGAGCCGCCACCGCCCATGCCCCCGTCCTCGCCCAGCAGCGCGGACGCCGTCGATTTCAGGCGCACCTTGACCGCCCAGTCGGGACTCCACGGCGTTTTCGGATCCTGCGGCCGCGGCGGATGGGCGAAGTTGGCCTCCTCTCCATAGGCGATGAAGCGCAGGAAAGCCGAGGGCGCCGCCGCAACGAACTGCGACGGCACCGTGCATTCGGTGGTCGAAGGCGGCAGCACGACTTTCTCGCGCACCAGCCGCGCGACCTCCGCCGGCGCCTGCCAGGTCATTAGCAGCTCGCCGAATTCGCGGCTCGCGCTCGAACTCCAGAACACGACGTCCTCGCTGCCTTCCCGGCTGCCCATCGCGCTGGCGAAATAGCCCTGGGCATTGGCGACGCCATCCCATGTCAGGTTGATGCCACCACCGCCGCCGCGGCGCTGCGCGAGCTTGACCGGCTCCATGAAGTCGTATTTTTCCGTGAGCGTGAAACGGATGTCCGGGGAGTAGTTGCCCCTGACCGCGTGCTCGCCGCGCAGGCTGCCGTCGGCTGGAATCCGCGTGCTGTCGCGCGTGTTGGGCCATTCACCGTAGGTCCTGCTGCGTGCCTGCGAGGGGCCGCGCTGGACATTGATGCGCCGGCCGACGAGGCCCGGCGGTATCTGGCCTTCGGCCACTTTCGCGAAGTCGATGACATGGGGCTGCCCGGACCCGGCCTGCTCGCCGCAGCCCCAGAAAATCAGCAGGCGGCCGCGCGGCTTCTCGAAATTCTCCGGCATGCCGTCCTCGCGCGGCTCTGCTCTCGGCGCGCGCTGCGGCGTTTCCAGCGGCAGGCTGGCGCCCATGTTCAGGCCAGGCGGGATCTCGTGGGCCGCAGCCGGCGTGCCGCCTGCGCCGCGCTGGGAGCCGAGTTCGAGCAGCATCGACCGGCTGGCGCCTTCCGCCGCGCCTCCGCCCATCATCATGCGTCCCAGATCCATCATCGAAGGCGCGCCGCCCGCGCCTCCCATGGGCAGCCCGGAAGCGGTGTCTATGCTCATCCAGTAGGTGGCAACCGGCGGATTGACTTTCTGCTGGGCCAGCACCGGAGAAACACCGAAGGCAACGAGCGCGGCAGCGGGAAGAACAAGGCAGGCGGGCAAACTCAAGGCAATCTCCTGGGAAGTCGTGTCGGCGCCAGTTTACGCCGCTGTCATGATACGCTGCGCGCCGGTCGAAAAGAAAAGAGGGAGTCCGACATGCTGCGCCTGACCCTGATTGCCACGCTGGCTGTCGCCGGCATCGCCCCGGCCGGCGCCCAGAACTACCCCAGCCGTGCCGTGCGGATCCTGATCCCCTTCACGGTCGGCAGCGCGGCCGACGTGATCGCCCGCGCGATGGAACCCGCGATGCGCGAACGCCTGGGCCAGCCTTTCGTCATTGACAACCGCGCCGGCGCCGGCGGCAACATCGCCGCCGAGCTGACCGCGAAGAGCCCGCCCGACGGCTACACGATTTTTCTTGGCACCATCGGCACCCAGGCCATCAACTACAGCCTGTACTCAAAGCTCAACTACCACCCGCTGAACAGCTTCAGCATGATCGCCCGCGTCGGCGACAGCCCCAATGTGCTGGTGCTCAATCCCAGCGTGCCGGCAAAGTCGGTAAAGGAACTGATCGCGCTGGCGAAGGCGAGGCCGGGCGTGCTCAATTACAGCACCTCGGGCGCGGGCACCTCGGTGCACCTGTCGGCGGAACTGTTCAACAGCATGGCCGGCGTGAAAACCGTGCACGTGCCCTTCAAGGGCGCCTCGGAAGCGCTGACTGCGCTGATTTCCGGAGAGACCGACCTCCAGTTCGCCAGCGTGTCCTCGGCGATACCGTTCATCAAGGCGGGACGGCTGCGCGGCCTCGGCGTGACATCCCCTACGCGCATCCCTTCGATGCCCGAGGTGCCGACCATTGCCGAGGCGGGCTTGCCCGGTTACGCCGCAGTGGCCTGGTACGGAATCGTCGGTCCGGCGGGCATCCCGGCTCCGATCATCGCGACATTGAGCAAAGCCGCACTCGATTCGCTGGCCCAGCCCGACGTCATCAAGCGCCTCAATGCTTCAGGCGTCGACGTCAACCCCGGCGGCCCCGAGGATTTCCGCAAGCTGATCGAGGCGGAAATACCGAAATGGGCAAAGGTGGTGAAGGAATCCGGCGCGCGGGCAGACTGAGCCCAACCCCGGAAACAAAAAAGCCGTTTGCCCATACAGTGACGGGCAAACGGCTTTTTTGACGGGAATCCTCAGGCGACCCTGACGACGATCTTGCCAACCATGCCGCTGGCATCCATGCGCTCCTTTGCGGCAGGCAATTCGTCGAAGGCATAGACGCTGTCGACCAGCGGCACGATGCGGCCGTCCGCCAGCGCCGGCAGCACGTCGCGCCGGAAACCCGCCGCAGCCTCGGCCTTGCCCGCAGCGGGCAGGTGGGCGTTGGAGACACCGAAAATCTCCAGCCGCCAGGCATGCACGGCACCGAGATCGATCTCCGCCTTGAACACATTGTCAACATAACCCACGGTGGCGAGCCGGCCGCGGAAGCCCAGCGTGCGCAGGCATTCGGCAAACACCGAACCGCCGACACCGTTGATGACGAGATCAACCCCCTTGCCGCCGGTCAGCTCGCGCACCTGCGCGGCGAAATCCGGCTTGCGCGTGGCAATGCCGACATCGAGGCCGGCCGCCTTCAGCTGCTCAAGCTTCTGTTGCGAGCCGGAAGTGCCGATCGAGCGCGCGCCGATCAGCTTCGCGAGGTGGATGCTGGCAACACCGGCGCCGGAGGAGGCGCCCATGATCAGCAGGGTCTCGCCCTTCTGCAGCTTGCCGAACTGGTAAATCATTTCCCAGGCGGTGATGTAGCTCACCGGCACCGCGGCGGCCTGCTCCCAGGACAGGCGCTCGGGCTTGATCATGATCTGCGTCGCATCCATCACCGCGTATTCGGCAAAGCCGCCGCGCACCCGCCCGAACACCGCATCGCCAACCTTGACGCCGGTCACACCCTCGCCGATCGCGTGCACTGTGCCGGAGGCCTCGTTGCCGCCGAGTTTCTCCGGGCCGCCATGCACCACGCCGCCGACGAACATTTCGCCGCGGTTGAGTGCCGAGGCCTGCACCTTGATCACGATCTCGCCGGCCCTGGGCTGCGGCTGCGGCACATCGCGGTACTCGAGCACGTTTTTGTGGTCGCGCGTGACAATCCAGCAGGATTTCATAAAATATCAAATAAAATCAATATGTTATATAAAAACGGCGGCCATGACCGCCATTGCCCGGCTACATTTGGGATTACTGTGCGCTGGTTTCACGCACGATCGGACCCCAGCGCTGCAGCTCCTTCTGGATGAACTGTGTTGCACGCTCGGGCGACGAAGTGGTCACCGGTTCGGCGCCGGCCTTGCGCAGGAACTCCTGCATCTCGGCGTTCGCCAGCACCCTCTGGTTGGCCTGGTGCAGCACATCGACCACCGCCTGCGGAGTGCCGGGCGCGAGGAAAATCGCATTGAACGCCTGCACCACCAGATCGGGCATGCCGGCCTCGGGCGCCGTCGGCACATCGGGCACCGCCTTGAGCCGCTCCTCCGCGCAGATGGCCAGCATGCGCAGCCGTCCCTGCTTGTGATACTCCAGCGGTGCCGGGCTGATGGTGGGCGTGTACATCGGGATGTGGCCGGCGATGAGATCGGTCAGGCCGGGACCCGCGCCCTTGTATGGCACATGCACGATATTCAGGTTGCCATTGAGCTTCTTGAACAGCTCCCCCGTGAGATGGGTGATGCTGCCGGTACCGGCGGAGCCGAAGGACAGCTTGCCCGGATTGCGCCGGGCAAAGGTGATCAGTTCCTTGAGGCTTTTTACCGGCATCGAGGGGTGCACGGCCACGCCGGTGGGCACCAGCGTGATGATGCCCAGCGCGGTGAAATCCTTCAGCGGATCGTAACCGAGCTTCGGATTGCCCAGGGGATTGAGTACATGCGTGGTGGTGTTGGCAATCAGCAGCGTGTAACCGTCGGGCTTTGAGCGCGCGACTTCCGACGCACCGATGGCGCCCGAAGCACCTGCGCGGTTCTCGACGATCACGTTCTGCCCCAGCACCTTCGACAGGTCCTGAGCCCAGCGCCGGCCGATGATGTCGTTGACGCCGCCGGGCGCGAAAGGCACGACCAGGCGCAGCGTGCGCTCGGGGAATTTGCCCTGGGCCTGTGCATCCACGGGCACGAGCTGCGCGGTGGCGAGCGCAAACGCAGCAAGGCCGCCGGAAAAAAGGGTGCGTGCAATCATTGCTGTTCTCCTCGATTTTGTTTTGATTTGCCACGGAAAGGCGGTGTACGCCAGGGCAGTTCATGCTAATTGTTATCCGGCACAGCCGCAACCCGCCAGGCACCCGGTGCATACGCTCATTCAGCCGCGCATTCCCATTCACGCCAGCCGCCGAGCAGCGGAAAATAAAGACCGAGCCTGATTCGCTGCTCACCGCCGGCGCGCAGCATCCGCGCATAACGCTCGAGCTGGCCGCGGTAACGCTCGCGCTCGTTGTCGAGGAAAGCCTCGACGTCGGCACCCTCGTGCACGCTGGTCTTGTAGTCGATGATCCAGCGCGTGCCTTCGTCGTCGACAAAACTGCGGTCGATGACAATGCTCGCGAGACGCCCCCCGCTGACGCCGGTCAGCCGCCATTCCGAACGGGCCTCCAGCCGCAGGCCGAGGATCCAGCGGCCGCGCGCGTCGGCGACGCAACGGACCAGCGCCCGCGTCGCCCGCGCGACCGCATCGTCAAGTTCGCCGTTGCCGACACCCTGGGCGGCGAGCGCCGCGCGCATCACCGGCGCCAGCGCCGCGATGCGCTGCTCATCCCATCCCGCCGCGCCGTCTTCTGCAATGCGCTGCAGCCAGCGGTGGACGATCGTGCCGACATGGCGCGCGGTTTCGCCGGCCCAGGAAAACTCGAGCGCATCCTGCACCTGCGCCGCATCCGCGGGCATCTCCCAACGCGCTGCCGCCGGCGCCGCCGGCAGCGCCCAGCCCGCGGGCAGGCGGCGCAGGGACTGGTCAAAGCTTGCGGCGCCCGGTGACGACGGGGCGGGCGGCACGTAATCGCCCGCCGCGCCCTCGAAGACCGGCGCCACCGCCGGCCACAGCTTGGCAAGCAGGGAATGCGACGACGGCGTCCGGATGACGGTAGCGCCATCATCATCGACGTTGACTGCAACGCTGCCGAACAGGTGCAGCCGGCGGCGGGCGCGGGTCGCGGCGACATAGAGCAGGCGCCCGTCCTCGAGATGCTGCTTGTGCGCATGGAAACGCCGGATCCAGTCGTAGATCGGATCGCTGTCATCTTCCGTGGCATGAATCGGCGCCAGCAACAGTTCCTCGGCACCCTCGGCCTCGGGCTGCTCTGTCCACAGGAACAGTTTCTTGTCGTCGGCTCTCGGCGTACGCGCGAGCCCGGGGAGGATCACCACGTCGAACTCGAGCCCCTTCGATTTGTGGATGGTCATGATCTGCAGGCCTTCGCCGGCAGCGGGATCGGCCGCGGCATAGAGGTTCTCCAGCCCCTCCTCGAAGGCCTCGCGGTCCGGCAGCTCGCCGGCGTCTTCGTACGCGTCAAGGTAACGGAAATAGGTTTCCGCATCCTCGAGATCGGCGGCGCTGTCGACGCAGGCCGGGCCGCCCAGCGCGTACCAGGCGCCGGCCACCTGCTCGCGCAGCGGCTTGCGCACGCGGTGCTTGATGCACTCCGCGAGCACTGCGCGCAGCCGCAGCGCGCGGGCGCGGCCGTCTGCCGAGAGTCCGGCAATGCGGGCTTCGTCGCACAGCGCATCCCACAGGATTGCCGGCGACGCATCGCCGGCCAGCGCATGCAGGTCGGCCAGCGTCAGCCCGCACCAGGGCGCGCGCAGCAGCGAGAGCCAGGCCACGCGGTCGCCCGGATGTGCCAGCGCGCGCGTCAGCGCGAGCAGGTCCTGCACCACCGGCCGCTGGCCCAGCGGATCGATGTCGATCGCGCGAAAACGCAGTCCCGCCGCCTTCAGTTGAGGTACGATGTGCCGCAGCTGGGCACGGCTGCGTACCAGGATCGCCACCGTGGCAGCCGGATCCGCGCGGCGCACATCGGCAATGATGTCCGCCACGCGCCGCGCCTCCTCCGACCCGTCGTCGTCGAACAGCGGATGTACGGTGACCGCTGCACCCGGCAGCGCCGCCCGCACCGCTGCTGACGCCGTGTACGGCACGGCGCCGGACTCGATGTCTTCAGCCGGCGGCATCACCTGCGCAAAAGCGCCATTGACCCAGTCGACGATGCCGGCCTGAGAGCGGAAATTCGAGGTCAGTACGACCGGATGCGGCCTGACGCTGCCAATGCCTTCGTGGCGCGCGCGCAGGAACAGACCGACCTCGGCCTCGCGGAATCGGTAGATCGACTGCATCGGATCGCCGACGGCGAACAGCGTGCGGCCGTCGTCCTCGGTCCAGCCGGCCGTCAGGTGAGCCACCAGTTCGTACTGGCTGATCGAGGTGTCCTGGAATTCGTCGATCAGCAGATGGCGGATGCGGTAGTCGACCGCGAGCGCGAGGTCGGTGGGTTCGCCGTCGCCCCCCAGCGCCCGCAGCGCGCCCTGCGCGACCTCGGTGAAATCCACCTGCCGGCGCGACTGGAATACTAGCTTCAGCTGGGCCACCGCATAAGGCAGCAGGCCCAGGATCGCGCCCAGCGCCTGCCACTGCGCGTCGCTGTACTGCTCCGGCGGCAGGCGGCGCATGTCGGCCAGCGCCTCCCTGAAATCCGCACCCGCATCGAGCACGGCAAACAGGTCGAGCGCGCGCGCTTTCCAGGGCTGGCCCGGCTGGCCTGCCGGGAAGCCTTCGCTCTTGGTCAGGCGCTTGCGCCAGCCGTCGTCGCCGGTGAGGAAAGCCTGCGCCAGTCGTGCCCAGCTTTCGATGTCGGCGGCGAAAGCGCCTGCGCCGAGGTTTTCGAACACGTAAGCGGCCACGGCCTGCAGCTCGGCTCCTGCCGCCGCCGGCAGCGCGGCCTGCAGCCGCTGCAGCGCCCTGCGCCGCGCATGTCGCAGAGCGGACTCCAGCTCTTCCCGCTCACGCCGGTGCAGATGGCGCAGCCACTGGTCGCGCCGTGCCAGCATGTCCACCAGCAGCCCTTCGACGCGCGACACGTCGTTGTCGAGATGCGACAGCACGCGCTCGACGTCATCCGCCACCGCGGCGTCCTCCTCGACCAGCGCCAGCGTGGCGCGAGCCGCTTCGCGGTAGAGCGGCGTCGCGTCCTCGACGCTGTCGGGCTGCGCGCCGAAACGTGACAGCACCGGCATCTGGCGCGTCAGTCCCGCACACAGCGCGTCGATGGTCTGGATGCGCAGCCGCGAAGGGTTGTCGGCGAGATGCCAGCCGGAGTCCCGGTCGCGGCGCAATGCGGCAGCAGCCAGTTCCAGCGTCAGCGCTTCGTGCGGCGACTCGGGCACACGGCCCGACTGCGCGTCGCTCAGCGCCTGCAGCACCCGTTCACGCATTTCCCCGGCTGCCTTGCGGGTGAAGGTGACGGCGATGATTTCCTCGGCATGGTCGACCGTCGACAGCAACCCGAGGTAGCGCTGGATCAGCAGCTCGGTCTTGCCGGAGCCGGCCGGCGCCTGGACGATGAACGAGCGCCGCGGATCGATCGCTTCGCGCCGCCGTGCGTGGTCCGGCACGGGGACGGCCGTCACGGCTCCACCCCTTCTTCGTCCCTTGCATCGTCGATCGCGGCGCTGCGCTCGCGGATGCGGCACAGCGGTCCGAGGTCGCAGAACCGGCAGGTCTGTGGCGGACGCTTGGGATCGACGGCTGCGCCCCCGGCAGCGAACTGCAGGGCCAGGCGCTCGAGTTCATCGCGCCAGGCGGCCACCAGTGCGGTCCAGTCGGCATGTTCGAGCCGCGCATCCGCGAGTGCCTTGACGCCGGGCAGCAGGTCGTCGTCGCGCGCCACGCCGACATAGCCCTTCCTGCCGGCGCGCACGCTGGCGAAGGCCAGCGCGAGCGCGTCGGGCTCCGTGGTCACCAGGTACAGCGGCAGCTGCGGCTCTTCCGGCCGCTCGCCGAGCATCTGTGCGGCGGCAGCCTTGCCCGTCTTGTAATCGATGATGATGCGGCGCCCGTCGGCGGTTTCGTCGACGCGGTCGAGCCGCGCCCTCAGTTCCAGCCCGCCGATCGCCATGCTGCGCTTGTCTTCGACGGCAATCACCGCGAAGGGACTGCGCCCGCGGTCTTCGGCGAGCCAGGCCCGCGCCAGCGCGACTAGGCGGCGCTTTTCGATCTCCGCAAAACGCCCGGACAGCACCGTCGGCCGGTCGCGGCGGATGCGTTCGATCGCGGCTTCGGCCGCCGCGGCTAGCAGTGCATTGAGCCGGTCGCTGTCGGTGGCGAGCAGGGTCGCGCTGTCGCGCAATTGCAGCCAGGCCTGGGCCAGCACCCGGTGCACCAGCGTGCCGCGTTCGGCGGCATCGAGCCCGGAATGCGGCGCATCCGGCGCACCGGCACGCAGGCGATGGCGCGCGAAAGCGCGGAAGGGACAGGCCGCCTGGTCCTTCAGCAGCGCGGTGCCGCCGCCGGCCACCGCCGTGCCGGCAAGCGGCGGCGCGGCGGCATCGGCTTCGGCGATGATGTTGCGCGCCGCATGGATCGCCGAACCGAATTCGGGAAAGACCGTGATCTGCGGCTGCGCCACGGCCGCCGCCGCAATCAGCGGGCTGGGCTGCAGCTCACGGTCGCCCTCGTACTGCGGGTGGCTCAGCACGACCTCGGGCGCCGCGGCGCACCAGCGCGCCGTCATGCGCCGCGCGGCGGCGAGCGCGGCTTCGGCGGAACCCTGCGGCAATCCGGCGGCGCGCTGCAGCGCAAGCGGCAGGAAGGGATTGGGGCGGCAGGACGGCGGCCACTGGTCGTCACCGAGGCTCGTCACCCACAGCGCATCGAAATTCTGTCCCGAAGCTTCGAGCACGCCGAGAATCTGGATCGGCACATCGGGCGTCTCTGGCTGGAACAGCGTGTCGGCGGCCATGCGGCGCAGCCGCGACAGCGCATCGGCATAACCCATGCGCGGCACCACGCGGTCGAGCGCCGCGAATGCGGCGACGGTTTCGTGCCAGCGCTTCAGCGTCTGGTATTCGATCGAGTCGAGCGGCCGCTCGCCGGGAAAACCCGCCGTCGACAGCGCTTCCGAGATCGCGCGCGCCCAGGCCGAAGGCGGCTGTGCGCCGAACAGGCGGTCCTTGCGCAAGCGGGCCAGCGCCTCGAGCAGGCGCAGCAGCCGTGGACAATCGCCGCCACAAGCGGCCACCATCCCGCGCAGCCTTTCGAGATTGACCACGGGCTCGGCATGCCGGCGCAGTTCCACGTCGAGTGCGGCACGGGCCGTGCGCTCGCTTTCACTGCCGGCGAGGAAGGGCGAACGGATGACGCGGCTTGCACGCTCGAACTCGATGTCGCGGCCCAGCAGTTGCAGCAGCCCGAGCGCGGCATTGACCAGCGCGTGGGCCGCAAGCGGCTCGCCGAGCGAAAGATTGAAAGGCTGCACGCTTTGGCGCACGCCGGGCAGCGCGTAGTCGGGCGCCATTGCCGCGCTGAACAGGCGCACGATCGCGGCGCGCCGCGCGGCAATATCCGGCACCACGATGCCGATGCGCCGGCAGCCGGCTTCCAGGCGCGACCGCGCCCAGGCTGCGGCCTTGCGGATTTCATCCTCGCTGTCGGTGCAGGGAGCCCGCAGCACGTTTGCCGCAAGGTCGACGGGACCGGCCTGCGCCACCGCACAACCCGCGTCGTTCAGGGCGCGAAGAAATTCGGCCTGCTGCGGCGTGAAGCTGTCGAAACCGTAAACCATCGCCTGCCGCGGCAGTGCAAGCGCCCTGTCCCGGATGAAAGGCTGCAGGTGGTCGGCCAGTTCGACGGCATCGAGATGGCCGCCGCGGCGCAGCGCACGCTCGTAACGCGGCGCCCAACCGAGGAATGCCGCGGCGTCCTCGTTCAGGGCGGCATCGCGCAGGCCCGGGCGCAGCCGCCATGACACCATCAGCTGCCAGGCTTCGTGCGCGAGCCCGGCCGCCTCGGTGACCGCGAGCAGGGATGAACCTGCCTCGGAATCGCGCAGCAGCTGCTCCCACAGCGCGCGCGACTGCTCGGGCGCCAGCACCTGGGGCAGCACGGCCGAGCCCGAGTGGCGTATCGCGTCGGCGACGCGCTCGATGAATCCGGCCAGGGAAATGACGTCGGGCGTATCCCACAGCGCCAGACCCCGTTCGAGCTGGCGCGCAGCGGCCTCCTGCAGCAAGGAGTGCGCAAGCCGGCGGTTGGGCGTGATGACGCAGACCTGCCCCGCCGGCTCGCGGATCAGCCGCGCGAAAACTTCTTCATGGGAAACAACCGGAAATTCTGCGGCGGCAGAAAGTAGTGGCGGCATGGTCAGGAATGATAAACCTGCCGCCCCGCGGGCGCCGTGCGCGCGGGAACCACTTCCCGGTCAGATAACCGCTTCCCCGGCCCGGACCGATTCGTCGGCCTGCGGTCGCGCGGCCCTTGTATCGTGCCCGGCGACCGCGGCAATGCAGGCGCGAAGCGGACGCCGGTTGCGAACCGCCGACACCGGTGCGCCTATTTTTCGATCAGGTGCTTTTTATCTTTGACTTTGGCCCATTCATCGGCATCCGCCGGCGCATCCTTTTTCTCGATGATGGGCTTCCAGGCCTTGGCCAGTTCCGCGTTCAGCGCGATGAACTCCCGTTGTCCGTCGGGCACGTCATCCTCGGCGAATATGGCCTCCACCGGGCATTCGGCCACGCACAGCGTGCAATCGATGCACTCGTCGGGGTCGATGACAAGCATGTTGGGGCCCTCGCGGAAACAATCCACCGGGCAGACATCAACGCAATCGGAGTATTTGCACTTGATGCAGGACTCGGTCACTACGTAAGTCATGGAAATTCCTGGGAAACACCGCCTTGAAATGGCGGCGGACGGCATCATTTTATCAGATGCTGCGCGGCAATAAGGAAGCACGCACCGCAGCGGTGCACTGCTTCCCAATGGCCGGGAATTTGGATAGCATAGGTTCATCCATTCCTCGCCGCGGCCCCGTGGCGACACCCCTTTTCAATCAGAAGCCAGGACCCCATATGAGTGAGCATATTCACCACGTGACAGACGATTCTTTCGACCCCGAGGTGCTGCAGTCGGCGACCCCGGTACTCGTTGATTACTGGGCAGAATGGTGCGGCCCCTGCAAGATGATCGCCCCCATCCTCGACGAAGTTGCCCGCGAGTACGCCGGCAAGCTGAAAGTCGCCAAGCTCAACATCGACGAAAACCAGGCAACCCCGCCCAAGTACGGCATCCGCGGCATACCGACGCTGATGATTTTCAAGAACGGCTCGGTTGAAGCCACCAAGGTCGGCGCGCTGTCCAAATCGCAGCTGACCGCGTTTATTGACAGCCATATCTGAACGCTATAACCTTCCGCCAGCGCCTGACCCAATAGCCGCTCCCGGCATCGAATAAAGAGCACGGCAGGCGCCGGCGAAGCCCCGGCAACACCCGCTGCCCTTCCCGCTTCACCCCTCTTAATTTCGCGTTTTCTTCCGCAATCAGCGCCCGAAGTCCATGCATCTATCCGATCTGAAAAATCTGCACGTCGGCGAACTCGTCGACATGGCCGTCAAGAACGAAATCGACGGCGCCAACCGGCTGCGCAAGCAGGAACTGATCTTCGCGCTGCTCAAGAACCAGGCAAAAAAGGGGGAGTCGATCTACGGCGGCGGCACGCTCGAGGTGCTGCCCGACGGCTTTGGCTTCCTGCGCTCGCCGGACACCTCTTACCTGGCCGGAACCGACGACATCTATGTCTCGCCATCGCAGATCCGCCGCTTCAACCTGCACACCGGCGACACCATCGAGGGCGAGATCCGCACGCCGAAGGAGGGCGAGCGCTACTTCGCACTGGTGAAGGTCGACAAGGTCAACGACGACTCGCCCGAGAATTCGAAGCACAAGATCCTGTTCGAGAACCTGACGCCGTACCATCCGACCGAACACCTCAAGCTCGAACGCGACATCAAGGCCGAGGAAAACTTCACCGGCCGCATCATCGACATCATCGCCCCCATCGGCAAGGGGCAGCGCGGCCTGATCGTGTCGCCGCCCAAGGCCGGCAAGACCGTGCTGATGCAGCACATCGCCCATGCCATCACCGCCAACCACCCTGAAGTCGTGCTGATCGTTCTGCTGATCGACGAGCGGCCGGAAGAGGTCACCGAGATGCAGCGTTCGGTGAAGGGTGAGGTGCTGTCCTCGACCTTCGACGAACCGGCCAGCCGCCACGTGCAGGTCGCCGAGATGGTGATCGAAAAGGCCAAGCGCCTGGTCGAGCACAAGAAGGACGTGGTGATCCTGCTCGACTCGATCACCCGCCTCGCCCGCGCCTACAACACCGTGGTGCCGGCCTCCGGCAAGGTGCTGACCGGCGGCGTCGACGCCAATGCGCTGCAGCGTCCGAAGCGCTTCTTCGGCGCCGCGCGCAACGTCGAGGAGGGCGGCAGCCTGACCATCCTCGCCACCGCGCTGATCGACACCGGCTCGCGGATGGACGACGTGATCTACGAGGAATTCAAGGGCACCGGCAACATGGAAATCCACCTCGACCGCCGGATGTACGAAAAACGCATTTTTCCGGCGATCAACGTCAACCGCTCCGGCACCCGCCGCGAGGAGCTGCTGGTGCCCAAGGACGTGCTGCAGAAAATCTGGGTACTGCGCAAGCTGCTCTACCCGATGGACGAGCTCGAAGCCACCGAATTCCTGCTCGACAAGGTGCGTGCCACCAAGAACAACGCGGACTTCTTCGATTCGATGCGCCGCGGATAAGCAGTCTTTTCCGCCGGTGGCATCACGGCATGGCCTCGGCTGCGCGATACCCGCCGGCCCTCCGGGGATGTAAGCACCGTCCGACCGGCACTGGCAGGGGATGACCGCTCCTTAAAGCCCGACCTGTCGCGAAAGCGTGACGGAATGATCCGCCCGGTCAACCTGTTTATCCACCAATACCGTAGCGGACACGCACCTCGCAGTACCGGTGTATGCTGCGTTCTATAGTTCCGGTGGCTCCTTCATTATGGTTTTTTCGAGGAGAAGGCCATGACCAGAAACCTGCTTATTACCCTCCTTGTTGTGCTGTTCTCGGGATGTGCGCTGCATCAATTACCGCCGCCGCCCGAGGATGCCGTCGCCAAACGCTTCGAAGCGGTCCCAGACAAATCGGTGATTTACCTGGTACGTCACCCCATGGAGCCCCGCTATGTGGCACCAGTCGTGCTCGATGACCTTGCGATCGGATCCACCTACCGCGGCACGTATATGCGGATTGAACTGCCGGCGGGCAAGCATGTCCTGCGCGGAATGGCCGGTGACAGCGGTTCAATCATTCTCACAACCGAACCCGGCAAGCTGTATTTCGTTGAACACCGGGCTTACGGATACCGGGATTTAACCCACTCCAGCTTCACGCAGGTGGACCCTGCACGGGGCCGCTCCATGGTCACTGCTGGACAGATCACGGCATTAATCAGCCAGTAACCCCCCTAGCAGAGTTGATCAAGCCACGGGCATGGTCGTTTCACCCCTCCAATGAGGCGATGAGCCCGTCAGGCTTGCCCTGATCGGCTGTTTTCGAGATAATTCGCGGTTTCCCGCCTATCGGCGGATATTACGCTCAGGATACCGCGATGAAAGCCGACGCACACCCGGAATACCGTGAAATATCAGTCACTTGCAGCTGCGGCAACAAGTGGCAAACCCGATCGACCTTGGGCAAGGATCTGAACGTCGAGGTCTGCTCGGCTTGCCACCCGTTCTACACCGGCAAGCAAAAGATCCTCGATACCGCCGGACGGGTCGAGAAATTCAACCAGAAATACGGCAAACGCACCCCGGCGAAAACCAAAGCCGCCGCGGCCTGATGCGGTTTGCGGTCCGAACAGGGGCAGCCCATGCGGCTGCCCCTGTTTTTTTCCAAATCCGGCGAGCGCCGAGGGCGATGCCGGTCACCCGAGGAGATCTGTAGATGAAATCGTTCCGCATCGCCGTGATTCCCGGAGACGGTATCGGCAAGGAAGTCATGCCCGAAGGCCTGCGCGTTCTCGAAGCGGCAGGTCGCAAGTTCGACATCCAGTTCAAATTCGATGAATTCGACTGGAGCTGCGACTATTACGCCAAACATGGCCGGATGATGCCCGAGGACGGCCTCAAGCAGCTGGAAAAGCATGACGCGGTTTATTTCGGTGCCGTCGGCTGGCCGGCAATGCTGCCGGACCATGTGTCGCTGTGGGGACTGCTGATCCCCTTCCGCCGCGGTTACGACCAATACGTCAACCTGCGTCCGGTGCGATTGATGCCGGGCATGAAATGCCCGCTTGCCGACCGCAAGCCCGGAGATATCGATTTCTGGGTCGTCCGCGAAAACAGCGAAGGCGAATACTCCTCGGTGGGCGGCCGCATGTTCGGCGGCACCGACCGCGAGTTCGTCACCCAGCAGGCCATCTTCTCCCGCCAGGGCGTCGACCGCATCCTCAAGTTCGCCTACGAACTCGCCAGCAAGCGGCCGAAGAAACACCTGACTTCCGCAACCAAGTCCAACGGCATCTCGATCTCGATGCCCTACTGGGACGAGCGCGTGAAGGAGATGGCGGCGAAATACCCGCAGGTGAAGACCGACCAGTATCACATCGACATCCTCACCGCGCATTTCGTGATGCATCCGGACTGGTTCGACGTGGTGGTCGCATCCAACCTGTTCGGCGACATCCTCTCCGACCTCGGCCCCGCGGCGACCGGCACCATCGGCATCGCGCCCTCGGCCAACATGAACCCGGAAAAGAAGTTCCCGTCCCTGTTCGAGCCGGTGCACGGTTCGGCGCCCGATATCTACGGCAAAAAAATCGCCAACCCGGTCGGCATGATCTGGGCCGGCGCGATGATGCTCGATCACCTGGGATGCGAGCAGGCAGGGGCCGCCGTGGTCAAGGCCATCGAAACCGCCCTGCTCGAAGGCCCGAAGACGCCGGACCTCGGCGGCAAGGCGAAAACCGCCGATCTTGGCAAGGCCGTCGCCGACGCGATCTGACGTTCCGGAGCGCCCTGAAAAAACGCCGTCCGGCAGCGGGCGGCGTTTTTTGTTGCGCCTTTGCTCAGTACGTCTTGTACGACAGGTACTTGCCGCTCATCACGATCTTCACGCGGTCGCCGTTGGGGTCCGGCTCGCGCTTCAGGTCCATCTTGAAATCAATCGCGCTCATGATGCCGTCGCCGAACTCTTCATGGATCAGTTCCTTGAAGGTTGTGCCGTAGACGTTGACCAGTTCGTAGAAGCGGTAGATCAGGGGATCGGTCGGCACAGCCGTCGGCAGCGAGCCCTTGTACGGCACCTGCTGCAGCAGCAGCACCGCGTACGGCGGCAGGCCGAGCAGCTTGCCGGCGGCCTCGGCCTGGGCCCTGGTCATCTGCATCTGGCCGAGCAGCGCAGCGGTCGTCCACTCCTTGCTGGCGCCAACCGCCTTGGCGATCTTCGCCCAGGACAGGCCTTTCTTGAGCTTCGACTCGACCACCATCTCGGTGACGTCGGTACGCTTCATCGGCTTGCCCAGGCTGGCGGCTGCCAGCAGGGCCTCGGGTGCGTCGTTCTTTTTCACGGAAATCTCCTATCAGTCAGATTGCGGTTGAACAGGGGTGCGGCCTACTTCACGGCCACCAGCGGCTTGCCTGCCGCCGGCAAGGCTGCGGCCTCGGCCGGATCCAGCCCCGGCGCCACCAGCGGCGGATGCCGCGGGTCGTGGCTGGCGGAATCACCCGCAAACGCCTTGGAACGGTCCACCAGAAAATCGATCAAGTGGTTGCGGATGCGGTAGTAATGCGGATGCTTGTGCAGGTCGTGACGGGTGCGGCTGCGCGGCATCGTGTTGACCACGATTTCGGCGACTTTCGCGTATGGCCCGTTGGTCATCAGGATGATCTTGTCGGCAAGGAGAATGGCCTCGTCGACATCATGGGTGATCATGAACACCGTCTGCCGGGTTTCAGCGCAGATGCGCAGCACTTCTTCCTGCAGCACCCCGCGGGTCAGTGCGTCCAGCGCCGAAAACGGCTCGTCCATCAGCAGCATCTTGGGCTGGATCGACAGCGCGCGGGCGATGCCGACACGCTGCTTCATCCCGCCCGACAGCTCGGCCGGGCGCTTTTTCTCCGAGCCGGTCAGGTTGACCAGGTCGATGTACTTCTGGCTGTGTTCGCGGACCTTTTCCCTGCTCCATTCCGGCCAGCGCGACGACACCGCGAAAGCAATGTTGCCCATCACCGTCAGCCAGGGCATCAGCGCATGGCTCTGGAATATCACGGCGCGGTCCAGGCTCGGGCCGCTGACCTCGCGCCCGCCGACGAATACATACCCGGAAGAGGACTGCTCGAGGCCCGACAGCACATTGAGGATGGTCGTCTTGCCGCAACCCGAATGCCCGATCAGGCAGACAAACTCCCCGGGATCGACGGAAAAATGCAGGTCCTCGAAAACCGTGGTCACGGCGCCGTCGCGGCCGGTGAACTTCTTGCTGATGCCCTCGACGCGGATCAGGGGTTCGTTCATGGGGTCTCTCCTACTCCGGGAAGGTGACGAGCCGCGTCAGCCGCGCCAGCATCAGGTCAAGCAGCATGCCGACCACGCCGATCGCGAGGATCGCCGTCAGGATGTTGGTGATCGACAGGTTGTTCCACTCGTTCCAGACGAAATAGCCGATGCCGGTGCCGCCGACCAGCATCTCGGCGGCGACTATCACCAGCCAGGCGATGCCGATCGAAATCCGCATGCCGGTCATGATCGTGGGTGCAGCCGCCGGCAGGATCACGCGGAAGGCCGTGCGCACCGATCCGACTTCGAGCGTGCGCGCAACGTTCAGCCACTCCCGGCGCACGCTCGCCACACCGAAGGCGGTGTTGATCAGCATCGGCCACAGCGAGCAGATGAAGATCACGAATATCGCCGACACCGAACTGTCTTTCAGCGTGAACAGCGCGAGCGGCATCCACGCCAGCGGCGATATCGGCTTCAGCACCTGGATGTAGGGATCGAGCGCCCGGTAAACCGTCGGCGACATGCCGATCAGGAAGCCGACCGGGATCGCCACCAGCGCGGCAAGCAGGTAGCCGAGCAGCACCCGGGCCACCGAATAGCCGAGCTGGATGCCGATACCCTTGTCGTTGGGGCCGCGGTCGTAGAACGGCTCCTTCAGGTGCTCCACGATCTTGGCACCGACCTCGGCGGGCGCCGGAAACGCCGACTTCTGCCCGGTCGCGGCCGCCGCGCCGACCAGCGCGGCGTATTCCGAGTCCACCGTCTGCTGGGCGGATTTGGGCAGCGTCAGCGCATGCCAGACGCCCACCAGCAGCAGGAAAAAGGCCAGGGACAGCACCGGCGCGCGCCAGCTCATCAGTCGGTTCATGGCATCAGGCTCCTCGTCGCATCTCGCGGATGTTGTCCCGGATCAGGTCCTTTTGATCGCGAAGCTGGCGATGTAATCCTCGGGTTTGGCGGGATCGAACTCCTTGCCCATCACCGAGAACTTCTTGGTCGTCGTGGCTGGCGGCTTCATCCCCACCTCCTTCATCAGCTTCATCGCATCCGTGGCCAGGAAAACCTCCCGCGCCACCTTGGCGTAGTCGACATTGCCCTTGAGCTGTCCCCAGCGTTTCATCTGGGTCATGATCCAGATCGCGAAGGAGTGCCAGGGGAAGGGGTCGAAATCGATGCGGTTGGGCTCCTTGCGGATGTTTCCCAGCCCGTCCGCGAAAGTCCCGGTCAGCACCTGCTCGACCACGGTGACCGGCTGGTTCAGGTAGTTCGCCGGCGCGATGGCCTCGGCGATCTGTTTCCGGTTCTCCGGCTTGGAGGCGAATGCGGTCGCCTCCATGATCGCCTTCAGCAGCGCGCGATAGGTGTTCGGCAGCTTGGTGACGAACTCGCGGCTTGCCGCGAAGGCACAGCAGGGATGCCCGGCCCAGATGTCCTTGGTCAGGGTGTGGATGTAGCCCACGCCGTCATAGACCGCGCGCTGGTTGACCGGATCCGGCGCGAGGAATCCGTCGATGTTGTCGGCACGCAGGTTGGCCACCATCTCGGGCGGCGGCACCGAGCGGATCTGCACGTCGCGATCCGGATCCAGGCCATGCTCGGCCAGAAAATAGCGCAGCAGGTAGTTGTGCATCGAATAGTCGAAGGGCACCGCGAACTTGAAGCCCTTCCAGGACTTCGGGTCGCGCTTGTCCTTGTGCTTGATCGCCAGCGTGATGGCCTGGCCGTTGATGTTCTCGACCGCGGGCATGGTGTACGGAATCGGGCTCGAACCCACGCCGAGGGAAATCGCCAGCGGCATCGGCGACAGCATGTGTGCGGCATCGTACTCCTTGTTGATGGTCTTGTCGCGGATCACCGCCCAGCCGGCGGTCTTCACGACGTCGACATTGAGGCCCTGGCGCGCATAGAACCCCATCGGCTGCGACATGATGATCGGCGTCGCACAGGTGATCGGGATGAAGCCCACTTTCAGCGAAGTCTTCTCCAGCCGGCCGGACTGCGCGAAAGCCTCCTTGGCCGCGCCCAGCGGGAAGAACGTGGAGATCGCCGCCAGGGCGGTGCTCGCGCCCACCGCATTGAGGAAGCGCCGCCGGGTGGCGTCGTGCGGGAACAGTGCCCGGACCACCGCCGCCTCGACGACACGGTTGCCGAGCATTTCACTGTCCGCGGTCTGTCCGGCCAGGTCCGCTTGGTGCGCCGCCTCGTCCGTGTGCCGGCCGCAGGAGCAGCCGCGGGTCAGTGAAGTGCGGGCGTCGAAGGGATCCTTGAATGAGGACATGGCTGCTTCTCCTTGAATGTTGTTTGCCGCGTCTCTGTATTGCAGCAAGCGTGCCAACCCCGCGCCAGCCCGGTAAATTGTCTGCAGCAGCCTGTTTAACAAGGGAAAATCCCCGCAGCCGCGCCTCGGCGACCGCGGCTCCACCGCGGCGGTCACGGTGCGTGGCATGCCACTTCACGGTGCACATCGGCACCCCTGCGGGGCATCGCGCACCATCACGGCGCGTATCGTCCGCCCGGGCTCCTGATGCGATAATCCGCAGCCATAACAACAACGAGTGTCTGCCGTGAGCATCGCGCTGCGCCCCCTGCTGATCGCCATCCTGTGCCTGGCCTGGCTGCTGCCGGGCCTGGTCGCCCACGATCCCTGGAAGCCGGACGAGGCCTACACCTTCGGCGTGGTGTTCGAAATCCTGCAGGGCGGCGGCTGGGTGGTTCCGCGAATCGCCGGTGAGGCGTTCATCGAGAAGCCGCCGCTGTTCCACCTCGTCGCGGCGGCGAGTGCCTGGCTGCTCTCGCCGCTGCTGCCGCCGCATGACGGTGCGCGGCTCTCGGCCGGGCTGTGGATCGGACTGGCGCTGCTGTTCGCGGCACTTGCCTCGCGCGAGCTGAACGGCCCCCGCCACGGGCTCACCGCAGTGCTGCTCCTGCTCGGCTGCCTGGGCCTGGTGGTGCGCGGCCACCAGCTCATCCCCGATGTCGCCGCTCTCGCGGGATTCGCAATCGCCTACCACGGCGCGGCGCTCGCGCTGCGCCGGCCCGCCGCAGGAGGGTTCTGGCTGGGAACCGCCTGCGGGCTCATCTTCATGACCCAGGGCATCCCTGAAGCGATGATGGTCGCGGCCATCGCGCTGCTGCTGCCGCTCTTTGGCGCGCACTGGCGCAAGGGTCGCTACGTCCTCACCCTGGCCATTGCCGCCGCAGCCGCGCTGCCCTGGCTGTCGATCTGGCCGCTGCTGCTGCACCGGCAGGATCCCGCGCTTTTTGCGCTCTGGGTCCAGGGCGAGAATCTCGCGCGGTTCATGGGCGCGCGGGACATGCTGGCCGGCCTCGGTTATTACCTGCGCACGCTCCCGTGGTATGCCTTTCCGGTGTGGCCGCTCGCCCTCTGGGCCCTGTGGCGGGCGGGAAAATCCGGACAGCTTGCCGCACCGGCGCTGCTGCTGCCGCTGCTGGGCTTCATGGTCACCCTGCTGATGCTCGGCGGTGCGGCGGAATCGCGCGAGCTCTATGCACTGCCGATGCTGGTGCCGCTGGCACTGCTCGCGGTGCCCGGCGTCGATCCGCTGCGGCGCGGCGCCGCGAACGGCTGGTACTGGTTCAGCGTGATGGCCTTCACCTTTTTCATTCTTGTCGGCTGGTTCTACTGGGGCGCGCTGGAGCTCGGCATACCGGAAAGGCTGCACGGACACCTGCACACGATACGCCCGGGCTACGACTTCGGTTTCCGCCTGCTGCCCTTCGTGCTGGGACTTGCCTACACCGCAGGCTGGTTCGCACTGATCGCAAGGCTGCCGCGGAGCCCCGAACAACCGCTCGCCATCTGGGCCGGCGGCATCACTGCGGTGTGGGCGCTGCTCGCCACGCTGTTCATCGGCTGGGTCGACACCGCCAAAAGCTACCGCTCGGTTATCGCCGACATGCAGCGCGCGATGCCCGCGCAATACCGCTGCATGGCCAGTCGCGAGCTGGGCGAGGCGCAGCGCGCGATGCTGCATTACTTTGCCGGCATCCGCAGCGAACGCCTGGAAACCAGGCCGGATTCCGCCTGCGACCTGCTGCTGGTGCAGGGCGTGCCGCTCGACGACATGCTGCTGCCGCCGCAGTGGCAGAAAATCTGGGAAGGCCATCGCCCGGGTGACAAGGACGAGCGCCTGCGCCTGTACCGGCTGCAGCCGCGCTGAAGCGGGCAGTCCCGCCCCCGGGCAGAAACTATAATGTCCGCGTGAGCGACACCCTGCAGCGTTTCCTTTTCGAGCACGCGCCGATCCGCGGCGAAATCGTGCAGCTGGCCGCAACCTGGCGGGCCGTCACCGAACGTCATGACTATCCGCCGCCGCTGCGCCGGGCGCTCGGCGAGCTGATGGCCGCAGGCGCGCTGCTTGCCGCCACGCTCAAGTTCGAGGGCAGGGTATTGCTGCAGCTGCAGGGCAGCGGACCGGTCCGCCTGATCGTCGTGGAATGCGCCGACGGCCATGCCATGCGCGCGACCGCGAAGTGGGAGGGCGATGTTCCGGACGGGGATCTGCGCGCCCTGCTCGGCAACGGCCGCTTTGCGATCAGCCTGCTTCCGGATTCCGGCCAGCAGGGTTACCAGGGCATCGTTGACCTCGGAGCCGGCGGCGTCGCCGCCGCGCTCGAGCACTACATGGCGACCTCCGAGCAAATCGAAACCCGGCTGTGGCTTGCCTGCGACGAGCATCGCGCTGCGGGCCTGCTGATCCAGAAACTGCCGCAACGCCCGGATACCGATGGCGATGCCTGGCCGCGCATCGGCCACCTCGCCGCCACCGTGCAGGCACAGGAGCTGCTGGAGCTGCCGCCGCAGGTTCTTCTGCGCCGGCTGTTCCACGAGGAAGATCTGCGCGTATTCGAGCCGAAACCGGTGTATTTCCGCTGCTCCTGTTCGCCGGAGCGCGTCACCGGCATGCTGCGCATGCTCGGCCGCGACGAAGTGCGCAGCGTGATTGCCGAGCGGGGTGAAGTCGAGGTGCGTTGCGAGTTCTGCAACCGGCGCTATGCCTTCGATGCCGTCGACAGCGAACAGATCTTTGCCAGCGTGCCGCTGACACGGGCGGATTCCACCCGCCATTGACCGGGATCCCGCATCGCGGCATCGCCTCGACACTGTCATGGGGCGGGCGTAAACTTTGACTTCCTCTCGGTTGCCCGCCTTCCCCCAAGTTGGCAATTTATCTTTAAAATCAATGACTTACGGAGAACATTATGGCAAATGGACGCGAAGTGGTCGTGTTGAGCGGCGTGCGCACTGCAATTGGTGATTACGGCGGTGCACTGAAGGATGTCGCCCCCACCGAACTCGCCGGCCAGGTGGTCAAGGAAGCGGTCAGCCGGGCAAAAATCGACCCCAAGCAGGTCGGCCAGCTGGTCTTCGGCAACGTGATCCACGGCGAAGCCAAGGACATGTATTTCTCCCGCGTCGCCTGCATCAAGGGCGGCCTGCCCCAGGACACCACGGCGCTCACGGTCAACCGGCTCTGCGGCAGCGGCATGCAGGCCATTGTTTCCGCGGCCCAGGGCATCATGCTCGGTGACTGCGATGCAGCCGTCGGCGGCGGCGCAGAGTCGATGAGCCGTGGCGGCTACCTGATGCCCACGCTGCGCTGGGGCCAGCGCATGAACGACGGCGGCGTTGTCGACATGATGGTCGGCGCGCTGACTGATCCCTTCGACACCGTGCACATGGGCATCACCGCGGAAAACATTGCCGCGCAGTGGAAGATCTCTCGCGAGCAGCAGGACGAGTTTGCGGTTGAAAGCCACCGCCGCGCGATCAACGCCATCGACAAGGGCTATTTCAAGGACCAGATCCTGCCCATCGAACTGAAGACGCGCAAAGGCACGACCCTGTTCGACCGCGACGAGCATCCCCGTGCCGATGTGTCCCTGGAGAGCCTTGCGAAGCTGCGCGCGGTGTTCAAGAAGGAAGGCGGCTCGGTCACTGCCGGCAACGCCTCGGGCATCAATGACGGTGCTGCGGCGGTGGTGATGATGGAAAAAGAGGCCGCGCAGAAGGCGGGCCTCAAGCCGATGGCGCGGCTGGTGTCGTACGGCCTCGCCGGCGTCGATCCGAAAATCATGGGCATCGGCCCGGTTCCCGCGGTGCAAAACGCACTGAAGCGCGCCGGCCTCAAGGTCGAGGACATGGACGTCATCGAGTCCAACGAAGCCTTTGCGGTGCAGGCGCTCGCCGTGTCCTGCGATCTCAAGCTCGATCCGAAAAAAACCAATCCCAATGGCGGCGCCGTGGGCCTGGGCCATCCGATCGGCGCCACCGGCGCGATCCTCACCGTCAAGGCCCTCTACGAGCTGCAGCGCACCGGCGGCCGCTACGCGCTGGTCACCATGTGCATCGGCGGCGGGCAAGGCATCGCGGCGGTGTTCGAGCGCATGTAAGAGCATCCCCGGTCGTTTGCTGGAATCGATACGGCTCGAAGTCCGCGGCTCGCCGGAGGCGCGGACTTCCTGTCTTTCAGCCAGCCGCGGGCCTGCGCTTCGCCCCCGGAATCTGCCGGCTCGTCCCGATGCGGCAGCAGGTAACGGTTGCCCTGCCCGCAAAAATTAACGATCATTCCGGAACAAATAACATCACAGAGGAGGAATACCCGATGCGCACCCCGAAACTGCTGGCCGCACTTGTCGTGCCGGCACTGCTCGCGGCACCCCTGGCCCAGGCCCAGGCCCCCAAATACCCTGAGAAGCCGATCCGCCTGATCATCGGCAGTGCCGCCGGCTCCGGGCCCGACATCATTTCGCGCCTGCTCGCCGACCGGCTCTACGAGACCTGGAAACAGCGGGTGGTGGTCGATGCACGCCCTGGCGCCGCCGGTGCCATCAGCGCCGATCTCACGCTTGCCGCAGCCCCCGACGGTTACACCTGGATGATGCTGACCTCCCAGCTCTTCGTCGCCTCGCAGGTGCTGGCGGACATCAAGTTCGACCTGCAGCGCGACTTCCAGTCGGTGGCGCTGATCGGCGTGACGCCTTTCGTGCTGCTTGCCAACAACCAGCTGCCGGCGAAATCGCTGAAGGAACTGATCGAGCTCGCGAAAAAATCGCCGGGCAAGATCCGCTACGGCTCCGCCGGGACCGGCGCATCCGAGCATCTCTCCGGGGTGCTGCTGAACCACCTGACCGGCACCAACATGCTGCATGTGCCTTACAAGGGTGTCGCGCAGGCGATCACCGACGCGCTGGCCAACGAGGTGCAGATCACCTACGCCGTGCTGCCCGCCGCGAATCCCCACATCCAGGCCGGCAGGCTGCGCCCGCTGGGCGTGACCACCGCCAAGCGCGCCGCGCTGATTCCTGACGTGCCGGCCATCGGCGAAGTGGTGCCGGGCTATGCGATGAACGCCTGGTACAGCATCGTCGCCCCGGTCAAGGCGCCGGCGCCGATCATGAACATGGTCAGCAAGGAGATCGTCACCGCAGTGCGCGAACCGGCCTTCGGCGAAAAGCTAAAGGGTCTGGGCCTTGAAGTCGTGGGCGGAGATCGTGCCGCACTCGACGCCTGGCGGCGCGACGAGAACAAGCGGATCATCGAACTGGTGAAGATCTCCGGCGCCAAGCAGAAGTGACCTGCCGCCGGATACTCCGACACGCCGCGCGCCGCGCGGCGTTTTTTTGTCCTCCGGAATGCAGGGCATGCGCATGATCAGGCTGCTGCTTGCAACCCTCCTCGCCGCTGCAGCCACCATCGCCCATGGCCACGAGGCGGTGATGGTGCAGGCCGGCGAACTGCCGGTCATTCTTGTCGCGCCGCATGGCGGCCTGGGCGAGATACCCGGCTGCTGGGAGCGCAACCCCGTCGGCACGCGCTTCGTCAACCGGCCGGACACGGCGACCGACCGGCTGGCGCTCGCCATCGCCGAGGAACTGCAGCGACTGACCGGCAAACGGCCGCACCTGGTAATCGCGCGCTTTCATCGCAAGTACATTGATGCCAACCGCCGCGCAGATCAGGCCTACGACTACTCCACATGCGCTTTGGCCTATGAGGCCTATCATGATGCGATCCGCGACCAGATCAACACCCTGCGTATGCGTCACCCTGCTGCAATGCTGTTCGACGTTCACGGCCAGAGCGCCTACCGCGACTCGATCCTGCGCGGGACGCGTCATGGTGAAACGGTGCGTGCGCTGCTCGACCGGGCCGGTGCGGCGGCGGTGACCGGACCGGACAGCGTGTTCGGCCGCCTCGCCGCCATGGGCTACGCCGTCGTGCCGGGCAACGACAGCGCTCCGACCGACCGCGTCGAGGCACGCAACTACGCCGGCGGATACACGGTCGACATCTACGGCAGCCACCGGCCCGGCGGCATCGATGCCATGCAGCTCGAATTCGGGCGCGACCTGCGCGAGCCCGCGACGCTGGAACGCACCGCAAAAGACACGGCACGCGCCATTGCAGCCTTCTACGAGCGTTTCCTCAGATAACCGCGCGCCGCGCCGCGTGCGGCGGCACCGATGCGGCAAAATCCCGCGGCGCAATGCCCAGCGCACGACGGAACATCGTTGAAAACGCCCCGGGACTTTCGTAGCCGAGATCAATCGCGACGGCCGTCACTGGTGCGCCGGCCGCAAGCCTGCGGATCGATTCGAGCAGGCGCGCCTGCTGCTTCCAGCGTGCGAAGGTAATGCCGGTTTCGCGCAGAAAGCGGCGGTAGAGCGTGCGCGCGCTGGTTCGCATCTCGCCGGCGTCGCGCGCACTCGGACGCCGCGTCGACAGGTCGGCGAGGATGCCCTCGCACAGCCGCATCAGGTCGGCGCTCTCGGGCAGCGGCAGATCAAGGGCACAGGCCGGAAGGCGGCGGATTTCGGCGACCAGCAGCCGCATCAGCAGGCCGTCGTCACCTTCGGGATCGTAGTCCCCGGGCAGCGCGGCGGCGCGCACGATCAGCTCGCGCGCGAGCGGCGTCACTTCGAGCACCACGCAGTCAACCGGCATGCCGGCGGCGGCACGTTCGTCGAGATAGAGGCTGCGCATCTCGACGACGCCATGCATCTGGATCTCGTGCACCGTTCGCGCCGGCAGCCACAGCGCCCGCGACGGCGGCACGATCCAGGCGTGGCGCGCGCTGCGCACCCGCATCGTCCCGGCCACGGCAAAGGCGAACTGGGCGCGGGTATGCCAGTGCGGCCGGATGTGATGGCCGGCCGGATAGGCCGTGCGGCGCATCACCAGCGGTCGCGTCAGGTCACCGGCGACCGGGTGCTCGAGGGCAACCGGCCGCTCCGGAGGCCGTCGGCGGGGGCCGCGTTTGTCCATTTTGAGGAAGTTTTTGGCAAATATTCGAAAGACAGACGTCCTCGACTCTAGCAGAATCCGCATCCATGACAACCGCCACCGAAACCCCCGCCCCGTCCGCCGGCTTCCCGGCCATCGTGCGCCTGCTGCTGAACACCGGCCACGCCATCGACCACATGTTCCTGCTGATCTTCGCCACCGCGGTCGCGACGATCGCCATCGAGTTCGGCTACGACAACTGGACCGACCTGATGCCCTACAGTGTCGGCGCCTTCGCGCTGTTCGGGCTCGGCGCGCTGCCTGCCGGCCGCCTCGGCGATCTCTGGGGCCGGCGCAGCATGATGATCATTTTTTTCATCGGCATGGGCCTGTCGGCGATGCTGGTCGCGGCAACCCAGAACGCCTGGCAGCTTGCCGCGGCGCTGACGCTGATGGGCGCCTTTGCCGCGATCTACCACCCGGTGGGCATTCCGATGCTGGTGCAGAACGTGCCGAATCCCGGCGCAGTGATCGGACTCAACGGACTCGCCGGCAATCTCGGCATCGCAGTCGCCGCGCTGGTCACCGGTTTTCTCGTGAAATGGATCGGCTGGCGCGCCGCCTTCGTGATCCCCGGGCTGGTGTCGATTGCCTGCGGCATCGTGTTCGCGATGACCTGCCCGAAGGAAACCGAGGCGCCGGCAAAGCGCAAGGGCGGCAAGGCCAAGGTCGCACTGAGTCCCGAGATGCTGATGCGCGCCTTCCTGGTGATGACCTCGGCGGCCGCGGTCAGCACCATCCTCTTCAACTTCACCACCAACGGCAATGCGCAACTGCTCACCGAGGGCTTCAGGGGAGTCATTGAAGACCCGGCGCTGATCGGCACGCTGCTGGCCGTGATCTACACCATCGCCTCCTTCGCCCAGATCGTCGTCGGGCGCCTGATCGACCAGGTGCCCTTCAAGCCGCTGCAGCTGTGGATCTCGATCATCCAGATCCCGCTGCTGATCTGGGCCGCGCATACCCAGGACTGGTGGCTGTTCGCCGCGCTGCTCGCGGTGATGGTGTTCGTGTTCGGCGCGATTCCCTTCACCGACGCAATGATCGTGCGCTATGTCGATGACCGTCTGCGCTCGCGCGTGGCCGGCATGCGCCTCACCGTCGCCTTCGGCTTCAGTTCTCTGGCGGTGTGGATCCTCGGCCCGATGGTGAAGAACATCGGCTTCGCCAACGCGCTGTGGATCATGGCCGGCATCGCCGCGCTGAAAGCCGCCATCGTCTGGCTGCTGCCCGACGAACCGGCGGCAACCCCCGAGCCCGCAAAGACCTGACACCACGCTCCGCGCCTTTCAGGGTGTCGTGAGGTTTCGCCTGAAAATCAAAAAAATATCAATAAAATCAAATATTTATATATGGACTGGCTCGACATCTCGCTGCTCACCTTCGCCGCCTTCGCCACTTCCGCACTGACTGCCGTCGCCGGTGCCGGCGGCGGCACCATCCTCATTGCGCTGATGCTGCTGTTCATGCCGCCGGCCGCGGCCATTCCCGCGCACGGCGTGGTGCAGCTCGCCTCCAACACCTGGCGCGTGTGGCTGTTC
Organism: Burkholderiales bacterium; assembly: GCA_019634975.1. Classification (GTDB taxonomy): domain Bacteria; phylum Pseudomonadota; class Gammaproteobacteria; order Burkholderiales; family SG8-41. The sequence goes on from JAHCAI010000014.1 coordinate 94,881, forward strand.
CGCAGACACATGGCCTGGCCGCTGATCATCCGTTTCAGCCTGCTGCTGCCGCTGGGTGTGTGGCTGGGACTGGAAATGTTCCAGGGCATGTCCAAGGAAGTGGTGCAGATCCTGATCGGCTGCTTCGTGCTGCTGACGCTGTTCCTGCGCCACCTCAAGCGTTTCGCGCCGAAGGAATTCCCGCTGTGGGCCTTCATCCCGCTGGGCTTCGTCACCGGCGCGCTGAACATGATCGTCGGCGTCATCGCCCCGGTGCTTGGCGCGCTGATCATCCGCAAGGACCTGAAGAAAGAGGACGTCGTCGGCACGCTGGGCTTCTTCGGCTTCATCGGCAACCTGTTCAAGATCGCCGCCTTCACGCTGGTCGGCTTCAGCTTTGCCGAATACGGCCTGCTGCTGGTGTTGATGACAGCGGCCGTGGTCGTCGGCACCTCCTTCGGCAAGAAGGTGCTGACCGGCTTCAACGAGAAGACCTTCCTGATCGTGTTCAACACCATGCTGATCGCGCTGGCGCTCAAATTGATCGTGATCGACGGACTTAGGGCCCTTTTGGCCGGCAGTTAACGGGTATTGGCGCCAGAAACCGGCACCTGAACAGGCCCAAAAAGACCGCTATGTGGAACTTTTTGGCGGGTTAGCAGCCACTTCCTGTATCATCCGGAGTCCCGCCTGTGGCGCCGTGGCCCAGTGCCCGCGCCTCACCCACAGACTGCAATCCGACAAGGAGCTTTCAGATGCAAGCAATCCTGGATTATTTGGCCAACGGTGGCGAGCGCCTCGATTCCGAGATCGCCTCCGCGACAGGTCTTTCGCTGGCGACCGTGCGCGCCCGCGTGGCCGACCTGCATGCCAAGGGTGCCGTGATGACCTGCCGCTCGATCCGCTACAAGGACGGCAAGGAGATCGAAGCCGTGCTCTGCCGCATTTCGGGCTACATCCCGCCTGCCGCCCCCGGCCGCAAATCGAAGGCGCAGATGCCGCCGAAGACCGCGCTCGTCGAATGACGCCGTCACCCCGGTGAACAAAAGCCCGCCACTGCGCGGGCTTTTCTATTTCCGGGGTATCGCGGAACGGGCGCAGGGCCCGATGCAGCAATGGCTTAGACGGGATCCCCTCTGCGACCCATTACAATAGTTTCGAAAAAATGACCATCGACCAGATCCTCATACTCGTTATCCTCGCCACCATGGCCAGCCTGTTCCTCTGGGGTCGCTGGCGCCATGACATGGTCGCTGTGGCCGCACTGCTCGCCTGCGTGGTCGGCGGCCTGTTGCCGGCGAGCGAGGCCTTTGCCGGTTTCGGACACCCGGCGGTCATTACGGTCGCCTGCGTACTCATCCTCAGCGGCGGACTGCAGAATTCGGGCGCGGTGGACGCACTCACCCGCACCCTGCTGCCCGCCAAGGCAGGGCCTACGCTCACAATCGCCGCACTCACCGCTCTGGCCGCCGTGCTCTCGGCCTTCATGAACAATGTTGGCGCGCTGGCCTTGCTGATGCCGGTCGCGATCCAGATTGCGGCGCGGCAAAAACTTCCCCCGGGGCGGGTGCTGATGCCGCTTGCCTTCGGATCCATTCTGGGCGGCATGACTACGCTGATCGGCACCCCCCCCAACCTGATCGTGTCGGGTTTCCGCGGAGAAACGGGGGCGGGCACCTTCGCGATGTTCGATTTCTCGCCGGTGGGTGTTGTTGTCGCCGGCGCAGGCGTGCTCTTTGTCGCGCTGATCGGCTGGCGCCTGGTTCCGGCGCGCAAACAGGCCGGCACCGAGGGTTTCGATACCGGCGCCTACATGACCGAAGTGCGCATTCCCGCGGACAGCGCGGCAGCCGGCAAGTCACTGCGCCAGATCGAGGCGGAACTGGACAAGGCCGATGCCCAGATCATCGGCATCGTGCGCAACGATGTGCGCGTCACCGCACCCAATCCGAGCCGTATCCTGCGCGGCGGCGACATCCTTGTCATAGAGGCCGAGGCTGAAGCGTTGTCCTCCGCTCTCGCGGGTCTTGGACTCAAACTGGTCGAGGCCGAAAAAAAGACCTCACGGGAATCATCGCCTGAAGAAAAAAAACAGGACAAGACCGGCAACAGGGACAACGAGGCCAAATCAGGCGACAGCCCCGAATCCGACGAAATCGCGCTGATGGAACTGACCGTGCTGCCCGGCTCCATGCTGGTCGACCGCTCGGCCAGCGACGTGCAGTTGCGCACGCACTACAGCATCAACCTGCTCGCGGTGTCGCGCCAGGGGCAGCGCTCCATGACCCGCCTGCGATCAATGCGCCTCGCCGCCGGTGACCTGCTGCTGATGCAGGGCGCGCCCGAAGCCATCCTCGAATTCGCGTCGAACGCCGGCTGCGTGCCACTGGCGGAACGCGAATTGCGCATCCCCGATACGCGCAAGGCCGTAACAGCAGGCCTCATCATGGCCGCCGCGGTGGGCGGCGCCGCCTTCGGCCTGCTGCCCGCTGCAATTTCCTTCGCTGCGGGCGTGCTGGCGTCGATGGCCCTGCGCACCGTGCCGCCCCGAGCCGCTTACGAGGCAGTGGACTGGCCCGTGATCGTGCTGCTCGGGGCGCTGATTCCGGTGGCCAGCGTCATGGATACCACCGGCGCCGCCAATCTCATCGCGCGCGGCCTGCTGGAGCATCTCGCCGGCGGCAACGCGATCCTGGGGCTCGCGCTGATCCTGGTGGTCACGATGACCCTTTCCGACCTGATGAACAACGCGGCCACCGCCGCGGTGATGTGCCCGATTGCCATCGGCATCGCCAACCAGCTTGGCGTCAGCGCGGATCCTTTCCTGATGGCGGTCGCCATCGGCGCCTCCTGCGCTTTCCTCACGCCGATCGGACACCAGAACAACACCCTGATCCTCGGGCCCGGCGGATTCAGGTTCGGAGACTACTGGCCGCTGGGCCTGCCGATTGAAATCCTGGTGATCGTGGTCAGCCTGCCGATGCTGCTGATCGTCTGGCCGCTCTAGGGGGCCGCTGCCGCTCACTCCCCGGCTTTGCGCGCCTCCAGTTCGCCGCTGCGGATATGCAGATCACGCTGCGGGAAGGGAATCTCGATGCCATGCTCGGCAAACTTTTCGCAGATCGCGAGGTTGATGGCGCTGGTCAGAGAGCCCTTGCGGTGAACCTGGGTCTCGCTCCATACCCGCAATTCGAATTCAAGCGCGCTGTCGCCGAAATTCATCAGCCGCACCACCGGAGCCGGATCCTTCAGCACGTCATCAGCGGCTTCGGCCACCTCGAGCAGCACCTTCTGCACCAGCCGCACGTCGCTGCCGTAGGCAACGCCCACCCGGATGCGAAAACGCACCTTGCCGTCGTTGTATTTCCAGTTGACCACGTTCTCGGTGATGAACTTGGAGTTGGGCACGATGATCGCGATGTTGTCGTTGGTCAGCACCACCGTGCTGCGCGCCCCGATCTCCACTACATCGCCCTCGACGCCGTCGATCTCGATGCGGTCACCGACCTTGATCGGACGCTCGAACATGATGATCAGGCCCGAAAAGAAGTTGCTGATCACGTTCTGCAGGCCGAAACCTATGCCGATACCGACAGCACCGGCCAGCACGTTGAGCGTGGTGAGGTCGATTCCCGCGGTCTGGATGATGATCAGCAGGCCGATCAGCAGCATCAGATAGCGGGCGACAGTGCCTACCGCATGCCGCCCGGACGGGCCCAGCCCGGTGCGCACCAGGATCTTCTCCGACAGCAGCACCTGCACCCGCCTGGCCAGCCAGAAGAGCAGGACGATCCAGACCAGGACGTAGGCCACGGACCACAACGTGATCGGCTTGTCGCCGATGGTCAACAGCGGAATTTCCAGCAACTGTCGCAGCCGGTCCAGCCATAGATGCAGTTCTTTCAAGTCACCCCCATGCGCCCCGCTGCTGCGGAAAAGTGATCAACTTCTGCGGTCATGTTAACACCTGCCCCTGGCTGACCGTTTGACGGTCCTCACCACACATGGCCAGCGCCTGGACCGGACGGATCGCCTTGCAGCGCGCCTGATCGGACCTCGACAAAGACCGCTTACAGCGGACGGTCGGGCGTGCGCGGGTCGAGTTCCAGCACCACCGGAGAGCTCGTGGCCACCGCCACATAGGCCGCCTGCTGGTCCACCGGAAGCGCGGTGCCCGCGCGCAGGCGCCAAAGGCCAAACACGGACATCACCGACAGCACCAGCGCAAAATACACCAGCAGTCCGCCCGGTCCGTAGATTTCCATCATGAGGCCGGCGGCCAGCGGCCCCAACACGGCGCCGACACCGTGGACCAGCAGCAGCGTGCTTGCAGCCTCCAGCACTTCCTCCTGCGCAATGCGGTCGTTAATCAGCGCAACACTCAGGCCATAGACGGAGAAAACCAGGCCCCCGTACAGAAAAGTGCACAGGATCAGCGCGATCACCGACACCGATTTCAGCATGTTGGCCAGCGCTGCGAGCATCGCTGCAAGTACGCAGACGACGATCAGCACCTGCCGCCGGTCCTGCCGGTCGGAGGCATGGCCCACCGGCCACTGCAACAGGGCGCCGCCAAAGATCGTGATCCCCATGAACGTGGCAACCCCGAGTTCGGTCAGTCCGATGCGCTGGCCGAAAACTGCTCCCATCCCGAAGAACGCACTGTTGAGCAGTCCCGAGGCCAGCGCCGCAGCGGTGCCCAGCGGAGAAATCTGGTACAGCCGCCGCACGCTCATGTCCGGCACCTTCACCGGGCGCGGCTCCGGCGTGCGCGTGAAGGCCACCGGCACCAGCGCGAGGGAAAGCAGTATCGACACCAGCCCCAGCGGCACGAAACCGAGCACGTCTCCGGCCAGCACCAGAAACTGGCCTGCGCCCATCGCCACCAGGGTCACAGCGACATAGGCCGCGAACACCCGGCCGCGCGCCTCGTTCGGCGCCTGCACATTGAGCCAGCTTTCCATGACCATGTAGAGGCCGACCAGGCAGAATCCGGTGATCATGCGCAGCAGCGACCATACCCAGGGGTCGACAGCGATCGCATGCACGATCGCCGTGGTCGACGCGATCGAGGCCAGCGCGGAAAAGGCTCGGATGTGGCCGACGCGGCGGATCAGCGCCGGGCACAGCAGCGTGCCGATCACGAAGCCCGCGAAGTAGGAGGACATCACCAGGCCGGTGGCCACGGCCGAGAAACGCTCGGCGCTCGCGCGCAGTCCGAGTGCAGTGAAGAAAAGGCCTATGCCCACCAGCAGGATACCGCTGGCGAGCAGGAGGAAGAAGACCGAAGTCCAGGTTGCTGAGAGGTCGTTTTTTGCAGACAAGGCGGTAGTCCGGCGGAAACAATGCGGGCTCAGGAATTCCGGCACCGGACGTCCGATTTAAGCACAGCCTCCGCCGCCGCGAAAGGCCGCACGAACAAGCTCAGGGGATGGAACGCGGTTGCCGCACCTCCCGCCGCCAGTGACGGCACGCACGGCGGCTGGCGGTCTCCGCCGCTAAAGCCTGGGAGGCCGCGCCCGCACAGCGGACTCGTTGACGTCGATGCCCCAGCCGGGCCGCGTCGGCAGCACAAACTCGCCGTTCTCGATAACAGGCGGCACATCGACCAGTTCGTCGCGCCAGGGAACCGCATCGATGTCGGTCTCCATGATGCGGAAGTTGGGAATTGCGGCGCAGAAATGCGCGGAGATCACGCTCGACAGATGACCGTAGAAATTATGCGGCGCGACGTTCACCTCATAGACGTCCGCCATGGCCGCGATCTTCAGCGATTCCATGTAACCGTTCCAGATCACATCGACAATCGCGACGTCCATCGCGTAGTTCTCGAAAAACGGCTTGAAATCGCGGCGTTCGCAGAGCGTCTCGCCGGAGGCAATCGGGCAGGGCGCGTCCCGGCGCAGCAGCGCGAGCGACGGGGCATCATGGGTATCGATTTCCAGCCAGGACAGCCCGGCCGGAGCAACCGCATCCGCAATGCGCCGGAAGCCCTCGGTCTTGTAGTTGAAATTGAGGTCCATCATGATGGCCATCGAGGGTCCCGCGCCGGCGCGGAATGCACCGACCGTGTCGGCTGCCGCCTTCAGGATGTCCCGGTCCCAGTTCAGTTCCGGGAAACCCTTGTTGTGGCCGAACCCCGGCCGGTAGGCGGTCAGAGTCCTGCCGTCGCTGAGCATTACATTGGTCTTGAGCCCGCGGAACCCCCGCTGCCGGACTTCCTCGCCGAGGCGCGCGAGGTCATCATAGCTGTGCATCCGCGGCAACCCCAGCATTTCCGCGTAGCGCACGCGGTAGCTGCCGCAGTGCGACCAGTAGACCGGCAGGCGCTTGCGCACGGCTCCGCCAAAGAGCTCGTACACCGGCACGCCGAGGGCCTTGCCCTTGATGTCGAACAGCGCGTTTTCGATGGCTGCGATGGCCTGGCGGTTGATGCCGCCGCGCGATTGCATGGTCTTCGTGCGCAGGTGGCAGTTGATCAGCTCGATGTCACGCGGATCCTTGCCCACCACAACCGGGGCAAGCGCCTCGATGACCCGGCTCAGCCCGGCGCTGCCGAAGCTCTCGTTGTACTCCGACCAGCCGACGAGCCCTTCGTCGGTCATCACCTTCAGGAAGGAGAATATCCGCCATCCGGCGTCACACTGCAGCGTCTCCAAGCGCGTCACCTTCATGCAACCCCCCTGTCGCCCGCGATCATGGTCACGGCTCCCATGCTACCTCTGGATTCCGGCTTTCTGGATGATGTTGCGCCACTTCACTATCTCGGCACGGAGAAAGCGTGCAAATTCCTGCGGAGACTCGTCCACGGGTTCGGCTCCTTCGCGCGCGAAGAACTCCTTCGTCTGCGGCTGGCCCATGGTGTTGCGGATGTTCGCATGCAGCCACCTGACGACGGAGTCCGGCGTCTTTGCCGGGGCAAACATGCCGTGCCACTGCACGGCTTCGAATCCCGCCAGGCCGGACTCGCTCATCGTCGGCAGCTGCGGCAACAGGGAAATGCGGTTCCTCGAGGTGACGGCCAGTGCCCGCAGCTTGCCATTGTCCAGGTGCGGCCGCACCAGGGGTGTCACCAGCATCGCGAAACCGACCTCGCCGCTGACCACTGCGTTCATCACCGGCCCGGCGCCGCGATAGGGCACGAAAACCATGTCCGTTCCGGTATGCTGCTTCATCAGTTCGATGCTGAGGCTGCCCTGGGAGCCGACGCCGGTCCCGCCATAATTCAGCTGCCCGGGCCGCGCCCTGGCCAGTGCGATGAGCTGCCTGACGTTCGTCGCGGGAAGGGATGGGTGTGCGGCCAGCACGAACGGAATCATCACCGGCCTGGAAACGGTGATGAAGTCGCGCTCGACGTCGTACGCCAGTTTCGGGTACAGCGTGTTGTGGGTCATGATCGAAGAGGCGGTGTACATCAGCGTGTATCCGTCGGGGGGCGCACCGGCAGCCATGCCCGTGCCGATAGTGCCGCCGCCCCCGGAGCGGTTGTCGATGATGGCGTTCCGACCCGACGCCCTCGAAATTCCTTCGCCGATCACCCGGGCAAACATGTCCGTGCCTCCACCGGCCGCAAACGGCACGATGACCGTGATGTTCTTCGAGGGGTAGCCGTCCGCCGCCGCGACCAGGGTCGGGCAGGCCAGCATCGCCAACAGCCAGCCCAGTCGCCACCTCCTTTTCGCCGTTTCCGGAACTGCCAACATCGCCACCTGAATGTCGTGCATCGCTCTCATGGTGCCTCCTCGGTTTAGGACTGTCTTATTGTGTTGTTCCCTTGTTACCGCCAGATGTCGTTCCGCCCGCCTATCGGTACTCCGGCTTTTCCCCGGGCGCCGGCGTGGAGCCGAATCCGCCCTTGTTCACCACTGCTTCGCGCCCGCCGTGGCGCTCGACCAGCGCCCGCTGGTCGGCCTTCGCCTGCGCATCGATCGTCTCCGGATCGATGATGGCGCGCAGTTCGCGCTCCATCCTGTCCAGCATCTTGCGGCTGGAAGTCTCGGCACTGATGTCGCGCAACTCTCCCGGGTCGTTGGCCAGGTCATACAACTGCGGCCGGAAACCGACGTAATGCAGGTACTTCATGCGCCCCCGTCGCAGCATGAAGGCGCCGGAAGCCGCGCCGGTGGCGTGATACTGGACCATCAGCAGCCGCTCCGGATCGTCAGGGCCCGCCGCCATTGCGAACAGGGATTTTCCGGTCAGGTCACGGTCCTTTTCCGCTGGCGCCACGCCACAGCAATGGAGCACGCTCGGAAAAACATCCAGCAGCGAGGTCGCCGCGGCAATCCGCCGGCCACGGGGCACGTCAGGCCCGGCGAGGATCATCGGGATTCCGGCCGCCTCCTCGGTCATGGTGCCCTTGCCCCACATTGCCCGCGAACCGAGGTCTTCGCCATGGTCGCTGGTGTAGATGATTCGCGTGTTGCCTTCCAGGCCGGCGCGGCGCAGCGCTTCGAGCATCCTGCCGACGTTGTCATCAAGAAAACTGGTCAGGGCGTAGTAAGAGCGGACCGCCAGGCGCCGGGCATCGTCTGTGAAAAACGGATCGACAAGGTGCGATGCGCGGCGCGCTTCCAGCCAGGGATGGTCTTGCGCCATATCCGCAGGCAACGGCTTGGGCGACGGCAAGTCGACCCCTTCGTAGCGGTCGAAACAGTCCTGGGGCGCGAACCACGGCGGATGCGGCGCAACCAGGGATACGAAGAGCATCCACGGCTTCCCGCCCTTCGTGCCCTCGCCCAGCAGCCACTCGCAGGCCTGTTCGGTGATCTGGCGGTCGTAGCGCGTGTAGCCCGACTCGCCGGCACCGATCTTGTTGACCAGGTCCCGCGCCTTGCGGCGCACCGGCATCGGATCCTTGACCGAGCCCATCACGTCGCCGATGCCGTTGACGATATGCATCGGCAGGATCTGGCGATCAAAGCCGGTGTCATCATGTTCGTTGCGATAGTGAAGCTTGCCAATCGATTCAACGCGCAGGCCTGCGGCCTGCAGCCGGTGGCCCCAGCTCGGCACCTGCCCCGTATAAGGCGATGCATTGTCCCAGCAGCGTGTCTCGTGCACCTGGCGACCGGTCGCCAGCGCCGCGCGCGCCGGAACGCATATCGGCGACGGGGAATATGCGTTTTCGAACACGGTACCGGCGGCGGCGAGGCGATCCAGCACCGGCGTCTTCACGAAGCGATTGCCATAGCAGCCGGTGACCCCGCGGCTGTGCTGGTCGGACATGATGAACAGCAGGTTCATGGGTTTCATTCCACAACTCCTGAGTAGCAAGGTCGCGCTGCCCGCGGCCTGCCCGGGAAGACGGCCGGGGAGCGTCGTCCATCGCCGCTTCCCGTCACTGCACTGGCACCCCCTGTCGGACGGCGGCATGCTGCCACGGTCCTAATATAATGACAAATAGCCTTATCTTTTAAATTGCATAACTTTTAGGAATACAATGAAACTCCAGCAGCTTGCCCTTTTCGTCAGCATCGCCGAGGAAGGGCAGATCGGCCTCGCCGCGACGCGCGCCGGCATTTCCCAGCCCGCGCTGACCAAGCAGTTGAAGAACCTCGAGCTGTCGGTCGGCAGCCCGCTTTTCGAGCGCCATCGCAGCGGTGTCCGGCTGACGCCCGCGGGCGAACTGCTGCTTGCCCGCGCCCGGGGCAGCCGTGGAAGCAGAGTCGG